>JAFGBR010000074.1 GCA_016933045.1 Marinilabiliaceae bacterium | reverse complement strand
TAATGAGCGTAGAATAACTAAATAATGAACTAAGCGTAGCATCTGCTGCGCTTTTTTTTAGTAGCATTTGCTACAATGTAAGAGGTTAAAGTGTAACAGGTGGTAAAATGAAATAAAACAAGAAAGTTCTGTATTAGTTTGTCGGGCTTTTTTAATGTTTTATAATCTCAAAAAGTTTATCGGTAACTTTTTCAAACACTTCGGGTTTAACAGTTCCAATTTTACGGGTAATAATGCTTTTCTCTGCAGTAAACAACCTGTTTGGTCTAATATTACTGGGTTTGTTCAGAGAATCTTTTATAAAATCGGAATCGCTCAAAGCAATAGCGTAATCATCTTTAACAAACTGGCTGGTAATTTGGCAAAGAATAATATCGTCGCCTTTCAAGTTAGCCAGCACCATTGCAGGCCTTTTTTTTGAGCTTGATAAATCAAAATAAGGGAACGGTATTACAACAATATCGCCTTTTACAAATCTTTCCATGCTTCGTCTTCTTCAGGTAACAGCCACTCTTTGGCCAATACTTTTTCACTTGCAAAAAGGGTCAATATGTTATCGTTGTCCGTTTTTTGCTTTGTCTCTTTTTTCAATACTTCGCTTAATTTAAGTTTTTCTTTATAAGGTAATTGCCTTACAAGGTCAACAACCTGGTTAAAGTTAAGCGGTAAGTTTATGTTTAAATTTGCTGCTTCCATAATTTTACATTTTAAGAACCATAAGCTAATCTGGTTTTAGCATCCCTAAGATAAGCATCAATTAAAGCAAATAAATGACCTTTGTCGGTATCTCTTAAGGTCTCAATATCCATAAGTCGCTGTATAGTCTGCTTGTCGAAAGAGGGCTTTGTTTTATTATTTACGAGACAATCAAGGGTAACGTCAAAAATATCTGCGATTTTTTTTTTGCTACTTCTACCAAAGGTACAATTTCGTTACGCTCATATTTACCAATAGTCTCCCTTGAAGCCTCAATAGCTTTTGTCAAATCAGATTGCGACCAGCTTTTGGTTTTTCTTAGCTGTGCTATTTTATCACCTATTTTAAGCATGATTAAACATTATTATGCTTGATAATGCATTATATTTACAAATATAAGGTAAAATAATGCAAAATTAAATAGTATAATTGTTTGTACCCTCTCTACCGCAAGTTTGCGACTTGTGGTTTTACCAAATACATCAATTTTATTATCTTGTTGTAATAAGATAGTAAGTTATGAGCAGAAACTACAAAATTCATGATCAGGAAAAACCATATTTTTATTTCTTTTGCCACAGAATACTGGCTAGATGTATTTATCAGGCCTTTGTATAAAGATATTTTAGTAGACAGTATTAATCATTGTAAAAAGAAAAAGGATTAATAGTGTATTCATGGATAATTATGACGAGTCATGTGCATATTATTATAGGCACGCGAAAAGAACAAATGCATGATATACTTAGGGATTTAAAAAATATACTTCAAAAACAATAATAGAAGCGATTAGAGAAAATCCTGTTGAAAGTAGAAGAGAATATTTATTGTGGATGTTTGAACGTGCCGCGAAAAAGAATGGCAATAATACATGTTTTCAGTTTTGGCAACAGCACAATAAACCAATAGAGTTGTATAACAATGTAATAATAGACCATAAGTTGGAATATTTACATAACAATCCAGTTGTTGAAGGCTTTGTAAATGAAGTACATGAATACAAGTATAGCAGTGCTATTGATTATTTTGGTGGTAAAGGCATGGTAAAGGTTAAATTAATTTGTTAAAATTGTTAAACTCACAAGTCGCAGACTTGCGGTATTGGTGGTAGTGGCGGAATTAATAGTTGAAAATGCAGAAGATTATTTATTTTCAAGTGCCAGAGATTATGAAGGTAATAGTGGTTTGTTGAAAGTTGAAATATTAAAATGAGCACGCGTTACGTAAACTAAATGTGCACCAGATGGGCGATTCTTTTGAGTAAGTATTCGAGAATTTGATTTTTTTTGCAGAATTTCAGAAACATGTTTTGAATTTTACCGTATCGTTTATTTTTCCAATAAAAACTTAAATTAATAAAAACGAAAAAGACAATATTACCATTACTTATTATGGTGTGTATCCTATTTGTTCAGTGTTCTAAAGATTAAGAAGAAAAAGGGGGATATGAATTTATCGATCAGGTATTACAGGGATAAGTTGAAGGTGTAGCTTGGACTTGTAAATCTGGAATCGCTGAGGTAAGCAGTTTCTACGGCAATAAATTATCAATTAATCTATACGCTTCAGAAAGTGAAGATATATGTAATGACTTTAAATGGGGAGAAGATAATGTAATGTTTTCGGTTGATGCTAAAGTTGGAGTATATCCGCTATTGTTTGATCTTTCTGGTTCTTCGGAATCTCAAACGCTTACTATTTATGCCGGAGAAAGCAATATGAACTATATTATAAGTGATGGGGCGATTGAAATTCTTTCAATTGATTCAGTGAGTAATGTAGTTACTGGACGTATCGATGCGTTTTCTGAAGATGAAACTTTTGTAAATGGCAACTTTGAGGCTACATTTTGCAGATAAATAATAAAAATTTTCGTATTAAAGGCTGTTTTTGTGTAAGTTGAAGCCAATATCTAAGCAGCCGCTTGTAATAAATGGGTTAACGAGTAGAAATTTTTGAATAAGAAGTCTTTGTTTGTCAGGGCTTCTTATTTTTTATACCAAATAGTCCAGGCCGACGATTGAACTATCTTTATCGAAAGAGGTTTATTTAAAATACAACGAAGAAATATCTGGAAGAAAATCCAGAGAGTTACTTGAAAGTTCCGTTGCTTTAAAAAATCAACACATCAAAAATTCCATTTCAACCTTATAAACCCATTGAAATTATTAAAATTCATCCCATCAGGGTTGCCGGTGAAAACCTGGGTTATTGCAGAGAGTGATAAATTGTCGCTTAAAGAATAGTCTATACTTGGTCCAAAATAATACGAGTCCATCGATGGAAAGCTCATCAATGAAAATGACGCGATTAAAAGTGGAGTAAAAGGGTATGATGTGGATACTAATAAGGTCCATTCTGTCATGCTTAAGTTTTTAACGCTTCCATCATTGTAATAAAAGTTGAGGAAATTACTCGAATTCTTCAAGTTGCTGCTGTAAAGAACTTCGGCTTGCAGAAATAAGGAATTGCCAAAAGTATAGTTACCTCCTACTGTTGAAATAATAGTTTGAGGTTGATCGTTGTATTTTGGGATAAACCAACTGCACTCACCGTAAAAACCTGCATTTATAATGTTGCCTGACCAGCCACCTCCTAAAACATACTCTTGCTCGTTATAGTATCCGCCAATAAACTGAAAATCGTAACTGAGCGTGTTGAATCGATAACGAAGAGCTGTTGTTATGGTATTGTAGTGATCAATTTTAAAAACACCTTCAAGAAGTGATGCGGTTCCGGTGTATAATTGGCAACGAATACCGTCAATACCTGGTTTTTCTGTATAATCGAAATCGAAATAGGAATAGGCATTGAAAATGTCATTTGGGTTCCAAATTAACGATTGTCCCCAGTTGACTCGTTGGCGGCCAACTCTTATTTGAAAAGATTGGATGATATACTCAGTCCAAAAACGGTCAATAGTCGTATTTAAAACGTAACTGTTCGATGATGCAAGATTGAACGACATATCTGCCAATCCCGGATCGAAATCGATCATTCCGGCATAATTTGACATTAAACCAAAGCCTCCGTTGTTGATGAATTTAACTGTTTGACCGCTTATTAGACGGCTTCGAACTTCGAGAGCTACATCAAGATTTTTAATTGGAGTTACTTTAAAATTTAAACGGTTATGAATCAAATTATCGGTGAGTTCTTCGTCAATAAAACTGCCAAATTGCATCCATCCGTACGAAGGCATTTCGGTGATATAGCCATTAAAGCTGTAATCGATTTGAGCCTTTAATGGGTTTGATGTTAGGATTAATCCGATAATTAGAAGCGTATTTATGAACTGACGAAAATGCATCTTAAAATTAATTCTTTCGTTCATCACTCAATATTTTTCCATCTTCGATGGTGATCACTCGTCTGGCTTTTTTCACCACTCTGGCATCGTGTGTAGAAAAGATGAAAGTGATATTTTCTTCGCGGTTCAGATTTTCCATTATATTTAAAAGATTCTCGGTTGAGGTGCTGTCGAGGTTGGCAGTAGGTTCATCGGCCAATATGTATTTGGGGCGTGAGGCAAGGGCTCGTGCAACTGCGATACGTTGCTGTTGACCTCCCGACAATTGACGTGGAAAATGATTGGCTTTTTCTTCAATGCCAACAGCTTTTAGTAGCTCCATGCTTCGTTTAGTTCGATCTGTTTTTGACTTTTTTTGAAGTTCCATAATAAACTCGACGTTCTCTTTTGCCGTTAGAACCGGTATTAGGTTGTAGGCTTGAAAAATAAAGCCAATATTCTTCAAACGAAATTTTATCCGCTGATTGGGAGTAAGCTTAGTTATCTCTTCATCTCCAATCGTAATTGTTCCACTTGTGGGATTATCAAGTCCACCCAATAAGTTCAAAAACGTTGTTTTTCCCGATCCCGAAGGGCCAACGATGGCTGTAAATTCACCCTCTTCGATACTTAAATCGATGCCATTGATGGCATGAACAGGAACTTGTGTCGAGTTATAAATTTTTTTTAGTTGCTTTATTTGAATAATTGCCATGTTGTGAAATTTAAGATTAAATAACTCTGATTGCTTCGGCAGGTGCCAGTTTTAATGCCCGGTACGAAGGATAAATTGCAGCAATAATACCTGTAAGCACTACTAAAAATGCAATTATTATCATTACTGTCCAATCATATTCGGGATAGATAATTGCACTGTAACCCCATTCTTCAAGACCTTCGCTCCATATCGACAGGTCAATGCCTTTATCTCCAAAATAGTCGGTAGCCCAAATTCCGCAAATGATACCTGCAAAACCGCCTATTACAGATAAGATAAGGGTTTCGATCATAATCATTGAGAATACTCTTCTTTTGTTCATTCCTACTGCCATTAGCATTCCCAGTTCATGAATCCGTTCCAAAACAACCATCAGCATGGTGTTAACAATTCCAAATCCTAAGGCCAGTAGAATAATAATTACAAAAATATAGAGATACATATTTCCCATTTCAGTTAAGACGGCAAATTCGGGTGAAAATTTTTGCCACGACAAGGTGCTTAATTCGGGGTGTTTGGCCGACATATCATCAACCACTTCATTAATGGTTTCATAATTATTAGTGTGAACTAAAATTTCGTGGGCAACATCGCTATGCAATAAAGTTAAATTTTGAATATCGGAAAGCTTTGCCCAGACATTCATCTCATCGAATGTTGTGTTAATGGTTTTGTAAATACCGGCAATGCGAAATGCCGCACTTACAATGTTGCCATCCTTGTCCTGTATGGTTATAACAACTTTTGAGCGCAATTTTACTTTGAGTTTTTCAGCTAGTTTTTGACCAATTATTATCGGGTTGCGTTTGACACCCTCGAACCATTTGCCTTCAATAACTTTTTCGGAAATGTTAATGACTTGACTCTCTTTGTCAGGATCAACTCCGAATAGCTGAACGCCTGTTGCCGTTTCGGCAGAAGCGATCATGGTTTGAATGGAAAGTCGTGGAGAAACACCGTTCACATTGGGGTTTTGAAACAGATCTGATTCCAGTTTGGAAATGTCTGTAAAGAAATCTTCAAAGTCGCCCGATTTTTTGAATTCGGGGCTTTGAATTCGTAAGTGCGATACTTCAGTTTCAACGCCATCGCGGATTCGTTGTTTCATCCAACCATTCATAAATGTTGATGTGAAAACACCCGAAAACATACCCACCAAAAGAGCTCCCATTACTATTAAGCTTCGGGTGGGGTTTCGCCAAATATTTCGCCAGGATACGGTTAAAATCATGGTTGTTAATCTTTTAAAGCGTTTAATTCTTTGAATCGAAGAGACTTATAGAACGGGATTGCGGCAATAATTCCTGTGATGACCACAACTACCATTATTTGGTCGGTAAAAACAGATGATTGTAATGAGAAGAACATGTATGGTTCAAACCCAAGCTCAAGCATCCAATCGGCAGTAGGGCCGGTTAGCATGTAGGGGTGTTGGTAAAAGTATCCGACAACGGGAAGGCTGCCTATCAGGCCAAAAACTAATCCCATTGCTCCAATAAAAATGGTTTCAATAAGCAGTACTGTTGCCAATCTTATTTTTGGCATTCCGCAGGCCACCATTACTCCAAATTCGTGCTTTCGCTCATTCATCATCATCAAAATGGTTCCAAAAATTCCAAAACCAATCACCACATAAAGGATCAGTTTCATTACCCAACCCGATGATCGATCACTTTCTATTTGCTGAATCATAGTTGGGAACATCTCTTCCCAACTCATCACTGAATATTGCTCCGAAAGTTCGTTTCTTAGCTTTGGTAAAACATTTCTCATCTGGCTGTTATCTTCCATCATTAGCACTATTGATGTTAACCTGTTAGGTGCTGAAAGAAAATCGCGACAAATATTTATTGGAATGTAAATTAGCGATCGGTTCAATTCGGGACTTGCATGTTTAAAAAGTGCTTTTATAGGGTATTTGCCGGCTGCACTTATTCCATGAAAACCCTGACCTAACAGTACCAAAGTATCACCAACGTGCAATTCTAATTTTGAAGCTAAATTGATACCAACCATAATACCATCGTCATTCTGTTTGAGGTAAGAACCCTCAACTACTTTTTTCGAAACATGAGTTAGTGGATCTTCTAGAACAGGATCAATACCTATAATCATCGCACCGCGTGAAATTTTATCACCTGAAGCAAGAACAAAAGATTCCAACCGGGGGATAACCTGTGTTATTTCGGCGTGAGAAAGCACGGAGTCTAAAAATGATTGGTTGACTTCAAAACTGTTGTTGATGGTTTTGTTCTCCCAATATTCCGACTGATGAATTTGTGCATAACCCGAGTAGAATTTAACAACCGTGTCAATCATGCTGTTGTATGATCCTTCTTGCATTGATGTCATTAATGATGATAGAATCACGCCAAAAAATACAGAGGCAACAGTGATTAGTGTCCGGCGTTTATTTCGCCACAAATTTCGCCACGATAGCTTAAATACGTTCATCTTACATGAGATTAAGTAGTTTTTAAATTATTTATTTTAAGCATCTTGTAAATCAGTCTAATGTCTTGTATCTAAAATCTTATATCTATTAAAATTATCGAACCGTTTTCATTTTTTGGATTGAAAAGAAGTCATCGTGTAGGGGGACTTCAAATTCAATTTTTTGAAATTCGAGAATGGTTTTCTGATTTGGTTTTTCAACAGGAACAATCTCTAAATGAGTCGGCATAATGCGATCCCCAACGTTTCTAATATTTGATAAAGTCTCGACATTAACTAGAATCTCGTCTTCATCGTAATATTCGTTTCGGAGAGTCATGAATCCTTTTTTCGAAACCCACGAAACTATTTTTCCCCAAACAACTGCTGCTTCATCTTTTGGGACTAACTGCAATACATAACAGTCGTAGCCATCAATTGTCTCTTCTTTTATGATTGAATGATCGTAATCGTCAACAATCGATGCTCCTTTAACCAAGTCGTCATTGGTCATGTCCGATCCCATCCACGATTGCATCATCATACTTGGTGGGAGTTTTACCATGCGCTCAATTGTAGGAATGTAATTCCACATTTCTTTACCTCTCTTTAAAAACACTTGTCCTTTCTCTTTTGCAGGATAGGTAATATAAATCAATGAATACTCAGTTCCTTTCGACCAGCCTTTCAACCTTATTTCCCGCTTCCATTTTGGTCGTTCAATAATCATCGACATTTCGCTGTAGCTCGAATTTCCTTGCATTAATTCGTTTGCTTTTGCGATAATAATATTTGCCGTAATTTTTTGAGCTATAACTGAAGAGTTGAATAGACCAATTATAACGAGGAATAAAGAAAAAACCACAATAGTTGTTTTTGTTTTGCCTTGATTGTTCATAGTTAAAGTGGTTTAATGTATTGATTAATTACTTTTTGTTTCATTTCTTCAAGTGGATAAGATTCAGGTTCAAGTACATAATTTAAGAAAATCCCATCTAACATGGAATTAAAATATCGAACTTCAACAAGTGGATTACTGTACCCTGATGAGGCAAAAAATCTTGCGGCTTTTTCAAAGTAAGGTGCGGCCATTTTCCACATTTCATCATTAATAATGATAAGTACAGCCGGTTGAAGCATGATGCCAAAATATATTTTTAGTGATTGCTGATTTTTTTTTACCCATTCGAAACCAGCATCTATCATTTTTAATATTTGATCATTAAAAGAAAACTTTTTTGAATCTGATTCGAAATCAAATACTTTAAGCATATCTTCAAATACGCGAAACACCAAGCTCTTTAATAATTCTTCTTTGCTGGAGTAATAATTGTAAAGTAGTCCTTTTGAAATTTCGGCTTGTTTCGCAATTGAAGCAATTGAGGTAGCATGGTAACCATTTTCGGCAAATAGTTTCAGTGCAATTTTTTCGATATGCAGCATTTTGTCTTTTCGCAAACTTGCTATAGCATCTTTTGTTCTGGGTGCCATTTAATTGCATTTTTGACTGAACGTTCGGTCAAAGTTTAAAAAGTATTTTCTTAAATCAAAATTTTCACTATATTTTAATTGTATTCTATAGGGCTGATAAACGCTCATTTTATTTTCTTATTTTTACCAAAATCAGAACCAGCTTTGTAAATTGTGGTATATGGATGATATGGAAGGAATAGTAATTAAATCGACCGGTAGTTGGTATGTAGTTCAACTGGTAGATGGAACATTAAAAAATTGTCGCATTAAAGGTAAAATGCGAATTGAAGATATTAAAAGCACCAACCCTGTTGCTGTGGGTGATTTTGTTTCTGTTCAGGATGAAGATGAGCAAGATTCAGGGGTTATTACTTCTATAAAAGAGCGTAAGAATTATATTGTTCGACGTTCAACAAATCTTTCGAAACAATCGCATATTATTGCTGCCAATATTGATCAGGCAATTTTAGTAATAACATTAAACTACCCGGTTACCACTCGGGTTTTTATTGATCGTTTTTTAGCATCGGCCGAAGCTTATCGAATACCGGTTGTATTGGTATTTAATAAGATTGATCGTTTTGACAGGCGGCATTTGATTGAATTGGATGAGTTAAAATCGATCTATGAGAATATTGGGTACAAAACTTTATTAGTTTCGGCAAAAAAACAAGAAGATATCTCTGATTTTCGCGATTTGTTAAAAGATAAAAAAAGTGTAATTGCAGGACATAGCGGGGTAGGAAAATCAACTCTGGTTAATCGTATTGAACCAGGGCTTAATTTAAAAACTGCCGAAATATCAGCATCTCATCATTCGGGAAAACACACAACAACATTTGCTGAGATGCATAGGCTTTCGATGGGTGGTTATATTATTGATACGCCCGGGATTAGAGGGTTTGGGTTATACGACATTGAAAAAACTGAATTGCATCATTTTTTTATTGAAATTTTTACAGCATCAGCAAACTGTCAGTATAATAATTGTACACATGTTCACGAACCCGGTTGTGCGGTTAAAGAAGCTGTTGATAATAAAATAATTGCAAAAAGCAGGTACGATAGTTATTTAAGTATTTTGCTTAATAAGGACGAAAAATATAGATAAATCAAGGTGTTTTAAATAATTTATGAAAAACGCATTTGTCATAGCGGCAGTAAGTATTGTATTGTTAATAGCACTTAACGTTTACTATTATTACGACACCTTTAAATGGCAAATTGCAACTCAGCAAAAGGTACTTGACAAGGAACTGATTATTTGCTCGGATCAGATTGATCAGTTTTTTCAGAAAACTCAAACCAATGTGTTATTACTATTAAGTAAACACGAAATGAGAAAGTTTTTTAAAAATCCAGGATTGGCTATCGAAACACAAAAAAGAATAGAATTATTATATAATCGGTATGACGATTTTTTAAATGGACTTAAAGTATATAACAATCACGGGACTTCTTATACATTAAGGAGAGGTGTGAATGGCACAACCATTAGTTTTTTTGAAAAAACTCATATCGAAGACGCCTTTAGTTCCCGTATTGTAATTAATCCGGAATTGAATCAAATAATTTATTTGCAACCTCTGCAAATTGATTCTGAAATTTATGGATTTGTTGAGTTTAATATTAACATGAGTCATTTTTTTAGTGTTTTTATGCTCAATTATAATTTAGAGGAATATCAGTTTCAGTGGGTAGTTAATAGTGAAAGTGAAATTATTTATGCCACTGTTGATTCATTAAATATTGTTGCACATAATAATGACATTGAAAACAGGTTAAAAAAGAAATTGCCATTCGAACGGGTACATTTTTTGAAGTTTGATGGGAAAACAGAAAAGGTTATTTCTGTTTTTCGGCCACTTAGTTTTTCAGATAATACATACTATTTGGGCTTTTCTTTACCCGTATCACTCGTTACTGCATCTATTGCCAAAAATACTTTTTTGGTAGGCGGGATTACTATTTTAATTATCTTATTTATCATTATTTTCTTTGCTCTTTATTTGAAAAAAAGAAATGAGCAGGATAAAATGATGAAGTTGACACAGGATGCCCTGAAAAAAATGATCTATTATTTGCCGGCCGGTATTTTAATGATAGATAATAATAATAAAATTATTCAGGTTAATAGAGCGTTTATGAACTTGTTTTCAATAGACGATGAGGACTCTTTACTGGGACATCAGTTTAATGAAACTCTTTTATTCGAAAATCTTACTTTAGTTGAGAAAGTTAAATATACCGATTATAGTTATAAATATGAAATAAAGAATAAGAACAACCAGCAGTCTGTTATTTTAAACGAAAAGATACCTTTTTATTTGCAAAGTGAACGTTTTCTTGTTGATGTTTATACCGAATTGCCACTCCTGAATCAGCCCTCGAAGTTGATACTCGATGAAAAAACAGCTAAAACAACGTTTATAGCTAATATAAGCCATGAGTTACGAACTCCTTTAAATGGTATTATAGGAATGACCGATTTGTTATCGCATACTAATATTGGAACGTCAGAAGCTGATATGTTGTCAGTTTTAAAACGATCGGCCGATATGTTATTGTCATTAATAAATGATATTCTCGATTTTTCGAAAATTGAATCGGGTAAATTTGATATTGAATCTATTCCGTTCGATATTAAAGCCGAAATAGATGAAGTAATTGATCTGTTTTCTCCACAAGCTAAGGCGCGTAAACTTAATTTGTCGTGGCATTATTCAGTTGTATTACCTAGCGATTTTGTTGGAGATCCTGTACGTTTTCGACAAATTTTAAATAATTTAATATCAAATGCCCTTAAGTTTACCGAAAAGGGAGAGGTGCAATTGATTGTTAGCAAAACAAGGGCTTTAAATGGCAACCCGGCATTGCTGTTTGCTGTTCGCGATACAGGTATTGGAATTCCAATAGAAAAGCAAAAGAGTATATTTCGTTCGTTTTACCAGGTCGATGAAAGTACCACGCGTCGGTATGGAGGTACAGGTTTGGGTACTACTATTTCGAAAGAACTGGTAGGTTTAATGGGGGGTGAAATATGGGTTAACAGTCCTTGTGATCTTTCTGCTGATCCTGATTATCCGGGTACTGAATTTTGTTTTACATTACCAGTTAAAACACGTAGGCAGGCAAAAAATCTCAGTTTTATTACTCATATTAAAGAATTCTCGCAGATAAAAGCACTTTTGGTTACCGATGATCCAATGCAAATGCAAATATCATCACGTAATTTAATGGCTTTAAAAATTGATTATAAAATATTAGCTCCTTCACAAGAAACTATCGATTTACTTCGAACAAGTAATAAATATCATTTAATAATCATCGACAACAGACCCGATTATAGCGGAATGGATTTTTTACATGAATTGTTCAATCATCAGCTTCATAATAATCATATTATTTTATTTCAAAGCAGTGATAATCAAAAAACTAACACAAATGTTGTTAAACGTTTAGGGGCTGATGCTTATTTGCGAAAACCTGTTCGTTTTATTGTGTTGCGCGACTTTATTTTAAAACATTTTAGCAGCATTACTGAAAAAGCTCCCATTGAATTTGTTGAATGGCCCGAAAAATTGAAAATATTAGTTGCGGAGGATAATCAATTGAACCAAAGAGTTGCTCAAAATATTTTTCGCAAAATTGGATTTGATATTGAACTTGCTAATGATGGACATGAGGCTATTCAAAAGGCACTATGTACAAATTACAATATTATTTTTATGGATATTTTTATGCCGGGTATGGATGGTATAGCTGCTGTAAAAGAATTAAAAAAGCATAGAAAATCATGTCCTGTGGTTGCAATGACTGCCAGTAACGACCATTCTGAACGCGAAAGAGCTTTTGCTGCAGGAATGGACGATTATATTTGTAAACCGGCAAAAGTTGAAGAGATTTTGAGAATGCTAACCAAATGGTGTGCCAATAATTAAAAATTGAGTTATACAATATATATATGTAACATGCGTTTCTAATAATTACATTTTCTCTTTTATTCTTACTTATGAATATATATTTAAAAAAGAAACGTTGGAAATTGCTTTTGTTGTTATGTGCTGTGTTAATTGGGTCGTTTACTTTATGGTATACCAATCAGCTTACTAATCAGTTAAAACAAGGTGAAAAACGAAAGTTAGAGCAATGGGCAGAGGCAATTCATTTAATTTCACTTCCCGAAATTGGGCCAAACTCTCCTGTTATTAAGCTTTTTAACCTTATGATTCCTAATAACACTACCATTCCTGTAATAATTGTCGACTCGAACGATACGATAATTTCATATAATAATATCAAGGTATCAGAAACTAATCCGGATAAAACAGTATATAGGCGGTTAAATAAAATGAAACGTCGCAGCATTGCTTATGCTCACGATGCAAGTTTAATCGACTCATTATCGCTATTGAAATGGAAACCCTTAAAGTATTATTATTTAATAATTAAAGATCATTTTTCGGTTAATGCCGGGATGATTGAGATTGACTTTGGGAATAACTATAAACAATATTTATACTACGAAGATTCGATATTGTTAAAGCGTTTAAGTTGGTTTCCTATTATTCAGTTGTTGGTTGTTTCTGTTTTTATTGTGGTAGCTTATATGGCATTTAGCGGATCCAGAAAGGCCGAGCAAAACCAGGTATGGGTTGGAATGGCAAAAGAAACTGCGCATCAGTTAGGTACGCCAACTTCCTCGTTACTGGCGTGGATAGATTTGCTTAAAATGAAAACCGATGATTTACCTTTGATTGATGAGATGAAACAGGATGTGGAGCGTTTAAGAACAATTACCGATAGGTTTTCGAAAATTGGGGCAAAACCCGATTTGCTTATCGAACCTATTATACCTATGCTTAAAAAAACTATAAGTTATTTAAAAACGCGAACATCATCGCATGTCGATTATGTTATTGATTCAAATAATGCAGATGATTTATGTGCTAGTATTAGTGCTGTATTGTTTGAATGGGTAATAGAAAATTTATGCAAAAATGCCATTGATGCAATGGAAGGTAAAGGTAAAATAAACATTAGTGTAATAAAAAATAAGAACCAGGTTTATATTGATGTTCATGATTCAGGAAAAGGTATTCATAAGTCACATTTTAAAACAATTTTTGAACCCGGTTTTACAACAAAAAGCAGAGGTTGGGGGTTAGGTCTTACACTGGTGAAGCGCATTATTGAACAATACCATCATGGTAAGATATTCGTAGCAGACTCGATTCAAGGCGAGGGGACTACTTTCCGTATTGTGTTAAATGTTGCTTAGATATTTTTTATAAAAAAAAACCTATATTTTAAATATCTATCATCATTTTTTATAACTTTGCGCAGTTTTTATGAAAGGTAAGGTGGATACTTTAAAGGCGTTTGATATAGAATTTAAAGGTTTAAAGGAAGGAACGCACACGTTCATTTATTCTGTTAGAAAAGAGTTTTTCGAGCAGATAGAAAATAGCCTTATTGATGATGGAGATATTGAAGCAAAAGTGCTTTTGACAAAACATTCGACATATTTACATTTTGAATTTGATGTGAATGGTAGTGTGGTAACAATTTGTGATCGTTGTTTGGATCCAATAACTATTAAGCTTTCAAATAAAGGCATTTTGTATGTTAAATTTGGGGTTGAATTAGATGATACAAACGATGAAGTGTTAATTATACCACACGAAGAATATTGTTTAAATATTGCTCAATACATATATGAATTTATTGCTTTAGGGTTGCCAATGCAAATAGTGCATTCAAATAAAAGCGATGATGATAAGTGTAACGTGACAATGTTAAATAAATTAAAAGAGTTTTCATCATTATCTCCTGAGAATAAAAGTGATGAAAAAGAAACAGATCCAAGGTGGAATGAATTAAAAAAATTAATAGATAAAAACAAATAAAGGAATAGAAAAATGGCACATCCTAAGCGAAAAATTTCGAAAACCAGAAGAGATAAGAGAAGAACACATGATAAAGCAGTAGTACCTGCTATTGGTGTATGTTCGAATTGTGGCTCAAGCGTAAAATTACATACAGTTTGCGGAGAGTGCGGATATTACAGAGGTAAATTGGCTATTGAAAAACAAGTAACTGCATAAGCTATTTACTAGCGTATAAAACTTTTTGCTCCCTGAACCAGGGAGCAATTTTTTTTATAAGGTTTTGCATTTTAATTCGCATTCATTAGCTTTGGCATCGAATACCACTTTGCTTTTGTTTAGTTATTAATTTGCATGATAGTAAATCTACTCTGATTTTATATTTGTGCAGGTTATTTTTAAGCCACTTTAGGAGTTTTTAAACGTGTTTGGATACAAGAACTTTTTTGCATTTAATTTTTACATGATTTGTGTGAAATTTAATGTGCAATAATTTTTACTTATTAAATAAATTAACGTATTGTGAAAAAACTTAATGCTGTTATTACAGGTGTGGGAGCTTATGTTCCAGAATACGTATTGACAAACCATGAGTTAAGTACCATGGTAGATACTTCGGATGAGTGGATTATGACCAGAGTTGGAATTAAAGAGCGAAGAATTTTAAAAGGTGAGGGAAAGGGATCTTCTGACATGGGAGAAAAAGCCGTTCGTCAGCTTCTGGAAAAAACAAATACTAAACCCGAAGAGGTTGATTTGGTTATTTGTGCAACGGTTACTCCCGATCATCCATTCCCGGCTACGGCAAATATTATTGCAGATAAAGTTAACATTCGTAATGCCCAGGGGTTTGATGTAAATGCTGCTTGTTCGGGTTTTATAAATGCTTTAGATTTAGCCAAACAATATGTCGAAAATGGAACTAAAAAGAAAGTTGTGGTAGTTGGTGCCGATAAAATGTCGGCAATAACTGATTATACCGACCGTACTACTTGTGTGCTTTTTGGCGATGCTTCAGCTGCTGTAATGGTTGAACCAACTGAAGAAGATTTTGGTATTAAAGATACTATATTGCGAAGTGATGGTTTTGGCCGTCATCATCTTTATATGAAGGCAGGAGGATCTGCTCATCCGGCATCGCACGAAACTATTGATGCAAAGTTGCATTATATATATCAAGATGGACAAATGGTATTTAAACATGCTGTTTCGAAAATGGCCGACACTGCGGTTGAATTGATGGAGAAAAATAACCTTAAACCCGAAGATATTGCATGGTTGGTTCCTCATCAGGCTAATTTGCGAATTATTAGTGCTACCGGTAACAGGATGGGGTTACCTGATGAGAAGGTAATGGTAAATATTGACAGGTATGGTAATACAACAGCAGCAACAATTCCACTTTGCTTATGGGAGTTGGAAAAGATACTTAAAAGAGGTGATAATTTAGTATTAGCGTCTTTTGGTGCTGGTTTTACATGGGGTGCTATTTATGTAAAATGGGCTTACGATACCAAATAAATAATATTTTGCAATAAAAAAACCTTGTTTTTGCAAGGTTTTTTTATTTTCCTAATTCATCGTATTTTAAAAAGTCCTTTACTTCCTCAAAAGCTTTTTCCATGTTAAGCATGTTATAAATTAAAAATGGAATTATCTCTTTCCATTTTTCGCGGTTGTGGAAATCAGCTTCTATCAGTTTGTAAACCCTGCAAACATTTTTTCCATTTTCTTTATCGAATGAAAGCTGCCATTTTAAAGAATCGCCAAAGGTAGTTTCAAATAGTGTTTTACAAGCATCAAGTTTAGCAAAAAGTTTTAACCTGCGATCTTCGTCTTTATGATTTATTTCTAAAGCTACCATAGCATAGTTACGATTTACATCAAATCTTAAATCGACACCCTTAATTTCAGTTTGGTCAAAAATCCACTTTTTAACTTGTCCTTTTTGCTCTGGTAGTCTACGTGTTCGATTTTCCAGTTTTTTCCAAAATTCAATTTTTAAATCTTTAATCTCTTCTTTCGAATACATAACAAATCAAAAAAAACTATCTATGCCTAATAATTAATTTTCAAATATAACAGATTAATAATTTAAATGTTAAAAAAATAAACTGTGAAATTAGATAATATGGAATTGAGTAAAGATTTGTTTAAATTTATAATTTAGGTAGAAAAAATAATTGATTATGCTATTAATTAATTGAATTAACGTTTTTTGTTTAAAAAATTAAAAACATATATCATTACAAGTTCGTATATCAACCATCTGGGATAATTTGGATGTGGAGATATTATTAAATAAAATGCAAGATTTGAATCTGGTTTTCGTTAAAAATATAACCTTAAAAAAGAGGTTGATAAGTTTTGTATTGAGTATCTTTTTATCGGGTTTTATTGTAATATTAGGACAGGCTCCCGAGCTAAGGTTTCAGTATTTTAGTCAAAGAGAGGGACTTTCTAACTCATTTATTACATCTGTTTCACAGGATTCAACCGGTTATATTTGGATTGGAACAGTTAATAATTTAAATCGTTTTGATGGGATAAAGTTTTTAACCTACGAAGCAGTTTTTGAAGATTCAACCAAGCTCCCCCATCACCATATTAACTCGCTATATACCGATAAATCGGGTAAATTGTGGATTTCTACAAGGAATGGCATTTGTTCATATAATAAAGAGCAAGATAACTTTATAAGGTATAAATTTGATCTACGATACAGCAATCCTGATGACTTTAATGTCAATCAGGTTTCTGAAAATTCAGAAGGTGAAATTTTTGTCAGTGCGTCGAGTATTATTTACAGGTTCGATTCGATTAGTTGTGTTTTTAAACCTTTTGTTTCAATAGCAACTGGTGAAATATCAAAATTTATTATTGACAGGTTTAATAATTTTTGGATAGCCGGTTTGCACGAAGGCGGATTAACATATTATAATTATAATAAGAAACAAACATATAAATACCAATATTCAAATCGTTTGGATTCAACAAAATTAATTAACCAGGAAATTCACGGAATGGTATTTAAAGATCGTAAGTTGTGGCTTGGAACAAGAGGAGCCGGCCTTTTGTCATTAGATACCGCGACACATATTTTTCGCCAACATATTAATCCACACCCAAATACAGAGCAGGTAATTGATTTATTTGTTGATAAACAAAACAGGTTATGGGTTATTGATTTTACCGGGCTAAAATATTATAATACCAACAATGGTACATTTTATGGTTATTATCCTATTAAAAAAGATAAATATTCGATAAGAGGTAATATAAATAAATTTTATCAAGATAAATATGGAAATTATTGGGCATTACATAGTGGAGGTGGTATTGGTTTAAGTGTGGTATCTAAAGGCTTTGCTATTATTGATACCAATGAGAGTAATTACTGGCGCATATCATCTGGTGGAGTAAATGCTATTAATAAGGATAATAAGGGTAATTTGTGGATTGGAAATTCATACCCGGGGATTGATATTTTTAATTTTCAAATGGGTCGTATTGAGTATTTGAGATATAATGACGATGAACCAAGATCATTAGGTGGTGGTAGTTTGAACGTTATATTTATTGATAATGATAATAAAATGTGGGTTGGAACATACGATGGTGGTCTTCAAAAATATGATGCTAAAACCCGAACCTTTGAAAAATTTATTTTTAATGAGAATAACCCATTTTCAATATCGGGTAATGATGTTCGCTCTATAGATCAGGATGAAAATGGAGATTACTGGATTGCTGTTCATGGTAATGGAATAGATCGTTTTAACAGTAGAACCCGAAGATTTGTTAATCTTAATAAATATAAAAATAATTTATCCAATCCTTGGACAAACCAGGTTTTGTGTGCATCAAACGGTGATTTGTGGGTGGGTACTGCATGGGGTTTAAATAAAATGGCTAAAGGAGATGTTAGTTTTGAAAATTATTATTACATATATGGCGATTCATCAACTATTTGCAGTAGTAATATTAGCGTAATATTTGAAAGTAAAGATGGAAGTATTTGGATTGGAACTGATAAAGGATTAAACAAATACAACCGTGAAACAAATAGTTTTAGTCGTTTAAATATTGATTTGTTGAATATTGGAATATGCGCAATTAAAGAGGATAAAAATAGAATGCTATGGATTAGTACGGTAAAAGGAATAAGCCGGTTAAACCCTATTTCGAATGAGGTTAAATCTTTTTATGAGTCAGATGGAATATTAGGTAATGAATTTATATCCCGTTCATCTTATCAGGATAATGAGGGTATAATTTATTTTGGAGGGGTTGATGGAATTACCTACTTCGATCCGATGAAAATAAAAATTAATACAACTCCGCCTCCTGTTATTCTTTCGAATGTGAAAGTGCTTAATAAATCGACAAATTTGAACGATCCGGCATCAATATTGAAAAGGCATATCAGTTATACTAAGTATTTTGAAATTGATTACGAGAATAAGCTTATTACCTTCGAATATATTGGTATAAATTTTAATAATCCCGAACGAAATGAATATTCTTATACATTAGAAGGATTTGATCACAAGTGGTATTATGTGGGAAATGATCGTTTGGCAAGTTATACAAATTTGAAACCGGGTGTTTATACATTTCGTGTTAAAGCTGCAAACAACGATGGTGTTTGGAATGAAAAGGGAGCATCTGTAACATTTAAAGTCTTACCACCTTGGTACATGACATTTATTGCTAAAATTGGCTTTGTTATAGTGGGTATTTTAGTTTTTTGGTTGGCATTGTTAATGCGAACTAAAAAGATGAAAAAGCAAAGAAAATTGCTGAAACAGGAAATTGCTGAAAAAACCCAGGAACTGGTTGCTTCAAACCAGGAGTTGATGGCTCAGGCCGAGTACCTCGATAATATTAATCATTTGCTTGAAGATAGACAAAAAAAGGTTGAAAAACAGACTGAAATTTTGGTTTCTCAATCAGCAGCTTTGCGCGAAAGTAATAAAAAATTGAGCGATTTAAATGCAACTAAAGACAAGTTGTTTTCTATTATTGCACACGATTTGCTTAATCCCTTTAATACTATATTGGGCATGACTGAGGTTTTAAGTTCTGATTTTAAAGAGTTATCAGAGAAAGATAAGTTAGAGATGATAGCTAATATTAACTCATCATCAAACAGATTGTTTAATTTGTTGCAAAACTTACTTCTGTGGGCTCGCAGTCAAACTGATTCAGTAAAATTTGAACAGGAAAATTTTGTGGTATTTGACGCCATTGAAGAGTCAACACATTTTTTATATGATCAAATTGAAAGTAAAAATATTGGTTTTGAAATTACCGGTAATAAGAGCATAACAGCTTTTGGCGATGTAGATATGTTTAAAACTATTATTCGAAATTTGGTTAATAATGCTATAAAATTTACTCGAAAAAATGGAAATATAACTGTTAGTATTAAATCTCTTAATAGTGATGTAATTGTTTCTGTAACAGATAATGGAGTTGGAATGACCGGCGATGCCCTAAATAATTTGTTTAAACCACAATTGATAAAAGGAACAAAAGGGACTGAAGGAGAAAGAGGAACCGGACTTGGATTGGTCATTTGCAAAGAGTTTATTGAACGAAACAATGGCACTCTTTCTGTTATATCCGAAAAAGGACAGGGAAGTACATTTTCGTTTACTATTCCCGAATCGAAATGGTAAATGTTGAGTTCATATTTGAATAATTGATTCTATACAAAACATTCAATTTTTTATCTTTGCACAAAATGATGAATTGTGAAGATAGGATCACTTGACTTAGGCTCCACCCCACTATTACTTGCACCAATGGAAGATGTAACTGATCTTTCGTTTAGGAAGTTGTGTAAACAAAATGGTGCCGATTTATTATACACCGAATTTGTTTCGTCGGATGCTTTAATTCGTAATGTTCAAAAAACATTACGTAAAATGACTATCGATGACCACGAGCGCCCCGTGGGAATACAAATTTATGGTAATGAGATTGAGCCAATGGTTGAGGCGGCTAAAATTGCTGAAGAGGCAAATCCTGATTTAATTGACATTAATTTTGGGTGTCCGGTTAAAAAAATTGCCAATAGAGGAGCCGGAGCCGGAATGTTGTTAGATATTCCGAAAATGATTAAGATGACTTCTGAAATAGTTAAGGCCGTGAAATTACCAGTAACGGTTAAAACACGATTAGGTTGGGACGAAAATAGCAAATATATTGTTGATATTGCTGAGCAGCTTCAGGATACTGGCATTAAAGCTATTACAATACACGGACGTACCAGGGCTCAGATGTATAATGGCGAGGCCGACTGGACTCTGATAGGAGAGGTGAAAAATAATCCGCGTATGGTTATCCCTGTTATTGGTAATGGTGATATTATTTCACCCCAGAGAGCAAAATATAATCTAGATACGTTTGGTGTAGATGCTCTGATGATTGGCCGTCCCAGTATTGGAAGACCTTGGATTTTTAAAGAGATTAAACATTATTTAAAAACCGGGGAGTTGCTACCTCAGCTTTCAATATCAGAACATGTTGAAATGGTTAAATACCAGCTTCAAAAATCCATCGATTGGCTTGATGAACGTAGAGGTATTTTACATATGCGCAGACATTTGGCAGTTACTTTTAAAGGATTACCAAATTTTAGAGTTCTGAAAATTAAAATGTTACAATCGGACTTGAAAGATGAGGTTTTTAGTTGTTTAGATGAAATAGTTAAAATATATGGTAACTATTCAGTAACTGAATTATAGTATTTTCGAACAATAGATCGAACCGAATACCATGAGGCTAAAAAATTGATAGCAGGTACTGTTATCATAACCATTAATACATCCTGAAAAGAATTAATAACCGGATAGGCATCTGTAATAAATGATGAATCTCCCTGAAATTTTACTATCCCAAATTGTTGTTGTACTACTATTAATATAATGCCAATTATTAATCCACTGCCTACGCCTATTAGCGAAATAAGCCATCCTTCGAACAGAAAAACCCGCGTCACTGTTTTTTTGTTTGCTCCCATACTCTTTAATGTGAAAATACTCTCCTTTTTTTCGTAAATAAGCATAGATAATGTTCCAACAATATTAAAAGCGGCAATAATTAGTATGAATGAAAGAATAAGATAGGCTATAAGTTTTTCTACTTTCATCATTTTAAAAAGTGTAGCATGTTGCTCTTCTTTGTTTTTTACTAACAAATTATCGCCTAATAAATTTTTTATTTCATTTATTATTTGTTCAACATTGGCATTGGGCTCTGTTTTTATATAAAGATGTGAAACAATACTCTTGTCATATTCTAATAATCGGCGGGCTTTATCTAGCCCTATAATAAGGTATTGCGAGTCGTATTCGACCTGTTTAACGGCAAATGTACCTGCTGGTATTATAACATCCTGTTTAAAAGCGTGTTGTGCATTAAGCATGCTAAAGCCCGAATTCTTACGGGGAACGTAAATGACAAGTGGTGTTACGAAATTTAAGCCAACAGATAACTGATCAGCTAAAATAAATCCTAAGTAACCCATATTTGCATGTGAGTTATTTAGCGAAAATTTTCCTTCAACCATAATAGAATCAATACCATTTACCTTGTTAAAAAGCGAGTCAACACCCATAACCATTGCAGGTACAGTTCGTTTATCGTATTTAAGTAATGCCTGATCGGTTAATACCATTGAAATATTTTCAATACCTTCGGTTTTGATTAATTGTTGATATGGTATTGAATCAACAGAAAAATTTTTCCCCCTGACAGGCTCAATACGAATATCCGGATCAAATGCTCCGTAAAGGTTTCCAATAAGCCCATGTAAACCATTAAAAACCGATAAAACCAGTAATAATGCTATTGTTCCGGTCATAACCCCAATTACCGAAATCATTGAAATGATATTAATTACATTTTGCGATTTTCGCGCAAACAAATATCGGATTGCTATGTTAAAAGAGAGTCTCAATTTTTTTAGTGTTGTTTTATTCTTTTAATAGTCGGTCAATATTTTCGATGTAATCTAATGAATCATCGATATAAAAATGAAGTTCGGGAATAACTCTTAACTGTTTTCCAACACGCCTGCCCAGTAGATGGCGAATTTTAGGGGCACCTGCTTTAACACTTTCAAATATCTCATTTTTTTTCTCCGAAGGAAAAATACTTAAATATACCTTTGCAATTCCTAAATCGGGAGAAACTCTTACCGTTGTTACCGACACCATTGTTCCTGAAATTAAATCAGAAACCTCTCTTTGAAAAATCTCACCTAAATCTTTTTGTACTAAACGGGATATTTTTTTCTGCCGTAATGAATCCATATAGTTAATTTATATTAAACCACGAAAATACGCTTTTATAAGTAAAGAAAAAACAGATGCAATGTAACAGGGGTATTTAAAAATCCTTATATTTTTATATATTGCGCACTCTTTTGTCGTTTAAATAGAATAAACGGGTTATTATAACGATTGTTTTATTGAGTAATTGGGTTTATTATTAAATAATATACAAATGAAAACTTTCAATATTGCTATTATTGGTTGTGGAACTGTTGGTGGAGGTGTTGCTCAAATTTTGAATGAGATTAATTTGTCGTTGACAGAAAAAGCTGGACGAAATATAAGGTTAAAGAAAATTATTGAGCTTAATCCTTCAGTTGCAATTGAACGTTTTGGTTTGGATAAAGATTTATTTTGTGGTGGAGGAAAAAACCTTACTAGAGAAGAAACCAATAAATATATTGATGAAGTATTGAACGATAATGATATTGATTTGGTTGTTGAAACCGTTGGCGGCATCAGCGATTTTGTTTATTATTTGTGTGTTAATATTTGTAGGTCGGGAAAAAATTTGGTAACGGCTAATAAAGCATTGTTGGCCGAGCGTGGAAAAGAAATTTTTGAAGCTGCTGAATCTAAAAATGTTTCTGTTGGTTTTGAAGCTGCTGTATGTGGTGCGATTCCAATAATTAAAACTATTAAGGAAAGTTTTACCGGTGATGAAATAATATCTGTATCGGGAATTTTAAATGGCACTAGCAATTATATTTTATCGAGGATGTTTGATGATTCATTAACATTCGAAGATGCCTTAAAACTTGCGCAGGAAGCCGGTTATGCCGAAGCTGATCCGACATTGGACATTAGCGGTGGCGATGCAGCTCATAAAATTATTATTTTAATGAAATTGGTTTTTGGCATAGATGTTACAATGGAGGAAATAAACTACCAGGGTATACAGAATATTACCAGTACTGATATGGAATATGCCAAAGAAATTGGAGCTAGGTTTAAACTCATTTGTTTTTCCAAAAAAGAAGGTGATAACGTATTTGGAGGTGTTTGCCCCATGATGGTTAAGAATGAAAATTTATTGTCGGGAGTTAATGGTGCTACAAATGCTGTGCGAACCATTAACAGGTATTCGGGCAAACATGTTCTTATTGGAGCAGGTGCCGGTTCTTCTGAAACTGCAAGTTCTATTGTTGCCGATATAATTTTTATTGCTAGGTATAACGATTTGATGATTAAGACTCTTCCATCGAAAAAAATAATTTTTAAAGGATTGAATCATTTTTCATTTCCTTACGTTATTTCGTTTGAAACCAAAGACAGGCCGGGTATTACAGGGCTTGTAACAACTGAAATTGGTAAGCAGGATGTTAATATTTATACCGTAACACATAATCGTCATGTACAGGATAAGGCAATGTTTTCGATTGAAACACAGCCATGTACCTTAAGTCAGATTGAAAACGCTATTGTTGAAATTAAAAAGAGAGATGTTCTTTTGGGTGATCCAAAAATATATCCCATTCTTTATTAGTATTATATTGGATTAGTTTTTGTATTGATATTTTTTTGTAGCTGATATTTAATCATTTGTTCATATTATGTGTAATAAATGAACGTATTTTTTCAGCTTTTTTCTTTCCTATGCCTTCTATTTCGAGGAGTTGATTTTCATTGGCTAGTAATACATTCTCAACAGATCCGAATTTTTCGAGTAACAATTTAGCTAATACGATTCCAACAGAAGGTAACCCTTGTAAAAAGTAAACTGCTTTTTTTTTTATGTTTTTGGGTGATTTGCTATTTCTGAAATAACCCGAGTGATTCTTTAGTAACTGTTTGCCCATTAAGTAAAGCATTTGAGCGGAATCGGCTGTATCGATCGAATAAATGATGGGTATTTGCCAACAAACTGCAATTGATAACAACGCTCCTTTAATAGCCTGCCGGTCTATATCGTGCCGGGTGTTATAGGGGTTACCTTCTATAAGTAAAATAACATGCTTGTTGCTCTTTTTTAATTTTGCACATTGATTAAAAAGTCTGCCCTGTATGATTGATAATGCAAAATCGTCGCGTGTTTTACGTTCAATAATAATCTCATCGTTAATTAAATAATCACCGGCTTTCATTCGAAACAATGAAACAGCAATATCCAATCCATTAAGCATTTCTGGCAGTTTTGATGGCACCTCTCTGTAATCGGCAGTAATATTAATTTGACCATTTATCATGTTACTTTTTTAATCGTTGTCTGTATTTCTCTGGAGATATACTATTTTGTTTTCGAAACGATGAAGAGAAGTATGATACTGTGTTAAACCCACATGATGTTGCTATGTCGGTCATTGCGAATTGATCAGATAGCAACATGCTTTTTGCTTTATACAGGCGTTGTTCTAATAGATATTCAATGGGTGTTTGTTCCATCTCTTTTTTAAAGCATCTTGAGAAATTTGATATCGACATGTGTGCAGCATTTGCAATATCCCGAAGTCCGATTTTTTCGTGCAGATGGCTGTGTATGAAAGCAACACTTTGACCTATTTCGGGTCGCCATTGTGTTTGATTGGATTGTTTGCTTGGTTGAAACAGACTCCTGATTATTGAATGACATATTTGGATGGAGATTGCTTTTAATAAACTCTTGTTGCATTGATTCCACGAACCCGATTCGGCAATAAACTGCCAGCATAATGGTAAAAACTGGCTATTGGCTTTAGTTGTTATTATATCAGATCGTAATTGATCCATATTTATTTCGTATTCGTGGGCAATGGGTTCTATCAATTCGGGCATTATACATACAGCAAGGTATCTTGGGGTTTCACTCTCTTCAATCTCCTGATGTTTTATATTCGGGGGCATAATAAGAAAATCACCGGGGTTTAAAGCATCTTGTGCGATTCCTTTTACCCAGCCTTTTCCTTTTTTTGTAAATGAATAAATTACCATATACGAAGGGTGAACATGATCTTCAGATAATGCATAGTAACAGGGTCCTGCAACCGGCAGGAAGATAGCAATATCTTCAAATAAAAATGTATCGATAAACCGAAGCTGTTCTTCGGTTGCCGGTCCTAATAACCGTTGTATCTGTCTTATTTGTGGTTGATGATACATTTAGAGATGTCATTTTTAACAAAGATAAGATTTCCAAACCTAATGATCAGATTTTGATACGCTAATAAAAAGGTAATATGGATATTTGCAATAAGATTTATCTAAAACAGAAAAAATATGAAGACAGTTTTTATTACCGGTTGTAGTACCGGATTTGGAAAAGTTACAGCGGAGTTTTTGGCGGCAAGAGGGTATTATGTTTTGGCAGGCATTAGAAATACTAAAACACTTAATAAGCAGGTGGTAGAAGAGTTGTCGGGAATAGCCAATATTGAAGTTATTGAACTTGATTTATCTTCAGGTGATTCAATTAATTCAGCAGTTCAAATAGTAAAAAACAGGAAGATTGATGTACTGGTGAATAATGCCGGTGTTTGTGGAATAGGTTTTTCTGAAGTTCACTCGGTTGATAATATGAAAAGAATCTTTGAGGTTAATGTATTTGGTTTTTATGAATTAACACGTCAGATCATTCCGTTGATGCGCCAACACCAAGAGGGACTTATCATTTCAGTATCCAGTATTGTTGGACGAATTGTAATGCCTGTTTGGGGTGCTTACAGTGCCAGCAAATTCGCCATGGAAGCATTGGCCGAAACCTGGAGATATGAATTGAAACCTTTGGGTATTGATTCGGTTATCGTGGAACCCGGTCCTCATCCTACAACTGGGTTGGGTATGAAGATGTCTGATTTTTCATCTGAAATGCCATCGCATGATGTGTTAAAACAGTATGGTTCTGTAGCGAATAGTCTGCAGGAATTTAGCGAAAAACTAAAGCAAGAAATGGAAGAAGGTATTGATCAAAAGCCCGAAGGAGTTGCAAATGCAATAGCACGTCTTATAGAACAACCATTTGGCAAACGACCAATGAGAACTGTTGTTGATCGACAGTTGCATGAAGTGCTTTTGGGATTAAATAATTATACCGATATGATATACCAACAGATCTATTCGTAGTTATATTTATTTGGTTTTTTCTTTCAAATATCAATCGATTACCCTACTTTTAAAACATTTGAAAATTAAAAGATGGTAGATAATTCGGGTAAGATATTAAATAAAGTAAAACCAGGCAGAATCATTTTTCCTTTGTTAATTGGAATTGCCGTTTCGGCTTTCCTTATGAGAGATTTTGATTTTCAATCATTAACACTTATAAAACTAACTGCCAGTTCAATTATTTTTTTACTTATTGCCTTTTTGTTAATGGCAATTCGCGATATAGGCTATATATGGAGAATACGAATTCTTTCTAATAATGAATTATCCTGGGGACGATGCCTGAATATAGTAATGTTGTGGGAGTTTACATCGGCTATTACACCATCGGCGGTTGGAGGAACCAGTGTTGCTATATTTTTTATAAACAAAGAAGGTATTAATTTAGGAAAAAGTTCTGCCATAGTACTAATGACATCATTGCTTGATGAGTTATATTTTATTATTACGTTTCCTTTGGTGGTGTTATTTCTTGATCAGACTGATCTTTTTTCGATTCGTGAAAACAGTCATTTTTTCTGGGTTGCAGTAATTGGTTATTCTATAAAACTGGTTTATTCGATTTTTGTTTTTTACGGATTGTTGTTAAATCCTAGAGGCTTAAAATGGTTGCTTCTTTTTATATTCAGGCTTCCAATTATTCGTAGGTGGCGACCGAAAGCAAATGAATCGGGAAATGATTTACTCGAAGCATCAGCACAGTTTAAAAATTGGCCTATTAAATATTGGATTAAGGCATTTATTGCTACAGGTTTTAGTTGGACATCACGTTATTGGGTTGTTAATGCACTCATTTTATTTATGTTTGGTTATAATTATCTCTATCTCGAATCGCATATTTTAGTATTTGCCAAACAATTGCTTATGTGGATTATGATGCTTGTAACACCTACTCCAGGTGGAGCCGGATTTGCTGAGTATATTTTTAAAGAGTTTTTGTCGGGCGACCTTCCGCAGGGAATGGAGAATTTTATGTCATTTTTATGGCGTTTGGTTAGTTATTATCCATATTTATTGATTGGAGCTTTTTTAATTCCGCGCTGGATACGTAAACGATTCATACAGGTATAGATTTATTTGATTAATATCAGGATATTTATGACAAATCCAACTGCGCACAACGTCGTTATTTCATAACTTGTGCATTATTATATGTTGTGAATAATGAGTAAAGAAATTTTTTATACTATTTGTTTATTAATTCTGGTTGTTTTTTTGGGGAACGGCTGTAATCATAGTGAAAAAGATGTTGAAAAAGAAAAGGCTGATCAATTGAAAAACAATCTGACTATTTATTGCGAAAACTCATTAGCACCGCTTCTACAGCAATTAAAACCTCAGTTTGAACAGAAGTATAGCTGTCGGTTGAAATTGGTTAATGATTGTTCACAAAATCTTATTGGTTTAATTAATTTCACTAAACAAGGCGATTTATTTATTCCCGATTCTTATTCGGCATTATCAATATTACGCCAGAATTCAGCAGTAGATATAACCGATTCTATTTTTATTGGGTATAACAGTCTGGTTTTAGTTGTTGCAAATGATAACCCTTTAAATATTACCGGAGATTTGATTCAATTGGCCGATAACGGCATTTCTCTAATTATTGCAAATCCTGAATCAAGTTCATTAGGTTTTCAAACAAAAAATTTATTGTCAAACTATAACTTTGAAAATTCAAATTTGTTCGAAAATGTTATTAAAAATGTAGTGCAATTATCTATCGACTCAAAAGGGATGGTTAAGGATGTATCGAAAGGCAAGGCAGATGTGGCAATTACTTGGTTTTCGGACTTGTACCAGGAATCAAATAGTAACCTTATTGATTCGGTATTATTATCACAGGAATATACAACCGAAGTTTATGCTGGAGTTTTATCGTGTACTCAAAATCCAATTCTTGCAAAATATTTCATAGATTTTGTATCTTCGGACAAAGGTTCTGCTGTTGCAAAACAATATGGTTTTCATAAACGAAAATCACCTGTTTTTTAGTTATACAGCAGTATTTATTTAATCTATGACACAAAAGTACAGAGTATCTTTTTTTAGCGAACCGATCATTCAGAAGTTGTTACTTTTGGTGTTTGCTTATATGTTGACTATTGCAACTGTTTTAACAACCGAGCGTTATTTTAACAAAACATATATTAGTAACTATCAGGATAAAATTCAAAATCAGGAGAAACGTCAAAAAATTGAAAGTCTTTTAAAAGAGAATATTCTTCAACTTAAAATTGCGTTTAATAATTTCCCATCTGTAACAACCCCACAGGAACTATCTAATACACAAAAGCAAATTTACGAATTAATCGATTATAGTAATACCTATCTCGAAATAATGAATCTGGGTGGAACCGCATCTCGTCCTCGAAGAGTAAATTTACCGGCACAAGATGAAATTACCGAAATTATTGATTATGAATTTGATGAATCGTTCGATAATATTCCTGCTATTTCAGAATTACAACCTCGTTTTAAAAGTCTTAAACAGTTAGCTACTAAAATTACCGCTATTGCCAGTAATTTTCTTTATGATACTGAAGTTGATAAAGGAGAATATATCGAGTCAATTAGCTTTGTAATAAAAAAAGCAGTTTCGGAACTTAACAGAATAAATGAAATTGAAAATGAAATATCGTTCGAGATTAATAAACGATTAGTTTATTTGAATAACGATAACAAAACAAATATTAATAAATACAATAAAATTAAGTTTGGCAGTATAAGTGCAATTGCTTTTGTAATAATCATTATTACAATTTTGTTATTGAATCAAATTCATAAACTTATTTTACGACGTGAAAAAGCTGAAGAGAATAACAGAAAATTATTATTAGCTGTAGAACAAAGTCCAATTTCAATAATGATAACGGATACAAATGGAACGTTAGAGTATGTAAATAAGGGTTTTGAAAATATAACTGGTTATTCAAAAGAAGAAGCTGCCGGAATAAACTCACCATTTTTTATTGCACCAAAGGGCGATAGTAAGTTTATGGATGCCTTGTGGCAAAACCTTCAGGAGGGTAAGATATGGACAGGACAGGTATCGAATTACAGGAAAGACGGCACAATATATTGGGAAAAAGTTATGATTTCGCCTGTTTTTAATGATAACAGATCAATATCGAATTACATTGCTATAAAGGAAGATGTTACCGAAATAAAAACACTCACCGAATCGTTGCGTAACTCAAATGAAACAATGAGTACTATTACCGAAAATTTGCCGGTAGGTGTATTTCTTGTCGATAACCTGAATAAAATAATACAGGTTAATAAAACGGCTTCGAAAATGATGGGTTTTAATTCACTTGAGGTAGCTAAGGCAAAAGTTGAAGGGCATGGATTGAACGAGTTTTTGAAATCCGACAGCAAAGAGAGTTCATCGGAAATAGTTAGTGGAGTTAGGGTAATAACCAAAGAAGAGCAACTTATTGTTAAAGAGAATAATGTGTATAAAGAGATACTCGTAAATGTGATGCCTGTTACATTAAATAATACACAGTTTTTTCTCGAAACGTTTATGGACATTAGTGCACAAAAAGAGATTCAAAAACGTGAAGCTGAGTCGAACAAGGCAAAATCGGAATTTCTGGCTAATATGTCGCACGAAATAAGAACGCCAATGAATGGAATAATTGGTGCTACTGATTTATTAAATAAAACCCGGCTCACTAAAGAGCAACAAAACATTATCTCCATCATTTCGCGATCGGGGCAAAATTTGCTAAATATTATTAACGATATTCTCGATTTTTCAAAAATTGAGGCCGGAAAAATGAAAATTGAGTCTTACTCTTTTAGTATTTGGTCTACAATAAACTATTTGATTGAGCAAATGTCGTATAAAGCCGATCAAAAAGGAATACAGTTATTGGCCAATATATCGGAAACTATTCCGCCAGTATTAATAGGCGATGAAGGTCGGTTAATTCAAATTTTAGTAAACCTAGTTGGGAATTCTGTTAAATTCACTGCCGAAGGTGAAGTGGTTGTTAGAGCTGAAGTTGAACAACAAAAAGGAACTGAAATAGTATTGCACTTTTCAATTGAAGACTCGGGGATTGGTATTCCTAAAGATAAAATTGAAAAAATATTTGAATCATTTACACAGGCTGATGGATCGACTACCCGAAAATATGGAGGTACCGGATTAGGAACAAGCATCTCAAAAATGTTGGTTGAATTGATGGGCGGTAAAATATGGGCCGAAAGCCCTAATCCTAATTTTTCCTGGTCGAAAGAGAATCCGGGTACTATTTTTCATTTTTTGCTTCCAATGGTTATTGATAAAAATAATTTGGAATGGGAGCGTCGTTCGGAGCGGTTCAAAGATTTGAATGCCCTTGTAATTGATAATCATAAAACCAATTTGTTATTAACAAAAAAAGTTCTCAGTAACTGGGGTGTAAATACCAAGGAAGCTGAAGATGATGATCAGGCACTAAAACTGATTAAATCTGATGAGAATATTAATTTGGTATTGATCGATACCAACCTTATACCAAAACTAAAAGATCATCAATACCTGCATAGTATAAATAAAATAAACCCTAAAATAAAGTTTATTTTAATTGTAAGTGAGAATCGTAATTATTTGACAGATGGCTTGGACGTTGATCATTATGTAGTACAAAGACCAATAAAGCAAAATAATTTATATGGAGGGCTCGAACTGCTTTTTGGATCAGATAAAAACATGAAAAAAACGATTGATGATGAATCGTTTAAAGAAAAAATTAAAGATAAAATTGTTTTGCTGGTTGAAGACAATCTGATTAACCAAAAAATTGCTGAAAAAATGCTTAATCGTATCGGCTTGAAAACAAAGATTGCTAATAACGGAAGCGAAGCTGTTGATATGATTATTAAGAACAAAGAACAGTTCGATCTTATTTTTATGGATATTCAAATGCCGGTTTTGAATGGATTAGATACAACTGTTGAGCTCCGTAATAATAGTATTTCCTTACCAATTGTTGCCATGACTGCTAATGCATTACAAGGCGATCGTGAAATTTGTATTGATGCCGGAATGAATGATTATGTTGGAAAACCTGTTAAAATGGACGATTTAGTAGATATTCTTGACCGATGGCTTTAGTTTTTAAAGTATTATTATTCTCTGTTTTTATTAATGCTGCTGTTAATCAGTGCCTTGCTCAAAGTTATTTATCTCCATACAATATTTCCTGGGATAAACCATCGGAAAATGCTCTTGAGAGTATGCCTTGTGGTGGTGGTGATATTGGATTAAATGTTTGGGTTGAAAACGGTGACTTACTTATATATTTATCGCAAAGTGGAACTTTCGACGAGCTAAACGCATTTCTTAAACCGGGCAGGGTACGAATAACTCTCAATCCAAATCCGTTTATTGATGGAACCTTATTTAATCAAACATTAAAACTCGAACAAGGTTATGTAGAGATTAGAGGCGAAAAAAATGGTTGCATAAGCACAATAAAAGTATGGGTTGATGTATTTTATCCAATTATTAATGCTGATGTATCCTCTAATGAGCCAATAGATGTAGTTGCAGCTTACGAGAGTTGGCGTTTTAACGATCGTGAGTTGCAAAAGCTGGAACCTGATATGTGTCGGTCATACCTTGGAGCTCCCTATAAACCTATAATAAGAGCCGATTCTATTTCATTTACACCCAGTAATGAAATAGAATTCTATCACCAAAACAGAAATGACAGTACTGTTTTTGATATGCTGGTGGAACAACAAAAACTCGAAACTGTTAAGGATAAACTATGGAATCCTAATAAAAACAGGATTTTTGGAGGAATAATGTTTGGCGAAAATATGCAGTCGTACGGCATTTCGAACGGACAATATGCAAGTACGCCTTATAAATCATGGTTATTGAAAAGCAAAACGCCGGTTAAAAACCATACTATTAATATTTGTTTGCAAACCACTAATGTTGAAAATATTGATGATTGGCGTAAGGCATTTTCCGGGGTAAAAATAGAAGCTCGAAAAAATCTGCAAAAAAGACATCAAAAAACTATTAATTGGTGGAGAGAGTTTTGGAATAGGAGTTATATATGTATCGATCATGATGAAAAAAATAAAGATACAATACAATGGCAGATTGGGCGTAATTATCAATTATTTCGGTATCAATTAGGATGCAATGCTTATGGACGTTACCCGACAAAATTTAATGGAGGGTTATTCACGGTCGATCCTGTATTTATCGATACTATTCGTCCTTTTACTCCCGATTTTCGCAGGTGGGGAGGTGGTAGTTTTACAGCACAGAATCAGCGTTTAGTTTATTGGCCTATGCTTAAAAGCGGTGATTTTGATATGATGAAACCGCAATTCGATTTTTATCTGAACATGTTAAGAAATGCCGAGTTACGCTCATTGGTTTACTGGGGTCATAGTGGTGCTTGTTTTACCGAGCAAATCGAAAACTTTGGGCTGCCGGTTGCGTTCGAGTACAAATGGAAACGACCTGTTGGGTTTGACGATGGGGTGTCGTATAATGCCTGGGTTGAATATCATTGGGATACTGCCTTGGAGTTTTGTTATATGATTCTCGATTATGAACGTTTTACCGGCTGTGATATTTCGGAGTATCTTCCATTAATCGAAAGCTGTTTGCGTTTTTTTGATCAGCATTATCAATACCGTTCATCAATGAGAACTCCAAAAATGCTTGATGAGAATGGACATTTAGTTATTTATCCGGGAACGGCTTGCGAAACATATAAAATGGCCACCAATCCGGTTACGACGATTGCGGCTTTACGCTCGGTAATAACGCGAGCTTTGGAATTAGATAATGATTATTGGAGTGATGATCAGCGGGATTATTTATTGGGGTTGGGTACTCGTATTCCGCCAATTAGTTTTCGTAATAAAAATGGATATCAAACAATTTCGCCGGCTAAATCGTGGGAGCGAATTAATAATGTTGAATTGCCTCAGCTTTATCCGGTGTTTCCTTATGGCATTTATGGTATTGGTAAACCAGGTATTGATATTGCAATTAATACCTGGCGTCATGGCATTGATCGTCCCGACCAGAAACAAATTAAAAGTTGGCATCAGGATGCGATTTTTTGTGCTCGTTTAGGATTGATCAATGAAGCAGCCGATTTAACCATTCAGAAACTAAAAAATGCCGATCAGCGATTCCCTACTTTTTGGGGGCCTGGTCACGATTGGGTGCCCGATCATAACTGGGGCGGATCGGGTATGATTGGATTGCAGGAAATGCTTATGCAAACCGATAGTACTAAAATATATCTTTTCCCTGCCTGGCCTAAAGATTGGGATGTTAAATTTAAACTTCATGCCCCCTTTAATACTATAGTAGAAGGTCAGTTGGAAAATGGTAAAATAATTAAATTGCAGGTAACCCCTAAAGAGAGGAGTGGTGATATTATATGTTTGCCTTTTAACGATTAAGGTTAAAGAAAAGGGTTTCTTTATTTTTTTGAGAAAATGATTAAATAATAAAAGCTGCCCTAGGGCAGCTTTTATTATTTAATTAATCCGCTTTTTATCATGTATTCGGCAATTTGCACTGCATTAAGTGCAGCTCCTTTTTTAATCTGATCCGATACTGTCCAGAATGTTAATCCATTGGGATTTGAAAGATCTTTTCGAACCCGGCCTACATAAACAGGATCTTCACCGGCTAAGTGCAATGGCATTGGATAAATTTTATCTTCAGGTTTATCCATTAGCACAACGCCTTCTGCTTTTTCGAATGCAGCTTTGGCTTCTTCAACGCTTATTGGCTTTTCAGTTTCAACCCAAGTAGATTCTGAGTGAGCACGCATAACAGGTATACGAACGCAAGTAGCACTTACTTCTATGTCGGAGTGCATAATTTTGCGTGTTTCGTTATACATTTTCATCTCTTCTTTGGTATATCCATTATCTGTAAATACATCAACCTGAGGTATAATGTTCATTGCCAACTGGTATTGAAATTTAGAAATTGTTGGTTCTTCGCCATTAACAACTTGTTTTGTTTGCTCTTCCAATTCAGCCATTCCCATTGCTCCGGCACCACTGGCAGCCTGGTAAGTTGAAACATGAACGCGTTTGATATGCGACAACGATTCAATTGCTTTAAGTGCAACAACCATTTGAATAGTTGTACAATTAGGATTGGCAATAACATTGCGTGGTGTATTAGCACAATCTTCAGCATTTACCTCAGGTACAACTAAAGGCACATCGTTATCCATACGAAAAGCACTTGAGTTATCAATCATGATTGCTCCATGTTTCGTAATTGTTTTTTCAAACTCTTTAGAAGTGCTTGCTCCGGCCGATGCTAAAGCAATATCAATATCTTTAAAATCGTCGTTGTGTTTTAGCTCTTTAACAATTAATTCTTTACCGCGGAAAGTGTATTTTTTCCCTGCACTTCTTTCCGATCCAAAAAGAACCAATTCGTCAAGCGGAAAGTTCCTCTCCTCTAATACTTTGAGGAACTCTTGTCCTACGGCTCCGCTAACACCAACTATTGCTACTCTCATATTGAAAAAATTTAATTAATTAACTGATTGCTTCTCTTCTCTCGAAGGGTTATCAATCAACATGACTCATTTTTATACTCGATTAATAAAAAATTTAGTTAAATTGTTGTGTTGGTGGATTATTTTGCAAAAATAGAACAATCATTTAAATATAAAGTTTTTATGGCGAGGATTTTTCTTATTTTTTTAATTATATCTAATACTTTGTATGCCCAAATAAATGAGGATTTTAGCCATGATAGTTTGCTTAATGATGGAAGCTGGAACGGGACAACCAATTTTTTCATTGTTAATACATCGAATCAACTGCAATTAAATGCTCCTTCGGATGATGCTGATGCATGGCTGTTTACAAATAGTAAGTCAATTGAAAATGCATTATGGCAGATGGATGTTAAAATGGGCTTTAATCCTTCTGCTCAAAACTACTGTCGTATTTTCCTGGCTGCTGATAGTGATAACACTAGTAATGTTAATAACAGCTACTTTCTTTATTTTGGGGGCACTAATGATGAAATTTCACTTTATAAAAGAACTAATGGAACCGATGAGATTTTAATTGATGGTTTTGATGGACTGTTAAATAATTCTTCGAATGATTTTACGGTTAAGGTTACGAATGATTCAAATTCGAGGTGGCAATTAGATGTTTATTTAAATAGTGAATGGCATCATCAAGGATCAGTTGTTGATACAATATCATTTGAATCGAGTTATTTTGGTCTTTACTGCGATTATACATCTACACGAAGTACTTTGTTTTGGTTCGATAATCTGGTGGTTTCGGGAGACCCTTACGTTGATGAATCGCCCTTAACGCTTCAATTATTCAAATTAACTGATCAAAATCATTTAACGCTTAATTTTTCTAAGGAAATTGATTCAGCATCGGTTTCAGAAACTTCATTCGTTTTTTCTCCTAACGATTTAAAAATTGACTCGATAGTTGCAGTTGGAAGTCGAATTGAACTTGTTTTTGAAGATAACTTGCCAATAAAAAGTAGTTATAATCTGACTATCACAAAACTATCAGATAAGTATGGACTTGTATTGAATGATACCTTAATTAAAGTTGAAAATTATGTGCCGGAGCGTTTCGACATTTTGTTTTCAGAGTTTATCACTGACCCATCGCCATCGGTAGGATTGCCCGAAACAGAGTTTATAGAGGTTTATAACAATACACAATTTAATGTGTCGTTAGATGGGTATATTTTAAATGTATCAGCAACAGATTACCCTATTAAAGATGCTATAATAAAACCACATCAATTTGCTATTCTTACTTCCGAAACAGCAAAAGAAAACTGGAGTGACACAATTAATGTTATTGGTTTAAAATATTTTCCATCGTTAGCAAAAACAAGTGGGCAAATGATTTTATCTGCAAATAATGGAACAGTGTTAGATGCGATAATATATGATGAAGATTGGCAAAAAGAGATGTTTAAAGATGACGGAGGCTGGAGCTTTGAGATTATAGACTTATCGAACAGGAGTGGGGATAATGAAAATTGGGCTTATTCGGTCAATTCAGACGGAGGGACGCCGGGGCATGAGAACAGCGTTAATGAGTCGAAGCCCGATATTGATAGTCCAATTGTAATTTTGTTATCAGTGACAGACACGTCGGTTCAAATAAGTTTTTCAGAACCAATTGATTTGCCCGATTACGATAATATGATTCAAAGTTTGAATTTTGAACCAAAATTATCGGTTGATACGGTGCTTATTGAGAGTAACTTTTTAAATCATATAGAGATTGTATATAAGCAGTCGTTAAAAGAAAAGCAAGTTTACGAATTAACTTTTAATCCATCATTTAGCGATTTTGCCGAAAACTTTTTGAAAGAATACATCCCACTGAAATTTGGAAAGATAGAGGAAATGTTGTCTGGAGATATTATCATCAACGAAATAATGTTTAATCCTGTACCTGAAGGTGTCGATTTTGTTGAGATTTACAATAAGTCGGATAAGATTTTGAGTTTATGTGATATTTATTTGACTGAAATGAATGGCGGCATACCCGTAAAACTTTTACAATTTTCAAGTATCTCAACCCCATTGTTTCCTAAACAATATGCCGTAGCTACATCCGATTCAATTGTTTTGAAGGAGATGCATCATCCGGCATCGCCGTTTTTTGTTTATGAAATGGCAGGTTTTCCTTCAATGCCCGATGATGAAGGAGATATAGCAATAGCCGATAACAAAGGAAACGTAATTGATCAACTGCATTATTCCGATGATTGGCATTATTCGCTTTTGAATTCGAACGAGGGAGTGTCGTTGGAGCGCATACATCCCGGTTTCGAAACGCAAACAGAAAATTCGTGGCATTCGGCATCTAAGTCATGTAATTATGCCACTCCTACCCAAGAGAACAGCCAGTTTGCATTGGTCGATAATGCATCTGAAAATCTGTTCGCATTGAATAAAAAAACGTTTACTCCCGACATGGATGGGTATGAAGATATGTTATTGGTTACTGTAAATTCCGAAACACTAGGGGGTGTATTATCAATGACAATTTTTGATGCATCGGGAAATGAGATAATCGACATTGCCCAAAATCAATTACTAGGAACCTGCGATGTTATTACATGGGATGGAACCAAATCATCGGGCGAAATGGCACCCCCCGGTATTTATATTGTATGGGGACAGGTTTTTTATCCCAACGGAAAAGTTGTTGAAAAGAAAGAGACTTGTGTATTATCAGTTTCAAGCAGATAATGTGTTGGCCGGAGGGTGAAAATAAAACAGTTTTAATTTCCATAAGGGAGCAACAAAATTTTCTCCCTAGAGTAAATAAATTTCTTCCCTAGAGGAAATTTATTTACTCTAGGGAAGAAATTTATAAGCATATATTTGCAGTGTGTTGCACTATAATTAAAAAATGGTTTAAATATAGGTGTCGGTTTATTTTGAGTGTGTTACCGGTAAAAATAGTATGAATGTTAATTATTAAAACGCATCAAGTAATTCTTTAACAATTAGTGTCATCATTGGCTCAACCGAAGCTGCAACTTCTTGAACTTCTTCGTGTGTTACTTCGGTAATCTGACCGGGAGCTCCCGAGTCGGTTATGATAGAGATACCAAAACAGGTCATGTTCATGTGTCGGGCAACAATAACTTCGGGAACAGTAGACATACCAACTGCATCGCCACCAATGGTTCGGAAAAAATTATATTCGGCAGGGGTTTCGAATGTAGGTCCGGTAGTGCCAACATAAACTCCTTGTTTTACTTTAATGTGATGTTTTTTTGCTATTTCGAGCGCCCGGTTAATGATTTGCTTGTTGTAAGCCTCGCTCATATCGGGAAAACGCGGGCCTAGTTCATCTTTGTTTCGGCCAATTAAAGGGTTGGTTCCAAACATGTTAATATGATCGGTTATTATCATTATGTCGCCAACTTTATAATCGGGGTTTAATCCGCCACTGGCATTTGAAACAATTAATGATTCGATTCCAAAAACTTTCATTACACGTATTGGAAATGTAACCTCTCTCATGCTGTATCCTTCGTAAAAGTGGAAACGTCCCTGTAGGGCCATAACCGGGATTCCATTGATGGTACCAAATATTAGAGCTCCAGTGTGTCCTTCCACTGTTGAAATAGGAAATCCTGGTATATCGGTATAAGGTATGGTGACTTCTGTTTCAATCTCTTTAGCCAGCCCGCCAATTCCGGTTCCCAGTATGATTCCGATTTTTGGAGATAGTCCTGTTTGCTTTTTTAAGTAGTCACTGGTAGTTTTAATTTTTTCTAACATACTCTAATATTTGTTTGTTGAATGCTGCGCCCCGGTTGAAGAAGAATTGAACTTTGATGGGCAATATATATGTGTATTTGACAATTTGCTCGGGTAAAAGGTTCAACTCTTTTAATCGAACAGCATCTTTTTCTGTTGTAATTAAAATCTTGTTTTCGCCATCAAGTTGATAGAATCGTTGTCCAATGAGTTGCACATCTTTTTCCGAAAAATTATGATGATCGGAAAATACTAATGACGAAACTGTTGGTGTTAGCGCTGAGATATACTTATTAAGTGGTTTTGGATTTGCAATTCCTGTAACAATTAACACCTGCTTTGAGGCATCTATTTCTGTTTTAACAGATGGATTGGCGAAAGAGTATGGTTGTCCGTATTTAAACCCAGTGAAGAAGATGTTTTCGGGATTAAACGATTTTAATTTTTTGAGTATTCTGTTTTTTTGGTAATCGGTGAAATTAACAGGGCATTTTGATATGATGATGATGTCGGCTCTGTTTTTTCCCGATGAAGCTTCGCGCAGGTTTCCCGCCGGTAATAAATAATCTCGCCAGATAGGTCGGTTGAAATCGATTAATAGTATCGATAATCCGGGTTTTAAATGCCTGTGCTGATAGGCATCATCTAAAAGAATTACTTCTGTATCTCCAAATATTTTCAAACAGGTATTTATTCCGTCAACACGTTTTTCGGCAGCAATAACTTTTAACCCCGGGAATTTCTGATGCAGTTGAAACGGTTCATCGCCTATGTCACTTGCTTTACTTTCGTTGTTGGCCACTACAACTCCTTTGGTCAATCGTTTGTAGCCGCGACTAATCATGGCTGTTTTGCAGGTTGGTAAAAGTAATTTTGAAAGATACTCGGTATGTGGCGTTTTACCGGTGCCACCAACAGTGATATTTCCAATGCTTATGACAGGTATTTGAAATGACACTGATTTTTTAAAACCTGCGTTGAAACAAAAATTACGAATTCGTGTAACGATGTCGTAAATAATTGAAAATGGTAGTAATATCCAGCGTAAATAAGAAACCATCGTGTGTAAAAAGTGAAGAGGCTTTATAGCCTCTTCGATATTAATTTAAGATAATATTGTATGGTAATCGCGCCTGAATTGGGTAGCTTGTTTTTAACGATTGTATAGCATCGAAATAGTTAGCTTCTTCACCCCAAATAGCCGATCTGAACCAGGCTTTAGCATCGCCGCTCATATCTTTAAGTAGTTGCTGAATAGGATCTTCGAACTCAGGCATTTCAATAACGTTGTAATTGTCAATACCGGCCATGCGTTGAGCTATGGCAATGGCATCGTCAATAGTTCCAATTCTATCAATCAGTTTGTTGTTTAAAGCATCGTTCCCGGCCCAAACGCGACCTTGTCCAATAAAATCGATTGAATCGGTTGTTGTGTGGCGACCATCGGCACATCGTTTAATAAATGTTTGATACCCTCTTTCGATGTAGGCTTGTAATAATTCTTTTTCATCGGGCGTGAATGGCCTGTTAATGGCTGGCATATCGGCAAATTTGTTTGTTTTGACGCCATCGAACGTTAATCCTATTTTATTGAAAAGTTCTTTTGCATTTGGTATAATACCAAAAATACCAATTGATCCGGTAAGTGTTGCTGCTTGAGCTACTATTGAATCAGCAGCACATGCAATATAATAACCTCCCGAAGCTGCCAAATCGCCCATTGATACTATAACAGGCTTTGTTTTTTTTGCTAAATCAACTTCGCGCCAAATAATTTCGGAACCTAATGCAGAGCCTCCCGGAGAATTTATTCGTAAAACAATGGCTTTAATGCTGCTGTCTTTTCGGGCTTTTCTAATGGTTCGTGAAAAGTCGTCGGATTGAATACCTTCATTTGAACCGCTGTCGATTTCACCTTCGCCATAAATCACTGCAATTTTATCTTTGGCAAATTCTTTCGATTTTTTATCGACCATTACATTAATGTATTTTTTATTCGAAACTGCATTTAGGTCATCTTTGGTATCGATTCCTGTTTTTTCTTTTAACTCATCAATTATTTCGTCTTTATATTTTAATCCATCAATAATTCTTTGTTCAACCAGCTCGGACGGATCAATAAACATGGCCATCTCATTGCAAATTTTGTCAAGGTTTGAAACTTCAATATTTCGTGAAACGGCAATATTTTGTTTTACATGTGACCATATTGAATGAATGTATTTTTCGGTTTGTTCTCGGGCTTCGTCACTCATTTTTTCGTTAGTAAATGGTTCAACTGCCGATTTATACTTTCCGTGTTTAAAAACCTGCATGTCAACACCAATCTTTTCAAGCGTGTTTTTGAAGAAAAGTCGTTGTGAATAAATCCCTTTTAACTCTAACATACCCCCGGGTGTAAGATAAACCTTGTCGGCTACAGATGCCAAATAATAAGCTTTTTGTGAGTATATCGGGGCAAAGCTATATATAAACTTGCCCGTTTTTTTAAACTCGATTAGTGCATTTCTTATCTCTTCGATGGTTGCATATCCGGTAGTTGGAGTTCCTGTTTCAATGAGTATGCCCGATATATTTTTATCGTCAGCTGCTTTTTTTATATTGGCAAGTATGTGATTTAACCCTTCGGTCGATGGCCCTGATGAGATACTTTCAAATATTTGTTGAAGTGGGTCGGAAGATGTTCGTTCCAAAATTTGCCCGTTTAACTCTAAATGAAGTAGTGTTTTTTCTTTTATTTTTATTGTTTGATCGCTCGATGCTACAATGCCAATAATGACCAACAGCATGATTACGATAAAAAAGAATGCAACAATTCCGCCAACAAATGTTGCCAATGTATATTTAAGGAATTTTACCATTGTAAGTGAATTTACTTTATGTTATGAGAAAAATTAAAGCTATAAATTTAATAAATATGATGAGTTTTGCTGCAATTAATTTTTATATGGTGTAGTAAATTGTTATTTACATAAATATTAACATTTTTTAATTATTTTCGTATCCAAAATCAAATCAATAGCATCATTAATATGCACGGTTTTTTTTGTGGTTTTTTATTATAAAAAATTATTAATAGTAATTATATGAACAAGTTAATTCTGCAACTGGGAGGGAATAGGGGCGACATGATTCAAAATTTTAATGTTGCAATTCAAAAAATTGAAGAGAGAATTGGAAAGGTTACTTTAAAATCGAAGTTATACGAAACTGAACCGTGGGGTTATGATGATGTTAAGTGGTTTTTAAATCAAGTTATTGAAGTTGAAACTAAGTTAACTGCATTTGAGGTTTTGGAGAAAACTCAGTTAATTGAAAAAGAACAAGGCCGTGAAGTAAAAAAGAATGACGCTATGTACGAGGGAAGGCCTTTAGATATTGACATTATTTTTTACAACTCGGAGGTTATCCACTCCGATGATTTAATGATACCTCACCCGTTTTTGCGTTACAGGTTGTTTGTGCTTAAACCTCTTTGCGATCACTGGAAGGACTTGGTGCATCCCGAGTATGGAGTAACCGTAGAGGATTTACTTCGCAGATGCGATGATATCGGACTTATTCGTTTGTACGAAGGTGGCCAGTTGCAATATCCAGGTATGGATATTAAGGTGAAATGACAATTAATTCTATCTATATAAAGGGAAAGTCTGGCCTTTATAATTTTCTATAGTTTTTACAATTTTAGCCGGAACTCCTGCTAATATTTGATTTCCTTCGGGAAATGATTTGGTGACAACAGTTCCTGCGGCAACTATCGTATGCTCTCCTAAAACTACTCCCGGAAGTATTTTACAACCACTGGTAAGCAACGAGTTTTTTTGAATAATAATTGGTGATTCTTTTACGTATTGATCGTAATTATTGATATCATGATCCATTGAAATAATAGAAACATTTGGTCCAATCCACACATTTTCTTCAAGCTCAATACCATTTCGGGCGTCAATGTAGCAGTTTACTGCCAGCCCAGGCGCTAGTGTTCCAATCTTAATATTTTCAGGAGCCTTTATTTGTGTTGATGGATGTACTGGCCAGGAAATTTTGCGGTGTTCAGACCATGGCATACGTTGCTTTATCCCCCATATTATCATCTTTTTTAATGGGTACTCTCGTCCTTTAAAAGGGAAATTGGGGAAGAGAATACTCAATACAGAATATGCAATTATTTCTTTAAACCGAGACATTAAAGTTTATTTAGTACTTTGTTTATTATCCACTGACTGATTATCTCATTATAATTCGTATGTGAAAAGTAGTATTTAATTTTTGCATTTTCTAAATCTTGTTTTAGTGGCTGAGTTATTTTCTCATAATTGGTAATGTCATTTTTGATTAATAGTTTCTGTTTAAAAGTTTTTGGAAGCAATCTCTTAAATGGTTTTTTAAATCTTGAGAAATAGATATCCATTAAAGAAGGATTCTCTTCTGTTAGAAATGAAATATGAAGAGGTTTAAAAAAATTATTTTCAAGTACTTGATCGTATAGTCTTTTTTCAACTCGTTGGTTGGTTGGTACCCTTTTAAAAAGGTCTAGGAGTTCGCTATCCCAAAAAGGAGTTAATACTGTATAATTGAAAAACCTAAAAACTTGGGCTGCATTTAAAATAAATTTCGAAAGTCGTTCATTTAAATCAATATCCTCAAGTATTGAGAAAGATAATTGATCTTGATTATAATGCTTATTTATTTCATTGATAATAATCGTTTCGAATGCTTTAAGTGTTTGTTTCTGTTTTGTGAATAGATTGAATTTTGACTTAACATATAACTTTGATATTTTGGAGAAAGGATAATTTATTGGGAAAACCTTAATGAGCTGACTGCCTCCTAAAACATCGCCAGAATGACCCGGTATGAAAACTGAACCATCAGAAATTAAGCCTTTTGATCTTAAATATAGAACCGCATAGAACTCATGTAAACAAATAGACGATTTTCCATTAAAAGCAAATTGGATGTAGTCATAGAGTAATGTTTTATCGAAGAGTGAGTTGATTAACTCAGGGGTATATTCAATATTATACCATTCAATATTTAGCTCAGATGCAACCTTTTGAGCAGTTCGAGCCTCAATATTTCCAGGTCGACCATATGTAAATGCAAGGATATTATTATGGTTTAACTTTTTTAAGGCTGCTAGGATTAATCTTGAATCATATCCTGCACTTAATGGAACAACAGCTTTTCGTCCATTGAGTACTTTTACAGTTCTTTTAAATGCATTTAAAATTACCTCATTTGCTTTTGCCCCAATATCTGTATTTGGGTTGAATAATTCCCTGTTTGAAACAGCAAATTGAAACGGTTTAATTGTTGAAATTTGTTGTTCAGTAATAATGTGAATAGTGCCTGATTGACAGCTGTATACATTTTCATAGACTGTTTTTGAGAATGGGACAAATCCACAATATTTTAGGGAATCTAAAGAGTCTTTATCTAAAGGATAATCTTTAAATGACTCTATTCTATCAGATACCAGTAATTCATTTTGCGTTTTTGTATAATGAACCAAATAGAAGGCTCCTGGGCTCGTGATTAAATAAATAGCCTCATAAGTTTTAAGAATAATTGTGAATTGACCATTGAATATTGAAAAGAAATTGTCAAACTTTTCACCTGAGATAAACGAAAGTAATTCATTCTCAAGATCCATTACGTTAATCAGTTGGTTTTTGTAGAAAATGTAACCAATGTAACTTACATCGCCATGTGAATTCCATCTTGTTTGATCTATTCTTATTTCAACATTCATAAGATTCTTGAGTAATTAGATTTTCTTATATCGAGATTGCTCATATTGAAGTGTGAAATGAATCATCAACGATATGAAGGTCAAATTAGATATAAAGCCGGTTAAAGAAAAGAAGGCTATAGAATAATTAAAACTCACGAAAAAGTAATAGCCACAATAAAGGGCAACTGCTCTCACGGAGAGAAGAAAGATTTCATACCAGATCATTTTGGATTGGAGTTTTAGTACTGATATTAAATAGGAGAATACATAGTTTAGATATGAAACTAAAAGCCAGGGACTTAAAAGTTGAATAACTAAACCAGTCATGTCCCATTCATTTCCTAAAAAGAATTTTAAGAGTGGTCGCGAGACTATTATTAAAGGTATAAGTGGCAAAATACCATATTTTAGTAGCATTTTTGCTGTCTTCCATATTAAAGGTATTATTCGTTTTGACTGATTCTTAAATTTGGCCGCTTTTTGATAAAATACGGTTCCAATACTCTGTCCTAAAAGACTTAATGGCGTGCCAACAATTCTTTGTGCCATTCCATAATATCCAGTAAAATCTGACCCAAATAATGTATTAATGAATATATAGGGTAATTGATTTGATGCTGTATTCAATAATGCAATAGGAGTGTTTAATGTTAAGATATGACGATAATTAACCCAATAAGTCTTTGTTAATTTCATGTTAAAGGTGAATGGTTTTGGTTTAATGTGTTTGAATAATAATAAATTAATTGACGCTAAACTTGAAATGTATCCATAGATAAGTAATTGAGGAAAACTTTGCCAAATTAGAGCTGGAATGATCTGAATAAATACCATTATAGAAGCCCTTAATATTTTTATTTGACTTAGAATTTTATAATGTTGACCATGGTTTAAATATCCTTCAAAAGATAACTGAGTCGAGGTTAGAAATGAAATTACTGGCGAATAGAAAATGAGGTCAGGGATTTTGTAACCAAATATCGTTTCAGGTAATAACAGGAATATTATGAGTATCTGAAAAGTTAAATGGGTTATTATACTAATTAATAGTGAGCAATTTAAATCCGAATATGCATTGTTCTTGCTTAAAACAATGGTTAAATGTGATTGAAGAGAAAGAACTGATGCTGCAATTGTAGACAGAGAAATGACGAAAAAAAATGTTCCAAGGTCAGATGTCGAATATAGCCTTGAAAGTATTGGTAAGGCTCCGATGGTGATTAGCTGACCAAGACTATTTCCTGATAATAGAGAAAGTGTGTTTTTTATATAATTATTTCTCATCTTTATGTAAATATGCAGTCACCTTCTCCATCCTGAAGCACGGTGGTTTTATAATTGTTATAATTCAATCCCATTGCCAATGCTGGTTTCGAAAAGATAGTTTTTCTTGGACAATGAGAGGGGATAATATTATTCAATTTCTCACAAATATTAGGTCGGAATGCTGTTATTGAATTAGCTTTTAGTTTTATTGCGCTGTTAATAATTGCTTTGAATGCAACTTCATTATCTTCTTTGATTGAGAAAAAATAGGGTATAGCCAAATGCTTATCTCTAAGTTTTAGGCAAAATTGAGCAATTACATTGTTGTTTTCAATTACTTCAAAAAATTTCAAAGAGAAACTTTTTGTTGTTAGAGAAAATGGATATCGGGGAGTTTCATCAGCAATAAATCTTGTTGATAGCCAACTGCTGCTTTCAATTAATTCAAAATCATCACTTCTTCTGTCAGTTAAACCTTTATTATAACCATCATTAAATAGATTCAGCTTTAATCCTGTTGCATGAATTTCATTTATAATAATGTTCTTTGATCGAAATTTGAATTGACGTAGAAAACTTATTTTCTGGCAAATGTTGGCTAAAGAAACAAAAGATTTAACATTTGACCATTTCTTCGGTAAATAAGGTCTTGTAATAAATTTGATGCCGTTTTGTTGTGGTAGGAAATTAAATTTTCCGAGCATTGATAATATCTTGAAACTATTCTCGGGCAGATCAGCAAATGCAACTTTTTCATTCCACAGTTCAATTCCTTTTAGTAGAGGCAGAAGCGCAATTTTTTTCCCTTTTTGCGGATGAATCCACCAGCCGCTGTTCCATGCAAATTTTACCCCATCGTGGGTTATATCGGGCAAGAAAACAGCAAATCCTAAAGTTTCGAATCCCGATCGAACCAATACAATAATTGGATCTTCATTATCAATCTTTGGATTATCTATAAAATACTGTGCTCTGAGTGTAGATATAGGAATCGTTGTGAGTTTTTTGAATAACTCACATGTAATAAATTTTTTAAGCTCTTTTTTTCTAATTATATCAATTTGCATGGAGCTTACTCTCAATGTTTTTAGCAATCTCATCGAGAGACGATAGCATCACTAACTCTATAATTGTAAATTTTATATTGAAATGTTTTTCCAGATTAGCTATGAACGATGCATGCCCCATAGAATCCCACGATTCAACATTATCGGATGTGGTTAAGCCCGATAAATCTTCAACAGGAGTTTTAAATACAGTTGATGCAATTTCAATAACCTCTTTTAGTGTTGCTTCAAACATTACTATCTTTTTAAGCAATAAATAATAAGTTCTCCAACTGTTTCGAAACCAATTTTTTCGTACAAAGGCCGCGATTCAATTGTTGCTTGTAAAATTAGTGGATTCTTTTTTAATTGGGCAATTAGCTGAAGCATCTTTTTTGCATGTCCTTTTTTCTGATGCTCGGGTAGGGTCGAAACCATGTAAATGCCTGTATTTATATTGTTTGTGTGGCAGAAACAACCAGATGTGTATGCGCCCTTATTTTGGAACAGAAATAGTTCAATTCCCTCCAGTTTCATCATAGACTCAATATCATTTACATGGAATGGTTGAGAGCTGAAATGACAAGTATTTATGATATGAGTAAACGCTTCAATATTATCAACCTTAGTCAAAGTATCAATCTCATTATAAACCCCAAACGTTTCTTGATTTTTAAAATTCATTGAAAACCATAAAGTAACAGGAATGAAATTATTGATTGTAAATGCCTGACTATAATTGTTTATTATCTCACCAGGAATGATAAGATATGGTGAAATTTTGTCTTTTAAAATGATCTTTTTAAGTTCAGCCAACTCCTCTGCTATAGATTCTATTGTCCAATCATCGGAGAAAGAAAATGATGGCCATGGTATTGTAGATTCTTCTGGATAATAGATACAACCAGTCTTACCTTGTTTGTTAAAGTGATTAAGAATTTTATGGTATAAACCATATAAATTGTTGGTATTTTGATCGAAGGGTGTCAAATGCATAATAGTTTTTTGTCGATTTTACCATTATTGGTATAAGCGAATTTTTCTACTCCAATAATTACATCTGGGATCATATATTGAGGCACTTTGTCTTTTAAATAGTTCTTGATTTGTGATGTAGTTTCGTTAGTTATTTTACCATCTATAAATAAAGCAAGCTGTTTGTCAGCTGCAAAATATTTGACAACGCAAATTTGTTGTTTGATAAATTGACGAGCATGAAATTCAATCTCCCCTAATTCAACCTTGAAACCCATTATTTTCACCTGATCATCTTTTCTTCCGCAGGTGTGAAATATTCCATCTTTGTCGCGAAAGGCCATATCTCCAGTTTTATAGAATCTGGCACCGTTGATTTTTAAAAATATTTCATTGTTTCTTTCGGGTAAGTCTAAATATCCTGTCATTACATTGTCGCCTGCAAAGGCTAATTCCCCTTCAATGCAATCTTCAATTGAAGTATTGTTTTCGTCAAGTATCATTGCTTTTGTATGAGCCCATGGTTCTCCAAATGCTAATATCCCGTTATGACTTTTTTGTTCTTTTTCATTTCGCGGAACCCAGTATCCCATGCAAGCCATAGTTGTTTCGGTAGGTCCTGAAATGTTAAATATGTGATTTGAAGGAGTGCAACCGTACCAGTCATTGGCTAAAGTTTTATAAAGTGGCTCCCCCCCAATTAAGGTATATTTTAATGACGGCAAATTCAGTGAAGAAAAATATGGAGACAGAAGTTGCAGTGTTGAAGGGACAACTGTAGCTATGGTAATGTTATCTTGCATCATCACTTTGGCTGCTTCCATATATTTAATTCCCTTATTTCTAGTAAGGAAAACAGAAGCTCCAACCATTAATGCTGGAAGAAAAGACAAATAAGCCATGTCGAAATTCAGGTCGAACATCTGCAAAAAACGATCATTTTCATTAATAGTCATTGGTAATTTAAAATAAGCATCAAGTGATGTGTTGATGTTCTTTCGCGTATATGGCACTCCTTTGGGAGATCCTGTACTGCCCGATGTAAACAAAATTGACAAAACAGAATTGGCATTGTTTGCGGCGATAATAATTTCATCATTTGATTTTCTGCTTAGTTGGACTGAATCGAGTTGAAGGACTAGATCTATTTTTGCGATTTTTTTTATTTCGTTGTTTCTCGATTCGGGGTAATGAGGTAATAAAGGGACAAATGTTTTCCCTAGAAATTGAACGGCCAAAAGCAGGGCATAGGTTTCAATTTTATCGGCACATACAACACCAATGACTTTTACATCGTTATGCTTCTCAATAATAAACTGTTGAAAATCGATTACTTTTTGATGTAAGTTTTCAAATGTATATGCTTGATTTCCCAGTTTAAAAGCTATGTTTGAACTGTGTTTTTGAAATGATTGCTGTATTTCAATTAAGTAATCAAGCATTTCTTAAAAGTTTGAGAATGAATTTGGGATTTGTGTTCTTGTAAATATAATTATAATGCACTTCATCAGCTCCAAATCCTTTGTTAAATTCGGCAATTCCTTTAATCATTGATCCTGCAAAGTCAAGTTTTTTATTTGATCCAGCATGTTTCTGTATAAAATAATCAACCAACCCGAATGCAGCTTGCGTTTCACGACCTTCATTGTTTGATGCCGAAAAAATAATGCTACGATTTATTCCATTCAAAAAAAATGCACAACCTACAGGTTTGTTGTCGTTATTTAAAACTGAATAATATTCTCCAAAATTGTTTTTTGTTGAGAACTCAATCAAACTCTCTAATCTATTTGAGATTTTAGTTTTTATAGGTTTTAATCCCCGAAGGGTGGTCATGTCGTTTTTCAACCGGGTAAATGTTGATGCATTTTTTTCTTCAACAATTCTTTTTTCGTATTTGCGAACAAAACGACGTAAGTTTTTTTTATGGCTATTGTTGTAAGCATTATAAATTTCCGGGTAACTTTTGTTTAAGTCCAATATAAAACTTGACTTTTTACTTGAGTTGCTGTCTGAAATAATTTTAAAACCAGGCACTTCTGCAAGATTAATTGTATGCCAGCGCGATAGGTTTAGTGCATTTGATATCTTTGAAAAATCAATTTGAATCTTGTTATTGTCAGCGTAAAATCCATTAAACTGAATGTACGCACTTTGCTCTATCAAAGAAAACGGACCAATTTTTCGAAATTCAATCGGCATGACTGCTGTATAATCACCTAAAACAAGTCCTTCCCATTTCTGTGTCATAATATCAAGAAACCAGGAATAACCCATTGGATTTTCATTGATAGATGTCTGTACGCAATGATCCCACTTAACATCATCAATTTCTATACGATTTAAAAATCTTAATTGGTTGGTCATTTTACTGGTTACTCTCGCTTTATTTTTCCGATACCTATCATATTGCGAAGATAATATTTTGATTTTTGCATTAATAAAGATTGTCTGATACTATTATAATTTTCCATCGGAATTCGCTGGAAATTCATAGCGGCAGAGTCTTTTTTTATTCCAGCAGTACCAAAACTAATGTCAAATATCTGTTTAGAAAATAGTTCATCAAACACCTCTTTTGAAACTCCAAAGTCAGTAAACGGAAATGAAAACGATTTTATTTTTGTTGGAATTATTTGTTCTAAAGCTGTGATGCTATTTTTAACTTGTTCGATCTGAGTGTGCATGGAAATATATTGAAACTCGGGATGGTCAATGCTGTGAGTGCCAAAGTCAAAACCTTTTTTTGACAAATCGACTATTTGCATTTTATTCATATATGGTTTTTTATCTGTAAGATATTGATCGAAATCTAAGCCAATTGCTTGAGCAATATTTTCAATTGTTTGTTGTTCAGAATATTTTAGGTTATATAATTGTTTAATGGATGTTTCTTCATCGGGTGCATTAATAATTTTCTGTACGATAACTTTTGACTTAGAAGAGATTTTAAGTTTTTCAATAATCAACGAAATCTTGAATCTAAAAAACAAATCAGCATTATCAATAAATCCGGTATTTAAAAAGAAAGTCGCAGGAACGCCTTTCCGTAATAAAATTGGGGCAATATTTAAATAACACTCACTTAGTCCATCGTCAAATGTAAAATGGACAATTGGTTTTTCTATTGATGAAAATTGATTTATCGAGTAATTGTAAAACTCTTCTAAAGAAACCGGATAGTATCGTTTTAAAAAATAATCAACTTCTTTTTCAAATACCTTTGCTGTTTTTACATTGTAGAGGTTTTTAATATGTGGCAATGGAGAGTCACTTACACTGTGATAGAACGGCAGAACGTATTTGATTCTATTTCTCATTATCTGATTACATCAATCCTTCATCGGCGAAGCTAAAATAGCGATTATCTGCAACAATTATATGGTCGAGAATGGGGATATCTAATATTTTTCCAGCATCGTTCAATTTTTTTGTAATATTAATATCGGCCTGGCTTGGTTGTAAATTGCCCGAGGGGTGATTGTGGCAAAGGATAATGGATGTTGCCATATTATCAACAGCTCGTTTCATTATTAATCGAACATCAATAATAGTCCCAGCTATTCCACCCTGACTTATTTTGTGTTTGGCAATTACTTTGTTAGAGTTGTTGAGTAGTAAAATCCAAAATTCTTCGTGCGATAAATCGTTTATAATGGGGTGAAATAAATCGTAAACTTCTTTTGATGTTTTTATTTGTGAGGGTTTTAAATTTTCAGATAAATTTCTTCGTCGTCCAAGTTCAAGGGCAGCTACTATTGTAATTGCTTTAGCCTCACCTATGCCATGAAACCTGTTTTTTAAATCATCAACGGCACATCGTCCGAGGTTTGAAAGATTATTTTGGTACGCATGCAGAATTTTTTTTGATAAATCAACGGCTGATTCTTTAGTACTACCCGATCCAATTAAAATAGCAATTAATTCAGCATCGGTAAGCGATTGGATCCCTTTTTGGATAAGTTTTTCCCGTGGTCGGTCTTCAACAGCCCATTCTTTAATCCCTAATTTTCCACTATTTTCCATAAGCATTTTGTAGTTAAGCTAAAAAATACTTACGATAAAAACAACAAATGATTGGTAGAATGTTAGTTGTTATAACAAGAATAAGGCTTTTGTGAAATACTTAAATTTTATTTTAAGCATATTATAAATCAGGCTAATATCTAAAAATATAATAAAAAAAACCTTCCTGAATTATTCAGAAAGGCATGTAGTCCCTAGGGGAATCGAACCCCTGTTTCCAGGATGAAAACCTGGCGTCCTAACCCCTAGACGAAGGGACCAGAATAATAAATTAAGCTAATTTATTGATGTGTAAAGCTAACTTAGATTTTAAGTTAGATGCTTTTTTCTTATGAATCACATTTTTCTTAGCAAGCTTATCAAGCATAGCAACAACTTTTGGATACAATTCTGCTGCTACAGATTTTTCAGAAGCAGAACGAATGCTTTTTACAGCATTACGAGCTGATTTAGAAAAGTATTTGTTATGCATTCTCTTTTTTTCAATCTGTCTTATTCTTTTTTTTGCTGATTGATGATTTGCCATCTTTTAAATATTTTTGTTTGTATCTTTTTTATAGTAGTCCCTAGGGGAATCGAACCCCTGTTTCCAGGATGAAAACCTGGCGTCCTAACCCCTAGACGAAGGGACCAAAATTTACATTGAATCAATCTTCGATTTCAAATGCGGATGCAAAGATATATCAAAATTAAATCCTTCCAAATATATTTTAAAAAAAAATCAATTTTTTTATTTGAAGCTTTCTTTATGTAGAGTTGCTTTATGGTTTATAAGGTATAAATGCATTTATACAGTTTAATAAAATAGTGCTAAATTCATCGTTACTATTTAGAATTATTAAAAATGCCATTGCAGAATGATTTTTTTTTCGTTTTTTTGCCTTAGGAAAAGTGGAAGGATTTGGCTGATTGCAACCACTTAAAAAAAATGCTAAAACGTTTTTTATATACTTCACGCTTTTCCTTCCTGTTGTTATTAATTAAGTTGTTTAATAAAAAACTGATAATTGATGAGCTATTATTTTACATCAGAATCGGTATCAGAAGGACATCCTGATAAGGTAGCCGATCAAATTTCCGATGCAATACTTGATGAGATTCTTCGTCAGGATCCTGAGTCGAAAGTGGCATGTGAAACCCTCGTAACTACCGGTTTGGTTGTTGTGAGTGGCGAAGTTAAAACCTCAGGTTATGTACCTGTTCAAAAGGTTGCCCGTAGGGTAATTGAAAGAATTGGGTATACAAAAGCTGAGTATATGTTCGATTCAGGATCATGTGGTGTTATTTCTACATTGCATGAGCAATCGGAAGATATTAACCGAGGTGTGGAACGTGAAGATCCTGAAAATCAAGGCGCAGGAGACCAGGGTATGATGTTTGGGTATGCTTGTAAAGATACTGAAGAATTAATGCCTTTGTCGTTACATTTGTCGCATTTGTTGTTAGTTGAATTGGCTGCAATTCGTCGCGAAGGAAAGGTGATGACTTATCTTCGTCCCGATTCAAAATCGCAGGTTACTCTCGAATATGGCGATGATAACAGGCCACAACGTATTCACACAATTGTTGTTTCAACGCAACACGATCCTTTTGATGCCAATGATGATAAAATGCTTCAAAAGATTTACGATGATGTAAAGAATATTTTAATTCCAAGAGTTAAAGCATTGTTATCAGAAGATGTTCAATCTCTATTTGATGATAAGCTGATTCTTCATGTAAACCCAACAGGAAAATTTGTAATTGGAGGTCCTCATGGAGATACTGGTTTAACTGGCCGTAAAATTATTGTTGATACTTACGGAGGAAAAGGAGCTCATGGCGGAGGTGCATTTTCGGGTAAGGATGCTTCAAAAGTAGATAGGTCGGCTGCTTACGCTGCTCGTCACATTGCTAAAAATATTGTGGCAGCTGGTGTTGCCGATGAGGTTTTGGTTCAGGTAGCTTATGCTATTGGTGTGGCTAAGCCGGTTGGTATTTATGTTAATACTTATGGCACATCAAATGTTAAACAAAATGATGGAGAAATTGCTGCAATTGTCGATGGTATTTTTGATATGCGTCCTGCTGCAATAATAAATCGGTTTGGCCTTAAAAACCCAATTTTTGAAGCAACAGCTGCATATGGACACATGGGACGAAATCCTTATAAAGCAAAAGTTACTATGCTATCAAACGGTCAGGAATTTGAAAAAGAAGTAGAATTCTTTACATGGGAAAAACTTGATTATGTTGATAAATTGAAAAATGCTTTTGGATTGTAAAGTATAATATTATAAAATAAATAATAATGAAGGAGACTTGTTTTAGGTCTCCTTCTTTTTTAGTATAACTTATTGAAAATTAATTATCTTTTGATGTTTTATTGATAAATATTGATGAAATACTTTAGCAATAAAAAAAATACTGACATTTTTGCCTTGCTTTTTTAGCAACGATAAAAATTGATATCTTACAATTTGTTTATAATTTAATAGAAATGCAAAAAATACAAATGGTCGATCTTCGTGCGCAATATCTTCGATTGAAAAATGATATTGACGATGCGATGTCAAAAGTATTGATCCATACTGCATTTATAAATGGTCCCGAGGTAGAGCAGTTCCAGAGTTTGTTAGGTGAATATTTAAAAGTTAAACATATTATTCCGTGTGCTAATGGAACTGATGCTTTGCAATTAGCACTAATGGCTTTGGGGTTGCAACCCGGAGATGAGGTGATAACTACCAATTTTACTTTTATTGCTACGGTTGAGGTAATTGCTTTATTAGGTCTAAAACCGGTTTTAATTGATGTTACACCCAATACTTTTAATATAGATGTTAATTTGCTTGAGAAAAAGATAACATCAAAAACAAAGGTTATTTTGCCTGTTCATCTGTTTGGGCAGGCATCAAATATGAATCAAATATTAGATCTTGCCAATAAATATAATGTATTAGTAGTTGAGGATGCAGCTCAATGTATGGGTGGTGATTTTTTATTTAAAAATGGTATTATAAAAAAACTTGGTACAATTGGAGATATTGGTTGTACATCTTTTTTCCCGTCAAAAAATTTAGGCTGTTTTGGCGATGGTGGAGCATGTATTACAAATAATGATGAATTAGCAATTCGGATAAAAGAGATAGCAAATCATGGTTCAAACAAAAAGTATTATCATAGTTCAATTGGAGTTAATTCGAGGCTTGATTCATTACAAGCAGCAATATTGAATGTAAAATTGAAACATTTAAATGATTTTAATAAACGACGGAATGAAGTTGCGCTTTTTTATAATAATCATTTATCAGATATAAAAGAAATAAAAATACCTCAACGAGTCGATTATTCAACGCATGTTTATCATCAATATACTTTAAGGGTTAGAAATGATTTGCGCGATAGGTTAAAAAAATTTTTAGCAGAAAGAGATATTCCATCTATGGTTTATTATCCGGTTCCAATTCATAAGCAGGTAGCTTTTAAAAGAATAATTGATGATGATCAGTTTCCGGTTTCTGAACAATTGAGTCGTGAGGTCTTGTCGCTGCCCATACATACCGAAATGACAGAGGATCAACTTTTTTATATAGTAACATCTGTAAATAAATTTTTTTCATGAGTACGGGTAATATTTATTTTGCACATGCAACTTCGGTAATTGATTATGGCTCTGAGATAGGAGAAGGTACTAAAATATGGCATTTTAGTCACATTATGTCTGGGTGTAAAATTGGAAAAAACTGTAATATCGGCCAAAATGTTGTTGTTTCTCCTAATGTGAAGTTGGGTAATAATGTTAAAGTTCAAAATAATGTTTCAATTTATACAGGAGTTATTTGTGAAGATGATGTATTTTTAGGTCCATCAATGGTGTTTACCAATGTTATAAATCCTCGTAGTGCAGTTAATCGTAAAAATGAATTTTTAAAAACATTGGTCAAGAAAGGTGCATCAATTGGAGCTAATGCTACAATTATTTGCGGTATTACTATTGGAGAGTATGCATTTATTGGGGCGGGAGCTGTAGTAACAAAAGATGTTAAGGATTATGCAATGGTTGTTGGTAATCCTTCGGTTCAAAAAGGATGGATTAGTGAGTTTGGTCATAAATTGGTGTTCGATGAAAACAATACAGCTAGGTGCATTGAAACAGGACAGTTATACCGATTTGATAAAGAAACAAATACAGTTAAACCCATAAAATAGAGATGATAAAGGATAAAATTCGTTTTGCAGTTGTTGGTCTTGGTCATATAGGTAAGCGTCATGTAGAAATGATTAATAGGAATGTTGATGCTGAGGTTGTAGGATTATGTGATGTTTTGTCATTTGATCAGTTAGGACTTAATACTATGAATGTTCCTTTTTTTAATTCAATAGAGAAGCTTTTAAGTTCAGGAATTGATATTGATGTTATTTGTATTTGTACACCTAATGGATTACATGCAAAACAGGCAATAAATGTTCTTGAACATGAAATTAATGTAGTTGTTGAAAAACCAATTGCTTTATCAAAGGCTGATGCTGAGCAGGTTATTTTTAAGTCATTAGAAGTGTCGAAGAGTGTATTTGCGGTTATGCAGAATAGATATTCGCCACCATCTCGATGGTTAAAGGGTTTAATAGATGAAAACTGGTTAGGTAATATTTTCATGGTTCAATTCAACTGTTTTTGGAATCGTGATGACAGGTATTATCATAAAGGTGGATGGCATGGAACAAAAGATTTGGACGGAGGAACTCTTTTTACTCAGTTTTCACATTTTATTGATACTTTGTATTGGTTGTTTGGTGATATATCTAATATTGAAGCACGGTTTGAAGACTTTAACCATAAACATTTAACTGATTTTGAAGACAGTGGTATTATTCAGTTTGAATTAAAAGGAGGTGGTTTGGGTTGTTTTAATTATTCAACATCGGTTTGGGATCAGAACCTTGAAAGTAGTGTTACCATTATTGGAGCGAAGGGAAGTGTGAAAGTGGGAGGACAATATATGAATGAAGTTTCGCATTGCCATATTAAGGATTATCAAATGCCCGAACTAGAAGCGTCTAATCCACCTAATGATTACGGTACTTATAAGGGGAGTGCTGCAAACCATCATTATGTAATTGATAATGTTATTAGTACTTTAAAAGGCGAAGCCAAAATAAAAACAAATGCCCTTGAGGGATTGAAAGTTGTTGAAATAATTGAAAGGATATATAAGTGTAAAAAATAAAAAATAATAATAATGATTGATCAGCTTTTATCTAAAAAAATCAAATTGTCGGTAGTTGGCTTAGGTTATGTTGGTTTGCCAATTGCGTTAGAATTTGCCCGTAAAATGTCGGTAATAGGATTTGATATTAAATCCGATAGGATAGATTTGATGAAAAAGGGTATTGATCCAAGTAAAGAGTTGGAAAGTAATGCTTTTGAAGGATGTGTTATTGAGTTTACATCTAATCCTGATGATTTAAAAAAAGCTCAGTTTCATGTTGTTGCTGTTCCAACTCCAATAAATAAGCATAATTTGCCCGATTTAACACCTCTGTTAAGTGCTACCCGTACAGTTGGCAAAGCACTTAAAAAAGGTGATATTGTGGTTTTTGAATCAACAGTATATCCTGGTTGTACCGAGGATGATTGCATTCCTATTTTAGAAAAAGAGTCGGGATTAAAGTTTAATGTCGATTTTAAAGTAGGTTATTCTCCCGAACGTATTAATCCCGGAGATAAAGATCATACATTGACGAAAATTTTAAAAATTGTTTCGGGAAGTGATCCTGAATCATCAGATATTATTGCCGATGTTTATGGTTCTATTATTAAGGCAGGTATTTATAGGGCAAGTTCTATTAAAGTAGCCGAAGCTGCAAAAATAATTGAGAATACCCAGCGCGATGTGAATATTGCCTTGATGAACGAGCTTTCGTTAATTTTTAACCGGCTTAATATAAATACTTACGAGGTTTTAGAGGCAGCAGGGACAAAATGGAATTTCTTGAAATTCTTTCCCGGTTTAGTGGGGGGGCATTGTATTGGTGTTGATCCCTATTATTTGACTTATAAGGCTAATGAGCTGGGATATCATTCAAAAATAATCACCGGAGGCCGATTTATTAATGATTCGATGGGAGGTTATGTTGCAAAGCAGGTTATTAAAAAATTAATTTCGGCAGGACATAGTATTAATGGCACAAAAGTACTAGTGCTGGGAGCTACTTTTAAAGAAAATGTGAGTGACATCAGAAACTCAAAGGTAGCAGATATTGTGAATGAGCTAAAATCATTTAGTGTTAATGTTGATGTTTATGATCCGTATGCATCATCTGATGAAGTATATGAAGAGTATGGATACAAATTAATTGATGACATAGATAAAGATTATTCTGCTGTTATTGTTGCAGTTAATCATAAGCCTTTTTTATCGTACGATGAGGCTTATTTTAAAAGTATCATGCTTAATAATTCTCTTTTTGTTGATGTAAAAGGTATTTATAGGGAAAAGATAAAATCTCTACAATACTGGAGTTTGTAAATAGTTAAGATAAAATATTTGTTATTGGACGATCTGAAGTAGGTCGTCTAATACTTTTATATACATGGGCAATAATCCGGTCGTGTGATCTTTACCATTTAATGAGGTAAACTTTATTTTGTTTTCCGATTGTCCAAGTTTAATAAAATCAGCATAAGTACTGTCAGATATAGCATAAGGGACATGAACATCATCTGTTCCATGGTATAAATGTAGAGGTTTTGTATTTTGCCAGGCGAATTGGCTGTTGTTTATTAATGCCTGTTTAATAGATTTCATGTTTGAAGCGGTATCAAAGCCAATTATCATATCGCGTGTAAGCATTTCCTGCATATTTGATGTTAGTTCATTATTAACTTCGTTTGTACTATATGTACCATCGAACATAGTTGAAGTAATATTATCGTAAGGCGAATTTAAATATATGCTAAAATCGCCATCAATTTCATTAGTCGACTTGTATCCCGATATTATGTAAGGAACATAAAAAGGTTGAATGAAATCGGTAGAATTAAAAATGAAATCTTTCATTATTAGCAGGTTGTATGAGCCAGAGCCGCATGCTGATCCTTTAAGGTTAATACCATCGATAGGGTTATTTTCAATTTCTTTGTGTGCAACAAGAGATGCCCATCCTCCTAAAGAGTAGCCACTAAGAAAAAGATCGCCTGATAGAGAAACCTGTTCAAGTAATTTGTTTTCATCCATTTCCTTAACTGCTTTAATCATGTCAGTAATGGTTCGTTGAAAAAGTAGTTTATGCAGGTAGGGATGTTTATATTCTTTCGAACTTCCAAAGCCTATATAATCGGGTATGCAAATTACCATTCCTAATCCGGCAGCTGCATGTAGTATTTTGTAATCGAAATTGTTGATGTTTGCCGATGGAGCTTCGTTGTGTTTTAATATTGTTCCGTTTTGAAAACTCATTAGCAATAAATTGTCGCTTATTGTGTTAGGAACCAGAACCAATCCTGACAATAGAATTGGCTGGTTGTTAATGTATTCCGATTGGTACTCGATATAGAATACAGTTACACCGCTTATTATGTTATTGGAATAACTAATAAGGTCGGGTTCGTTACTAAATGTTCCTACTAATGAGAAGATGCTCTTTGCGTCTTGTTCAGAGTATTTCGTTAGTACTTCGTACGATTTTAAATATTTTGTTTGTAGTTCAGTTAGCGTGCTTTCGTTGTCTGGCTGGCACGACCATAAAAAAATAAAATATAAGAATGAATGTGAGATTAGTTTTAGTTTCATTATTTTATTTTTTTTGATGAATGGTTATTATGCGATTATGATTATTTTCGAATTCAAAATTTAGGTATTCTTTATTGAATGTAAAAATTGTAATTGTAAAAAAGTATAATTAGCGGATTTAAATGGTTTGTATTTATAGTTAATTATCTTGGTGTGATTAAGTTTTTGTTTTGACGAAACATTAATTTTTTTTGACGAATATAACTTTTTTAATTGTGGGTCGTAATAAGGAGAAGAAATTAAGTTAGAAAAAAGGTCATGAGAACAGTGGGAAAAAAATTAGGAAAAGAAAAGTTTGTGAGATTAGGACAATTCTTATTAGGCTTATTGTTAATGATTCCATTTTCTATGCATCCTAATATGTCGTTAATTTCGACAGTAGGAGCAGGTAGTCATACTAATTACGATGCGTTTAAAAAATACTTGTCGTTGAATGAAATGGATCTTTCAATTGATGCTTTTTTTATTGCATATTTTAATTACGAAGTATTAAAACAACGTCAGTGTCTTAAGAATGATTCTATTTTAACTATTGTTGATTTCTCGAAACCTTCTAATACTGAACGTTTTTTTGTGGTTGATATTAAGAACAATCATGTATTGTTAAAATCGTTAGTTGCTCATGGTCGTAATTCGGGAGATTTGTATGCTAATTCATTTTCAAATATCGAAAATTCTCTAAAAAGCAGTTTGGGTCTTTTTATTACCGATAGCCCATATTATGGTAAGCATGGTTATTCAATGTTGTTGAATGGAGTTGAAAAGGGGATTAATGATAATGCCCGTACACGTGCAATTGTTGTTCATGGAGCCGATTATGTGAGTGACAACTATGTTAAGAATTATGGGCGTTTAGGTCGAAGCTTTGGATGTCCGGCATTACCTGCTGAATATGCTGAAAAAGTAATAAATATTATAAAGAATGGGTCATGTATGTATTTGTATCACCCATCTAAAAATCAGTCATCTCTTCAATTGGCATTGAACTGACAAATAAACTCTTTATCATATTGTCCCAGTCAAACTGGTCTATATTGTAAATATCTTTGTAATAGTAAATGCCCCCTTGTTCATCAGCTTCGCATGTAATATAACGAATATAAACAGATTTGTTTTTATTGGTCAATATATGTCCTGTTAGTTTCTGATTCATTTGTTTTTCCATTATTAACAGCGATTCGTCTGTTAATAAATATTTGGCAAGGTTAAGAGGATTTTCGACCCTTATACATCCATGAGATAAGGCTCTCTCTTTTTTTGCAAACAGATACCTGGCATTTGTATCGTGCAGATAAATATCAAGATTGTTTTCAAACATGAATTTTATAGTGCCTAATGCGTTAGTTGATCCGGGATTTTGTGCAATATTAAATGGATAATATGAGTCGGTATATGAGTCCAGGTTGGTTGTAGATTGATCTAATGAATCACCATCCCAGTTTGTTATGTAATATCCTTTTTTTTGTAAGTATAATGAGTCTCTTTTAATGGCAGGTATAATCTCTTTCGAAACAATACTTGGAGGTATGTTCCATTTCGGATATGTAATAATATGGGTTAACGCACCAGATAATATTGGTGTAGGTGTTTTTGGCGATCCAACAATTACTTTTGTTGATGAAACGGGCTTTTTATTTTCGAAAATTGTTAACTGGTAAGAGGGAATATTTACCCAAAAATACGATTTTGTTAATGGAGGGTTTTGTCTTAGTCGTTCAAAGTTTACTGCTAATATTTTAAAACGATTAATAATTTGGTTCATAATATGAATAAGTGTTTCTGCCCCTAAAATACTTCTATCGGAAATATTATAATATTTTTGATACGATCGCATAATATAGGGGAATGACTGAAGATCTGCATCAGCAGAACCCTTGAAAAAACCTGTTAAATTTAAAATGATTAAAACATCACGTTTTGTTTTATCATCCATTTTGTAAATAATATCTTCATGAGGCAATTTGTCGGGTAGTGCTATCTTTTTTAAAGCATTACTTAATAGTTTATAATAGATTGACTGGGGTTGAAAGTCATTAATTATTGTGCCATTGTTTTTGTTGTCGATAATGTTATAACATGCTGACATTATCTTGTTTCTTAAATAACTCTCATTTTCTTCGGACCATATTATTTGACTACGTATCATGCCAAACCTAATGTGTGACATAAACTCGATTAGCGAGAGTGTGATCATTAAATCAATTTTTGCTTTTGTGTACAAAATTTGACTTTTACTTTTCAGTTTGTTTAAATTAATTAGTTCTTTTTTTATTATTTGGGTTGGGTAAAAATCAGGGTGTAATCCATAATAATGGCTTTGGCTTATAGTGTCTATAAGTCGCTGTGCAGATTCATTTAAAGTTGTTTTGTGATTAAACCATAACGATTTGTAATTATGCTGTTTGTATATGTGTTTAATTTCGGTTTGAAGATATGTATAACTCGAATCTTTGTATAGTAAAAGTAGTTCAATGTAAGGTTTTATATCTTCATCAGTTTTTTTTTCAGTTAATGAGATATATTTCTTTTGCTCTGTATTATTTGGGAGTTTATTACACGCAAAAAGCAACAATAAAATTATTGCTGATAAAAAACGGGTATGTATCGAAATAAAGCTCATAGATGCGTAATGAGCTATGTTTTTTGGTTATTTTATAAATATAGATAGTTTCAAATTAAGTTTTTACTATTGGTGACTGTTTTTACATTTTTTTTTGTTTTTCGATATAAGTATACCATCTCCATGTTTCATTAATTGCTTGTTCAATTGGTCTGAACTGAAAATTGAATTGTTCTATCAGTTTGTTTGATGAGTAATTAGAATTGCTGTATGATGCCCGTGTACTTTCATTGGTTAATAGAGGTTCATTGGTGATTATTAATGACCTTAGCCTTTCAAGCCTCCATGCAACTTCGGCCAGCCATTTCGGTGCTTTATGTGTTGGTTTTGCAACATTCATAGCAGTAGCTAATATGTTTAATAACTCTTTAAAACGTATGGTTTCTCCGGCAACAATATATCGTTCTTCAAAAACGTTGCTTTCCATTAATAGTATTGATGCTTCTGCTACATCTCTTACATCTACAAAAGTGTTTGAGCCACTAGGGTATAAACGGTACCCGTTTTTCCCTAATGCAAATAGAGATCCTGTGCTTCGGTTGAGAGGGCAGGGACCAATAATGACACCAGGGTTAACTATTATAACAGGTAAACCTTCTTTTGCAGCTCTCCAAACCTCCATTTCGGCATCGAATTTACTTTGTGAGTAATTTGACCTTTTTTTGTGAACATGCCAGTTCGACTCTTCGGTTACTGGTTTATTATCGGTTGTTGTGCCCAGTGCACCAATGGAACTTATATGACAGAATTTTTCAATGCCTGTTTCTAAACAAGCATTTACCATGTTAGTAGTGCCTTCGGTATTTATTTTAAAAACTTGTGATTTTTTTCGAGGGTTAAATGATACGTAAGCAGCCGCATGGTATACATGATTAACGTTTTCTAAAGCATCAATAATGCTGTAGTAATCAGTAATATCGCCTTCAACCCATTCTATATTATTAGTTATTGGGCTAATATTGCTTTCTTTTTCGTAAAACGATATTATTTGGTTAACAATATTAGTACTACTCTCTTTTCGTTTTATTGCTTTAATTGAATATCCTTTTTTTGCAAGATGATATATTAAGTGAGATCCAACTAACCCGGTTCCGCCTGTAACTAATACTTTTTTCCCTCTCATTATTATTTATCATTTATAAAACACGATAAAATTAATAATGTTTTATTCACAATCAATTATTGTAGCACTGTTAAATATGCGTTATATTGCACTTTCGAATTTAATTATTTATGTTATGTTTTCAGGAATTGTAGAAGAAGCTGCTTTGGTAAGTAATATTGTACATGATAAAGGAAATCTTCATATCACTTTAGAATGTAATTTTACCGATGAACTAAAAATAGATCAGAGTATTGCGCATAATGGGGTTTGTCTTACTGTTGTAAAAAAAGAAGACAGATACTATACCGTTACAGCCATAAAAGAAACCCTTGACAAGTCGAACTTAGGGCTTTTAAAAGTTGGAGATAAAGTAAATTTGGAGCGTAGTATGATTATGAATGGAAGGCTTGATGGTCATATTGTGCAAGGACATGTCGATCAAACAGCAAAATGTGTTGATGTTAAAGAAGCTGATGGGTCATGGTATTTTACTTTCCAGTACGATATTGATAAAGAAAAGGCCTCACAGGGATACCTTACTGTTGAAAAAGGTTCGGTTTGTGTTAATGGGGTTAGTTTGACTGTTGTTAATAGCAAATTGAATCAATTTTCGGTTGCTATTATTCCATATACTTATGAATATACTAATTTTCATCAAATAAAAATCGATTCTGTTGTTAATCTGGAATTTGATATTCTTGGAAAGTATATTAGTAGAATATTGGCTGTAAAGGATAATTTTTGAGATTAATTATATTTTTAAGCAGAGATTATTCTCTGCTTTTTTTTATTCATGTAAAAAGTATAAAAAAACATGATTGATTATAATAAAACAAATAAATCTTTATTATTTTCATGTCCATTATACGTTATGTTTTATTATATCTGTATTTAATTAAAAATCCTTTCTAATCTTACTTAAATGAAAAGAGTGTTTATTTTATTTTTATTTATGGTTGTTATGGGTTCATTTATCCATGCTCAACAGGAACTTTTTAAATCATTATTCATTTACAGTTTCACAAATAACATTAATTGGCCATCGGAGTTTAAAAATGGTGATTTTGTTATTACTGTTGTTGGACAGGATGGAATTGTATCTGAATTAAAAAAACTGGCTCAATCAAAAAAAGTAGGGCCACAAACCATTAAAGTTGTTCAGGTTAATAGTGCATCGGAAATTGGAAAATCCAATATTGTTTATGTGTCAACATCGAAGAGTAGTACATTATCTGGCGTTTCGGAAAACCTGAAAAACTCACCTACATTGGTTATTTCCGATCAAAATGGTGGTTGTAAAAATGGCGCAGGAATTAATTTTGTGTTGGTCGATGGGAAAATGAAATTTGAAATCGCTCCTCAAAAACTAACTTCAATAGGGCTACAATATAGTCCTAAATTAACCGGATTAGGTATTGTTGTTGAATAAATACAATATTTGGTTTAGAATAAACCATTTGTCATTAAAAATATTTTTTTACTTTTTCCAAAAAACTAACCCAATGAGATACATTATTTTTATTTTTTTGTCATTATTTATGACTTTTGCTTCTTATGCCCAGGAAAAGAAAACTCGTGATTTTTCAACTATGACACGCGAAGAGGTATTGCAATTGTCGATGGAAGAGATGACCGATTTACCTATTGAAGATTTGATGAAACTAATTGAAATTGCTGGGGTATCGTCTATTGAAGAATTATATGCATTACTTAATAAAGGGGTAACTTCGGCATCGAAAAATGAAGAAAGTTTATTTGACTCTCCATTATCTACAACAGTTCTTAATCACGAAGAAATATTAGCATCAGGGGCAACTTCAATTGAAGAGGCATTGCGATTGGTACCTGGTATTATTGTACGCGAAAAAACCAATGGAAACTACGATGTTCAAATTCGTGGTAACCAAAATATGCCAATGGGTAACATGTTGTTATACTCCGAAAATACTACAACACTTGTAATGGTTGATGGACGCCCGGTGTTTAATTATGGTATGGGGGGTATTCTATGGGAAACATTACCTGTTAGTCTGGGCGAAATCGATCGTATTGAAGTAGTTCGAGGCCCTTCAAGTGCACTTTATGGACCAAATGCTGTTGATGGTGTTATTAACCTGATTACAAAAAACCCAACAGAAAAAACATCGTCTGTTAATTTCCAGGGAGGAACTCAAAATACATTTATTGGTGATATGAGTATGAGCGATAAGATTTCAGATAAGCTGTATTTTGGTGTTTCTACATATTTTGAATACAGGGAAAGAAATACAGATAAGATTTATGCTTTTGCTGATGATGATAATAATTTTGATGGTGGATTTCTTGATTTGGAAACATATGAAAAATATAATTCCGACTATTTGTGGAGTAATGATGTGCCCGATGATCTATTTGTTAATGGTGATTCTCGTAGAGCAAAACAAAAAATTGGAGCAAATGGTTATATAACATATAATCCGAATGGTAATTTAAAATTCAGACTTGCAGGAGGGTATCTTGGATCTGAAGCTAATACTTCGACAGTTGGTGATAACCCTACCCCATATAATATACGTCAATCAAAAGGAGGGTATACTAACTTTGATGCAAATGTTTATGGTATAAATATTAAAGCCGCCTTAAGCGATGTTGTGCAGGATTTTAACAGAGGACATAAAGGATGGACTCAGGCAACTGAGCAATATAATCTATCGGCCGATTACCTTATTCGTATGGGAGCTTTGCAAATTCGCCCCGGCATTAGTTATCAGTCGGTATATTATGATGACAGGGATTATATCGATAGTATTGGATCGGGGTATTTTAACGATAGGGTTGCACTGAGAAATTATGCTGGAAGTGTTCGTTTTGATTATACTCTCTTTGAAAAGATCCGTTTGGTAGCAGCATTACGTGCAGAAAAATATAACGTACCTGATAAATGGATACCTTCATGGCAGTTTGTAGGTTCATATAAGTTAAATGATAACTTTTTGTTCAGGGCAGTCTATTCAAGAGCCAATCAGAGTACATTTATGATTAATGCATTTAGTAATTACACATGGAATAGAGATGGTTTAGGTAGTCCTGAATTTGTTCATTTTGCAGGAAATAAAAATCCAGATATGATGACAATGGATATGTTTGAATTTGGTTTTAGAGCTCGTCCAACTAAGGCTGTATACATCGATTTTGAAGCTTTTTATAATAAGGCTAATGGTTTTAGTGCATTAATGCCCGATAGTATGGTCACAACAACTTTTGTTGGAAATCCTGCTTTGGGGTTGGTGAATCCTCCAATTAGTACCACATTGTACACTTCATATCAGGGACAGGATGTGGAGAGTCAGCAAATTGGAGCTAGTTTGGCAGCCGATGTTGTTTTGGGGAGTAAACTATTATTGAAAGCTCATGCAACATATCAACAAACAGTATTAGATAGATCAATGGGTGTAAGTCGTGATGCTGTAGCTCAAAACCAGATTGCACAGTATTATACAACACTTCAAACAGATATGTATAACCTTGTAACGACTGGAGTTTTCCCAAAACCAACATACAGTTCCGATGTTCAATTGCCAATAACGATGGAAAAGGACGATGTTAAAAACGAATCACTTCCATCATTTTGGGGAAGTTTAGCATTGATTTATCGTCCAATGAGTAAGTTAGAAGTTATGACACAGGGTTATTATTACAGTAACTATGTTTTTAACACTCAGTATGGTGAAAATAAAATGGATGGTAAATTTTTATTAAATGCTAAAATTACCTATAAAGCAACTGATAATTTATCACTGTTTGTAAACGGCAGGAACATTATTAATACAGAAACCCAAGAGTTTTCTTATATGGATAATATTGGAGGGTTATATTTAGCAGGATTAAACTATAAGTTTTAATTGCATATAATTTATTTAGATATTAAAACCCCTTGACAATTTGTTGAGGGGTTTTTTATTTCTGACAGCTATGTTAGTTTTTTTAGTTATTTTTTTATTTCCAATAGTTTTTTAATTATGTTTTTTATATCTTTTATTAACAATTGATAACATAACCTAGAATTTTATTAGATAATTTTATACGAGCATGATTCGCTAAACAAAAACACGGAAATAAATTTATCATGCGAAATTTATCCGACCTTACTTTATAAATTATTTACTTATGAAGAAAAAAATAATTGTGGTATTGATTGTGTTGTTTTCTATACCTATCGTTAATGCTCAGCAAGTACTTTTTAAGGCTTTATTTATTTATAATTTTACCAAAAATATTGAATGGCCGACTGATTATAAGAGTGGTAACTTTATAATATCGGTTGTTGGGCAAGATGAAATTACTAATGAATTAAAAAAGTTGTCCGAAACAAAACGTGTTGGTTCACAAACTATTGAGGTTAAACTGTTGTCAAATATTTCAGACGTTCCTAAATCTCATATTGTTTATGTATCAAATTCGAAAAGTAGTAGTTTAGCAAGTGTAATAGATTATTATAAAAAATCACCTACTTTAATTATATCTGATCAGGGTGGTGGTTGCAGAACAGGATCGGGAATAAATTTTGTTATTGTTGATGGTAAAATGAAATTTGAAATTGCTCCTCAAAATATCACTTCGCGTGGATTGCATTTAAGTCCTAAACTTACAGGACTTGGAATTTTAATTGAATGATATTTGTTTACCATTGAAAAATTATTTTTAAACAGATGAAACAAGCCATGAGTAATCTTTACTCTCACTGGGCAATAGCTTGTCTCGATTATCGGGAATTATTGGCGAGTTCCATATGACAAATAAAAAGCAAATTCATACATATGAAACGAGCATGTTCGTAGAAAACATAAACACGGATGAAAATTCACATGCGAATACCATCCGGCCTTAATTTTAAAATTATTTACTGATGAAATACCATATAGTAATAATAATGTTTCTCATTTCGCTTATTAGTTATGCGCAAGAAACAAAACAGAATGATATTGATAACATGACAAAGGAACAAGTGCTTGGAATGACACTTGACGAGATGTCTTCATTATCATTGGAAGAATTGATGAAATTAGTTGAAATAGCTGGAGTTTCATCGCTTGACGAATTATATCAGTTGTTAAATAAAAATGTTACTTCTGCTTCGAAAAGAACTGAAAGTCAGTTTGAAACGCCGTTGTCATCAACAGTTGTTTCTAATCAGGAATTAATTGCTTCAGGAGCAACAACAATTGAAGAGGCTATGAGATTGGTTCCGGGAGTTATTGTTCGTGAAAAAACAAACGGGAATTACGATGTACATATACGAGGTAACGATAATTTGCCAGCAGGTAATATGATGGTGTACTCTGAGAATACAAAGACTTTGGTTATGATTAACGGGCGTCCGGTTTTTAATTATGCCTTTGGAGGAATATTGTGGGAGTCATTACCTGTTACTTTTGAAGATATTGACAGAATTGAGGTGGTAAGGGGGCCTGCAAGTGCATTATACGGGCCTAATGCTGTTACCGGGGCAATAAATATTATTACAAAAAAAATTCAAGAGGGTGATATATCTGTTTCTGCAACTGCCCAGGGTGGAAATATGGGATCGTATTTAGGTGATTTTGCACTTCGAAATAAAATGAGTTCAAAAATTGGAGTGGGCTTGTCAGGAAATTATGAAACAAGGGATCGTATTAATGATGATATTTACTTGTTTAATAATGGTTTTATTAATGGAATGCCAGCCGGAAAAGATTACTATTCTTTATCTGAATACGAAAGCATGTATGTGGATCCATATAATGTTTATCCGATTAAAGATCCAAAAGATAATATTAATGATTTATTTCCTACTATTGGTTTAGCTAAACAACGTTATGCATTAAATGGTTACTTGAGTATTTGGCCAAGCCGAAAAGTATCAGTTGATATTTCAGGAGGTTACCAGGACTCAAAAGTTGTTTCTTCTACTCTTGGTGATACTCCTACCTCTTTTAGTACAAGGTTGTCTTCAACCGGATATGTTAATTTACAATCGGGCATTGAGAAATTCCAGTTTTTAGCCAATTATTCATTTGGCGATCAGGATTTTGCGTGTGGCGATGAAGGGTTTCGTGTAGATATGAAACAGTTAAACGTATCGGGAGAATATGATTTGCAATTTAAAAGTTTAAATATTAGACCAGGAATAAGTTATCAAAATGTATCATATAATGATTCTCCATATTTGAAAAATAATGAAAGTGGTTATTTTAATGGAGAACGATCATTGTCGACAATTGCAGCTAGTATGCGATTTGATTATACATTATTCGATAAGCTAAGATTAGTTGCAGCTTTGCGAGGTGAAAAGTATAATAAACCTGATGATTTATATGGTAGTTGGCAATTTGCAGCTACTTTACCATTTAATGATAAGCATTTGGTTAGGGTTGTTTATTCACGAGCCAATCAATCAGCCCTAATGTTAAATACCGAAACCGATTATTTATGGGACAGGACAGGTCGAACACCTCCTGATAGTGTACGTTTTTTTGGAAACGACAATTATGATTTAATGACCATGGATATGGTTGAAATTGGTTACAGAGTAAAACCTGTTAAATCGATAGTTTTCGATATAGAAGCATATTTTAATCAGTCGAAAAATTTTGGTGCGTTAATGCCAGATATTACTTATATAAAGCTAAACGATGGATTAAATCCTTTGTTAACCGATCCTGTTTTGCCATATTATGTTGCGTTATCGTATCATAATTTCGATTTAAAGGCAAAGCAGGTTGGTATATCGGCACGATTTGACTGGGTGGTATCTAAGAATATTTTTATTAATGGCCATTTTAATTATCAGCTAACAAAACTTGATGATTATTTGGGAGTTAGTCGTGATAGTGTTATTGTTTACCAGGCTGCAACTGCTGCTTATGAGTTGATGACAAGTTCAACTCCGACATTTAGATCATCAGCATGGCCATCTGAAATGAAAAGCAATGTTGAACATAAATCAACACCATCATATTATGGTATGTTAGGGATTAGGTATAGGCCGATAAAAAAGCTTGAGTTAATGACAAATTGTTATTTTTATGGAGAGCAGGAGTATGTAAATCAATATGGTACTTTTGAGGTTGATTCTAAATTATTATTAAATCTGAAAGTAAATTATCATGTTTTCGATTTTATGGATTTGTTTGTAAATGGCCGAAATATTTTAAATTCAACCACAAAAGAGTTTGCTGCTATGGACGACATTGGAGCATTATACATGGGAGGATTAAGGATAAACTATTAAAAAATGTTGTTAATAATTTATTATATTCCGCCGGTTTGACTGGCGGTTTTTTATTTGTGTAATATGAGCGAAAACGAAAATGCAATTATTGAACGTACTAAAGTTTGGGTAGAACCGCAGTTAAAGGATTGTGATGTTGGTCATGATTTTTGGCATGTTCAAAGGGTGTTTAATAATGCCATTTTTTTGTGTAATATTGAAGGAGGCAATCGGTTTATAATATTAATGGCTGCTTTATTACATGATGTTGTTGATGAAAAATATTTTAATCCGCATCAAAAAGAGTTTGAAATAAAAAAATATTTGACAAGTGAAGGATTAGCAATCAGTCAAATTAATGAAATTTTGAATATTATTACAAACATGTCGTTTTCAAACGAATTTGAAGGTAATAAGCAGAAATTTGTTGAGTTTAAAATTGTACAGGATGCAGATAGGCTTGATGCTATAGGGGCAATAGGCATAGCAAGAGCTTTCAGTTATGGAAATCATCACAACAGAATATTTTTTGATCCATCAGTGCTGCCTATTGATGTAAAATCGAAAAATGAGTACCGTAAATCTGTTTCACCAACACTCAATCATTTTTTCGAAAAGCTATTATTATTAAAAAATCTAATGAATACCGAAACAGGTAAAGAAATTGCTATACAACGGGCTCGATTTATGATTGACTATCTGAAACAATTTATTAATGAATATAACGTTATAAATAAATCTGAAACTGTAAGATGGTTTGATTTGATAAAAATGTTTGAATAATTATTAACTATTTGTTTCTATACATTTTCTAATTTAGCTGCCTATAAAACTAATTTAAGTAATGGCAAAGAATCCAACAAAAAAAGAGAATAGTAAATCGATAAAGGCAAATTATCACCAAAAGCAATCTTTAAAGAAAAAAATATTTTCGATTGCCCTTAAAGCAGTATTGATAGGTGTTGCTATGTTTTTTTTGTTGGCGTTTTTAATTTATTTGGGTTTATTCGGTCGCCTTCCATCCGAGAAAGACTTAAAAAAGGTTGAAAATCAAACAGCATCGTTGGTTTATTCTGTCGATGGTAAAATAATGGGTGGTTATTATATTCAAAATCGGCAAACTATAAATAACAAAAATGTTGCTCAGTGTGTAAAAGATGCATTGGTAGCAACAGAGGATAGTCGTTTTTTTGAACATAAAGGGCTCGATTTTATTAGTTTAGGCCGGGTTGTTTTTAAAACAGTTCTCTTTGGCGATTTATCACAAGGAGGAGGAAGCACTATTAGTCAGCAATTGGCAAAAAATATGTTCCCTAGGAAGGATTTCGGTTTTATGTCGATAATTGTTAATAAGATAAGGGAAATTTTTATTGCAAGCCGGCTTGAAAATGTTTATTCGAAGGAAGATATTTTAATTATGTATTTGAATACAGTTCCTTTTGGAGAAGATATTTACGGTATAGAAACTGCATCGCAACGTTTTTTTAATAAAAAGTCCCAGTTTTTAAATCCGGCCGAAGCCGCAACTTTAGTGGGCATGTTGGCTGCTAATACAAGTTATAATCCCCGGTTGAATCCTGAACGTTCTAAGTCGCGCAGAGATATTGTGTTGCAGCGGATGGCCGAACATAAAAATATTACTGACGAAGAATTGGCCAAGTGGCTAAAATATCCTTTGAAGATTGATTATAAAAGGGTTGATCGAAATACCGGTATTGCACCTTATTTTAGAGAGAAGGTACGTGTTTCGGCAGAGCAGATATTGAAAGAAAAATATGGTGATGAATACGATTTGTATTCTGATGGTTTAAAAATATATACATCTATCGATTCGCGAATTCAAAAATATGCTTATGATGCTGTGATAAAACACATGGAACGTATACAACGCGATTTCGATAAACAATGGAGTAATTCATCGCCATGGAGGTCAAATCCTGCTCTTTTAACAAAAGCTGTTCGTAATTCGGAGCGATATAATTTGTTAAAAAAAGAGGGCAAATCGGATGATGAGATAATGCAAATAATGGAAAAACCTGTACGAATGTCAATTTATTCGGGTGAGATTGAGAAAACTGTTGTTTTATCGCCTATTGATTCTGTAAAGCATTATTTATCGATGTTAAATACAGGTTTTTTTGTTATAGATCCACAAAATGGGTATATACTGGCATGGGTTGGAGGTGTTAATCATAAAGTTTTTGAGTACGATCATGTAACATCGCGCAGACAGGTTGGATCAACATTTAAACCATTTGTATATGCAACTGCATTATTACATGGTGTAGATCCTTGTGAGTTTATTAGTAATGAAAAACGTATTTATGAGGGTTATAATAATTGGAGTCCGGGTAATTCAAATGGTGATCATGATGGTTATTATTCTATAAAAGGAGGCTTGGCTAATTCTGTAAATACCATTGCTGCAGAATTAATAATGAAAACAGGTGTTAATGATGTTGTTGAATTGGCTCATAATATGGGTATTAAGTCAGACATTCCCGATTACCCTTCTATAGCACTTGGAACAGCTGATTTGTCATTGTACGAAATGGTTACTGCATATTCTGTTTTTCCTAATTATGGTAGATCAGTTACACCTGTAGGAATATTAAAAATTGAAGATCAAGATGGAAAAGTTTTGTACCAGTCCGAATCTCAAGTTCCTGAATATGGAGCTTTGGATATTGATGTGTGTAAAACAATGGTTGAAATGATGAAGGGTGTTGTTGAAAGAGGAACCGGATCATCACTCAGGACTGTTTATGGGTTGAAGACGGAATTAGCGGGTAAAACGGGCACAACACAGGATAATACAGACGGATGGTTTATTGGTTATACCCCTTCTCTTGTTGCAGGGGTATGGGTTGGGAATGACAATCCGGCTATTCGGTTTCGAACTACCGGGTTAGGAGCAGGAGCAGTTTCGGCACTTCCTGTATTTGCACTTTTTATGAATCGTTTAGAAGCCGATCCCAGATTTAATAAGTATACACAATCATCTTTTTTGCCCCTTCCCGGATATTTAGCTACTAAATTTGAATGTGAAGATTTTTCATTAGATGACCCTAATAGGTCTTTTTTCGATCGTTTATTTAGAGGGAAGAATTCAATACCCGAGAGTAAAACATTAAAAGAATCAACGTCGACTAATAAACAGAATGAGAATGAAAAGCCGGGATTGTTAGAAAAAATGAAATGGTTATTTAAGAAAAAGAAAGACGATTAATCGACATGTCCAAATGCCGAAAGAACATCCTGCATATATGTTTTAGAAACAGGTATTTCTATAGTAGGATCAGTATCCATTACAAGTATTAATCCATCTTTTTCTCTCCGTACGAGTTTAATTTTTTTAATGTTTACCATGTATGATCGATGGCATCGAATTATTTCCAGATTATTTAGTTCTGTTTCCATTTTTTTTAGTGTGGTACGGAGTAGAAACTTTGAAGGTTTATTGAGTAGGTTATAATAAATGGTAACATAGTTGTCACTACCTTGAAAATAAAGAAGATCCTGTGGTTTTATCGATATGCGAAGGGTTCCTTTTTCGTCGCGAAAAGGAATCATTAGTTTGTGGATAATTGTATCTGATGAATTATTAATCTCTTCTAACTGTTTTACTTTATCGCGCCATGAAAAATATAGCCATGAAACAGAATAGGGTAATAGTAAAACTAATGATGTATTTTGAATAGATTTTTTGAAAGAGGTTAAAACAGGACGGGCATCATCTAAAAAAAATGATTCATATAGGGTATAAAACAGTGCCATAAAAAAAACTTCGAATGAAATCCATATTAAGTAATTAAAAATGGTAAGTTTTTTACCTCGTTTAATGGATTGGTACATTATAATTCGCGATATTACTACAACTAATACCCCAGTTAATGTAATTTCACTGGCAAGAAGAAATAATTCCCATTCCTGAGAAATTCTTAAAAATGTTTTAATGCCAAAAGGAGCATATATATTAATAAAAATAAGTGCAAATGATGCTGTAAACAGAATCAATTGAACAATATTTTTCTTTTCGGTAATGTATTTTGGTAATGATTGGGTTAAATCCATTATTTTTCATCTTCTTCGTATGTAAATGTAATAATAAAAAAGAGAATCAATTTTTTTTTAATAAAAACTAACTAATAATATTTTACCCCATATATAATATTTTCGCCCCTCTATACCAAAAATTAGCCCATTGTATAAGGTGTAACCCCATAAATTTGATTAATGCAAACAGATTTTGTTTGTTTGCATTGTCGTTTTAAAATAATCATTTGAGAACGCTCAATTGTTTTTTTTTAATAGAAAAATTTAGAACAGACTCAAAAAAATTAAAAAATTCCTAAGTGGTTGTTCATTTTCTTCAGGGGGCAACGGCCCCCTATTTATTTTATTTTTGTTACTCCACCCGAAACCACAAATTTCATCACATCTGTTGATGGAGCATCAATAATTTTCACGTTATCTTTTGGTACAATAACTAATTCGCCCAGTAAACCATAAGAACTTGGTAAATAAACTGCAATTTTATTATCAACGCCTATCGATGAAAGATCATTGGATGTAATAAAACCTAGTCTTTCTATAATATGGTTTTGATCTAGTTTTACTAAAACAGGATGGTCGAATTTACGTTCTTTACCTACAAAAGCCGATAGTAAGTCTTTTACTGAGCTGTATATGAGTTTAATAAGAGGAGCCTTTTCAAAAAGATGTTCAATAAGACTTACAATTGGTATTGATATTAATCGTTGGCCGATGTATCCAATCAAAGTCATTAGTGCTAAAATAATTAGTAATCCTAATCCTGGAAAAGTATAAGCTGATATTGGGCCTTTACTAAACCAATCCATTTCGCTTAATAGTCCATCAATCCAAATAAAAGAAGTAGCAATAATATAAATAGTTACTATTATTGGCATTGTGTATAATATTCCCTGTAAAAAGTATTTTCCCAGTTTTTTCATTATTGAGATTTTTAATTATAATCTGTTTGTATTTATAAATTTGATAATTCTTCCTTTTGTTTTTTTGTTAATTTTTGAATTACAAGATCGTAAGAATGGTCAATTAATTGGTATATGAGGTTGGAAGGTAAATATCCGTCTAAGAGCAATGTATTCCAGTGAATTTTACTCATGTGGTATCCCGGAATGATATCGGCATATTTTTCACGGAGCTCAATAGCCCATTCTGGGTCGCATTTTAAGTTGGCAGTTCGTGATTCATCTAAATTTAAAAGGGCGAACATTTTGTTCATCACTTTAAATACTAAAGTTACATCATCGAAAGGAAATGATTCGGTTGCTCCTTTTTTTGATATGCAGTATGCCCTAAACTCTTCAATATTCATAATGTTAATTATTCAATAAGGGATGAAACGCTTCTTCGATATGGATAATATTGTTTTCATTTGGTTTTGAATATATCGAAATTATGTCAAATCGAATTTCTTTGTCAATATTTTTAATATCAAGATAGGCCTCAATGGCATTACATAAGAATTTGATTTTTGAGTTGGTAACACTTTTTTCGGGAGATTCCCATTTATCTGATCTCCTGGTTTTAACTTCAATTACAATTATTTGGTTGTTGAATTCGGCAATTAGATCAATTTCCCAATGTTTGCATCTCCAATTTTGCTCAAGTATTTGGTAACCTTTATTTTGCAAATAGGTAGCGGCTAGTTGTTCTCCTTTTGACCCAATTTTGTTGTGCTCAGCCATTTATTACATTTTTAGTGTACTGGAATTTTCTGTAACTTCTAGTGTAACAGTTTTTCCAAAAACGAGTGGATAGTTTGGCGAAGAGTGCCCTGCGGGATAATTATATAGAACTGGAAAGCTATAATCTTTTATCGAGTGTTTTATTATTTCGTAAACAGTTTGTCCAAATGGCATATCATTATCAAGCATATTAGTGAATTGTCCGACAATTAGGGCCGATATTTTTTCAAAAGTGCCACCAAGCTTAAAGGTATGGATCATTCGATCTATTTTATAAAGATATTCGCCAACATCTTCAATAAACAGGATTTTTCCATCGGCCTTAATATCCATTGGTGTGCCTCTTAGTGAATGCAGAATTGATAAATTGCCACCAATTAATTGACCTTCGGCACTTCCTGTTTTATTAAATGGATGAGGTGAAACTGAAATTGATTGGGATTTACCTGTTAATAAGTCGATAAGCATTTCAAAGTCGGGCATTTTTTTGCCGGGTTTATAATTTACAGGCATTAGAGCATGCATTGAAGCAATACTATATACGTTTTGCAAAATGGAATGTAGGTTTGTTATATCGCTAAAACCAACAATCCATTTGGGTTTATTAATGAAACTTGAAAAATTAAGTTGTTCAATAATTCTAATGGAGCCATATCCGCCACGTAAACAAAAAATTGCATCAATATCATCTCTGTTTAAAAAACTTTGAAGATCTGATAGCCTGTCAGAGTCTGTGCCTGCCATTTGGTAATGTGAGTCAAGGATGTGATTGCCTATTACAACTTTAAAACCTTTAGCTGATAACAAAGATATCGCAGCCTTTACAACTTCGGAGGTTGTTTTACCTGCCGGAGCGACTAATCCGATTTGGGATTTAGGAGTTAAAAAATGTGGAAATTTCATTTACTAATTGATTGAAAACAGCCAAATATATAATGTTTGGTTATCTTTGTGAAATTACAAAAATTGGTTTGCATTGTCGATACTTTTGAATTTATATAAAAGGTATAGATTTATAATATTGTTAGGAATAATTTAATTGCAATGAATAAATATAAAAGGACAATAGTTACAACAGCGTTGCCTTATGCTAATGGCCCTGTTCATATAGGACATTTAGCCGGTGTTTATGTGCCTGCTGATGTGTATGTTCGATATTTAAGGTCGAAAGGTGAAGATGTGTTATTGATTGGTGGATCTGACGAACATGGTGTGCCAATTACTTTGAAAGCAAAGAATGAGGGAGTTACACCACAGGATATTGTTGACAGATATCATAATATTATTAAAAAATCATTTGAGGAGTTTGGTATTTCGTTCGATATTTATTCAAGAACAACTACAGAAACACATTATCGAACAGCATCAGATTTTTTTAAAACTCTTTATGAAAAGGGTGAATTTATTGAAAAAGAGAGTGAGCAATATTACGATGAAGAGGCTAAACAGTTTTTGGCTGACAGATATATTACCGGAACCTGTCCTCATTGTCATAAAGAAGGTGCTTATGGCGATCAGTGCGAAAGTTGTGGTACATCGTTAAATGCTACAGATTTAATTAATCCTAAGTCAATGGTTTCGGGTAGTGTACCGGTTATGAAAACAACAAAACATTGGTATTTACCACTCGATAAGTATGAAGCATTTTTAAAAAAATGGATTTTAGAAGATCATAAAGAATGGAAAGCTAATGTTTACGGACAATGTAAATCGTGGATTGATCAGGGGTTGCAGCCCCGTGCAGTAAGTCGCGACTTAGATTGGGGTGTTCCTGTGCCGGTTAAGGGAGCTGAAGGTAAGGTTTTGTACGTTTGGTTCGATGCTCCAATTGGTTATATATCGGCTACTAAAGAGTTAACTCCAGAATGGGAAAAGTATTGGAAAGACCCGGAAAGCAGATTGTTGCATTTTATTGGGAAAGATAATATTGTATTTCATTGTATTGTATTTCCATCGATGTTAAAAGCTGAAGGTTCCTACAATTTACCAGAGAATGTTCCTGCAAATGAGTTTTTAAATTTAGAAGGAGATAAGATTTCAACATCGCGAAACTGGGCTGTATGGTTACATGAGTATCTTATTGATTTTAAAGATAAACAAGATATTTTAAGATATGTTTTAACCGCGACAGCCCCTGAAACCAAAGATAACGATTTTACATGGAAAGAATTTCAGGCTCGTAATAATAATGAATTGGTAGCTGTTCTTGGTAATTTTGTTAATAGAGTTGTAGTTCTTACTCAAAAATATTATAGTGGAGTTGTTCCTTCTAAATCGATCTTAGAAGATTTTGACACTAGGGTATTGAACGAAATAGTAGATATTGTAAAGCGTGTTGAAGTATCGCTTGAACATTTTAAATTCAGGGATGCTTTAAAAGAGGCTATGAATTTAGCTCGTTTGGGTAACAAGTATTTGGCCGATACTGAACCTTGGAAAATAATTAAGAGTGATGAAGAGAGAGTGAAAACTATTATGAATATTTCACTTCAAATAACAGCTAATCTTGCTATTGTTTTTAATCCATTTTTGCCATTTACGTCGTTGAAAATTGCTTCTATGATGAATATTGATAATTCGAAATGGATTAATGTCGGTGAAATCGATATGTTGGCTCCTGGTCATGTTATTGGTACTCCTGAGTTGTTATTTGAAAAAATTGAAGATGAACAAATTCAGGTTCAGTTAGATCGATTGGCTTCTACAAAGAATTTTAATGCGATGAGTTCAAAAGTTGCTGTTCCTTTAAAAGACGATGTTACTTTTGATGAGTTTTCTAAAATGGATATTCGTATTGGTACTATTCTTGAAGCTGAAAAAGTAGCCAAGACCAAGAAACTTTTAAAATTATTGGTTGATACAGGTATTGATAAGCGCACAGTTGTATCGGGTATAGCAGAGTTTTTTGAGCCTGAAGATATTATTGGAAAGCAGGTTAGCATGATAGTTAATCTTGCACCTCGAAATATTAAAGGAATTGAATCGCGTGGTATGATATTGATGGCTGAAGATGCTGATGGTTCTTTAACATTTGTTTCTCCGTTGAAGAAAGTAATAAATGGATCAGAGGTAAGATAATATTTTGATAGTGGATAATAAAAAATGACCGATTGATTAATAATCGGTCATTTTTTATAATATTAATTCATCTCCTTTAACATCCATGATGATTCAAGGCCTTTTTTCTTTCTAATTTTTTTCAATTTGTCCATAGCCGTTTGTCTGTCGAATAATTGCATGTACGATACCCGGTTTTTCCCATCTTTTGAAATAACAATGCAGTTTTCGTCATTTGCTTTATTCCACTTTTTTACAAACTGAATAGCCTGTTCAAGTTTTGGAAATGAAGCAATTACAATGTGGAATGTGGTGTCAGATTCTTCAATAACTTCTTCATTTAATTCTGAATTTTTAATATTTTTTTCAATTATAGGTAGAGATTGAGTTGCATTTTCAACATTGAAATTAGCAAATGATCCCATTGCTACATTTTCGGGGTTTTTAAGTTCCATTGCCGAAAGTAATAATGCAAAAAATAAGCTTGCAGCAACTCCTTTCCGAATTAAGCCGGGTTTGATTATGTGACGAATAGGTGTTTCATCGCGTTTAATACTCTTAACGTTGTCAGGAATAATTGCATGAAACGAAGCTAATCCAAATGAATCGGCCAGAAATAATGAGTTTTTATTTGGTACAAAAACGTATATGCTATTGTTTTCGAGTGATAAAATACCAATCTCTCCAAGTTGAATACTTTTATTTTTGGTTAGTTCAATATGAAGCTCCTCTACAAACGATTCTACTCTTTGTTTAGCCTCTTCATAAGAAAGCGAATAATTTTGAACTAAATGATGATAAAGTAGCCCATCGTTGTGAATTAAATTTTTATTGAATCCAACCGATTTACTGGGCGGTTGGAAAAATCCTTTTTCCTCATCAATTGAGGCTGGTTCATAATTGGTTACAAATCCGCCAAAGCCTGGTATTATTACACAGTCATGCAGGCATAATAATTTTGATATGGATGAAATAATAGTTGTCATACATTGCAAAAATAAGAAAAAACATAGTAACATGCCATAGATAATATAAACAACTGTTTATATTGTGTTAATAACTTTACGTTTTTAATATTTCCTACTGGTTGCATCTGGTAGGTTAAAAAAACTTAATTAATTGATTTTATGGTGGTGCTATTGAGGAATTATTTCTTTCTTTGTAGTATTATTAATGATAATAAATTATGGCAAAACAGATTTTAGTAACCGGAGGAGCCGGATATATTGGATCGCATACAGTTGTGGAATTGCAAAATGCCGGGTTTGATGTTGTAGTGGTTGATGATTTATCAAACTCAAGTATTGAAGTATTAGATAATATCGCAAAAATTACAGATAAGCGTCCTGTTTTTGAACAATTTAATTTAGCTGACAGGAATCTTACTGCATCCTTTTTTAAAAAATATCCAAATATTGAGGCAATTATACATTTTGCAGCATTTAAGGCTGTTGGAGAATCTGTTCAAAAGCCTTTGGAATATTACAGAAATAATTTGGTTTCATTGATGAATTTGTTAGAAGAGATGAAGAGTAATGATGTTAAACACATGGTTTTTTCATCTTCCTGCACGGTTTATGGTCAACCCGATGTTTTGCCTGTAACAGAACAAACGCCTCGTAAACCTGCTGAGTCTCCTTATGGTAATACAAAAGCTATTTGTGAAGATATGATGCGTGATTATTGTGCTACAAATAGTTCAATAAACTGTATCGCACTTCGTTATTTTAATCCTATAGGAGCTCATCCAACAGCTCTTATTGGCGAATTACCTGTTGGGGTTCCGGGCAATTTAGTTCCTTTTGTTACTCAAACTGCCGCTGGAATTCGTGAGGTTTTGAGTATTTTTGGTGATGATTATGATACTCCAGATGGCACTGCTATTCGCGATTATATTAATGTGGTTGATTTATCAAAAGCTCACGTTGTTGCCATTGAGCGATTATTAAATGGTAAGCAAAAAAGCAATTATGAGTTCTTTAATATTGGTACAGGTAATGGACTTTCGGTAATGGAGTTGGTTCAAACATTTATTAAAGTAACTGGTGTTAATTTAAAATATAAGGTTGTTGGTAGGAGAGCTGGAGATATTGAAAAAATTTGGGCCGATACAACTTATGGATGTAACGAATTAGGCTGGAAGGCTGAGAAAACAGTTGAGGAAACTCTGGCGTCGGCGTGGGCTTGGGAAAAAAATGTTAGAGGCATAAAATAAATTTTATTTGATTGATTATATTAAGGTGAGAATTATTTCTCACCTTTTTTTTGCTAAATGAGTTTATTACACATAATTTTTTCGGTAGAAACAAAACATCCTTTATATTTGCTTTATTCAGAAATAAATTGAAAAAATGAACAAGACAATATTAATAACCGGTGGAGCCGGGTTTATTGGTTCTCATGTTGTTAGGTTAATGGTGCGTAATTATCCTGATTATAGAATTGTTAATTTGGATGCACTTACTTATGCCGGAAATCTTGAAAATTTGAAAGATATTGACTCAAAAGATAATTATCTTTTTGAAAAAGGAGATATTACTGATGCCCCTTTTATAAATCAGTTATTTAAAAAATATAGGTTTGATGGTGTAATTCATCTTGCTGCTGAATCGCATGTCGACAGGTCAATAGCTGATCCGCTTGCATTTATACAAACAAATATTATTGGAACAGTTAACTTGTTAAATGCTGCCCGCGATTCATGGAAAGATGATATGGTTGGGAAACGGTTTTATCATATATCTACCGATGAGGTTTATGGATCATTAGGTGAAACTGGGTTTTTCATCGAAGAAACAGCGTATGATCCACGAAGTCCTTATTCATCATCAAAGGCAAGTTCCGATCATTTAGTCAGAGCTTATCATCACACCTATAATATGCCAGTAGTCATTTCTAATTGTTCAAATAACTATGGGCCTAATCAATTTCCCGAAAAATTAATTCCTCTTTCAATTAATAATATTAAGCATAATAAACCTATCCCTATTTATGGTAAAGGAGAGAATGTGCGTGATTGGTTGTATGTTGAAGATCATGCACGTGCAATAGATATTATTTTTCATGAAGGGAAAAATGGCGAAACATACAATATTGGGGGTAACAACGAATGGCAAAATATTCAATTGATTAAGAAATTATGTGAGGTAATGGATCAGAAACTTGGTCGTGTAAAAGGTACATCAGAGAAACTGATTACTTATGTTACCGATAGAGCTGGGCATGATATGCGTTATGCCATTGATTCATCAAAACTTAAGAGAGATTTGGGATGGGAACCGTCATTGCAGTTCGAAGAAGGCATTGTTAAAACAGTTGATTGGTATTTAGAAAATGAAGATTGGATGAATAGGATTGTTACTGGCGAATATGAGAAGTATTACCAGAATCAATACCAGCACAGATAATAAAAGATCCCGGTATATACCGGGATCTTTTATGTTTATTATTCTACTGTAACAGATTTTGCAAGATTTCGCGGTTGATCAACATTACAACCGCGCATTACTGCAATATGATAAGATATTACTTGTAGCGGAACAATGGTTAAAAGAGGAGCCAGAGCCTCATGTGTATCAGGTACTTCAATTACATGATCAGCCAGTTTTTTTATAACTTCATCTCCTTTAGTAACTATTGCAATTACTTTTCCTTCACGCGCTTTTACTTCCTGTATATTGCTTACAATTTTTTCATACGACTTATCTTTTGTTGCAATTACAAAAACTGGCATATTTTCATCAATTAATGCAATTGGTCCATGTTTCATTTCTGCTGCCGGATAACCCTCGGCATGTATGTATGAAATCTCTTTTAACTTTAATGCACCTTCTAATGCAACAGGGAATAGATTGCCGCGCCCTAAATAAAGTGCGTTTGTTGCATTTTGGTATGTTTTGGCAATTTCTTTTATATCTTCTTCGGTACTTAAAATATCATTAATTTTTTTAGGTATTTCAGTTAAACCATCAATGAGTCTGTAATACATCTCATCCGATATGGTATTGCGTTTTTTTCCTAGTAACAGAGCCATCATGGTTAGAACTGTTACTTGCGAGGTAAAAGCTTTAGTTGATGCCACTCCTATTTCAATGCCGGCATGAGTGTAAACTCCTGCATCTGTTTCTCTCGGAATTGATGATCCTGCTACGTTGCATATTCCTAAAATAGTAGCTCCACTCTCTTTTGCCATTTTAATAGCAGCAAGAGTATCAGCCGTTTCTCCACTTTGACTAATTGCTATTAAAACATCATCTTCATTTATCACAGGGTTTCTATAGCGAAATTCCGATGCATATTCTACTTCAACAGGAATACGGGCATACTCTTCAAACAGGTATTCTCCAACCAAACCTGCGTGCCATGAAGTTCCGCATGCAATAATGATGATGCGTCGAGCCGATACAATTTTGGGCATTACATCTGCAATGCCTCCTAAAAACAGGTTTGTTTTATCAATTGAAATACGTCCTCTGAAAGTATCGGAAATTGAGTTTGGCTGCTCATAAATTTCTTTAAGCATGAAATGCTCAAAATCGCCTTTATCTATTTCTTCAATGTTAAGTTCTACTTTTTGAATGATTGGGGTTAACTGGTCATTCTGTATGTTTTTTAAATCGAGTGATTGTCGTGTAATAATTGCAACATCTTCATCATTCATGTAAATAACCTTATCGGTATATTCTACAATAGGTGTAGCATCTGATGCCAAGAAGTATTCGTTATCGCCAACCCCAATTACTAAAGGACTACCTTTACGAGCTGCAATAATTTTTTCTTTTTCATCGCTACATGATATTACTAATCCATAGGCTCCTATTACTTTTGTTAAAGCTAACCGTACAGCCATTTCAGCATCTACCTTTTTATCGAGATATATACTCTCTATAAAGTTTGCGAGAACTTCAGTATCTGTTTCGCTTTGAAAAGTGTAGTTTCTGTTAATTAATTCTTTTTTCAGGTGAGCATAGTTTTCTATTATACCATTATGAATTACAGTAAATTTCCCATTCATCGAAACATGTGGGTGGGCATTTATATCACTTGGTTCCCCATGTGTAGCCCAACGGGTATGCCCCATACCTATTGACCCGTTTATATCTTGTCCTTTCGAGTGATTTTCTAAATCACGAACTTTTCCTTTGCATTTATATACTTTAGTTTCGTTATTTATTAATGCAATTCCGGCTGAATCATATCCTCTGTACTCTAGCCTTTGTAACCCTTTTATTAATATTGGATAAGCTGTTCGCTCACCCACATAAGCTACTATTCCACACATATTATTATTATATTATTTTCTTTCAATTTTTTTCTTTTACCTAAAAGGTATACAATGTTAATACATTTTTAGCTTTGGCTGGTTAAAAATAAATGTATTAATGTTTCAGTTTGATAAACGTTGTTATTAATTAGATATTTTGCTGATAATTATAATGTAACAGAATCAACCCAAATTATTTTTTTTTCTATTTCTGCCGATAGATTGTTAATGAAGGTATTTGATGATATATCGCCTCTTATTTGGTTGAATTCTGTGTTTTTTGTTTCTATATTATCGTCATATCCAAAACTTATTTTTGATGATTCTGAAAATTCTTTTTGCGCATCTTTTTTTAGCATATTTATAAAGGTTGATAATGCAGATTTATAACTTTTTAAAAATTCATTAATTTGTTCATCTGATGGTTTTGACAAATTAAATCCTAATAATTTTGATGACTCTTTCATGGCCCAGTCCCATTCATTTCTTTTAAATTCGTTATGATTGGAATCAATCATTTTTTCAAGTGACGAAAGTTTTTTAATGGTTTTGTTTTCAACATCTGTTATTATTGACTCCAGCTCTGATTTAGTTATTAATAATCCTGACAAGTCATGCCATGAATCATTTTCTTTTGAAAATAAATCGGTGTATTCGGCAATAGTTGATAACGTTTCTGATAAAGACAACTGGTTGCAACGTTCAAAAAGTAAGTCGCCATAGTAGAGTGTAATTATTTCGTTATATATCTCAATGCCTCTTTTTGCTGCTGGTTTTTTAATTTTTACCTGTCCTATGTTATAATATGTTTTATCAGGTGGTGATGTTTTAAGCATATTATTTAGTTTTTCAATTCCTTTCCATGCTTTTGATATTATAAATGGATTTAGTAGTTTAAAATTTATAGGATCTTTTTTATCTCCTATTCTTATATCGCGTTGTGGCCATTTTTGACCATCGCGAATGGTTCCAATACTTCTGAAATTTGCACCCGGCACTAAATTACTTTGGTCGTCCATATCGAGCAAATATGAAAAAGGAAAGTCGGCAATATCTGGATTGCTGTAATGTCGACCCATCACAAAGGTATATGCTCCAATTTTTCCGGGCCATAACAGATATGAATCGCTTGATAGTTTACATCCACGTTCCATAATTCCCTGATGTACAGGCCCAAGCTTATACATATGATTGCTTTGGTTTGATCCGCTTCCAAGGTTGATGAATGAAAAGTATCCTGCAATAAGTAGTGATGATTTGTGGTGACTTATTGTATAAGGGGCGCAAAAGGCCGAACAGGCTTCGCCATGATATAATTGTGAGTTTGAAAAAACAACACTGTTTTCTGATGAAAACTGCCGTTCAACTATACATCCTTCGCCAATAAAACTGCGTTTTATTATTGCACTATCTTTAACTGTACTTCCTTTGTCAATTATGAAGTTTGATGCTATTACGCCATGTCCTAATTCTGTTTGAGTTTCTTTACAACTTAAAATGGTGCCGTTTTGCAGGTTTAATACTCCGGTTAAAACAGAGTAATCGCCAACAATTATATTATTTATGGTATTACAGTTTTTTAAAATGGCATGATGACCAATAATCCCTTTTTCATAGTTTTGTTGATGAATGCGTTCTTTAATTAGTCCTTTCAAATTTTTTATAAATTCGGGACGATGTTGCATGAATGCCATCAAATGAGCTATTGGGGCATTTAATTGTTCATATAATAGTACTTCTCGTCCCCCTGCTTCGTTTATTACAGATACTTCGGTGCCACTTCCAAATGTTGGGTTATCGAATACTTCTATTGAATTACAGTTTTCAATTTTGGCATGCGATCGAACTATATAGTTTGATATTATGCCAACATTTTTAATGATTACATGATCCTCAATAGTGCAATTTTTTATTGTGCAATTATAAATACCCGATGGTTCCATATCGCAGTTTGATGTAGAAATGGATACTTTGTTTGCCCCTATAAATTCAACATTTCGAATGTGTTTTGTATTTAATTCTTCTGTTACAAGAGTGTCGGACCAATTGATGGAAAAACATCCTTGACTTTCAAGTATGCTTATTTCAGATGAGGTAAGATTTCTATAATGCATATCTTTATTATATGTGTTGATATGAAGGTATAAAATCCTGCGAAAAGGTGAAAAAAAGAGGCACTTTTTTGTGCCTCTGAATTTTATTTTTGGTATTTGATGTATTTGATGTTAAGTTTTAATTGGCCGGTTTCACTTTTCGGACTTTTAAGAACTACTCTTCTGACGTCTGTTTTTGGAGATCCTGAAATTAAATATAGGTTTTTAAAATCAGGAATTTCTTTTGTGTCTATTTCTTGTTTTAAAAAGCCCTCTAAAAATTCCTTTCTTATTTTGAAGTGATATCGTCCATTTGAATAATTTGCCTTTCCATATTTAGATTCCTCAGTATTAGGCGTACCATCATAAAATATATTATATGGATAGTTTTTATATGTAAATTGAGGGCTTAATAAGTCGCCATTTTCGTTTTTGTTTTTGATATATAATGCATTAGGAGCAGGATAATTTTTTAAATCAGATAAGGTAGAGTCTACTTCAAAAATTAAGTCAATAGAAGTAAAACCAATTTGTGTAGGGTTAAGTTTATCATAAAGTTCTAAACTATCTCTCCATGCTGCCAGCTCTGTTGTATCTATTGATATTTTTGCATATTGGTTGCTAATTCCTTGTATATATAAATTGGCAGCACTAGTGTCATTTTTAAGTGCACCTAAGTTCGATTCCTGTGTAAACCTGTTAAATCGGGTGTATTGATAACCCGGAGTAAAAGAAAAGCTTTGTATTGTTCGGGTTTTTTTAATAATAGTACCTTTGCTATTTTTAGAAGATTTTTTAAAAGTAGAGTCCCTAAACTCATTTATGGTTTTATTGTATTCGTAATAAAGAGTTAATCTTGGACGAATATTGATGATTTCATTTTGTGTTGGAGTGTGTAAAAAATTTGTTTTTAACAGGCAGCCAACATCTGTTTGAGCAGTATTTTTTTCTGCCTGAATATAAAAACCTTTTAATACATTTTGAAAAGCAGCTTTATTATTAATTACTGATTTATCAAGGTTATAAATCCTTTGAGCCAGTTCTTTTGACAGTTTAATTGTCCATTGCGGATATTTTTTATAATAAGTACTGTCTTTATCATCACTTGTTTTTTTGTGGGTTATTCCATCAGCATCATACATGTAAACCAGTGAACTATCATTATCAGTAATATATTTTGCCATCACTTGTTTTTCTCCAATAGGTACTGGATTATACAGATTGGTCATATCTATATTTGAATACAATCGAGAAGTATCTGCTAATAGGTCTGTCAGTTCAAATATTTTAATATTTAGTTTTGTTGAATCATATCCGTATGATGCCGTATTATCAAATATGAATGAAAGAGTGAGTGAATCGATAAATGCAGTTTCGATAATGGTTGTATCAATTCTCTTAATGATAATTGAATCATCCGTTTCTAAATCTGCTACTGTAATTGTATCATTTAGAGTTCTTTTTGAATAGAAGATAAAATCTGTTGTGTCGGTTTGCACAGTAGCACCAACCTGAAATATCATCTCTGCTTTTGTATGGCCAAATACCGGGTCGTAAAAATCGCCAAGTATTCCGTAATGCGAGTCGTTTGTATTTAATAAAGTGTCAGTATTAAAACAAATTAGTTTTGTTTCATCATAATAATAAGGCTTAAAAAAGTCCGATTCTGGTAAAACACCCAGTCCAACCTCGCTGGCATCGTCGCTACAACTCGGGGAAAAAATTGCAATTGTAAAAAAAATCCCTAACAAAGGGATTGATTTTATAAATTTTATTAATTTATTCAACTTATTGAATTTTTGTTTGTTATATATTATAATTCAAGAATTTTATCATAAAAATCATTGAAGGCGCCAATGTAGTCATCTTCTTGTTGAAAAACAAGAAATGGTTTACCGCAGTTTTTGGCAAACGATTCCAATTCCGGGTTTATTTCTTTGCTGCCCTGTATGATACCGTCTGACATGTTTATTGCCAATTTCATGAGACTGACATAATCACATTTTTCTAATATTTCAATATCACTATTTTCAACACCTTCGAGTTTTAATTTGTTTTTAAATGCTTCATCAAATGAGTTTTTAAAACCATCGTTATATAGCGAAATTACAACTTTCGAATTTATAAAATGAGGGTCGTCATTCATGGCTTTTTTAATATATAATGGAGCTAACGCAGTAAACCACCCGTGACAATGTATGATGTCAGGAGCCCAACGAAGTTTTTTTGTTGTTTCAAGAACCCCTCTTGCAAAGAATATTGCTCTCTCGTCATTATCTTTGTATTCATTTCCTTTCGAGTCGCAAAGTGTTGATCTTCTGTGAAAATAATCTTCGTTGTCTATGAAATATACCTGCATGCGTGCTGCCTGAATAGAAGCAACTTTTATTATTAATGGGTGATCTGTTTCGTCTATTATAAGGTTCATTCCTGATAGTCGAATTACTTCATGTAGTTGGTTACGTCGTTCATTGATGCATCCAAAACGAGGCATGAAGGTTCTGATCTCTTTCCCACTTTCCTGAATGCCTTGTGGAAGAAACCTTCCAATATTTGACATTTCACTTTCGGGTAAGTATGGTGTAATTTCCTGGGAAATGAATAAGACTTTTGCTTTTTCCATTTTGCGAATTATCTGTTTGAAGAATGATGGTGCAAAATTACTAAAAATAACCGTTTAAACAAAGTGGGATTCAGAATGGTTATAAATAAAGCCTTCTTAAATAAGCTTAATTATTTATAAAAAGAGAGTGTTAAAAGCATACTTATTGCATAAATATGCGTTGAATTTTATTTCTTTGCCAAAATTTTAAAACTCAACAATGAGAGTTGTTAAAACAATTAAGGAGCTGAAACATTTTGTTTCGGAACAGAAGAATGTAGGGAAAACCATTGGTTTTGTACCTACAATGGGGGCATTGCACAGTGGTCATATTAGTTTGGTTCATGAGGCTTCAATACAAACTGATATTGTTATTGTTTCAATTTTTGTTAATCCTACTCAGTTTAATAATAAGGAAGATTTGGAACGATATCCTCGTGATTTGAGTAAAGATTTGAATTTGCTTGATTTAACCAATTGTAATCTGGTTTTTGCTCCCGATGTTAGTGAGGTTTATCCCAAGGCCGACTTAAGGCAGTTTAATTTTGGGATGCTCGAAACCTGTATGGAGGGGAAGCATCGTCCAGGACATTTTAATGGAGTTGCTCAAATAGTTAGTAAACTGTTCGATTTGGTTCAGCCCCAAAAAGCATTCTTTGGGTTGAAAGATTTTCAACAGTTGGCAATTATTCAGGAGCTGGTTAAACAGTTAAATTATAATATCAAAATTGTCCCTTGTCCTATAATCAGAGAGGATGATGGATTAGCTATGAGCTCCCGAAATCAGCTACTTACATCCGATAATCGAAAAAAAGCTCCGGTTATCGCGGCTACTTTGTTTGAATCTTGTAACTTTGTATCGGTAAAAACAATTGATGAGGTTGTTAATGATGTGATATTTAATGTTAACCAAATTGATGGTTTTGAGGTTGAGTATTTTGAAATTGTTGATGGTTATAGTTTGCAAAAGGTTGACAATTGGAATGATAGCAATTATATTGTTGGATGTATTGCTGTATTTGCAGGTAAAATTAGGTTGATAGATAATATCATATACAAAAGATTATTATCATGAATATTGAGGTTGTTAAATCGAAAATTCACAATGCTTCGGTTACCGAAGCTAACTTGAACTATGTTGGTAGCATAACTATTGATGAGGCGCTTATGGAAGCTGCTAATATTATTGAAAATGAAAAAGTTCAGGTGGTGAATAATAACAATGGTGAGCGTCTGGAAACTTATGTTATTAAGGGAGAACGAGGGAGTGGCGTTATTTGTTTAAATGGTGCTGCCGCCCGAAAGGTTGCTGTGGGCGATGTTGTAATTATTATTTCCTATGCTTCGATGGAAATGGAAGAAGCTAAAAAATTTAAACCTATATTTGTTTTTCCTGATACGCAAACAAATAAATTGGTTTAATCAAATTATTATATTGATTTATTTGAGGAGTCTTCGTATTGGGGACTCCTCTTTTTTAATGTGAAAATTCATGAGTAATTTTAAGTTAATAACTGACAAAATAGTTAATGCTGAGGCTGCTGCTGAATTGGTAATACAATGGCAGTCGGTTAAACAAAAAGTTGTTTTTACAAATGGTTGTTTCGATATTGTTCATCGAGGACATGTTGAATATCTTTCAAAGGCTGCCGATTTGGGTTCGAAAATGATTATAGGTTTAAATACCGATATTTCGGTATCAAGGTTAAAAGGTCCAACCAGACCTTTAGTTGATGAAAAGTCAAGGGCAATTCTTTTAGCTGCATTACAATTTATTGATTTGGTGGTGTTTTTTGATGAAGATACTCCATACGAGTTGATAAAAAAATTACAGCCCGATGTTTTGGTAAAAGGAAGTGATTATAAAGCTGAAGATATTGTTGGATATGATGTTGTTACTGGCCGGGGAGGAACTGTTGAAACAATTGATTTTGTTGATGGGTTTTCAACAACCAGTTTAATAATAAAAATTATTGATACACATTAGCAAGTTGTAAAATGGCTAGGCAAAAAACGGTTTTTGTTTGTTCTTCCTGTGGATCTGAATCTCCTAAATGGATTGGTAAATGTTATTCGTGTGGAGAATGGAATACTTATAGGGAGGAGATAACTGTTAAAAATGAAAAAATTACTTTTCGAAAAAGTTTGTCATTAACCGAAAACGGAAGTAATAAGCCTATTTCTGTTTCTGATGTTTCACTTATAGATCTTCCCCGAATTGATACTTTAAACAATGAGTTGAACCGTGTTTTGGGAGGTGGTTTGGTTCCCGGATCGATGGTATTAATTGGTGGTGAACCTGGAATTGGTAAATCAACATTGGTTTTGCAGATTGCTTTAACGCTTAATAATTTAAAAATTCTTTATGTGTCGGGCGAAGAAAGCCCTCAACAAATAAAGTTACGTGCCGAGCGAATTGTTCCAGGCGGTACAAGTAGTTGTTTGGTTGTTAGCGAAGTATTGGTTGAAAAGATTATAGCTCATATAGAAAATACAAAGCCCGATTTGCTTATTATTGATTCGGTTCAAACAATTGAAACCGATTATATAGAATCTACTCCAGGTAGTGTTTCTCAAATTCGTGAGTCAACGGCTGTTATTTTAAAAGTTGCTAAGGATAAAAATTTGCCTGTAATTTTAATTGGTCATATCAACAAAGAGGGATCTATTGCCGGTCCTAAAGTATTAGAACACATGGTCGATGTGGTTCTTCAGTTCGAAGGTGATCGTAATCACATGTATCGAATTTTAAGGGCTATAAAAAATAGGTTTGGATCAACGTCCGAATTGGGAATTTTTGAAATGAGACAGTCTGGTTTAAGAGAAGTTGCTAATCCATCAGAGTTATTATTATCGCAACATGAAGATGGTTTTAGTGGAGTTGCAATATGTTCAGCAATTGAGGGAATGAGGCCATTTTTAATTGAAGTACAAGCGCTTGTTAGTACTGCTGCTTATGGAATGCCTCAACGATCGGCCAATGGGTTTGATTTGCGACGATTAAATATGTTGCTTGCAGTGCTCGAAAAAAGAGCCGGTTTTAAACTGGCTGCAAAAGATGTGTTTTTTAATGTTGCAGGAGGAATAAAAGTTATTGATCCTGCTTTGGATTTAGCTGTTGTAGCTTCTATTCTTTCATCTAATATTGATATGCCTGTGAGTAAAGGAGTGTGTTTAACCGGTGAGGTGGGCTTATCGGGCGAAATTCGCCCAGTTACCAGAATTGAACAACGTATTGGTGAAGCAGCAAAGTTGGGGTTTAAGAAAATTATTGTGCCTCGGTTTAGTAAATCAATTCAGATCCCCGATTCTGAAATTGTTGTTATTGAAGTTGGGAAAATTGAAGAGGCGTTTAAAATTCTTTTTGCCTGACTTTTTTAAAAAAAGTCAGGTTCTTCATCTGCAATAGGTACATCCTCAAGGGTATCTTCTGAATGCTTTGTCGATTTTATATCGGAACAGTTTATATCAATATTAAAGTTAACAGGTTTTTCAAAAGTATCGTCAAGTGAAATATGTAATTCAGGGTTTTTATAAACTTCTTTCATATATAAGGCCCATATTGGTAGTGCCATGTTAGCTCCTTGCCCTAGCGATAATTGATCGAAATGTATATCGCGATCCTCTCCTCCAACCCAAACTCCTGTAACCAGGTTTGGAGTTACTCCTAAGAACCAGCCATCGGAGTGGTTTTGGGTGGTTCCGGTTTTCCCACCTATTTGTCCCCTAAGTTCATACTTTGACCCTCTTAAGCGCATGCCTGTTCCATAATTAATAACACCTTGCAATAAATCGAGCATTAAATAAGCTGTGGTTTCACTAATCGCCTCCCTTTTTCGGGGCTGAAAATCGGCTACAACATTACCAAATTTATCAACAATTCGGGTAATTAGCATAGGATCGGTATAAACACCTTTGTTGGCAAAGGTGCAATATGCAGCGGTCATCTCAAATAATGAGAAATCTGCAGTTCCTAAACATAGGGAGTATACAGGATCCATAGTGCTTTTAACACCTAAATTGTGTATCATGTTTGAAACGGCTTCAGGGTTGTATTGTTTCATAACCCAGGCAGTAATATTATTGTTCGAATTTGCTAGTCCCCATTTTAAACTTACCATTTCTCCATCTCTGTTTGATGATGAGTTTTTTGGAGTCCAGGTGTCACCAGTAACCAATGTAAATGTTTGTGGAATATTAGGAACTAAATCGCATGGTGTATGACCTTCTTGCATGGCAAGTGAATATACAAATGGTTTAATGGTCGATCCTACTTGTCGTTTTCCCATAGTAGCCATATCGTATTTGAAATGTTTGTAATTTGGGCCTCCAACGTATGCTTTAACATGTCCAGAAATGGGGTCAATCGACATTAAACTGGCTCTAAGAAAAAATTTATAATATAAAATACTGTCTAAAGGGCTCATTATGGTGTCTATGTCTCCGTGCCATGAGAAAACAGTCATTTCGGTTTTTGTTTTAAAAGCTTTTTGAATACTATCGGCACTAGCTCCAATTTTTTTTAATAACCTGTATCTGTCCGAATTTCGCATAGCATGGTTAATAATGCTTTTGTATTGGTCATTTGTTATGTTGGATGTAAAGGGAGCTCTTGAACTGCCTTTTTTATCACGATAAAAAGCAACCTGTAATTCTTTTCCTAAATGATCAGCAACTGCTTTTTCGGCATAAGCCTGTAATCTGGAGTCAATGGTTGTATGTATTTTTAAACCATCGCGATACATATCATATTTTGTTCCGTCCGATTTAAGATTTTTATTAATCCATCCATAAGCCGGATTGTTTTCCCATTCTACACTATCTTCAAAAAATTTCTGTTTTAAATATGATGGATAATTTTCTCTTAATGGTTTTTTTGCTCCCAGTGTTAAACGAATATGTTCTCTAAAATAAGGGGCAGGTCCTTTTATATGATCCATTCGTCTGAAGTCTAATCCTAATGAGAGAGCACGAAGTGAATCTAACTCAGTATTTGTTATGTGATTGGATTTGAACATTTGGCCTAGTACAACATTTCTTCGTTCCTGTGTTAGTTCAGATCTTCGAACAGGATTGAAGAGTGCCGGATTTTTTAACATACCAATTATCATGGCAGCTTCTTCAATTTTAAGTGAGTCAGGTGTTTTGTTAAAAAATGTTTTAGCTGCCGATTTAATTCCGTATGCATCATAAATAAATGGTGCTTTATTTAAATACATGGTAAGAATTTCTTCTTTTGTATAGCTTTTTTCGAGTTTTAGTGCAATTATCCATTCTTTAAACTTTTGAATACTTCTTTCAAAGATGTTAGATGCTTGTTCATGAAAAAGTAATTTTGCTAATTGTTGGGTAATAGTACTACCTCCTCCCGATCCTTTATCTTGCAAAATAACGGTTCTCAGCAATACCCTTCCTAATCCTCTTGCATCAATTCCTGAGTGGTCATAGAACCGTTCATCTTCGGTAGATACTAATGCATTAATAATATGTGGTGATAATTGATTATAATCAACAAAACTTCTGTTTTCTTCATAAAAGGTTCCAAGAACTTTTAAATCAGACGAAATTATCTCCGTAGCCAGGTTGTTTTTGGGGTTCTCTAGCTCTTCGAATGTTGGCATAAAACCCAATAATCCGAAAGATAACAGGATGAAAAAAAATACAGTTGTTAAGATTAATCCAATAAAGATACGCCATAATAAAACGATCCGTTTGTCTGTTTTTATTTTAAAAAGACTCATTTTTTATTTTATATACATTTTAGGGTAAAAATAATAATTTTAATGAACAGAAAAGTGTAATTGAATTGTTTACTAATAAGATTTATTAAACAATGTCGCAATTATTTTTATATTTTTGGCCAAAATAATAAAAGCTCAAACTACTGAATAAGATATAAAATGGTGCAAAAAAAAGCAGGAAATGGAGATAATCTGGTGATTGTAGAGTCACCGGCTAAAGCAAAAACTATTGAAAAATTCCTGGGAAAAGATTTTACAGTAAAATCAAGCTATGGCCATATTCGCGATTTGGCAAAGAGTGACTTTGGGGTTGCAATAGAAAAGAATTATGAACCGCAATATATAATACCCGATGATAAAAAGGAGGTTGTTAAAGAGCTGAAAAAGATAGCAAATAAAGCAGATGTTGTTTGGCTGGCTTCCGATGAGGATCGAGAGGGAGAAGCTATTGCATGGCATTTATTTGAGGTGCTTGATTTAGATATTTCTAAAACAAAGCGAATTGTTTTTCATGAAATTACTAAAGAGGCAATATTAAAAGCTGTTCAAAATCCAAGAGAAATAAATATGCATCTTGTTAATGCGCAACAGGCTCGCAGGGTATTGGACAGGCTGGTTGGGTTTGAGTTATCGCCTGTTTTATGGCGTAAAGTTAAACCGAGTTTGTCGGCCGGAAGGGTTCAGTCGGTAGCTGTACGTTTGTTGGTTGAACGCGAACGAGAAATATTTGGTTTTCATGGTAAAGAATCTTACAGAGTAACTTCTTTATTAGATGTTAAGGATGATAAGGGAAAGTCGTACGAATTAAAATCGGAGTTATCGAAAAGGTTTGATACACTCAATGAAGTACGAACTTTTTTAAATGATTGTAAAGATGCTTCTTTTAATGTAGCTGATGTTGAGAAAAAACCTTTAACAAAATCGCCGGCTGCCCCTTTTACTACTTCAACGTTGCAACAGGAAGCTTCTCGTAAACTAGGATTTTCTGTTGGTCAAACAATGTCAATTGCACAAAAATTATATGAAGCCGGTAAGATTACATATATGCGTACCGATTCGGTTAACCTGGCCCAAAGTGCAGTAGAAGCCGCAGCAAAGGTTATTAAAGATACTATGGGTGATAATTATTTAAAAACCCGTCAGTATAAAACAAAAGCAAAGGGAGCACAAGAGGCTCATGAAGCTATACGTCCTACATATCTTGAAAGCGATACTATTGTAGGTAGTGCAGGCGAAAAAAAGCTTTACGAATTAATATGGAAACGAACTATTGCATCGCAAATGAGTGAGGCAAGATTAGAAAAAACTACTATCTCAATTGATGTTTCAGGACGTGATGAAAATTTTATTGCAACTGGTGAGGTGATACGTTTTGACGGATTTCTTAAAGTTTATATTGAGTCGTTTGATAATGAAAGTGATCCCGAAGATGAAGAAAATGCATCTTTGTTGCCTCCTGTTAGTATTGGTCAATCATTGGCTATGAAAGAAATTGAGGCACGTCAGCGTTGGACTCAAAAGCCAGCGAGATATACCGAGGCAAGTTTGGTTCGTAAGCTTGAGGAACTTGGAATTGGTCGTCCGTCAACTTATGCCCCAACAATATCAACAATTCAAAACCGTGGTTATGTAGTTAAAGAAGAACGACCTGGTATCGAACGTGAATACCATTATTTAAGATTAAACAAGTCGGTATTGCACGAAGAGATTAGAGTTGAAATTTATGGAGCAGAACGGAATAAGCTTTTTCCAACCGATATTGGAATGGTGGTAAATGACTTTCTTGTTAAGTATTTCCCAAATGTAGTAAGTTTTGATTTTACCGCTAATGTTGAAAAAGATTTTGACGATATTGCTATGGGTAAAATGGTTTGGGAAAATGTAATAGATCAGTTTTATAAGCCATTTCATGCCCAGGTTGAAGATACACTTGAAAAGTCGGAAAAGAGTACCGGGGAAAGAGTTCTTGGAAATGATCCGAAAACAGGAAAACCGGTTATTGTAAAAATAGGTCGTTTTGGCCCAATGGTTCAAATTGGTGAATCGAACGATGAAAATGATAAACCTCAATTTGCAGGGTTAAGAACCGGCCAGCACATCGAAACAATTACCCTCGAGGAGGCAATGGATCTTTTTAAACTTCCAAGAGATTTGGGTGAATTTGAAGGTAAAAAGGTGGTAATTGGTATTGGACGGTTTGGACCATATATAAGACATGATGGGAAGTTTGTTTCGCTAAAAAAAGAAGATGATCCGTATGAAATAGATTTAAATACCTCTATTGAAAGAATTTTAAATAAAAGAGAAGAGGACAATAAAAAATTAATTAAAACGTTTGAAGAAGAGGCCGATTTGAAAATATTGAACGGACGATGGGGACCCTATATAACATTTAATAAAAAAAATTATAAAATCCCTAAAAATGTTGTTGCCGAGGATTTAGCATACGATGATTGCATAAAATTGATTGAAAAGCAAGATAAGGAACCGGCAAAGAAAAAAACAAATAAAAGAAAAAAGGCATAATAAATGAAGCTTGAAGACCTTCTAAAACCGTGCAATACAAAATTTAATTCAAATTCGCAGTCAGCTGATCGTTTTGGAGACTTAGTTATTAATTTTTCAAATTTAAAAGAAGAAATTGCGAATGATGTATGCGATATAGCATTGTTGGGTATCGAGGAAGGAACTAATTCCATAGGGAATGAGGAGTGTCGTTTGAGTCCTGAAGTAATTCGCAAATATCTGTTTGCTCTTAGGGGAATCAGCAAACCTCTGAAAGTTGTAGATTTGGGTAATGTATTGGGGGCTACAATACAGGATAAATACAGAGCAGTTGAGGAGATCGTATCTATTCTTTCAATGAAATCTATACCTATTGTAGTTTTAGGTGGCAGTCAGGATTTTACAGTGCCTTGTATGCAGGGTATCAAAAAAATGAGAAATAAAATTAATATCTCAATTATTGATTCAAAAGTGGATCATATAGTAAATTCAGAAGATTATTCGGCAGTAAATTTTTTAAGTAACCTTATTGATAATAATAATTCAGTAACTATATTAGGTCTGCAAAAATATTTGAATGGAAACAGTCAACTTGATTTTTTAGCAAAGAATAATATTAATATGGTTCGTTTGGGCGATTTAAGAGGGGATAATTTTAATAGTATTGAACCTTTTTTGAGAGATAGTGATTTGGTTAGTTTAGATGTTTCTGCTGTTAAGGCTGGTGATATGCCGGCTCAGGCAGGACCAAATCCGAATGGGTTTTCGGCAGCCGATGTTTGTCAGTTAGCCTGGTATTCGGGGATGAGCGATCGTTTAAGTGTTTTTGGATTGTTTGAATTAAACCCTCAATTCGATTTTCGTGATAATGGTGTATTTTTAGGGGCACAAATAATTTGGCATTTTTTTGAAGGAATAGCCAATAGAAATAATGATTATCCGTTTAGAGATATTGAGAGTTATTATGTTTATCATGTTCAGTTGGACGAAATTGATTTACATATTAGATTTTTTTGTAATACAGAAAATAATCGTTGGTGGGTTGAGCTTCCCATCGAAAATGAGAAACAAATTGTTTCGTGTTCATATAAAGATTATTTAATGATAAAAGAAAATCATATACCCGATAGATGGTTATCATTATTGTTTGAAAGTCATTGAAAATCAGAGTGAAAATAAAAATTAAGTCAGATTATAATAAAAAACGAAACCTTTGCGCGATTTATCAAGTAAAAAACCACAACTCTTTTTAGATGCAGAAAATTTTTTTTTAATGCATTTGTTTTATAGATTTAACAAATGTTTCGTTGGAAAAAAGAGTCAGAACAGTTCTTTGATTCTTAAAAAAGCAGGTAGTTTAATTGTGTTAATATGTTTTGCAGTAAACGTGAGTTCTACTGATCCGCAGTTTAGTCAAAATATGTTTAATACACAGGCTGTAAATCCTGGTTTTGCCGGAAGTAGTGGCATGGTTAATACCGTGTTTATTAATAGGCATCAATGGCATGGAGTAGAAGGAGCCCCAATTACAACGGTTTTTGGAGCTGATGCAGAAATCAATCCTTTTGGATTACAAAGTGGCATCGGAATAAATTTCATGAACGATCAGCTTGGTTATTTTATTGATAATTCGTTTACATTGAGTTATTCACTTAGGTATGAATTGGTAAATGGATCAATAGGTGTAGGCGCATCATTCGGATATTTTAATCATGTTTTAGATCCGTCAAAAGGGTGGATTTTTAATGATGGAATTAGTGAAGATCCAATTGTATTAGAAAGTAAAGTAAGTAGTTATACTTTTGATTATGGAATTGGAGCTTTTTACAAAAATGATGATTATTATATTGGATTGTCCATTTCTCATCTTTTTAACCAGGAACTTGATGCTGATGATAATTATTTCTATTATCTTAGAAGAACTTATTATGTTACAGGAGGTTATAAGTTTCCTTTAAGAGATAAGCCAATAGTTCTAGAACCATCTATTTTTATCAAAACAGATGGAGTTGTAATGCAGGCTGATTATAATATAAATGGAACCTACAAGAAACGTTATTGGGGTGGTTTAAGTTATCGAATGCAGGATGCATTTATAGTATTGGGAGGAATAGAATTAAAGAGCGGACTAAAAGTAGGTGTTAGTTACGATATTGGATTGTCAAAAGTGGCAAATGGATCAGGTGGTAGTATTGAAGTTATGTTAGGATACACTTTTGACTTAAGTTTTGAAAAGAAGACTAAACACTATAAAAGTGTTAGATATTTATAAAAAAGATTTGAAATAATTCAGATACAACAATTATGAAGAAAGTACTTGCCCTAAGTATCATTGCAATTGCGATTCTCAGTGGATGTCAATCATCTAACAATGGAGAGCTGACAGGTGTCGCACGAAGTGGTGCATTTTATGAGCCCGACCCGTATGGCATGTTGTATATTCATCAAGGAAGTTTCAACATGGGGCCAAATGATCAGGATGTTGCATGGTCATTAACATCGCAAACTAAAACAATTTCGATTCGTTCTTTTTGGATGGATGAAACAGAGATAACCAACTCAGAGTACCGTCAATTTGTCGGATGGGTTCGTGATTCTATTGCTCGTCGATTGCTTGGAGAACAATTCGAAGAATTTCTTATTACAGAAGATGCTCTTGGAAATGAAATCGATCCTCCATTCTTAAACTGGGATGAAGAAATTGATTGGGGAAATGAAGAGTATGCTGAGATACTTGATGAAATGTATTTGCCCGAGAATGAACGATTTTTTAGAAGAAAAGAGATTGATACTCGTAAACTGACTTATGAATACGAATGGGTTGATCTTTTACAAGCTGCAAAAAAATCGAACAGATTTAACTTTGATACAAAGCAATACGAAGGTGTTGCATATGATCAAAATGGAGAAGAGCGAAAAATAACTGATCGTTCGGCATTTATAATGAAAGATGCTGTAAATGTTTATCCCGATACATTGTGTTGGATTGCAGACTTTACTTATTCTTTTAATGAGCCATGGACAGAGATGTATTTTTGGCATCCCGGATTTGACGAATATCCTGTTGTTGGTGTAAGTTGGAAACAAGCAAGTGCATTTTGTATTTGGAGAACTCAGTTATTGAATAACTTTTTAGATTCGAAAGGTCAACCACGTGTTATGGCCTATCGTTTGCCAACCGAAGCTGAATGGGAATATGCAGCTCGTGGAGGTCTTGAAAATGGGATGTATCCATGGGGTGGCCTTTATACAAGAAATGATAAAGGATGTTTCCTTGCTAATTTTAAACCTCTTAGAGGTAGATATGGTGATGATGGTGGAATGACAACTATTGCTGTTGGTTCATATATGCCAAATGATTTTGGATTGTTGGATATGGCTGGTAATGTTGCAGAATGGACATCAGCTACATTTGATGAGTCATCGTATAGTTTTACTCACGATTTTAACCCTACCTATAAGTATAATGCTAAACCTGAAGATCCTAGCGTGTTAAAACGTAAGGTTATTAGAGGTGGATCCTGGAAAGATATTGGATATTATTTGCAAAATGGAACACGTACCTATGAATATCAGGATTCTTCAAAATCATATATAGGTTTTAGGTGTGTACGTGACATTATTGGTGAATAGTAAAATTATCATTGACTGAAAAAAACGCGATTATGAGTATTACCGAATTTGTAGAAAGCCCCGGATATAAAAAAGTAATGGGCAAAGTTTATGGTTGGGGTGCTTCTGTTGTTATTTTAGGTGCATTATGGAAGATCCTCCATTTACCGGGAGCAAGTCTTATGTTGATTGCCGGTTTAGGTACAGAATCAATTATATTCTTTTTATCGGCATTTGAGCCGCCACATGCTATGCCCGATTGGAGTTTGGTTTATCCCGAATTGGTTGGTTTAGAACCTAATGAAAACAGAGGTCGTGGTGGTGTTGGTGGTGGTGGTAGCAGTGATTTGGCTGCCTTAATAGAGAGTGGTTCTCTTGAGCCTGAAATTGTTGAAAAATTAGCGGAAGGAATAAAGAAATTAACTTTGACTACCGGTCAGTTATCTGATTTATCGGATGCTAATTTTGCAACAGAGTCTTATTTGCAAAGTATGAAAAGTGCTTCTGAATCAATATCAAAACTTTCTTCAAGTCAAATGGAGTCAGTTAAAACATTGGAAAATTCAGCTTCTGCTTTAGCACAATCATATAGTTCAACGGCCGATGTTATTGCTAATTCGGGTACAAAAATTGCCCATGATTTAACTCAATCGGGAGAGAAATTGTTAGCTTCATATTCATCGTTGAGTAGTTCAATAAATAATGAAGCTGAACAAATATCAGTAAACAGTCGTTCGTATAGCGAACAACTTAAAGATATGAATAAAAATTTGGGTGCAATTAATTCAATATTTGAACTCCAGTTAAAAGCCAGTAATGAGCAGGTTCAAATGTCGGAGGCAATGACCAAAGGATTAAAAGATATAAAGGATCAATTAGTTGATTCTGTTTCAGATACAAAAAATTATAAAGAACAAGTAGCCAAACTTAGCAGTTCCATCAGTGACTTAAATAATATTTATGGCAATATGCTTAGTGCTATGAATGGAAGGAACTAATAAGAAACTAACTAATTCAAGATTAATATGAGTGGCGGAAACTGTCCCGAAACCCCTAGGCAAAAGATGATAGGAATGATGTATTTATTCCTTACCGCAATGCTTGCCTTAAATGTTTCAGGTGAATTACTGAAAGCTTTTGTTTTGGTAGATGAGAGTATTCAACAATCGATTGACGCGGTTGAGAAAAAAAACAAGTCATTATATTTTAATTTTAAAGTAGATGCCGGTAATAATCCAAGAGCTGATGCTGAGTACAAAAAGGCACTTGAGATACAAAATTTGGCTGATGAGCTGATAGGTTATATTGACTCTTTAAAATGGATAATGGTTAGAAAAGTTGATAATTCGGAAGAAGCAACACCATTGAATTTTACAGGGCAGGATAATCAGGATGTAGCAGCTCAGGTAATGTTGGTTGAAAAAACAGGGAGTAGGAGTATCGACTTAAAAGATAAATTTAAGACCTATAAAGAGTTATTGCTTAAATATGTTAATGAAGAAGATACGACACTTCGGCATAACATTGAAAAAATGCTTAGCACTCCTGATCCGGAAGGAGCTGATGGTCGTTCGTGGCAGAGCGAAAAATTTGAGCATTTACCTATGTCTGCATCTATGGCTCTTATGAGTGAAATGATTAGTACGGTTAGAAATAGTGAAGCCGACATGTTAAGGTATTTACATACTTCGGTTGATGCCAGTTCTTTTAAGTTCACTAAGGTTGATCCGTATGTTATACCAACATCTAAAGTAGTTATTAGAGGTGGTGAGTATAATGCACAGGTTTTGGTTGCAGGACAGGATGAAACATTACAACCAGAGTTTCAAATTGATGGTGTATCAAATATTGAGGTTGTAGATGGTGTGGGAAATGTTAAAGTTCCGGCAACATCAATAGGACCAAAAGAAATTGCAGGAAAGGTTATGATACCTGGGCCTGATGGAATGGTTGAACGACCTTTTACTCTTGATTATGAAGTTATTGAACCAATGGTTGTGATATCGCCAACAAAAATGAATGTTTTTTATGAAGCGGTTGAAAATCCGGTAACAATTTCAGTCCCTGGTGTTAATAGTAATGATTTGGAAATTGCGATTACCAATGCTAAATATAGAAAAGTAAAAAATCAGTATTTAGTTAGGGTTAATCCACGAACAGCAGGAGCTAAATCGCGTATTACGGTGTTTGCAAAAACCGAGAATGGAAAGAGAAGTATTGGCTACATGGATTTTCGTATTAAGCGAATACCACCTCCAATAGCTAAGGTTGCCGGTATTAATGAAGGTACATTGCGTAAGGGATTGCTTTTGGCTCAAACGGGTATTATGGCTGAGATGGAAGATTTTGATTTTGAATTGGAGTATAAAGTAACTCGATTTAATGTGTCTGCCGTAAAAAAAGGATATACAATTGATGAACAATCTGAATCTAACCGATTTACAAAACAACAATTGGAATTAATAGGTGGGTTAAACCGAGGGGATAAAGTATATATTAATGGAATATCAGCAAAAGGACCTGATAATGTTCCGAAAAAATTGGGAAGTATTACTATTACAATAGATTAATATTTTATGTAACCTATGGCCGATATTGAACGTAAATATTGAGGTTTACATGATAGTAAAAACAGAATTTAGATTTTGACCTAAAATACAAAATACTATAATATGAAAAGAGTATTCTTGATTTTGATGATTGTTGGACTGTTCAATAGTGTTGAGCAGGTATCGGCACAAAATGTATTAGATGGGATTTATGAAAAGGAGCATGTTACGAATAATAGACCAATACCGTACCCATATATTAGAGAGGCTGATGTTCTATGGGCAAAGAAGGTTTGGAGAATTATTGATTTGCGCGAGAGAATAAATTTACCATTGTATTATCCTGTTCGTCCTATGGATGATCGTTATAGTTTAATTGATTTATTAATACACGGTATTCAATATGAAGGTTTAACAGCATATTCGACAAAACACGAAGATGAATTTAGAGTGCCTTTAACATTAGATCAGGTTAATGCTGAAATGGGAGCACTTGCTGATACTCAGGAAATTCAAAATGTTGAGACGGGTCTTTTCGAGACTAAAATTATTTCGGGCGAAAAGAGAACTGATGAAGTTAAGCAGATAATGGTTAAGGAAATATGGTTTTTCGATCGTAATTATTCAAAGCTTGATGTTCGGATTCTTGGGCTTTGTCCTATCAGAGAGTTTGTTGATAATGCAGGTGGTGATGATGAGATTAAACGCAAAATGGTTTTTTGGGTATACTTTAACCAGGCTAGAGATATTTTTGCAAGGCATGAAGTATTTAATCCACGAAATGATGCTCAACGCAGGACTTTTGATGATATTTTTATTAAGCGACATTTTGGTTCGTATATTGTTAGGGAAGCAAACGTTTATAATAACCGACAAATAGATCAGTATGCAGTAGGTATGGATGCTATGCTAGAGTCGGAAAGAATTAAGAATGACATAGCTACTTTTGAGCACGATTTATGGGAATTTTAAAATATTATAGTTAAAAAAAGAGGGTGTTTCACAATTCGGAAACACCCTCTTTTTATTTGTACTCCTACCGGAGCAAATATTCAATTCTCTAGGGTTCAAATATCTTTTTTGAACAGCTCTTAATTTTTAATCGAGTTTTAAAATTGCAAGAAAAGCTTTTTGAGGAACTTCAACATTACCAATCTGTTTCATTCGTTTTTTACCTTTTTTCTGTTTTTCAAGAAGTTTTCTTTTCCGCGAAATATCACCTCCGTAACATTTTGCAGTTACATCTTTACGAACAGCCTTAACTGTTTCGCGCGATATTATTTTTGCTCCAATAGCAGCTTGTATAGCAATATCAAATTGTTGACGTGGAATAAGTTCTTTAAGTTTTTCGCACATACGACGACCAAACGATTGTGCATTGTCAACGTGAGTTAAAGTAGATAATGCATCTACGGGTTCGCTGTTTAACAGTATGTCGAGTTTAACTAGTTTAGATTCTCTGAACCCGGTTTGATAGTAATCGAATGATGCATAACCTTTCGAAATACTTTTTAATTTATCGTAGAAGTCAAAAACAATTTCGGCCAGAGGCATGTCAAAATCTATTTCGACACGGTTACCTGCAATAAAGTGTTGTTTTACTAATTCACCTCTTTTACCAAGACAAAGAGTCATAATAGGGCCAATATATTCCGATTGTGTAATTACCTGGGCTCTAATGTAAGGTTCTTCAACATGTTCGAGCAGGGTTGCTTCGGGAAGCATAGATGGCATGTGAACTTCAATTAGTTCTCCTTTCTTAGTTATTGCTTTGTATGGTACGTTTGGTACTGTTGTGATAACATTCATATCAAACTCTCGGTCTAAACGTTCCTGTATAATCTCCATGTGCAACAACCCCAGAAAACCGCATCGGAAACCAAATCCTAAAGCAGCAGAAGATTCAGGTTGGAAAGTAAGAGAAGCATCGTTAAGTTGAAGTTTTTCCATTGAGGCACGAAGATCTTCATAGTCTTCGCTATCAATGGGGTAAACACCAGCAAAAACCATAGGTTTTACCTCCTCAAATCCTTCAATAGCTTTATTACACCCCCCTTTTACGTGAGTAATGGTATCGCCAACTTTAACTTCTTTGCTGGTTTTAATACCAGAAATAATATATCCAACATCACCAGTACTAAGAATTTCTCTTGGTTCAAGGTTGAGGCGTAAAACTCCAATTTCATCGGCATTATATTGTTTCGCCGTTGCAAAAAATTTAACTAAATCGCCTTTTCGTATTTCACCATTAACTACTTTAAAATAGGCTATAATACCTCTAAATGAGTTGAAAACCGAATCGAATATTAAACATTGCAGAGGGGCTTCGGTATCTCCTTGTGGGGCAGGGATTTTATCAACAATTGCATCTAAAATGGTAAAAACACCTTCACCGGTTTTACCACTTGCCCTTATTATCTCTTCCCTGTCGCATCCCAAAAGGTCAATAATTTGGTCTTCCACTTCTTCGGGCATAGCATTTGGTAAATCCATTTTGTTTAACACCGGAATAATGTGAAGATCGTGGTCGATGGCTTGATAAAGATTGGAGATAGTTTGAGCCTGTATGCCTTGTGTGGCATCAATAATTAATAAAGCTCCTTCACAGGCTGCAATTGACCTTGATACTTCGTATGAAAAATCAACGTGACCCGGAGTGTCAATAAGGTTTAATGTGTATTTTTTGTCATCTTTTTCGTAATTCATTTGAATAGCGTGACTTTTGATGGTTATTCCCCTTTCTCGTTCCAGATCCATGTCATCAAGTGTTTGCTCCTGCAGTTGTTTTCCTTCAACGGTTTTTGTGTATTCAAGCAAACGATCGGCCAGCGTACTTTTTCCGTGGTCGATATGGGCTATTATGCAAAAATTACGAATATGCTTCATTAACAGTATATATTGTATAATTGATTATTTCTGACTTGTTTGTTAACCTAAAAAATGAATGCAAAGATATTTAATTCTTTGATTTTTTTCATTACGATTATTTAGGGTAAATATATTATAAAGATTAATAAAAAAGGCCATCTCATTTGAGACAGCCTTTTTATAATGGTGAGTTATTTTAAATTCCAATTATTCTATAGCCAATAGATATTGTAAGCATATTACTTTTTCTATTGAACTCAAGGCCTGATAGGTTATTTGAAACATCCGAAACATTACTTAATCCCCATTCATAACGGGCATCGAGGTTGAATTTCCAAACCTCAACACCTCCACCAAGCTGAAACCCCCAGTTTGCAGTATTTGTATCATCGCTTCCTCCAACTTGAGAAGGTAAAGAGGTTGCGTTTTTTGCCACAAACGACATAACGGGCCCTGTAACGGCATAAACTTTAGCTACTTTTAAATCGATAAGATTATAATTTGCCAGTATTGGTATATCCCAGGTATGAAATGTAACATCTTCAGAAGTACTTTCTGTGCCAAGGTCGTAGGTAGCTTCACCGGTTTTTTTTGCATAGTACAATTCGGGTTGAAATGATAGGTTTCCGAATAGCTTTAGTTTTGCATAGGCTCCAAATAATAATCCGGTTTTAGCATCGTTTTTTATTCCATCAAAAGTAATAGAAGATGGCTTGGTTAAATTATCGGCTGTATATTGGGTTGATGTTGTACCAAGTTTTAAACCCAATGCGAATTTTTGCGACCAGGTAGTTGTAGTCACTAATAATACTATAAGTGCAATTACTGTCTTTTTCATGTTTATTTTTTTGGTTTTGTTAAAAATTGCAAACTAAAAACGTGCCAAATTTAATTTGGTTTAAATACTAGTCTTATTTTTCTTTTCGATTCAATTGTTATTCCATCTTTTGTTCCTGCAATCCATTTTGGTCCATTCTTAATTGCATTAATTATTTCTTCGGAATATTCCGATCCGGGACTTTTTTCAATATTAACACTTTTTATTGAGCCATCGTATGAAATGGTTATAATAACGATTGCAATTTTTTTGTTTTGCAGGCTATCTGATAAATATTTAAGCTGTTTTTCAATATAATTATGGTATTCAGTCATTCCTATTACTGGTTTTGGGGGTATTATGGAGGATGGTAATTGTTTTGTTTTGTTATAACTAACAGTAACTACTTCATCAAGTGCCAATATCTCTGGATTCAATTTGAAATTAATAATTGAGTCTTTTATTATACTGGCTTCCTCACTTTTATATCCTATGTAATTTGCCACTAATACGTCGTTATTGTTTTTTGTTTGTATGGAGTAGTTGCCGTTTGTGTCAGATATAGTACCAATACTTTCGTCTTTAAGCATTATTGTGACACCTGGTAGTGGTTGATTGTCTTCATCTGTTACATTACCTGAAATTGATTTATCAAAAGTTTTATTGTTTTTAATTATGGGGGAATCTTCTTTTTTTATTGCAGCTTCAGTTTTTTTAATTTTATCTGTGTCAAATTCTATTTTTCTGACTCTTTGTTTTGGAGTAGCTTTTTTTTGCACTGAAGGAATTGTCTTTTTATTTGAAGTTATTATGTTTTTTATTGTATTTGTAGAGTCATGATTTGTAATTTTTTCATGAATTTGCTTTTTAAGAGTAAAGCTACTGTCGAGCTGATTATATTTTACATCTGCAAAAGTTTCTTCTTTAGGATTGAAAGTAATAAAGTACCAAATTGAAAAAGAAGGAATGAGCAAAAGGAAAACTATTGATGCGATTCTTAAAAAGACAGTTATTGGGCGTAATTCTTTCTTTTTAAAGAGTTGTGATTTTATTTCTGAAAGATCGTTGTCAAGTTCATTAGCCGATAAACCCGATAAACCATCAAAAGCATCTGATTCAAACGGATCTGTCATAGCATCCCTTTCCAACCGGTTTTTTTCCTGATTAGTAAGTATTCCCTTTAAATAATCGAGTATTCGTTTAGGGGTTATTTGATTATTATTTTTGATGGATTTCATGATTTTTTTCCATGCAAATTTTTAAATTTCTTTTCCCATTCTGTATGTAACTTTTGACTTTATTAAGACTAATATCTGAAATATCAGAAATTTCCTGGTAGCATTTATCATCAAAATAAAACAGTTCAATACATTGTTTTTGTTCTTTTTTTAGTTTTTCAATGCAATTTTTAAGTGCTGTGTTTAGTCCTTTATTATTGTCATCATCAATAGGATGCAGTGAAAATGAATAATCCACAAGTACAATGTTTTCTTCTGCCCATTTTTTTTCACGTTCTAAAGATGATTTGCGGCTACGAAGTTCCATTAAACAAAAGTTTTTAGTAATGGCATATAGCCATGGTTTAAAATTATCAATTTGGTGGTTAGGAATTTCCTCAACCAGTTTTTCGAAAATACGAATAACACCATCCTTTGCCCATTCGCGTTCTTTAAGGTATTTAAGACAAACACCATAAACAAGATGCATGTATTGTTCAAATAATTGCCCCAGCACCTCAATGTTGTTAGTGAGTTGGTAGTGAGTTAACAGATCTTGGTCTGAAGGGCTGGTATGATCGAAATGGCGCGACAAACTGTTGTGTTTTGATTGTCAAATTTATAATAATAGTAGTGAAAAAGAATATTTTTTTAAAAAATGAATTTTTTTATGGAATATATAAAACCATTGAATCCTGTAATAAAAATGTTAAACTAAAACTTTTTGTTATGGAAACTTTGAATAGAGGAAAAATGCAGTTAATGAGAATTTTATTTTTTGTGTTAGTTATTATTATGTCTGGTGTAACCTATAGTCAGTCGGTTCGGGTTATTTCGGGTATAGTGATCGATGAGAACAATAATCCTTTGTATGGGGTAAATGTGTATATTAAAGGTAATAATAATGGATGTATTACCGATACTTATGGTAGTTTTTCGTTAAAAGTGGCTGAGAATGATGAGTGGTTGGTATTTTCATACATTGGATACGAAACAAAGCAGATAAATATTAAAGGTAAGAAAAATGTAAATGTTAAAATGGAACTTTCCAATTATGCATTGGATGAGTTGGTTGTTGTTGATTATTCAAAAGGAATAATTAAAGGAGGAGCTAAAATTAGAAGATTTGACCGTTCGGTAATGGCTAATTGCGAAATGGAATTTTCAGCTCCTATGTCATATCAAATGCAGGATTTTAATGCCGAGGGTTATTCTACTGTTCATGATAATGGATTTAAAGATGTACTTAATGAGCCTTTGTCAACGTTTTCGGTTGATGTTGACAGAGCTTCTTATTCAAATGTACGTAGGTTTTTAAATAATGGACAGTTACCCCCTATTGATGCAGTTCGTATCGAGGAGATGATTAATTATTTTAATTACAATTATCCACAGCCTAAGGGTGATGATCCATTTTCAATTAGTAGTGAAATGGCAGTTTGTCCATGGAATAACGAGCATTATTTATTAAAGTTAGGGTTAAAAGGAAAGGAGATAGACAAAACCGATTTGCCATCGTCAAACATTGTGTTTTTAATCGATGTATCGGGTTCAATGGAAGCAGATAATAAACTACCATTATTGAAATCGGCTTTTGGTTTATTAGTTAATGAATTGCGCAAACAGGATAGGGTTTCTGTTGTGGTATATGCCGGAGCAGCCGGTATGGTTTTGAAGTCTACATCAGGAGATCAAAAAGATGTAATAATGTCATCGTTAAATAATTTACAGGCCGGAGGTTCAACAGCCGGGGGAGAGGGATTAAATTTAGCATATAAAATTGCCGGAGAAAATTTTATTGAAGGGGGAAATAACAGGATTATACTTGCTACTGATGGTGATTTTAATATAGGAGCCAGTTCAAATGCCGAAATGGAACGAATGATTGAACAGAAGAGAGAAAAGGGGATTTTCATAACTGTTTTAGGTTTTGGCATGGGAAATTATAAGGATGACAAAATGGAGATTATAGCTGATAAAGGCAATGGAAATTATGTATATATCGATAATTTACAGGAAGCTCAAAAAACTTTAGTGAGTGAATTTGGTGGTACTTTATACACTATTGCTAAAGATGTTAAGTTTCAAATTGAATTTAATCCCAAAAAAATAGCAGCGTATAGGTTAATTGGGTATGAAAACAGAGTGTTGAACAACGAAGATTTTAACGACGACAAAAAAGATGCGGGAGATATTGGAGCAGGTCATACAGTAACAGCTCTTTACGAAATTGTACCGATTCAGGCTTCAGATGCCGAAACTTATAAAGATATGGTCGATGAATTAAAATATCAGGTTAAAACAAATGTTAAAAATAGTTTGTTAAATGAATGGATGACTTTAAAATTAAGGTATAAGCAACCCGATGGTCAAAAGTCGAAACTTATTGTTAAAACTGTTTCCGGGAGCGTGAAAAATTTTGAAAATGCAACAGATGATTTGCAATTTGCAGCTAGTGTAGCTGGTTTTGGTATGTTGTTACGGAAATCGGAGTATGTTAGTAATTTATCATTTGAAGATATAAAAAATATGGCATTAAAATCGAAAGGTTCAGATATTGAAGGGTATCGGGGTGAGATGGTTCGTTTGATTGGATTGGCAAAAGGTTTGAAAAAGGAATTTGTATTAAAATAACATATATCGATAAAAAAGATAAAAAGCCGGAAATTTGACCGGCTTTTTTTGTTGATTAACAGGTGATTTTGATTTTTAAAAGAAAAAGGTTGTAATTATTTTTTTCTCGTGTGCAACCAGTTTACATTTGAGTTGTCAATATATTCGATAATCATTTTTTATAAAAATATTTTTAAAGCATAAAATGGAAAAGAATAGGGCAGTACTATTATTAATAATTTTGCTTATTATTTCTAACATGGGTTATGGCGAGAATAATCCGGGTGCAGTGCGTAAAAATGCTGTCATTAGTGGTTATATAAAAGATCAATTGACAGGAGAGGCATTAATTGGGGCTACAGTTTTTATTAATGAATTAAAAACAGGTGCAGTTACTAATTTGTATGGTTTTTATTCTTTATCAGTAGTTCCCGGAAACTATAGGCTTACTTATACCTATTTAGGATTTGAATCTGTTGAAAAAGAGTTAAATATTAATAGCGATATTACAACTAATGTGAGATTAACCCCAAATGCCGAAGAGATAAATGAAGTAACTGTTGTTTCGAAAAAACCCGATGCTAATGTTACAGATACACAAATGGGTGTTGAGAAATTACAGAGTAAGACCATAAAATCGGTTCCTGTATTGCTTGGCGAAGTTGATCCAATAAAAGTTATACAGATGCTTCCGGGCGTAAAAGCAACAAGTGAGGGCAGTAGCGGTTTTAGTGTTCGTGGAGGTAGTCCGGATCAGAATCTTGTTTTGCTTGATGAGGCAACGGTTTACAATGCAGGTCATTTAATGGGTTTTTTCTCGGTATTTAATAACGATGCATTAAAAGATGTTAATTTGTATAAAGGAGATATTCCTGCAAATTATGGAGGACGTTTAGCATCGGTTTTAGATGTAAGAATGAAGGAAGGAAATAATCAGCAATTTTCGGGAAATGGTGGTATTGGATTAATATCGTCGCGGTTAACACTTGAAGGTCCTGTTTTTAACGAAAAAACATCATTTGTTTTGAGTGGACGTAGGAGTTATGCCGATCTTTTTCTTCCTTTAGCATCAGATACTGCAATACGAAAAGCACAGCTTTATTTTTACGATTTGAATGCAAAAATTAATCATACAATAAATGAAAACAATCGCATTTATTTAAGTGGTTATTTTGGTCGCGATGTTATGAAACAAACTACTAACGAGTTTAATTATGGTAACCAAACTGTAACTGCACGATGGAATCATGTTTTTACGCCACGTCTTTTTTCGAATTTCACATTTATTTTGAGTAATTACGATTATAAAATTGGGGCTGAAGATAACGGTGGTTCAGGTTTTTTATGGGAGTCGCAATTAACCGATTATGGAGTTAAGCTCGATTTTGATTATTTTTTGAATACTAAAAATACCATATCATTTGGAGGACAGGTTTTGTACCATCGAATTGATCCCGGTTTTGCAAGAGGTGTTGGTGAAGACTCATATATTAGCAAAATACAAATGCCTTACGCCCGTTCGTTCGAAAGCTCGGTTTATGTTAGTAACGATCAGAAAATTACTCCGGTTTTATCGGTTCGTTATGGGTTGAGGTTTTCAAGTTTTTCGAATGTTGGTGAGGCAACTTATTATCAGTACGATAATAATTATGAGAAAGTTGGGCATGAAGAGTACGATAATTTAGATTTTTATAATACTTATAATAATATTGAACCTCGTGTTGCAATGACATTCATGCTAAATCCAAAGTCGTCGGTTAAAGCCAGTTATTCACGAACCGTTCAATACATTCAGTTAGCCTCCAATTCAACTACCGGATCGCCTCTTGATGTTTGGTTTCCGGCATCACCAAACATTAAGCCTCAAATATCTGATCAGGGAGCTGTTGGATATTTTAGAAATTTTGACAATAATACTATAGAGACATCTGTTGAACTTTTTTATAAAGATATGCGTAATGTAATTGATTTTAAAGATCATGCCAATTTGTTATTAAATAGGTATTTGGAAGGCGAAATGCGAACAGGTACGGGACATGCCTATGGAGCCGAATTTTTAGTGAGGGTAACCAAGCCGAAATATAGTGGATGGGTTAGTTATACTTATTCCAGGGCTTATAGAAAAATTGATGAGGTTTTTGATGGTAAAACATATAACTCGCCCTACGACAGGCCACACGATTTTTCAATTGTTTTAAACAGGAAAGTTGGTAAGCGAGGTAGCTTTTCGATTAATTGGGTTTATACATCTGGTACTCCTTATACAGCACCATCGCATCGAATGGAGCTAGGTAAAGTACACTATATTTCGCAGGGTAATTACTATACTAATGTCCCTGTTTATAATGGACGAAATAAGGATCGTTTCCCGGCATATCATCGAATGGATATAGGTTATACTTTGCAAAGTAAAAATGTGAAAAACAGGAGATGGCAGGGTGAGTGGAATTTCTCGGTTTACAATGTTTATGGGCGTCATAATCCCTGGATGGTGAGTTTTGGTAGTGAAGAAGGTAATTCTGTTGTAAATAAAGGTACTCTTGTTTATTTGTTTTCAGTTATTCCGTCAGTTACTTACAATTTTAAATTTTAAAATATGAATTTATATAAGTCAAAAGTAGTAAAGGTATTAGTAAGCTTTGTATTAAGTGGATTTTTAATGCCCTCGTGTACCGAAGATTTTATGCCTGATTTGGGAAGTATGGAGTCTGTTTTAGTTGTTGATGGGGCTATTTCTGATTTCCCGGGACCAAAATATATTAATTTAACAATGAGTGTCGATTATTTTTATAACGAATCAGCACCTTCTGTTACCGGGGCTAAAGTAACTGTTTTTGATGGTGTTGATTCGGTTTTGTTTGCTGAGTTAAAGGGTTATCCGGGGTATTATAAAAGCCCTGGAAATTATATTGGGGTTGTCGGTCGCACATACAAATTGATTATTGAAAATATTGATGCGAATGGCGATGGTATAGCCGAAGTTTACGAAGCAGAAAGTGAATTAAAACCGGTTGCTCCTATCGATTCTTTTTCGATGAAGTATGGGAAGCAGTATAGTTATGAGTTTTGGAGTCTGATTCTTCATGCTGTTGAACCTGCCGAAACTGAGGATTTTTATGTGTTTAAAGTTTATAAAAACGATACTGTTATTTCCGATCAAATACAGGATTGGACAATAACTAACGATGAATTTATTGTATCGGGAACAAGCATGAATGTCGAAATTTATCAATTGAGTGAGGAAGATGATGATGGAATAAGAGAGTTTGGAGCTCCCAATTTGGGCGATGTTTATATTTTGGAGATGAATGGAATAACTGAAGAATATTACGATTTTTTAACTGCTGTTGTATTAGAAATGAGTCCTAAAGTGCCAATATTTAGTGGGCCATCGGCAAATGTGCCAACTAATGTTTCAAACGGAGCGCGAGGCTTTTTTGCTGCTTATTCAGTGTCGTTAGATACTTTGGTTATTACCCAGGATATTTTAAATCAGAAAAATAAGTAAAGTAATTGGTTACTTGTTTTAAGTTACTTTACAAAAAATAACAAACAATCTCAGGTAGTTCAACTGCCTGAGATTGTTTATATAAATTAATTAATATTTAAAGCTAATACCTGCGCTTAAATAAGCAATTCCATATCCCGATTCGGCATATACAGCAAGATTATCAGCAAAACTGTATCGGGCACCTATAAATAAATCTTCTCTAAAGTTGGTTTTGGAACCGGTTTCATTATATGAGGTATATTCGGTTTTATATGACTCAAAAGAAAAGCCTGCAAAAATACCTGCATAAATGTCAAATTTTTCAAAGGCACTATTGCCTGTAATATCAACAAAATCGAAATGATAAGCAGCCCTGGGGCCAATTACAAAATAGGTATTTCGGTATTTAACACCCCAATACTCATCGCCCCCTGAAGAGAATGATAATTGAGCACCGCCTGAGATATACCCGATACCTAATTTTTCGGAAAAACCATGATCATAGGCCGCAATTATTGCCGGCATTTTAATGTTTCCCTCAACATTTGGTATACCTAAACCAAAGTTAAATGCGTTATCGCCTTTTTTCATTACCTGTGCCTGCGAAAGACTTAAAAAAGTTGATAATAGAATGCTAATAAATAATAATTTTCTCATAATAATATTAGTTTTCGAAGTTAAGAACTGCAAATATAGGTGTTGGCCATAAGATAACAAACAAATTGCTTATTAATGATATTAAATATAGTTTATGAAAATATGCATTTTTGGTTTTATGACGATTATTAATTAAAAAAAGTATTTTTGTGTCTCAAAAAAAATAGAAATTAAAGAAATGGTTCGTTTAGATTTTAATTTGTCTGAGGTATATATTGTTGAAAATTTGAAAAGTGATTTAGCCGGGTTGTTAAACAGTTTTCAGAAAGATAAAATATTTGTTTTGACCGATGATAACTCGTATAAATATTGTTATCCTAAAATAAAAGGGATAGATGGAATATGTGACGAAAGAACTTTTGTTATTACTGCGGGTGATGACCATAAAAATATTGACGTAGTTGTTGAATTGTGGAAAAAGTTAAGTAATGGAGGTGCCGACAGAAAATCGGTTTTGATTAATCTTGGCGGAGGTATGCCAACCGATTTGGGAGGTTTTGTTGCATCAACTTTTAAGCGGGGATTAAAATTTATTAATATTCCAACAACATTATTGTCGCAAGTGGATGCTTCGGTTGGGGGGAAAACAGGGATTAATTTCGAAGGGTTTAAAAATGAAATAGGGGTTTTTAATATTGCTCATGCTGTTTTAATCGACACGTCATTTTTAGATACGCTCGATTCGGGTAATTTAATTTCGGGTTTTGCTGAAATGATAAAACACACCTTAATTTTCTCCGAAAAATCGTGGTTGGAACTTAAGTCGTTTAACCTAAAAAATCCTAATCTCGAAGGGTTAAAGAAACTGGTTGCCGATAGTATAGCAATTAAAGAACATTTTGTTGAAGCCGATCCAACCGAAAAGGGGATTCGAAAAGCATTAAATTTTGGCCATACAATTGGTCATGCAATAGAAAGTTTTGCTTTGAAATCCGGACGCCCGTTATTACATGGTTATGCGGTGGCTTATGGAATGATTGCCGAATTGTATCTGTCGCATCTTAAATTAGGATTTCCTTTAGATGAGGTTAAGAGTATATCGGAGAGTATATTAAGTATATATGGATCGTTTGCAATTGATAAGAGTACCGATGATATAATTTACGAACTTACTACTCACGATAAAAAAAATGAAGGAGGTCGTATTAATGTAACATTACTTGATAAGCCTGGATCAGTTCAAATTGACATTGTTTGCTCAAAGGAAGATATTATTGCCTCAATGGATTTTTACAGAAGTATTAAGTAATGGTGTTTAATAAATAGTTGTAATATTAAATTATAATAATGCAATACAGGGTTCGTACATCGGGAAAGGTTGATTCATTTAAAGTACCTTTGCCAACATCGAAAAGTATTAGTAACAGGGTATTAATTTTAAATGCATTGGCGTATAGTCCGTATAAAATTGATAATTTGTCGGATAGTGATGATACAGATGTATTGCTAAATGTATTTAATAGTAATAGCAATGTATTTGATATTGGAGCAGCGGGTACATCAATGCGTTTTTTAACTGCGTATCTTTCACGTATTGTTGGGGAGTGGGTTGTTACTGGTTCGGAGCGTATGAAACAACGTCCTATTGCTATTTTGGTTGATGCTTTGCGTAAGTTGGGAGCCGAAATTGAATATACCGAAAAGGAAGGGTTTCCCCCATTAAAAATTACCGGGGTATCGTTAAAAGGAGGAGAACTTGAGTTGGCCGGAGATATAAGTAGTCAGTATATTTCAGCTATATTAATGATTGCTCCTTGTATTGAGGGTGGGTTAACTTTAAAACTTACCGGTGAGATAATTTCGAAGCCGTATATATATCTCACATTAAAACTAATGGAAGAATTTGGGGTTTCAACAACCTGGCATGATAATGCTATTAAAGTGCCTGAGAGTATTTATAAACCCAGACCTTATTGTGTTGAGGGTGATTGGAGTGCAGCATCGTATTGGTACGAAATGGTAGCACTGGCAACAGAAGGGAGCGTTATTATTGAGAGTTTGTATGAAAAAAGTCCTCAAGGCGATTCAAAAGTAGCAGATTTGTTTTCTAATATAGGAGTGAGTACAAAATTTAAAGATGGATATACTATTTTAGAAAAGTCAAGTGCAATAGTTTCGCAATTCGATTACGATTTTTCCGATCAGCCCGATTTGGCACAAACATTTGCAGTTACGTGTTGTGCACTAAATATACCATTTATTTTTTCGGGTTTACAAACTTTACGAATTAAAGAGTCGGATCGTATTTATGCTTTAATTGATGAGTTGAGTAAGTTTGGTTTTGTATTGGCTACCAATGGTAAAGATACTTTAGTTTGGAATGGAACTAAAAACCAAATAGAAAAGGAAAACCCCATTAATGTAAATACCTATAAGGATCATCGAATGGCTATGGCATTTGCTCCTTTGGCATTAAAAGGTTTTAATGTTATTATTGAGGATCCAATGGTGGTAACTAAGTCATATCCTAAATTTTGGGATCATATTAAAAAATGTGGTTTTATTATTGATTCTAACTATTAATCAGATTGTTTGGCAATAAAAAAGGAGAAATATTTAGTTCCTCCTTTTTTGTTGTATATTTTTCTTAGTTGCCAAATTCGGTTTTCAGATCATTTAAATACTGAGTAATCTTTTGTTCCTTTTTCATTGGGCAAATTAATAGTTCATCAGTGGTATCAACAACAATAAAGTTATTAAGTCCATTAATAATTGCTTTTTTACCTTTAGCCAGATGAATTATTGAGTTGTTAGTGTCATACAGTTGAACATGACCACTTAATACGGCATTTTTATCGTTATCTTTATTAGAGTGTTCATGTAATGATGACCAGGTTCCAAGATCGGACCATCCGAAGTTAACAATTTGAACAAACACATTATTAGCTTTTTCCATTACCCCGTAGTCGATAGAAATATTTTTACATATCGAATAGATATTTTTTATTATAACAGGTTCTTCAGGAGTAAGAATTGCCGACTCATGTTCGTCAAAGAGCGATTTTACATCAGGTAAGTGATCGTAAAAAGCTTTTTCGATACTTTTTAATGACCAAATAAAAATTCCTGAATTCCAAAAGAATTCACCACTTTCGAAAAACACTTTGGCCAGTTCCAGATTTGGTTTCTCGGTAAACGTTTTAACATTTTTAAAATTAGAGTATTCATTACTAACAGTTTTTCCGGTTTGAATATAACCATATCCTGTTTCCGGACGGTGAGGTTTAATACCCATTGTTAATAATGAATCATTTATTTGTGAAAACTCTAATCCTTTAATAATATTTGTTCGGTACTCATCTTCATTAACAATTAAATGATCGGATGGCGTTACGACAATTATAGCATCGTTGTTTCTTTTTTTGATGTGGGCATTTGCGTATGCAATACAAGGAGCTGTATTTCGCCTTGCCGGTTCTAAAAGAATCTGATCATCTTTAAGTTGAGGTAGTTGTTCTTTTACCAGGTTAAAATATTTTTCGCTTGTAACGATTAAAAAGTTTTCAACCGGACAAATTGGAATAAATCGTTCAAAGGTTTGTTGTATTAGAGTTTTACCAATCCCGAGGATATCTAAAAATTGCTTCGGGGTCTCTTCTTTACTTAACGGCCAAAAACGTGATCCAATTCCACCGGCCATGATAACGCAATAGGTTTTTGATTTAAGCATGTATTGTTTTTTCTTTTAATTTAATAAAATGATTTGTTTTTCTTAATTCATTTTTGATGAATTATTGTTTTCTTGTGCATATAAATAAAATCATTTTTCTTTGAATTTTGAAAGGACTAAATTAGAACTATTATTTTTATTAGGTAGCTATGACGTTTTTTTTTCATTTAGGAAGGTATTCGGCATTTGTGTGTAAGGTTTTTAAGAAACCCGATAAGCACTCTATTTTTTTTCGGCAGTTGTCTCTTGAGGTTGAAAATCTGGGACTTAATTCGTTTGGTATTGTTGCATTGATTTCGGTTTTTATGGGTGCTGTTATTACACTTCAAACTGCATATAACCTTGAAATGCCTATAATACCAAAATATACCATTGGGTTGGCAGCCCGAGATTCAATTTTATTAGAATTTTCATCTACCATGGTTAGTTTAATATTAGCTGGGAAAGTGGGCTCTAATATTGCTTCAGAAATTGGCACAATGAGGGTAACGGAGCAGATTGATGCTTTGGAAATAATGGGTGTTAATTCGCCCGGATATCTTGTTTTGCCTAAATTATGTGCTACTGTGTTAATATTTCCATTATTAGTTATTGTTAGTATGGGTATTGGTATTTTTGGCGGATGGGCTGCTGGTGTTATTACCGGAGAGGTTAATTCGGCCGATTATATATACGGGATACAATATAGTTTTAAGCCGTTTTATGTTGTTTATTCTTTAATAAAATCTGTTGTATTTGCTTTTATCATCTCCACTGTATCGGCTTACTATGGTTATTACACATCGGGTGGAGCACTTGAGGTTGGACGTTCAAGTACAAAAGCTGTCGTTATTAGTAGCATTCAGATTCTTGTTTTTAATTTAATACTGACTCAAATATTATTAACATGATTGAAGTTGTTGATTTATCGAAGTCATTTGATGATAAACCGGTTTTAAGTCATATATCAACGATTTTCGACAAGGAAAAGGTTAACCTAGTTATTGGGCAGAGTGGTTCGGGGAAAACGGTTTTGATAAAATCAATTGTAGGACTTCATAAGATTGATTCGGGTGATATACTTTTTGATGGACGAAGTTTTGTAAATATGAGTGATGATGACCGTAAGAATATAAGGAAAGAGATTGGAATGCTTTTTCAGGGTTCTGCTCTTTTCGATTACATGACAGTGGAGGAAAATGTGAGATTCCCTCTCGATATGTTTTCAAAAATGACGTTGGGTGAAAAACTTGATCGGGTAAATTACTGTTTAAAACAGGTTAAGTTAGAAAATGCTAATAAAAAATATCCTTCGGAATTGAGTGGGGGAATGCAAAAACGAGTTGCTATTGCCCGTGCTATCTCTTTAAATCCTAAATATTTGATTTGTGATGAACCTAATTCGGGGTTAGATCCGAAGACTTCAATAGTTATTGACGAGCTAATTTTTGAGATTACTAAAGAATTTGAAATAACCACTATTATTAATACTCATGATATGAATTCGGTTATGGAAATAGGTGAAAAAATTGTTTTTATTCACGAAGGTGTTAAGCAATGGGAAGGAAACAGAAACCAGATTTTTAATACAGATAATAAAGAATTAAATGATTTTGTATTTGCTTCCGATTTGTTTAAAAAAATAAGGAAAACCCAACGCTATATTTAGAAAAAGATCCCCCTGTTTATAATTTGTTTTTTGTATTTGTGTTTGTTTGCCTTAGGCAGATTCCTGCTTCATATATTTTACTCATTAATAATTGGCAATTTTACATGATCAAATTCCAGTTCTCGATATTTTTTTAATTTATTGTTTTTGAGTAGCTTAAATTGCATTTGTTGTTTTTGTAGTTCGATTTTTTTTAAGGTTTCAGAGTTGTAATAACCGGCATCTATAATTGATATGGCTGTTGCCAGTAAATTTTCGTTGATATCTCCCAGATCATGTTTATAATCATCAAACATAAAATAATCGGGGGGTAATCCTTTGGAATAATCTATTGAATTATCAGCGTTTTCCGACTTAGAAATTATTGGTTGAATTGCCCAGTAAGATTCATTTTGAGTATCATTAAATGTTCTGGATCCATAATACTTTCCATGCGTTTCTTCTCCAATCTGAATTACATTCATATAAGGCTCCAATGAGTAAATAACCATTTCACTAGCCGATGCAGTGCTTGATGAGGTTAAAACAAATAATCGTGAAAGGTTTAAATTACTCGAACTTGTAATAAAACGATAAATAAATATTGATTCATCGTCAGGATATTTGGCTTTAAACGCAGAAGTTAAAATAGTGTTATACGATGTTTTTATCATTATATTATTTGCAATTGAAGAAGGACCTATCATGCTGGCAATAAGATTTGCAGTTGTTACTGTTCCTCCGCCATTATATCGTAAATCCAAAACTAATTCTGTAACATTATGGCTTTTGAAATCGGCAAATAGGTTTTTCAATTCTGTTTCATTATTGGCTTGAAAAGCATTTAACGCTAAATAAGCTACCATTTTGCCGTTTATGTTTAATATTTTCGACATATGAATCGGGTTTACAGTTAATTCAACTGCTGAAAGATTTATCGATGGTGAGAGTTCTATAATTCCCGTTTCAGTAAATTCTCCAAATGTTAATATGTAACTGTCTCTGTTTAATAAATCGTAATAATTCTGATCGTTTAGTTCAACATTATTTACAGCATAAAAAATATTGCCCCTGGTAATACCAGCTAAATCAGCGGGGCCATCTTTGTCTACATACTCAACAACTCCGATTAAATTGTTAGAAATCGTATCAAGGTAATACAACTGAAACGACATCCCCATTGATAATTGCACCCCATTAAAATAATTTATCAAACCTTGGTAGTCATCAGTAATAAACGACCATTGATCCAATTTGTCATTTAATAGCGAATAAAAAAAATCTTCAGAATCGGGTTGAGTATTTGGGTTAATGTCAGGTATTTGATCGTTCCAATAATAATACGTCATCATTGTATTATAAATAAACTTATTTACATTTTTTGTTGAATCGCTAATAAAAACATTCTCATTATATATTGAAGAGTCTTTTTCGCAGCTTATTGAAATAAGTAAAACAGAAATCAAATTTAATATGATAAAGCCCTTATGTATATTATAATAAATTTTCACGGTAATAATGTTTAAATAATTTAGGTCACTAAAATACCAAAATTACAGTACTATATTATCATAATATGATGTTATAATTTTTTGCTTGAAAATAATGTATTGATTTAAGTTTTGTAAATGTCATATATTCAAGCATGAAACACTTTTTAATATTTTATTGATGGTTTTTTGCCATGAAACATTTGGAGATTAAAAATAAACTCCATTTCTTTGCACCCGCTTTGAACGATAAGCGAAGATAAAAGAGGTTAAAAAGCTTGGAAAAAT
>JAFGBR010000012.1 GCA_016933045.1 Marinilabiliaceae bacterium | reverse complement strand
TCCCAGCCATCTTTAATGATGGTTGGTAACCGGTCTATGAATGGCGTTTTTTCGCCTTCCCACTCTTCGTTCTCCTTAATAGAGTTTTCCTGTACCTGACGTACCCAATCGCTCAAGTATCTGTTAAGTTTTAGTTTGCCAAGAATGTAACCACCAACCATGCCCAGAAGGATTCCACTCCCGGCATAAATTGCGGTAGCTTTAATGCCAAATAAACCTAAGAACATGGCAACGGCAACCTCATTAACCAAAGGAGAGGTTATCAGGTACGCGAAAGTTACACCAAGGGGAATACCCCCTTTTACAAATCCAATAAACAGAGGTATAGAGGAACATGAGCAAAAAGGCGTTACCGCACCAAAAAAAGATGCGAAAAAATATTCTAAGCCATAAAGCTTTTTTGTAGTTAGATAGATTCTTAGCCTGTCAACTGGGAAATAGGCATTAATTGCCCCCATCAAACTGCTTATGAGGAAAAGTAATATTAAAATTTTTACCGTATCGTAAAAGAAAAAATTAATTGCCTCGCCTAAATGAGATTCCGGAATGAGCTTAAAAAAGTCGAATGTTATTGTGTCAACCAATGCAGGAAGATAATAATAAAGCGCTATAAGTAATGGTAAGATTATTGAAATGGAAATGATTAACCATGTTTTTTTTTTCTTCTCAGGGGATAGAACTTCTGAAGAACTTTCGATGGCACAGGCAATGCACTCGCTTTCTTTTGCACCTTTTGCTATTAAGTCTGTTTTGTTCATTTGTCAATTATTATTTTTTAGAACCAGAATAAGGTTTCATAAATGAATATCTAAAATGCAGAACTTATGTTCGTAATAATACGAACATTGTTTTCAATTTTTTTTTTACCCATCATCAGGCTAGATAAATACTGTATAATTGATATACACCCACCACAATAAAAACAACGGCAATCACTCTGCGAAACCAAATTTCAAAAACTTTGATTTTGTTGTACAAATTGCCAATAGAACTAACACTGAAAGCAAGGAGCCATGCAAATATTATTACCGGAATACCAGTTGCTATGGCAAATGATACGGGTAAAAGCAATCCACTGGTGCTGCTTATGGTCATGGGGATGAGCATACCGAAATAAAGCACTCCGCTATATGGACAGAAGGCCAGCGCAAAAACGATTCCTAACAAAAGTACGCCACCAAAACCGCCCTTTGACTTATTTTCCATTTTTTCAGTTAATGAACCAATTCCGGGAATATTCAGTTTTAAAATACCCAGCATAAATAGGCCGATAATAATCAGTAAGGGGCCTAAAAGCTTTTCACCCCACTCCTGGAGTACTCCGGAAAAATCAAACTGACTGGCTCCAAAAAAGAAAATTAAACCAATGGCGGTGTAAGATATGGCTCTGCCGAGAGTATAAATCAAGCCATTGAGAAACACCCTTTTTTGGCTATCAATATCCTTACTTATGAAGCCAATGGCTGTAATGTTGGTTGCCAAAGGACAGGGACTTATGGCAGTCATAAGTCCCAATAAAAATGCCGATAACAATGGTATCTGTGACGATTCAAAAAAATGTTGTAAAACCTCCATCCTGCTATTTTGACATTTTTAATTGTTTAATGAATCAATCGTGGCTTTAATTTTGGCTTTTAATTTGTTGGGGTTGGTACGTGCATTCATAAAGGCATCGTTGGTTAAGTTTACCACCTTATCACCCTTTACAATCAACAATGTTTGTCCATTGACTTTGTATTTAGCAATCATTGGGTTATCTTTTTCTTCATCCCTGTTAATGGATTTAAACACAATTTTATTTCCGTAGTATTCCTTTAAGGCTTCTGTTGTTACCGTTTCAACTGCCTGACAAGTAGCACAACGACGGGTTGCATGGAAATAATAAACCTGAACCGCTGTTGTTTTAGTATTTTTTACAGAAGCGGTTTTTGAATTATTGGCATCTGATTGAGGATTATTGCAACATTGAGCACTGATTGCCAATATTCCTAATGTAAAAATAAAAGTTAATGTACTGATAATCCTTTTCATATATGCTCGATTATTTCGTTAGTAATTGTTTTATTTCTCCAACTGAAGGAACTTTACCTTTTATAACAACTTCCCCGTTAATAACGAGAGCAGGGGTAGTCATAACTCCAAAATTCATTATTTCCATAATATCTTCTACTTTAGAAACATTGGCAGTTAGTCCTAATTCATTAACAGCTTCCATTGTGTGTTTCTCTAATGTTTTACATTTGGGGCAGCCTGTGCCTAATACTTTTATTTCCATTTTAAATATTTCTAGATTTTTATAGTCCATTATTAGTAGTTAAGTAGTTCGTAATTCGCAAAACAACGAACAAATATTGCAAAAAAATATTAGATTTTTAAAAATTTACTAAATAATTTTTGTGCTTCTTCCCAATTTTCTTTATTAATGCAGTATTTCACTTTTGGAGTTTCTATTTCGCCTTGTATTAATCCGGCCTCTTTCAATTCTTTTAGGTGTTGTGATAGTGTTGATTTTACAATTGGGAGTTCATCTGATAAGTCGCCACTATAACAACAACTTCGTTTAGAAAGTGATTCCAATACATACATACGTATTGGATGCCCCATTGCTTTGGCATATCGTGCCAGCTTCTTTTGTTCTTCTGTTATGACTTCTTTATTGGACATGATAATTTCTAATTAAAAATCAAAGATAGGTAAATTTCTGCATCATTTTTTAAGATAATAACCATTGAAAGAAAGGTATAAGAGTAGCAGTAAAAAAACCCATAATGCCAATTGCCAAACCGCTAATGGCACCTTCAACAGCTCCCATTTCAATGGCTCGGGCAGTGCCAATTCCATGAGCAGAAGAGCCCATGGCCAAACCCTTAGCAATTTTGCTTTTTATTTTCAAATATTTAAGAAGGTAAGGGCCAATAATGCTTCCAAATATTCCGGTAAAAATTACCACAATAGCAGTTATAGGAGGTAATCCGCCGGTTATTTCCGATATTCGTATGGCAATAGGGTTTGTAACAGATTTTGGAGTTATCGAAGATATTATTATTTCTGGGACATCCATTATTTTTAATAATCCTATAACACTTATTATTCCTATAATACTTCCCACAAATACAGATGTGAATATTGAAATTAAGTATTTTTTGATGGAGTTAATTTGTTCAAATAAAATGAATCCTAAGGCTACAACGCTTAAATCGAGTAAAATATCGAATATATAGCTGCCTTTTTTATATGTATTATAAGGAATATCAGTTAGCTTTAAAAATAGAATAATTATTGTAACGCTAACTAAAACAGGATGAAGAAGTCCTAATTTTATTTTTTTATATAGCCATGTAGAAGCTAAATATACTCCCAAAGTAAGTGAAATAATTAGGAATGGACTATTGTATAGTGAGTTAATTATTTCCATTTTTCGAATAGTTGCTGAATTAAAGCTACGGTTGTAATTATTAATAATGTGCTTATTATGCAGGTTAAGATAATAATTGATAAATAGTCTGTTATTAAATGTATTGATGCCATTATTCCAACACCTACAGGAACAAAGAATAGAGCCATGTTTTTTGTTAGGCTGTTTGCTGTTTTTCGTAATTTATCGGCATTAATAATTTTCAGTTGTAGTGCTAAAAATAAAACAAGCATGCCTATTACACTTCCGGGAATTATTTCACCGGTTATTTTACTAATGAATGTGCCAATTAAATAGAAAACCGAAAGAATAAATAATCCATAAATCATGGCTATATGTCTTTGAAGTTTACAATGGATTTAAGAATTTCTAAATCGTGGCTGTAAATATAATTTAATAAATGATCATAGTCTATTGGTATGTTTATATCATTTAAACCTAGTTGTTTTAGTGTGTATAAACTTCGTAATGCTGCCAGATATAAGTTGTTTTTTTTGGAATATCCATTTATTTTAAGTTTTTTCCGATTTTTGACAGTTAAAGCTGATAGTTTTGTTCGTTGTGGATCGCAGCCCGAAATAATTGTTATTTTTGCTGTGTCATTTATAATTTTAATGGAAACTGTTGAATGTCTCATGGTGTTGCAAATTGAGTTTGATAGTTGATCTATTTTTCTGTTCAAAAACAGGGTGTCAATTTTTAATTTTACTTGGTATGTATGTATATTTTTATTTTCAATATGCGAAATGGTGTTTGTTATAAATTCATCTTTAGCATAGTAATACGTCGATTTGTGTTCGATAACTGAGTTGTTTTGTACAGGATAATCAGCATCAGATAGTGTAACAATCATTTGAATTTCATCTTTTAACTGACCACTAATAATTAAGCTTGGTGAAACTAGTCTGATATCAATTTTTTCGCTTTTGTTTTTGGCTTTAAAAACTAAATCCTGGGTTTTGTAGTTGAAAATGGTACCATCTGCAAACAGATAAAGACTGTCTTTTTTTTTCCATGTTTGGATGTTTTTGCCGAGAAATTGTTCCATTTTAATTATTGATTCTTGGGCTTTTTCAATTTCCTTAAGTTCTTTTGATAGCTTAGTTGTTAATTCTGCAATTCGAGATTCTTTTGCAGTTAGGTTTGTAAGATAAATATTGATTTGTGTTTTATGGTAATTAATCTGACTTTGATTAGTTATTCCACTTTTTTGTATTGAATCAATTCCTGCTTCATGCCTATGGATGTCTTGTTCGATCTTATCTTTTAATACTAATTCACGTTTAATTATTGAGTATAAACCGTCTTTTTCATATAGTTTTTCATATGGTTTTTCAACTTTTAGTTTCTTTAATTGACCTATTCTGTCTATGTGAGTTAGTCCCTTACCCATGGTTGAGTCGGGAGTGAGTTTTTCGGGTGCATATAAATGATAGGTCTTGTTTGCTTTTTGAAATATAATCATTGGTTTAGTTGTGCTGTTTAATCCCCAAAGTGATATATGAATGGCAATGTTTTTATTGGCAGGAATTTGTAGTTGTGTTGTTGTCTGTTCAAGTGGATAAGTTTTTCCATGTTTTATATCGTATTTGTATGTAAATAAGCCGGTTGCTTTTCCGTACCAGTTTTTGGAGGAGTCTTCAGGATTTTGTTCGTATTCGTATAGTAATCCGATGGTGCCACTTCCTTCTCCGGCGGCGAGCATTCTTATGTCAAATGTTGTTGTAGTGTCTTTTATTTTTTTGTAGGTATTATTTGATTGTTCATACAAGTAATTTACTAGTATCTCAGACCATGTATTTAATAACTTTTGTTGTTCTTTTGGTTCTAGCCCCAGTTTACTAAGTATTTCTATTTTTTGTTTAACAGGAAAAGATGGATGGATGATGCACTGTATTATCTCTGTTGTTTTTTTGCTTTTTGTTTTTTCTTTTATTTTTTCGGGTAATCCGGGGATGAGTTTGTTGTAAAGTAGTGTGTGTAATTCACTTTTATTTTTCGATTTGTTATTCAATTCTTTTTTTAGGTCTTCATTTAATTTTAATATTGAATACTTTGTTGCAAGTTCAGTAAGTGCACTAAATCTTTTGTTTTTGAGCTTATTCCAATCAATACTTAGAATGCCTATATCTGAAGTCAGCAATTGTTCAATTAGTTTATAATCGTATTTCCGAACATTAAATGAATCTTTTAGTAACGAATCAAAAATGAAACAAGTTTTACACTCGTCCCAAACAACAGGCGATTTGGATGCAGTATGATACAATAATACTTGTTCGGAAATTGTAAATGGCTCATTTGCAATTGTGTTAAACAAAATAAATAAAAATGAGAATAATAATGATAATGTTTTAATAAATGGATGTTTTAATAAATAATTACTCATTAGGTATTAAAAGTTTTGTATCATATCTGATTCAATAATGTAGGTGTCGCCGAACTTGCTTTGAGCATAAGCTACCATTGCATTGGCTACCGATATTGCTTTTATAGGTGCATATTTCTTGTATTTTCCAATAAGAAGAGCTGAAAATGCAGGCATTATTATTTGAGCTATCTGTTCTGAAAACCTGAATTCGTTACGATGTCCTAGCAGGAGGGAAGGACGTAGAATAATTAATGAGTGTAGTTTGAGTTGTTTAAGTGTATTTTCCATTTGTCCTTTTGTTCGAAGGTAAAAATTTGATGATTTAGGGTTTGCTCCAACTGAGCTTATAACCACAAATCGACACATTGGAAATTGCTGTGCCCATTTACCTAATTCAATAACAGAGTCGTAGTCAACCATTCTGAAATTATTTTTATTGCCGGCTTTTTTTATGGTGGTTCCTAAACAACAGTACAATTCATCAATAGGTGTGGGTAGTTTTATTGTGTTAAGATCAGTATAATTCGATTTTATAAATATTGATTTGTCTGATTTTAGTTTAGGTTCACTGCGGCCAATGCAAATTAATTTAGAATAATCAGAATTTTCTATTAGTAATTTTAATAAGAGGTTTCCTATTAGACCTGTGGATCCGGCAATAACAACTGTTTTCACCCTAATCTTTTTTTGTTAATTAATTTGTGTCGTGGAATATTAGCAAAAAACATTTATTGTGTTTTCTGAACCTATAGTTATTGTTTTGTATTGTTATTTAAAATATAAAACAAATTAATAATAAAAAACCTCATTTCATTACGAAATGAGGTTGCATTAATTAAGTATTTAAAATCTAATAGTCATCAGTATTGCTATTGTTAGTTTCTTGATCTGCACGGTTAATGTTATCGGCAAAATAATAGATTTTTATTTTACATGTGTCGCGTAAAAAGTCAATCTGGCCAATTTCATATCTGTTAATAACAGGTATTCCGGTTCTTTCTTGCAAATCGGCTATTAGTTCGTCTCTTTTACCCTGACGTATGAGATGGATTTTTTCGTAAACAATTGTTTTTGCCGATTCATGGCGTAATAACCATATTCTTTCAAGTCCATAAGTAATTGCTACTAAAGAAAAGTTGGTGAAAATTTGTTCTACCATGCTTACCTTTTTATTTGCAAGTGCATTTACAACCGATATTCCAATTACCATAAACAGGTATGTCATTTCTCGAATTGGAATTTGGTCGGTTCTATACCTTAATATTCCGAAAACAGCAAATAAACCTAGGGCAAATCCCAGATCGAGTTTAACATTTTCGAGCATTTGGCAAAGTATAAAAACTATTACACCAATTAACACATAGGTGAATAAGTAATCTTTGCGGCGTGAGGTTGAGTAGTATAACCATCTAACAAGTAGTAAGATAACTCCGGTATTGAATGTAAAACGAATGAATAACTCTATAAAGTCTTCGGTGTTTATTAATTCAAAACCATATAATTTTATCTTACTAAGCAACAACAAAAAAGTCATAGTCATCTTTTAGTTTATTAAGTTGTAAAAATTTGGGTTTTAGAGCATTTAAATATTCATGGTCGTATAATATTGCATTTCCAACACAATATTTACTAAATCCCGACTCGCGAAGTTCGTATTTTTTTAATAATGAAATAAATGGCGATTGGCAAGTAAAACCTTCGCGCTTAAGTTCAACAATGGCAATGTACGGAAGGTGTTCGTGTTTTCCATTAAAATCTTTAAACGAGAGGTTGAAATCAATTGTTACTCTCTCTTTATCTTTATTATTAACCAGTGTAAACCGTTTAAAATTATTCTCCAGTACAGGTTTTAATTTTTCCGGGTCCACGGTTATATTTTCTGATAAGAATTTTACAGCTTCTTCATTAAGGTTTTCATCTTCTTTTGTCCATTTATTTTTTATACGCCATTTAATGGTTCTTTTTTTATTGGATTTGAATTTTACCTCAAGAAATGAAATACCTGATACTTCGTAAACACGATGTCGTACTTTAAAACGATTAAGTTTTCCTTTCAGATGTTCTCTGAAAAAATGATAATCTTCAGTATCAAAATAAGTTGTTTTGTATGCTAAACTTCTTTCTCCTTCAATTTCAAGCATGCGATATCGTTCGGCAGCATCTTTTAATAAAGCAGGTAATTGACGTGCTGATAATACAAACTTAGTGTCTGTTCGGTTCATAAACTGTACTTCGTCCATTTCACCTAATGTAATTGGACTGAATGAATCGGCAATGTTTAATAATTCCGGAAGAATTATTTTTTCAAAATTTTTCATACCGATACATTTTCTTGGTTTTTATAACATTATTCTCATCATATACAATTTTCTCAACACGTACACCATTTTCGTATTTGTATATCGAAGTTTTTACTACTTTACCTTTTTCGTTTTTTTCTATTTCTTTAATTTTTTCGCCTTTTTCATTGTACTCATACTCATAAGTATCATTTACTTCGCCTCCTTTGTAATTTATTTCTTTAATTACTTTTCCTTTTGCGTTATAAAATGTTTGTGAATCTATTTTTTCATTTCCGTCGGGTTTTCCTTTTTCAAAATCTTGTTCAAATACAGTAATGGTTTTTATGCCGGCTTTTGTGTTTTCTTGCGCATTTGCAAATACTGTTAAAATTATAGTTCCAATTAATAAGATAGTATTTTTCATGTGAGAATAATTTATAAATAATGTTTGATGAAATAAGTATGATTATTTTTTATTAATATTTCGCGATATATCGGAATTAGTTGTGATTAATGAATCATGTTTATTTCAAAAGTTAATTGAATTTGAATATTTAGTGTAGCACAAATATAATATTAGCTTTATATTATTTAATCATTTCTTAACATTAAATTACGTTGTGTAACAGTATTTTCAACTAATTGCATTAGGGTTTAAATGAGTATACTGTTTTTTAAGATGAAAGTTGTATTTGTGTGCAATGATTATTTGATATACAAATGAAAAAAGCCACTCGTTAGAGTGGCTTATATTTATTTACTTATTTTTTAATGTTAAGGTTATCATTCCCGATTTATTATCGTTTTTCCTTCGAAACGACCTACAAATAAAACCAAGAATTTCAGATAACCTTTTTTGTTTTCTTTGATTCAAAATTACATTGTTATTGTTAATTGAATATTAATTAAAGTAAAAATAACTATTAATTAAACAATTTGAGATTACAAAAGTTCAATAAAATCATAATCAAATATTTTGTTTTTTTATCAGATTTAATGCAGATCCGGCTTTGAACCAGCCAATTTGTTGTTCATTGTATGTGTGGTTTGCCTCAATTATGTCTGTTAATCCATTATTGTGTTTTACTTCAATTTTTAATGATTTATCAGGTTTAAATTCCGTTAAGTTTATAAAATTAAATGTATCATCTTCTTGTATTTTATTGTAATCTGATTCGTTGGCAAAGGTTAAAGCCAGCATTCCTTGTTTTTTTAAGTTTGTTTCGTGTATGCGGGCAAAACTTTTTACCAATACAGCTTTAACACCTAAATGACGTGGCTCCATGGCTGCATGTTCACGACTGGATCCTTCGCCATAGTTATGGTCGCCAATAACAACTGTTGGGATACCGGCTTTTTTATATTCGCGTTGAACTGCGGGTACTTCTCCATATTTACCAGAAAGTTGCGATTTAACTTTATTTGTTTCTTTGTTAAAAGCATTTATTGCTCCAATTAAAAGATTATTTGATATATTGTCTAGGTGTCCACGGTATTTTAACCACGGTCCGGCCATTGAAATATGATCAGTGGTGCATTTTCCCAATGCTTTTATTAATAATTTAGCTCCTGTAATGTTTTTACCATCCCATGATTCAAATGGGGCAAGCAATTGAAGTCTGTCGCTGGTTGGATTAACTATAACTTGAATATTGGAACCATCATTAGCCGGTGCCTGAAAACCGTTATCTTCAACGGCAAAGCCATTTTTGGGTAACTCATCACCTGAGGGCGGATCTAATTTCACGGCTTTTCCTTCTGAATTTGTTAATGTATCAGTAATAGGATTAAATCCAAGATCTCCGGCAATTGTTAATGCTGTTACTATTTCGGGAGAGGCTACAAATGCATGTGTATTTGGGTTTCCATCGGCTCGTTTTGCAAAGTTTCGGTTAAACGAGTGAACAATGGTGTTTTTTTCTTGTTTTTCTGCACCTTCGCGAGCCCACATTCCAATACATGGTCCGCAGGCATTGGCAAATACTTTTCCTCCTATTTGGTGAAATGTTTCTATAAAGCCATCGCGTTCAATGGTATAACGGACTTGTTCAGAACCCGGAGTAATACTAAATTCTGCTTTTGACACTAGTTTTTTATCGGCAGCTTGTTTGGCTACAGAAGCGGCTCTGGAAATATCTTCGTACGAAGAGTTAGTACATGAACCTATTAAACCAACTTCTACTTTTAATGGCCATCCATTTTTTTCTGCTTCTTCTCGTATTTTAGATATAGGTGTAGCTCTGTCGGGCGTAAAAGGCCCGTTAATGTGTGGCTCTAAGGTGTTTAGATCTATTTCAATAACCTGATCGAAATATTTTTCAGGGTTTTCATATACTTCGGTATCGGCTGTTAAGTGACTTTTTACTTTATTTGCGGCGTTAGCAACATCATCTCGTCCGGTTGCTTTTAAATATCGTTCCATTGATTCGTCGTACCCAAATGTAGATGTGGTAGCTCCAATTTCTGCGCCCATATTACAAATAGTTCCTTTTCCGGTGCATGAAAGCGATTGTGCTCCTTCGCCAAAGTATTCAACAACACATCCGGTACCTCCTTTAACGGTTAAAATACCTGCTACCTTTAATATAATATCTTTGGGGGCTGTCCATCCATTTAATTTGCCTGTTAATTTAATGCCAATTAGCTTAGGAAATTTTAATTCCCATGGCATTCCTGCCATTACATCAACAGCATCGGCTCCTCCAACACCTATGGCAATCATTCCAAGCCCACCGGCATTTACTGTGTGTGAGTCTGTGCCAATCATCATGCCTCCCGGAAAGGCATAGTTTTCAAGTACTACCTGGTGTATTATTCCTGCTCCGGGTTTCCAAAAGCCAATTCCATATTTATTACAAACCGAACTTAAAAAATCGTATACCTCCTGATTAGTGTTTTTTGCTGTCGATAAATCGTTATTTGCCCCAGTTTTGGCTTGTATTAAGTGGTCGGCGTGAACGGTTGAAGGTACTGCGGCACTGTTTTTACCGGCATGCATAAATTGCAGTAACGCCATTTGTGCTGTGGCATCCTGCATAGCTACCCTGTCCGGATTGAAATCGACATACGATATTCCTCTTTGGTAGGGTGCTATTGGATTATTATCAGCTAAGTGATTGTAAAGTATCTTTTCTGTTAATGTTAACGGTTTGCCCAATAACAATCTGGTTTTTTCTACATTTTTTCCTAATCGATCATAAACCGATTGAATCATTTTTATGTCAAAGGCCATAACTATATTTATTTATACTTTATATATTATTAGTTCAAAAATAGTTTAATTTTTTAAACCATATAAAAAACAGTTTTCACATTAGTAATGTTCTCTCATAATTTATATTTATCATTATTATTTGGGTATTTCTATTTGAAAAAAAAAAAGCGCTTTCGGGTGAAAGCGCTTTTTATATTAAGTTGAATTCAAATTATTTAACAGAATCCATATACTCGATAAGTTCGCAAACTTTTGTTGAGTAACCCATTTCGTTGTCGTACCATGATACAACTTTAACGAAAGTATCAGATAATTGGATGCCAGCATCAGCATCGAAGATAGAAGTACGAGTATCACCGATGAAATCGTTAGATACAACAGCATCTTCAGTATATCCTAATATACCTTTTAATTCGCCTTCAGAAGCAGCCTTCATAGCAGCACATATCTCAGTATATTTAGCTGGTTTTTCCAAACGACATGTTAAGTCAACTACTGATACGTCAGGAGTTGGTACGCGGAAAGCCATACCGGTTAATTTTCCATTCAAAGCAGGAATTACTTTACCTACAGCTTTAGCAGCTCCGGTTGAAGATGGGATGATGTTTTGACTAGCACCACGTCCACCTCTCCAGTCTTTTGCAGAAGGTCCATCAACAGTTTTTTGAGTAGCTGTTGTAGCGTGTACAGTTGTCATTAATCCTTCTGCAATACCCCATTTGTCGTTCAATACTTTAGCAATAGGAGCCAAGCAGTTTGTAGTACATGAAGCGTTTGATACGAAGTTCATGTCTTTTGTGTAAGATTTGTGGTTTACACCCATTACAAACATTGGAGTGTCATCTTTAGATGGAGCTGAGAAGATAACTTTTTTAGCACCAGCATCGATGTGACCTTGAGCTTTTGTTTTTTCAAGGAATAAACCTGTTGATTCAACAACATAGTCAGCACCAACAGCACCCCAGTTGATATCAGCAGGATTTCTTTCAGCAGTAACACGGATTTCGGTTCCGTTAACAACTAATTTACCGTTTTTTACAGACACTTCACCTTTAAATTGTCCGTGAGTAGAATCGTATTTTAACATGTAAGCCATGTATTCTACATCAATAAGGTCGTTAATTGCTACTACCTCTAAAGTTCCTTTAGCAACAGCCTGACGGAATACAAAACGTCCGATACGGCCAAATCCATTAATTCCAATTTTGATTTTTGACATTTTATCGCTTTTTGAAAGTTATTTTTATAAGGTCTTATAAAATGAGCAACAAAAGTAAAAAATCATAACTAATTGATCAAGTATTATCAATTTATTTTAACAAAAATTAATGTAGAAGTGTTAGATTATAAGTTGAGATGATTGTTGAAGTAGTAATAAATAATAAAAGAAGAAATGTTTTTTTATTATAACAAAACATAACTAAATAATTATTTGACTTGAGAGTCTGAAATTATTTAGTCATATTATGTTTTGATTAATACGTCTTTGACGATTACGAGTTTACTTGTGTAGTATTAGTTTGAGTATTGCTATATGCAGGACAATCAGAGGTGGTTTTACATGACTGAACACCTAATGCTAATATAAAAGCAACCGTAATAATTAGAGCAATTTTTTTCATAATTGTTTTTTTCAAAGTGTTATGTAAAAATAATTCAATTCTTTTCTCTCACAAACAATTAAAACGTAAAATATATTTATGAGGTTTCAAAAAATTAATTACTTATTGGTATGAAAATGTTTTTTATTGATTTATGATATCAATTGCCTGACGAAAGCGTTACTTTATATATTATTCCGGCCAACTGATGGTGTCATCGTCTACCCATAGTGGACCTATTTGTAATGATACAACTTCATCATCTTCGAGCCATATATTAAGGTTTTCATCATCGAAAGACATAATATCCCGGTCGGGAAATCCTTCACTAGCCAGATTTTCTACCTCAGGAGTGCTTAATCCTAGTTTTTTAATGATTGCAGGCAGTTCATCTTTTTTTACGCCAATCTTCAGAATATCTTTAATTGCAAAATCTCCATCTTCAAAAGCGATTTCCATTAATCGGTAGTCCTCTTCTGATTCAAATGATAGAGAAATGCCTAAATCATCGTAATAATAAATAATAGCTTTAGCTCCGTCTTCGAAACGCATTTCTTCGGTTTCGTCGGGCTGATCAAGTAGTTCTACAACCTCTTTTTCGCTCATCCCGAATTTTACTTCACTAAATCCGATTCCAAGTTTAATTTCTGTGTTTGACATTTATTGTTTTTTTTGTTTGTTCAAAAGTAATTTTATTCTTTTATCCAATAATCATTAATTGATTTACTTTTTAATAAATATACTTAAATTAATATAATGTGTGAAATTGTATTATACAAATTTTAAAATTCAAATAATGGTTTTCCATTAGTATCAAATTTAACTTCCATAACTCTTGCATGTCGGTTAGGATCATATAACGGATCGGCAACAATTTCTTCTAATGGCCTGGTATCGCTTATGGGAACAACTGTTGGGTCTCCAACGGCATTTTCATAATCTCGGGCATGATAAACGCACAAGTGTGTTTTATCGTCTTCGGCTACTGTAAAACAGTTATGCCCGGGTCCATAAATACTTTTTTCATAATCGGTTTTTAATACTGGGAATCTTGATTTTTTCCATGAATTTCTATCCAGTAAATCGGAATCTTCATTGGCTTCCATCATACCCATACAGTAGCAGGCTCCAGTGGCACTTGCTGAAAATGTAATGTAAATTTTACCGTTATTTTTGATAACAGCAGGACCTTCATTTACCCAAAAACCAATTCGTTCCCAGTCGTAATCGGGTGTAGTTAGCATAAACTGAACTGTTTTTAGTTTAATGGGCGATTCCATTTCGGCCAGATATAAATTGGAAGCAGCAAACTGTCCGCCTGTTTTTTCGGCCCAGCAGAAATATTGTTTTCCTTTGTTTTCAAATATGGTCGCATCTAACGAAAAATCAATGAATGATTTTTCGTCACCATCAGCGGCTTGCATCTGACCTAGTTCGACCCATTCGTCTTTTAATGGATCTTGTCCTTTACATTCTAGAACGTAAGGTCTTAAAGCCCAAATGTCTTCTTCTTTACTGGCGGCAAAATAAATATACCACTTTCCATCGAGATAATGGATTTCGGGTGCCCATATATGACGACTCATGGGGCCGGTTTTATGTTTGAACCAAACGTCAAATGTTTCGGCATCCTTTAATCCTGCTATAGTTTTTGATTTTCTAAGTTCTATGCGATCATATGTTGGAACTGAACCGGTAAAATAATAGTAACCATCGGTATGCTTGTAAACAAATGGATCGGCTCTTTGCTCAACTATGGGTGCATTTTTATTATTAGCCATCATTAAATATGAATTTTAGCTTTTATCGTTTCGTAATATTTGTCGGTAATTTTATAACGATATATTAATAATCCGTTAATAATATGAAATATTGCAGGTATTAATGTTAACATTAATGTAATTCCTAAGAGAGCAGTGTCGGTTTGTGTAGGGTTTGGCAACTCTTTTGTTGGAACAACATAATTGAAACTAACAAACAACCAATTAACAACAACAGCTGCAATACCCATACCTGCTTTTTGTGCAAATGAAATACCACCAAATGCTAATCCCGATACCCGTATTCCTGTTTTTGCATGACCATAATCAACTGCTTCTGCAATAGCAGTCCAGAAAATTGGCGCATGTATATCAACCACAAAAGAGAGTATGAAGTACATTACATAAGCTAGCATCATGCTTTCGGGTTGAGGCTTTACCAAAATGAACATTAGAATACTTATTATGCCTACACCAAATTGAGATAGCCAAAATAGTTTAACTTTACAAAAACGCTTAGTTATTAAGGTTGATGCTGGCATTGCTAATATTGCCGCTGCAACTCCTGTTCCCATAAATGTTGATTGAACCACTTCATCTCCACCTAAATAATATTTTGCGTAATAGATGGCGACAGAAGCACGAATTACATAACCAGTAGTGCCGGATAAACAAGAGCCTAATAATAATAACCATTGTCCATTTTTAATCAAATATTTTAACTGCTGAATGTAGGGGGTTGTTTCCACAATATGTTCAATGCGTTCTTTTGTAGTAACAAAGCAAAATAAAAAAAGTAAAGTGCCACCAACAGCCATTATCCCCATTGCAAGCTGATAACCACGAGCAATATTTTCTCCTCCTAACGATTTTGCCATTATTGGAACTAATATTGATACGCCAAATGCGGCTACTTTTGCAAAAAACAGACGATATCCACTGGCAGACAAACGTTCTTTTGGATCGTTGGTTAATACCCCAATAAGCGATATGTAAGGAATGGTAACTGAGGTAAACATCAATGTTACTAAAATATAAGTGAAATATGCATAAATTAGTTTGCCGGCATACTCAAAATCGGGTGTTGTAAAGGTTAGAAAAACTGATATTCCAAAAGGGATAGAGAATATTAAAAAATAAGGACGGAAACGCCCCCATTTTTTTGATTTATATTTGTCAGTTATTATTCCCATTAAAGGATCACTAATAGCATCAATTGCCCTTACCAGGAAAAACATAATGGCTATATCTTTGGGTTTTAGACCGAATATGTCTGTGTAGAAATAGTTTATTATTAGAAACATAGAAGATATGACAACATTCACTGCTGCATCTCCTGATCCGTATCCTATTTTTTCAAGTATGCTTAATTTTTGAGGTTTCATAAATTTTTTTTGTATGTGATCGATAGATAAAATTAAAATTATTTGGCCTTATATTCTTTAATAAAAGGCCAATCTTCATTATCCCATTCTAAAATGTGTACTAAAAGTTTGGGTTCGCCGTTGTCGTGTACGTCATACCCATGGCTGTACATGTAAAATTTGCCATCGAAGTTGTACACCGAGTTATGCCCGATGGCATAAAAATCGTTGTTACCTTCGATAATTAATGTTCCACCTCCTTGTGTCATTGGTATCCCGTTTTTATCGATATAAGGTCCGGTTACCTTTTTTGACCGGCCCACCCTTACATTGTAAGTGCTGTTAGCCCCCCTACAACATAAGTCGAATGATACAAACATGTAGTAATAATCGCCGTTTTTTATTATAAATGGGCCTTCAATGGCTCCATTTCCGGCATTGGCCTCGTTAAGATTTAAGTTGCGCGGACGTGCAGCAATGGTATGCCACTCCTGTGGTTCGGCAAGTGAAATAAGATTGTTGTTTAGTTTTACTATTTTTAGTCCGCCCCAAAACGATCCAAAGCTCATCCATGGCACTCCGTTTTCATCGAAAATAATATTAGGATCTATGGCGTTCCAATTGTCGCGTCCTGGTATTGATTTAACAACAATTCCATGGTCAACCCATTTGGAGGTGTCGCATGTCCTGTCAAGTGTTGTGTTAGTTGCAACGCCTATGCACGATAGGTTGCTGCCAAATGATGAAATTGAATAATACAGGTAATAAAGGCCATTGTGGTAAATAATGTCAGGAGCCCAAATATGCCCGTTAAAATTTGGCACTACTTGTTTAAACCAATCGGGCATAGGGTCAAATACCTGAGAGGTATATTTGGTCCAGTTTTCTTTGTCGTCCGACACAGCCGATTCAACTCCGGGACCGGTACCATAAATGTAATACTTGCCATTGGACTGAATTGCTACCGGATCGTGAATAATAATTTGTTTACTTTGACCAAAAGAGCCAATAGCAACGTTAAAAAACATTGCTATAAAAATCAACTTTAAATATCCCATTATCATAATCTTTTTTTGTCAATTTTCAATTGAAATTAGCATTTTTTGAATATTTATATCAATGGCAAAAATTGCTTATATAAAAATAAAACAGGAGGATATTTGAATAAAACAGGAGGATTTTTAAAGCATTTATTATGTAAGTTTTATTTATAGTTTTATTTCGAGTACACTTACCATTTGTGGTGGCATTTTTACTGATGTTTCACCTTGACCTTGTCCTACTTTTTGTATATATAAATGCAATTTGTATTTGGTTCGCCAAAGTTCAGTGTCGAACGATGGTTCCCATCTGTCAACCGAATTGTTATAAACAGGTGTTGTTATCCAGTTCCAGATTCCATTTTTTTTTATTCCTGATGATATAATTATTTTGTTGTTAAATTCTTCATCGCGATATATTACAGATAACTCTTGAGGTTTGAAGAATGATTTTTTAATTACAATTTGAGGTCGACTTATTGGAATGCTTCTGCTACCACCACCGCTTAAATTGAAGTCAAGTTTTCGGTTGGTTGCTTTTGTAAGTTTCCACTCACCATTTTCATTATAGATTACATAGAATTGGGTGCATGATTCATTATTATTTTTGAAGTATGTAGCTATATACGGATTGCCTTTTTTATCAACAGTCATTGATGTTTGGTTAATTAAATTGCTGTTTTGGGGTATAGGGTATATTGTTTCGGCAGTTGTAATGGTTATGGGAATATTATATGATTCATTTTTTGAGTTAACCCATGTTTTTCCACCGTCATACGATTTGGCATAACACATATCGTGATTTGAAGCAACATTAGGCGATTCGCGCCAAACCCATGATATGTGAATGTTATTACCCTCGGCATAGAGTTGCCAATAGGCATTTCTTTTACTTTCACCGTCAATTAAATTATCGTGTAGACGAATCCATTTTTTCTCGGCTGTTATATACTTGTTTAAAACAAGATTGCCATTGCCCGAACCTCCATCACGATAGGCGAAAATGAGGTCTCCATTATCGAGTTTGTAAAATTCGGGATAGGATATGATTTTTTCATTACGACCAATCATGTTCGATGGTGAATTCATTGTTAATGAGCCGGGTTCTTTACTGATACTGTAATTAAGTGGATTATTGTGGTGATCCCAAGCCAGGTGTAAAAAACCATTTCCATCTATCATGATACTGATAATGTTGTGTGCATCGTTAACGTTCCCTTTAAAGGGTGTTTGTTTTAAGCTCCAGTTATCGTTAGTTAGTTTTCGTTTGGCCAAAACTACATGTGATGTACTGTCGTAAAATGCAGCATATTGATATCCTTTAAAACTTACCAATGAGTTTTTGCGGAATATTGTGGCATTTACACTTGTTTTTGACCATCCCGGTTGGATTTCAGAATTATGTTTGCCTGATGGTGGTTTTGACCAGGAAAATGTCAATATTGAAAAAAGAATTAAAGATGTGATTGATATGTGTGAGAATTTCATCATTATTAAGTTATTGTTTTTTTGTTCTGAATTAAGCTAATATATAGTTTTTTAAATAAAATAAAAAGGTGTTCTTTGTTTGAGAACACCTCTTTATAATATGTATTGGTAATAAAAGAAAAATTTACAGAATTGATTTTGTGTATTATGTAAATTGTTTTTTTATTTAAATGATTCTTTTTTCTTTGTGTAAAAATTCTTTAATGTAAAAAAGGCTTTCTTTTTAGTTCCATTTTCGCCAATAACACCTTTCCTGTTCCAACCATCTTGTATAACGGGCAATACGCGTCTTGGAGATCGGAAATCGCACAGAATCCAAGGAGAAACACCTCTGAATTGTGGTATTTTATCGAGCATTTTTAATGTGCGATCGTATAAATCGGATTGGTATTCTTCGCTCCAACGGGTTAAATTGTCGCCATGCATGCCTTGTAATGCTCCACCTCCAAATTCACTAATCATAACAGGTTTGTTGTAATTGATTTTCCATGTTACCTTATCGCATTTTTCGGGTAATCCGTTATACCATCCAATGTATTGGTTGAAGTTGATAATATCAACATAATCCGAAAAAGGGTCTTCGACAGAAAAAACATTGTTTTTTTCGCCATGTACTTCCAGTGCTGCTGATATTAATCGGGTGTCATCTAACGATCGGGCATGTTTTGCCAGGTTACCTAAAAACATATTGCGAGGTTCGCTAACCGGTGTTTCGTTAGCCATTGACCAAATAATTACTGAAGCTCTGTTTTTATCGCGTTCGATGACATCAGTTAATTGTTGTTTTGCATTATTAAAAGTTTCTTCATTATCCCATAAGATAGTCCAGTAAACCGGGTTTTCTTCCCAAACCAATATGCCTAATTTATCGGCAAGTTTAAGCATGTGTTCGTTGTGAGGGTAGTGAGCCAGTCGAACATAGTTGCAGTTGAGTTCTTTAACCCAGTTTAAGAGCATTGCAGCATCTTCTTCTGAATAAGCTCGACCGCCTCGCATTGCATTTTCTTCGTGAATGCAAATGCCACGAAGAAAGATAGATTTACCGTTTAAAAGAATGTCATGTCCTTTAGTTTCAATAGTTCGGAAGCCAATTTCATCAGAAATAGTTTCAGTTCCATCACTTATATTTACGTTGTAAAGTTTAGGATTTTCGGGCGACCAAAGAGATATTTTTTTTACGGGCAGAATAACAGATGCTTCGCCATTGTTGTCGGTTGATAAATTTGCATTTATTTTAAGTTCGGGAATTGTAACTGTTATTTTTTTATTTGCAACAGGGTCGCTTAATTTTACTTTGCAACGAATTGATTTTGTTGAACCTTTAGGTAGTTGAATTGTGTAATCGCTGACAAAAGTTTTTGGTAGTTCAACAATCATTACATCCCTTGTAATACCGCCGTAGTTCCACCAATCGGTGTTTAGGGTAGGAACACCTTCGCGTTTTCTTTTATTGTCGACTTTAACAACAATTGAGTTTTCGTTTTCTTTTAAAAGATTGGTTATTTCGTAGCTAAAAGGGGTAAAACCGCCAATGTGTTTACCTAATTTTTTACCATTCAGGTATACGTCAGTTTCATAATTAGCTGCTCCAAAGTAAACAAATACCCTGTTGTTTGAATCGGTTTTTTTATAATCGAATTTTTTTCGGTACCAGATGGTTCCTTCGTAATAAAGTAGTTTATCATCTTGTGAGTTCCAATCGCCCGGAACCATAAGTGTAGGTGATTGATCAAAAGAATATTCTACCAGTTGGGTTTTGTCGGTTTGCTTTTTATCCAGAAAAAAACCGTCCCATGGGTTTTTACGTGAGTCGTGTGGCTGATATCTGTAGTCGTAGTAACCAGTTTCGTAGGGGTCAATGATGTAATTCCATTTTCCGTTTAATGAAAATGTTTGTCGGGCGTAAACATTAGTTATTAGTTGAGATATTAAGTTTTGATTTATAGATAACAGAAATGAAAAAAATAATGTGTATTTAAGAATTTTCATGGTAAATTATTTTAGTTTATTCTTGAATTTAATTAGGGATTCGACAAAATAGTAATCGGAATATGTTAATGGTACATCTACTTCAGCGTTATTTGGCATGTGGCCAACACTGTGTTTTAAAATAAAACCGCCGTTGGTTCCCTTATGAGCAATGTATTGGGGCGTTGAGAGTGTTCTGATTTGTTTCTCTGCTATTTGCATGAATCTAACACTGTCGTTAGTGTTAACATAATTACTTAGTTCAATTAGTGCCGAACAAATAATGGCTGCTGCCGAGGCATCGCGTTTGGCGTTTGGAATATCCGGAGCATTAAAATCCCAGTAAGGAATTTTATCTTCCGGAAGGTTTGGATGATTAAGAATGAAATTGGCAATATTAATTGCCTGATCTAAATATTTTTGATCTTTAGTAAACCGATACATCATGGTATAACCATATAATCCCCAGCCTTGTCCGCGTGCCCAGGCCGATTCGTGTGAATATCCCTGTGCAGTATGTTTTAATTCGGGTAATCCAGTAATGGTGTCGTACGAAATAACGTGGTACGAGCTGTAATCGTTTCTGAAATGATGACTTATCGTTGAGTCGGCATGAGTAATGGCAATGTGTTTGAGAGTGTCGTTGTTAAATTTATCGGCACTCCAAAGCAATAATTCCAAATTCATCATGTTATCGATTATTACAGGGTATTGCCACTGTTTGTTCCAGCTTGCATAATCCCATGAGCGAATACAGCCAATAGTTGGGTTGAAACGGGTAGATAGAGAGTTTGCAGCATTTTTTATTACACTTAAATAATCTTCACGTTGAGTAAGACGATAACCATTTCCAAAACTGCAAAATATCATAAATCCAACGTCGTGATTGTCGGTTGTGTACTGTTGGTCTTCAACCCTTGCAGTAAATATTTCTGCTTGTTTTTTTATAGAGTCGGCATTAAAGTTTTCGTAAAGATACCAGAGAACACCTGGGTAAAAGCCACTTACCCACCAAGAAGAGTTACACGTTCTTAAATGTCCGTTCTTATCTAAAGTTTGAGGCAAACGATTTTCTTTGTCAGCTAATTGATTTGCCATTATTATACTCTGATGGAGTGCAATGTCGAGATCTTTGTCAATCACCTCTCCAATTGGTATTTGGTGTTTGCTTGTACTGCATGCAACTATTGAGGTTAGCATAATTGCAGTTAATGTGCGAATGAATAGTTTCATTATTTTTAGTTTATGTATTTTATACTTTTGTTAAAGTAGTTTGATTGATATATTTTTTTGTAAAAAGCACCGGTTCCAATTGTGGTTCCGGCACTTTTAAAAAAATGAGAAAAAACTACTGAAAAACTACTATTTTATTGGTTTTATGATAAATTCATAGTTGTACGAGTCGGCTTCGAGACGGTATTGTTTGTGAGGATATGCTCCCCAGCTATTGTCACCGCCTACACCACGTTGAGCCAAATCGACACATAGCACAACTTCGTTAAGAGGTGTAATATCGCTTGCGTGTTGATTTTTTTTCGTCAGTCCGGAATCAAAATCTTCGGGATAGTTGTTAAGTGCACTCATGCATATAGGTTGAGTTCCTTCTATTTTAATACCTTCGCCTTTGTTGTTTGTTAACTCAAGCCATCTAACATCGGTTTTATATCCATTTTCCTGTGGTCTTGTATAAGGCACATACTGATCGGCAACCTTGCTTTCGTAAATGCCAATATGAGCCGAGTGTTTACGGTCGGAGTAATTTTCCCATGGACCTCTGCCATAATATTTCAAGTTGTCATATTCTTTGTTTAACGACATAATCATGCCAAAGCGAGGCATTTCGGGAGTTTTACCGGTTCTTTTAATATAACTAACTGCAACCTTGAGTTCTCCGTTTGAGTTCATGGTATATTCAATTGTCATTTCCGAGTTAACATCGTTTAAATTAATTGAAGCAACCACAGTTTTATTACCTTCTTTTTCAGTTATTTGAATGTTTTTTAAAGATGTATTTTCGCCTGCTGTTCTCCAAATGTTACATCTGCTGTTCATGTGGTTTCCGTAGTCGTTGTCAATGGGAGCTCGCCAAAAGTTTGGGGTAGGTTTTTTGTTAAAGTACCATTTGTTATTTGTCCAATATCCCTGTATTAATCCGTTTCGTTTACTAATATGAACATCAACAGTTTCGCTGTGCAAAACAATTTTGTCTTTTTCGTCTTTTATCTCTACATTTTTTTGGTCTGATGAGTTTACAAAATAGTTGTTTTCTTCAAATTCAAACTGTTCTCTTGCAACTTCATGGTTTTCGGATAAAATACCTTTTGCATATTTTGTATTAGCAAATACATTAATAAAGTATTCATTACCGGGTTTTAAATCTATTTTAGGCATGTCAATAATTATTTCGGTTGTTTGTTGTGGTTCGCAACTCACACTTAACCGGCCTGATTTAATTATTTCGCCATTTTTAACAATCTGGTAATTGAAATTGTATTCGTTAAGGTTTGTGTAGAAAAAGTCGTTAATGACTTTTAATTTCCCTAATTTAAAATCTATCATTTCAAATTGAATATCCTGATAGAATTTTTTAACCTCGTAAGTAGCAGGATGTGGTTTTCTGTCGGGCCAAACAAGACCGTTGTGGCAAAAGTTTTCGTCGTGGGTGTAGTTTTGCCCCCCCATATCGCCACCATAGCTCCAGTATTTGCGACCGGCTTCATCATAAACAAGGAAACCCTGATCTACCCAGTCCCAAATAAAACCACCCTGCATGTGAGGGCTGCTTTTTATAATGTCCCAGTATTCTTTAAAGTTACCGTTGCTATTTCCCATAGCATGTGAGTATTCGCACATAATAAACGGACGACCCGGATTATCTTTTTGAGCGTACTCTTTCATGTATTTTATGCCCGGATACATGGGGCAAACTACGTCGGTATTAGCCTCTTGTCCCGCTTGTTCAAACTGAACCAAACGTGAGTTGTCTCGTTCTTTAATCCATTTATAACCATCGAAAAACACTTCTCCATTGCCACATTCATTACCCAGCGACCATAAAATAACACTTGGGTGGTTTTTGTCGCGTTCAACAAGTCTAATGATTCGATCCATGTGAGCCGGTTTCCATTCGGGCAGATAGGCCGGATGTTTCGATTTGTCAAACCAACCCTGCAATGCAGCTCCCATGCCGTGGGTTTCAATGTTGGCTTCGTCTACTACAAAAAGACCGTATTTGTCGCATAATTTAAGCCAGCGGGTATTGTTTGGGTAGTGACTGCATCGAACAGCGTTGATATTAAGTTCTTTCATTGTTTTAATATCAAGTAGCATTGTTGCTTCGTCCTGGAAGTGACCGGTGTAAGCATTGTGTTCGTGAATGTTAACCCCATGTACAGTTACAGGATTTCCATTTACCAGCAATTGACTGTTTTTAAGTTCAACTTTTCTGAAACCTACTTTTGATGTTACAACTTCCTGCGTGTTGTTTTTATCATCTTTTAAGCTAATAGTTAGTGTATATAAATACGGATTTTCATTACTCCATAAATGAGGGGCCTCAACCTGAGATATTAGAGTTTGTGTTTTTTCTTCGTTAGCTTTTATTTTAAAACTACTCTTTTTTGAAATAATTATTTTTTCATTTGCATCGTACAAATTCACTTCTAAATTACCGTTTTCACCTTTTGAGTAGTTTTTTAAAGTAATGTCAATGTTGAGGTTCCCGTTTTTATATGATGCGTCAAGGTCGGGTTTGGCAAAAAAGTCAGTTATTCGTGTTTCGGGTGTTGAGTAAAGATAAACATCGCGGTCGATGCCCGATAGTCTCCAAAAATCCTGATCTTCTAAATAAGAACCATCGCTCCAGCGGTAAACTTCGCAGGCTACCAGGTTTTTGCCTTTTTTCAGGTAGGGTGTAATATTAAATTCGGCCGGACTTTTAGAGTTTTGGGTGTAACCTACTTTTTGTCCGTTCACCCATACATACATTGCCGATGTTCCAGCCTCGAAATGAATAAATGTTTGCATTCCATTCCAGTTTTCAGGTAGGTTAAAATATCGTCGATAAGAACCAACAGGGTTGTCGGAATGGTCGATGTAAGGTGGGTTTTTGGGGTGTGGGTAGGTAATATTTGTATAAATGGGTATTCCGTAGCCTTGCAGTTCCCAGTTAGATGGTACTGGAATTGTTTTCCAGTTTTTGGAGTTAAAGTCGGTTTTGTAAAATTCCTTTGGCCGTTGGTCGGGGGTTGGTGACCATGTAAATTCCCATTCTCCGTTCAACGATAAATAACGCGCCGATAAATTGTAATCGTCAATTATTGCCGATTGAATATTGGTATAAGGAACAAAAGTGGCTCGGGCAGGTTCTTTGTTAATGCCAAAAACGGCAGGATTCTCCCAGTCGTTTACTTGTTGTGCATTTTGTATTGCCGGATTTACTATGGTTAATCCAATAAATATAATGCTAGACAATGTTTTTTTGTATTTTGTAATTGTCATTCTTTTAAATAAATTCTCTTTTCCCATTGTTATCACTTAGTTTTATATTTTTTTGTAAACTCTCACGTAATCAACTTCAAATGTAATTGGTTTGTTTTTTATATCAGGTTTTCCGCCATTGGCACCAATGGCAAGGTTTAAAAGCAGGTAGTGTTTGTTTTCTTTTGTAAAAGGGTTTTTGCCGTTAGGGTTAACAGATTCTTTTATGTTTATAATATTTAATAACTCGTCATCGACCATTATTTTAATTTGTTCGTTATCCCAGTGCATAGACCAAATGTGAAATTGGTTTACCCAACCACTATTTTTGCTAGTAAAATGCGAGAGTGGGATTTTTTCACTATCCCAGGTTCCATTTCTATGTTTGTTCGAACCCCAAACGGCATTTGCCAAAATTGTTGGGTTATTATTAATACGGTAAAATTCCATAATGTCAATTTCGCCGCTAAAGGGCCATTTGTCGTTAGTTCCTAAAATCCAAATAGCAGGCCATGCACCCGCAGTTGTATCAATTTTAGCGCGTATTTCGAAATAACCGCCACTTTCCCATTCGTGTAATTCTTTAGTAATTAAGCATGATGAGGTAAAATGTGCATATTTACGGTTATTACGCCAATTTTTACTGTTAGGGGTGTAGTTTGGATTTGTTATAGTTTCTTTTTTTCCTTCAATAATAAGTTTGCCATTTTTACAATATGCATTTTGTGGTTGGTACCATTGTAATTCTTCGTTACGTACAAAACCAGTTTCATAGTTCCAGTTTAGGCTGTTGGGAACCCCATCGATATTAAATTCGTCACTCCACACCAATGTCATTTCATTTTTTTGACTTTGCGAAAAATTATCTGGTTCAACCTGGGCAGTTATTGAAAAATGAATGAATGCAAAGATTAGCGTTATGTAAGTTAAAATGTTCATTTTTGGGTTGTAACGATTGTAAATGTGTTAATATTTAATGACATGATACAAATATCGGTTGCTTTAATATTAATCATTGTAATAAATCTTAAAAAAGGTATCACATATTTAAACTGATTAATTGTTTTTTATATGTTTTATGGTCGAAAAAGTGAAATGGATTTTCAAATAATTAATAATGCTATTGATTTATTTACAGAGTTATTTGGTTTTTGAACAATGATTTTTTAAAGTGCTTAATAATTTTACAATGCATAAATATATAAAGATTTAAAATAGAGAATTGTGAAAAAATTGGTTGGGATAATTGTAGCAGTAATTGCTTTTGTATTTTTTGGGGAATTGCTTGCTAATGGTGAAGGAGATTTTTTTCCGGGGGAAAAATGGTTTGATACTGATAGTATTCATATTAATGCTCATGGCGGGGGTGTTTGTTACTATGATGGGATATACTTTTGGTTTGGCGAACATAAAACTTCCGGGAGAGGTGGTAATAGTGCGCAGGTTGGTGTAAGATGTTATTCGTCAGTTAATTTGTATGACTGGAAAAATGAAGGTGTGGTATTAAATGTGTCTTCTGCTGAAGGATCGGAAATTGAAAAGGGATGTGTAATTGAAAGACCTAAGGTTGTTTATAATAAAGCTACAGGTCGTTTTGTTATGTGGTTTCACCTCGAACGAAAGGGGCGAGGGTATAATGATGCTTATACTGCTGTAGCTGTGAGCGATAAAATAACAGGACCATACTCATTTGTCAAATCGGTTAGGCCGAATGCAGGTACGTGGCCGTTAGATTATAGTGGAGTACGTGATACATTAATAAGCACAAAAAAATTGGAATGGTGGACACCTGAATTTAATGATGCTGTTAATGATGGATTGTTTGTGAGGCGTGATTTTTCAAAGGGGCAAATGTCGCGCGATATGACATTGTTTGTCGATGATGATGGTACTGCATATCACATCCACTCTTCTGAAGAGAATTTGACGTTGCATATTTCGAAACTTACAGGTGATTACATTTCATTTACCAATGAGTGGATTCGAGTTTTTCCCGGGGGACATAATGAAGCACCGGCAGTTTTTAAGTACAAAAATCGTTATTTTATGATAACATCGGGGTGTACAGGTTGGGATCCAAATGAAGCCCGGCTTGCAGTAGCCGATTCAATGATGGGACATTGGACTTATCTGGGAAACCCATGTGTTGGCGAAGATGCTAATAAAACTTTTTACTCCCAAAGTACGTATGTATTGCCTGTGGCAGGTAAAAACGATGCTTTTATTTTTATGGCCGATCGTTGGAATCCATCTAACCCTATTGACGGAAGATATGTGTGGTTGCCTCTTATGTTTAATAATGATGTGCCTTATTTAAAATGGTTTGAATCGTGGAATTTCAATGTGTTTCATGATTAATACAATACAAATACTAAAACAAATACAATGGAGAAAAAAAATTTTTACTTTAAAACCGTTCGAAAGCAAATGCTGATGCTAATGGCATTGATGTTTGCAGTGGGAAATTTGTTGGCAATAGATTTGCAAACGGTAGATAGTGTTAGTAATCAAACAATAACATTGAGTGATGCTGTTGAATATCACATTACCAATGCAAATAATGCTATTACTAATAGTACCATTTCATTAAATCATGAAGATGCATGGTTGTTTTTTGATAATGTGCGTCCATCGGAGGTAGTGTCGAAATACAAATCGAGTATATTAATTAATGGGACTGCTTTTACGCCCGAAACAAATGGTCGTGTAGCAATTTATAAAAACGGTACTGCTATTTTGCCTTTTGGTGCTTCATATAAGCCATTAACTGTGTATACCGAACCTTCGTATGCTGGTTACGATACCTCATTTGTTATTCATACTTATCATAAAGCATTAGGAAGATTTAATAATGCCATACAATCGATGAAACTGAAACGTGGTTATATGGCAACACTTGCAAATAATGCTGATGGCAGTGGTTATAGTCGTGTTTTTATTGCCGATACCGAGGATTTGTTAATTGAAAACCTGCCATCATTGTTAAATGGTAAAGTTTCGTTTATAAGAGTTTTTAAGCACCAGTGGGTAAGTAAAAAGGGAAAAGCCGGATGGAATCCTGATGATATTAATGGTACATGTTATTACGATTGGAATATTGGAGGTAATTCGTCGTATAATTTTGAGTATGCTGCTATTCGTCAAAATGCCGGGTGGCCGGGATGGGATGCTATTAACTCGAAAGAAAATATTACCCATCTGTTGGGGTTTAATGAACCGGATAGACCTGATCAGTCAAATATGGCATTTGACGATGCTTTGGCACAATGGCCCGATTTTATGAAATCGGGGTTGCGTTTAGGCTCACCTGCTACTTCTGATCCTTTTAACAGTTGGTCGCTTATCAATTTTGTTGATGCCTGTGATGCTAATAATTATCGTCTTGATTTTGTTGCTGTTCATTGTTATTGGGTTAAAACTCCTACGCAGTGGTATAACGATTTAAAATACATTCACGAACGAACAGGACGACCAATATGGATAACAGAGTGGAATAACGGAGCTAACTGGACTACAGAAACATGGCCAACTGCCGATAGGAGTTATTCCGATGCGAATGCTTTGAAACAATTAAACGATATTACAAAAATCCTTGAGGTTTTAGATACAGCACATTTTGTTGAGCGTTATTTTATTTATGACTGGGTGCAGGATTGTCGTGCTATGGTGTTGAGTAGTGGCTTAACATTGGCCGGAAAATATTATGCTGCAAATAAATCTGATTTTGCCTATTCGAAAAAAAATGATGTAATACCTGGTTGGAATACTAAGGCTCCAACATTGACCACTACTTACTCGCAATTGACTAATAATATAGCAGTTGAATGGAACGATCCAAATGGTGAATTGTCTATTAGTCAGTTGTTGCAGCGTAAGTTGTTCGATGGTTCTTTCGAAGATGTGTATAATTCAGAAAACGGGGTGCAGAGTTCACTTACCGAAAGTGCAATAGATGGTAATTATGGTACAATATCGTTTCGTTTAAAAATACAGGGTGTTGATGGTATTTCAACCTATTCTAACTTATCGAAATACCACAAAATAGTTGGATCAGGAACTTTTCAGGTTGGTAAACTTGGGGTTCGGGAAGATGCATGGGAGCCGTGTGTATTTGAAAACCCGTTTAATGCTATTCCTGTTGTAATTCTAGGGCCTACATCGTATAATAATTCTTTTCCTTATGCAAAAAGAGTTAAAAATGTTTCGGCAAAAAGTATTGAGTTACATTTAGATCCATGGGTGTATCTTGATGGACCAAAATTTTCGGTAAAACTGGAAGATATGGCTGCTCTGTCAGTGCTGCCAGGGGTTTATAACTGGGGAGGTTTAAAAGCCATTGCAGGTAGTAAATTGAGTGTTTCTGACACATGGAAAGCAGTTACTTTTACAGAAGCATTCGATACTATACCGGCAGTTTTTTGTACGCAGGTTACAACAAATACTTTAGTTCCTACCGAAATAGCCATTCGAAATGTTACAAAAACAGGTTTCGAAGTTAGGTTATTAAAGGAAGCAACATCAACAAGTAGTGTATCGTACGAAAAAATTAATTTCCTGGCAGTAGAACCTGGTAATGGAGTTGTTGATGGGAAAAATTTAGTGGTGTACCTATCAGAAACCGAAGATGTTGGTAATTATTACAATTATAAAAAAATAGATATACCTGATACATATTCTGAGCCGGTTTTGTTTGCAAATCTGCAAACAGCTAGTGACGATTATACATCTTCAATTCGTTTTTATTATTCGGCGCTTAATCAAATCAGAGCATTCAAAAAAAGAGAAGAGTCGGCCAAATCAACTTTGGTTAATAAAGATAAGATTGGTTATTTGTTAATGGATGTATCGGAAGGGCAACAGGTGTCGGCTAAGACTACGCAGGTTAACCCGGATTACGAAGTATATCCCAACCCGGCAAACGATTTTATTTACATTAATAAAGCCGGCCAGGTTAAGGTGTTTAATATTTTTGGTGAGTTACTTATCGATCAGTATGTTACCGGTGGATTGAATATAGATATGTTGCCTGCTGGTACATATTTGTTAAAAGTAAATGGTGATTACCAAACTAAATTAGTTAAGCTTTAAATATTATTTACAACCACAGTTGGTGTTGTTGTAAGTTACTTGTGTACAGGTTCCAGCGATAGAGGACGTGTGGTTTTATGGTGTTAAAATAAACCGGTTTCATTTTTCTCGCAAAAGAAATATGAAACCGGTTTTTTAAAAAGTTGTTATTACCTTTATATTGTATTATTGAAAAATTACATACCTACCGGAGCAGAATAGTTTCTCTTTTTTTGTGTTATTTGAAGGATAATTATATTATTTATTGATTATTGATGTGTGTTGTGTTCTTCACTACTTAATAGCTGAATTTTTTATATTTTACTAAAGCTTTTTGCTGCTGAATTTATGTTGGTTATTAATCTTCTTTGTATTTATTGATTTTTGAAATTATTATGGTGGGTTTTAAAAAAGTAATTTTTGCTTTTATTTTTTCAATTTGATTGTTATTTATTGTTAAAATTTGTATATGTTTGCATATTCGATAAATCGCTTTTTTTTAAAAGTTATGTTATAATTGTTAAAAAAATTATATAAAAATTAAATTTTGTGTTAGTGTTGGGTATTGTTAAATCGTACATTCGAATTTTATTTTTGGGCTTTTTTGAGAAAAAGGTTGTATTTTAAAGAGAGAAAATTTTTTCAGAGTAAATGGTTTTAAATCATTTCAAAATCATTTTGGTAATATAAATAAAACGAAAGAATGAAAAAGAAACTTATGAGGCTATGTTTTCGCTTGACAATTCTGATGATGGTTGGCGCGAGTGTATTACTTGTTTCCTGTAAGGATGATTATTTGTTGGATGAACAGGAACCTGATTGGTTAGGGGCAAGTATTTACGATTATCTTGTTAATGATGGAAGCTACACTACTTATGTCAGGTTAATTAAGGATGCAGAATATGAAGATGTATTGGCCAAAACAGGTAGTAAAACGTTGTTTGTGGCTAACGACAGTGCATTCCAACGGTTTTTTAACAATAACAAATGGGGTATTCATAGTTATGAAGAACTGTCGGATGGTCAGAAGAGGATGATACTCTTTTTTGGTATGATAGATAATGCATACCTTATCGAAACACTTTCGAATTATAATTATGGGGGTGTTTTGCACGAAGGAACTGCAATTCGCAGGGAAACATCGGTTTCTATTCTTGATAGTATTCCTTTCGAACAAGGCGATGCATTGCCTAATGGAACATACTGGGAGCCATATAAACAAAATGGTATTTATCTGTTAAAAGACGATTCGCGTGTTTGTTTGATTCATTTGCTGCAAAAGGCTCTCGATTATTTGACTATTACCGATGAAGATTTTGAGTTAATAACCGGTTTAACCAGAAGCTGGAATGATGCTCACATATTTGGCAATAAAGTTATTGAAAGAGATATTACCTGTAAAAATGGTTATATTAATGTTCTTGAAGATGTGTTAACGCCTCCTTCGAATATGGCATCTTATATTCAGGAGAACGAGAATTCAAAAACATTTGCTAATATGTTAGGTCGTTTTTGTGCGCCTTATTACGACTCTGAAAATACACGTAAATATAAGGAGTTACACCCCGAGTTTAACGACTCAATTTATGTTAAGCACTTTTTTGCAAGCAGAGGGGGGAGGATTGTTTACCCTGATAATCAGCCTGTTAGCTCCAATGTTCGATTGTCGTACGATCCGGGATGGAACAGCTATCAGTCGGTGGAGTCGAATTCGTTAATAGCGGTTCAGGCCGATATGGGTGCCATGTTTGTGCCAACCGATGATGCTATGGACTATTATTTTAATCAGGGTAAAGGTCGTATTTTAAAAGAACGTTATAAAACATGGGAAAATGTTCCCGATAATGTTATAATTAAACTTATTCAACGGCACATGCGCAGTTCGTTTATTACATCAGTTCCCAGCCGTTTTAATTTACTGGTCGATGAAAATAACTCCAGGATTCCGGTTGATAAGAGTCATATTGTATCTTCTTATATTGGAACTAATGGCATTGTTTACTTTACAAGCGAAGTATATCCACCCGATGATTATGTGTCGGTTTACGCTCCTGTTTTAATGAGTAATAAAACAAGGGTTATGCGTGAAGCTGTTGAGGATAATGATTTTGCCTTGTATATTAATTCGCTCGAGAGTAACTACAGCTTTTTTGTACCTACCGATGAATTTTTTAAGAATTATATCGATCCGTTTACTTATGGTTTAAATAAGCAAGGTGCTTTAAAATTTTGGTACGATGCATCACCCGATCTGGAAATTGTTAAAGCTACTATTTATCAATACGATGCTGTTAACGATGTTATTGGCGATTCGGTAGGCATTGTTACCGATCAGGGTTTCATTAACAACCGTTTGGTGGAGATTTTGGATGCTCACATTATTGTTGGTAATGTTGAGGATGGAAAAAAATATTATCTGTCGAAAGGAGGAAGTCTGGTTAAAGCCGAAGGTGCAGGTGAAAATCTTAGAGTACAGGGGTCATCCGATATTGGTATGAATAAGTATTGTAATGTTGTTGATAGTGGTTTTTATGCTCAAACTAACGGTAACACTTATTTTATTGATAAACCTATTCAGCCTACCGAAAAATCGGTGTATAAAGTATTGAGTGATTCCGCAGAGTTTAGCGAATTTTTCGATTTGTTATATGGTTTTGCTAAATCCGATACCTTCTCAATTTTCACTATTCCTGCTAAGGAAAGAGGAATTGATGAAAATGTGAAATTCCTGAATGCTTATAATTATACTATTTATGTTCCATCGAACGAGGCTATTAATAATGCAATACTTAATGGTGATATTCCGTCGTGGAAGTCGCGTGGTTCTGTTGTTGGTATTGATGATATGACCGATATTAATGAGCAACGTGCTGCTATTCGTAAGTTATCGCGTATTTTGCGTTATCATTTTCAGGATAATTCAGTGTTAATAAGTGGTTTACCTGTGTCGAAAAGATACCAGACTGCTACTATTAAAACCGACGATTCTCAATCGTTTTTTAATACCTATAAAAATAAGTCGTATAAAATTGAAGTTAATGGCAGTGGCGATGGATTACAATTGATAACTGAAGATGGTAAAACTGCTAATGTTATTACCAATAATGGTTTATATAATATATTAACACGCGATTACCGGTTTAATAAAAATCCGAAAGATACAAAGGATATTGACGGAACCGGTTCGGGAACCAATACTTATAGCAGTTCGCAAATTGTTACTTCATCAATTGCTGTTATTCACCAAATAGATAAGGTGTTGAATTTTGAATAAAACGAGGAATACAATGAAATATATTTTAAAACTTGTTCTTTTTACCGGTTTATTGGTTTGTGTACTGGCAAATATTCAGGCTCAGGCTAATGGCGAAATAGTGATACAGGGAATAATCACTGGTAAAGCCGATGGTGAGCCTCTGTTAGGGGTTAACGTTATTGAAATGAATGTTGACAACCGTAATGTGAGTGGATCGGTTACTGATTTTAATGGTCAGTATGTATTAAAAATTAAAGATGCTGCTGCCAATAAAATTGTTTTTAGTTTTATTGGTTATGAAAGTCAAACTATTAAGGTTACAAAAAGTGGTGTTTACAATATTGTATTGGTTGAAGAAACACAGGAGCTGGATGCTGTAACTGTAAAAGCTGAGGTGCTTCATAACGATGGTACTTTTACCATTGCTCAGCGCGAAATTGCACAGGCAACACAGCGTATTAGTGCCGAAGAGTTTGAAGGTTTGCAGGTTACTTCTATTGATGAAGCTTTGCAAGGACGTATTTCGGGGCTTGATATTGTCTCCACATCGGGCGACCCCGGTAGTGGTACTACTATGCGTATTCGCGGTGCTACATCTATTAATGCAGGTGCTATCCCGTTAATTGTTATTAATAATGTTCCTTACTCGTCTCCTATTGATGAAAATTTCGATTTTGCCAACTCAAACCAGGAGCAATATGCTAACTTGTTATCTATTAACCCCGATGATATTGATGATATTACTGTTTTAAAAGATGCTGCTGCTTCGGCAATTTGGGGTAGTCGTGGTGCTAATGGTGTTATTATGATTAAAACTAAACGTGGTACTCGTGGGCCAACACGGTTTCAGTACTCTTACCGTTTAACCAATACATGGATACCCGAAGGCTATAAGCTGTTAAATGGCGATGATTTTACCATGTTAATGAAACAGGCGTATTTTAACGTGGCTCAGAGTGAGGATGCTGCAAACCGTAATGAATATAATTACTATTCTACTTTTAACGAGTATGAAAACTATAATAATAATACCGATTGGGTTGATGAGGTTACCCAGACTGGTATTATTCACGATCATATTTTATCGGCCAGTGGTGGTGGTGAACGTGCTCATTATCGTATTTCAGCAGGTTATCTCGATCAGCGCGGTACTATAATTGGACAGGAACTGCAACGTATATCTACCCGTTCGAATTTGGAATACACCATTTCCGATCGTTTAAGGGTTATTTCGGAACTTGCTTTTACTTATACCGATAACCACCGTAACGTTGCTGCTTACGACCCATATTTTGGTTACAATGACCAAAAAAGAATAGGGTTACTGGCAGTTGCCATGCGGAAAATGCCCAACATGAGTGTGTATAGGCAGGATAGGGATGGTAACAATACCAGCGATTACTATAATGTTCCTTTAGATAACCAGTTGGGATTACATCAATATATGTTAGCAAACCCGGTTGCTTTGGCCAACCTTGGTACCAATCGTTTAAGTTCGTATCGTATTATTCCTACTTTTAAAGTTATGTACGATATTATACGCCCCGAAAGGCATCGTTTGCAATATAATGCATATATATCTTTCGATTTGGATAACTCGAATGTGAAAGAGTTTGTTCCTCGCGAAGCTCAACGTGAGTATTATTTAAGTAGTTATACTAACAGGGCTTCAAGTTCCGATAATGAGAACTTAACATTCCAGACTGATAATAACATAACTTTTACACCTAAGTTTAATAACGAGGATCATACATTAACACTTTATGCTTCGTTCCAGGCAAATTCAGGTCGTTCAACTAATCAGTTCGAATCGACTTATGCCGGTGCCGAGTCGGCCATCGATGAGCCCTCGGCTAGTGGGTATAATGGAGTATTAAAAACATGGAGAGGGCAATGGCGTTCTGTTGGTCTTATGGCTCGTGGACATTATGTTTATAAAGGGCGTTATATTTTTAGTGGTACTATACGCCGCGATGGTAGTACAAAATTTGGTATTGATAACCGTTATGGTTATTTCCCCGGTGTTTCGCTTAAATGGATTATTTCCGACGAGCCATTTATGAAGGTTACTAATCATTGGCTTAGTATGTTGGCTATTCGTCCAAGCTGGGGTGTTAGTGGTAATCAGCCCAAAGATGAATATCTGCATTATAGTACGTATGCAACAGTAGGTGATTATATTAATACCGGTGCCATATTGCCTAGTTCAGTAAGGTTAAACGATTTGCGTTGGGAAAAATCATCTTCGTTAAATATGGGTGCTGATATTGGTTTTTTTAACGATAAACTGGTGTTCGATGTTAACTATTACTACCAGCGTACCGAAGATCTTTTGTTTAAAGATCAAAAAATACCTTCTACTACTGGTTTCTCAGGTTTAGCATATATTAATGCCGGAACCATGGATAACGAAGGATGGGAGTTTAATATTTATGGTAATAAGGTAATAAAGGTTAATGATTTTTCGGTCGATTTTAATTTTAATATTGCTAATAATCGTAACACTCTTATATTTTTAGAAGAGCGTGTTATGAGTGGTTATAATAAAGATTTTGATTATAAAAATGGTACGTATGGGTCACTTATACAGGAAAATAACCCATTTGGATCTATTTATGGTTTTCGTTACAAAGGAGTTTACCAATATAGTGATTACATGGAAGGGTTACAGGAAGATGCACCTGTAGCACGCGATGTTAATGGCAATGTAATTATTGATAGTGATGGCGAGCCTTTGCCTATGATGTATGCTTATGGCCTTTCTCAGGAGTACGAGTTTAAAGGTGGCGATGCCAAATACGAAGATATTAACCACGATGGTAGTATTGATGAGTTGGATATTGTTTACCTTGGAAACTCCAATCCTAAGTTTTATGGTGGTTTTGGAACTACGCTACGTTATAAAAACTTGTATTGTAACATGTTTTTTAATTACCGTTATGGTAATAAAATTGTCAATGTTGCACGTATGAATCTCGAAAATATGTATACCGATAATAATCAGAGTATAGCAGTTAACTATCGCTGGCGTAAAGATGGTGACGTAACTGAAATACCTCGTGCATTATATGGTGTTGGTTACAACTGGCTGGGTAGCGACCGATATGTTGAAGATGGTTCGTTTTTGCGTTTTAAGTATTTGAAATTTTCTTATTCGGTGTCAAAAAACCAGCTCAAAAAACTTAATCTCGAAAAGGTCGATTTTCATATTACATTTAATAACCTGTTTGTTTGGTCGCATTATTCGGGTGTCGATCCCGAAGTTGGTTATGGTAGTCTTGGGGTGAGTACTGATGGAGCTCAAACTCCACGGAGTAAAGACTTTATGTTGGGATTAACTATTGGGTTTTAATTTTGAAAGGTATTGAATATGAAACGAGCAATGAGCAATTTGTACTCTTACAGTGAAATTACTATTGGCGAGTTGCATGTGACCATTAAAAATAAATTTAGACACATGAAAGTAAAAATAACAGATAATAAATTCCTAAATTCAATGGGAGTGTATATAAATGCCGGGATATTCCTTTTAAGTTTTATTAAAGGTGTTAGTGGTAAACAATTAATCGGCGTTATATTGGGAACAATTATGCTTGTTGGACTTACCTCCTGCGAAGACTGGTTGGTTATTAAGCCCGATGGGCAAACACTGCTCGATGATTTTTGGCAGAACGAAAGTCAGGTGGAGTCGGCACTGGCCGGTTGTTATTATGGCTATACAAATTATGGTACTATTGATCGTATTTTGGTATGGGGAGAGTTAAGAGGTGATAATCTTGGTTTGGGATTAATTACTTATGATAGTTATGAAAAAATAATTCTTAATGACCTAATGCCTACAAATGCTTATTGTTCCTGGGGTAATTTCTATGGTATTATTAATAATTGTAATACTTTTTTGCATTTTGCACCCGGGGTTGTAGAACTCGACGATAACTTTACAAGTGAAGATTTGCGTGCTGTTGAGGCAGAGGCTTTAACACTTAGGGCATTGGCCTATTTTTATTTGGTTCGTGCATTTAAAGATGTTCCTTTAATTTTAGAGCCTACCATCGACGACAGCCAGAGTTTTAATGTGGCAAAATCGACCGAGCGTCAAATACTCGATAAGATAATTGCCGATTTGCTTGTTGCTAAACGAAATGCCCCCGAAAGTTTTGTTGATGTAAAGGAAGATAAAGGGCGTATAACAGCTAAGGCTGTCAGTGCTTTGTTGGCCGATATTTATTTGTGGGACGGACAATACAATAAATGTATTGAAGAGTGCGACTTTGTTTTGAGTGATGGTGAATTAGAGCTTGAAAAGGGAACTGATGTGTTGTATAATGTGTTTTATAAAGGAAACTCAAAGGAGAGTATTTTTGAAATACAGTTCGATGACGATGGCCCTTATAATAATTTTGTTGGTACGGATTTAGCTATGACTGATTTAAATAGTTTAGCTTTTCCTGCTTATTTATTGCCTGAAACATCAACAAGTCCTTTTGGGTATAAGATTTCAAGTACACTAACCGAGAGTGAAGAAGATAAAGAGTTACGGTTAAAAGATTTTGTGTGCTTGAATATAATAATTAATGGATCAACTTATCCGGTGTTTAAATATAGTGGTTTATTACGCGAACAAATTTCAGGAAGTGAGTTTTCGACATACACTTACCGTACAAAGCCATCGGAGGCTAATTGGATTATTTACCGATTGTCGGATGTTATGCTGATGAAGGCCGAAGCATTGGTTGTACGTAATGGAAATGAAGAGGATTTGAAAAGTGCTTTGAAACTTGTTAATACTACCTATTTGCGTTCGAATCCTCAATTGGGGCAGGATTCACTGTTATTGTCGGATTACAGTTTGCAGTCCGACATGGAAGATTTAGTTTTGCGCGAGCGCCAGCGCGAGCTGTTATTCGAAGGTAAGCGGTGGTTCGATTTACTTCGCAGAGCTCGTCGTTTACAGGATCCTAAGTCAATAGTTGAGTTTATCTCGCCTAAATTTACTGGTGAGGTTGGTATGGAAGAGGAAAAACTTTCGAATATGGATGCTCTTTATTTCCCTATTTTGAAAAATGAACTCGATGCTAACCCATTGTTAGAGCAAAATGAGTTTTATAAAACACTTGTAGAAGGAAGTAAATAGTCATTATCAAAAATTGTTAGAGATGAAAAAGAGTTTTTTAAAATTTATTATCCAGTTTGCGAAAAATACGATTCGTTCATTCGGTCTTTTTCTAACTGGAATATGTATGGTTTTCATCGTCTCATGTGTTGATGATGATGTGCCTAATGAATATGTTACTACTTTTACCGAAGATTTGATTGGTCAGCATTTGCAAAAAAATCCTGAAGATTATTCGGAGTTTGTGAAATTACTTCAAAAAACAAATGTGCTAGGATTGTTAAATGCTTATGGTGAATACACTGTATTTGCACCTACCAACGAGGCTATGTTTGCTTTTTATGCCGATAACGGGAAAGATTCGCTAGGTGCATTTCCGGCTGATACGCTGTTGAAAATTGCTTACGACCATATTATTAAAGATAACGAAATAAGTTCGGAAGATTTTAATAACGGACGATTGGCAAGTATGACTATGAGTCAAAGGTATATTTCTCTTGAATTTGAGAGTTATTCGAATATTTTTGTTAATAAGATTTCGAAAATTACCGAACTTGATATTGAAGTTCATAACGGTTATATTCATAAAATTAACAAAGTATTAAAACCAACTGATTTAACTGTCGTGGGATCGCTCGAAGCCGATAGTATTTTTACAATTTTTGTTAATGCGCTTAAATATACTAAGCTTAACAGCAAACTTATGGCTATTGAAGATACTACCTATAATATTGATGATTACGATTATTATAAAATAGAACAAGCAAATGGACAGACTGAGGAATTGCCTCGATACCGAAAGTTTGGATATACTATTTTGGCCGAAAGTGATTCGACATTTAAAGCTAATGGAATTAATTCTTTCGACGATTTGAAAGCTTATGCAAAGTCGGTTTACGATCAGGTGTTTCCTGCCGATGCTAACATTACAGATATTACCGACCCCCGTAATAGTTTAAACCGTTTTATGTCGTATCACTTGTTCGATCGTCAAATAGGCTACCGTAAGTTTGTTATGGATTACGATGCAACCGGACATCAGTTTCAGGGGCAGGGTGTGTATGATATGTATGAATGTATCGAAACAATGTGTGAGAACACTATTGTTGAGGTTCGTACCGATAAACAAAATAATCGCACTAACCTGTTTAACTGGGATATGGAAAGTAATACAGGTGTGAAGATTGTTAGTACCAATTACGATAACGATGGAGTGAACGGTGTTTATCACGAAATAGATAATATTTTAGTGTACGATGTTAGGTTTGCAAGTTATATTAGCGGTAAACGTTTACGAATGGATGCTGCATCGTTTTTTCCCGAACTTATTAATAATAATATGAGAGCTAATGGAGAGTTACACCGGTATATTATACCTCCGGGTTATTTCGAAGGATTGACATTTTCTGAAAAAACTAAGTTTACATATTTGAATGCCGATCACAGATATGAAGATTATCAGGGCGATGAGATGTTTTTAAAGGGTTTATATGAGTTTAGTATTATTACACCTCCGGTTCCGGCAGGTCAGTACGAAGTACGTTTCTCGTTTCAGCCAACTGCTTTTAGAGGAGTTGCTCAGTTATATTGGGATAATCTGCCTTGTGGCATTCCTATTGATTTGAGTATTAATGCCGATGATGCCAGTATTGGACATGAAGTTCCTGGTTCTAATCTGGATGACCCTTATGGATACGAGAATGATAAAATGATGCGAAACCGTGGTTTTATGAAAGGTCCAGCTAGTTATCGTTCTGTTGATAAAATATGGTATAAAGCCGATAATGCCCGAAAAAGTACACAAAGTATACGTGTTATATTGGGTATTTATGAATTTGAAGAAATGAAAAAACATAAATTCTCTGTTACCGGATATAAAAATGGTGAGTTTATGCTCGATTTTCTTGAGTTTGTGCCAGTAGAAGCATTAGAATATGAAGATATTTATTAAAAGGCGTAAATTATAAATTTTTAAGAAATTAAAGGATTATGATAAAATATAAATTCAAAGGGTTATTGTTATTCATTGTTACAGTAAGCAGCTTGTTTGTTGTGTCGTGTAACGATGAGTGGGATAATCACTACAAGAGTAATTTAACCGGTTCGGCCAATATACGGATTGGTGAGTTTATTAATCAGCGCCCTGAACTATCGTTCTTTAACAGTATGATTAAAATTGCTGGTTACGATAAGGTGTTGAACCAATCGCAGACTTATACTGTATGGGTACCTGCCGATGGCGATTGGAAAAATAGTATTGATACAACCGATGTTGATTTGGTTAAAAATATAGTTAAAAATCATATTACCCGTTTTGCAATACCTACTACCGAAATTACGCAGAGTCGAATTAAAATGTTAAGCCAGAAAAAGGTGTTTTTCGAACAGGTTGCCGGTGGTTTTACTTTTGGCGATAATAATTTGATAGAACCGAGTTACTCTACACTTAACGGAGTAGTGCACATTGTGTCGGAATATGTTCCTTATCAGTTTAATATCTACGAGTTGTTGGGTTATACCGATGGACTTGATTCGTTGTCAAATTATTTATACAGTAATGCACTTGAGGTATTTGATCCTATTTCGAGTACCCAGATAACAGAAGATTCGCTTGGGAATAAAATTTACGACTCACTATTTATTGAAAGTAATATAGTGCTTGAAAAAATTGGTAATATCGATTCGGAAGATACTTTGTTTACTACATTATTGTTGTCCAATAATGCGTGGAATGAAGGTTACGATACTGTATCTACTTTTTTTGTTTCGAATCATAAAACTAAAGCTGCCAGTATTCAGCGTGAGTATACTATGATTGAAATTGTAAGAAATACTGTTTTTAAAGGATTCTATGAATTTCCTTTTACTTATGATTCGCTAATATCAACAACAGGAACTGTTTTTTCATCAGATGAAGTAAGTCAGTTGTTTAGTTCAACAACTCAGGTATATGCTAGTAACGGTATAGGTTTTATTACCGATCATTTTAATTTCAACCCCCAAAAAGGATGGTATAAAGAGATTAGGTTAGAAGCCGAAGAGACAGAGGGAAGAAAAGTAAATTTGGCCGAAATATATCTTAAGTCGGGTATTGGTTTCGATTTAGATATATCTGGCGAAGATAAAGAGTTTATTAGTGTTGTTTCAACTGCAACCAAAACACTTCAGAAAGTATTACAGGGAGTTGAGTTTACAATACCAACAAATTTATCGGCCAAATATAATATTTACTGTGTTTTTGTTCCCAGTTGGGTGGTAACAGGTATTGTTGAAGGTCAAACTGCCGAAGCAAATTTTCAGATTAGTTACACAGGAGCTGATGGGAGTCGTGTTGATAAACAAAATTTGACTGTAACCAATAATGTAATTGATACACTAGGTTTAACAAAAATGTTGGTAGCTGAAAAATTTGAATTTCCGTTTTGTCATTTAAAAGAGGATTTGCCTGAAGAGTCGGTTGTGCTAAAAGTTAAAAATCCAACTGTAAAAGAGACAACAACAAGGTCAAAGACATTTTATATCGATTGTATTATTTTAGAACCAGTTGAGTAACTGTATGCACTTTTAAAGATATAGCAATAATGAAAAATAAAAATATCATGTTAAAAGCCGTAAAGATTATATCTCTATTTAGGCATAAACTAAATATTGCATCGCTGTTAATTGTTTTTTTAACATGCAATATGTTTGCTCAGGAAACTGGAAACAACGATGTAGATTTTAAAATAGTTAAAGGTATTGTACGCGATGCAAAGACTAAAGAGCCTGTATTCGCAGCTATAGTATCAACACAATTGCAATTGGCTTCATCTATAACTGATGAAGAGGGTGCTTTTGAGTTGGAAATATCATCGTTAACCGATGTGTTAACCATTGAGGCATATAATTATGGAGTGAGAGAGGTGGCTATTAAAGGTCGTAATTATATTGAAATAGAATTGTTTTCCGATTTGTTTTCTAATACATATAAAAAGGTAGAAACATTTACCGGAGAGGTTAACAGTTCGAATTTGACTATTGGCGCTACTAAGGTCGATAATGTTAACAATGGTGCATATTTTACAGTCGATCAGGCTATCCAAAATCAATTAGGTGGCGATTTGAGAGCTATTAGCCGTAGTGGTGCTTTAGATATTGGTTCGAATTTGTTTATAAGGGGTTTTAACTCACTTAATGCCAATAACCAACCTCTTTATATTGTTGACGGGGTAATATGGAATAACCTTAATAGTGCTCCTACATTGCATACGGGATATTTTTCCAATCCTTTGGCTAATATTGATATGATAGATGTTGAGAGTATTACTGTTATTAAGGACGGAACATCGATATATGGCAGTAAAGCAGCCAATGGAGTGGTGTTAATAAGAACAAAGAGGGGAAAAAATGAGGTTACCAGAATTACAGCTCATGCTATGATGGGGGTATCCGAAAAACCCGAGACATTTCCTGTTCTTGATGCCGGTAATTACAGAATATTGATTAGTGATATGCTTGGCGATATAGATCCTAATGATAATGTAACTTCAAGTCTTGAGTTCTTAGATGATAATACCGAACGTTATTACTATCCGGTTTATCATAACGAAACAAATTGGAACGATTTTATTTATCGTACAAGCACTACACAGTCGTATGGTGTTGATGTAAACGGAGGAGATGAAAAGGCTTTGTATTCGTTTTCGCTTGGATATACCATGCACGATGGTATTGTTAAAAATACAGATCTTGACAGGTTAAATACACGTTTTAATGCCGATTTTAAGTTTACTAATAATTTTAATTTGGGAATGAATATCTCATTTTCGAATATCATAAAAAATGTTTTTGATGAAGGTGTTGGTTCTAACAATTCTATTGCATATTTAACTTACATTAAGGCTCCATTTTTATCGCCTTATGAATATACTAAATTAGGAGAATCAACTTCAAAAATTGGAAAATCGGACTTTTTAGGTGTTGGTAACCCGTTGGGTATAATTGAAAATGGTTTTAATAATACACGTCAGTGGCGTTTTAAATTTGGGGTTAAACCGACTTTTTCTATTCTTCCCGGATTAACTCTTTCATCGAATTTCGATTATTCGTTAGATAAAGCTACAGAGTATTATTACCGTCCGGTTGTTGGTAGTGCCCCAACAATTATTTACGTTAATGGTGAGGCTACCGAATCGGTTAATGAGTTACGTAGTATGTATATGCGCGATGTTATGTTTTACGATGATACTCGTTTGTCGTATAATAAAATATTTGATGGTAGTCATATTTTAAATGCAAACCTGGGGTGGCGTTTTGTATCTGATTATTATGAAATGGATTACAAAAGTGGTCATAACTCAGGACGTGACGATACTAAGTTGATGGAGCAATTTACTGATAAGAGGGTTTATACCGGTTTGAACGATCGTTATAAAACAGTGTCGAGTTATATTAGTGTTGATTATAGTTATAAAAATAAATATTTATTAAATCTTGCAGCATCGCTCGATGCATCATCGAGGTTTGGTAATGAAACACAGGGCGGTATTGAGATGATGGGTGCTTCGTGGGGTCTTTTTCCTTCTGTTACTGGTGCCTGGAATGTTTCTTCCGAATCGTTTATGAAAAACATTACGGTGGTTGATCGCTTGAGGTTACGTGCAGGTTTTGGTATTACAGGTAACGATAATATTAGTCCTTATGTGTCGCAATCGTATTTCGAACAAATGAATTATGGGGGTTCATCAACAGGTTTGGTTATTGGGAATATAGCAAATAATCAAATCCAGTGGGAAACCACCCGACGTATTAATGCCGGAATTGACATGGGGCTGCTTAACGAACGTATAAACATTGCTTTTGAAGGTTATTCGAGCACTACATCTGATATGTTTGCTTTAAAAGCTTATCCAGAATATACTGGTAAAGGTTTGTACTGGTCCAATGGTGGTGAAATGACCAATGTTGGTTTTGAAGGTTCTATTAATTATAAGGTGTTAAACCTTAAATCGTTGAAGTGGGAGTTAGGTGCCCGTATCGGTCATTATAAAAACGAAATTACTGCCTTACCCGATAACAAAATTGTATATACTAAACTTTATGGAGCCGAAATTATTACCGAGGTTGGAAATCCGGCAGGTTTGTTTTACGGGTACAAAACAAAAGGTGTTTTTTCAACAACAGCACAGGCCGAAGATGCCGGGTTAAAAATAGTTGATGTATATGGAAATGTGATTGATTATACAGCCGGAGATATTGAGTTTGAAGAGGTTCTTAAGGATGGTTATATTGATGAGAACGATAAACAAATAATAGGCGATCCTAATCCCGATTTTTATGGTTCTTTCTCCAGTAAAATATCGTACAAACGTTTTACACTCGATGCCTATTTTACCTATTCGTATGGGAACGATATTTATAATGCCAATCGTTATCAGTTAGAAAAAGGATCTGATTTTAACAATCAAACAATAGTAATGATGAACCGTTGGAAATCGGAGGGTGATAATACTACAATACCAAAAGTAGAATATGGTGATCCAATGGGTAACTCACGTTTCTCCGATAGATGGATTGAAGACGGATCATATTTAAAATTGAAATCAGTAACATTATCGTTCGATGTGCCTATTAAAGCACCGGGTTTCGAAGGTGTTACAGTTTGGGCATCGGCAAATAATTTGTTAACATTAACCAACTATCTGGGGTTAGATCCAGAGGTTTCTGCCGGTCAGCACACATTGTACCAGGGAATTGATACAGGATTATTACCTAACCTGAGAAGTTATTTTGTTGGTTTACGTTTGAAATTGTAATGGGTATAACTTTGAGTTTGTTAAAAATTAGCTTTTAAAATGTAATAAGCATTATTAAAAGCAAGGATTATAAAGAAATTATCATGAAACAAAGTATTAAAATCGTATTAGCCATATTTTTTGCATCGTTAGTATTATTCGGATGTGAAGATATGCTCGAAGTGGATTCACCTCGTGTGGCTTATGTTGAAGATCACCAACTCGATTCACCTCTCGATTCAGTTTATTCAATGGTTGGTTTGTTTGCACTATTAAATGATTTGGGCGATCAGTATGTGCTTTTAGGTGAGTTGAGAGCCGACTTAATGACTACTACCGATGATGCAATTGTTGATTTGCTGGAGATTGAAAATAACACAATTAGTAAGGATAACAGGTATGTTAATACAAAACTTTACTATGATATAATAAATAACTGTAATTATTTTATACAAAATGTCGATACTTCAATTTTTGTTGGAGGGGAGAAGGCTATGTATAAAGAGTTTGCAGCAGCAAAGGCAATTAGGGCATGGACTTATATGCAATTAGCTCTTAATTATCGATCGGTATATTATTACGAACAACCTATTTTAAAACTTGATGATACATTACAGGCTATTCAAAAAATGGAACTTCAGGAGTTGATGCCTGTGTTAATTGAGGATTTGTTACCATGGACCGAAATAGCAGAACCACATTATTCTGTTGAACCTTTTGGTGCAGCTATTGGGGGATATAACTCCGATCATTTGTTTATACCTATAAGTTTGGTGTTGGGCGATTTGTATTTGTGGTCAAAAAACTACGAGCAGGCAGCAATACAATATAAAAAGGTTATTGACAGAAGAAAACTCGATATTGGTAAATACTATAATTCAATCAGAGGTATAACAAATAATGAGTTTAATGGTAAGGTAGAATTGAACTGGCATACTTCATATCAATATACATTCGAAGCTGTATCGTATTTGAGTACATCGTTTTTATATGGCGATGGAAGTAATATGATTAATATGACATGGCCCAATGATTTTTCAAGTCCAATGGTTGTTGCATCGGATGTTGCTGTTGGTAATTGGCGTAATACATATTATTATAACGATTCCTTGACTTTTGTTAAGGGTGATTTGAGAGGAAATAGCGCATCGTATATTAATATTTATGAGAGTGATTTTGAGTCGCAGCCTGATATTAATAACATGATTGATAAATCGGTTATGGCAGATGAGAATTATATTGCAAAATATCATTTCCGATCAGCTGCAAGTTTTGAACGTATTATTTTAGCAAAAGCGAGCTATGTATATTTAAAGTATGCCGAGGCTATGAATTTGGCAGGTAGACCACATTTTGCAATGGCTGTATTGAATCATGGCTTGAGAAGTGCTAATGTCTCTGATACTACTATTGTTCCTAGAAATGAGCGTATTATTCCATGGCCAGATTATATGAATTTTACTTCAACTTATTTTAATAATAATGTTGGGATACATCGCAGAGGTAGTGGCGGTTATACTTTAGATGGTAATGGTACAATAATGCTTAGTAAAATTCCTCAGTTTGGAATACCTGCCGGTTTAGATTCAGTTGCAGCCATTAGCTACGTTAATGATAAAATACTTGAAGAGATGGCTCTTGAAACAGCATTTGAGGGAAATCGTTTTCACGATTTGATGCGTTTTGCATTAAGAACAGATAATCCGGGGGCGTTTATGTCCGAAAAAGTGTCGAAAAAGAATGCGACTGCTGGAGCCAGGTTGAGTAATGTTGATAATTGGTATTTGCCCGAATAATAACGCAAATTATTATAATTGAAAGAACCCGCGATTGTTATGATTGCGGGTTTTTTAATTATTATTTGTAATGGCATATATAATAGATTATTTTTGGCCTAATAATATAATTTTTAAATTATGAGTATTGAGAAAGAATTAATGAATAGAAGTGGTTCGAAATGTGAATTTTGTGGGTCAACAGAAATGCTTGTTACTGTAGAGGTTGCAAATGCTCCAGAAAGCGGGAGTGAAGGAAGTGTGTTGGTTTGTACTACATGTAAAAAACAGATTGAGAAAGACGATAAAATGGATTCCACCCACTGGCGATGTTTAAATGATACAATATGGAGTAGTATACCAGCAGTTCAGGTTATGTCGTTTGTGTTGTTAAATAGGTTTGGATCCGAAACTTGGGCACAGAAAATACTTGATATGGTTTACCTCGATGATTCAACAAAAGCTTGGGCTGATGATGCAGTTAGAGCCGATAATGAAGAGGTTGTGAAGCATATTGATAGTAATGGAAATATATTGCAGTCTGGCGATACAGTAGTGCTTATTAAGGATTTGAATGTTAAAGGTGGTGGTTTTACTGCCAAAAGAGGTACGGCAGTGCGTAATATATCGTTGGTTGCGGATAACCCTGAGCATATTGAAGGAAAAGTAGAAGGCCAGCAAATAGTAATTCTAACGAAGTATGTGAAAAAATCGAGTTAGTAGTTTTATATATTAATACATAATAAAAGGTCGTCTGTTTGAGACGACCTTTTTAGTATAGTTGTATTTAATAGCATTATACACCACGAACAGCAATGTGTACTTTCTTTTGAATAATTAAAGGAAGACCACCATCTTTTGTAATTATATAAGCAATTATATTGATGTCACTATCGACAAATTCGCCTCTTTTAACAGGTATTTTAAGTTCTCCTTTAGTAGAAGAAAGAGAAGTAAGGAGAGTTAATCCTTTTGAATCTTTGTTAAAATATTTACCGTCGATAAGGTTCGATTCGTAAAAATCAACACGTTTAATTCGTTTAGCACCATCGCCTGTTAAGTTGGCCACAATTTTGTAATAGCCGGTTTCTTTAATTTCGTTAGATTGTATTAAAACTAATTTAGGATCTTCTTTTTCTTTTCCACTTTGATAGAATTGTTTTAGTCCAACACCGGGAAAGCCCATGTAGTAATCTAATTGCGAATTAAGATTTCCTTTTCTGTCGAATAACTTAAATGTGCCGTGTCGTTTACCTTTTACATATGCAAATTCTTTCCAAACACTTCCGTTTTGGTAATAAAAAGTTCTTAATCCTTCTTTTTTCCCATCAATATAGTTTATAGTTTCAGCCAGTTTTCCTGTTTGCAGGTATCGTTTCGAAATACCTTCGCGTACTTTTGTGCCATCGGGCATTTTTTTAAACCTAACTTCCCATTCTGTTTGTTGGGAACCTCTATACTTGGTTTTATTTACTATTATGCTGTCATTACTTTCATCTTCGCCGGTTGCAACACCGCCATCAGAGTTGGTAGCTACTTTACACGATGATATTAATACAGTAGCAAGTAGCACGATAAAGCTTAAATAAGCGATTGTTTTAGTTTTCATTATAAAAAATTTATATAATAATTTGGATGATTCTTGCATGTAAGATCATCATCCTAATTTAAAAAAAACGAACATGCTCGTTATTTGGTTATGGTGTATTATTGTGCATTCATGCGGCTTTTCGCCGAATCTAGAGCTTTTTTTACCATTTCGTTATTCGGTTTTTTTGCAAGTGCTTTTTCCAATAAAGGAATAGCTTTTTTATATTCCTGACTTATTGAGTTTAATTTTTTTGTTGTATTATGGAAATCTACTCGCGTTGGAGCTTTCATGGCTGCATATCTTTTCTTTTCCTTGTCGTATTTTTCATCGGTTTGTTTTGCGTATAATAAACCAAGTTTTTCTATTCCTTTGCTGTGCGAGGGGTTTATTGTTAAAAGTTTCTCACCCGAAATAACACCACCATTAATATCTCCTTTCATCTCCTGAGCAAGCATTTTTAAATACAGAGTGTTCGTATCAGTGCTGTCGAGCTTTAATGATTTGTTGGCATAATTAATTGCATTATCGAATTTTTTAGAGTTGTACGAAACCAATACAAGTTTTTTGTTGGCATTAAGAGCTATGTTAGGGTCAAGTTCAATAGCTTTCTTAAGATATGATTCGGACTTATTAAACTGTTTTAATCCATAATATGCATCGCCCATGTAGTAGCAAAGTTCGCCGGTGATAATATTGTTCGATTCCAGTTTTGAGAACATGGTAACGGCTTTCTGGTCGTTTTTAAGTTTTAATTGGCAAATTCCGGCACGTAACCAACATGTTGAGTCAATGGTACCTTTTTTCTCATATTCCATTGCTGCCTCTTCGTATAATTGAGCTGCTTTTTCGTAATTTTGCAAGCTCTCCTCCATGATAGCATCACTTTTTTTTACATCTGTATCCTGAGCCATAACGCTGAAGATAATTAGCGTAAAAGTTAACATGCTAAAAATCAGTTTCTTCATAATTTACCTTGTTTGTTTATCTTAATTTTTTTCTAATCAAATATCGTACCTTATTAATTATATTAATTGGTTTTTAAAATAAAATTTAAAGTAACAATATTACAATTTTGAACCTGAAAAATGAATTTATATTTCAAAAAAATGCCAATAATATTGGTTTGTACAAATTATTTGACATGATAATAGTGTTATCGTGTTGAAAACTACAAATTGGAGTTTTTATGGACTGTTTTCTATTTTTTTGCAATTCGGAACCGGAATGTTTTTGATGAACTGTTTTTTAGTTTGTCAGTTGCTTCAATAGTTACTGAATATAACTTTTCATCTTTGAACATTTCAATGTTTGCTGGTGAATTTAAGCCGGCATATTTTTGTTTGGCACTTCCTTCGATGGTGAAATATATATCCTGTGTGCCGCAATATTTATCAGTGGCTCCAATGTACATTTTAACGTATGGTGGATATACATTTATTGTTTCATTATTTAAAAGTTCCTGTCTTATAGGTTTAATACTGAAATTGACATATATTTCAGGCGCATCATTGTCAACAATTAATACACTTTGTTTTTCGTTTTCAACGTTATTCACATTGTCAGTAGCTTTGAAATCAATTTTATGAAAACCGCTATTCTCAATTTTAAACTGGGAGCCTTCCGTGTAATTGCCATTGTCGATTCGGTAAGTGATGTTTTTTACGCCAGATTCTGCATCGTTTGAAAAAAGATTTACTGTTGTTTCTTTGTTTATAAATAATGTGTCGCGGGTAAAAAACTGGGGGCCGATATAATCAATTCCCGAAACAGGTTCTTCGTTGTCCATATAAACAACAATTTTTTCGATCTGTGACTTATTGGCAACAAGGTCGAATGATTGGTAATAAACAGCCTGAGGGCCTTTTTCGTTTTCGAATCCGAAAGGTTCGGTAAAAATTTTGTTGAGCAATGTGCTGTTAAAATTGTATGTTATTTTAGTAATCTCAACCATATCGTCATCAGCCATTAAATGGCATTTGCTGCGTGGAGAAACATATAAATATTTCCCGGCAAACTGATCACCATCAATTATAGAAGATGCAGTTGGTGGTGTTTGATCAACAATAAAAGCATATACTGTTGCTTCTTCGTTGCCAAGTCCATTCTCTTTAGTAGAAATATTACCTACGTTATCTTCGGCCCAAAATCGAAGTTTATATTCACCTGATGGAATTAATGCAAGATTAATGCCCGAATTATATGGTTTTTCGGGTTGATCGTTTATTTGGTATTTTATGGTTTTTACCCCAGAAATAATATCCTGAGCAACGAGAATTATTTTTGATCGACCAGAAGCAGTGTTTCCGCTAACATCGCCTTCTAACCGCCAATTAACAACTGGTGGTGTGTTGTCAATTTGAAATTCGATTGATTTAATATCTTCTGAGTTACCTACATTGTCGACACTGTAGTATTTGAGTGTGTAATTTTTTTCCTGCTTAAAAGATAACGGCTCATTGTAAATGCTAAATGGCTGGTTGTCGATACTTACGTATATATTTTCAACTCCCGATGTTTTGTCGGTTGCTATTATTTCAATTTTAGTTTCACCATTGTAAATATATTGACCTTCTTTGAGATGTTTTTGAGTGTTTTTAAATTGAATTTTTGATGATGGACTTATCCCATCGGCATACACTTCGAAAACTATGTCGGCAATGGGATAGATAACCTTTTTTGTTATTGTATCTACTTGCGAAGGGGTTCTTATTGTATTATATCCCTCTGTATCGAAATATAACGGATTTGAATATTGAGGTGTTGATTTACTTTCGAGTTTTTGTTTTGGTGCTGTTATTTCGGGTGATGTTCCTATAAATAAATACATTGGTTGGTTTTTATTCACGAATAGCTCACCTTTGGGCGATTTATATGTTTTGTAAGAATGGTTTGGTTTTTCCTGGGCTCTTATGTTTAAAAGGTTAACTATTAATATGATAGTAACCAATGATGAAAGTATTCTCATAATAATTGTTTAAGGAGTTTTGAAGTTACTGTTTAAATTTAGTTTTAAATAATTTTAAAAGCAACTGTTGTTTTTGCTGTCAGATATATTTTTCAATTAACTTAAAACATCTTTTTGTAAAAAAAATGTAACTTGTTAGGTGAATTTTCATAAAAAGATTTAACTGATATATAATTAATATGATAACTGAACATCGAGCAGTTTCCTTCTGTTTTATTTGTATTAAAATAGTTCTTATAATAATAATGTTTTTTAGTGTTCCTTTTGTTATGAAAGCTTTATCGGGGAGGGTTACTTTTTTCGATGGATCAGTAGTGGCTGGTGCAAACGTGTTGGTTCTAAATAATTTGAATGAAAGAATGAGTTATTCGGCTATTACAGATGCCAATGGTTATTATAATATTGATTTTCAACATCAGGTTAGTTCGGGGGTTAAGGCTGTAACTATAGGAGTTGAACCTTTATTGCAAAAAGTAATTATTGATTTTGATGTGTATGTGGGTGCTGATATTGAAATGACTCTTTTTGACTTGATGGGTAATAATATAGCAACAATAATTAACCGTAAGTTTGAACAAGGTGAGTATAATATATCATGGGATTATTCGCCTTATAAGTGTTATGTCGAAAATAGATTGATTCTTATATCGTTACGGTCAGGGAAAAAATATACTACGGCAAAATTTATATTGCCTCAAAATGGGAATGATAATAGTTTTTACACTGAGATAGTAACAATTTCCGATTTTGAAAAGGAAGATCTTGTTCACTCGTCATACTCAATAACAGTTACCGGGAATGGTTTTAATGATCATACTATTAATAGTATTGATTTGGGTCAAAAGGAAAATCAAAATATAGTTGTAAGAAGGGATTCGTGGGTGCCTTTTTGTTGTCAGGGAAATTATTTTGGAATTTATATGGGCGATACTTACCAGGATTTGTTTGTTAAGGGTATAAATCTTGGGGGAGGAATTCCCGGTACATACCCATCGCAAATGGCACCATCGGCAGAGCAATATTCAAAATGGTTTGGAGAAATGGCTGATGCCGGTTTTAATCTTATAAGGGTTTATACTTTGCACTACCCGCGGTTTTATGAAGAACTGAGGAAATATAATCTGTCAAATCCTCAAAAACCACTTTATGTTATTCATGGAGCTTGGCTCGATGAAGAATATGAAGGTTTTGAAACCAATCCCGATTTGTTTAATAGCACTATTACCTATCTGCCCGATCGTGAGGAGGGGGCTGAGTATCAAACAAAAGCAATTGTTGATTATTTTGATGATAGAGTGAAGGAGGTTATTGATGTGGTTCATGGAAATGCTAATTTGCCTGATAGGCCGGGATGGGCATCGGGCGATTACCGGGCTGATATTTCGCCATGGTTAGTGGGGTATATCATTGGGCGTGAAATATATGCGTTGGAGGTTGTTAAAACCAACGCAAATGAGGCAAATAAACAATATACTCATTTAAATGGGACCGTTTTTTCGCTTAATGAGGGTACTCCTTCGGAAGTGTGGGCAGCTGCACGGTTAGATAAAGCGATGGCGTACGAAAAGGAAAACTATCATCAACAGCACCCGATCAGTTTTTCGAGTTGGCCTTCGTTGGATCCGATTGATCATCCAACAGAATCGGGGCCTGAAGATATGGTGGCTATTAATCTTGATGGAATAGATGAAACAAATGCCCCGGCAGGGTATTTTGCAAGTTATCATGTATATCCTTATTTCCCCGATTTTATGGTTTGTGATCCCGGTTACAGATCTTATTCTGATGAATATGGAGAAAATAGTTATTTTGGGTATTTGATCGATTTAAAATCACATTACAAAAATCGTCCGCTAATTATATCGGAGTATGGCGTTTCGAGCGGTTGGGGTACTTCGCGTTTCTCAACAAATGGGATGCATCATGGCGGATTAACAGAAGAGGAGCAGGGTAAATATATTATTCGAATGATGAATAATATTAATGACGCCGGATGTGGCGGAGGAATACTTTTTTCGTGGATTGATGAATGGTTTAAATACGTGTGGATTTTTGGTCAGACAACTAACCCGGAATCACGACCACGGTGGCATAATATTTACAGTGCTGAAGAGAATTATGGATTGATAACTTTTATTCCCGAAGATCCGGATTTTTCGAAGTTTGGTTTTATTAGTCGTACCGACGATATAGTACAGGGGCGAATTGCATATGACACAGAAGGATTTTATGTAAAAGCCATTACTAAAAAAGAACTAGGAGATAATGATACACTTTGGCTTGCCATTGATACTTATAATAAAGGTAAAGGAGAGTCGAAGTTGCCAAATGGAAAATTGGTTTATAATCGAGCCGAATTTTGTGTTTCTGTTACAAAAAGTAAAGCTCAGCTTTTTGTAACAAAAGCTTATGATATGTTTGGCATTGGACAAGAAGGTTTTCCTGCCAATGGGCAGTATTTTAGGTCGGTAGCTTCGGATAAAGGTGATTGGAATGAGGTAAAATGGAAAAACCATCGTGATGAATTTTTTTGTGCAGGAACAATTTTTAATGCCGGTAATTTAAAAATAAGAAACAATGTTTCGCCAACTCGCCATGATGGCGTAATAATAGATGGTCATGAAATAACAGTGAAGCTTCCATGGGGGCTTATTAATTTTAACGATCCATCGCAGCTTCAGGTATCTCATATTACCGATTATTCGAAAAATGGGATTAATTATAATCAAACAACAACGTCGGATGGAGTGGCAGTAACAATTTTCCTTAATGGTTCGCGACTTACTATTCCTCGTTTTATGTGGGATAAGTGGGATGAATCCAGTATGCCCAAAACTTTCGAATATAAAAAATCATCCTTTCAAATAGTTAAGAAAGGACTTAAGCAGTTTTCTCAATATCCACAATAATAAATATTTAATAAGATGAAGATGCGATACTTTACATTTTTTTCTATACTGGTTTTGCTATCAATATTAATTACCTCATGTACCGATGATGATGATAATGATGTAATATTATATGAGTGTCCTGATTGTGAGGTTGACGGCATTATTCCGGCCGAAGATGATGTATTGCCTTATTTGGAAGTGCCATTGAGAGATGACCCTAAGGTGATTATTTTAATGTACCATAATTTGGTATATGGGAGAACAGGTAGTATATACCATCGCGACATTTATAATTTTGAACATGATTTGGCATATCTTCGAAAGAATTTTAAGATTATTGATTTTTACGATTTGGAGAAGATAAATAAAGGAGAGTCATCTTTAAATTCGGATGCAGCAATAATTACATTTGATGATGGTGATTTGTCAGTTTATCATTTGGCATTCCCATTACTGAAAAAGTATAATTTTAAAGCAACATTTTTTATTGTTTCATCATTGGTAAGTAAAGAAACCGGATATGTTAATTGGGAGCATTTACAAGAGATGGTAGATTATAAAAACAGTGATAGTTTAAATTTATTTACAATTGGGTCGCATACGGCAACTCATGCGGCACTAGGTGATTTATCGATAGACGAAGTAAGGACTGAATTGACAGTTTCGAAGGCTGATATTTCATCGGAACTTGGAATAACCTGCGATTTGATAGCTCTACCTTATGGCAGTGGTTCTGATAATTCTGATATTCAGAATGTTATTAGGGAAGTCGGATATAAAGCGAGTCGTACATCGGAATATAGTGTTATAACTGAGTTTCCGACTGATATGTTTCTATTGCCCGGAAATAATATTGAGAACTATAGTAATGATGTTTTTGTCCAGAATATGCAGTTTTGGCTTGGAAGAAATTAGTTAAATGGGGTAAATTTTACTTTTGTAATTGTAACAGTTTCGTTTCGTTTTTTGAGTTTTGTGCCGTTTACCAGCCATAAGTTCATTCGAATATGTACTGATGGTAAGAGTTTTATTATATCATTTGTTTTATATAATGCTGTTTGATACAATAATGGGGTTGAATAGTGTTTCTTGCAATAGAAACTCTCAAATACTATTTTATTTTGGTAATAATGGATTTTATGAATTGTATAGATCTTGTTTGTTGGTGTTAGAAAACGGTTAATCCATGGTTTTATAGAATCGTCATGAACAGCATATTGTGAGTTTTCTTTTATTTCGCCGTTCCATCGTGAAAGTTCGATGTCGATTTCATTAAAAAATGGAGGTTGGTTTTCGTTGTATAAAAACAGGCCAATAACAGAACCCGGATCTTGTAAATTTAGTTTTTTTTTAATGAAGAATTCGTAACTGCCATAGCCAAATGTATTTGAGCTGAATATTTCGGCGCAGCTGTATTCTTTCCTTTTTTTAGTTATTGTTAGTGTTAATACATCTTTTTTAATTACAACGTTTTTTGGTGATATTCCAAAGAAATTGCCTCCTGGTCCAACTTTCTCGTTTTTTATTTTTTCAATCCATTCTATCTCTGAAAAGTATATATTATCAATTTGTTTTTGACCATTCATTATTGTAATAAAACTTATAATTAACAAAATTATTAATTGTGTTTTGTGCATTTTACGGATGATGAGTAGTGTTTTTATTAATAAGAACGAAAGTAATGAGAAAAATTGTTTGGTAAATAAAAAAATGTAATGTGTTAATGGTTCATTTACAAATAACTAAAAAGTAAGATAATAAAAAGTTCAAAAATTTATTCCTAATTGTTTTGTAAGAAATAATTTTTATCTATTTTTGTGCCGCTGTTGAGAATACAACGTTGTTCTGAAAAGCAGTAATTACGGGGTGTAGCGCAGTCCGGTTAGCGCACCTGCTTTGGGAGCAGGGGGCCCCAGGTTCGAATCCTGGTACCCCGACACAACGAGACTTTCTCAGTCTCAACCAAATTTAACCGCTCTTTTTGAGCGGTTTTTTTATTTTTTTCTCCCCCTTTTTTTTCT
>JAFGBR010000011.1 GCA_016933045.1 Marinilabiliaceae bacterium | reverse complement strand
CTGATTCATTGCATCATAATGAAATGAATACGACTGCTTAAACACTGGTGATTCAGTTGAAACATTTTCAGGAGTACGCCATTCTAGCGAAGAAACATTACCATTATATTGTGGCATCCCAGATAAACCATCTAGAAGATTTTCATACCCAATTCTCATCCCAAATAACCTTTTGCCTGTTGACACTATATCTGGATTATTCATTTGCAATATTCTTCCTTGAATATCATACATCAAATCTATTATCTGCACACACTCACTATCTGTTGAACCACCTAATCTCTTCTTATTCAACTGTCCGACCTCATTATATTCATACTGTTCTATTGTTGTCAACAAAGGGGAATCAGTCATTTGATTTTCAATAGACGTAAGTCTTCCTTGTTGGTCATAATGATAAAGTTGGTGTATAATCTTTTTAACAGTTTGTCTCAAATTACTGGTGTGAGATAACCAAGATTCATTAACCAAACCAGTAAAATTATAATCAGATAATATAACATCCTCTCCTCCAATATAATTATCTTTTTGTATCAATACTGGCTGATATCTTTTATTATAAAATGTAACTGAAGTCAACCACTTGTTGGTATTATCAAGAACTTTTACTGATGTACCTGCTAATTGACCTTTGATATGATCCAGTTTATTAATCATAGGAACTTCAACTCCATTAAAACCATGATTAAAAAATCTAGAAACTAACAACTCAAAATAATCATTCACATCACAATTTAACCAATTATAATCATCATAATAATTAACCGTTAATAATTCGTTCTCTCCAATTGTAACTGGAAAACAATTACAATTAGTGTAACCCTTCAGACCTGACAAATCCCTTATTTCATACCCCCATTTTGAATTATCAGCATAAAAGTCATTAACAATTACTTGCATCTGAGATTGTGAAGTAATCGCATTAGTAATTATACCATTTAATATTTGTCTATTATACTGATCAAATTTAAAAAATAACCATTGTCCTTTCTCCCTTAAATTGCCATCTTGTGTTGCAATCATTCGATCCTTATTATCATACACATAATAAAGGAGATCTTTACCAGGCTCTTTTTGGGAAATGAGTCTATTCTGAGTATCATAAGTGAACTGAAATATAAAATCATCTCCTATGTCTTTTGTGGTAATTCTAAGATCTTCAGAGGAACTAGCCTTGAAACTATATCCAGCTTTAAGTGACAATGAAGCCCCCAATGGAAAATTGTCCCATTACTACTTAGAATTAGCCTTGGCCCATAATCACTAAAAAAAGTGACATTTTCTGTACCTCCAGTTAGTGGATTTATTAAGTTTTGTGACTTAATGGCCCACATACTTAATAAGACAAATAAAATAATTAGATGATTTTTTTTATTATAAAACTTTTGCATTTGTGACTAATTAAAAATGAACATTTAATTTTGCAACCTCTAAATCGTCATAAAAAATTGTCAATATATCTGGAGAGCTGTATATACAATCGATCTTAACCTTAGCAAACTCTCTACCAATATTCTGTATTTGTAGAAGTTTCCCATCCTTATCAAACAACCCTAAAACTTTTGGTAATGGTTTGCTTGTTTTAAAGTAGAAAACTACCGCAATTTTATCATCTGTATTTTTTATAAAACAAGCATGGTATGGATAACCTAATTCCCCATCAAAATATTGAGAGCTTACAGAACTGATTAGAGTTCCGGTATTATTGTTGTAAATATTAAATGATCCATTTGTACATCGTTTAATCAAGTAATTTCCATTTTTCGACAATGAAGCCTACCCCCCTATCAATGATGGTTCACTCCACAAAAGTTTACCATTGCTATTATATGAGAACAATCCTTCATTTGAGCAAATAATCGCATTACTTCCATTTTCTGATACTGCTCCAACACGTGATTTTTTTGGAACAGTAACTTCCCACTTATTCCCGTTTACAAGATTGTTGTATTTTAAATAGGTAGTATCAACATTAAATTTTGTATAGTAAAAAATATCTTTATTGGAATTGGGGTGAATACGTGAAACATTTTCTTCTTTATATATTTCTTTTCCTCGCTTATCTAACACTATCAAATACTCAGTTTCTTCAACTTCTGTCCAATTGTAAAGAATCGCATTGCAATATTTTCCATCATTTGACAATTTGCAGTTCAAAACCGGCAATTCGGTCTCCTTACTCCACAAAAGTGAGCCTTTGCCATCATATATTTCTATTTTTCCTGATTTATTACTAATTGAATTATTTGGCAAAACAAACTCTGTATTTTTACTAAGAGCAAAATACTTATTGTTGTTTGCTTTAAAAACCGATACATGTGTACTTTGCTGCGTTGTTGTTGCCGATTTCAATTGGGTTTGTTGGTTGGATTTGTTGGTTTGGTTATCAAGCTGAAGTGGCCCATTTAGTGGAACTTTATCAATATCAACTTCATAACCATTTAAAGATATTTTTTGTGCAGTACCAGTTGTTACAATATAACATAATGCTATAAGTAGATATATCTTGTTTTTCATAGTAGTTCTGTTTTAATAATAAAACTTAGCAGTTTTCTATTTATTAACTTTCGCCTTCAACGCCTCAATCTCCTTTTGCTGTTGAATCATATACAAAGTCAACTCCTCAACCTTTTGCAACAAAACCTTATTCATCTTAGCCAAATCAACACCTTCTTCTTCCATAGCTTGTGCACTTGGCACATCGGGCAAATGGTTGTTTTCGTTTATAAAGCCCTCCACTTCGTTTAGGTTTTTTAGCTGGTAGTCATCCGAAAAAACATAATCAGGCCAATCTCCATCTGTAACCGATACTCTAACTTCTTTAGCTAAAATCGTCCCATTTACAGCCAGTTCCGCTTGTGGGTTTTCTGTACCAATACCAACTTTACCATCATTAGCAATAGTTAATGCTTTCTTATTAGTTGTTGCATTTTTCCAATAAGTACTGCTATAATCTGCTCCAATATAAAAATTCAATTTATTGTCAGCAGTTGTATTACTATTAAACATGATTTTTGCACTTTGCAAACCAGAAACATCCTGAGAATCAGAGAACCTGATTCCTGATTCACTTTCCGAGGTATTCTTAATTAATATATCTTTATTGCTGCCTTCAATTGTTAAATTATTGGCGAAATAACTGGTACCATTAATTGCCAATTTGTACTTCATTAAAAAACTGCTACTATAACCAACACCCAAACCTCCATCTTTATATATAGTTATACCCTTTGTCACATTATCTCCATGCGTAATGTAAAAGTTAGCACTGTTTCTCCAAATCTTTGTTAAATAAGCACCATAGCTAAAGGCAATTCCTTCGCCACTATCATTTCCAAAAATCTGAAGCTTTCCGTGTGTAGGTGTTAATACTCCAATGCCCACTTTATTATTATAGTAATAAAGTGGACTATTACTATTATTAGGCACTTAATTTTGCGCAACAGTATTAAAAAATAAACAAAGCATAATTCCGTATAAAACAAATTTCATGATAAATCTTATTATATATTTATAAAAAACCCATTCTTACCATTTGCCTGGTGCAGCATTATTCATTCAAAGCATTTTAAATCCGGGGTTCTCTATTCTACTTTTCGATAAGGAGTTTATCGTATCATTTTCGGGTTCCGGAGTATGATTAAGTAAATTCGGGCATAAAAATACCCCCCCATAAGAAATATTATAATTTTTATTCTAAAAGTTATTAACAATGTCACAACAAGTTATTAACAATAAACAATTTATTTAACGACAGTTGCAAACTCAATAGATGGTTAGATTTTGAAACATGACATTAGACCGATTTACAATGTGCTTAAAATAAACAAGTTAAAAAACAAGTATGTCATAAATACCTCACAATTAATTAATTATAAAATATTAACGAATTATTAAAACTATAACAGCAAAAAAAAGCGGCCAAAAAATTGACCGCTTTTAAACTTTAATACCTTAAATAATCATTAGTCTTGCAGTTTTGCACAAAGAAACTCACGGTTTAAACGGGCAATATTTGCTAACGATATTCCTTTGGGGCACTCCACCTCGCAAGCCCCGGTGTTGGTACAATTACCAAAACCAAGCTCGTCCATTTTGGCAACCATTGCTTTTGCGCGACGGGCAGCTTCCACTTTACCTTGTGGTAACAATGCAAGATGACTTACTTTTGCAGAGACAAACAACATTGCCGATCCGTTTTTGCAAGCAGCTACACATGCTCCACAACCAATACACGAAGCCGCATCCATCGAAGCATCGGCATCGGGCTTTGGAATAGGAATAGCATTAGCATCAGGGACACCTCCTGTACTAACAGATACATATCCTCCTGCAGCAATAATCTGATCGAAAGCATTACGGTTTACAATCAAATCCTTAATTACAGGAAACGCAGCAGAACGCCAAGGTTCAACGGTAATTGTTTCACCATCTTTAAATTTGCGCATGTGCAACTGGCATGTTGTAACATCATCATCAGGTCCGTGCGGACGCCCATTAATGTATAACGAACACATACCACAAATACCTTCGCGACAGTCGTGATCGAAAGCTATTGGTTCTTTTCCTTCGTTAATCAATTGTTCGTTAAGAATATCCATCATTTCGAGAAATGAACTGTCGGTCGATATATTCTCAACATTATAGGTTTCGAAACGGCCTTTCTCTTTTGGTCCGTTTTGGCGCCATACCTTTATTTTGAGATTGATATTTTTTTCCATTTTAAAGTCGTTTTAAAACCATTACTTGTAATTACGCTGAACCATTTTAATGTTATCATAAACCAGCTCTTCTTTATGCATAACCGGTTCTTTATCTTCTCCCTGGTATTCCCAACAGGCTACGTATGCAAATTTGTCGTCCTGGCGCAACGCTTCGCCTTCTTCGGTCTGATACTCTTCGCGGAAATGACCACCACATGACTCTTCACGGTTAAGGGCATCGCGTGCCATCAGTTCACCAACCTCAATAAAATCGGCCAATCGGTTAGCTTTTTCCAGTTCTATGTTCATTCCGGTTCCACTTCCCGGGATACGCACATTGCTCCAAAACTCTTTTTTAACAGCTTTAATTTTCTCAATAGCTTGTTCCAAACCCTGCTTATTACGAGCCATACCAACGAAATCCCACATAATCAAACCCAACTCCTTATGAATGCTGTCTACCGAACGATTACCTTTGATATTTAAGATTTTTTCAAAACGATCTTTCACTGCTTTTTCAGCATCAACAAATTCAGCTTCATCACCTGTCATGCGAGGCGTACGAATGTCATCGGCCAAATAATTTTGAATGGTATATGGCAATACGAAATATCCATCGGCCAAACCTTGCATCAATGCTGATGCGCCAAGACGGTTAGCACCGTGATCGGAAAAGTTAGCTTCGCCTGCACAGAACAATCCCGGAATGGTAGTTTGCAATTCGTAATCGACCCAAACACCTCCCATTGTATAATGAATAGCAGGATATATCATCATAGGTGTTTCGTATGGATTTTCGTCAACAATTTTCTCATACATCTGAAATAAGTTGCCGTAACGAGCACGAATAGTATCTTCACCCAAACGTTCAATTGATGATTTAAAATCGAGATACACAGCCAAACCGGTAGCACCAACACCATAACCGGCATCGCAACGCTCCTTGGCAGCACGTGAAGCCACATCGCGAGGTACTAAGTTTCCAAAAGCAGGATAACGACGCTCCAAATAGTAATCCCTGTCATCTTCAGCAATTTGAACCGGTTTTAATTTTCCGGCGCGTATAGCTTCAGCATCTTCTTTTTTCTTTGGCACCCAAATACGTCCATCATTACGCAACGACTCCGACATCAACGTCAATTTACTTTGAAACTCGCCATGCACTGGAATACAAGTAGGATGAATTTGTGCATAACATGGATTAGCAAACATAGCTCCACGCTGGTAAGCTTTAATGGCAGCCGAACCATTCGATCCCATTGCATTTGTCGATAAAAAGAATGCATTTCCATAACCCCCGGTTGCCAAAACAACAGCATGTCCGAAATGACGCTGCAACTCACCGGTAACTAAATCGCGGGCAATAATACCACGAGCTTTTCCATCAACAATTACTATATCAACTAATTCGGTACGTGTGTACATTTTAACGGTTCCGGCATTCACCTGGCGCATTAAAGCCTGGTATGCACCAATTAATAACTGCTGTCCTGTTTGTCCTTTAGCGTAAAAGGTACGGCTTACCTGTGCACCACCAAACGAACGATTATCAAGTAACCCACCATATTCGCGTGCAAAAGGAACTCCCTGGGCTACACACTGATCGATGATGTCGTTACTCACCTCAGCCAAACGATGAACGTTAGCTTCGCGAGCACGGTAATCACCACCTTTAATTGTATCGTAAAACAAACGGAAAACTGAATCACCGTCGTTTGGATAGTTTTTTGCAGCATTAATACCTCCCTGTGCAGCAATAGAGTGTGCACGTCGGGGCGAATCCTGAATGGTAAAATTTTTAACATTAAACCCCATTTCGCCAAGCGATGCAGCTGCTGAAGCTCCGGCTAATCCGGTTCCAACAACAATCACATCCAAACGACGCTTATTAGCAGGGTTCACCAATTTCTGGTGATTCTTATAATTGGTCCATTTTTCGGCCACTGAGCCTTCCGGAATTTTTGAATTCAATTTACTCATTTCGATATCGAATTTTAGAGTTTAAACCTGATAGAATAAATACTGAAGTACTGCAATCAAAGCAAATCCTAACCCAATTATCCAGGCTATAACTGCTCCAACAACGTTCAATCGAACCCGCCATACTTCATTACTAAAGCCAATAGTTTGAAAACCAGACCAAAAACCATGCGACAAATGAATAGCTAATGCAACCGAACCAATAACATATACAATAACAACCCATAAAAAACTAAATGTTTTATTTACCAATGCATAAGCATTCTCAACCTCAGTATGAACACCACCAATAATTATTGATGCTTCGTTAAGCAAAGGATCGCCGGTAAATTTCATTTTCACATAAAAATTGGCAATGTGAACTACCAAAAAACCTAGTACAGCTAACCCAAGAATCCACATATTTTTTGATGCCCAAGAAACATCCAATGTTTTACTGCCCGATGCATAACGTTGGTTACCTCTGGCTTTGCTGTTTTGTAACGTTAACAAACCTGCATAAATAATATGCACAACAAAGCCCAAAACCAATATTGGCTCCATCACTTTAATTAAAGGGTTGGTAGCCATAAAATGGGCTGCTGCATTAAACATTTCTCCCCCATCAGGGATGAGAAGGAAAGAATTTAAAGTTAAATGTAACAACAGAAAAGTTATTAAAAACAATCCTGATATACTCATTAACAACTTCTTTCCAATTGAGGAACAAAACAAATTGCTCATAGGAAAAATTTTAGTTTATAGTTATTTAGTTGTTTTATATTTCCACTTATTAAGTGCAATTAACAGCTTGCAAATGTAAAGGGGAATCGCGCCATTCGCAAAAATTCAAAGTAGATATTTCATAATTTTTACCAATTCTAAGTTATTGATGATTTTTTACTGCTATTTATCACTATTTATAATCTATTAGCAATAAATCATAACTATATTTGAGGTGTATGTGTTAATTTTTTTAAATAATAATAAATGATTTACACCGACAATGATTTCCATATTAATTATAATATAATTGGCAAAGGCGACACCATATTATTTATTCATGGTTTAATGGACTGCTCAGAAGTATGGGATTCTATTTCAGAAAAATTAAGTCAACTATATCAATGCATAACAGTCGATTTGCCAGGTCATGGATATTCAAAGTTTTTAAGTAACCATTGCAACCTTAACACTATTGCACAATCATTATATAAATTGGTCAGAAAAGAAACCGATGCCCCTTTTCATATAGTTGGACATTCATTAGGTGGATATATAGGAGCTTCAATTTCAACACAATACCAAAAAGATATTGCATCTATGGTTTTTGTTAATTCTCATCCCTTTACTGATAACGAATCAAAAAAAAAATTCCGACAAAAAGAGATAAATCTGATAATGAACGGGAAATATCAATTATTGAAAGATATTATGCATAAAACACGATTCGTCGATGGATTTACAATAAATTTTCCCGATTTATACAAAAAAATACACAAATATCAGAACATGTTACTGCCCGATAATATAGTCAAGTATCAAAAAATGATGCTTTTACGAAACAACCTTTCAATAAATTTATTAACAAGTGATATTCCTCTGTTATTTTGCCTTTCGAAATCAGATAAACAAGTTGATTATAAGTTAATTACAAATGCTTTTTCTGGCAATAAACACGTTAATATCCATTTTTTTGAACAAAGCAACCATACATGTTTTTTAGAAGAGCAATCGCAGTTTCTATACGTATTTCAACAATTCATTAAAAATTTATCATCTATTTAATTATCAACACCTTGTTAATAAGTTTTATTACTTATGCTAAGCATATTTAATCTCTTTTTTTCATATTTGAATTAAAGAGAATAAAATGCGTCTAACCAATTCAGTAAAATTCAAAAAAAGAGATGATCAGGATGAGAATTCTGTCCTGTTTCATTCGTTATTGAATCCGGTAAAAGAGATATTATTTGCTCATGCAATTATCGATAAAAAAGGAGCCTTTTTACAACTAAGCAAAGAGATTATTCAACTCACAGGAGTAAAAAAAAGTGTGCTCAAAAAATCACAAATAGGAAAAATTCTATCTCACAGCTCAGCAATAAGTGTTCGGCAATTAATATCAACGGTTTCACATGCATCACCTTTTGTGTCGTCCGAAATAAACTTAATCCGACAGGGACAATCATCAATTCCAATGGAATTGGTAATGAATTTATACACCGAAAACGGCAAAGAACAGCTTTTTTGTATTTTTCGAAACATGAATCCCGACCGGCGTTTAATAGCCGAACTATTTACCCTAAAAGAACACTACCGGCTTTTAGCCGAACACACTTCTTATGTTCAAATATTACTCGATAAAGATTTAAAATCGATATACATAAGCCCATCATGCAAATTACTTTCGGGCTATTCATCCGATGAAGCTAAACTTATGAACCTTTTTAGTCTGGTTCATCCCGATGATTTTGAGACTTTTTGGGAACATTTAAATTCAAATTCAAATCAAACATTTATCAATTTTCGGTTTCGTTTTAAAGATAAAGAAAGACAATTCATTCCAGTTGAATGTCAATTAAGCAGAATCGTCGATTCATTTGGACAGCCCGAATATGTTGTTTTAAATTTACATGATATTACACGACAAAAACTATATGAGCTTGACCTTATAAGAGCACGAAAAGAGGCTGAAACTGCCGACAAAATGAAAAACAACTTTCTGGCAAGCATATCGCACGAACTTCGTACTCCTTTAAATTCAATTATTGGTTTTGCCCGAATACTTGACCAAAATGAGTTTGTCGATGATGCACATAAATACATTCAATGCATTGAAACCAGTGGAATTCAATTATTAAGTTTAATTGATAATTTACTTGAATATGCCAAACTGGAAAATGAAGAAACTGAAATTGAAATTCAACCTGTTGATATTAAGCATTTTTTTGAGGAATTAGCAATAAATATTAAAATAGAACTAAATAATAGTGGCAAAAAAAATTTTGAATTAATTGGCGAATGGGATATTGCTACCGAAGCCAAAGAAATAAAAACTAATCCTGGAGTTTTAAAATCTATCTTCTCCAACCTTATTAGCAATGCATTTAAATTTACTACCGAAGGGTATGTACATTACGGATGCAAACCTTATGGCATAAAAAGTTACCTTTTTTATGTCGAAGATTCCGGAATAGGAATACCGCATGAAAGCACTGAAATAGTATTTGATAAATTTACCCAGGTCGATCAGTCTTTATCGCGCCGCTTTGGTGGAGCTGGGCTTGGGTTATCTGTAACCAAACGTTTCGTCGAATTATTAGGTGGCGAAATATGGGTATTATCAGAACCCGGTATTGGGTCATCGTTCTATTTTACTTTACCAATTTCAAATCATTAAAAAAATATTCGAATACCGAAGCTAAAAAATGATATTTGAATTACTGTAAAGTTTTCTAATTTTGTGAAAAGGTTAAACAATCAAAAGAAATTATGACAGAAGAAGTTCAAATAGTTATGGAAGATGGCTCCGATAAAATGGAGAAATCAGTAGAACATCTCGATCTGGAACTTGGGAAGATAAGAGCTGGAAAGGCTAATCCCAAAATGCTGGAAGGTGTAATGATCGATTATTATGGAAGTATGACCCCATTACAACAAATTTCAAATATTAGCACTCCTGATGCCAGAACAATAGCAATACAACCATGGGAAAAAGCCATGATTGGATCTATTGAAAAAGCGATTATGGCTGCCAACCTTGGAATGAACCCCGATAATAATGGCGAAATTGTCCGTTTAAATGTTCCGCCATTAACCGAAGAACGACGCAGAGATTTGGTTAAACAGGTGAAACATATATGCGAAGAGACTAAAATAAGTATTCGTAATGCACGAAGGGATATTATTGAAGAGCTTAAAAAACTCAAAAAAGATGGATTATCGGAGGATATTGAAAAAGATGCCGCCGCCGATGCTCAAAAATTACACGATAAATTCATTAAAAAGGTAGATGAATTATTAGAAAAGAAAGAAAAAGATATACTAACTGTATAAAAATAAAAAAGCCGTTATTGTTACAATAGCGGTTTTTTTATAAAAAAACATCTTTAATGACTTGGAACATACTTGTGAATCGTTCTGAGTAAATCATCATATCCAATAGGTTTTGCGATATAATCAATACACCCTGCTGCAAAAGATTTCTCTCTCTCCTCACTAAAAGCATAAGCTGTTTGAGCAATAATTGGCACATTGTCGCTTATCTGCTTAATCTCACGGGTAGCCGAATATCCATCCATCAATGGCATTTTTATATCCATAAGTACTAAATCAATATTGTCAACTTTTTTAAATATCTCCACTGCCTCTTTACCATCCCTTGCCCATATTAAACTGGCGTTAGATAAAGCTAATGCAACTTCGAGATATCTGAAATTATCTTCTTCATCTTCAGCAACCAAAAATGTTTTCCCCTCCCAGTTAAACCCTTTTTTATTCAAAATTGAATCGATGGGCGATGCCATTTTTACTCCAATTCGATGGTAAGGAATAGAGAAAAAGAAAGTTGTTCCAACCAATGGCTCTGAATTAACCCAAATATCACCCCCCATAAGCTTCACCAGGTGTTTAGCAATTGACAGACCAATTCCAGTTCCACCATAAAGCCGCCTTTGATCATTATTAAATTTCGAAAAACGATCGAAAATCTCATTCTCTTTTCCCTTTGGAAGTCCAATACCGGTATCTTTCACATAAAACTGTAAATTCAGATCGTCATTTAAAATATATCCAAACTCTACATAACCCCTTTCGGTAAACTTAATTGCATTACCAACAAGATTTATCAGGATTTGTTTTAACCGGTGAGCATCGGTTAAAACCATAAGATTATCTTCATTTATACCTTCTTTCAGATATAATTTCAAATTAAAAAGCCCACGTCGCTGTAAATCATCAAAAAATGAATCATAAATATCTGTCAACAAAGAATGTAATTGGCATGGCCCATTTTTTACAGTCAACTGACCACTTTCAATTTTCGAAATATCAATAATATCCTCAACCAATGTCATCAGGTTTTTCCCGTTAATCCTAATCAGGTTTACAAATTCCTGTTTCTCTGTTTCACTAATATCGGGGTGCGACAACAAATTCGAAAAACCCAAAATAGCATTCATCGGTGTGCGTATTTCATGCGACATATTTGATAAAAAAGCCGATTTTAACAAATCTGATTCTTCTGCCTTTCGTTTTGCTATTGCTAAAGCCTCATGATCGCGACGTAATATTTTTCTGTAACGCCGCTCTTTATGTAATGAAAAAGCCAATCCATTTAATAGCGATACCAATGGTGATAGAGTAACAATATTAGCAACCATAAAGGCAATACTTATATTTAAATACTCATTAAATGTTATTAACGGTTTTATTTGAATTATATTGTGCGGGTAATAAAAAAGAAAACCTGCCAAAATAAGGGTAATAAGATTAATTACTACCGATCGGATTGCTCCTTTCTGACCAACCAAAATAGCCGTCATTAGCGAATAAGCCAATAAAAAAACAAGCCCAAGCGAATGAACATTCGATTCTATTAATGAATAACCTCCTATAAGATAAATCATAAATAAGATCCATCCTATACGAAAACGTAATGGTAAGCTTCGAACCGATGAAACAAAAAGCGACGAGAAAAATATAAACGTACTAAATATTGCATAACCTATTTCACCCGACTGCAAAAATGATAGTCCAAAATAGAGATAAACAACAGAACCAATAAAAATTACTGCAATTGAAAAGAAATGAAATATTCGCTCACGCCAATAATTTGGTCCATCTTTCGATAAAAGATTAGAAGGACCCAACCTTCGTCTGATAAACAGATCAATTTTTCTTAAAACCTGGGAGCCAGATTTAAATCTCATATTCTATCAAATGGCGGATAAATCTCCGTTTATAAAAAACAATCACACAATCTTTCGTAAATATATACAGAATTTATGGCTCCTCCACCCTGCTATATATAAAAACTTATTAACAAAACCATTACATTTAATATGTTGTTTTAATTTTTTTTAACATCTAACGAAGTTTTTATTTATTGTCATTTAAAACACTTTAAAACAATACTTTATTAATTAATTCCAAACATCAGTATTTAAATGTTTTACACTTATTTAAACAATTTTATTTCAATTAATACTTTTAAAAAAAACATTAATAAAATTCCATTTTTTGGAAAGTAATTGTTAATTTCTTTAATAACTAATCAAAACAAACAGTTATTATCCCCTTTTAAAATATAATACTAATTGGTTTCAAGTACTTCAAGTAATTTATCAAGACTTGGAGTTAAAATAATTTCTGTTCTTCTGTTTTTCTGACGCCCTTCAATTGAATTGCTACTATCGAGAGGAACATACTCACCCCTTCCTGCTGCTGTAATTCTATCGGGTCTGATATTACTATTTTGCAGTAAAATTCGTGAAACAGCAGTGGCTCTTTTTACACTTAAATCCCAATTATCTAAAATCACACTACCTGTATAGGGTACATTATCGGTATGTCCTTCAACAACAATTTGAATATCATCTTTTTGCTCCAATACACGTGCAAGTTTTAACAATGCCGACTCCCCCATCTGGTTAACTGCATAACTACCCGATGCAAAAAGAAGTTTTTCTTCGAGCGATACATATACTTTACCATTTTTCATGTGCACCTTTAATTCGTCTGTGCCGAAACCGGTAAGCGCATCGGCAACTGCTAAACGAAGTGCATTCATTGCCGAATCTTTACGATTCAACGAATTTTGAAGTTCAACCAACTGTTTGTTTTGATTAAGCAAAGCTTCTCGTGCCGATTCTAATTCGGTAATTGCCAATTCTAATTCTTTTTTTCTTTTTGCACTCTCCTGTTCCGTTTTTAAAAGCGCATTTTCACGATTATTAAGATCATCTTGTAATTTTTGCAAAAAAACCATTAAGTCAGCACTATCATCATTACCCATATTTCTCATCTTGGCTGTTAATTCATTTTGCTGTATTTCAAGTTCTGCAACTCTGTCTTGTTCGTTTTGAAGCCTGCCAGCAAGCCTTATTGTATCCTGTATTATTTGGTCTATCTGTTTCTGCAATCGACCTAACTTACCTTCCAACTCTTTGGCTTTAACCTTATTATTCTCACTTTCAACAGAAAGTTGTTTCATTTCCATCTTTAACTCTTCATTTTTCAATTGCACATCCTGAAACTGTTTCATTGGAACACATGCAACAAAAAACACTAATAAAAACAAAGCAAAAACTAAACGCATAACTAATATCATTTTAATTTTTATCTTAACAATTAAAGTTTATCAAAAAAGCTTTTAACCTGATCTATCCATATATTTATAGATTTAGTTAAGGCTAACCTCAACCTAGGCGAAGTAAACTTTTTTGAAAAAGGTTTTACTGAACCTTAGTCGCTGCCATAGGCAAGGATTATTTATAAATAATCCGGGTTAAAGATATAAAACCAATTGAAGCATAATTAAAAAATTCTTCAAAATAGTATCTTTGCACCTTAAAAATTAATATTTCTTATGAGTGAACAAAAAACAGAACTGCTTAAACAAATCATGTTTCCATCTGATTTAAAAAAGATTAAAGAACATGATTTGCCACAAGTATGTTCTGAATTAAGGGAATTCATAATTGATGCTGTTTCATGTAATCCGGCTCACTTTGGAGCAAGCTTAGGAGTAGTTGAACTTACCGTTGCTCTTCACTATGTATTTAACACCCCCGATGACAAACTAATATGGGATGTTGGACATCAGGCTTATGGACACAAAATATTAACCGGCAGACGCGAATCTTTTCATACTAATAGAAAATATAAGGGCATTAGTGGATTTCCGAATATTTTCGAAAGTGAATACGATGCTTTTGGTGTTGGCCATTCATCCACATCAATATCAGCGGCTTTAGGAATAGCTACAGCAAATAAACTCAACGGCGATGAAAACAAACAAGTAATAGCTATTATTGGTGATGGTTCAATGACTGCCGGGTTAGCTTTTGAAGGTTTGAATAACCTTTCGGTTAACAAATCGAACGTGCTAATAATACTCAACGACAATAACATGGCCATTGATCCGAATATTGGCGGATTTAGTGATTACCTGGTCGATATTGCCACGTCATATACTTACAACAAATTTCGTAATAAAGTTATTAATGCACTTGATAGAAATAATGGTTCGTCAAGAGCAAGAGACTTTATATTAAAAATTAACAATAGCATAAAAAATTTTGTAAGTCGCCAAACAAATATTTTCGAAGGATTAAATATTAGATATTTTGGCCCGGTAGACGGGCATGATGTTAACCACCTTGTTCGTATTTTGAACGATTTAAAAGCCATTAAAGGCCCAAAAGTGCTTCATGTTATTACAAAAAAAGGAAAAGGATTCAAACTTGCCGAAGAAAATCAGACTGCCTGGCACGCCACCGGCGAAAAATTCGACAAAACAACCGGAATAAAATTTCTTACACCAAGTGACAAACCCAAACCTCCCCGATACCAGGATGTTTTTGGAAATACCATTGTTGAGCTGGCTGAAAAAAATAAAAAAATTATCGGCATTACACCTGCCATGCCAACAGGTTCAAGCTTAAATATTATGATGAATAAAATGCCAGATCGTGCTATTGATGTGGGCATTGCAGAACAACATGCAGTTACTTTTTCGGCCGGATTGGCAATTGCAGGTTATGTGCCATTTTGCAACATCTATTCTTCGTTTATACAACGCGCTTACGATCAGGTAATTCACGATGTAACTCTTCAAAAATTAAATGTAGTGTTTTGTATCGACAGGGGTGGTTTGGTTGGCTCTGATGGGGCAACTCATCATGGAGTTTATGACCTGGCCTTTTTTCGATGTGTTCCTAATTTAATTGTTTCATCGCCAATGAACGAATCGGAACTGCGAAATCTAATGTACACAGCCCAATTGCCCGATAAAGGCCCTTTCAGCATTCGTTACCCAAGAGGTATAGGACAAAATATTAATTGGCAAACACCTTTTGAAGAAATTACAATAGGTAAAGGCCGATTAATACGTGAAGGAGATGATTTAGCTTTTATTACCATTGGCCCTGTTGGAAATAAAATTGAATTTGTGGCTAATAAACTTGCCGAAGATGGATTCTCTGTTTCGCATGTCGATATTAGATTTTTAAAACCTCTTGATCAGGAGTTGTTGCATAAAATATTCTCAAATCATAAAAAAATAATTACCATTGAAGATGGTACAATAATTGGAGGATTGGGTTCGGCTGTAATGGAATTTATGTGCGATAATGGATACACTGCCACAATTAAGCGATTAGGAGTTCCTGATAAGTATATTGAACATGGCACTCAAACTGAATTATACAAAGAGTGTGGTTTTGATAAAGATAGTATATACAACACAGCTGTTAATTTTATTAACAAATCTTTATAGTTATTATTGCAGTATAATTATTTACGGATGAAACAGAATGATTATAAAATGTATCCGGAATTGAATTTTGCTATTGTATGGCTACAATCCGAAAAATTAACTTCTTTAAACTTGAAGGAGATAAATCATTCATATAAAACTAATGAACATTACCCAAATATACACTATTTACTGGTCATTGTCGACAAACATTCGAAACACAGTTTTTCAATAAAAGATCTGCCTCATTTATCGGAAATATATAACACCGAATACCTCCCAAACAACCACAAACGCATTGTTTGGATGGTTTCTCAGCCATTAATAACAGCAATTGCACACCTTTTTGTTAAACAAACAAAAGATGACAGTAAATACTGCTCAACCATTCAAAAAGCATACTCTCTTTTAAACATGCAAATTGAATATGATGTTTTTTGCAAACTTATTGATTATAAAAGCTCAAATGCGATTAGTAATTAATCTAAAACAATATTTATTACTCACTTTTTACAATCCTAACTTTTTCCTGATTACTTTTGGTATAGCATCTTTATGAACCATAATACCTGTAGATTTATACAGATAATAAGGTTTTGAAGCATAAAACATACCATCGTATTTATTATAATCGCCCCACGAATTTTTTACCATGTAATAGTAATTGCCATTCTGATCTTTTGCAGTTCCGTAAATTAGCATACCATGATCGTCGGTAGTCTGATAATTATCGAATGCCTGCTGGCGCAATTGCTGTGTGATAAGCTTTTCTTTACCCGGCTTTTTAAATGTATATAAGCTATCTTCCTTTTCCTTAGTTGTCATTTTTTCCCATCTGGCTATTTCTGCATCCGACATCTCCTTACGGTCAATATCGGGTATTATTGCAACGCCATGGGTTTTCGAACTAAAACCTTTTTCACTTACATCGGCAGCCCAAGCAACAGGAAATCCATTTTCAATGGCATAATCAACAATTGCTTCAAAATCGGCAAGTGGCACATTGTATATCGGTTCCCACATCCAGTTATCGGGTATTTCAAGCGGAAAAGAGGTATAAAATGGTTGATGTGTATACGATCCTATTTCAACATAATCACTTAGATTCAAGCCAACATAACTGGTTGCAAATGATTGTGGTGTATATTCTTTACCTTCATATTTAAAAGTAGTTGGCAATTCGCCCAAATAAACATTTAAGGTTCCTTTTATTGTGTTTTGCCAAGCTGTGCTTAACTTTCTATTCCTATTTTCAATTACAACTCCTACCTGAGCCGATAACATTTTATCAAGCTCGCTATGAACGTGATTTTCTTCGCCATAATTCAAACCTTCATAAACACTGTTTGGCACAATACCATATTTTTTTATCATGTTAGTAACATCGTGAAATGCCCCTCCAGCCGAAAAATTTATTTCGCCGTGCATTCGCACTTTTTTTACAGCTTTTTCGTAATAAGTATGCCAAACAATATACATTTCCGATAAATCGACATGCGGTTTTCCCATTCGAAGCATTTCAGCTTCAATAAAACCTAGTCCTGAAAACGACCAGCAAGTGCCCGTCATGTTCTGATCTTTCACAGTGGTAACAGGCAATTCCTTTATTGTGGTAAATTGATACCCTATATTTTTATTTATACTATCTTCCTGTGCTGCTCCTAATTGTATGATTAACGCCAAAAAAATTAAAAAAATCATCCATCGCTTTCTCATAATACTTTTTCATTAAAAATAAACCTAAAACTAATGTATAATAACCGTAACCGATAAAATAAATTCTAAAATTACTTGCACAAAAAAAGCAGTTTGAATTATCAAGCTACTTTTTTCTTTTTATTCTTGAATCCTGATGTTACTCAAGCCCTAATTCCTTCATCTTTTTTTCTGCTTTTTGGGCTATTGCTTCAAATCGCTCTTCGTATTTTTCATTTGCAGCACACATTGCAAAACCAGTTGACCATTGCTGCGCCCAATTCGAAGCTTCTTGAGCCAGTTTCAGATACTCTTGCGACAAAACCTGATCCATTGGGTTTTTCATGTATTTCTCTACCAATATTAAATAGTTATCCATCCATTTTTCATACTGATCAATAAATTCATCACAATCTTTTGCTTTTTCAAGCGAAGATGATTCATCTTGAGCCTCAGTTGTTATCTCTTCAGATCCTTTCTGATCTGTTTTATTTCCCCCACATGAAAACATAATAAGCGAAAGAATAAAAAATATACCGACTAGTCTATTCATATATGTTAGTTTTATGGTTAATTACATATTAATTAAAAATAGGAAACAATATAAAATACAATCAATTATAAACCAAATTCTTCAATTGAAACGTTATTATGCTTAAAAAAAATAATTATTACAAAATACCCTATTTTTCAAAATAAATCACAAACCCTCCATACTCTTTTATCTGAACCGATAATTTTTTTCCTTTCGACAAGTCAATATCATTTTTCACAAACGAAAGTTCTTCCTCTCCATCGGTAATCATCATCCCTTTCAAATCATCAATAAAAGATAAATCGACAGAAACATTTTTTACAGTTTTTTCACCATTTATACCTGAGATATACCAGCCATCATCGGCTTCACGAGCCATAATAGCTAATTTCGCGGGTTCACCTTCAATCAGTTTCGATTGAATCCACTTTGTAGGCAGATGTTGCAAATAGCTTTTTACATAATCGGGTACAGTATTCATCCCTTCGGGTGTTTCAGCAATATGTTGAACCCCCGAGGTGAACAATGTTGGCAAAGCTAATTCAAATGCACTGGTTGTTAAACGATTAATGTTTGGTATTTTATACAAACACATAGGTGTAAAATCCATGGGATCAAATACATTTCGGGTAAAAGGCAATAAAGCGCAATGCGATGGTCCGTGATTTGCATTAGCCTGTTCAAAAGTTAAAAACTCAAATCCCCTTATTGATTCCATCGTTACAACATTTGGATATGTTCGTTGCCATCCACGAGGCAAAGTAGCTCCATGACAGTTTACCATTAACCCATAGCGTGAAGCATCTTCAAAAATATCGAGATAATAGTTGATCATCGATTGACCATCGCCACCAAAAAAGTCAACTTTTATCCCTTTAATACCCATATGTTTAATCCTGTCAAACTCTTCCTCACGCGCCTCTCTGGTTAATAATTTGCTTTTGGGGTGATAGGTTGTTGAATTCCAATCGCCCGATGAGTTATACCATAAAATAAGTCCAACATCTTTTGAGTCTGCATAATCAGCAAGTTCAGCAATTTTTTCATATCCTATTTGTGTATCCCAATTCACATCTATTAAGCAATATGCCCAATTCATATCGGCAGCATAATCGATAAACTGTTTCTGAACATCATAGTTTACCGAGTTATCTTTTAATAAAGCCCAGCTCCACGATGCAATTCCGGGTTTTACATACGAAAAATCAACTTTGAGCTCGGGTTTTGCAAGGTCAGTTCCTAAAGTTGATTCAGTGATATCGGCAAGCGATCCGATTGCAATAATACGCCATGGAGTTGAAAACGGCAAAGTCACTTCGGGATTAACATTCCCGTTTGTAAAAGCCTCACGAGTATCAGGAAAACCAACTCTGTATTCATTATTATCAGTTCCCGGAACCAATTTTGTTCCGCAATATGTACGATCTAACCCAGTCTCTGAAACCAACAAATAAATCGAATCGACCCTGAAAAGTGAAGGATAAACCCAGCCTGCCTTTAATGGCGATGGTGTACCCGGCTTTATCTCTTTTTCGTAATATTCTTCGTACGACGGATTTGTTTCACACCATCCGGTTTTTGCAACCGACATTGGCTGTAACCAGCAAACAGTAGATTCTGGAAAAACATAAGATGTTGCTTCAGATGTTACTATTTTTATACTATCACTAGCGTCCGAAAACTGATATCTAAATGCAACTCCATTATCCGACAATTGAAATACAACATCCATCGACTCTCCTTTAGCTGTGATAAAAGAGTAAGTCTTTTCTAATGCATTGTATATAATATCCGATTTTTTACCTGTCTTTAATTGATACTTATCTTTAACAATCAATGGTTCAGATGCTTCAACCAACTTCAAACCCGAAGAAAAATCGATATCATTCATCACTAAACCCAACTTCGATTTGTTTAACACATTTTTTCCATCGAATAAAATGGAGTATAATGGTTGTCCTGATTCTGTCACTTCAACATTAAGTTGTATTCTTCCATTTTCACTTTCAAACCCGGTATTAACATCTTGTTTGCATGAACTCAAAAAAAAGAAAGCAGCTATTGCAAAAAAAAGAAAAGCATTTGTAAAACCTCTTGATATTTTCATAGAATAGATTATTTTGTGTTGTGTTAAATGAAACTATTATTTTTGATCAAATTTAACAAATATTCACTCTATTATAAAACAGCAAACTACTATTAATAAATTACTACAAATGAGAAAAATTACTTATTTATTACTTATACCCTTATTTACTCTAACATTTAATATCCAGGCCAATATAAAATTACCTGCATTGGTTAGTAATAATATGGTATTACAGCAGCTTGAAAAAATTACCGTTTGGGGATGGGCCGATGCCAACGAAAGTATTATTATATTACCAAGTTGGACTAAAAAAAAATATTCAACCATTACTACTCCCGATGGCAAATGGAGCCTTAACATTAAAACCCCCAAAGCCGGCGGTCCATATACAATAAAAATAAAGGGAAACAATACAATAGATATCGAAAATGTAATGATTGGAGAAGTATGGCTCTGTTCGGGTCAGTCGAATATGCACCTTATGGTTGGTAAATACGGTGGCTCAAAAGACTGGCGTACAGGGGTCGATAACTACGAAGAAGAAATTGCAAATGCTAATTATCCGAAAATAAGAATGTTTACTGTTGATCGAAAAACATCAGATTCTATACTTTCCGATGTGAAAGGTTCATGGTTAGTATGTTCGCCCGATACAGTTGGTGGTTTTTCGGCAGTTGCTTATTTCTTTGGCCGTGAATTACATAAAAAACTAAATGTACCCATTGGACTATTAAACACTTCGTGGGGTGGAACCCCAGCCGAAGCCTGGACTCGAAAAGATATTTTGGAAGCTGATACAGGCTTAACAAAAATTATTGATCGCTACCAGTTTATTGTTGATCATAACGATTCCATTCGCAACGATTATAAAAAACGATTAGATACTTGGAAAAAAGGAGTTGACGATAACTCCATTACAGGTAAAGAAGCACAAAGTGCTCCTCGAGCCCCATTAATGAAAGGAAGTCATAAAGCTCCCTATCTAATTTACAACGCAATGATTGCCCCTCTTTTAAATTACCGAATTAAAGGTGCTATCTGGTATCAGGGCGAAAATAATGCCCAAATGGCATGGCAGTACCGAACTCTTTTCCCTGCAATGATTAACAATTGGAGAACTGATTTTAGCCAGGGTGATTTCCCATTTTATTTTGTACAGATAGCTCCTCATCGCAGCCAAAACCCCGAAATCAGAGAGTCTCAGTTACTCACATACCGCAAGGTGAAAAATACAGGAATAGCCGTTACTACCGATGCCGGAGATACAGTTAATATCCATCCAACCAATAAACAAATTGTTGGATATCGATTATCGCTTTGGGCTCTTGCTAAAACTTATAAACAAAAAGGATTTGTTTATTCGGGCCCATTATATAAAGGAATGAAAATTGACGGGAATAAGATTCGTTGCCAGTTCGACTTTGTTGGCGATGGCTTGATATGCAAAGGCGATTCATTAACCCATTTCACCATTTGTGGCATCGATAAAAAGTTTGTTACTGCAAATGCCATAATAGAAGACAACGAAGTAGTAGTATGGAGCAATGAAGTGAAAAATCCCGTTGCCGTTCGTTTTGGATGGGAACATGTTCCCATGCATAACTTTTTCAACAAAAACGGACTACCGGCTTCTCCTTTCCGTACCGATGACTGGCCGGGAAAAACTTATGGAAAAAACTAGAAATAGTTAATTAACAATTATTACTCAAATTTAATAATATGAGAAAACTATTGATTATATTAATCAGCATGCTATTAACTTCATCGTTAATGGCTCAACAACTAGTTGAATGGCCCGAAATAACCCAAATAAACAAACCCTGGACCCGCTGGTGGTGGATGGGAAGTGCCGTTAATGAAAAAGATCTGACTCTTCTAATGGAACAGTACAAAGAAGCAGGCCTTGGAGGAATGGAGATCACTGCTATTTATGGCGTAAGAGGTGAAGAAGATAAATTCATCAACTACTTATCGCCGCGTTGGTGCGAGGTGTTTCAACATACTCTTAACGAAGCAGGACGGCTTAATTTAGGAATTGATTTGGCTAATGCTTCGGGCTGGCCTTTTGGAGGTCCATGGGTTACTCCCGAAGATGCCTGTAAAACGCTTGAAATAAAAACCTATTCACTAAAAAGCGGACAAAAACTTGATGAACCCATTTCATTGACACAAAAACCGCTATTACGTCTGGCTGGTCCATTAAAACCCAACTGGAAAGAGTTAAAAGAGCCAATTAGCAAAACAACCGATTTGCAGGCAAAAGCTCTCGATCAGGTTCGTTTCGAAAAAAAATTACCTTTAATTGCTCTAATAGCTTATTCTGATAAAGGTATATCGACTGACCTCATTTCACATATAAATAATGACGGAACCCTTAACTGGACAGCACCCGAAGGCAATTGGACTATTTACGCACTATTCCAGGGATGGCATGGTAAAATGGTTGAACGTGCCGGCCCCGGAGGCGAAGGCGATGTAATTGACCATTTTTCAAAACAAGCTACTGAAAGATATCTATCCTTCTTCGATGAGAAATTCAAAAATATGAACCTAACCAATCTTCGTGGTTATTTTAACGACTCATACGAAGTTGACGATGCACGAGGTGAAGCAAATTGGACTCCCAATTTTTTTAGCGAATTTCAACAACGACGAGGATATGATTTAAAACCTTTTATTCCTGCCTTACTGGGCAAAATGGAACCCGACACAAACATGCGGGTACTGTGCGACTATCGCGAAACTATATCCGATTTATTACTTGAAAACTACACACAAGAATGGCACAAATGGGCAAATAAACAGGGGAAAATTATCCGAAATCAGGCTCACGGATCGCCTGCAAATATTCTCGATTTGTATGCGGCAACTGATATTCCCGAAATTGAAGGAGAACACATACCATCAATAAAATTTGCTTCATCGGCAGCTCATGCAACTGGCAAACAGCTCACTGCATCTGAGTCGGCAACATGGCTCAACCAACATTTTAAATCAACACTAAGTGATGCAAAACATGCCCTTGACCTCTTAATGCTTGGAGGCGTTAACCATATTTTTTATCATGGAACAAGCTATTCGCCAAAAAATGCTGCATGGCCCGGTTGGCTTTTTTATGCTGCTGTTCACTTCAACCCTAACAACACCTTTTGGAATGATTTTTCAGTCTTAAATAATTACATAGCTCACTGTCAATCATTTTTACAAAAAGGAGTACCCGATAACGATGTGCTTTTATATTTTCCAATTTACGATGCATGGTCTGATACCAAATCATTATCAATGCCCCATTTTAACGGATACAGAAAAATGCCCGAAAACTGGTCGGTAAAACAAATTGCCGAAGAAATGGTTGAAAAAGGCTATAGCTGGGATTATATATCAGATAAACAAATATCAAACCTAATATGCGAAGGCAATATTATTAAATCAAATAATGCCGCGTATCAAACTATTTTAGTTCCACAAACCAGTTTTATGCCAGCAAAAACTCTTCAATATTTAATAAAACTGGCAGGTAGTGGCGCAACTATTTTAATACAGAACAAGCTACCTCAACTATCGGGATTTGGTAATTTACAACAGCTAACCGATCAATTACAATTCTTAAAAGAAGATCTTCTATTTCAGAATAATAAAAATGATAGCACCCAAATCGCAAATATTGGAAACGGTAAAATAATAATTGGCACAAATTTGTTACAGTTAATGAATGCTGCAAAAGTATCACGCGAAACCATGACTGACAATCATTTACAATTTATCCGTCGTAAAATCGATGATAACTACTTCTATTTCATCACAAATCACAGCAACGAATTGATCGAAAAAAATATTACTCTTTCTCATTCATTTAACTATGCAGCTGCTTTAAATCCAATGACTAATGAAAAAGGAATTATTAAAATTAAAAACGAATCGAAACATGGCTCAGAAATCTATCTTTCAATTAAACCGAACGAAACGCTACTGATTATTGGAAGTAACACAGCTATTGAAGGCGATAAATATAATTTTTATTCAACAAATGAAAACTCAAAAGAATTAAAAGGTAATTGGAAAATATCATTCGAAAAAGGAGGTCCCGTTACTCCTAATTCAACCACAACACGAAAATTATCCTCGTGGACAGAGTTTGAAGGCGATAGTTACAAAAACTTTTCAGGAACCGCCAAATATGAGCTGTCATTTAAAAACCCGGAATTGAAAAGTGATAAACTGGAGCTCAGTCTTGGCAAAGTTTGTGAATATGCCGATGTATATTTAAATGGTAAATTATTAGCAAAACTAATCGGACCTGATTATAAAGTCATACTCGATTCTAATTTACTTTTACCCGAAAACAAACTATCAATAACCGTTACAAATAGTATGGCCAATCGCATTGCATATATGGATCGTAACAACATTGAATGGCGAAAATTCTATAATACTAATTTCCAAACACGTATAGTTAAAGATAAAGGTAATGATGGTTATTTTTCGGCAGCAAACTGGACTCCTGAAGAGTCGGGTTTATTTGGGCCGGTAACATTAACGGAACTAACAATTATAGACAAATAAATTTGCATTATAATTAACATAATTATATTAAATATGGGTAGTTCTTATTAAAAAGGACTACCTTTTTTATTATGGAAAAATCAACATCCCCAAAAAAACAAAAATACTCTAAACATCTTTTCAAATATCTCGTTTAAGTTTTAATAAACATTATTTTCTGTTTTCTAAAAGGAAATTATCTCTTTGAACGTTAAAGAAATTTATTAAAACTTAAGAGAACAAAACTATGAACTACAAAAAAATAATACTCAATCGACTACTTTGTGTGATATTTTTATTTCCTGCTACATTATATGCGCAAATAAATACATTTACAAATAACCAACCAGCCACTCTTATAGTCGGTCAACCAAATTTTACAAGTAATGAAACCGCATATTCACAGTATGCAATACCATTATCAAGTGCATCAGCCATAAGTTCGACAGGAATGCTGGCTGTTGTCTCTCAAATAAACGGCCGAATATTATTATGGGATACTATACCAACAACAAATGGAGCACCGGCAAGTATTATTTTAGGCAAACCCAACTTTGAAGGTTCCGAAGTCGGTTGCACCCAATCATTAACCAATTCGTGTAAAGGAGTAGCTTTTAGTCCCGATGGCAAAAAACTGTTAGTATCTGATGGGTCAAACAACAGGGTATTAATATGGAATACCATTCCAACAACAAATGGAGCTCCGGCCGATGTGGTTATTGGTCAAACAAATTTTACCGATACACTTCCAGGTTGTACAGAAAATAAAATGAAATTTCCATGGGGTATATTTGTTAATAATGATGGAAAACTTTTTATAAATGACTCTTATAATCACAGGGTGTTAATATACAATACTATACCAACAACAAATGGAGCTCCGGCCGACGTGGTTATTGGGAAACCCGATTTTTCTACAAGTTCCTTCGGCAATGCAGCAAATCAAATGGGATTGTCATATTATTCAACAGTATCTCCCGATGGCAAATTACTTATTTCTGACAGAGGAAATAACCGTATATTAATTTATGATTCGATACCAACAATGAATAACGCTGCGGCCGATGTAGTTATTGGTCAAGATGATTTTGGGTACAGCATTTCGGGGTTAGCCAATAATAAATTTGATATTCCCATTGGGGTTACTGTAGCCCCATCGGGCATGCTGGCTGTTGGTGATTTTAACAATAACCGTGTTTTAATTTTTAATCAAGTGCCAACCACAAACGGCGCAGCGGCTGACATTGTATTAGGTCAACCCGATTTTACAACTAAAACGGGAGGAGTGTCCGAAACAATGATGTTGACACCATATGGCATTAATTTCGATTTAAACGGCCGTTTATTTGTTAACGGTCGCGACATGAACCGAGTAATGGTATTTGGAAACATACCGAATAAGAAAGCAGAACTTGAACTCATATTTACAGGCGATAATACGAATGCATGCGGTGGAAGCATACTCCAGTACGATGTAATAATAAAAAATAATGGCCCCGATACCGCTACCAATATTATTGTTCAAACCAATATCCCAGTTGGTTTTACATCTTTAATTTCTACAATAACCAACATTGGTATTTTTAATAATAATTCAGGATTCTGGGATATTCCTAAACTATCCAATGGAGAAATTGCTACTTTATCGTTTAATAGCATTATCGATACCTCTGTTATTACTACATTTTATGCTCAAATTGCATCTTCAAATCAACAAGATACTATTATGTATAATAATGCAAGTTCAATTTCAATATCATCATTTAATAAATATGCTCCAATAATTACCAATGATCCCGATGATTTTTTTGCATGCGAAGGCGATACCGCTTTTTTTGCTTGTCAGGCATCTGGTGCAGGAACCTTAAACTATCAATGGCAAAATAAAACAGTGGATGGATTGTTTATTGACATTGTAGATGATTCTATTTTTTCGGGCTCACAAACAGATACATTAATAATTACAGATGTTAATCAGTTATTAATTGGAAATAAATTTAGGTGCAACATTTTTAGTGATTTACCCTGCTTTACTACTACTCTTAATGCCATGTTACTTCACCATCCCGACACAATATCACCAACAATTACCTGTCCTTCCGAAATAATACGAAATACCGATTCAGCAACATGCACTACAACTATTACAAATATTTTACCCATTTATAACGATAATTGCAGTGTTAATAAACTAATTTGGGAATTATCTGGAGCAACTATAGCCCTATCAAATAACTCAGGAATCAACGATGCCAGCGGAACAAGCTTTAATGCAGGTGAAACAATGGTTAAATATATTGTTGAAGATGCAATGGGTAACATTGCAAGCGATTCATTTATTGTTACAGTTATTGATAATGAAAAACCAATAATTACAATTCCTGAAAACAAAGATGTTATACTGTCAGGCTCCGATACTTTATATTTAATCTCGGATAACGAAATGGATGTAATTACAGCTTACGACAATTGTAGTTTTGTAACTATAACAAATAACATTAACGACAGTACATCGTTAAATGGAACCTATCTTGGATTTGGATCACACTACATTACATGGACAGGAACTGATAATAATGGAAATAGCGATAGTAAGAGTTTAACGCTAAATATATCAAAATATTCAAATATTGAACCAATAAAAAACAGATCAGTAAAACTATATCCAAATCCTGTTATAAACAATGAAATAATAGTTTCAACAGGCAGTAATATTCAAGATGCTCTAATATCTGTTGTGTCCTTAACCGGTGAAAAAATAATAACACAAAAACAAACCGGTAACGCAAATGTATTGAATATCAAATCACTACCTTCGGCAACTTATTTTATAACAATTACAACAAAAACAAATATTTACACAAAGAAATTTATAAAACAATAATTTGCTTGCAAACAAAATTTTCTACTCCCCACGAAAAATTCAAAAAATTCGGGGGAGTTTAAAATACAAAGCCAATAGCTAATCTAATTCCATAAGTTAAATCATTATCGGTCTCTTTATATAAATATGAATCATTAGTATAAAAATTATACACTTGGTATTCCTTATATATCCAACCATAACCAATGCCAAATGCAAATTCAAAATTAAAATTATTACCTATTTTTCGTCTTAAACCATACATTGGTATTATATGCACCGATGGATAAACTGTTGTATTATCAGATTTTATGGATAAAGCACCTGCGCCATAACCAACATTTAACGATAAATAATTTCCACTATTTGAATCAATCCGTTTCTCCAATCTACTCCTTCTATTTAGGTTATAATAAAACCGAGGCTCAATATTAATATCGGGAGTTGCGGCCCACTGACTCGTACCATTATATCCACTACCCCCCGACCAACCATAAGAAAACCCTATTTCGCTTCGTATAGCAATATTATTGGTAAGTCTCAGTTCATTATACCCCGATAACGGATATATTCCCAACTGAATTCCCCAAACACTTTTTTCAACACTAACATTTTGTGCTTTAATTTCAACAAAAGATAAAACAATAATAATTACAAAAAGGATTATTCTCATAAATACAACTTTTATTTTAATATTTTTCGTTTTGTATTAATATTAGGAACTGCCATCAATTCTGAAATAATTTTAGTTTTTGGAAACTGTTCTAATACAATTTTAAAAAATACAGTAATTGGTATTGACATTATCAACCCCGGAATACCCCAAATATAGCCCCAAAGCATTAACATAACCAAAATAGTAATTACATTTACTGCAAATGTTTTACCCATAAAAACAGGTTCTAAAATACTTCCCATTACGACCTGAACAACAATAATTGAAAAAATAAAAAACAAAAGAGTACTATTAAAATCAATCTCAACAAACGCAAATAACGATAGTAATACTACTGAGATAACTGAACCAATCATTTGAACAAAATTAATAACAAATGCAAATAAACCCCAAAACAACGGAAAGCTAATATCGAAAAATAAACAAGCAATACTAAAGCCTATTCCGGTAAACAAACTAATGAAAAACTTAACAATTACAAATTTAATTAGATCTTTCTCTATTTTACGAAAAGTTTTTACCGATGCATATTTAAGTCTAAAAAGAGTACTGTTCAGTACTTTCTCGAAATTAACCGAACCGGCAAGTAACAGAACTGCAAAAAAAACAGTCATCAATGTCATGGTTAATGTGTTACTGATAAAATTTATTGTAGACCCAAAATTTTTCAGCGTATCTTTACCCTTTAAATAATGTTGAATTACATTATCTCCTTCTATTCTAACAATACCAAAAAAATCTTCGGCTTGTGTTACAAAACTCATAACCTTAACTTCGGCCTTTTCGAAAAACACATCTTTTGACGCAATTATTTCCTCGCTGGTAAGTTTAATTAATATACCTCCTATTTTTAACCCGGCTGCAATAATTAAAACAATAATAATAATACTGGCAAAACGGGGTACTCTTTTTTTGCTTAGCCACCTCATTATTGGTAAAAAGAGCAATGAAATAAACATCGATAATATTAAAGGAATAAATATAAACGATAGAATTTTTAAAATGTAAAAAATCAATGGGATAACAAGTATTAAAAGCAATGTATTGGTAGTTTTAAGATCTTTCATTGTTAACTGCTAATTTTGGGCTATACCCGATTTAAAAACTATTAAATATACATACACTATGCTATATTAATTGTATCGTAAGGGTTAATATTACAAATAAAGTAAAAACAGTCTCCTGCCAAAATTTTGATTTAAAACTTTCTAAATAATTAGCAATTAACATAGATGCCCCAACTCCAATTACAGGTACAATTTCCATCGAAAAAAATGGTGTTGCTGCCAATATTATGGAGTAAATAACTAACCATATAAATACTCTCAAATATTTTCGAACTAATATTTTCAATGTATTCAACATTCTCATCATCAATAGTATAGAAATAAATATGAAGAATACTAAAATGCTATTATATACTTTAGAAAAAATTGTGTGATCGAAATAAGCTACCGGTGAAGCAATGTTTTCAATAAAATTATTAAATAAATCGATCTGTCTATCCATCAAAAAATAGATACTCCAGGCAAAAAAATAAGGCAAAATACATCCAATTACAGCTACTAAGAAATAACGAAAACTAAAAATATTTATCAACACCAAAGCCCATATAAACATTGGGAAAAAATATACTCCTTTCCCATAAAAAAGTGTACCAATCGAAACCAAAAAAAATGAGTAAAAAACATCAATCGATGATTCCTTTTTTGTTGCTGCAAAAAACAAACGATCAATAGAGAAAACCATTAATGGTATAAAAAACCAGATATCTAAAAATTTTTGAACATCGGTATAACCACTTACAAAAATCAGAAACATCAAACCAGGCAATACTCCCTGCCGCGACAATAACTGATAACGCGTGTTTATGCGATTTAAACCAAATAACGTTATAAACACCAAAAAAAGAATCACTAATATTTGCGTAATATCATTTGACCCCAAAAGATAATGTACAAGTTCGCAAAGTGGCATAGGAGTTTCGTTACATAAGCTCCCACTGCTATTATTAAAAATTGATTTAGCCCAAAAACCAATTAAAAAAATTGGTAATAGTACAAAGGGCATTAATGTATTTTTTCTTATGATTTTATAAATCATATCTTTTTACAAATCAAATCCTATGTCTGTTCTGAAATACTTATCATCAAATTCAATTAAATCAATGTTACGGTACGAAGCTTCCAATGCATCATCTTTTGTTGCACCATAAGAACTGACTGCTAATACGCGCCCTCCATTAGATACAATCTTTCCTCCATCAATTTTAGTACCTGCATGAAAAGCAATACTTCCTTTAACACGATTTAAACCTTTAATAACTTTACCCTTTTCATAATCGCCAGGATAACCTCCCGAAACCATCATAACAGTTGTTACATACTGCGAATCAATGTCAATTGTGTGCTTTTTTAATTCACCTGCAGCAACAGCTCTAAACAATTCCAATATATCATTTTTAACACGAGGCAACACCACTTCTGTTTCCGGATCGCCCATACGAACATTGTATTCAATTACATAAGGGTCATTACCTACCTTTATTAATCCAAGAAAAATAAACCCTTTAAAAAGAATATCATCTTTATTTAATCCATCAATGGTTGGGCGTATTATTCGTTTCTCTACCTTATCCATAAAATCTTTATTGGCAAACGAAACCGGAGAAACAGCTCCCATACCCCCAGTGTTTAAACCAGTATCTCCGTCACCAATACGCTTATAATCTTTAGCTTCGGGTAATACTAAATAGCCATGTCCATCGGTTAAAACAAAAACTGACAATTCAATACCTGACAAAAACTCTTCAATAACAACCGTTTTACTGGCAGCCCCAAATTTTCCACCTATCATATTCTTCAGTTCTTGCACTGCATTTTCAAAACTATCAATAATTAGAACTCCTTTACCTGCAGCTAACCCATCGGCTTTTAATACGTATGGCGCTTGCATGGTTTTTAAAAAATCGATTCCTTTTTCAAGATTTCGTTCATTTACAGAAAAATATGCAGCAGTTGGAATTTTATGGCGTTTCATAAAATCCTTTGCAAATTCTTTACTTCCTTCGAGTTTTGCTCCTTCCTTCGATGGACCAATAACAGACACTGAAGCTATATCAGGGTCATTCAAAAAATAATCTTTAATACCTCGCACCAAAGGCTCTTCAGGTCCAACAATAACCATTTCAATACCTTCTTCAAGCACCAGCTTTTTAACATCATCAAAGTTATTTGGATTTATGTCGATATTATAACCCAATTCATCAGTTCCTGCATTACCGGGAGCTATAAAAAGCTTAGTAAGCTCTTTACTTTGGTTTAATTTCCACGCAAGGGCATGTTCTCTTCCCCCCGATCCTAATAATAACACTTTCATGATATGTTGTTTTAATTAATTTTCGATTAATTTAAAATGATATTTATTTTTTATCAACCATTCTATTGATAAAGGCAAAACTTTATTTAAATGCCCCCAGGCTTTTGTACTATCGTGAAAAACAATGACCGATCCATTACGAACATTTTGTGTAATATTTTTCAAAACCTCATCACTACTAATATTCTTTTCGAAATCGTATGTTAGCACATCCCACATCACTATTTTTTTAAACATTTTTTTTAATCTCCATACATTCCAAGGATATAATTTTCCATGCGGTGGTCTGAACAACGTTGCACAATAGAGTTTCTGAAATTTTTGAATACCTGAATAATAATCTTTTGTACCTTGTTTCCAAATATTTATATGGTTATAAGTGTGATTTCCTACCAGATGCCCTTCCTTAATCAATCTATTAAATACTTGAGGATATTTTTCAACATTATTACCTACACAAAAAAATGTAGCTTTAATATTATACTGTTTTAAAATGTCCAATACCCATGGAGTAACCTCGGGTATTGGACCATCATCAAACGTTAAATATACTGTTCTAACTGTTCTATTACCTCTCCAAAAAGTGCCGGGATAAAACCATCGCAGTAACCTTATGGGACGAACTATTCTCATCTTATCTCATAAATCGTTGAAAAGCTCCCTGGTAATCAGCATCAAAATTTTTCATTATATCATTTCGACCATAATTATTTGCCATATTACCAATCTCACGATATATAGCCAAACAATTTTTTATATCTCTATCGTGTGCACTTTTCTTATTGGCCGGTAACGACATATAATACTTCAATTCTTTTAAATTATTTGTTGCAACATCTTCCAAAATAGTATCTCCTTTTTCAGCCTCTGATATTCTATAATATGCATCAGCCATAAAAATAGAGAAATATGTATGGGGAATCCTCTCAGATGGCAAAGTTTTAAATGTAAGATCAAGAATATCTTTAGCTTTATCGTTTTTCTCCTCTTCAATTAATGCATTTGCCAAACGTGTCAAATTCATCCTTATGTTATTTCCCATTCTAACATGGTTCTCATCTAAATAAACATTAGGGTTATCGAAGCCTCCCCAACGGAATTTGTTCACCACATTATTATACATTTTTTCGGTATCAACACGTCCGTTATTATATGCATCACCCTCTGATTTAATAGGAACCAACTGATAACCAAATCCTTCCAACTGGAAATAATTTTCTAAACCAACATAGTTTTCAGATCCAACAGTAGTTGCAAAATATATTGGACGATTCCAATTATTAGAAACCAGTAAATCAAGTATCATTACTTCATTTTTAAGAATATAATCTTTATCCAAAGAAATATTTAACTTGTTTGAAATAAGATGAGCGGCATCTTTTGAAACAATTCCACCATTAATAACTTTTTGACTATCAACATTTAATGAGAATTTCTTTGCCGGCAAATAATCTATGTTACCCGGATAGTTGGGCAATGTTTTGGTTCTGGAGTCATCGCTGGCCAAGAAATCAATTCCCTGCTTCAAATCAATAGCTTCATTCACACGCTCAACCAAATGAACAACTTCTCGTTTACCTGTCACATATTTATCATGTGTAAGTGAAAAAGGTAACGGATCCGATTTATAAGCTTTACGTTTCATTTGATCGATATACCAATCGGTTTGGAGATACGACAGGTTACAAACACGAACATCGGTACGAACACGTTCAACCTCCTGAATGTACCATAGAGGGAATGTGTCGTTATCGCCATTGGTAAATAAAATAGCATTTTCCTGGCAGGTATTAAGATAATTATAAGCCAAATCACGAGCCACATAACGTTCCGAACGATCATGATCGTCCCAATTTTCACTAGCCATTAATGCCGGAACCAAAGCAAATGAAAGCACCCCGGCTATTCCTACACTAACCGATCCGGGTAAATATTTTTTCAATGCTTCCACAATAGCAAGAACTCCTAATCCAATCCATATTGCAAAAGCATAAAACGAACCGGCATAGGCATAATCTCGTTCGCGTGGCTGAAGAGGTGTTTGGTTCAGGTATAATACAATAGCTAATCCAGTAAGGAAAAACAAGAGCATAACTACCCAAAATCCCTGTTTGCCTTTACGACCTTTACTAAACTGAAAAAATATTCCAACCAAACCTAAAATTAGTGGCAACATATAATACTTATTACGAGCCTTGTTTTTCGAATAAATATCGGGCAATAAAGAATCATCACCTACCATACCCTTATCAATAAAAGGAATTCCGGTAATCCAGTTTCCTTTGTTTATCTCACCATTACCCTGCATATCGTTTTGTCGTCCCGAAAAATTCCACATGAAATAACGGAAATACATGTGCATTACCTGGTATTTAAAAAAGAATTTTAGGTTTTCGCCAAATGTGGGTAACATAATAGTTTTAGGCTTACCAGAATCGTCTTCAACAGTAATTCTTTTACCTTTAATATTAGCCCATGACTTATACTGGTTTATATGACGGCCTTCGCGACTATACATTCTTGGAAAGATTGTTGTTGTACGCGAATCAAAAACGTATTCGGTACGATTGTCAATAACCTCATACCTGTCCCCTTTTTTTATTCTAATAGGTGCACCTTCTTTTTCATTACTTGCTCTCCTGTCAATAGGCGAATTATAATACTGACCAGAAATCAGAGGTCGATCGCCATATTGCTCACGATTTAAATATCCCATTAAAGAAAATACATCATCGGGTGAATTTTGATCCATTGTTGGTTCAGCTGCCGAGCGAATCACAATCATTGCAAAAGATGAATACCCGATAATTATTACAGCCACAACTGTTATTGCAGTATTTAAAAGTACCTTACTTTTTTTATAGGTATACCATAAACCCCAAATTATACCACCTATTAACAAACAAGCATAAAAAATAGCACCCGAATTAAAACCTAATCCAAACCCATTAACAAACATTAGTTCGAAACGACTGGCCAAATAAACAACTCCGGGTATTACAACATAAAGGATACCTAACAATATTGCCGATGATATTAGCAATGCTTTTATGGTGTTATTTCTATTTACTTCATACTTTTTGTAATAATAAACCATACCAATTGCAGGAATTGTTAACAGGTTTAACAAGTGTACTCCAATTGATAACCCCATTAAATAAGCAATAAGGATAAGATACCTGTTTGCATGAGGTTTATCGGCTGCATTCTCCCATTTTAAAACCAACCAAAAAACAACCGCAGTAAACAACGATGACATGGCATATACCTCACCCTCAACTGCCGAAAACCAAAAAGTATCAGAAAAAGTATAAGCTAACGCACCAACAAAACCACTCGATAAAATAGCACCAAGCTGCCAACCTTTCATCTCCCCTTTGCCATCATAAATTAACTTTTTTGCAAAATGAGTGATTGTCCAAAATAAAAACAGTATAGTAAATGCACTGGCCAAAGCCGACATTGCATTAATCATTACTGGAATCATTGCCCTATCAGAAGTAAACAATGAGAAAAAACGTCCAACAATCATAAAAAACGGAGCCCCCGGTGGATGGCCTACTAATAAATTTGCTGATGTTGCTATAAACTCTCCACAATCCCAAAAACTGGCAGTGGGTTCAATAGTCATAATATAAACAATGGCCGAAATTAAAAATGCAACCCAGCCTACAATATTATTCCATAATGTATACCTTCTCATCAATATTTTTTTTACTTATTTACAAACAACATTTTTAAAAATTTACATTTTTTCAAAACAACAATGCCAAAAATACAATAATATTTCAAAACGTATTATTTCTTTATGTGCATTTACAAGAAATGAGCAATCACATTTTCACTTACCACATATTATTACTAAAAACATTATTCATCTTTAATTAATACCAATAACATTTTGAAGCATCAAAAGGGGTACTTGCTGTTTATTATCAATACATATTTGAATTAAATATTCAGCAATATATTTTTCCTGTTGAAGCGATGTATAATACCATTGCTTGGTATCGAACGAAAGATTTTCGAAATGTTCAATATTCGAAATGGTATACATTGTTTTATCAATCAAAACCTTTTTTGCTTCTTCTATTAATCCTGCTTTAAAAAGTATACCAATAAAAGATAAATTATTATTATCTGAAATACTTAAAAATGATGGATATTCTTTTAATGATTTTAACAGCACATCTCTGGCATCATCCAATCTGTTGTTGCTAATTAAAGAATCGGCCAGTTGGTTTGTAAAATTTCGATAATTGGCAATAGTAAATGTTTTTCGATCGGTTTCACTGTAGTATTCCAATGAGTCATTTCTTATACTTATTTTATTCATAAAAACATTAAACTGTTCATCTAATATTTTTGCAGAATTATTATTAAACATCAAACGAGCAACCATTCCAATTGGTATACAATACGAATCTAACCCCAACATTGCATCATTATCTGTTCCCGAAGTAAAATATATTGGTCTATTTTTATAATTACTTGCAATAATATCAATGAACGCCAATTGACCTCTATGCAGTGCTTTTTCGGCTATGTTCCACTGAGCAGAATCAATTTGAACCCTTCCGGCCGGAAAAAAGGCAACCTCTTTCCCACTCTGCAACCGCACTTTAGATCGCGGATTATCCTTTCGTATTACGTTTAATACCGTTTCAACAGGATATAGAACACCATCAGTACGGTCAAGTAATGGCATGTAACCAAAATCGTCGTGATTATATCTATCAACAGGTATTGTAAAATGTATTGCTTGAGATTCATTAACTGCAATAGATGCCTGCCTTATGTACCAACTTGCAGATAGTAATCCAATATTTAAAACCCTAACATCGGGTCTAACTCCTTCAACCTCCTGGGCATACCACAACGGGTAAGTATCATTATCGCCATAAGTAAATAGTATTGCATTGGGCTCACAACTCTCAAGATAGCTTTTGGCGATATCAATCGAAAGATAGTTTTGAGAACGATCATGATCTTTATAATTTTGAGCAATCAACAATACAGGTAACCCAATAAACAAGAATATTATCCCCAATAATGCAACCATTCTTCCATACTTATTCAACAATCGGATTAATGCAAAACAGCCAAAACCAATAAAAATAGAAAATGCATAAAACGACCCCACATAAGCATAATCTCTTTCACGTGGTTCATATGGTGTTTGATTTAAATAGAGTACAATAAAAACACCTGTAACAAAAAACAACAACCCCAACTCGGCAAGCAATGCTTTTCCCTTTTTCTTCTTTCTCCATAAAAAAAATATACCTGTCAATCCAATTAATAATGGAATCATAAAATACCTGTTACGACCATCATTACCCTGTTCATCGCCATGCAAATAATTACGATTCCCGGTTCGCATAGCATCAATAAATGAAAAACCCGATATCCAATTACCATTAAAAGTCGTTCCAATACCTTGAATATCATTTTGCTTACCCGAAAAATTCCACATAAAGTATCTGAAATACATGTGATTAAGCTGATACCTGAAGAAAAATATTAAATTATCAGTAAATGACAATTTTTTATCATTCTCGTCCATACCAATCCAATGCTTATATCCATGAATATGATGAGGTTGGGTACTAAACAAACGTGAAAAAGGCATTAAATCAGATTTACTGTAATCATACCCATCAACATTTGAGTATTTCTCATATTTTAAACCATTATATCTATAGTCATCCGACTCAATAACCCCAATAGGATTCGAAACGAAAGTAGGTCCGTTTAACAACGGTTTATCGCCATATTGTTTACGGTTAAGGTAATCATTAAGCAAAAGAACATCGGTAGGAGCATTTAAATTAATTGGAGTATCAGCATTCGAACGGATAATAATCATTGCATACGATCCAAATCCAATAAGTAATACTAACACATTTAAGCATATAAAATGAATAACCTGATATTTATTAAAGGTTTTAATCATTAAAAATATTAATGTGCCAAATACAATAAACAACCATATAATCAAACCTGAGTGAAGTGGCATATTATAATTGTTTACCAAAAATATTTCAATTTTAGATGCCGGAACCAATCCATTTTGTACAACGCCAAAAAGCACTGCGCCTAATATACCAACCCCAATAAAAAACCCAAAAAGCAATTGCTTTAACCCAACTCCTTTTTTTTGCTGATATATAACCATCGAAACAACCGGTATAGTTAATAAATTTAATAAATGAATACCTATAGATAATCCCATAATATATGACATCAACACTATCCACCGATTTCCAGATCCATTTTTTTCTGCCTTACGCCATTGAAGGACCATCCAAAAAGTAAGTGCCGTAAAAAATAGCGATAACGCATATACTTCTGCTTCTACAGCCGAAAACCAAAATGTATCGGTAAAGGCAAATGCTAAACTACCTAACACACCAGATACAATATAAAATGCAAAACCCCATCGGGCTTTAACAAACTCATTATCGAAACCAGTAAGTAAATCAACTATCGTAGCAAATAATATCATTACCGTTAATGCCGAAAAAAAAGCCGAAGATAAATTAATCCACCAGGCAATATTTACAGCCGAAGAAGCAAACAAAGAAAAAAACCTTGCAATCAATAAAAACAACGGTGCTCCGGGAGCATGTCCAACCTCGAGTTTTGCTGCACAAGAGATAAACTCCCCACAATCCCAAAAACTCATAGTTGGAGCCATGGTAGCAAAATATACAACAAATGAAATAACAAAAATTACTAACGAGATAAAACGAAAAACAAATTTTCGAGACACATTGCCAATATTTATATTCATAAATCGAACTATTTTTAGTATTTGTGTAAAAGTAAAACTTTTACCAGATCATTTTACAATACTTACCATAGATTTTTATTATTCAAATAATCTGATAACCTGCCTGTTAATAAATTTGCTAAACAAAAACCTAATATTGAATAAAAAAAAGTTGAAATAAATTCCATCTTTCTATTGTCAGAAAATATTTTCTTTTTATTTTTGCATCGCTAAAGAAAAGCACGGTTATTGTCCCGTTGTGTAATGGCAGCACAGGTGGTTTTGGTCCATCTAGTCGAGGTTCGAATCCTTGCGGGACAACAAGACTATATAAAGTCGTAAGAATATAAACCTTCAGTAACCTTAATGAGAGATATTTCATTAAGGTTTTTTTTATTCCGTTTTATGTAAATTATAGTTTTATTTAACTCCCTCTTGTCAATGCTCCATTAATTGATTATTGAGATTAACGAGGTAATTGTTTGTGCTTTTGTTTGTACCTAATAAAAAAAGCGCCCAAGGTGGAAGCCCCCAAACGCCTTTATTTTCTATGTGGAGAATATCGGAATCGAACCGATGACCTTTTGACTGCCAGTCAAACGCTCTAGCCAACTGAGCTAATCCCCCAACTCGTATTTTTAATGATTGCAAATATAGTATTTTTTTTAAATTACCAAACTCAGTTATTTCCAATTTTGGAAAACAAAACATAATAAAAAAGTTATTAAGCAACAATAAAAAAGTATAAATTAGCAATACGAAAAATATAAGGCCAATTAATTAACTACAATACATACCAAAAAAATCACTGCAAAAAGCTAATAGATGTTAATTTATTGTTATTAACCTGTTTTTGTTCGATATTTGTATAAAAAGCATAAATAAGTGAGCGGTATTTTAAATTAAAATTTTAATTTTATGCTCGCAAATTAAAAGGATATGCAGATCCTTCGAGATACGAGCAAATTAAAAGAAATAACATTAACAGAGAATTGTTGTTATGGAAGTAAAAAAGTCACCAAAGGCTGATTTGGAAAACAAAAAAACAATTTTCATGCAAATTGGTCTTATTGCAACATTAGCAATAGTTTTAATTGCATTTGAGTGGACCAGTACTGATGTGAAAAATGAAAAATTTGAACTGATGGAAGAGGTAGACTCTGAAGAAGAAATTGTACCTATTACCCGCCAGCAAGAAGTTAAACCACCACCACCACCGCCACCGCCACGCGTTAGTGATGTATTAAACATTGTAGATGATGATGTGGAACTGGAAGAAGAACTTGAACTTGACACTGAATTAGATGAAGAAACAGAAGTAGAGTTTACAAATGTGGATGTTGAAGAAGAAGACACAGAAGATGCACCTGTATTTTTTGTTGTTGAAGAGATGCCCGAATTCCCTGGAGGAAATGCAGCACTAAATAAATATTTAGCTTCGGTAAAATATCCAATTATTGCACAGGAAAACGGCATACAAGGACGTGTATATGTTCAGTTTGTTGTTAATGCAAAAGGTGAAGTTGAAAATGTTAAGATAGCAAGAGGTGTAGATCCAAACCTTGACAAAGCAGCCTTAAATCAGGTATTGAACATGCCAAAATGGAAGCCGGGTAAACAACGTGGTAAAGCAGTAAAAGTTTCTTATACTGTACCTATTAACTTTGTACTGCAATAGCAATAAACTTTATAACTTTGTACCCGGTCATGACGACCGGGTTTTTTTTTGATGTAAAGTAAATGATTGATAAGAATATTAAACGCGAAATTGAAAAAGTCGTTCTTGTGGCAGTTAAAACTCCCGAATTGAGCGATAGTCTGGTTGAAGAATACTTAGATGAATTAGCATTTCTGGCTGAAACAGCAGGAGCAATACCTATGAAACGCTTTGTTCAGAATTTAACACAACCTGATCACAGAACCTATGTAGGAAGCGGAAAGCTATCGCAAATTATTAATTATCTGAAAATTCACGAGATAGAAACAATAATTTTCGATGATGAGTTAACTCCTTCTCAACTAAGAAATCTTGAACGAGAAGTAAAATGCCGTGTACTCGATAGAACAAACCTTATTCTCGATATTTTTGCAAGCAGAGCTCGAACGGCTCACTCCAAAACACAAGTCGAACTAGCTCAATACCAGTACTTATTACCCCGTTTAACACGCATGTGGACACACCTCGAACGTCAACGCGGAGGTATTGGAATGAGGGGGCCAGGTGAAAAAGAGATTGAAACCGACCGCCGAATAATTCGGGATAAGATTGCAAAGCTTAAAGAAGATCTGGAAAAAATTGATAAACAAATGCACACACAAAGGCAAAACAGGGGCAAAATGGTACGTGTGGCACTTGTAGGATACACCAATGTTGGCAAATCGACACTGATGAATGTAATAAGTAAATCGGAGGTATTTGCCGAAAACAAGCTTTTTGCAACACTCGATACTACAGTACGAAAAGTAGTTGTTAACAATCTACCTTTCTTACTGGCCGATACGGTTGGTTTTATTCGTAAATTACCCCATCACCTGGTTGAATCTTTTAAATCGACTTTGGATGAGGTTCGCGAAGCCGATTTACTATTACATGTAGTCGACATTTCACATCCCGGTTTTGAACAACAAATTGAAATTGTTAATCAAACATTGCATGAAATTGACGATGTTGAAAAACCAGTCATTTTAGTATTTAATAAAATAGATGCTTATTCATTTATTCCAAAAGACGAAGATGACTTAACACCCCTTAGGAGAGAGAATTTAACCCTCGAAGACCTCAAAAAAACATGGATGGGCAAACAACAACCAACAATTTTTATTTCGGCTAAAAACAAAGTTAATTTTAACGAATTTAAAAAAATGGTTTACGATAATGTTAAAGAAATACATGTTACACGTTTCCCATACAACGATTTTTTATTTCAGGATTTTTCTGATCAGGATTGGGATGGAGAATAAAAAACCATTGTGCAAATAATACTTATTAAAAAAATATAATATAATAAAAAAGGCTGTTCAAACCGAACAGCCTTTTTTATTATTATTTATCTTTTTTTCTTATGCATTCAAAGAAAAACGTTTAAAATCAGTTACTGTTAAACCTTTCGAAGTATTTTCGAGATATTGCTTAATGCTAAGTTTATTATCCTTAACAAAAGCCTGATCTAACAAAGTACTCTCTTTAAAGAACTTTTGCAAGCGTCCTTGAGCAATTTTATCAAGCATAGCTTCCGGCTTACCCTCATTTCTGGCCATTTCTTTACCAATCTCGAGTTCTTTATCAATAACATCCTGTGGAACTGAAGACGAGTCAACCGAAACAGGATTCATAGCAGCAACTTGCATTGCAACATCTTTTCCAACCTGAGCATCAATACCACCTTGGTTTAAGCCAACTAAAGTAGCAAGTTTATTACCCGGATGAATGTATGCAGTAACAGTTTCAGCATTAACAGTTTCGTAACACGAAATTTCCAACTTCTCACCAATTACACCAATTTGCTCTGTAATAACATCTTTAACTAACTTTCCGTTAAGTTCAAGAGCAAGAAGAGCATCCTTTGAAGCAGGTTTTTTCTCAATAGCTAAATCAAGAATTGAAGTTGTAAGAGCAACAAAACCCTCATTTTTAGCCACAAAGTCAGTTTCGCAATTTAAAGCAATAATAGCACCCGATTTCCCATCGGCTAAAACTTTTGCTAAAACAGCACCTTCTGTAGCTTCACGGTCTGCACGCTTATTTGCAATAGCTTGTCCCTTTTTTCGGATTATTTCAATTGCTTTTTCGAAATCACCATCAGCCTCGGTAAGTGCTTTCTTACAATCCATCATACCGGCTCCGGTAGTTTGTCGAAGTTTATTTACATCAGCCGCAGTTATAGCCATGATCGTATATTTTAAAAGTTTTTAAATCAATTATTCTTCTGTTTCTTCTACGTTGTCATCATCCTCTTCGCCATCAATCTCATCAGCATCCTCTTCTTCAACTTCTTCTTCTTCAACTTCCTCTTCAATAACAGCAGCCGACGTTTTCTTTGCTGAACTTTTAGTTTTCACCACCTTTTCTGCATCTTCTTCTTCGTCAAACTCTTCAGTTTTTTTAGAGGTTACTTTTTTTGATTCTCCTTTTTTACCTTTTGATGAACCTTTATCTTCAGCATCTTTATCTGCTTTTCTTTCACTTAAGCCTTCCTGAATAGCATCGGCCATTGTACCTATTACTATTTCAATTGACTTAGTAGCATCATCATTAGCAGGAATAATAAAGTCTATATGAGATGGATCTGAGTTGGTATCAACCATTCCAAACACAGGAATGCCTAATCGTTTGGCCTCACGAACTGCAATATGTTCTTTCATAACATCAACAACAAACATAGCAGCAGGAAGACGTGTAAGGTCAGCGATACTTCCAAGTGTTTTTTCAAGTTTAGCTCTTTGACGAGTAATTTGAAGGCGTTCTCTTTTCGAAAGATTACTCCATGATGAAGGATCGACCATCAATTTATCAATAGAACCCATTTTTTTAACAGCCTTACGAATAGTAGGGAAGTTAGTTAACATACCACCCGGCCAGCGTTCTGTTACATAAGGCATATTTACTCCACCAACTTTATTGGCAATAATATCTTTTGCTTGTTTTTTTGTAGCAACGAATAATATTTTTCGGCCCGATTTAGCGATTTGTTTCAAAGCATTTGCAGCTTCGTCGATTTTAACAACGGTTTTATGCAAATCAAGAATATGAATTCCATTACGCTCCATAAAAATATAAGGAGCCATTGCTGGATTCCACTTTCTTTTTAAGTGACCGAAGTGAACTCCGGCATCTAATAATTGATCGAAACTTGTTCTAGACATTTTTAAATTTTTAAGTCGTTTACATTCTTGACGTTAACAATTACTAAGTAGTCCGCAAGGAGTCTTAATAATTTAGATACTAAACGTACCCGGAAAATATTAACGTTTACTAAATTGAAATCGTTTACGTGCTTTAGGACGTCCTGGTTTTTTACGTTCAACAACGCGCGAATCACGGGTCATAAATCCTTCAGCTCTTAAAGCAGGTTTATCTTCAGCATTAATTTTCACCAATGCACGTGCAATGGCTAAACGAAGAGCTTCGGCTTGTCCTTTAATTCCACCACCTGTAAGGTTAACCTGAATATCATATTTTTCAACTACACCTACTGTGTTCAAAGGTTGTTTTACAATATACTGTAAAATTCCCGATGGAAAGTAATTTGACAAGTCACGTTTATTAATGGTGATTTGACCTTTACCTTCTTTGAGGTACACACGAGCAATAGCCGCTTTCCTTCTTCCAATGGCATTTATTACTTCCATGTTTCTTATTTAATAGAGTTTAAATCAATAACCTTTGGTTGCTGTGCTTCTTGTTTGTGCTCAGCTCCGGCATACACAAATAAATTACGGAATAATTGACGGCCTAATTTTGTTTTAGGCAACATTCCTTTAATTGTTCTTTCTACAAGTTTTTCAGGGCTTTTTGCAAAAACATCAGCAGGACTGATGCGAGTTTGTCCACCCGGATAACCACTATGGTAGAAAAATTGTCTGTCGTTCCATTTGTTTCCTGTCAAACGGACTTTGTCGGCATTAATAATGATTACATTATCACCACAATCTACATGAGGCGTGTAGTTTGGTTTATATTTGCCACGTAATAATTTGGCAACTTTTGACCCCAAACGGCCTAAAACTGCGTCGGTTGCATCAACAACAACCCACTCCTTTTTCGCTGTAGCTTTGTTTGCCGAGATCGTTTTGTAACTTAACGTATCCACTGTCTTCCTTTTGTTTAAATTATACCAATATTAAAAATGTACAAGTACAAATGTCCAATTCCCTTGCTCTTTTATCAACACACTGGCTGTTCATAAAAGTGTAACATGCTGGGAAATAAAACAATCGCACTTTTGGCATGAATAATAATCGGCCGCAAAAGTAGCAGATATTTTTATTATAACCCAATTATTTATACTTTTTTTATACCTCATGAACAGAATTAAATTGTTTTACATATTTTGTACTCTAAAAATAAAAATATGAGACCTAATAAATCAGATGAATTATTTATGGTTAAAGCCATTGATCTTTCTGAACAAAATATTTTAAAAGGTGGCGGCCCTTTTGCGGCAATTATTGTAAAAAATGGTGAAATTATTGGGATTGGAACAAATCGTGTTACTATCGATAACGACCCTACGGCTCATGCCGAAATAATGGCCATAAGAGATGCTGCTAATAAACTGGGTACATTTAAACTTGAAGGTTGCGAAATTTATACATCATGCGAACCATGCCCCATGTGTTTAGGAGCTATATATTGGGCAGGTATTTCAACAATATTCTATGGAAACACAAGAAAAGACGCTGCCAGTATTGGATTTAATGATGACTTTATTTATGCAGAAATTGATAAACCTATAGAAAAAAGAACTATTCCCTTTATTTCATTATTAAGTGATAAAGCTAGTATAGCATTTAAAATGTGGAATGATATGGATAATAAAACTGAATATTAATAAGTAATGTTATCCTGCATGTCATCGTTAAGCTTCTTCATTTCTTTCTCATTTAATACAGCATAAACTGTAACAATAATAATAACTAAACCTGTTAAATAAACAAACATAGGTATTGGAACCGGGTCTCCTTTAGCATACGAATGCATTCCTGCCAAATAATAGTTTACACCTAAATAAGTCATAATAACAGAACTGAACCCAATTAATGTCCAAAAATTAAAAGTAATAACACTTTTCATTCCGGGTATTAACCGCATGTGCAAAATAAAAGCATATATAAGAATAGTTATCATCGACCATGTTTCTTTAGGATCCCAGCCCCAGTAACGCCCCCATGATTCATTAGCCCATACTCCTCCTAAAAAAGCACCAATTATCAACAGGTATAATCCAACAATAATTCCCATTTCGGCAATAAACGACAATTCATTAACTGTAATACTCAATATTTTTCTGTTTTTCTTATTCTTCAACCCAATAATAATTAAATTTAAAAACCCCAATAATGCCCCTAATCCTAAAAAACCATAACTGGCAACAATAACTGCAACATGTATTGTTAACCAGTGCGATTTTAAAACAGGTACCAAATTAGTAATCTCGGGATTCATCCAACTAAGATGAGCAACCAATAATATAACACTTGTAAACAATGTTGTTACCGATCCAACTATTGGATTTCGTTTAACAAAAACTATTCCTGCAAGCATTGTAGCCCATCCAATATATAACATCGATTCATAACCATTACTCCATGGGGCATGACCAGATATATACCATCGGATAATCATTCCCAATGAATAAAAAACAAAAAATAAACTAAATAATAAATATGCAATACTATTGATCCATTTAAATTTCCATCGTGGATATAACATTATTACAAAATGAATAATAAGCCATATAATACTAAATATCATTAAAACAGGCATTAACATCATAAAAATGTTGGTTTCATTGTAAAAAATCTCAACATCTTTCTGCTTTTCTGATGGAAGAATTTTAGCGGCATATTTTGACTGGAATTTTAAGATGGATGAAATGTGCTCAAAACTCTTTTTTTCATCGCCCGAATTAATTGTTTCAAATAACAACGACAAAATACTTCGTACAAATAAACTATCTTCCTTCATAAACCCTTTAGAGGGAATCTGTTCAAGAAATAACCATGCCTTATTTGTATCATCCGGATTTGGAAACAACTTTAAAAAACGTCCAGCTTGTATAAGATAAAAAACATTTACCTGTTCATCAATTTTAATTAACTCCTGCTCCATTTTGTTCTGCTCAGATGGTTTTTTTCGATACGCACTTTCAATGTGCCTACCTAAAAAATAACGTCCATCAATTGTAAAGAATTGTCGGAATGAAGCTTTACCATCCTCTATTCCAAGTAATTGTTTTATCTTTTTATTTTTAACAGTTATTGTTGGAAAATTTTGCCAATATTCTTTATCAACTATCAAGCTTAATATAAACTGATCGGCACTTAACCCCCGAAACGAATTATGCTTTACCAATTTACGTGATAACTCACTATTCATAGTATTCATAGGCTTAATCCGGCCATCATTATCCTGAACCCAAAGTTCGCCAAACGATTTTGCAAGTTCTTTTGATATAACATGAGGTGGTTTAGCATCTTGGGCATTTAATCCCATTGAAATTACAATAAACAAAATCGCTATTAACTCTTTTTTCTTTCCTGAAGCATCAACAGTTTTTCTTATCAACTTCCTGAATCGGGTATTTGGCATAATAAGGGCAAGTATCATTCCAACACTCATAAAAAAATACCCTGCATATGTAATAATAGTTCCAAGCCAATCGCGATTTACCGATAGTATTGTTCCTTGTTCATCAGTATCGTACGATGATTGATAAAATCGATAACCTCTATAATTTAATATATTATTCATAAAAATAGTGTGATTCTCATTTATCTCTTTTGCAGCATCTATTAAAGTCACCTCACTTATAAATGACGATGGGCTGTTACTCCCCGGATAACGATCCAAAATAAAATTGTTCAACCGAATAAAAAATGGAATATTAATTGGTATTGATCCATAACTAACCGATACCTCAATGCCATTAATGGTTATTTGGTATGGTTTCCCCAATTGCCCAGAATTACCCAAAACAACCATTTCCTTTTCCGTTTCATCTTTTAAAACAGATAATAAAATGGCATCGGGCAGACCTTTTGTTTCTGGTTGATATTGAGGCACAAGAATCCCTTTCGAAATAAAATCATTTAGTACAATACGAGTATCACCAACCTGGTATAATACTCCTTTATATAATTGATGTTCTTCACCAACCTTAATAGTATCAGCCTGCCCCGATTGCATTTGCATCATTACAACCGGCATCAACGATTTATACATTACTACACCATCGTGCAAATAAATTAGAAACTGTATATTAGAAGTATCGGTTGGTTCAAATCCGATATTTAAAGATCCAAACGATGTTATTTCTCCAGAAGCAAGTGTCTTTTCAATATGGCCCATCATTGTAGCTCCCAAAAGAATAATATAAGGTTCACCTTTGTCTGCTTCAATAGGTGTAAGTATTGCATTTGGTACAAACATTTTACTTTTAATACTTATACCGTTATCAAAACTTAATCGTAATTCGTTTGGACTTAATACAGAAAAGAAAACTTTCTGTTTTTTAGTTTCTAAACCATTTTTACCATTTACCGAAACTGACACATAAGAATCGTCTGATAATATTAAGTCGGACTCCTCCCCTTCGCGAATATGCATAATACCCTCAACTCCATAATAACGAGTTAATGCCGAACCAAATATTATTATAAAAAAAGAAACGTGAAAAAGAGTTACTGAAACATTTTGGTTACTCCACATTTTATGTTTAAGCAAATTACCAAAAAGGTTAACAGCTAAAATAAAAAAAATCAATTCGAACCACCATGAATTATAAATTAATGCCTTTGCTGCACTAGTGCCAAAATCATTTTCAATAAATGTTGCAAACCCCATTGCTACAGCCAAAATTAGGAACAACGCTCCCATTAATGGTTTAGAAATTAAAAACTCATATATTTTTCTCATCAAAAACCCAATTTCTTAGTAAATACCAGTACTATATAATAATAAAAGTAAGTTTTTTGTAATATAAAACAACATACTATAAACCATTTTTCAATCATTTACTATTCATTGCAAACAAGCAGAAAAACTCTGATAATAAAATAATATCTTTACAAAAAATGTTTATGAAATGCGATTAATCATTACTTTACTGATAAATATATTTATATTGTATATTTATGCTTCAGAACCTCAAATACCTTCAAATGCTTTAAAAAGTATTAAAATAAGAAATCTTAAACAACACATGTCGGTTCTAACCTCCGACAGTTTAGAAGGACGATTAACAGGGGAACAAGGATGTGAAAAAGCAGCTGATTATATTGAAAATTACTTTAAATCAGCAGGTCTTGAACCTGGTTTTAAAGGTGAATATCGACAGCCATTTATTATTTGGAAAAAAAAATGGACTGATGTTAATATTACACTGAATGATTCAGTTTTAACTTCGCCAAACAACTTTGTTTTTAACTGCAATGTTGGACAAAATGAAGAGATTGAAAAAGAAATTATTTTCCTTGGGTCATTAACCGATTCCAGTCAAATTAAATATGATGTGCAAAATAAAATTGTCTTCGTATGCTTCGAAAATCTTAATAGAACAACATTAATAAACAAAAGACTAAAAGAAGCCGGGGCATGGGCTGTTTTTGGAACAAACATAAATGACTCAACTCAATATCAATCGGTTGCTCAAAAACACTTCAGTTTTCAAGATGTTTCTACTGTAACATACCAAAAACCAAAAATAACTAATTCGGGAAAAAGATTTTTTATTTTCCCGGCTTCTGCTATTAAAAAATTCTTTAATTATGATTTTAAAAGTCTATCCTCATCTGTTAATTCCAATAATAATCCTGTAATACAAAAAATTAAAATAAAATTTAAATGCGATACCATACCAATAACCGTATATAATATAGTTGGGAAAATAAAAGGATCAGATTCCAACAGCAAAGCTTTAGCCATTACAGCACATTACGACCATGTGGGAATACAACCTGATGGCAAAATTTGTCGTGGAGCCGACGATAATGCTTCGGGTACAGGAGCATTACTTGAGCTATCAAATGCGTTTAAAAAAATTAAACACCCCCCTGTAAACAACATTTTATTTATAGCTTTTGCCGGAGAAGAATACGGATTATGGGGATCGAATCGTTATTCCGACGCAATGGATCCATTAACATTTTTAGCAAATATTAATATGGATATGATTGGTAGACGCGATACTATTACCAAAGACAACTATATTTATTTATTAGGAGCTAAAAAATCAACCTGGCTAGATAGTTTAAGCATTATTGCTAATAAAAAAACTGTAAACCTCAATTTCGATTATCATTACGATGGTAGTAGTTTTATGAACCGTAGCGACCATTACCATTTTTATAAAAATAACATTCCTGTTCTCTCATTTTTTAGCGGTTTGCATGGCGATTATCATACCCCACGCGATACAATGGACAAAATTGACTTTAAACTTTATAAAAAGAGAATTCAGCTTATTTTTGCATCGGCTTATTTAATAAGTTATAAAGGTATTGATTATTATAAAAAACAATGATTAAACAATTACACACCAAACAAAATTTTTCAACTGCAAAACAACTAATTATTCTGTTTTTAATGATATTGATTGGACTCACAGTATCATTATTTATTACTTCAATAATTGGCATAACAATGTATGGGAAAAGTTTTATTGAAAATCCGCAAGCCATAAATAATAATATAGGTTTTTTAAAATTAAGCCAGGTAATACAGGTTTTTTTTATGTTTTTTGCCCCTTCGCTCATTTACTTAAAACACTTTGGCAATGAAACTGATTATAAAATACTACTATCGCCTAAACCTAAATCGCTCTACATTATTGCTCTATTAATAATTATCATAAGCCTACCCTTTATAGAGCAAACCGCCATAATAAACAATCAATTAAAACTACCCGAATCGCTCGCAGGATTAGAAAATTGGATAAAATCGGGCGAAAAAGAGTTAAATGAACTCACATACAGGCTTTTAATTGCGAATAACACATCAACTATTGTTGTAAATGTTGCTATCATGGTTTTTTTGCCTGCATTTTGCGAGGAGTTGTTGTTTCGTGGTGTTTTACAAAACAAATTAACACAATGGATGAGAAACGGACATATTGCAATAATAATTACTGCATTTATATTTAGTGCCATTCACATGCAATTTCTAACCTTTTTACCTCGATTTATATTAGGAATTGCCTTGGGGTATATGCTCTTTTGGGGTCAATCGCTATGGCTGCCTGTTTTTGCTCATTTTATTAATAACGGTGTCGCATTAGCATCATTTTACTACTACCAATCAACCTATCCCGGTATTAACCCATTAGAAATTAAATTAAATGAATCATCAGATCCAATTATTTACATTAGTAGTTTTGTTTTATTTATAGCATTATTATTGACAATAAAACCAATACACAAAAAAGTCATCATGATTTCGAATTAGCAATCTCTTCTCGCTCATGTTTTCGAAGAAAATAAATAATGCCAAATTCAGTACATTTTATTCGTCTCTTTTCCGAAGGTAAATCTTCATATTTCGATTCAACATCATTCCAAATATTTAGAATTAATTGATCGGCTTTTCTTCGCATTTCGGCTACTTTTTCGTGATGCTTTTGAGTTGTTATCTGCAAGTTCTTGTGACTATTATACGACTCAAAAAACTGCTCGTATTTCACTTTAACAATAGCAATAGAAGGGTTATATATACGAGTGCCCCCCGATGCCATTCTTTTTTCTTCACCTTTAATAACATTATCTCCCCACTCAATCAATTGCTGTTCTGTTCCTAAATCGGGTATTGACTTTTCATTAACATTTAATCCTAAAAAAGTTCGTGCTTCGGGTTTTAATTCATTTCGTTGAATACAAAAATTAAAAACCTGTATAAAATGCGACAAATACAAACGAGCTGACCTAAACTGTTCTAACAATAGCTTTCCGACCTGAGCCTGTCGGTTTTTACTAAAATTATACTGATCAATTGTCTGCTTAAACTGAGGCAGAAAGGCTTGTAATTCTAAAAAATAACGTTGTGCAAATGGCAGGTCAAAAGGTGATACTGTAGCCGCTTTTTTATTAGCTGTTTGTAACGCTCTAAGTCGTGCTAAATCTGTATTTGGCAACCTGCGATATGGCATAATTTATTTAATCTATAAATCCATTCGCATCGAATATATAAAAAAATGTAACTAATTGCAAATCAAAAAACAAAAAGAATAAGAACCTGATTAACAACATCATACTTTAATAAGCATAATATTTTTATATATGCAATAGATCTGCAAAAATTTCTATTGGACAGTAAAAACTAGTTCGCTATATTTACTTATAATCACCCAATAAAAAAATTTTACTTCAAATAGAAACGCAACCTGAAAACAGAAAAAAACTAATGACATGAAAAAACAGTTAAAAAAAGAGTTAGGATTGTTTGATGTATTTGCCATTAGTACAGGAGCTATGTTTAGTTCAGGTTTCTTTTTATTACCAGGTATTGCATCGCATTATACCGGCCCCTCAGTTTTTTTGGCTTATTTATTGGCTGGGTTGTTAATATTGCCGAAATTTCAACCGCATTACCTCGTTCGGGTGGTGCATATTTCTTTCTCGACCGCAGTCTCGGCCCACTAATGGGAACCATTGGCGGACTAGGAACCTATTTTGCTTTAATGTTTAAAACAGCTTTTGCTATTATTGGTATTGGAGCATATGCTGCTATTTTTTGGAATGTGCCTGTAAAAACGATTGCAATAATTGCTACACTATTTTTTATGGGTTTAAATTTAGTTGGTGCAAAAAAAACATCTGCCCTTCAAAAAGTATTTGTTACATTTATAATTGCTATTCTGGCAGTATTTATTATTGATATCAGAAGAAGGCATTGTAAAACTTGCAAGTACTTTTCAACTGCTCATTTTTATGTTTATTAATTTCTCAGTTATTGTTTTCCGAAACAGCAAAATAGAATCATACGACCCCGGTTATACATCACCTTTTTATCCATATATGCAAATTGCAGGTATAATTATTTCATTTATACTAATTATTTATTTAGGTTGGATGCCGGTATTATTTACTTCCGGTATTATTATTCTAGGTGTTCTTTGGTACCATTTTCATGCGCGCTCAAAAGTTAAACGTGAAGGAGCAATCTTTCACTGGTTTGCACTATTGGGTAAATATCAATACGATGAGCTTGAAAATGAATTTATGTCAATTCTAAAAGAAAAAGGCCTTCGCCAAGGCGATCCATTCGATGAAACAGTAATAAATTCAAAAATTAGCATTGTTAATACTCCTGTTTATCTTGAAAAAATAATTGATAAAATTTCAGATACCTTCGAAACAATTTTAAAAGAAAAAAAAGAAGTAGTACGTCAAAAATTTTTGAGAAATCCATCTGATGAGTCCGTTATATCTTTACCCGGAGTTTTGGTTTTTCACGCAAAATATAAAGATGTTATTCAGCCATCAATGCAAATAGTTGTATCAAAAAAACCGTTTGTAGTAACTTCAACCATAATTGATCGTGTAATATCTAAACCAACTTATATATGCTATTTTCTTATAAACCCTGAAGATAAACCAAAACAACAATTAAGAATGTTATCGCGACTTATTGATATTGTTGAACAGGAACAATTTGTCGAAACCATTATTAAAATGGACAGTCACCGCGAAATAAAGGAATATATGCTTCAAAATGAGCGGTTTATAACCATTAAACTCTTAAATAATACTTCGCAGGGATTAATGATAGGACGTATGTTAAAAGATGTACAACTTCCTAAAGACGTTTTAGTTGCACTAATAGAACGAAACAATAAAACATTTGCTCCAAACGGAACAACACTATTACAGGAAAACGACATTCTTACTATTATGGGAGAAACTAAATCAATTACAAAGCTATTTAACGAATACATTGGTTATAAAACAAAATAATATCCAATTATTATTCATTTTAAATACTATTATATATATAAACCCAACACCTATCTTAATTATAAAACTATCAAACTTCAATTTTTTCACTATAATACTTCAATGTAATATTCTTCAATTAAAAATAATGGCATTCTACTTTTGTTGCAGAAATAGAAACTAAACAACAACAGATATGAATGCCGAAAAAATTTTAATAATTGGAGGGGTCGCAGCCGGAGCAACGGCTGCTGCAAAGGCAAGAAGAATATCCGCAACAGCTGAGATTACTATGATTGAAGCAGGGCCCGACATTTCGTTTGCTAACTGTGGCCTACCATACTATATTGGAGGTGACATTAAAAGTAGATCAAAACTTATTTTACAAAGTCCCGAAAGTTTTAAAGAGCAATACAATGTTGATGTATACACACACACACTGGTATCATCAATCGATAAAGAAAACCACAAAATAAAAACTGTTGACACTCGCAGTGGTGAACAAAAAACATTTGAATATTCCAAATTAATTCTCGCACAAGGGGGTAGACCAATAAAACCTGAAATACCGGGAGCCAACCACGAACATGTATTTACATTGTGGACTTTGGAAGATATGGACAAAATAGCTCGTTATATTAACGATGAAAAACCACAAACTGCCGTTGTTGTAGGTGGTGGTTTTATAGGACTTGAAATGGTTGAAGCATTAGCAAAAAGAGGGTTGTCAGTTAGTGTAGTTGAAACAATGCCTCATGTAATGGCTATAATGGAAGCCGAAACGGCTGGCTTTATTGAAAGTGAAATGGCTTCGTTTGGTATAAATATACGAACAAATGTAAGTGTGAATGAAATTAAGCAAGATAGCGTTCGATTAAGCGATGGATCGATACTTGATGCCGATATGGTTATTCTCTCAATAGGTGTTCGTCCAACACTTCAACTGGCCAAAGAAACAGGTCTCGAAATTGGAAAATCGGGTGGACTAAAAGTGAATGCTCAACTACAAACCAGTGATACCGATATTTATGCAGCCGGCGATATGATTGAAATTGAACACCGGGTTATGGGGAAAAAAGTACGTATCCCATTGGCTGGTCCTGCAAACCGACAAGGACGTATTGCTGCCGAAAATGCACTGGGAGGCAGCCACAACTACAAAGGATCTCTTGGAACATCGGTTGTGCGTGTGTTCGAAGCTGTTGCCGGAACTACCGGATTATCATTAAAGCAGGCTCGCATTGCCGGTATTGATGCCGATGCAGTTGTTGTTCACAAGGAGCATCATACTTCATACTATCCGGGAGCTGAAACTGTTACGGTAATGATGGTATACGATAAAAAAACAGGGGTTATATTAGGAGGACAAACAACAGGTTACAAAGGTGCCGATAAACGACTTGATGTAATTGCTACTGCGGCGGCTGCAAAAATGACCATTTACGATTTAGCCGATGTTGATTTTGCTTATTCACCACCAATTGGAACAGCAAATGATGCTCTTAATATGGCAGCTTACACAGCCGAAAACAAAATTAGTGGTTTTAGTCCATCTGTTACAGTATCAGAACTCGATGAACTGATTGACAAAAAAACAGTTGTTTTTGTCGATGTAAGAGACTATTTTGCCTATGAGAAAAATCACATTAAAGGCTCTATTCACATTCCACTTGAGATAATTACTGACGAAGCAGGAAAGTTACCAAAAGATCGTCTTATTCTGGTGCTAGATGATAATGGGAAAAAAGGACATCAGGCATTAAGAACTCTTATAGGGATGGGATTTTCAAATGTTATAAATATCTCGGGAGGGTTTATTTCGATACAACGATATGCTCGTACTTTAGGGTTCAAAAATTTTAAAGTTGACCTTTTACCTGTTGACCCTAAAACTATTGAAGAAGAATCCGAAGAAAATATTCAGGTTACAACAAAAGAAAGCAAACCCGACAACAGCACAATTATTGTCGATGTAAGAACTGCCGGAGAGTTTAGATTGGGAGCTGTACCGGATGCAATAAATATTCCATTAGACGAAATTGAAAAACGATATATTGAACTGGGAAATAATCCATCGAGAGAAATAATTTTTTATTGTGCATCAGGTGCACGATCCGCTTATGCTCAAATGTTTCTGCAACAATTAGGTTATGCCAATGTTAAAAACGGAGGTGGGGTCTCGTCAATGATGTCTAAGTTAAAACAAAAGGAACAACCTGCTGAATCGAATGAACCATTAGTTATAGACGTACGAACAATACAGGAATATAAAAGTGGAGCTTACCCGGGTTCTGTTAATATTCCACTTGATGAACTGCATCAGCAAATAAATCAATTAGGCAATAAAAACAGAGATATAATTGTTTATTGTGCAACAGGAGCCCGTTCGTCTTATGCTCAACAATTATTAAAACAATCGGGGTTCTTAAATGTAAAAAATGGGGGCGGAATAATGCAAATGATGATGCAAAAAAGATAATCTGTTGTTAGATTAATTTCGGCCGCCAATAAAGTTTATTAAAACTTGATTGGCGGTTTTTTTTTATTGATACAGCTATCTGTTAGATATTACATAAATCAAGGTTGACATTTAATCAATTTGGTTGCAAATTGTACATTCCTAAACAGAAATGTATAACACAATGAAAATAAGACTTTGTAATCTTATATTGATATTATTTTTATTAATTAGCTGTAATAAAAAACCAATAAACATTTTACTAATATCCAGTGAACGAAAGATTCCCGACAGTACATTCTTCGAAATGTTCAACCATTTTAATGGAATCAAATATCAACACGTTATCCAACCTAAAGCTAATGAGTGGATTGAACAAGGTTTTACCGATAATTTCGATGCCTTGGTATTCTACGATTTATATGATTCAATAACTGAACCCCAAAAGGCAGCATATTTTCAATTGCTTAAAAAAGGAAAACCAATGTTATTTATACATCATTCGTTGGTTTCGTATCAAAACTGGGATTCATTTAAAACCATAATAGGCGGTAAATATTTCAGGGAAGATTCAGTTAATGGCGCATCTACTTTCGAACATAATGTAACTATTCCAGTTAAAATAACAGATGTAAACCATCCGGTAACTAAAGGAATAAATAACTTTGTTATAGTTGATGAAACCTATGATAATTGCCTGATTCTTGATGATTCACAACCGTTATTAACAACCGATCGCATTGGCAATATGCCTTATTTGGCATGGATTCGAGATGTAGAAAATTCTAAAGTAATTTACATCCAAATTGGTCATGACAAAAGAGCGTTTACTAATTGCAATTATCAAAAAATCATTTATCAGGCAATCAAATACCTTACTAAATAAAACCACATAAACTTTAGGGTCTTATAACTTTATCAGCTTCAACTAATAATTCAATGGTTTGTTTCATTGTACCTACCACACCTATAATTAAATCATCACGTTTATTATAATGATCTAAACAAGTTCCGCATGATGAAATTTTAGCACCGGCATCCTGTAACTTTTTTAGGTAATCTATTACTGAACTCCCTTTTGTTGTAATATTAATTGCAGAATTAATGCAGACGATATAATCAATTTCCACATCAGAATTAACAAGATTTTCAAAAAAAACTCTCATTAATTTCGTTCCAAGTTCGGCATCGCCCTGCCCCATTTGATCGGAATTAATATATAATAGTGTCATGAGTAATTTAGTGTTAAATAAAACCATACTATATAATTAAAATAAAATATAGAATGGTTCAACATATCGATATTTAAATTGTATTTACAGCCTTTTTAATACGACTAACAACTTCACTTTTACCAAGTATCTCAACAATAGTAAACAAATCAGGTCCAAAACCGCCACCAACAAGTGCTAAACGAAGGGCATTCATAACAGTCCCGAAATTTTTTTCTTTCGCTGAAATCAAGTCTGAAACTGCCGATTTAATAGTTTCAGCTTCCCAATTATTTTGCTGTTCAATTACATTGCAAACCTCTAAAAGAAATTGAGGTACATCATCTTTCCAGCGTTTCTTCACCACCTTTTCATCGTAGGCAGATGGAGGATCGAAAAAAAACGATGTTTGTTCCCACAGCTCACTAACGAAATTAACACGTTCTTTAACCATACCAATAATTCGTTCGCCAGTGCCAGTATCAATCGAAATACCTTTCGACTCAAGTATAGGTTTAAATGTCTTAAACAACTCGCTATCGTTCTTTTGTACAAGGTACTGATGATTAAACCATTTTGCCTTTTCAGGATCGAAACGGGCACCCGATTTATTAACCCGTTCAATAGAAAATTGATTAATAAGATCATCCAAAGTAAAAATCTCCTGCTCAGTACCAGAATTCCAACCCAATAATGCTAATATATTTATTACTGCATCAGGGAAATAACCTGATTCACGATAACCTGATGCAACTTCACCATCGGGCGATATCCATTCCAATGGAAAAACAGGAAAACCATCTTTATCGCCATCGCGCTTACTCAATTTTCCTTTTCCACTTGGTTTTAAAATTAATGGCAAATGGGCAAATTGAGGCATCTCATTTTCCCACCCTAAACCCTTATAAAGCATCACATGCAGTGGAAGTGAAGGCAGCCACTCTTCACCGCGTATAACATGCGATGTTTTCATCAGATAATCATCAACAATATTTGCCAAATGATAAGTTGGTAAATCTTCTGCCGACTTATAAAGTACTTTATCATCTAATGTGTTAGTATTGAACGACACTTCACCGCGAATTAAATCCTGGGCAACAACCTGAACATTTTCGGGCATTTTAAAACGAATGACATAAGGTTCGCCTGATTCAATTCTTTGTTTTGTCTCACTTTCGCTTAATACAAGTGAGTTACTTAATAATTTACGGGTAATTATGTCGTAAGCAAATGTTTCTTTATCAGCCTCTGCTTTAGTCCGCATAATATCCAATTGTTCAGGAGTGTCAAATGCATAATAAGCCCAACCTGAATCAATTAATTGTTGAGCATATTTACGGTAAATATCACGACGTTCAGATTGCTTATAAGGACCGTATTGACCTCCTTGCTTAACTCCCTCATCAATTGTTATTCCCAGCCATTCAAGTGCTTCGTTAATATAATCCTCTGCTCCGGGAACAAAACGAGTTTGGTCGGTATCTTCTATTCGTAAAATAAAAGTTCCACCATGTTTACGTGCAAACAGATAATTGAACAATGCAGTTCTTACACCTCCAATATGCAGTGGCCCTGTTGGGCTTGGTGCAAATCTAACTCTTACTGGTTTCTCTGACATTATAAAAATTTTGTGGCAAAGATATAACAATTCAAAGTTTGCTTAAAATGTTTATAAAATAATAAAACAGTAAATAATTATAAAATAAATTCATTGTCATATTAATAAAAAATACTTAAAAGGGCTGTTTTTATAAAACAGCCCTTTTTTTTGACAATAGTTCGTTAAATAATGACATAAAATATTGATTTACAGCAAAATAAGAGTTGAAAATATTTGTTTAAAACCCTGATAATCAGT
>JAFGBR010000073.1 GCA_016933045.1 Marinilabiliaceae bacterium | reverse complement strand
CTACACAAGCGCGTTGGTTTATTGGGTGCCGGGTACCGGTTACCCCGAAAAGGGTGCCATGTTAAGAGTGTCCGATTTATTGGGCAAAACCCATTTGCAAATAGTCTGCAACGCCATACCCGATCCCGGTGCCGTCCAAACACTCGACCTTGGCAAGCTGCCCCGTGGAGTTTACATGGTACATATACAAGGCGACAATTACGAAAAAACCGAAAAAGTAATCAAAGAGTAAAAACAATACTTTCAACCGAATATCAAATCAGACAAATTAAACCAACTATGCAGAAAATAATTATACCACTTTTAATACATACAATCGTTTTACTTTTATCTGTAAATGTCTTTTCGCAAGATATCCCTTTTAAAAGCCCTATTTCTCCATCTCCAACAGCAGCAGAATTAGGTAAATATGCCGATTGGCCTGTTGATTATTTCCACGGATTAGCCCAAATCAGTATTCCAATATATAATTTAGAAGCCGGAAACATAATGCTTCCCATAAGCCTTTCATATCATGGATCTGGTATTAAAGTTGACCAGGAAGCTACTTGGGTGGGCTTAGGTTGGAGTTTAAATGCTGGTGGGGTTATCACTTGTCAGGTAAAGGATGTAAGTGACTTTGAAGAAGATTTTAATGTTCCCTCCTTGGACGATATGCAAGCTTTATCATGGCAATATAATCCTGACCATAATGATCCCAGCGTTAGTGAATTGCTCCATAACATTACACATTTAGATTGTGAACCCGATGTTTATTCCTATAATTTTTGCGGATATTCAGGACGGTTTGTTTTTGAACGGCCATATAATGGGAACATTGTCTTTTTAAATAACGCCGATGGGTTGAAACTTTTAGAAATGAATAAAACAGGTGATGTTATCAGCTTTTCATTTGTCGATAAAATGGGTATTGTTTATGAATTTAACGAATATGAAAAGTCCAATTATTTGTTTCGAAATTTTGACATTAAAGATCAAAGCTATTTTACAAGTCCTGTTGCCGGTAGTTTTTCTGGTGATATTAACAATCCACAAAATGATGTCATCTCTGCATTTTACCTGACCAAAATAAGAGCGACAAATGGCATTTATATTGAATTTCAATATCAAAACAATAATACATTTACTATTTATGGATATTCAGGGGCTTTATACGAATTCTATAGCTCAAATAATACATATTGGAGAGGTAGTAAAACTTCTGATTATGGAGTTGGAAGGATCAATGCCTGTTACGTTCAATCAAAAGTATTAACTAAAATACTTTCCAATAATGGTATCAGCATCGAGTTTGATGCAAGTTCATTACGCCAAGATATTGTGCCTGCTTTAGGTGGGCAAATTGCAACAAAAACAGCTAATGGCTGTAGCTTGAATAATATCTATCTAAAATACAATGGCGTCAGGATTAAGAAGTGGCATTTCAATTATGGTTATTTCAATTCAAGCATCCTTGTTAATGATGTAGCTGATATCACTTCAAGTTCCCAATCACTTGAAAAAAGATTGAAACTTTTAAGTTTTTCAGAATATGGTGTAACCGATGTCGATGCAATAACACATACTTTCTCTTATTATGATGACAAAGAAATGCCATTTAGGTTTTGCTTTACAGGAAAAGATAAGTTCGGATATTGCAATACCGACAATATTCTGTATAATGAAGCTAGGAAAAGCAAAAATTTGTTCCACAACCAATCCGGTGCAATCGACCAAAGTGACAATTATATTTCAAGACTTCCAAATACAATTTGGTACAATCGATGCGGTGAAGCAATAACACCTACGGTCGATGATGGTGTTATGTGTATGATGAATTTTTATAACAGTATTGGAAGGGGGTATAACTTTAGTTTTAATGGTGGAAGGGATGGAGAACCAAATATTAATTTCGCCAAAATAAATTCATTAAAAAGAATAACATACCCCTCCGGGGGGTTTAGTGAGTTCGATTACGAACTGAATAAATACTATTTAATTTGCAATGAGAATGAAACAAGTTTTAGATACTTTCCTATTGAGAATGACACACCGGATGAATCACTTGCGAATAAATATGGTGGCGGTTTGCGAATAAAACAAATTAATTATAACGACGGCACACAGGATTTATACAAACGGTTTAACTATGCACAATGGGGTGTTGTAACTTATGAAGCTAACTGGGCACAAAAAAGCAAAACGAACGACACAACTCCTGATGGTGTTTATTGTACAATTAATACACTCAACATTACGCCCATAACAAGTTCTGGTGTTATGTATGCAAAAGTTATTGAAGAAGTACCCACAGGAAAAACAATATACAGGTACAATTCACCAATTGAATATCCAAGTGGATTTAATGTGCATCATTATGGGTTTACTGAATATCAACATGTAACCTACCCTGACAATTTTTACGTTAACCCTTATAAAAACAATGCATTTACAACAAATTACGGTCATTTTTCACATGGCCCGTACCGGATTAGTGCCCCTGTTATGCCATTTGCCGATTGTATGGTAAATCATGATTATATATGGGGAAAGATTAAATCAAAAAAGATTTTTAATGAAAATAACGACAGCATTAGTGTGTATAAATATGAATACGATATCAAAGATTATGAGAGTATATATGGTTTAAGATCTCACAAACATTCCTTGCAATCTGTTAGTTCAAGAGTGGAACATGATCGGTTTGGGATTTATGAAATGATCAATGCAAAAGCATTTACCCGTTTAGAAAAAGAAACAAGTTATTTTTATAATGAAAATGGAACTCAATCCTCTGTTGAAGTCTCTAAAACAAACATTTATGATGACACACATGAGCTTTTAAAAGAACAGGAAACTCATACAAGCGATAACATATTGATCAAAAAAACATTCAGGTACCCTTTCGAAATTGCCCTTTTCTCACCCATCTACAACGAGATGACCGCCCGCAACATGATTGCAAGCCCTGTTCAGCAAACAATGTACAGGGCAGGTAAAGTAAGCGACAGCCAACTTACCACCTATAAAAATGCCAACGGCTTTTATGTGCCCGACAAGTTTTATAAGCTTCAAACCACATCTACGCTTCCCGTAATTACATCCTTTAACGGCGACACATCAAGCATCGACACAAACTATGGCAATCCCGAGCTGGTTATTGACGAATACGACAACAAGGGCAACGTGCTAAAAACCACCGCTGCCGATGGTATCGTTACCAACTATATTTGGGCTTACAACCAAAATTACCCCGTAGCAAAAATCATTGGCGGTGCCGATTTCTCGCTCAGCGCTTCATTGTACGAAGCCATCAACAACAGAAGTTTTTCAGGCACCGGTACCAAAACAGAGGTCGATGCCGATATAGCGTTCCTGAAATCACAGCTAAATACATACTTCGCAAGCAGCAGCTACCAGGTATTTTTATATACACATATCCCTTTAGTGGGGCTGAGCTCCGAAACACAGCCCAACGGCACTACCATTTATTACAAGTTCGACAGCTTTGGGCGCTTGTCCGAAGTGCGCGACCACGATAACCGCCTGCTAAAAAAACAAACCTACAACTATGCCAATGTTAACCAGTAAAAAACTTGCAATGAAACGAACATTCAACAAAATACTTTTTGTCCTTGGCCTGCTCCCTTTTTTCGCGCATGGCCAAATACCCCCCGAAGTGCCCCTGCAAAGCATGGTCACTGTTAGCGACCTCACCTTTTACGAACACCAAAGTGAGTATTTCACAGCACGCGACACCATCATTGTTGCCGGTAACGGGCAAAACGTAACCCTTAACAGCGGCTCGTCGCTTACCTTTACAGCAGGGAATTCAATTATCCTGCGTCCCGGTTTTAAGGCAAAATCGGGCAGCTATGCCCATGCTAAAATT
>JAFGBR010000072.1 GCA_016933045.1 Marinilabiliaceae bacterium | reverse complement strand
TGGTTGCTCGGCAGCTACTGCAACAGATTATTCAGTAACTGTGAACGATTTGCCATCTCCAACTATTACAGGCGATAATGCTGTTTGCGAGGATGAATCAGGTGTTACATATACTACCGAAGCATCAATGACAAATTACGTGTGGAGTGTAATAGGTGGAACAATAACATCAGGAGCAACCACAAATGAGATAACAGTAACATGGAATAGTGTTGGTAATCAATCAGTATCGGTAAACTACGATAATGCTAATGGTTGTTCGGCAACAAATTCAACAGTTTTACCTGTTACTGTTAATACTGTAAGTGTAACAATGAGTGTATCTCCTCCTGCATCTCCTACAAATACATCTGTTTGTGCGGGTGAATCATTAACATATCAGGCTTTTGGCAGTGACGGAAGTGGTAATTATAATTATGTTTTTGAATTACGTTCTTTTGGTGGTGTATTCTCTGAGGTTGCAAATAGCACATCTCCGGTATATTCTACAAGTACATCTTTAGCACCGGGTTCTTACGAGATACATGTAATTATTGAAGATATAGATAACGGTTGTACATCATCGAGTAATATATCACAATTTTCAGTGTTTGGATTACCAAATGCTTCAATTGACCCTATTGTTCCATCGGAATATTGTTATGGTGAAACTGTTACAATAACAGCTAAACCTGATGGTTATGATAATTATACATTTTATTTAAATGGAAATCCTGTTGATAATGGAACAAATAATACAATAAATGTAGATACACTAAGTTTAGTAAATTCATCAGTATATGTGAGGGTAACCAGTGGTGGATGTTCATCGAACAGTACACCTCCGGTAGATATAACAATTAACCCTCTGCCAATACCTACTTTGGTAAGTGATCATAGTTCTTTTGTTTGCGAAAATGAAAGTGTTGAATTTACTGCTGGTGGTGGGGATTTGTATGAGTTTATTTTAAATGGTATTCCTGTTGCAGGTGGTCCTACAGCTGATAATACATTTACTCATAGTTCAACTGCTGCTTTTGATGTGGCTGTAAGAGTTATTGATAATAAAGGTTGCGATGCAATATCTTCTACAATAACTACAGGAATTAGTATTCCAAATGCTACAATAAATGCTTCAAATAATTCAATTTGTTTGGGCGATGAAGTTACATTTACTGCCACAGGTGGTGTATTGTATTCATTCTATGTTGATGGTTTATTGGTTAAAGGACCTTCAGATTCTGCTACATATACAAGTTCTGCATTAGTTGACGGAAATGTAGTTAATGTTCAAATAGTTGATAGTGTAGGATGTTCTGCTACAAGTGCAGATATAACAATGGTTGTTAATCCAATTCCAACCTCTGTAATTACCAGTAGTGATATTGATTTAGAGATTTGTAAAAACGAGAGTGTAACATTTACAGCTTCATCTGATATTGCTGATGAGTTTGAGTTCTTTGTTAATAGTGTATCTCTTGGAAGGAATGCATCATCATCTTATGTTACAGACTCATTAAATAATGGCGATGAAATATATGTTGTGTCATATAATTCTATTACAGGTTGTAGTAGTGAATCGACACACTTAACTTTTGTAGTTAATTCATTGCCAGTTGCCGTTTTGAGTGCAAATCCTGGTAATTCAATTCTAGAAGGTACTAATGTTACTTTCACTGCTTCGGGTGGTGTTGAATATCGTTGGTATGTGAATAATACGATGATATTGGATTATCCGGGTTCCGAAATAATTGTGTCCGATACATTAAGCAATGGAACTACTGTTTCGGTTGTAGTTAAAAATGCAAATGGTTGTGAAGATTCTACAAGTATTGTAATGACTGTATTTGATTCAGTTATTCCTTTAGATGTTAAAGCAAATGTTTTGGATTATTGCGAGGATGCTAATGGAGTTTCAGTATATATTAGTAATCCTCAGGGTGGAATTGTTTATGAATTAATAAGAAATAGTGATGGTACTAATCTTGGTGCTGGTGTGTTAGTCGATAGTATTGTTACCTGGTCAAATGTGAAAAATTCAACTATTGGTACTGAGGAATTTATGGTTGAAGGATATAACCCATCTGTTCCGGCAGCAAGGGTTGAAATGAATAACCGATTAAATATTACTGAACATGCATTACCTGTTCAGTATAGTATTAGCCCTGTTGGTACAGTTACCGATTGTAATTCTGGTGCCGGTTATGATGTTAAATTGTTATCGTCGCAACTGGGTGTTACATATGAATTGTACATAAATAATAATCCTACTGGAATTATTATTGCTGGTACTGGAAATGAGATTTCATTTGGTCCACAGGTTACTATTGGTGAATATTCCATAGTTGCGGAGTTGGATATTGTTGAGGGATGTAGTAGTGTGATGAATGGATTGTTTAGAATTGATGTAGTTGTTGGTGATATTTATAATGTAACATCAGTACCTTCTGATGGTAGGTTCTGTGCAGGATCAAATGGTATACAGATAATATTAGACGGATCGACTGTAAATGTTAGCTATGTGTTAATGTTCAATAATGCAATTCGTTTGGATACTATTATTGGTGACGGTGGTGCTATTGATTTTGGATATTATAACCAAGTTGGAAATTATTCTGTTATTGTTGATGAGTCAGGGTGTGTATTCCCAATGAATGGTGTTGTTAATGCTCAGCAGGTTGAATTACCTTGGGTGTTTGAAGTAATTGCTTCGTCGAATGGCCATTTTTGTATGGGAGATGCAGGTGTTGACATCTGGATTGCCGGTCAGCAGCAGGGGGTTGATTATGTGTTGCTGTTCAATGGCATGCCAGTTGATACAGTTTCTGGTGTTGTTAATGATACAACTACAAACACTTATTTCAATGGTTCGTTTAATTCGGTTGGAACATATAGTGTTGAAGCGTATACTCAGGGTATTGGATGTAATGTGTCGATGAGCAATAGTGTTACACTTACCGAAGATGCATTACCTGCTCTGTTTAATGCTATATCAGATGGTGATTTTTGTGCAGGCTCTTCTACTCAAATTCATCTTCAGGGATCTGAATCTAATGTTAATTACAGGCTCGAAAGGGTAGGAGATGGTATTACAACATCCTGGATTGCAGGAAATGGCGGAATACTCGATTTTGATGTTAGTGAGATTGGATCATATATAATAAATGCCGAACGTAATGATGGATTAACAAATTGTTCGGTTTATATGAATGATACTATTATTATTAACGAAATTGCTTTACCCGATACCAGTATTGTATTTTCGGTTACCGGAGAAGGTGAAGCATGTGTGTCTGGTGATACAGTTTCAATTTTTAGTGGCGAAACTGATGTAATATACGAATTGGTTAAATTCGACGGCGTGATTGAGATTTATACCGGCAATACTGTAATTGGCGGTGGACCAGGTAGTCAGGTTGATTTTAATCCGGTTATGGATCGAAATGCAACTTATATTGTTCAGGCAACTCGTTTAAATTGTTCAGTTTTTCTTCCTGGTAGTGTGGATATTGATGTTTCAGGTGCTGTTAGCCTATACGGCTTAACCGGAAGTGGCGATATTTGTAATGGAGATCCTGGACAAATATTTGGAATCACAGGTTCCGATTTTGATACTTGGTATGAGTTATGGCTTGTCGATGGTGCTTTAGATAGTATTGGTAACCGGGTGGATCTTTTAATTGAAGGCCCTGTAAAAGGAACTGGTTTGCCATTAGATTTTAATCTTACAAGTAATGAAGGTGTCTATTATGTTATGGGTGATAATGGTAATGGATGTAAACAAAGTATGATTGATAGTGTAACATTAAAAATTAATGAATTACCTACTGCATTTCAAATAGTTGGTTCAGGATTTTACTGCGATACTATTGGAGCTTCAATTCAATTGGAAGCATCAGAAACAAATGTTGCTTACACTCTTCAGTTTAAAGATGATGTAACCGGTTTTAAATCGAACATTGTTTCAAATATTGTTGGTTCGGGTAATCCAATAAGCTTTGGGTATTACAATAATATTTATGCAAATGGTGAGTTCTTTGTTATTGCTCGAAATACATTAACAGGTTGTACAAGTAATATGAATGGTTCAGTACGTGTTATGCAGAAATCATCGGTTACTAATGTTAATATATTGCGTGGAACTAATTTGGTTTATTGTAGTGACGAAGCTGGTACCAGCATAGAAACAGATACATCAGAACTTGATGTGGTTTACAGTCTTGTTAGTGCAATTACAGGAGATTCTATAGCACTTAAAGGAAGAGCCGATGGAGCCGGATTAAATTTCGGATACCAACCCGAAGGACTATATACTTTGTATTATGGATGGGGAGGAGACGCATGTATGATGCCACCAATTAACATAACAATAACAGAGGATATCAAGCCAAACGATTATCTTGTAACTGCTGATAAAACTAACGTTTGTGGTTCTGACACTAATGCAATACGAATTAGTTCAAGTGACTTGGGTGTTAAATATGCATTGTTTGATGCAGGAATAGCCTTGCCTGATACATTAAATGGTAATGGAGGTGAGTTGTCATGGGCAGTTAACGTGTCGGGTGATTATTTTGTAAAAGCTTTCCTTGAAACAAGTAGTTGTTCAACATTAAGTAATATGGTAATTGTTTCGGTTAACGATGCGCCTGCTGTATTAAATGTTATTCCCGATACTGCTTACTATTGTAGTGGTGAGCCGGGTGTACAGATTGGACTTGAAAGTGCAGAAAGAAATACTTACTATGAACTTTTAGATACATTAGGCGAACAGTTGGATGTTTATGTTCCGAAAGACTCGGAAGTAGGTTATGAATTCTATTTCAGAACTCCTCAACTCGAAGGTAAGTATTTAGTAAGAGGTCGCTATTTCTCAGGTGGTTGTATTACTCTTATGCCTGATACTGCTGTTGTTATTGAAGATAATTTCTCGGGTAATTGTAAACCTTTGATTGCTGTTGATGATGTTATATATGTAGGAAGTGAAGATAATTCGGTTGTGGATTCGGTATTTGTTAATGATATTATTAATCCAGTTATTGATTCAATAGGCGTTAATCTTGTGTTTGAATTATTAACAGCCGGAACAAAAGATGATGGTCGATTCTTTACTACAAAAGGAAAGATTACTATCGACAATTATGGAAATATAGAGTACACAAGAATTCCAGGTTTTTATGGATGGGATTATGCAATGTATATAATTAAAAATACAAACCTCGAAACAAGAGTAGACACTGCATTGATTGCTATAATGGTTGGTAATGAACCTATCGAAGATGGAACATTGATGATACCAAATGCATTTAGCCCTAATGGTGATAATTTTAATCAACAATATCGAATTGAAGGATTAATTAAAGCAGATGATTATGTTGTAAATGTGACTGATGAAACTGTAAAATCAAATCTCGAAGTTTACAACCGTTGGGGAACTCTTGTGTATCGTTCAAAAGGCGATAAGTATAAAAACGACTGGGAAGGAAAAGGTGGCGGAGGAGCAATGTTCTCAATAGGTGATGATTTACCAAATGGTACTTACTTCTATATCTTTAAGGTTAGGTTTAATTTACCAGATAAAACAATAACTAAAGAGTATACCGGTTTTATTGAACTAAGAAGATAAAAAAGTAAAAAGCCTAATAATAAACGATGTATTCAGTTAGAAAAAAGATAACAATGAAACAATACATAATCTTACTATTGATGATGTTTGGGGTGTTTGCCGCAAAGACTCAAAACTATGTTCAATACAACCATTACATAGCTAACCAGGGTTTGTTAAATCCAGCATACAATGGAACCCGCGATGTAATAAGTGGTATTATGGTTCATCGAAATCAGTTTTTGTTAGCTAAAGGAGCTCCAATGAATGAAGCTGTAAATATTCATGGCCCTGTTGAAGGTACTGATTTAGGTGTTGGAGTTTGGATTGCAAATGATAATGTCGGTCTTACCAATACATTTGATTTTTTTGGTGCTGCATCATATAAGTTTGCAGTTGATCGTAAACAATTTGTTTCATTAGGTTTACAATTAGGTGTTAGTTCATTTATTATTAATGGCGATGATGCAGTTGTTGCTGATTACGGTGATGAAATATTTACCGGAAAAACCAGTAAGGTTAATTTTAATGTTGGGTTTGGAGCTTATTATTTTGGCGATAATTACTTTGGAGGTTTTTCAATACCTAAGTTTTTTTCAAATGAACTAAAGAAAGATGATTTGGATGGTGGTGAATACCGAAATGTTTTTAGTGGTAAAAATATTCATTCATATTTATATGGAGGCTATGTGTTTGAGTGGGGAGATGTTAAAGTAAAACCTACGCTTTTAGCACGTTTTATATATGGAGCTCCAGTTATGTTTGATATTACAAGTAATGTACTTGTGATGGAAAAGTTATGGCTGGGATTATCCTATCGAACACCTTCTGATTTAGTTTTTCTAACTGAATATATTATTGACAGACGTTTTACTGTTCGTTATTCGTTTGATTATGGATTGTCTGATGTAAATCAGATTAGTAAATATGGATCTCATGAAATCAGTTTGCAATTTGATTTTACATTTGGGAAACGTCCTGGTATGAGATCAATTAGATATTTCTAGTTTATTTATAAGTGCTTAATTTTTGTAGAATATAATCCGTTCCTATGAAACCCTATATTTATTACATCGCATTAATGCTTTTCGTTGTTGGATCATTTGATTCTTCAGCCCAAAGAAAAGAATTGAAGGCTGCCGAAAGTTATTTCGATAAGGATGAGTATTATTTTGCTCTGGAAAATTTCATTGCAGCTCAGGAAGCTGGTGTACAGTTAGATTTAAATCAAAAGAAAAAGGTTGCCAGGTGTTATTACTATTTAAATGACGTAGATAAATCGTGGGAGTTGTTTAGTGAATTGCAGGATGATCTTACCGGTAACGATGTTTTTTTGTACGCTTCAGCTACTCACAAAATTGGATTTTATGAAGGAGCTATTGAGTTATACGAAAAGGCAAGAAAAGAGGGTGAGAATCCAGTTCAAATTAACGAGTTAATAAAATCGTGCCAATGGGCAATGAAAAATGATCAGTTACTCGATTATAGGGTTAACCCTTCTATTATTGGTACCTTTGGTCAGTCATTTGGTATTGCTTATTATAAAAATGGTGTAGTTTATTCATCGGCCGAATCCGATAATAATAAGAAGAATTTAGACAAGCAAGGAAGAAGTTTTTTGAATCTTTATTATTCTGATATTAAAGACGGTGAGATTGAAGATGCTAAAAAACTTTTTTCAAAAAACCTTGTTTTTCCTTTTCACGTTGGAGCTATATCATTTACTTCGGACTATAAAACAATGTATTTTACAAAGGTAGTAAGAATTAAAGGCGGAAGTAATGTTCTTAAAATATTCTCTGTTGAATTTGATGGAGATGATTGGGTTAATGAAACTGAATTAAGTATTAACAGTAATAAATTTGATTGTGCTCATCCAGCAATATCTCGCGATAATAAATATCTCTATTTTGTTTCAAATAAAGAAGGCGGATATGGAGGTAAAGATTTATATGTTGCCGAAATAAAGGGGAAAAATCAGTTTGGTAAGGTTGAAAATATGGGTCGTGAGATAAATACTTTTGGCGATGAGATGTTTCCGGTTATAAACCCCGATAATAAATTATATTTTTCTTCTGATGGACATTATGGTTTTGGTGGTTTAGATATTTTTAGTGCAGAGTATATTAATGGTAAGTGGACTAATGTAAAAAATATTTTACGCCCTTTTAATTCTAACTATGATGATTTTGGGTATGTAATTGATCCATCTAATCCAAACCGTGGTTTCTTATCATCGGCAAATTTTGGTGATCATAAAGCTGAGTATATTTTTACTGTTCGTCCTGCTAAAATTGATAATAATAGTGATGATGTAGCTCCAATTATGGGATTGGAAATGTTAAAGCCGGGACCGATAATTCCCGAACCTGTTATTTCTGATACTATTCCAGAAACATTACCAGTTGTCGAACCAGTTGTTGAACCAGTTGTCGAACCAGTTATCGAACCAGTACCAAAAGAATCTGTGTCATTTGTTTCTATTGTAACCAGTAGTTTAAACAACCAAGCAATTGAGGGTGTTACTGTTATCATTAAAGATGTTAACGGTGGCACTATTGTTGGGCAGATAATAACAGGTAATGACGGTTTTGTAAATATTCCAATACCAACTGAGTATACTGGTGAATTTCAAGAGTTTGAAATTGAAATTTCAAAAGGATCGGAATATAAGCCTAAAAAAATGATTGTTAATATTCAGGAGTTTGCCGATTTAAAACGAAATGGTTTTGTATTAACTCCAGTGTTTAATGATGTTGTTTTAGACGATATTAGTGGCATGGTTATTCCTTATGTTGGAAATGAAATTACTACTGATGGTTATAAAATATTGGATCAACTTGCTACTTATTTATTAAATAACCCTAATATTGTTGTTAAATTAAATGGTCATACCGATGCTCGAGGAAACCGTTTTAATAACCTTGATCAGTCACAATCAATTTCTGAAACGGCTGAAAAATATCTTGAGTCAAAAGGTATTAATGGAGATCAATTAATTCCTCGTGGATATGGCGAACGTTATCTCGTTAACCGTTGTCAAAGAGGTAAATATTGTGATAATGAACAACATTTAGAAAACAGACGTATTGAAGTAGTTGTTTGGAATAAGTAATTTTAGCATTTAATAAAAGATAATAAGCAATGAGAAATCTTGTCCTAATCTATATCTTCCTTTTAATTGGTGTTGGTCTATCGTATGGGCAAAATGATTTACTGGCACCTTTAAGAACAGATAAAAAAATAATTACTGTAGAGTCTGAAACTGAATCATATTATGCTATTCAGATATTAGCTATTCAAGAACCACCTCAAAACCCTGATTATTTTAAAAATATTGAAGTGGCTAAAGAGTTTAAATGTAATGATGGTTTTGTTCGATATATTGTTGGACAATATGAAACATTTAATGATGCAGCAGCTGAATTGGATATTTATAAAGAAAAAGGTTATCCCGATGTATTTGTAGTTAATACTTCAAAACTTGGACAGGTAAAATCTAAAAGTGGTGGGCGTTTAATAATCGATCCGAGTAAAAACTACCTTATTCAGTTAAGTGCATTTCGTTTCCCTGTTTATATATCATATTTTGAACAGTTCGATAAGGTTCTGGAATTTTATATGAAAGATAAAATTTATAGATATTCTACTCCTTTGATTTCGGGATCCGAAGTGGAATCGGAGTTGAAAAGGATTAAAGAGATGGGTTATAAAGGTGCATTTATTGTTGAATACGATAAATATCAGCCTTATCAAATTGAGTAAATAAAATGTTATCTTTGCAAATAATAGCAAGCTGGTCTATCGCTGCTCGTTAGGGGAGAGGAAAGTCCGGGCAACAAAGAGCACTTTACTTCTTAACAGGAAGGTGTAAAAGCACAGAAATGTAACAGAGAATAACCGCATCATTTGTTTAGGCAGATGATGTAAGGGTGAAAAGGTGAGGTAAGAGCTCACCAGTGGTTCAAGTGATTGAATTAGCTGTACATCTTAAAGGTTGCAAGACCATGTATATCTCAATTCTTCGGAGCAAAGCTGCTCGCTTTGTTATTTATATAGTTGAGAGGGGTAGGTTGCTTGAGGTTACAGGTGACTGTAATCCTAGAAAAATGATAGATGCCATTTATTTGGTACAGAACCCGGCTTATATGCTTGCTATTTTTTTTACTTTTAAAAAATTTATCATGTATAATTGAATAAATTTCGCATGATGATATTTGATAGTTTAGACTTTCGTTTTTTTGTGTTCCTCGACATATTGGGACAAGTTGTGATTTAAGAATAATGCTCATTTCATATTAGTACTTTCTATAATTTTCCTGTTGAAAATATTTCAATACAGATTCAATGAAAAAGCAAATAGAAAAAACAAAAAAGTTTATTACTGAAGATATTTGGAAAATTGAGTTTACTGATATACCTAAAATTCATATTCTTTTTTTTCGAATTATACGAATAATTGTACTTGCTGTTAAAGGTTTTTTTAATCATAACTGTTTACAGAAAGCATCTGGATTAACTTATTTTTCACTTATTTCAATTATTCCTACACTTGCTATGGCATTTGGTATTGCTCAGGGTTTTGGATTTAAGCAATCGTTAATAAGGGAAATTGAAAAACAATTATCGAGTAACCAGGAAGCTGCCCGATGGATTATTGATTTTGCAAATAAGTACTTAGATTCATCTAAAGGTGGTGTTATTGCAGGTGTTGGATTTGCAATTTTAATTTGGTCATTGATGAGATTGCTTGGATCAATAGAGGCTTCTTTTAACGATATTTGGGATGTTACAAAATCAAGATCTTTTATTCGAAAGTTTAGTGATTATCTTTCATTGATGATTATTGCTTTGTTGTTTATTATCTCATCATCGAGTATGGTTGTTTTTGTTCAAACAAAAGTTGACATTCCTTTTCTTGGAAATATGACCGGGTTGCTATTGGGTTATGTTATTCCATATTTACTTATTTGGTTGGTGTTTACTTTAATGTTATATATTATTCCAAATACTAATGTTAAGTTTGTTTCGGCTTTAGTAGGAGGTGTTTTGGCTGGTACTGCGTTTCAGTTATTACAATATTTTTATATTAAGTTTCAAGTCGATTTATCGCAATTGAACCCCATTTATGGTAGTTTCGCAGCGTTTCCGGTTTTTTTAGTATGGTTAAACAGCTCTTGGTTGGTTGTTCTTTTTGGTGCAGAATTATCATATGCAACTCAAAATGTTAAAAATTTTGAATTTGAAGCAGATACTAAAAACATTAGCTATAATTACAAAAAACAAGTATTATTATTAGTTAGTCATTATATTGTAAAGAAATTTGTTAACGAGGAGGGAGCACCTACTTTATCTGAAATTGCTTACCAGTTAAAATTGCCAATTCGATTAGCTACAGATATTATTTATGAATTATCTTCGGCTAAAATAGTAACAGAAGTGGTTAATGAAACTAGTGAAGAATCTGGTTTTATGCCTGGAGTAGATGTTAATAAACTTACAATAGGTTCTGTTATTCGAAAGATTGAAGAAAAGGGAACTTGTGATTTTTTATCGTCTAATAACGATTTGTTGCAAATAAAGCAGGTATTGAATCAATGGTCTTCATTGTCGGAAGAGTCTGTTTTGAATAAAAAACTTATAGATATTATATAAAAAAAGCCTCAAAAAGAGGCTTTTTTTAAGAAACCGCATCAATTGGATTATTGAAACTCCTGTCAGACAGGATTTGAGTGCATCCATCTATCGATAATCCTCCGTACCAAAAATGATAACCCGAAGGTGAGGCCCGCTCTTTAAATGAATAGCGTCACTCGGTATGTTTGAAATGTTGAGTTTCACAATCAATAAATTGATGCGGTAATTTTTAAATGTTTTTATTATTAGTTACAAATAAATATTATCGCTAATTTCAATACGAAATTGATCAACATTTCGATCAATATCTTATTTCAAATATAACAGATTAAAAGCCTATGTGCAAGTAACAGTAAGGTTTTTAGTTTTATTTGTGAATTTTATTTGTAAGTGGCTAATTATTAGTCAAATTAAAAATTAATACACTTTTATGTATTGTGTTGTTGATATCGAAACCACCGGAGGTAATAAAAATAATTCGAAAATAACAGAGATTGCAATTTATAAACATGATGGTAATTGTTTAGTCGATGAATTTATTTCTTTGGTTAATCCGGAATCTTTTATACCTGAATATATTAGTCGTTTAACAGGTATCACAAACAATATGGTTTCATCGGCTCCACGTTTTTTTGAAATTGCTAAAGAGATAATAAATATTACTGAAGGAGCTGTTTTTGTTGCTCATAATGTAGCATTTGATTATGGAGTTATTCAGGAAGAGTTTCGAAGTTTAGGTTATGACTTTGTGCGTGATACACTTTGTACAGTTAAGCTCTCGCGAACTATGTTGCCAGGATACCAATCATACAGTTTGGGTAATATATGTGCCGATCTGAATATTACGATTAACGGTCGTCATAGAGCTGGCGGTGATGCCTATGCTACTGTAAAATTATTCGAACTTATTATTGAAAAAAACGGTGGTATTGTTCCTTTATCAGATTTTGAAAAACCATTTCATAAAGAAACATTAAATTCTAACATTAAGATGAATCGTTTTAATGATTTGCCAACAATGACGGGTGTGTATTATTTAAAAAATATTGATGACGAGATAATATTTATTGGAAAAAGTAAAAATATTAAATCAAAAGTTTTTAATCAATTAAAGGGAGGTAATTCAAAAAAATCATTATTGATGGCAACTGAAGTTGTTGATGTTGATTATTGGATAGCCGGGAATGATCTTATTGCATCATTAAAAGAATCGGACGATATTAGAGCGTTTTGTCCAAAATATAATAAAACGTTGAAAAGAAAGAAATATTCTTATGGATTGTATTCTTATAAAGACCGAAATGGATATGAACGATTGGTGATTAGAAAATCTGGTGATAATGATATGGCAATATTGACATTTGAAAATTACGATTCTGCATTGCAAAAGCTTTATGTGCTTATCGATAAATATGAATTATGTCAAAAAATGTGTGGATTGTATGAAGGTAAAAATGGTTGCTTTCAGTACCAGCTAAAGCAATGTAAAGGTGCTTGTGTAGGTGAAGAAGATCCATTAAATTATAATGAAAGGATAAAATCTATGATTTGTTCTGTTGAATTCGGCTATAAAAATTTGGTTATAATTGACAGAGGTCGAACTGCTGATGAATATTCAGTTGTTTATATCGAAAATGGCTGTTATTGTGGATATGGTTTTTTTAATTCTGATCAGTCTTTTTCTAAACCAGAAGATTTTAAAGATGTAATAGATTTTAAAGATGATAACAGGAATTCAAAAAATATAATTTCAGTTTATTTAAAGTCGGGAGCTAAAATAATAAAACAAATTCCTTTTTAAAGCATTATTTACCTATTCGAAATAAACTTAAGAAATTCTTTTTTTGAGTGAATTTGTAACTTGTTCCTTCACGATTTGAAAAACGAACATCTTCAATAGTGTAAAACGCTTTTGGGTTGTAATCAAAAATAATTGGTATTACATCTTTGTATTCTTTTCGTTTTATGGTGCAATATATAATGTGAACTTTACCTCTGCTTCCGGTAGCTTCAATTTGTGTAACACCATACCCTTCGGCAGAAAGGCGTTTAATTAATTTTGAACCATCTTTTTTAGTAATAATTCTAAGGTTAATATGTCCAAGAGCAATTTTTTCCTCTAATATTAAGCCAACATAATTACCAGCAGCAAACCCCGATGCATATGCAATGTAATAAACCCAATTATCAAGGTTTTGCATTATTTTACTCATTGCAATTAACCATATTAAAACCTCAAAAAAGCCAAATAGAGGAGCTAATATTTTATAACCTTTTGATACAAATACAATTCTAAGTGTGCCAATTGTAACATCCGATATTCGGGCAATGAATATTAAAAATGGTATTAATACATATGAGTAAATAAAATCGGGGGAGTTTATCATTAAAATAGTTTTTTATTTTAAACTATTTGTCGCTCTTGAGCTCCAATCGCAATTTCTTCTTTGTTGTAATTTAAAACAGCAGCATCGAAAAATAGTTTATCTTCATCAATATACTTTAAATATATGTTGCAACGTATTTTTTCACCTTCATGTGCCGGCTTTATATGTTTCATGTTAGTTTCCAGACAAATAGTATCGAATAATGGGCCTTCGAGTTGGGTGAGAAATTTAACAATTGTTTGTTCTACAAAGGCAATAAGAATTGGGGTAGCTAAAACATCAAGCTGACCAATATGCCAATACGAATCTAAATCGGAGTTTCGAACAATCATCTCTTCCGAAAATAACATTCCTTCTACTAAAGCATCAATTCGATTTGTTTTCATATTGTTAATGTCAACAATTTCAAATTTAATTTTTTTAAATCAGATATAAAAATATGATTAATCAAATTCTGATGTAAAATGGAATTCAATATTTTTAAATGTTTCCTGTGCCATTTGTAACATATATGAGCTGTCGGCAAGGAAAACATCGCGTCCGAACTTGTCTTTGGCCATGTATTGCGATTTACGTTTTTTAAATTCAGCGAGTTCGTTTGGGTCATTCGATTTCATCCAACATGCCTTGTATAGTTGAATTGGTTCATATTGGCACGAAGCACTATATTCGTGTAATAGTCGGTATTGTATTACTTCGAATTGTAAAGCACCAACAGTACCAATTATTTTTCGCCCATTAAATTGATTTATAAATAATTGAGCAACACCTTCGTCCATTAGTTGATCTATGCCTTTAGCTAATTGTTTTGATTTTAAAGGATCGGCATTTTCGATGTATTTAAATAATTCAGGTGAAAAACTTGGTAATCCTTTAAATTTAATTTTCTCTCCTTCGGTTAGTGTGTCACCTATTTTGAAATTTCCTGAATCGGGTATGCCTATAATATCGCCTGGATAAGCCTCATCTATAATAGATTTTTTGTCGGCCATAAAAGCCGTAGGGCTTGAGAATTTCATGTTTTTTCCAATTCCTACATGATAATAGTTTGTGTTTCGTTCAAATTTTCCAGAACAAATTTTCACGAAAGCTAGTCTGTTTCTATGGTTTGGATCCATATTGGCATGAATTTTAAATACAAATCCCGAAAATTTTGTTTCATCTGGTTTAACAATTCTAATATCCGATTGTGAATCGCGAGGAGAGGGGGCGATGTTAAGGAAACAATGTAGTAATTCTTTTACTCCAAAGTTATTTAGGGCACTGCCAAAGAAAACAGGTGCTAATTGACCTGCTAAATATGGTTCTCTATCAAAATCGGGATAAACACCATTTAGTAATTCAATTTCTTCACGTAATGAATTTGCAGCTCCTTCTCCAATATATTCTTCTACTTTTGGGTCGTTAACATCATTAATTTCAATGCCATCTTCAAGTACTTGTTTGCTGGGAGTGAATAAATAAAGATTGTTTTCATATATGTTATAAACTCCCTGGAAACTGTTCCCATTACCAATAGGCCAGCTTAATGGTCGCACTGAAATGTTTAACTCAGCTTCAATTTCGTCTAATAAGTCAAATGGATCTTTACTTGGTCTGTCAAGTTTGTTAATGAAAACCATAACAGGAGTGTTTCTCATTCGGCAAACTTCCATAAGTTTGCGGGTTTGGGTTTCAACTCCTTTTGCAGCATCAATAACAATAATAACGCTGTCAACGGCTGTAAGTGTTCGGTATGTATCTTCGGCAAAATCCTGGTGACCGGGGGTATCTAAAATATTAACTTTGCAGCCATTGTATTCAAAACCCATTACTGATGTTGCAACTGAAATACCTCTTTGTTTTTCAATTTCCATAAAGTCGGATGTGGCTGTTTTTTTTATTTTGTTTGATTTAACAGCTCCTGCAACATGTATTGCACCTCCAAATAAAAGAAGTTTTTCGGTCAATGTTGTTTTTCCGGCATCGGGATGACTTATTATTCCAAATGTTCTTCTTCTTTTTATCTCTTCTATAAAACCCATTGTCAAAAAAATTTAAGGTTGCAAAGTTAGTTAAACATTCAGATCTGATATTATTTTAAATCATAATTATTTGGATAAACATGATTTAGTTTAATAAAAAAAGAAAATTTTGATAAATATGAAACACATTTTCCTTTTTATTGTCATTGTTTTAATGAGTATCTCATCAATGGCGCAAACCGGACTTGAAATTTCTAACGGTGTTGTTTTAGCCTATACTGGTAATGATACAGTGTTAACAATTCCTGTTAATGTACATACAATAGGTTTTTATGTCTTCTCAAATAAAAACGCAAAAAAAATTCTCGTTTTTTTCAGCTTGAAATTCTTACTGAAAGCTGCATAAATATTGAGTT
>JAFGBR010000010.1 GCA_016933045.1 Marinilabiliaceae bacterium | reverse complement strand
ACTGATTATCAGGGTTTTAAACAAATATTTTCAACTCTTATTTTGCTGTAAATCAATATTTTATGTCATTATTTAACGAACTATTGTTTTTAATATCGTTTAATTATTAGTTTGTGTGGTATCTCAATAATAGGTAAATTTGAGAGAATCAATATTTTTAACATGAACAATAATAAATCGAATCAAATGATCAGTAAGATTGTTAAAAACCTCAGGGGAGTTGTTATTGCAATATTTGCATTAATACTGGTGCTGAGTGCCTTTTATTCTGTTGGTCCAGAAGAGGTTGGTGTGATTGTGCGATTTGGAAAGTACAATAGAACTGTAGATCCCGGTTTGAATACCAAAATTCCTTTTATCGAAAGTGTTTATAAAGTTGCTGTTGAGCGTCAGCAAAAAATGGAGTTTGGTTTTCGAACTTCAGATTCCGATGTTCGATCATCATATTCAAGATCGGAGGTTGAAGATGAATCACTAATGCTGACAGGCGATTTGAACCTTGCCGATGTTGAATGGGTTGTACAATATAGAATAGATGATCCATATAATTTTTTATTTAAAGTTAGGAATCCTGAAACAACATTGCGCGATATATCGGAATCGGCAATGCGTCAGGTAGTTGGTGATAGAACTGTAAATGAGGTTTTAACTGTAGGCCGAGCTCAGATAAGTAGCAGGATGGAAGAGTTAATGCAGCAAGTGTGTAATGAATATTCATTGGGTTTGAAAATTGAGCAGGTTGTATTGCAGGATGTTAATCCTCCCGAACAAGTTAAAGCTGCATTTAATGCAGTTAACGAAGCGCAACAAGAAAAGGAAACACTTATTAACCAGGCTAAAGCCGAGTATAACAAAGTAATTCCTAAAGCTGCAGGACAAGCAAAAGAGACTATTCAAATGGCCGAGGGATATGCAACTGAACGTGTTAATAATGCAAAGGGAGATGTGGCCAGGTTTAATGAATTGTATAAAGAATACATTAAAGCCCCAGATATTACCAAAAGGAGGATCTATCTTGAAACAATGGAAGAGGTAATTCCTAAGCTTGGACAAAAAATTATTACCGATCAAAGTGGTAATAATGTTCTTCCATTACTTCAAATGCAGTTAAACCAGTTAAAAAGTTCTAACAATGTCAAATAGTAAAATTATATTATCAGTATTAGGTGCTTTAGTAATATTCATTTTCTTTGCTACCAGTACTTATGTTGTTGATGAAACAGAACAGGTTATTGTTACTCAATTTGGGAAACCAGTTGGTGAGCCAATAGTAACTCCGGGAATTAAGTTTAAAATACCTTTTGTTCAAACAATACATTTTTTCGATAAACGATATCTAGAATGGGATGGAGACCCGAATCAGGTGCCTACCAAAGATAAAAAATATGTTTTTGTAGATACTTATGCTCGTTGGCAAATAACTGATCCATTACAGTTTTTTAAAAGAATGACTAACGAAAGAGGTGCTCAAACACGTTTAGATGATATTTTGGATGGTGAAACACGTAATTTTGTAGCCAAACATGTAATTGAAGAGTTGGTTCGTAATAGCAATCGCACACCGGTTTCATCAGGTTTAATTGGTGAACTGATAGGCGACTCATTAATTAAGATTAGTGTAGGAAGGGAGCAAATACAACAAATGATACTTCAGTCGGCAAATGAACAAGCCAGTGATCTTGGAATTGCTGTACTTGATTTTCGTTTTAAAAGAATTAATTATGTACAGGAAGTTCAAACTCAGGTGTTTGAGCGAATGAAAAGTGAGCGTTACCGAATTGCAGATAAGTTTAAATCAGAGGGGCAGGGTGAAGCTTCAAATATTAATGGAGAAAAGGATCGTGAACTTAAAACAATATTATCAGAGGCCTATAAAACAGCAGAAGAGATAAAGGGAAAAGCAGATGGGCAAGCAGCTGCAATTTATGCATCGGCATACGATAAGTCTTCTCAATCGCGCGAATTATATAGTTTTACTAAATCAATGGATGCGTATAAAAAAACATTCGATGCTCAAACAAACATTATCTTGTCAACCAATAGTGATTTTTACAAATACTTAAAATCAATAAAATAGATATTAATTTATTAATGAACTTTTTTTTTGGATTAAAAACTCAGGCTTTTTTTAAAGCTGAACCTACATTGATAGAGTGGTTTATTAGTTTGTCAATATTAATAATTGTTTTTGTTTTATGGTATACCGTTAAATTTGTATTAAAGAAATTGATTAGGCGTGTTAAGGATAACGATATTATACCGCTGACAAAAATATTGATACTGTCGAGCCATCGTTTGTTAGAATTTTTCTTTTTGCTAATTGGTATGTATCTGGTTATTTATTATTTACCATTTACAGATAAACTGGCCAAATTATTATTACGTTTTTTCGAAGTTGCTTTCATTTTCATTTCAACAGTTTATATTGCCAGAGTTGGAACCCAGTTATTGCGAAAATATCAGGCTAAACAATATGCAGGCGATCAATCAACCTCTTTGTTCGAGATTCTTTTAAAGATTCTGATATTCATTATTGGGGGGTTGATAATTTTACAATCGCTGGGAATTAGTATTACACCGTTACTTACGGCATTGGGAGTTGGTGGTTTGGCTGTAGCTTTGGCTTTGCAGGAGACTTTATCGAACCTTTTTGCCGGATTGCAAATTATAGCAGCTAAAAATATCCAGTCAGGCGATTATGTTCAGCTTGAATCGGGCGATGAAGGTTATATTGTTGATATTGGCTGGCGAAGTACTGTAATTAAAGCTTTGCCTAACCGAATTATTATTATCCCCAATGGAAAATTGTCAACATCTACAGTTAAAAACTTTAGTAAGCCCGATTTGGAAATAGCCGTTTTAATTGATGTAGGGGTTAGTTATACTTGTGATTTAGAAAAAGTTGAGCAGGTAACCGTTGATGTGGCTAAAGAAATAATGCAAACAGTTGATGGCGGGATTAAATATTTTGATCCTTTTATTCGGTTTCATACTTTCGATGCTTATAGTATTAATTTTTCGGTTATAATGAGAGCAAATAGGTTTGTCGATCAATATTTGATAAAACATGAATTTGTAAAGCTTTTGCATAAACGGTATATGCAAGAAAATATAGAGATTCCATTTCCAATTACTACAGTTTTTATGAATAAGGAAAAAAGTGTAGATAAATTGTAATAACAAAAGGAAAACTGTTTTGGAGATATTTAAAATCTGTTACTTTTACTTGCTTAAAATGAAGTAATATTTATGATTAGAATTATTATATATTATTACTTTTTGTACATGTTTATTAAGGGTAGTAGAATAGATTAATAATAATTTAGTGAAAACAATAGGATATATTTTATATCAGCCTTATAAATGGTTAGTATTTACACCGTTAATGATAGTGTTTTCGTTAATAGCTTCATTTTTGGCGGTAGTATTATCTGTAACAATTAATCAAAGGATTGGTAGTAAAATAGGGGGAAGTTACTGGTCCAGATTGATTGGATTTATTACACCTATGTTTGTAAAAGTAACCGGACGAAATAATATTGATAACAATCAATCATATATAATAATATCTAACCATCAAAGTGCGTTCGATATTTTTTTATTGTATGGATGGTTGGGTGTTGATTTTAGGTGGATCATGAAGAAGGAGCTTCGAAAGATATTTGCAATTGGTTATGCCTGCGAAAAAGTTGGACATATTTTTATTGATCGATCATCGCCTAAAGCTGCATTTCAATCACTTGAACATGCCAAATATAAATTGGTAAACGGTACTTCTGTTGTTATATTTCCCGAAGGAACCAGAACTGGTTCTAATAATATGCGCCCATTTAAGAGAGGTGCATTTAAAATGGCTTACGATTTAGGATTGCCTATTTTGCCGGTTTCTATTGTAGATACACATAAAATTTTTGGGAATGGTTTTTATAATCTTCATCCTGGAACTGTTAAATTACATATTCATCAGCCTATTAATGTTGAGTTTTACCAGGGGAAAGATTCTGAATTGATGAACAAAGTATTTAATACCATTTCTGACGGAATAAAATAAAATAGTAGAAAAAAAACGGCAGGGTATTTGTCATACGATAAATGCTCTTTTTTATTCCGATTATTTGGATTAATTTAAAAAAAATAAATATTTTAAATGAATCAGTTTTTAAATGAGAAACAAGATTAAATATATAATTTTAGTTTTATTAATGACTTCAATTGCAGTTGATGGCCAAAGGTTTAATACAAAAAGTAAAAAGGCTATTGAGTTGTTTAAAAAGTCTGAAATTATGTATGTTAAAGGGCAATTTCAAAATGCTTTGTTAACAGTTGATGAAGCAATAAAAAAAGATACAAAGTTTATTGACGCATATCTATTAAAAGCTGAAATATTGCAGGTTACAAAACAGTTTCAACAACAAAAGGATGTATTGATAAAAGCATTAGAGTTAGATTCTGCATTTTTTTTACCAACTTTTTTTAATATTGGGAAAGCAGAATTTTATTTGGGTAATTATAATGAAGCTATTGAATGGTTTAAAAAATATCAATCCAAACCAGGAGCTTCAAAAAGTGCCATAAACCCTGATGAATGGATTATTAGAGCAGAATTTGCAAAAGATGCGGTGGAGAAAAAAAGGCAAATAGTACCGATTAATATGGGAGAGGCCATTAATAGCAGTTACGATGAGTATTGGCCTAGTTTAACTGCCGATGAGCAAACGCTTGTATTTACTGTCATGATTCCTAAAGATACCATTGCATTTAAAATGGGAAATTTACCAAAATCAGCACTATATTATCAAGAAGATTTTTATTTTTCGCAATGTAATAATGATGGTCAATGGTTTAATAGAGAAGCAATACAACCTCCTTTAAATTCCGATCAGAATGAGGGAGCTCAATCACTTTCGGCCGACGGTAACTGGATGTTTTTTACCGGTTGCGGACGCCCAAAATCAATGGGTAGTTGTGATATATATTTTTCGCAGCGAACCGAAAATGGATGGGCTAAGCCTGTTAACCTGGGATCTTCGTTAAATACCCCCTATTGGGAGAGTCAACCCAGTTTTTCGGCCGATGGGCAAACACTCTATTTTGTGAGTAATAAACCAGGAGGATATGGAGGTAGGGATATATATTCGGCCAGGGTTGTATCATTAAAAGACGATGGTACTCCCATTTTTGCAGAAGTTAAAAATATGGGGCCAGTTGTAAATACAGCAAAAGATGAAAATTCACCCTTTATACATCCCGATAATAAAACTTTGTTTTTCTCTACCGATGGATGGCCGGGTATGGGAGAGATGGATATTTTTTACTCGGTTAAAAATGAGGAAGGAATTTGGTCGCAGGCTAAAAATGTTGGTTATCCAATTAATACCAATAATGATGAAATTGGGTTTATTGTTAATGCAAAAGGCGATAAGGCTTATTATAGTACCGATGGTTTTTCCGATAGTTTTGGAGGTAAAGATATATATACCTTTGAGTTGCCCGAAGATGTTAGGCCATCTCCTGTATCGTATGTAAAAGGGTTTGTTTATGACGCTGAAACGAATAAACGAATTAGTGCAAAATTTGAATTGTTGAGTTTGAGAACAGGTAAACTTGTTGCAACCACAAATGCTACAAAATATTCGGGTCAGTTTTTACTGTGTCTTCCTTCGGGCGAAAATTACGCATTTAATGTGTCAAAAAGTGGTTACCTCTTTTATTCCGATCATTTCGATTTGAAAGAAAATTACGATGCATCAAAGCCTAAACTAATTGATATTTATTTAAATCCTATAAAAGCAGGACAAATAATTACACTTAAAAACGTGTTTTTCGAAACCGATAGCTACATGCTTCGCGATGAATCAAAGGTTGAACTAGACAGGGTATGTATGTTGTTAAACGAAAATACTGACATAAAGATTGAGGTTCAGGGACATACCGATAATATTGGTTCTGCTGCATATAACAATGATTTATCGCAAAAAAGAGCTAATGAAGTAGTTAATTATTTAATTTCTAAAGGAATAGATAAGAAGCGACTTGCATCAAAAGGATATGGGTTTAGTAAGGCAATCGAATCGAACGATACAGAACAAGGCAGAGCAAAAAACCGTAGAACAGAAATGATGATTATAGAATAATATCCTTTTGGCCGTAACAAACCATTTTTTGTTCGAAAATGCTTATTTAACCTGTAGGTTGTGATTTCAGGAGCCTTATTAGTTTCTCGATTGTGTTATGTTACGTTTGTTTGCCATCAGGATATAAAATTATTTAAAATTAGCTGATAACTTATTAATGTTATTAAACGAATGATTCAATTACATTAACTCCTGTTGCTTTTTATTTATTTGCATTTCTTTTTTGATTCTACTTCTTTATAAATAGATTTTTTCAAAACTGTTATTGTACTTAGGTGTTTTAAAAGTCAATACTAATTATAGTATTGGTTTTGTGATTGATATGTTGTAAATTATTACATATTAAAAAGTAAAAACATTGTTTAATACATGTATTGATGTTTTTTTTTAACTGATGCTTCTAGTTATTGAGTCTTAAACATTTCAACACCCTAAAAGGGTTAATTAGTTTACGATGGTGTTTATTTAAATCGGATAATTTTATAATTATATTTTTCTATTGATAACTAAAAAAAACATTTTTATGAGAAAGAAAATTTACGTGTTATTAATTGCCATTTCATTTTTTATATGGAATGGTGTAACTGCCGAGACTGTTTCTTATGATTTTCGGGATGGTTCAATTATAACAAATCAGCAAAGTACTGATGGACTATTAACATTAGGGGGTGCTTATAATTATCATGGTGCCAGTTATGGTTTAGATTTAAAAGTTGGTCAGGTTATAAGTGTTAAAGTATCGGGTAGTTGTACTTTTAAGTTTTTAGGTTCTCAATACTCTTCTTTGGCAATGAAAGGTAGTGCTATAGCTGATGGTGACTTGGGAACAAAAGAAACAAAAGTAGTTACTGATTTATCGGATACCTATGAGTTTATTTATTCAGGTGGTGCAGCAACAATAACATTTACTGCTGTATTAAACGGCGAAGGCGCAGGAAGTGATATATACCTGCCGTTAATAGAAGTTATTTATACAGGAGAAGTTGATCCATCTAATGGTAAAATTGATGTTTGGGATTTTGGTGCTCAACAATTACCCGATTCAATGTATAATAATCAATTATCTATTGATTCTATTAATTCATGGTATAGTGGTACAATAACACCAGGTAGTAGTGGTAATGCTTTGCCATCATTTACTGCTGGAGTTTTAAGTTGGAGTGGAGGATCAAATGATAGATTAAGAACAACTAATACCAGTTTAACCAGGTACGATGAAAATGTTAGTGGTGTAACCGGATATACAGGTCGTATTTATGTGAATTCACAAGCTGCCACTGGTCGTTATTTGAGTTTAAATTTAAGTGAAGATGATGAGGTAACATTGGCTGCATTATCGCAAAGTGGTTTTGGACAACTTAATTTTGTTTATGCAGCTGATGCAAATGCACAGACCGATGTTGTTTCTTTGGGAACTGATTTAGCTGAGTATAGTTTTGTTGCTAAACAAAGTGGCATTTATCATGTTTACGATACTCAGGATAAGCCAAGTTATTATAGGGTTTACCGAAAAGATGCGGTTTATAATACAGTTTCGGGAGTTATTGATACTATTGCTGCATCAGGTATTCCTTCTGATTTTGGTATCGTATTTGAAAATGAAGCCGGAAAAGTGTGGTCTGCTGCAATATCGGGAAATACTTATACTGTTGATTTGCCGGTTGGCTATTTTTATGAGTTAAGTTTAACTGGAGCTAATGGATTTATTATTAATAGTGAGGCAATGCTTAATGTTGTTGATACTACATCTACTTTAAATGTAAATATTCAATCGGTTGAGCTTTATACTGTTAGTGGAAAAATTACTGGTTTAGGTTCTGATGTGGTTAATGCAGAGTTTGTATTTTCTCCCGATCCAGCGGCAAATAAAATATTTATGCCCGAGGTTTTGTTTAATAGTTCCGATTCATCTTATAGCGTTGAATTAGAACCAAATTGTGAGTACACTATATCGGTAAGTGGAGTAAATGATTATTATATACCTTTAAATACTGTAACTATTACCGGAGCTCAGACTTTGGATGTTAATATGGTTGTGAAACCAACATATTCGGTTGCAATTACTGCTATTGACCGATCAACAGGAAATGCTTTAACTCCGGAACAATTAGCTCCATTAAGTATTACGTTTACTAATTTAAATGAAGAGGGTTATGTATATAATTTCGCTTCGATCGATGATGTAGTCTTACGCGATGGTGTATACTCAATTTATGCCGAGGGTATTGATGCGCTTCCTTTGGTATTGGCTCCAACATCTAATCTTACTATTGTCGGTGAGTCTACATCTAAAGAACTTTTGTTCGACAGATCAGTCGATTGGGTGTTTAAAGATATAAATGTAACTAACCCGACTTCTTATAAAGGATTACTTTTTACAGGTTCAGTTAGTGTGCGTGGATCAAATGGTGATTTGTATGCAGGTGGTGGTGCTACCATCAAAATACCAGTTAAAATGGGTGAAAAGGTTTTTATTACTGATTATTATTTGTCTGATTATATTATTGAAGGTAGCGATACTATTACAAATGACTCAAAAAATACAAGTACAAAAGTTGTTGCTGAGTATCTTTATAAGGGAACTGAAGATGGATATGTTGAATTGGCGGTATTGAATACTTCATATCTGTTGTCGATAAAAGTTGTTAAAGTGGTTGATTTTGCCGAAACAATTTATGTTGGTAATGATAAAGAGTATAAGACTATTAACGAAGCTTTAAATGCAATTGCAATGATGAATCGTCCTAACCAGGAGAGAGTTACGGTAATGATAGATCCGGGAAATTACGAAGAAATGTTGGTTATTAATCAGCCTAATGTTTCGTTTGTTAATGCATCGTTAAATCCGAGTATTGGATTGTTGAATAAAGGCGTTGATATTGCCGAAGGAGCTGTTCGAATTACTTCATATTATGGTACTGGTTATAACTATTTTAGTATGAATAATGATCAAAAATGGAATGCTGATGTTTTAAGGGTGAATAAAGAGAATGGTTATTTATCATACGAAAATATGGGCGATGGAACAACAAACGGGTCGTATTGGAATGCTACTGTTGTGGTTAATTCAAAGGGATTTGAAGCAGAAAATATTATTTTCGAAAATTCGTTTAATCAATACATCTCACTGAAAGAATCGCAGGATAGTGTTGTAATGTGGACATCGGGTAGTAGAGGAGAAAGACCAACAGATTATGGTAATACATCGGTACAGGATAAGAGTTTTGTTGAGCGAGCTGCCGCTATTGCTGTTGCTGGTGGTGATAAAATAGTTTTAAATAATTGTCGTGTAGTTGGCCGACAGGATTCATTTTATGGTGCCAACGGGGTAAGAGTTGTTGTATATAAAGGTGCAATGATGGGAGCTGTTGATTATTTGTTTGGAGGTATGGTTGCTGTATTCTACAAAACAGATCTTGTTATGAATACAAGTGATAATGGAAGTGATGCAGCTTATTTAACAGCGGCTTATCAGGAATCCGGACGTGGATATTTAATGTATGAGTGTAATGTTAAATCGACTGTTCCTGGTGTTGAAACAGCTTCGACTATGACTGCTAAGCCAGGTTATTTCGGACGTCCATGGAAACCGGTTACCAGTGAAGTTGTTTTTTATAATACTACTGTTGATACATCGGGGTATACCGGTTATGTTGGTAAATCGCTTATTTCGCCTGAAGGATGGTCTAGTTCATTGGGTGGTGAGTCTGCTAAAATGTATGAGTTTGGTACTGTTGAGTTGTCGGGTGAAAATAATTTGTTGAGTCGTGCATCATGGTCTACAGTATTATCAATACCAACATTGACAGATGGAGTAGATATTTCAACTTTTAATTTTACTAAAGGTTCCGATAATTGGGATCCAATTCCTGCATTAATAGCAAACGATCCTACAGGTATTTATGAATCAGTAAACAATTCTTCTGCTAACATAAGTGCAGTGAATGGACGAATTTATATAACTAACGTAAAATCAGTTACTACGGTTAATATCTTTTCAATTAACGGTAGTTTGATTGCTTCATATAAAACAAATGGAAACAGTAATTATCCAATTGAAAAAGGTGTTTGGATTGTTAATGTAATTAATTCAGAAGGAAGTAATGCAATTAAGGTGATTGTTAAGTAATTATACTTAAGTATTATATAGAAAAGCAGCTTATAAAAGCTGCTTTTTTTATTGGTACGATATTGAATTTGAAGATAAAAAACTAAAGCATATTAAAAGCCTTTTTTATGGAATGTAAATATTTATTTTTTTTATTATGAATTTGAAATGTTAGAAGGAGGATAACCATATTTGTTTTTAAAAACGGTACTAAATGAGCTTGGGCTTTTAAAGCCAGTCATATATGCAACATCCGAAACGTTATACCCTTCGGATGATAGTAATCTTTTGGCTTCCTCTAAACGAATAGAGTAAATAAGTTCCATTGGCGATTGATTTATTAATGCCTTTAATTTTCGGTTTAATTGAGCACGGCTAAGTCCAACATCGCCCGATAACTTTTCAACGCTGTACTCCGAATCCGATAGTTTTTTTTGTATTACATCATAAATCTTATTAAGAAAATCCTTGTCGTATACAGACATGTTTTTACCATAAATATCAATTTGTTTTCCTTTCGACAGAATGTGTTTCTGGATATTATTTCGAAGTTGAAGAATACCCGATATTTTTAGTTCAAGATGCCTTAGGTTGAATGGTTTTTCAATATATTCATCAGCACCGATGTCTAATCCTTCAAGTTTATCTTCAATACTGTTTTTAGCCGATAACATGATGAATGGAATATGGCATGTGGTAAAATCGTTTTTAATGCGTTTACATAACTCTATACCGTCTATTTCAGGCATCATTACATCGCTTATTATTATATCGGGTAGGTATTGAGAAGCCTTTTCATAACCCGATTGACCATTTTCAGCAACTATAACCTTATAATGATCTTCCATGTTTTCGGCTAAAAAGTTTAATAAGTCTTGATTGTCATCTACAATAAGTATTAGCGCTTTTTCTGAATTTATGTTTTGTATATTTTCAAAGTTGTTATTTAGTGGTTTGAGATTATTGTTAATTATTGTATCAGCTAGTTTAATAGTTGATTGAGTATTTGTGGTTGTTTTATTATTTGAGTTTGAATAAGGCAGGTAAACTAAAAATTCTGTGCCAGTTTTTTCATTGCTTGAATATTCAATTTTTCCTTTGTGTAATTCTATAATTGTTTTGGCTAAATCGAGTCCAATTCCGGCTCCAATTCCTTTTTTGTTTTTTTGATAGTAGCGGGTAAAAACTTTATCGTTATTGGGAATACCTTGACCATTATCCCAAAACGATAATTGAATATATGATTTATATGTTATTATATTTTTTTTGAATATTTTATATTTATTAATGATGGTTTGTTCAGGAAGTGTGACATTGTTAATGCGAATTATTATTTTCCCATATTCATAAGAATATTTTAAACTATTCATTATTAAATTGGTTATAACTTTTTCAATTTTATCGCTATCAATATTAATTGAAGTTTTATTAATTGATGAATTAAATACTAATTGAATATTTTTTTGTTTTGCTAGTTCCTGAAACTGAATTATGCAATTATTTGTAAGTGAAATAATATCACAGTTACTATAATTTAGTTTTCCAATTCCCGATTGTACTTTTCTGAAATATAAAAGTTGTTCAATAAGTTTAAGAAGATGTTCTGAGTTTTTTTTAATAGTATAAACGTATCGTCCGGTGTCGCTATTGGGGTTTACTATATTAATAAGTTTTTCAATAGGAGCTAATATTAATGTTAGCGGAGTTTGAAATTCGTGAGCAATATTAGTGAAGAAATCAATTTTGGTTTCTTCTATTTCAATGGTTCTTTTAGTTTCGTTTTCGGCTTCAATAATTTTATGTCTTAAATTTAATTGTATTTTAATTATCCAATATATTGAAAGAATTAGAAGGGTAATGGTAAAAAAATAAATAAAGTATGCTATTCCTGTTTTCCAAAATGGAGGTTTAATAATTATTGATACTTCTATTGTGTCATTACTCCAGTCGTTTTGATAGTTCGATGCTTTAAGTTTGAATTTATAATTTCCCGGATGCAGATTTGTATATGTAGCATAGTTACGATTTGTTGGATTGATCCATTTATTGTCAAAGCCTTCGAGAATGTATGTATATTGATTTTTTGATGATATTGCATAATCTAATAAAGCGAATTCGAAATTAATGAGGTTTTCGTTATGGTTTAAAACAATTGAATCGTTTGATAATAGATTGTATCTTAGTATATTACCATTGGTTTTTATCGATGAAATAATGAGTCGGCTATTATACTCGTATTTAAAAATGCTATCTGGATTAAAAACTATTATTCCATCGAAATATCCAAAAGCAAGTTTGTTACTTTTTAGTTTACAGCCCGAGCGAGGCTCAAATATCGAAGTTGGTAATCCGTAATTATTGTTGTAATTGGTAATTGATCTATTTTTACGATTAAGTTTAATAAGACCCATGTCGGTACCTAACCATATATTATTGTTATTATCACTTAAAATTTGGTAAATAGCATTAGATGCCAGTCCGTCGCTTTTTAAAATGTGTTCAATTGAATCGGTTTTTATATTAATAAGGTTTAATCCTTGTGACCGGGTGCCAATCCAAATAGAGCTGTCAGGTGCTTGGTAAAATGAACGTATGCTGTTATCACTTATACTATTTGGGTTTTCTTTAATATTTTGTAATAGCAGGAGTGAGTCTTTTTCTGGAAAGTATCGGAACAGTCCATCAAAGAATGATCCAAACCATATTGATCCGTCGTAGGTTTGTTTAATAATTCCAATACTAAGGTGTGAATTAAAAAATGAATGATGTTTTGTATTTTCTAAGCGGGATATTTTATTGCTTAATGGATTGTAAATGTAAATTCCGTTTATTGAACCAATCCATATTAATCCTTTGTTATCTTCATAAAACGTCCAAATAGATTTTTCTTTAAAATACTCTGTTTTTTTATCTGTTAGGGAGTGTTTGAAAAAGCCTTTGTTACTTCCTATCCACAGGTTATTTTTTGTGTCGATGAATAATGATTCAATTCTTCTGGGATGATAGGCGATGCTATTGGGTAACTTTAAGGCTGAAACTTTGTTGTATTTATTGTTGTATATAAATACACCATGACTTCGTGTTCCAACAAATAAATTCTCATTGTTGTCTTCGCATACTGCCATTACAAAAAAATCATCAATATTGTTGTTTGGATGTGGTAGAGTTACGCCTTCAAATACTTGCAAATGACTATCGTATAAATATAGGCCATCGTATTTCGATGAGATCCAAATGTTGTTTTGAAAATCTTTAAATAAATCAATAATGGTACTTGAATGCAGTCCTTTTATTTCAATAACTTTTTGTATTGTATTATCCTTTTGTGGTATAACACAAATTAGGCCGTATTGCATTGTTGCTATCCACCATCTGTTTTTATTATCAGTTAAAATTTCTTTAATACCGGCTTTTCCGCGGTTATAAACAGTATTAGTAGGGAAAAAAATTTGCGTTAAAAAATCGGTTGTTTTGTTGTAAATAAATACTCCTTCGTAAGCTCCAATAATTAATTCATTTTTATTTTTTGATGTTATCGAAGTAATATTAATGTTGCGTTTTTCGTTGTTGTTGGCTGCACAATAAAATAGTTTATCTGATTTTGATTGTTTCATAAACAGACCTATAGATGTTCCTATCCACATTATATTGTTATCATCTTCGAAAAATGATCGTATTGCAATTTCGTCCGAAATAGAATTTGAGGTTGTACCTTCGTAAGGTATTAGTTTTGAATGTGAGGGAGGGGTTTGGTAATTATTATAAACATAAAGACCTGAGTTAGTGCCGATTAACATCTGCTGATTGATGTCTTTTATTATGCAATTGATTTTAAAATCGTTAAATGGTTTGCTAATTAGCAGATGGGTAAATTTATTGCTGTTTTTTAATTTAACATCTAAACCTCCGGTGGTACCAATCCATAAGTTTTCAAATTGGTCTTCTTCAATTACGTTAACAAAATTATTAATCAGTGAAGTGGTGTCGAATTGATTATGTTGAAAGTTTAAAAAGTTAATGCCATCATAGCGGTATAATCCGGATGATTCAATGGCAAACCACATATAACCGTTTTTATCCTGGTATATTTTACTAACAATTGATCCCGGTAGGCCTTTTTCGGAAAATAGCTTTTGAACTTTTATATTATCTGTGCCTTTGGTTAATGAGATAAACAGGTTATTGAATAATAAAATTAATGCGATTTGAATTGTCCATTTATAAACCAGTTTCATTTTAATTGCTATGTGTTTAATAATAGCTTTGTTATATCCCAAGTAAAGCTAATTATTAAAATAGGATACAAAGAAGATGAGAAAAATTTTTGATAAAAAAACAACCGTTTTTTTCAAAGCGGTTGTTTTTTATATGTAATAATGTTTTATTTGTTTAAAAATTTCGACAACGTATCCATTAAAAATTGTAGACGAATTGGTTTTGCCAGATAATCATCGCAACCGGCTTCTAAACATTTTTCTCTTTCGCCAGACATAACATGGGCTGTTTGGGCAATAATAGGAATATCTTTATTAATTTCTTTAATCTTTCGGGTTGCAGTATAGCCATCCATAATAGGAAGCTGAAGATCCATAAGTACCAGATCAACCGTATTTTCCTGGAACATATCAACGGCTTCCTGACCATCTTTAGCCCATAAAATTTTGGCTTTTGTTTTACGAAGGGCAGCATCAAAAAATATTTTATTGGTGTCAACATCTTCTACCACCAAAATAACTTTGTCTTCCCAATTTTGAACCAGCGCATTGCTAATATTATCATTAATACTCATGTATCAAATTATAAAGTGATTTATTAATTCTAAAATAAGCTTTGTATGTAAATAAACCAAACAAAGTGTTGAATTTACTACATATTTTTCGAATTTCGAAACTTTATTACTCCTCATCATCTTTTTTTATGTTTAGCTTTACTCATTGTACAGACTTTTTTATATTGCATTTTTTTAGAAATATATTTTTGTATCGAGTGGTTTGTATGTAATAAATGAATAATTACCGGTTTATTTTGTTAATGTTTTAGGTAAGTGATACATGGTGAACTATAAGGGAGTGGCTTTTTTGATTTGTTTGTTGTTTGTAAATTTTGTTTTGGGTTATAGTGTTAATGAAAATACTATGAGTTTAAGGCAAAAGATAGGTTTACTATTTATTGCAAATAATAATCAAATTGATTTTAGTTCGGGTATTGTTCCTGGAGCTGTTATAGTTAATTCATTAAACGAAAAACTTAATGTGTCATTAAATCACCACCCATTAGTAGTTATTAATATTAATGAATTATCTAAAGAAAACCACATTCAGTTTCCTTCAAATCAAACTCTTAGAACTGCGTGGGATGATGTTACTGTAAGTGAGTTTTTGAATTCTTATTTGAAAACGCATATTATGATTGATGGTTTTCTTAACGATTTTATTATCGATGATATTACTATGGGCTCTATGGATTTAAGTAGTATTATTTCTAGTTATTTGGTATTTCGAAAAGAAAAATCAATAGAACAAATTGGTTTAATGCAGTTACCACGTTTCTTTAAGAAATATCAAAAAAAAATTGGGGTTTTTCAGTATGAAAATGAATTTAATGGATCAAATGGTTTTTTGGAATATAATTTTAGCAATAATTTAACTCCTTATGTTGGTTTTACTCTTGAAGATGTTATTTCACAGCCTATTTTGTTTTATACCGAGAATTTCGAGAAAGATGTCGATAAGTTTCTTAGTGCTGTGGAAAATCAGTTGATTGATTATTCTTTGCTCGATAAAAAAATCAATTGGGTATTAAAATTAAAGAACTCGAAATTACAAGATCAGGTGCAACAATCAGTTTTGTTTCCTGAGAAATATGCAAGTCAAATATTTGAAAAATCGCTTTGTTTAGTATCTAACCAAAAAAATATATTGCCTTTAAAAAAAATGAATCAGAAGAATATTGGATTGGTTGATTATCGAATCGGGTATCGTTCTGATATTTCTAATGATTTATTGTTTTATAAAGATCGCTTTCAAAAATTTCCTGATATATCGCCCCAATTATTGTCGTTCCATAATGATAAATCTGAAAATCATGTTATAATTATCTGTAATAATAAAGATCAATTACCGATATTATCTTTAAAATGCTGGAAAACAAGGAGTATTCATCCTAAAATAAAATTTCATCTGGTGTTAATCGACGATGATTTTGAAAGTGGTATTGTTTCAAATGATTATAGTTGTTTTAATTCTATTGTTATTGGATATCAGAAAACCGATATTTTATATCGTTATGCTATTCAGGGTATATTTGGAGGAATAGCGTTATCGGGTAAATGTCTTTATAAGTTAAATGGCATTTCAAATCGGGGTAGGTTTTATACTACAAAAAAAAACAGGTTAAAAATTGGTGTTTCGTCAGAAGCAGGTATTAACCCTGATTCATTGGAAAAAATTGATTCTATTATTAATGATGCCATTCAAATAGGTGCAACACCCGGTGCGCAGGTAATTATAGCTCGTAAGGGGTGTATTGTATATCGAAAAGCATTTGGGTTAAAAACTTTTACCGAAAATGAACCAGTATTGTTAAGTGATTTGTACGACATTGCATCAGTTACAAAAATAATGGCAACGACTCCGGTTGTTATGAATCTTTACGAAACAGGACGTTTAGATATTAATGCTCCATTAAAACAATATTTGCCCGAAACCGATACAACAAATAAGGGCAATTTAAAAATATCAGAAATATTACGACATAAAGCTGGTTTACCATCAGTGATTACAACGTTTTATGATTTTATCGATCGTGGTTTAGTAACCGGAAATTTATTTAGTAAAAAATATTCGGCAAAATATCCTAACAAAGTAGCTAATAATTTATATTTGAGTAAGATGGCAAAGCTTAAGAGTGATGCCTTTAAACAGTCGTACGATTCTGTTTTTAATATCGAGGTGGCTCGTAATTTGTATATGAATAAGAATTATGTCGATTCGGTATATTCCAAAATATTAATGTCATCTGTTGATACTTTAAAAGCTTATCGATATAGCGATATGGGATTTTATCTTTTACAACATGTTATTGAAAAGACAATGAACAAGTCTATTCATAACATTGTTGATTCAATTCTTTTTTCTCCAATGGATATTTCTACAATTACATATTTGCCATTGCAATCATTTAAGTCCTTTCAAATTGTACCAACTGAGAACGATCGGGTTTTTCGGAAACAATTGCTTCGTGGATATGTACATGATCCGGGAGCTACAATTATAGGAGGTGTTGCTGGTAATGCAGGTTTATTTTCAAATGCCGATGCATTGGTTAAAATGATGCAATTATATTTGAATAAGGGGATGTATGGCGACGTGAAATTGTTTAAGCCAGAAACAATTCGTTTATTTACCCATCAGTTCGATACTGATAATAGACGTGGATTAGGGTTTGACAAGCCAGAACCAGATACAACAAGGCCAAGCCCTGTCTGCCCTGAAGCTTCATTAAATTCTTATGGTCATTTGGGGTTTACCGGAACAATGGTTTGGGCCGATCCTGATTATGATTTGGTATATGTTTTTCTTTCAAACAGGGTACATCCGCATGTTTGGAATAATAAGTTAACGGAAGGAAATTTCAGAACTAAAATATTGAAGGTTATTTATCATTCAATGATTGAATAAAGCAGGTTAAATGTCGTAATACTGTTTGAAAACCTGAATTATATAGTTATGATCGTATGTGCCAGCAAGTTCACGTGCCGAATGCATTGCCAACATAGGGTTTCCAACATCAACGGTTTTAAAATTTATTTGGGTGGTCGATATATTGCCTAATGTTGAGCCACCTGCAATGTCACTTCTATTTACAAACTTTTGGTATGGTACATTTGCCAGGTTACATAATTGTGTAAAAATTGCACCACTATCTCCATCGGTGGTATATTTTTGTCCCGAATGATATTTAATAACCGGACCACCATTAATTAAGGGTTGGTTTACCGGATCGTGTTTTTCGGTATAATTGGGGTGAAGAGCATGTGCCATATCGGCCGATATCATGAACGATTTGTATATGCTTCTTTGAAATTCTTCCCTGTTTTTTTCTAAGCATATTAAAATTCTTTCAATAATATGTTTCAGAATAGGAGAACCTGCTCCTTGTTTCGACATAGATCCTACCTCTTCATTATCGAAAATACATAAACAATTTGTTGCTTTCGATAGTGGAGCATTTATAAGAGCTGTTAATCCGGCATGTACCATAGCTAAATTATCTAAACGGGGTGCTGAAATAAACTCTTCTTTATTGCCAATAAGACTCGCTTTTTCGGCGTTATATAAATATAAATCATAATCAAGAATGCTATCCCGATTTACATTAAACTCGTGTGAAATTATTGAGAGAATATTATTATCTTTTTCAAGTGAATTGTTTATAATTCCTAATAGAGGTAACATGTCAATTTGATTATTGATGTTAAGGCCTTCATTTACCTGACGGTTTAAATGAATGGCTAGGTTTGGAATTGTTAAAAGTGGTTTTTGAAAATTGATTAGTTCATGTTTTGGTTTTAAAACATCGTTACTTTTAATAATTATACGTCCGGCAATTGATAATGGACGATCCATCCACGACATTAAAATGGGACTTCCGTATACCTCGGTGTTTAATTTTAGGTAGTGATTTTTAATCATCATTTCCGGTATTGGTTTAATTTTAAAACCGGGTGAATCTGAATGAGCACTAATAAGTTTAAACCCATCGTTTTCCGGATCTCCGAGCCCAATTTGAAAAGCAAATAAACTGGTTTGATTTAGAGTGGTAAAATATTTTCCACCCTTTTTCAATTGCCATTTTTGTGAAATATCCAGAAAATGAAAATCATTGATTATTAGTTTGTTCTGAACCTGATTTATTGTTTGAAATGGAGATGTACATTCATTAATAAATTGCATTAGGTTTAGTATGTTTGAGTTATTATTATTTTTCATTTTATTAATAAAAAATATGATTAGATAACTATTTTTAAATATATCAAAATGATTTTTTTGACAAAAATTGGTTTTATTTTATTAAAATTGCATAATTAATTTTGTTTAATAGTATTAAATGTTGTGTTTTTCAATAATACAAATAGTTGTTATTTAGTGCAAATAAACTTAGCTAATATTAATAAGTAATTTTTTAGATTAAATAAGCCATGAACAAGCTTTTATCAATTCTTGGTTATATTTATTTTTTTGGCGAGTTCAATGTGTATTTAAAATAGTATTAAAACATGAAAATTTTAATTTGTGAAGATGACCGGCTTATGCAAAAGGCTCTTAATATACTTTTAGGTAAAGAAGGTTTTCAGATTGAACAAGCTTTGGATGGGACAGAGGCTTTTGAAAAAGTTAAAAGTGAAGAATATGATTTGTTAATAGTAGATATTCATTTGCCTTATAGCAGCGGTATTGAATTAATTGAATATTATAGGCATGATTTGTTAAAGGAAACACCAATAATTGTAGTTACAGCTATAAATAATAAGCAAATCAGGGAACAGGCCGAAACACTTGGTATTACAAAATATATTGTAAAGCCTTATGACCCTAAAGAACTGGTGAGAACAATAAAATCAACACTTCATATCAAAAATTAACGAATGTATAGCAGATATCTATGTTTATTATCTATTAGTTTGTTTTTTGGAATAGTAAAAATGTTTGCTCAGCAAACAGATTTTCAAAAAATGAATCCGGAACAGAAATATCAGTTAACAAGAGAACTGGCTTTTTCGGGTAAATATAATGATGCCAGGCAATTGGGTTTTAAAATATTAGATTCAATACCAAAGTTCGATGATGTTTCACTTTTAATTGCCAGAACCTATTTGTGGGAGGCTAAATACGATTCGGCACAAAAATATATTGATAAGGTATTAACAAATAATCCGGATAATATTGAAGCACAGGAAGCGCAACTTGATTTGGCATATTTTTCAGGAAATATGCCTGTTGCTGAAAAATTGGCTTTGCAAATGTTAGGTTCAAATCCTGATAATATTAAATATCGTGAAAAATATGCTTTAGCATTATTGGCAAATGAACAAAAACAACAAGCTGTAAATCAGGCTGATTCAATTTTAAATCGCGATTCGTTGAATGTTGTTGCAAACGACATAAAAAATCAATTAAAACCCCGAAAGAAATTAACCCATGTATCGGTAGGTTACTCATTTGATCATTTTTCTGAACCATATAGCCGTTGGTGGCATCTGTTTACTGCCGGAGTGCAAAAACCTGTTAAGTGGGGAAGTATTGGAGGACGATTAAATATAGGTCAACTATATCCAAAACGCTCTTCTTTTGTAGAATCGACCGAGTGGCAATTGGAAGCAGAATCGTATATTAATTTAACTAAAGCTTCTTATGGTATGTTATTGTACGGTTATAGCCCTCATAATCATTTCCCTACACATAAAGCTGCTGCTGAAATATGGCATAAACTGCCAGCTGCGTTTATTGCTTCAATTGGTATTAATTATTATAATTGGGATGAAAACCATATATATATTGGTACCGCTTCGCTCGAAAAGTATTTGGGTAAATATTGGTTTTGTTTAAGGGGTTATGCTCATTTTAAAGATGTTGGTGTAACTGGATCGTATTATTTAACCGGAAGAAGATATTTTAATGAAATAGACTTTTTTCAGGTTACTTTAGGAATGGGAACAGCTCCGGATGAACCATTTGACATAAAAAACGATTTAGAGCGACAGAGTGCTTATAGTATTAGAACCATGTATTGTAAAAAAATAGCTGAACAATGGACATTAAAAGCTGGATTAGGTTATGCTTACGAAGAGTATTCGAGTGAGAAATATCGAAACAGGTACGATGGAACAATCAGCTTTATTTATTCTTTTGGCAAATGATCAGTATTAATAAAAAATACCAATTGGTAACTGTTCTGCTGGCATCATTTATTATAATGATAATGCCTGTGAATTGTTTGTATTCGCAAACCCAAAATAACGATACAAATATAATAAAAAGTGTGAGTATTGTTGAATCGATTGATAATCAGAGTGATGAATCTTTGATTAATAATGGTTCTGTTGATACAACACAAGAAAACCCTTGGCTATGGGAGGTAAACTATTTTGGAAAATCATTTTACCTTGTTAATGCTCTTATGGTTGTAATTGTAGCATCTATTGCTATAATGTTTGTTCTGTTGGCTTTGATACTGTTAAATAGAAGCAGGTTAGAGCGTGAATCAAAATTGCGGCAGTTTTTGCTTGAGAAATACCAATCATTAATACTCGATTATTTGTTTGTTGGAAGTGGAATTGAAGGTTTTTATAAAATAGCATCAAATTCATTCAGGAGGCAGGTTCTTATCGATACTATTATTGATATTAGTATTAACCTTAAAGGTGAGTCTGGGTATAAGCTTCAGCAATTGTATATTGATTTGCAGTTGGATAAAGATTCATTGGCCAAAGCAAAAAGTAAAAAATGGCATGTTAAAGTTAAAGGGTTTAAAGAGTTGGCATTTATGAATTTAAAAGAGGGGAATGATGAAATATTGAGTGCATTGCAGTCGAAAAATGATATACTAAGAATGGAAGCTCAAATTGCATTAGTTAGGTTAAGTGAAGAGAATCCTTTTGAATGGCTTTATTTTCAGACACATCCATTTTCACTGTGGGAGCAAATTACGTTACACTCAATGCTAATACAGCACGAAATAAAAGTTCCATTATTTTCGCAATGGCTCGATTCTCCAAATTATACCGTAGTTATGTTTGCCTTAAGAATGATTAGGGAATATAATCAAACAGATAATGAGGATGCAATATTTGAAGTTTTGCATCACGAAAGGGAAGAAGTACGGCAATTAGCAGTTGAGGTTTGTGGAGATTTGGAACTTGCATCCTCATTGAAAATTTTAAAGAGTCGGTATAAATATGAAATATATCCGATAAAGATTGAAATTATCCGATCGATGGCTAAAGTACCTCGCGAATCGATGCTTGGATTTTTAAAATTAGTTTTGGATAAGGAGGATGATGTTCAATTGCAAATAGAATCAACAAAGGCTATTGAAAATCTAGGAGATGCAGGTATTCGGGAACTCAATAAATTGATGGATTCAGAATATAAAAATTATCAGATTATTATTCGTCATGTGTTGGATAAACGTATTGTTTAAATTGAAATTGTAATATGGAATTTATACTCGGACAATTTATATTTATTTTCACCATCGTACTACTATTGTCGTATTTGATGTTGGGAACCTATTCGGCTATTTCGCTTAATAAGTATTTTAAAAAGAATAGTTTTGTAAATTATAATCAGCTAGTTCTTTCACCTTTAAGCCCAAATGTAACAATTATAGCTCCTGCTTATAACGAAGGCAAAACCATTGTTGACAATGTTCGCACACTTTTATCGTTATATTATAATCAGTTTGAAGTTATTATTGTTAATGATGGTAGTACCGATGATTCGCTGCAAAAGGTTATTGAAGCATATAGTTTAGTGAGAGTTAATTATTTTTTCGATTACCAGATGCCATGTGAGAGAATTCGTGCTGTATATCGATCTGAAAATCCATCATATAGTCGATTAACTGTTATTGATAAGGTTAATGGTGGAAAATCAGATTCATTAAATGCCGGGATAAATGTAAGTCGTAGTAATTTAATTGTTACAATTGATACTGATTCGATAATTGAAAATGAATCATTGTTACGATTGGTAAAACCTTTTTTGGAGGAGAAAGAAAAGAAGGTAATAGGAACAGGAGGAGTTATTCGTATTGTTAACTCATGCGAGGTGGTTCGTGGGCATATAAAAAAGGTTAATTTGCCAAAAGCTTTTTTGCCTCGTTTACAGGTCTTGGAATATACACGTGCATTTTTATTAGGACGTATGGCCTGGAGTCAACTCGATGGATTAATGTTGATTTCGGGTGCTATGGGAATGTTCGATAAAGAAACTGTAATTAAAGCAGGTGGTTATAGTACTAAAACAGTAGGTGAAGATATGGAGCTGGTACTTCGTATGCGCCGTTATATGAATGAAAATAAACAAAAGTACGAAGTAACTTATATACCCGATCCATTGTGCTGGACTGAAGCTCCATCTGATGTTAAAACATTAGCACGTCAACGAAGTCGATGGACAAGAGGATTGATTCAATCTCTTTATACTCATCGGAAAATGTTCCTTAACCCCAGGTATAAAGTATTGGGAATGATGAGTTTTCCTTATTGGCTATTTTTTGAATGGTTAGCTCCATTACTTGCCTTAGCCGGTTTCATCTATACTGGTTATTTAATTTATAATAATATGATGAACTGGCCATTTTATTTGTTGTTGTTTGCATTTGTATATTCAGTTGCATTAATGCTTTCTACATGGTCAATATTATATGAAGAGATAACATTTCATAAGTATCGCCATAAACGCGATGTAGTTAAATTGTTTTTAACTGCTATGATTGAGCCATTCTTTTATCCTTTTCATACCTATTTTGCATTGAAAGGAAATATCGATGTTATTTTTAATAAAAAGGGATGGGGTAAGCAGCAACGAAAAGGATTTGGTCAAAAAACAAAAAAGAAATAGAGTTAATATATTCATTTACTTTAATTTATAACCCAAAGGGAATAACACTATTTTTATTTTCTTTGTTTCTTTTCTTGTGCTTTGTTATCTTCGTGTACACCCAAAGTGTATGATCCAATATTAGGTAGTTTTATTTGATGAAAGTTTGTATTGCAGAGAAACCCAGTGTAGCTGCCGAAATAGCAAATGTTATTGGCGCAAAAAAACGTTGCGATGGGTATTATGAAGGTAATAATTACCGTGTAACTTGGACTTTTGGTCATTTGTGTACTTTAAAAGAACCCCACGATTATTTGCCCGGATGGAAAAAATGGTCGTTAGGAACCTTGCCAATAATACCTTCGCGTTTTGGTATTAAATTAATAACAAATAAAGGGGTTGAAAAACAATTTAGAATTATTGCTAACATAGTTAAAGAAGCTGAAGAAGTAATAAATTGTGGTGATGCCGGTCAGGAAGGAGAATTGATTCAGAGGTGGGTTTTATTAAAAGCAGGTTGTAGTTGTCCTGTTAAACGTTTGTGGATTAGCTCGCTTACCGAAGAGGCTATAGAAGAGGGATTTAAAGCACTTCGCGATGCTGATGATTTTAAAAAATTATATGCTGCCGGTAGCTCAAGAGCTATTGGCGATTGGCTTTTGGGTATTAATGCAACACGTTTGTATACACTAAAGTTTGGTCAGCAAGGTCAGGTTTTATCAATTGGCAGGGTTCAAACACCTACTTTAGCTCTAATTGTTGAACGTCATAAAGCTATTGAAAGTTTTATTCCTGAACCATTTTGGGAGATTAAAACAACTTATCGGGATGTTGTTTTTTCTGCTTCATCCGGACGCTTTCAGAATAAGGAAGATGCCGTTAATGCCGCAGAAAAGATTAATAATAAACCGTTTACGGTTACCGATTATTCAATAAAGGAGGGGATAGAGTCGGCGCCACGTTTGTTCGACTTGACTTCGTTACAGGTTGAGTGTAACAAAAAGATCGGTTTATCGGCCGATGAAACATTGAAAACTATTCAGCAATTGTATGAAAAAAAGCTTACAACTTATCCGCGTGTTGATACTACTTATTTAAGCGATGATATCTATCCAAAGATTCCAAAGATTTTGAAAGGAATTACAGTTTACCAGGATTTAACACTTCCGTTATTGGATAAGAAGATACGAAAGTCAAAAAAGGTTTTTGACAATTCAAAAGTAACTGATCACCATGCTATTATACCCACCGGCGTTAATCCGGGTAAGGAGTTAAGTCGCGACGAGAAATTGGTTTATGATATGGTTGCTCGTAGGTTTATTGCAAATTTTTATCCCGACAGTAAAATTAGTACTACTTCGGTTGAGGGAGAAGTTGATGGCGTTAAATTTAAAACATCGGGTAAGCAAATATTGGAGCCGGCATGGAGGGTTGTATTTGCTCAGCAAAAGGATAATACTGAAGATAAAATACTTCCAATATTTGAAAAGGGAGAAACCGGTTCTCATATCCCCGATTTGCAGGAGAAAATGACCCAGCCTCCTAAGCCATACACTGAAGCAACACTTCTTAGAGCCATGGAGACAGCCGGGAAACAAGTTGATGATGAAGAGATGCGCGATTTGATGAAAGATAACGGAATTGGCCGGCCTTCGACTCGTGCAGCAGTTATTGAAACACTGTTTAAGCGAAAATATATATCTAAAGTAAAAAAAAATCTACATCCCACTGTTACAGGTATTCAGTTGGTTGATAGTATTGGTAATGAGCTATTAAAGTCAGTTGAGTTAACCGGATTGTGGGAAAAAAAATTGCGTGAAATAGAAAAAGGCGATTATTCGGCCGAGACATTTATGGGCGAATTAAAACAAATGGTTTGGGAGGTTGTTAACCAGGTTAAATATGAGCAAAATGTTAAGAAGATTGAGGTTGTAGGCGAAGTGGATTCTCATGTTAAGAAAGAGACTCCGGTTAAAAAAGATAGAAATGATGTGGAAACCCTTTTGTGTCCGGTTTGTAAAAAGGGAGCTATTTTAAAAGGCAGTAAAGCTTGGGGATGTTCGGAGTATAATAATGGATGTAAAACCGTTATTCCATTTTCTATTTATAACAAAAAAATAACCGATACTCAGTTGAAACAATTATTAAAAACCGGTAAAACAAGAGTTGTTAAAGGAGTTGAAATTGAGGGAATTAAGCAAGATGGAATTTTTGTATTTAACGAGTCAAATAAGGTTGTGTTTGAACCGTCAAAGCCTGATATAATAATATGCCCTAAATGTAAAAAGGGAGAGATATTAACCGGGAAAACAGCTTTTGGATGTGGAAATTTTAAACAGGGCTGTGATTTTCGTTTACCATTTAATATTGATGGTATTGTAATTGATTATTCAATTGCTAATGAACTTATTACCAAAGGGAGTGTTAAAGTAAATAAAATACAGGCTGATGGTTCGGTTATTAATGTTAATTTATCACTTAATGAACAGTATCAGATTCAGTTAGATAGATAAAAATGTGTTGTTCAAAGAGCAAATAAACTGTTTTGTGGAATTGTTTTTGTAATGAGTTTTTGTATTGTTTATTTTAGATTTTTTATAAGTGTTGCTCGATATGAATGATGTTGTTCGACTGTTTTCAATAATTGTATTATTTTGGATAAATACTATAGTATCATATTCGATTTGTGCAAATCCCAATCCGTTAACAATTAATCAACCCGATGGTAGTGTTATATCTATTGTTCAAAAAGGAGATGAGTATTTTCATTACATTACCACTACCGATGGTTACCGGGTCGTTCGAAATAAAAAGGGAGTGTTTGAATATGCTCAATTATCAGCTTCGGGTGTTATAATATCAAGTGGACAAAAAGCTAATAATCCGCAGGTTAGATTGAGTAATGAGAAGCAATTTGTTAAAACTTTGCCATCAGCGAATGAATTTCGTAATAAGTTAAAATCGATATCTAATTCAAAAATACCGGCACTTTCTCAAAAAGAATTTAGTTTTAACAAAGCTGCAAAAGTAGATGGAACATTTAAACTATTGATAATACTGGCAAATTTTTCCGATACCGAAATATCATATTCCACAGCCGACTTCGATAAAATGTTAAATGAAGAAAACTATAACGAAACAGGAAGCTTTCGCGATTTTTATTTGGAAAATTCTAATGGTAAGTTCGAGGTTGTTTCTACTGTTATCGATTGGGTTACTGTTCCTAAAACACACGATTATTATGGGGCATCTGATCAACGTAATCTCGAGTTTGTATATGAAGCTGTAAAGGCAGCATATAAAAATGGAGTAGATTTTTCACAGTTTGATAATGATAATGATGGTGTGGTTGACGGGATTGCAGTTTTTCATCAGGGGCATGGACAGGAATCAACAGCCGATACAACTGATATTTGGAGTCATGCTTGGGGGTTGTCGGCAGGTTACTCTTATCGTGAGTTGAATTTTGGAGGCACAATTGTTGATGATTATTCGATACAGGGCGAACTGAATGGAAGAAGTTCGGATATAGCATCTATTGGCGTTATTTGTCACGAATTTGGTCATGTAATTGGAGCACTCGATTTTTACGATACTGATTACGAAGAAAACGGCCAGTATGATGGAACCGGATATTGGGATTTAATGGCATCGGGGGCTTATAATGGATATAATAAAACAGGTGATATGCCGGCTCATCATAATGCTTACACTAAGTCGCAATTTGGATGGATTGATGTGGTTGAATTAACCAATCCGGGTGTTGTTACGGTATCGCCGGTTATTGATTCTCAGGTGGCATATAGAGTAACAACTAAAAATGAAAATGAATATTTTTTGATAGAAAACAGGATTAAGTCGGGTTTTGATTATGAACTGCCAGGTAAAGGACTGATTATTTATCATGTCGATAGTGCTTACATTTCGGAACATGAGAATTCGAACGATGTTAATGCTTTTGAACATCGGGGTATGTATATTAAAGTTGCATCGGGGAATTTAAATTCATCATCGTGTCCATTTCCAGGCAGCAACAATGTTACAGAATTTCACGATGAAACAACACCATCGTCACTTTCGTGGGATGAAGATGAGACACAGAAATCTATTACCGAAATAGCATTGGAAGGCGATAATATTGTTTTTCGTTTTATGGATTTTCAAGAAGGATGGCCTGTTGATTTTAATGCAGATATTGAAAATGACACATCGGTGATTTTAAACTGGCTGTTAAATGATATGGGTAATGATGTGTTAATAGCATACTCATTCGATAATACATTTGGTGAGCCGGTAAACAATCACATATACTCGGAGGGTGATCTACTGCCCGATGGAGGTGAAATTATTTATTACGGAAAAGATACAACCGGATTGTTTCATGCTGTTGCGTCGACTGATGATGTTCATTATTATCGGATATGGAGTAATAAAGGTGATCGTTATTCCAATTATCGTGAAGCATCTATTATTCATACAAACAGAGTTAAGTTATTTGTGGTTGATGAGAATAATATTCCAATAGATAATGTATCGGTTGAATTAAATAACAAAACTGGAGTTACTGATTCCAGTGGTTTTGTTGTTTTTTATGATAGTTTTGAAGATATTGAACTTAACATTGTTGAATGCGTGAATGAGGGATACGAGATATTTAAAAGAGGATTTAAGACTACTGATGAAAATAGGTTTGTTATAAAAATGCAAAGTGATGTTTTACAGTCGGTGAATTTAAATCTTGATACTGTTAAATTTAGAAATCCTGTTTTATCATGGAATCCGATTATTAATGAAGATTTTTCGAATTATACTCCTTTTCAGCTTGAAATTCCAAACTGGACTATGCTCGACTTAGATGGTTATGCAACTTATGATTTGTCGGGTATTGATTTTGATAATGAACAGTATGTTGGTTCGTTTATGGTTTTTAACGGTTTCGATGATAGTTTTATATCAGAGGGGAAAGTATTAAATAGTTATGCAGGAAATCAATTTTTAGCTTGTATATCAAATTATTTGGGTAGTAATAACGATTGGCTTATATCTCCTGAAATAGTACCGTCATCAACAACATATTTAAGTTTTGTTGCACGTTCGTTAGAGGCGATACAGGAGGGGTATGGAATGGATCGAATAAAAGTTTTAGTTTCTGAAGGAGGAACTGAACCGTCAGATTTTATGAAAATATCGGAAGGCACATACATTGAGGTTGAGAACAAGTGGACACCTTACTCATTTGACTTAAGTGAATATGCAGGTAAAAAAATTAGATTTGCAATTCAGTGTGTTTCGGTTAATGCAGTGATGTTGTGTATAGATCGGATTATTGTTTCTGAAAACCAGTATTTATCAAGTGAAACGAATGAAATACCTTTGAAAATTAATGTTGAAAGACAACCCGGTTTAAAATCTGTCGAAATATCGGGAGTGAAAACAACATCTGTTGAGGAAATGAAAGGAGGTATTATTTACGAAGTATACAAAAATGGCAGTTTGTATAATACGCTTGAAGGATTTGCAACTAATCGGTTTTCTGATGTTGGGAATATTTGCGAGACCAATGATTACAAAGTAATAGCACGAAAAAATAATTTGGTGGAATCGGAATCGCAAAATGTTATTATTGTTGATAATTGTGATATTGCCAATAATCAATCAATTGTTTCGTTTTCAGAGTCGAAAAAAGCATTTCAGTTTCAATTGCCTGATGGTGTAACGAGTGCTGATTTTTTTATTTACGATACAAATGGCCGGTTAATAAACGAAGGAACTACGTACGGATATATGTTTTATGTTTCTTTGGAAGAATTTGCAAGTGGTGTGTTTATTATTAAACTAGTTCACGAAAGGGGTGATGAAATAATAAAAGTTATTAATTGAACTAAAGCCACTTTTTTCGCTTAAAATAGATAAACATTCCCGAAACAATTAGCAGCATGGCTACTAATATAATGAAATAGCCATATTTGTATTTAAGTTCGGGCATGTTAATAAAATTCATTCCATACAAACCGGCAATAAATGTTATAGGGGTAAATATTACCGTGTAAATGGTAAGTATCTGCATTATTTGATTGAGCTTAAAGCTTATTGTAGAATGGTATAAATCTTTAATGCTATTATTCATTTCAATTAGGTTATCAACACTTTCAATTAAATGCAAAGTATGATCGTAAACATCTCTAAAGTATTTTTCATTAGTTTTTTCTATGAAGTCGTTATCATCGCGTAAAATCTCTGAAGTTATTTCGCGTAAAGGGATAATTAATTTACGAATATTTAGTATCGTTTTCCTGTTTTGTTCAAGTCTTATTAATAATTTTTGATTGGGTTCATTATTTATCTCAAACTCTATTTCTTCCAGCGAATCATTTAATTCCTCAATGGTTTCAATATAACTATCAACAACCATATCAATTATGGTATAAGCCAGATAATCGTAATTTTTTGTTTTAATTTTTCCTTTACCCATTTTAATGCGATTAATAATTGGGCTAAAGAATGAGTGATTATTTTCTTGAAATGTTATTAGCGAATCGTCTTTACAAATAATGCATAAATGCGATTTTACAATTTCACAAGATACATTATTGAATTTAATTGTTTTGAGAACAAGAAAAATATAGTGTTCATATACTTCCAGTTTGGTGCGGTGATGGGTGTTTAGAATATCTTCGAGTACAAGATTGTCTAATTTAAACGTGTTACCAATGCTTTTGATAAAGTCAGGATTATTAATTCCAAAAAGTTGGTACCAATTTATTACATCCTTTTCAGGATCAGGAATTGATTCAATTTGAAGGTTTATTACCTTTTCTTCAAAAGTATTAAAGTTGAATTGTACTAATTTGATTTTGGGTACATCTAACGGATTTGTACCAATGTAAATTAAACTACCTGGGGGTAAGCCTTTTTTAATTGATGGTTTGTTTTTATTATTAATACTTTTTTGTTTTTTCATTTGTAGATATTTTGATTAAATTTGATTGGATTATTGAATCAAAAAGTATAATTGTAGTTAATTACATTATTAAATAAATATCTAATTTAATCTTAAATTTTTTAACTATGGAAGATTTGAATGGTAAGATTGAGTTACTTCAATCTTATGTGATTAATTATGGAGGTAAGGTTCTTATGGCCATTATAGTTTTAGTAATAGGATTATGGATAGTAAAGAGAATTAGTAAAGGTATTAAGAAAGTTTTGGGAATGAGGCATGTCGATCCAACATTGCAGCCATTTCTTTTAAGTTTAATTACTATTACACTTAAAACTTTACTTGTTATTAGTGTAATAGGTATGGTTGGTGTGCCGATGACTTCGTTTATTGCCATATTAGGAGCTGCAGGTTTAGCTATTGGTATGGCATTGTCGGGTACTTTGCAAAATTTTGCAGGTGGAGTTATTCTATTAATATTTAAACCGTTTAAAGTAGGCGATGTGATTGAAGCTCAGGGTTATATTGGTGTTGTGAAAGAGATTCAAATATTCGTAACGCTTTTAACAACAGCCGATAATAAGCTGATATTTATACCCAATGGAGGGCTTTCGACTGGATCGTTAACTAATTATTCTGCTCAGGAGAAACGACGAATTGATATTATTGTTGGTATTGATTATAATGATGATATTGATAAAGCCAGGGAGATATGCTTAGCTGTTGCTAATAGAAATGAAATTATTGATAAAGATCCTGCACCATTTGTAGGTGTGTCCTCTTTAGCTGATAGTTCGGTGAATATTTTGGTTCGCGTTTGGTGTGATACTGTAGCATATTGGGATGTAACATTTTATCTTAACGAAGAATTAAAAAAAGCGTTTGATAAACAGGGCATTACAATTCCATTCCCTCAACAAACTGTTCATATTGTAAATAATTAATTTTTTAAAATGAAGCAAATAGTAATAGTATTTTTTTTATTTTTTTTGGTTTTAGGGTTAAATGCGCAAACAGCAACTGATTCAACCAAATATTGGAATGTTGGTGGTAATACATCTTTTACATTTAGTCAGGTGACTTTAAATAATTGGGCGGCAGGTGGTGAAAATTCATATGCAGGAACCTTTTTATTTAATTCACATTTTAATTATAAAAAGAACAAATCGGCATGGGATAACGAATTGGGTTTTGGATATGGATTGTCGAAACAAGATGATTTAAAAGCTTCTAAAACTGAAGATAAATTGCAGGTATCATCGAAGTACGGATATGCAGCTAGTAAACATTGGTATTATTCAGCTTTGGTCGATTTTAAAACTCAGGTTGATATAGGATACAAAGACCCAAGATTACAGGATGTTGTTATATCTGATCTGATGTCGCCGGGATATTTAACCTTTTCGTTAGGTATGGATTTTAAAAAAGATGATGTTTTTTCGGCATATATTTCGCCTGTTACAAGTAAAATGACTTTTGTAATTGATGATACCCTTTCGGCTACAGGAGCTTATGGTGTAGATCCAGGCGATAATGTACGATCGGAGTTTGGAGGTTACGTTAAGTTGGTATATAAAAAGGCTAATTTGTTGAAAAATGTTGATTTAACATCAAAAATTGATTTGTTTTCGAATTATGCAGAAAACCCTCAGAATATTGATGTTGACTGGGAAACAATTGTCAATATGAAAATAAATAGTTACCTGACAGCTATGCTTAAATTTAATTTGTTATACGATGATGATACAAAGTATATAGATATAGACGGTAATGAACATGGAGCCCGAACTCAAACAAAGCAACTTTTTGGGTTTGGTTTAGCATATAAATTCGGATCATAACTTAATAAAATACTGAAATTGAAGAGTACTTAATAAAACCAGGTACTCTTTTTTTATTTCACTTGTGTTTGTGATATGTTTTTTTTAAGGTTATAAAAATGACCTTAACTATTTCCATTCTAAGTGTATATTATTAATCATGGTTGAGGCACCTCCATTGTAATGTATGCCAAATCCATCGAACACCGTCTTTTCTATTTTAGCTGATATATTTACGTCTTTAACCAATTCGGGTTGATTTTCACTTATAGCGTATTTAGTATTGGTAGATAAGTGGACTGATAAAATACCATTATTTTCTTCTACAATAATTGTGCATAAGGGTTTAAAAGAACCGGTTGAAACAGGGTTGCTAATTTCATATACTTTTCCTTTTTCATATTTTATTAGTATGAAGTCAACGGCATTACCATATTTTGTGGTTCGAATCAATCGCAAACCATATCCGCTCATATTTTTAGTATCGAGCTTAATTAGTACATCCATAAATAGAGGGGCAACACTGAAACCTTGTCCAGCAGTTTTAAATGGAGATACCTTCAGAACAAGTTTCATATTTCTGCTTTTGTCTTTTTTAGGAGTATATAATAGGCTTGCGCTCCGTCCTTGTTGGAGCAGTCCAGTCATATTTACCGAGCCACCACTACCTTCACCGTAGTACCAGGCGTCTTTGGTTCGATTGGAAGCTCCCAAATGCGTCATGTCTTCTAAATCGTAGTGTTTAAAAGTCCAGAAACCGGGAATTATTTGCTCCTGATTTTTTGTGGATGCATTTTTAAAGTCGGTATCTATAATATTTACATCACCATAAATATCGCTTTCTTTTATAGTTTTTTTTAGGATGTCGAATTTTGGTATTCCGGCATCGCACCTAATATGTTTAGGTGAAACAGAAACCATAATGTAATAACCAATGTCACCTTCGGTGAGTTCATATTCAATTAAAGGTTTTTGAAACCTCGAAACTGCAATTTCTATTGGATTGCTCCCTTTAGTGTCACTACAACGATACCAACTTACTAATGATTGATCATCAAAATTGGTATTTATTTGATATTTTACTGATAGTGTTCCTTTTTTTGAGGATATTATTTTAGGAAGTTTTATAAAGTTGGGAGTATTAAGTTTTGATGGTATTATTTTTAATAACGTTGCAGCTTCTAGTCCTGATGGCGTTGAGGCTTTTAAAACAATGTCTTTTGCCTCGTTTGTATTGTTATCAGGAATTATTAGGCAACTGTTTTTATCAATAACTTTTAATTGCACAAAGGCACTGTCTTCTGATGTTAACCACCATTTAATGTTGTTTATAACAGACGGATAATTACCAAATCGAAATTGGGTTGCAGTAATTAACGCACTATCTTTTTTTGTTTCTAACATTTTATTTGATGATGTTAGTTTTAATTGAACAGGAATCATTGTGTATTTATGTCCATTTTCTTTTTCTGCATTAATAACAGTTTCTTTAATATTCATTGGATCCCATTGGTCATTGCCACTTAATAAATTATATGTGTTATACACAAGCCTATCATTATATTTAAAGCAGTATGCATTGAGTAGAGGTAAAGAATCTAATATTATAGTCGAATAGTTATCGTTTTTGCTAATAATTTCTTTGATATTGTTGTGAGAGACATTATACTGGTAATTGCGCATTTCTTTCGGGGGATAATCGCGCCAACCCCAATATGAAACATTTTTAGAGTTTAAACGTGTATTAATCAGTGTTAATTGACCATTAGCTTTTGTAAAGTATTGGTTACCATTGGTAAATGATTTAATATCGCAGTTTATAAAAACAGCACCGGTACCAGTAGTGTGATAAAATGGTTTGGAACTGTAAAAATATAACGTGCTATTAAGGTAAACTCCTGTTCCACATAAAGCATCATCGGTCGATTCGAAATGACAACGATCAAACAAAACACGTTTGCCACCTACAAAAGGACATAAGTTAAGTCTGCTAATAAAGTGCGTGTTTCGGGCAACAATTTTATCGCCATTGCAATGTATTAGTTGAGCCTGAACTATAGCTGATGCACGTTTTTTTCTGTTTAATTCGGGTTTTAAAGGATAATTTAGATCTACATTACAATAGTTGCCAAACGTAATATTTTCCGAACTGGTTCCCTGACCGATAAATCGGAATAAGGTAAAATTACCAACAGCACCAATAGTTTGACCACGGTTGCAAGCTAAAACAACATTTTGCGCATTATTTGTTAAGCCATAAAAACGGAGCCATTCGCACTTAATAACCAGTCCATAGGGGGTGTCGTATTCTTTTTTAATTCTTATTTCAGAATCATCAGGGTTGTCAATCCAGTATACATAAGGTGCAATATACAAAGTCATTGGTTCGTATTCTGTTCCATTGGTTAAATGGTTTGCAGCTTCATTAATTGAATTAAAAACAAAAGGTGATTTTTGGGTTTCTTTATCTGATAGTTGTCCATCGATAAAAAAAGCTTTTGGACCCAATTGTATTTTCGAGTTATTATAAATAATAAAGTCGGTGTGCCATTCAATAGGATCTGATGAATCGAGCGATTTGTATGAATTTTGTCCGAAAGTAACAGAAAAATTTATAAACGAAATAATGATTAATAATGAATATTTCATGAAAAAGGTAAATTATAAAAAGTTTAATGTTGTAATGTTTTGGTTATTAGTATTTTTTTTTGAGTTGATTAAGTGGTCTTATTTATTAGTGTTAATATGTTTAAATATTAGGAATAGTTGTTGGATTGCCATCTCTTTCAGCTCTGTAATGAGGTGACAAAATTTCAACACCGGCTTCGTTAAATGCATCTTGAATATTTTGATGAAGCACGGAATATATAGCAGGTTGCATATTTGGTTCGTTGGTGTGTACATTAAGCTGGTACGATACAAAAAAATCATCGAGTGATGTTTGAAGTACAAATGGTTCAATATCTGTTTTAATGTGAGATGTTTTTTTTGCAGCATTAATAAGCATTTCATGTACTTTTCGCCAAGGAACATCGTACCCAATGGTTACAGTAGTATGTAGTATTATACCATCTTGTTGTTTAGATGTACTGTAGTTAATAATATTTGAAGATAAGATATTTGAATTTGGAATGGTTATAAACTCTTTTTTTGGGGTTTTAATGCGGGTTACAAATGGAGTTTTTTCAACAACATCGCCTACTATTTCATCTATTTTAATTCTATCGCCTAATTTAAAAGGGCGCATGTATGTAATTACGATGCCAGCTACCATATTGCCAATTATTGATGATGATCCAAGCGAAAATACAATTCCTAAAAAAACTGATACTCCTTTGAAAACATTAGAGTCGGAACCAGGTAAATAAGGGAAAATTGCAACAAACATAAAAGCCAGTACAAAGACTTTGATAATATTATAAGTTGGTTTTGACCAGTCGGGAAAAAAACCAGGAATTGTAAGTTTTTCAAGGGCAACTTCATTAGACAGAAATTTTAAGAACCTAAGAAAATATCGAGTAATTGAAACGATAATAATAATTGTAATAAGTTCGGGAATGTAGCTAACAATTCCCATAAAAATATTACTTAACGGAGAAAGTATGTATCCAAATAGAGTTTCTGCTATTTGTTTTGTTGGAGGGAAAATGCTGAATAAAACTGGTATTGAGATGTATAAAAGAAGTAGTATAAGAGCATATTTAATTATTTTGGCAATAAACATTAACCCCGTTGTTTGCCGGCTTGAATCTAAGATTTCATAATTTCTTATTTTAATACCATTAAACCATTCATCTCGTTTACTGCGAATAAATGTATTTACTTTAGCCCTGAACAAATGATTAATTAATTTAATAAGAATCCATAAAATTCCAATTACAAGAATTGATAATCCTATTTCTTTAATGTATTTAATAATAGAACGGTTTTTTTTATAAGTTTTAATGTCGGATAATATGGCAGTTTGAATCTCTTTAGCAATAACTTTTTTGGGTTTTTCTAACCACATTTCATCAAGGTCGGTAATGCTAACTATTATACGATCGTTATATCCAATTTCTGTGTATTGTCCATTATCGGAAATGTGAATTGAGTCTTTTTTTGTTGAAAAATTGGGATATATTTCTAACAAACGTCGGGTTATTATATGAGATCTTTCTTGTGCACTAACAGTTCCTATATTTGTAAAAATTTTAAATATTGTGTCTTTATGAACTATTATTGGAAATCCCGATGTTATTCGTTTTAAAGAGTCAACTTCTCTTTTAAGTTTATTTTTTTGTTTATTTTCTTTATTAACAATTGCATCTAACTCGGCTTGTAGTTTTATACGTTTATTAGTTTCATATGAACGTAATTCATCCATTTGCTTTCGAAGAACTTCTTTTGAAATAGAGTCGGCAAATGAAATGGAATCATTTTGTTTCATTAATGAAACAGTTTGATTCATAATATTTTGTTGAACAGAATCTGTGTTTATTTTTGTTGAATCACTCTGGGGAATGGCATTGAGCGATATTATGATTGAATAGAATAAAAGTAATATTTTTTTCATCTGAAAAATATTTATTGTTAAGTATGTATGGAGTTTAGATGATGTACTTTAACTAACATCTATCTTCGATTCATCCATTTTTGTTTGCCTTAGGCGAATAATCTTTTCAAAAAATCTGTTTTATAAATTGTATTAACAGAAGAAAAAATAATTAGTTTATTTGTCAAATATTGATTTTGCATCGTAACATTTCAGTGTTTCGTTAAAACTGTTAATTTGATTGTTAATCCATTGTTCATTTTTATTTCTTTCTGTGGCGATAAGTTTTGTAACAGCTTTGGCAATAGATAATGATGCCGCTGTATCGATAAATAACAGGCGAGACCGACGAGCCATAAAGTCTTCGGTAGTTAATGTCATTTCGTTACGTACAGACCATATTACTTCACCTTTTCGGATTGAATAGGAAGGATGTAATAGTTCGTTATATTCGGTATTGTTGTTAATAATTGTATTAATTTGAGTAGCATCGGAACCATATTCTGCTAAATCACCAAAAATTTCATTATGCATATGATAACCATGTATTTGTAAAGTTTGTGTTATACAATTTTTTACATTAGGTGAAATAAACATTGCAGCTTTATTAATTACATCTTCAGCCATTTTTCGGGCTGTTGTCCATTTACCACCTGTAATAGTTATTAATCCGCTGCGGGCAATTTCGATATGGTGATCGCGTGAGATAGAGGAGGTGTTGTTGGTATCATGCGATTTTACTAGTGGTCTTAATCCGGTGAAAATACTTTGTATATCATTGTAATCGGGGTTTTTTGTAAGGTAACGAGCAATGTGTTTTAGTAAAAAATCAACTTCTTCTTTTTGAGGTTTTGGTTCAATATCATAATTATAAATTGGGGTATCAGTTGTTCCAACTATTACCTTGTTAAGCCAGGGTACAGCAAAAATAATTCGCCCATCGTCGGTATGCGGAACCATTATAGCATATTCGGTTGGGAGGAATTTTTTATTAAGTACAATGTGAACCCCCTGACTAGCTGTTATTAAGTTGTGAGTATCAGGATTGTCCTTTAATCTTAATTGATCGGAAAACACTCCGGTTGAGTTTATTACAACTTTTGCGTTAATTTCGTATTTAATATTTGTTTCTACGTCGGTAGCGAAAATGCCAGTAATAAGATTATCACATTTAATAAAATCATCGGCTCTGAAATAATTAATAATTATAGCACCTTGTTCTGCGGCTGTTTGAGCCATATTAATTAGTAAGCGGCTATCGTTAAATTGTCCATCGTAATAAATAACACCACTTTTTAAGCCTTCGGGTTCAAGCGTAGGAATATATTTTAATGTTTCTTCTTTCGAAAGCATTTTGGACGATCCAAAGCCTTCACTACCCGCCATTAGATCGTATAATTTTAGCCCTATTCCATAGAAAGGACCTTCCCACCAGTCGTAAATAGGAACAATGAATGGCAGGTCGTGGACTAAATGAGGGGCATTGCGACGTAATAATCCTCGTTCTTTTAATGCATCTAAAACCAATGAAATATTACCTTGCTGAAGATAGCGGACTCCTCCATGAGCCAACTTGGTGCTTTTGCTTGATGTTCCTTTCCCAAAATCCGATTGTTCAATTAAAATGACTTTATAACCTCTAGATGCAGCATCGACAGCAGAGTATAACCCGGTTGCGCCACCTCCAATTATCGCAATGTCGAATACCTCAGTATTATTAAGGTTTTTGAGCATTATATCTCTGTTCATAGAATTATTTATTAGGATTGGTTGATGGATTTAATAGCATCTGTAATTTTTTCAGTTATTTGATTGAATGCGATTTTTATTTTTTGGTTAAAATCTTTGTTTTCTTCTTTAATGAAATATGACAGAATTTTTGAAAATTCGGGTGTTCTGAGATATCCGTATGACTTGTGTGGGTTTCGGGTTTCGTTAACAGTGTATGTGTTGGTTACCAAAAAGTCGATTGGTTTGATTCCTTGTTCGTTGGGGCCAAAGTCATCAGATAGTTCATAGTTGAGAGCTACTTTATCAAGTATATCGGCAAAATTGTACCAGTGTTTTTTTATGCCTGGAGGAGTACGCATAATCTCTACCTCTTTGTTAAATGTTTTTTTTTCTTCGGCTGCCATTTTACCAACAACAACAGGTAAACCCAAAGGAGAACCTATTGTTATAAAGGTATGTATGTTTGCTTCGGGCATTATGTACGATAATACATCGTAAGCAATTATCGACCCCATTGAGTGACCAATTAAAAATATATCGTGGTGTTGATATTTTTTTAATATAGTGTAAAGTCTGTTTTGTATAATACCTTTAGCTTTGCAATTTATATCTTCTGTTTCGATACTTGTTTCGGAGAAATATATTTCAAGATCTTTAAAAAACTGGTGGAGAATGTTATCGGTAATAAATGAGTAATTTAGAGAATAGTCGGGGTTTAGAAATATTTTATTTAATTGTTGGTTAATAAAATTGACAATTTTTTTTCGTGTGTTGTGGTTTTCTATAATAAAATTTTGTGGCGATTCGGTATATTTTTCTTCAAGATGGTAAGGATCTGATTTGTCTTTTATTCGTTCGGTTAATGGGTAAGCATATAATACATCTGCCCAATATACTAGTTCAAATTTTGGAAGTTCTAAATTGTATTCTCCAATACCTCTTAATCCTTCGTGCATTGATTTTTTCCACCATTCTTGCAGAATATCTTTTTCTGGTTTGTTTCCCAGTCCGTGAATTCCAATAATAACTTTAGACATTTTAGTGTTTATTTTTGCCTTGTTATTCATTAATTTTTTCTTTCATCCATGAAGCTCTGTCAGTTGTAATGCCATCAACTCCAATTTTTATTAACTCTTTTGCTTTATTAATGTCGTTTACAGTCCATGTATACACATAAAGACCGGCATCTTTAAATGGTTTAATAAATTTTTGATTTAATAATTTGCCGGCCCAAATGTCAATTCCGTCAATATTATATTTAATTATTTTTTTAATAAGTTTTTCTTTATTAATCCAAATCATCCAATAGGGACGTTCATAATCTAAATCTAATAATAAAAGACATTTGTATTTAGGTAATTTGTTTTTTAATTCTGTAATTATGTTGAAATCAAAAGCAATGAATTCCACTTGATTAGGAGTGAGGTGGTATTTAGTTATTAAAGAAATGAGGTGAGGAATTATTTCTATGTTATGTTTTATTTCTATTATTAATCGTTTAAGTGGTGGCATATTTGTTAATACTTCTTTGAGTGTTGGTATTTTAGTACCGGCATATTTAGCATCTTTGTATGTACCAGCATCTAGCTCCATAAGTTGCGATAGTGTTTGTGTTTTTAGATATTTATCTCTATTGCCAATTCGTTTTGTTTTGTAATCGTGAAAAACTACAATGTGATTATCGTTAGTTAATTGAATGTCAATCTCTACATCGGTAATGTCATTTTTCCATGCCAATTCAATTGCCGGTAATGTATTTTCGGGAGCTAAAAATGATTCGCCACGATGGGCGATAATTTTGGTTTTTATCATTAAAAGCAGTTTTTTGTTTTGAAGATAATTATTTTTCAGACAAGAAATGTTATAAAAAAAAGGACTATTTTTTTGATAGCCCTTTTTGAAGTTTATTAATAAAACCTATTAATCCTTTTCATTTTGTTTGAAATCGGGGAATCCATCTTTTGTCCAATAAATAACTTTTGCCCTGGTATGTCGGTTTGGATCCCTTAGTGGGTTTCCTTTAATCTCCTTGTAATCACGTGCATGATATATCATTATATCCATTTTTCCGTTTTCCGATTTTGTAAATGAATTATGTCCGGGACCAAATCTTTTTAATTCTTCATTAGTAAAAAATACCGGTTTATCTGATTTATGCCACGATTCTTTGTCCATTAAGTTAGAGTTTTCATCGGCCCATAATAAACCAATGCAATAATTGAAGTCGGTTGCACTGGCCGAATAAGTAACAAATATTTTTCCTTTGTGTTTAATAACAGCAGGTCCTTCATTTACGTTGTAACCAACTTTTTCCCAATCGTATTCTGGTTCTGTTAAAAGTAATTCAGGCCCTTCGAGTGTTGTTGGGTTCTTCATTTTCGACATTACCAAACCTGTTCCGTGATTAGTTGACCAAACATTTTGTGCCCAAATTAAATATCGTTCTCCTTTATTTTCAAAAGTAGTTGCATCGAGCGAAAAAGATTCTTTTTTGGTTTTAATTTGTCCTTCTTCTTTCCATTCGCCTTGTGTTGGGTCTTCGGATGTGTTTGATAATACCCACATTCTTATGTTCCATACTTTTTCAGCTTCTCCGGCTGCAAAATAGATGTACCATTTTCCGTCAATTTTATGTAGTTCTGGAGCCCATATATGATGCCCCATAACACCAGTTTTGTGTTTGCGCCAAACAACTACAGGTTCAGTTTGTTTGAGTCCGTTAATGGTTTTTGATTTTTTTATTTCAATTCGGTCGTATTCGGGTGCTGTTGCTATTAAATAATAGGTGCCATCATCAGCTTTATGAACCCATGGGTCGGCTCGTTGATATGCTATTGGATTAGAGAATTCAATTTTTTTTGTTATGCATGAATTTAATAAAATTGCTGTTAACAACATTGTTGTTGAAATAAGTTTTAAAATGTGTTTGCTCATTTTTATTGTTTTTTAATAGTTTGTTTTCAATTATAAAACTAGTAAATTATTAAAAGTAATCTGCATATTATTTTGTAAGAAATACTGTTTCTTTATTTATATTTTGTAACTTAAATTGCGTTAGTAACTTGATAATTTGTTGTTTATGGATGAAAATAATAACGTTAATGTATTGATTGCTGATGATAATGAAAGCAATTTGATTCTTTTACAGGAGATGTTAAAAACCGAAGGATATTATGTTGTGTCAGTTAATAGTGGGGAAAAGGCACTTGAAGAGGTGGATCGTAGAAGTTTTGATGTTATTTTGTTGGATATTATGATGCCTGTGATGGATGGTTTTCAGGTTTGTAAAAAGCTAAAAGATGGTGAACATAAAAATGTACCGGTAATTTTTTTAACAGCAAAAAGTGATACCGGTGATGTTGTAAATGGTTTTAAAATTGGAGGTGCCGATTATATTCGAAAACCATTTCAACGTGACGAATTAATTGCACGTGTTAAAAATCAAGTGCGGTTAAAACTTATGAATGATCATCTTATGCGTAATGCCGAATTATATAAAGAGTCGCGTGATGAGTTAATGATAAAACTATTTAGTTTAGGAAAATATGGTTATAATAAATAAAATTATTATATATTTTTTATTAAGTCATAATGAGTATATGACCGACAGTATTACCTGTCGGTCAATATTTTATACTCATAATATAATATTGTTATTGTTGAAATGAATGCAAAATATTTTTACATCTATAAAAGATTTCCAAACTTAATTCCAAAATATACTGTTCGAGGTGAAACCGGACCGTAAATATATGCCGGATCACGGTTAATGCCTTTATCAAAATCGTTTTGATACGAGTTAAACATATTTTTTATACCACCTGAAAATTCAACTGAAGCTCCATTTAATTTAATTTTGTAGCTAAGTTTAGCACCTAAATCGATAAAAGAATCTGATTTTCGTAACTGGCCAATAACTTCTTCATCGCCAACGTCATTAATAAATGTTTCACACTCGGTACCAAAATATGGCACAAGCATGCTGCCGGTATAATTACCGGTTGTGGATAAACAAAAACCTTTAACAAAATCCCAGTCAATGGCCAGAAATCCGTAATGATCGGGGGTGCGGAAGAATCGTTTTTCCGGAAAATCATCCTGTATTTTTTCGTATTCGCTGGTTTGTAAAGTAAAACCCGAACTCATTTCAAAATTTTTTAACGGTTTTAATCGCAGTTCCATATTAACACCTTTAACTGCTGCTCCGGTCGAGTTGATCCGTGTGTAGGTCACAACTCCGTTTACCGGATCGCTCATTTCATTAGAAAATGCGTCTTCTAATTTGGTATAAAAACCTTCAATTAAAAAGCCGGTATATACTTTCCCAAATAATTTATTATAATCGAGTGAGGCCATGTAACTGTGACTTGTTTCCTGTTTTAAATCAGCATCATTTTTATGTATTACCTGACGTGAACCCGATGTTTCGATGTGTAAGTCTTCATCAAAAATTTGTGGGGCACGATAACCTTGTGAATAAGTTAACCTGCCTTGTAGTCCGTTTATAATTTCGTACATTAGACTTATACGAGGACTGAAAACTCCACCTTTTTTTTGTTCGCCATTATTTTGGTTATCTTCAATATGATAGTTGTCGAACCTGGCTCCAACTGAGGCTTTAAGTTTGTTTATTGTAATATCGTATTGTGCAAAAATACCTGTTGTAATAGATGACTGGTCAGCAATAATTGTATGATCTTGGTTGTCGATGATAATAGTTTCACTGTTTTCTTGTACAAATATAGGAGCTCCTAATTTCTTATCAGTTAGATAGCCACTTGTGTTTTCTATACCTGCAATGAGTGATGAGCCATTAAAAACAGCTTTGTATTGTACGCCAAAGTTATAAGTGTTATCTTTTGAGTTTCCGTAATCTGATGTTGAGTAACCGGCTCCATAGTATGAATCGCGGTTTAGGAATTGCCCTGATGCATAAACCGATAATAAATCGTATTCGCGAAAGAAACATTCGTAAGTAGTTGCTGCCACATTCATATTATGGGTTACTACCTCTCCAACCCGGCGTTGATGAAGCGGATAATCCTGGTCGCTGCCACCATCGCGTTGTTCTTTAATAGAAAAGAAATCAAGAGCCAATTTGTCGCGATGGCCAAATTTATGAAATGCCCTGCCACCAAAGGTAATGTTTTTAATTGGTGTAATTTCAGAAAACTCATCGTTGTTGGCATCGTACATCTCTCTATCACGTGTAAAACCATAAACCGATAATCCCGATTGGCTATTTTCAGAAACTGCCGAGGCATTAAAGTTAACGGTGTAATCTGTACTTTCTTTTCCATCAGTTCCTGTACCTGTTAAACCATAAGTAGTACCTGCCTCATAACTGTTTGTTTTTGGGTCTTTCATAATTATATTAATAGTACCGGCAATGGCATTACTTCCAAAAAGAGCAGAACCACCACCACGAACTACTTCAACTTTATCAATCATGTTTGACGGGATTAACTCCAATCCATATACTCCGGCTAAACCACTAAATATAGGGCGGCTGTTTATTAATATTTGCGAGTATGGACCTTCCATGCCATTCATACGCACTTGTGAGAAACCGCAATTTTGACAGTTGTTTTCAAGCCGAAGACCCGGAGAAAAACAAAGACCTTCGCCCAGTGTTATTGATTGTGAAGTTTCAAAAAGCTTTGGCGATATTGTGTTTACTATAACTGGGGCTTCGGTTCGTTTTTGTTGACTACGGTCGGCCGATACAACTACTTCATTTATGTTTAGTACATCTTCTTCTAAGTCAAACTTTATTTCAATGGTTTGTCCGTTTTCGAGCAATACCTTTTTTTCCTGAGGTTTGTAACCAATCATACTTACTGTAATAAACTGTTCCCCAGTAGGTAAATTAATTAGTTGATAATGTCCGGTTTCATCGGTTACTGTACCAATGGTAGTTCCTTTTAATCCAATTGAAACGAATGAAAGGTGTTTACCCGAATTGGTTACATGCCCAATAATGTTGGCATCGGTTTTTGTTTTTTGTGCATTTATAATTAGAGAATATGACAATAGTATTATTGTCGTTATATATGTTATTTTTTTCACTTAAATATATTTTAGTTAATTAAATGGTAAATTATAAATTCCATGAAATATATATTTTTCTCTTTGTTGTGAGCTAATTACATGGAGGTATTATTTGTAAAATAATATTTTATCTGCCTGGTAAATGGCAGGCGAAACTCGCATTATGAATTTTGACTATTTCGATTTACGATTAATAGTATTTGCTCGTCATAAATGGATGTTTGTTTCATAAACCCATTATTAAATAAAATAACAATTCATGGGTATATTAATAATATCCAGTAATATGATCTGCGCTATAAAAAAATGAAGTGATTAAGCTATTGGAGGGGCTCTTCCTAAATTAGAAAGTGCAAAATAATAATTGTATTTATTGTTTTTGAAATAGTATTTTTTTATTTGTTTAAAAACAAATAAAAAAAATGCAATTATAAACAGAGAGAAGAATACTAAATCTATATTTTGATAAAATAAAAGATCACTACTTTTATGTTGGTGTGATTTATATGGTGATGAATCATTGGTATTGTTGTAAGGATGGGCATGGGTATAAACAGTACCGTTTTTTAATATATGAGAATGGGTATAAATTCCTTTGTTAGCAACCATTAATCCAATAACCACAATTATTAAAGATGCGGTTATTTTGATTAGTAAATTTTTAACAAATGAATTCATTTATTTATTTTTGTATCGTTTGTACAATGTTTATTGTTAATGCAACAAAAGTATAAAGAAATACTATTATATAAATCCCTATTTTTAGTGATTTTTTTAATATTTCAGATGTGATATGTTAAAAATAATTAATTGTATAATGTTATAATAAATTATTTGTTAATTCATTTTTCAATAAAAAAGTTATTTAGGTTTTTGGTTACTTCAATTCTACGGTGAATAGAATCGATAATACGATCGTAAAGTTTTTCCTTTAGGTAATTGTCTTCAACTTCGGCATCAATATTTGGGTTGTCATTAACTTCAATTACATAAACTTTTCCGTTAATTTCCTTTAAATCAACACCGTATAGCCCATCTCCAATAAGTGAAGCAGCTTTACGTGCAGTTTCTAAAACTTTAACCGGAACTTCAGATATGGGTAATGTTTCATATCCACCTGAATGTTCTTCCGATTCGTTTTGCCAGCTGTATATTTGCCAATGTCCTTTAGTCATAAAGTATTTACATGCAAATAATGGTGTGTTGTCTATAATGCCAATTCGCCAATCGAAAGGTGAGTATAAAAACTCTTGTCCAATAACCATGTCCGATTTTTTAAAGAGTTTTTTTATGGTTTCTAATGCTTCATCTTTGTTGTTAACTTTAATAATACCTAACGAAAAGGCACTGTCGGGTTGTTTTATTACAATTGGAAAGTTTACTTTATCTAAATCTTTTGGTTGAAAAAAGTTTTTTGTGTATACAGTAGTTTTAGGTGTTAATATTTTGTTACTTCTAAATAGTTCGTTTTGATATATTTTATTTGAACATCTTACAATAGACCAAGGATCGTCAATTACAACCAATCCTTCGGCATAAGCTAATCGTGAAATTTGATAAGTGTGATTGTTAACACCGGTGGTTTCTCTAATAAAAAGCGCATCGAATTCATTTATTCTATCAATATCAGATTTGGTAATAAATTCGGTATATATCCCTTTTCGATGTGCAGCTTTTTTAAATTGTGTTAAAGCATCGGGGCATGATGGAGGAGTAGGGTCTTCTGGATTAACTAATATAGCTAAATCATATTTGTACGATTGTAAACGGGTGCGGTTGAAACGTTTTTTATCGAAATATTTTTGAGCAAAATTATTTACAATGTCAAATTCTGTTTCTGTTATTTTACTTAATGTAAGTGGGTGGATTTTTTTTATCATCCAAACTTCATCTTTAATAAAATTCACTTCGAAAAGAGGAGTTTCGAACAGTTGATATAGTTTATAAGCAAGTTTTTTTAATCCTCTTACTGTTGTTTGACCAAAGTAAATTTTTATACTAAAGGAGTTTGTTTTAATAGATTTTAATGATGATTGAAGTAATTCGTTACACTCTGTAGTGATAGAACGTATTATTCCAAGATTATTGAAATCGCGAATTGTAGTAACACCCGGGATAACACGTTGACCACGAGCTGAAGCCAAAAGAGATACATAATATCCATAGCTCTGATACTGGTATGATGTGCATAAATTAAATACTCTAATATTATTGGCAGTTGAGTATTTAATGTCGTTTATGTAATCTTTTACCGAGACAATGTTAGCATTTACATCTCTGAATTGCCAGTGATGAGGTTTGTTGATGACTATAATATTTTTCGATTTTTGAGAATCGTCTTTATGTGGTATTACCTGATAACACATTTTTAATGCATCAACTCCTTTTGTATAATAATCTTTTATGGTGTTTTTTGGAGTAAAGCCAAAGTTTTTGTACCAGTTAATTAATTGTTCGTTTTTTATATTCGCTTCCAGTATTAACTTGGTCATTTTTTTAGATGTAGCCAACATCAAGGCATGGTTTAAAAGATATTTACCAGCACCGGCATGCCTATGGGTGGGCGATGTTGCTATTGAATAAATGCGTAATGCATTTTTATATACAAAAAGAATCATGGCAGCTATGGGAACCGGATTGCTGTTGTATTGTTCAGCTATCCAAACTTCCTGGAACGGACTAGTAATACTAAGGGATATACTTCGTCTGCTGTTTCTCTGAAATTCAGGAAATGACTGATTTTCTAACTCTTCGAGAAATAATAAATCGCCTGTTGTTGCTTTACGAATTCCAAGTTTCATTTATAGGAAATGTCTCATAATTGAAAATAATGAATTATTTATATGAACGTAAAAAAAAATACATTGTAACATGCAGTTTAATAATGTGTTATGCAATAATTGTTTTGTTTTTTTGTTCGTTGTAAATCTAGATTTTTTTTTAATTCATTATTCTCGTTTCGCTAATAAATTTTATAATTAATTACTTGTTGTTTTTTTTTGAATGGGTTCAATATGTGGTTATATTTTATAAATAAAAATATAAATAAGAAGAAAATATGTTGTTAAAATATGTAAATTTAATTTTATATTATGCAGGTTAATTAATAGTAATGGTAAAAAATATTGTTTTTATATTATTATGTGTATTCAATAGTTTTTTATTGTATGCAAACAGGAATAACATAAATTATTCTTTTCAATATTATACAACTGATAATGGATTATCGCATAATATGGTTGATTGTTTATTAAAAGATAGTAGGGGTTTTTTATGGGTAGGTACGTGGGAAGGATTGAATCGTTTTGATGGATACTCTTTTAAAACGTTTTATTATGAAAAGAACTCTGAAAATTCAATAAACGGTAATTTTATTTATGCTCTTTGTGAAGATGAATACGGTAACATTTGGATTGGAACAGATAATGGTATTAATGTATACTTGTATGAGCAGGATTGTTTTTTGAATGTTGATATTAAAATTGATAACATGTTAAATAATCATGTTACAAGTATTGTTAAAGATCATAATGGTGATTTATGGATTGGGGGCGATCAGTTTATAATAAAAATTTCGGTTGATAGAAGTGGGAAAATATTGAATATAAAGAATTTTAATAATGTTCAAAAAGCTCTTGAGAATGAAAATAATGAGTTGAATTGTATTTTTATTGATAAAGATGAAAACATTTGGTTAGGAACAAATATTGGATTATATCATACTAATATATCGGCCGATCGGTTAGAACGTTATATGTTTGAACCAAATAACTCAAATAGTTTACCCCATAACGAAGTTTTAAGCATTTATCAGGGTTCAAATGGTGATATGTGGTTTGGTACAGTTGCCGGAATGTCGAGATTTAATATTTCGACAAATATATTTCATAATTTCTTTTTGCTTGGTGAAGATAATCCAATAATACCACACGATAATATTACTGCATTTATTGAAGATGACAGAGGTTTTTTAGTTGTAGGTACTTTGGGTGGATTAAGCCTGGTTAATACTCAAACATTCGAATGTCAAATCATTTCCGATGTTCAATTCTCGAAATATGGGCTTAATAATAGTTTCGTAAATTGTTTGTTAAACGACTCAGATGGAAATATTTGGGTAGGTACTGATCGTGGTGGCCTTAATCGTTTTAATACCCGTCAGAAAGGATTTGATATTATTTTTAATATGCCCGGAAGTACATCATCTTTAAATACAAAAATTGTTAATTCTATTTTTGAGGATGATAACAATCTTTGGATAGGTACAGCCGGTGGTGGTCTTAACAGGATGATAAAGGAAACTGGTGAGTTTAAATACTATACTAGCTCTGCAATAAATAACAGTGTGCCGAATAATTTTATTTCGGCATTATATGCAGATAGAGATAGAAATATTTGGGTAGCTACCTGGGGTGATGGAATGGGTATTTTGAGCCCTGAAAACTATGATACTGGAAATTTTAAAATATTAAAACATAGTTCTAATAACCAAAATACTATTGTATCGGATTTTATTTCGTCTTTTGCCGAAGATAAACTTGGTCGGGTTTGGATGGGAACACTTCACGGAATTGATGTTATTGACAGCGAAAGCATGAATGTTACTCATTTTAATGCAACATGGAAAGGTATTCCAATTGTTGGGGTTGGAGCTCTTTTATTTGATCAGTTTGATAATTTATGGATAGCAACTCAAAAAGCTCTTTTTAAAGTAGATGCCGATGAATATGGAGTTATTAACCCTGATACATGTGTTATTCATAGAATCGTAAATGAACCCGACAATAATAATAGCTTGAGTGGTAATTATGCCATTTCGTTAATGGAAGATAAGGATGGTAATATTTGGATTGGCACTTATAGCGAAGGAATAAATAAAATAACAAAAGATGATGTGCTGAAAAATAATTTCATTTTTGAGCGTTATTCTAAAAAAAATGGGTTAAGTAGTAATATTGCTTATGCCATGCAACAAGATGCTAATGGTTATATATGGATTAGCACAGATAACGGTCTTTCCCGATTAAATTCTCTTCGGGGAATGTTTCGAAATTATTATTTATCTGATGGATTGTTAAGTAATCAGTTTTATTGGGGAGCTAGTTATAAAAATAAACAGGGACGTATTTACTTTGGTAGTATGAATGGGCTTGTATCGTTTCTTCCAGCAGAAGTTTATGAAAATATGCGGCCATTAGAGGTTCATTTTACTGATTTTACACTCGATAATAAGTCAGTTGTTGTTAATCAACAATACTATGGAAATACGGTTCTTTCGCAAAATATCGAAAGTGCTGATAGAATTTTTATTCCATATCAGGCTAAAGAATTTGCTATTGAATTTTCATCATTGAATTATTTTCAGCCCGAAAAAAATCACTATTCATATAAATTGGAACCTTTCGATGCGGAATGGGTATTGCTCGATAATATGCAAAGAAAGGCCAGTTATATGAACCTAAAATCGGGCAATTATAAATTAATGGTTAAAGTATCGTCTAACGATTTAATATTTAATGATGATATTAGAGTATTGGAAATAGTTGTAGATGCTCCTTTTTATAATAAGTTGTACTTTCAAATTATTATGGCTTTGGTTATAGTTTTGCTTATTATGTTATTTATTCGAATGCGAACAATAAAACTTAAAGAAAAAAATAATCATCTGGAAGAGTTAGTTGTTGCGCGAACATTAAAAATTGAAGAGCAGAATGAAGAATTGCGTATACAAACCGAATATTTGCAGGAAAACAATACATTATTGGAAGAGAGACAAGAGTTGATTGAGATACAAAAAAAAGAGATTGAAAACCATAATAATAAACTCGAAGAACTGGTTCGTAAAAGAACTGCTGAATTGGTAAAGGCGAAAGACAAGGCTGAAGAGTCTGATCGATTGAAAACAGCATTTCTTGCCAATATGTCGCACGAAATACGTACCCCGATGAATGCAATAGTGGGATTTTCGAGTTTGCTCAACGATTCTGATTTAACTAACGATGAACGTGCAAATTTAATATCGATGATTAATTCTAGTTCTGAGTCGTTGTTGCACTTGATTGACGATATTCTTGATTTGTCAATGATTGAATCGAATCAGCTAAAAATTAAATTCGATTTTTGTCAACTCGATAGTCTTGTTGATAATGTTCATTCGGCAATGATGTTGATAAATCGAAATCCAGATTTGGATATACGTTTAAACAACACTCTTAAAGATTGTAATATTGAACTTAATTCTGATGTGTATCGTATTAAGCAGGTTTTGTTAAACCTGATGAATAATGCTTTAAAGTTTACAGATCAGGGATATATTGAACTAGGAGTATTGAAAAATAATGAATATATTTCTTTTTACGTTAAAGATACAGGGCGTGGAATTTCGCCCGAAGAACTTGAAGTAATATTTGAACGTTTTCGCAAAATTGAAGACGATAAAAATAAGCTTTACCGTGGTGCAGGTTTAGGTTTATCTATTTCCAAGCGTCTGTCAGAATTGTTAGGAGGTCGGTTGAGAGTTGAATCTAATAAAGATGCCGGTTCAACATTTTATTTCGAACTGCCGATTGATTTTATTCGTTATTCAAGCCATGACGATGATGATATTAATAAAAATGAGTCTAATCAAAACTTAAATGGAAAAACTGTATTAATTGTTGAAGATGAATACTCAAATTATCTGTATCTTCAAAAAGCTTTGGCGTCGCGTAAACTAAATACTATATGGGCAAAGGATGGAGAAGAAGCTATTATTGAAATTAAGAAAAATTCTAATATCGATTTGGTTTTGATGGATATTAATATGCCTAAACTTAATGGAATAGATGCTTTTAATGCCATTCGTCGAATAAAAAGTAATATTGTTATTGTTGCTCAAACAGCTTTTGCCCGGTACGAAGATGAAAGTAGAATTCGTGCTGTTGGTTTCGATGATTTTATTGGTAAACCAATTAAATTAAAGGACTTATATTATATAGTTGATAAATTTTTATCTGATTAATTGTTTTATACTACCTTTTTTGATTTTTTTAACAACCCTGCATTTTATTTAGAAAGCATATAAATAACAACCATTGTTTAATGGTGTATAATGCATGTAATATATTGTCTTATAGTTATATGTTGTAATTTCTTATGGAAAGTTTTTTTTAAATACTGTTTTTTGATTCAAAGAAATAACGAAATTTGAACGCTTTTTAAACGAATGGATATATTTTAAAACGGTGTAATTAATCTCTTAATGTTATTATTAAGTTCGATTATTAATTGAAATTCAATGAATAAGATTGTTAAGAAAGAATTTTTTTCTGAAAATGTGGTGCGATTGGTCATTGAAGCCCCTCGTATTGCTAAAGCTCGTAAAGCGGGTCATTTTGTAATTATTAAATGTGGCGAAACCGGGGAGCGGATTCCATTAACTATTGCAGCGGCCGACAAAGATAAAGGAACAATTGACCTTGTGATTCAGCGGGTTGGAGTTACTTCCCGAAAAATTACTGAACTAGAAGAGGGTGATTATATAACTGATTTAGTTGGTCCTTTAGGTCAGGCAACTCATGTTGAAAAGGTTGGAACTGTTTTAGCATGTGGTGGCGGAGTAGGCGTTGCTCCTTTATTGCCAATTGTTGAGGCAATGAAAATGGCAGGAAACCGAGTGGTTACTATTTTAGCGGCACGATCGAAAGATTTGATTATTCTTGAAGATCAGATGCGACAATTTTCTGATGAATTAATAATTATGACTGACGATGGATCATACGGACAAAAAGGTTTGGTAACCGATGGTATGGAGTCGGTAATAAAAAATGAGAAAGTTGACTTGTCTGTGGTTATTGGTCCTGCTGTAATGATGAAGTATGCATCAATGGTTACAAAAAAATATGATATTCCAACAATGGCAAGTTTAAATACAATTATGGTTGATGGAACTGGTATGTGTGGCGCTTGTCGTGTTACTGTTGGAGGTAAAGTGAAGTTTGTTTGTGTTGATGGACCTGAATTTGATGCTCATCAGGTTGATTTTGATGAAATGTTGCTTCGTTTGAGTGGATATAAAGATATTGAAAAGGAAGCTGAAAATAAATATATTTCTAATAAATGTAAATCCCGTTAATTATGTCAGTAAATCCAGATTATTTAAAAGAAGAAAGGGAACAAGAGTGGCGGGTAGTTTTACGAAGCCAGAAGAAAAATAAAGAAAGGACTGATTTGGTTCGGGTTCACATGACAGAGGTTGATCCAAAAATCAGGGTGCAATCAAATATTGAAGTTAACCAAGGACTTTCGGAAGATGATGCTGTTAATGAAGCACAACGTTGCCTGGATTGTCCAAATCCTACTTGTATTACAGGTTGTCCTGTTGAGATTAATATTCCAAAATTTATAAAAAATATTGAAAGGCGTGAGTTTTTAGAAGCAGCAAAAGTGTTAAAGCAAACTAGCACCTTGCCTGCTGTTTGTGGTCGCGTGTGTCCACAAGAAAAGCAGTGTGAAGCTCAATGTTTTTACACTTTGAAATTGAAAAAAGAGCCTGTAGCTATTGGATATCTTGAACGATTTGCAGCTGATTACGAACAAAAGTCGGGTAAAATGGCTGTTCCAGAAGTTGCTCCAGCAAAAGGAATTAAAATTGCAATTATAGGCTCTGGTCCTGCTGGTCTTACATTTGCCGGTGAAATGTGTAAACGTGGGTATGATGTTTGGGTTTTTGAAGCATTGCACGAAATAGGCGGTGTATTGAAATATGGAATTCCTGAGTTTCGTTTACCAAACAGTATTGTTGATGTTGAAATAGATATTTTGAAAAAAATGGGGGTTCATTTCGAAACCAATTTTGTTGTTGGCAAAACTGCTACTATTGATGACTTAAAAGACGAGGGATTTAAAGGTTTTTTTGTCGGTAGTGGTGCCGGATTACCCCGATTTATGAATATTCCGGGTGAAAATTATATTGGAATTTTAAGCTCAAACGAGTATTTAACCCGGATTAATTTAATGGATGCTGCTAATCCGAATACCGATACTCCTATAATAAGCGGTAAAAATGTTGCTGTTATTGGAGGCGGAAATACAGCCATGGACTCTGTTCGAACAGCTAAAAGACTGGGCGCTGAAAGGGCAATGATTATTTATCGTCGTTCCATAGAAGAGATGCCAGCACGAGTTGAAGAGATTAAACATGCTCAGGAAGAGGGAATTGAGTTTATTAATTTAGCTAATCCTTTGGAGTATTATGCCGATGAGAAAGGACGTGTGAAACAAATGAAAGTACAACGGATGGAGCTTGGAGAACCTGATAGTAGTGGGCGAAGAAGACCGGTACCGGTTGAGGGATCAGAGTATCTTATTGATGTTGATACGGTTGTAGTTAGTGTTGGAGTATCTCCCAATCCGCTTATCCCCAGTTCGTTACCCGACTTAAAAATGACTCGTTGGCAAACTATTGAAGTAGATGATGATAAACTACAATCATCAATACCATATATTTTTGCAGGTGGTGATATTGTTCGCGGTGGTGCAACTGTAATATTGGCAATGGGCGATGGTAGGAAAGCTGCTGCTTCTATGGATAATTACATACAAAATATAAGCAAATGAATTTAAATACAACATATTTAGGAATTCCGGTTAAATCACCTATTATTGTTGGTAGCTGTGGTTTAACTTCTACTGCCGAAAGTATTATTGAATTGGCAAATAATGGTGCAGGGGCTATTGTTTTAAAATCAATATTTGAAGAAGAGATTATACTTGATTTTGAAAAAAATGTTCTTCCTAAAGTTGGACCAATGGATAACGATTTGGAATTTTTTGATTATTACGATTATCAGATAAAAGATGAGGTATTGCATAAATACCAGAGTTTAATAGCTGATGTTAAAAAATCTGTTGATATTCCAGTAATTGCCAGTATAAATTGTATCTCGAATGGAGAATGGGTGAGTTATGCAAAAAAATTGGAAGAAGCAGGTGCCGATGGACTTGAATTAAATATTTTTAAATTACCCTTTGATATTAAAAAGAGTTCTGAAGAAATTGAACATTCATATATTGCTATAATTGAAAGAATAATTGAAAAAATATCTATTCCTTTGGCCGTGAAAATATCACCATATTTTACTAACCTTGGTGAGTTTGTGAAGCGGCTGTCATTGTCGGGTGTTGCCGGCATTGTTTTATTTAACAGGTATTACTCTATCGATTTTGATATTAATAACGAAGAGGTGATTTCGGGAGGTGTTTTTTCGGGCGATAAAGATTATGAAATGCCATTGCGTTGGATTTCGATAATGAATCAAAAATCAAATTGTGAATTAATAGCATCTACAGGTGTTCATACATCGGATAATGTTATAAAAATGTTATTGGCCGGTGCCGGTTCTGTGCAGGTTGTGAGTGCATTGTATAAGGAAGGTTCGTCATACTTGAAAAAAATGAATTCGGGTATTAAGGAATGGATGAGTAGTAAAGGTTATGAAACTATTGATTCGTTTAAAGGAAATATGAGTCAAACTACTGCTGATAAACCAGAAATTTACGAAAGAGTTCAGTTTATGAGATATTTTAGCGATCATAAGCATTAATTTAGATCAGTTATATTTGTTGAAAATCATTTTTATAATAAACTATTGGATATGGCGTAAAAAAGATATAATTTTGCGCCTCATTAAATATTAATTAATTTTTTGTGATATGTTAAATCAGTATGAAACCGTTTTCATTTTAACTCCCGTTTTATCTGATGCTCAGATGAAGGAAGCGGTAGAGAAATTTAAGACTCTCGTTACTGAAAATGAAGGTGAGATTGTTCATGAAGAAAACTGGGGGCTACGAAAGTTGGCTTACCCGATTCAAAAGAAATCTACCGGATTTTATCAGGTACTTGAGTTTAAAGCAAAACCTGAATTCATTGATAAGTTAGAAGTTCAGTATCGTCGCGATGAACGAGTGATTCGTTTTTTAACTTTTAAAATGGATAAGTACTCAATGCAGTACAGTGAAAAAAGAAGAAGTGCAACTAAAAAAGAGGTAAAGGAGAATTAATCATGGCACAGAATCAAAGTGAAATAAGATATTTAACTCCTCCATCGGTTGAGATTAAAAAGAAGAAATATTGTCGCTTTAAGAAAAGTAAAATTAAATTCATCGATTATAAAGATCCTGAATTTTTAAAGAAATTCTTGAATGAACAAGGTAAGATTCTTCCTCGTCGATTAACCGGTACTTCGTTGAAATATCAGCGTAAAGTAGCTCAAGCGGTAAAAAGAGCAAGACATTTAGCTCTTCTTCCATATGTAACTGATTTGATGAAATAAAAAAGGAGGATATTAACATGCAAGTAATATTAAAAGAAGACGTTAATAATCTGGGTTCAAAGAACGATATCGTTGCAGTAAAACCAGGTTATGGCAGAAACTACTTAATTCCTAAAGGCATTGCTGTGTTAGCAACTCCTTCGGCAATTAAAGTGCACGAAGAGAACAGGCGTCAGCGTGCACATAAAGAAGAGAAAATTAAGAATGAAGCTATTGAGTTAGGTAAACAATTGGAAGGAAAATCGCTTACAATTGGAGCAAAAACAAGCTCAAGTGGTAAAATATTTGGATCGGTTAATACTATTCAAATAGCTGAGGCTTTACAAAAAGAAGGCTTTTCTATCGAACGTAAGAATATCATCCTTAAGGAAGATACAGTTAAAGAAGTTGGTGAATACTCTGCTACTTTAAAATTACATCGCGAAGTGAAAGTTCAGATCTCTTTTAAAGTGGTCGCAGAATAATATAATCGTTTATAAATAATTAAACGAAAACTTTTTTCAAACAAACAGAAAAGAAAGGCTGTCATATTTGACAGCCTTTCTTTTGGTATTATTCGTAATTAATATATTCAATATATAATGAGTTTTTTTAAGAGGTTGGTTAGCTATTATAAATTTGCATGAATAAGTGTTTTAATTTATTTAACGCTTTAATAATAATTCAAACATGTTCTTTTTAGCATCGAAAATTTTTGGTTTTTAATTGTTGTTTCTTGTGCCGGTTTGCTTACCTTCAATTGAATTGCAAGAGTAACATATATAATATTTATGCATACTTAGTTATTATTTAATACTCAATTCCTTTTGTGGCTTTTATTCCATTTTGGTAGTGATGTTTTATGCACTTAATTTCTGAAACAGTATCGGCTTCAGCAATTATTTCGGGTGATGCGTAACGACCGGTTAGAACTAAGGTTAGTTTTTCGGGTTTATTTCGCATTATTTGAATTAAATCATCAGGTGTGAATAAACATCTACCAATTGAATTTGGGAAGTTAATAACATGATTTATTTCATCTAATACAATTAAATCGTATGTGTTACTGTTAATTTTTTCGCAGGCTAAGGTCCAGGCTTTTTTTGCTTCATCAATGGTATCATTGTCATCGGCAATCCAGGTACAACCGGCACCAATTTGATAATTTTCTACACCCAGTTTGTTTAAAATATTAATTTCGCCGTATCCTGAGTCGGGCGATTTTAAAAACTGTATTAAGCATACTTTTTTTTGATGACCTAAAGCCCGCAAAATCATACCTAAAGATGAGGTTGTTTTACCTTTTCCATCGCCGGTTAATACAATGTTTAAGCCTGTTTTTTTCATGGTTTTATCAATTAAGTTTTATTTCTGATATTTTTTTTGAATATAAGGAGTAAAAGATAAATAAAAGGTTTTGAATACTATCAATCTAAACGGTATTAGGCTTTTTTGTAAAATTTGTTGTTTTAATTATGCAATTGGTTTTAAACATTGATTGTTTGATATTTGTTAATAATTTGATATATTAATCTGGGTTAATTTATTTTATTTTTTTGAGTCAATAATGGAATAATAATAGAAAAGCACAAACGAACACAAACAGCATTATGTTTTTGATAATTGATAGTATTTCAAAGATATTTCATAAATATGGATTGTTTGCTGTTGCTGTATTTATGCTTTTCAGTTTTGTTGCTGTAACATTAATAGCAGCTGTATTATTCAATAAAATTAAGGGGCAACAAAAAATTATCTCAATAAAACAAGCAATTGAACTTGCTTCGAATTATGGTAATTTCGTAAAGAATAGTATTGAAAAGGATTTGGTTATTACCCAAACTTTAGCCAATAATGTTAGTAACTACAATGATATTTCATATAAAGTACGAAGAGAATGTTTCAGGGCAACACATAAAATAACTTTTTTAAAAAATCCTCAAATTTATAATCTTTATACAGTCTGTGAAAGGAATAGTATTGATAAAGAAGATGCTGCCAATGAGCGTTTTTATTATTCAACATTTAGGACAAATTCAAAAAAGTTTTATGAAAAGAATGAAATATATTATAATCCTGAAGATGAAGATTGGTACACAATACCTAAAAATAAACAGGAAGATTATATTTCAGAACCCTATTATTGGAAATATCCTTATAGCAGTGACCGTGTTCTTGAAATAAGTATTATTTCCCCTATTATTTCTAATGATAAATTTATAGGTGTTGTAGGGATAGATAAAAGGCTTGATACACTTCAGAGTGAACTTGCTAATATTAAGCCATTTGATGAAGGTTTTGTGTTTTTGCTTTCTAATAATGGTATGGTCGTATCATATCCTGATAAAAGAGTTGTTGGAAAAAGTTTTTTTTCAACACTTTCACTTAATAAAGAAGAAATTGTTAATAATAGTTTGAAAGGAGGTTATTCAGAGACTTTTAGGTATGAAGGATATAATGATAGAGAGTATCTGGTAATTCTTCTGCCTGTAAAATTTGGGAATTCAAAAAAATATTGGTCAATTGGGATTTCTATACCATATGAGTTTGTTTTAAAGCCTGTTGTTCAGTATTTTATTGGTATAATAATTACCGGTTCAGTGGTAATTTTCTTACTGATTTTTTTAATTATGGTTATATGGAATCATACCTTAAATAAAAGAGTTGAGGAAAAGACGAGTGAGCTAAAAATGGCTTTAAATAAAGCAGAAGAGGCAAATAATTTAAAAACTGCATTTTTAAATAATATATCTCATGAAATTCGAACTCCTTTAAACGGTATTATGGGTTTTAGTGAGATACTGATTTCCAACTCGGTTGAAATGTCTACAATGGTTGAATATCAATCTATTTTAACAAAAAGTATTGATCGATTATTAGTAATAATGGATGATATTATTGATATATCCAAAATTCATAGTGGTCAATTACAAATTTATATGACACAAATTAACCTTTTTGCATTTATATCTGAAGTTGAGGCTGATACTATTTTGAAAATTGAAAAGTCCGGGAAGAAAGATTGTATTATATTCTCTGTTAAAAATTTAATTCCTGAGGTAAAAGCTAGTATGCGAACAGATTATAAAAGGTTGAAACAAGTAATAGATAATGTTATTGATAATGCTATAAAATTTACAGATAAAGGTGAAATTGAATTGTTGGTTCAATGTTCAGAAAAAGAGGTTGTTTTTGAGATTTTTGATACCGGAAAAGGAGTTTCGGAAGATATTATCCCTATTATTTTTGATTCTTTTCGTAAAAGTTCTGATTTTAATACTGGAATTGGGTTAGGTTTATCTATTTCTAAAGGGATAGTTCAATTACTTAAAGGAGATATCTATATGAAATCTGAAATTAATAAAGGAACAAAAATTTTTATAAGTATTCCTTATTAATTCCTTACTTCTGTAATAAATATTTTGATAAAACTTAAAAAGTCTTGATAAATAAGACCTACAAGTAAATGCAAGTCTCGAAAATTTTTACCTATTTAGGTAGATGATTAAAATTTTCGATTCAAATATAACGCCATTGGGTGGGATTCACCTTATACATGAGCAACTTTTTACACATGGCGAAATTGTTTTTATTGACAATTAACTTGGTATAAGAATGAAAAAAATTGGGTTTAACTACTTCGATATTTTGTTAAGTAGATTCTATTTTGCTTACAGTAGTGGCAATGTTACAGAAGGTGTAAATTACGTAAGGGATAATACATTAAACAATTTATAAGGGATCAGTATCCCATCTACAGATACAATCCTTCGGGGTGATGTTGAATTATCCGTTTCGTGTGATTACATAAAAACCGGACATAGCAAGACAAACAAAATCATTATCAATACAAGGATGAATGAGTTTTTGGTTGATAGTGCAATAAAGTTCAACCAGATAAACCCGGCAGATAAAGCATTGGTCTATAATTTTGACCACCAATTTTTCCCTGCCGATAACTATGATGCAGAATACAGTTACAAAAACAAGAAAGGATATTTCCACGTAGTCGCTACCATTTCAAACATCACTGTTTACATCGAAGGTTGAAATGGTAACTGTAACGTTAAAACTGCCCAGTTATCAACACATAAAAGGGCAATGGAGATATTGTCCAACAAAGGTGTAAAGCCCCGTTATGCCCGGATAGATTTTGGCTCGTACATAAAAGAAGTCATAGATTATTTTCACCAGAGGGACATCCTTTTTTCGATAAGGGCATCAAATTCAGAGATCTTATTAACAACAGCTGCCGATACTGACAATTGGAAACCCTGTACCATAAATTTTCAAGACATGGAGGTTATCAGTTTCAAATATCAATTTGGAAATTACTATCACCGTATCATAGCTTACCGTATGTCCAACAAAACCGGCCAAATATCTCTTTTTATAAACGATGTTAACTACTACCTGTTAATTATCATCAATGATTGGGATATTTCTAAAAAAGATGCAATTGTGTTTAATAACAGAAGGGGCGACAGTGAGCGAGTTTTCGATATGCAGAACAACGATTTTAATTGGAATTCAATGCCCTAGCTTCTTGGAAAAAAATACCGTTTACCTGATTATTATGGCTGTAGCCCATATTTTTTACAAGTGGCTACTCTATATTTTTGCCGACCCACTGCGGACTGATTAACAAATGAAAATTGTAAATTGCGAAATTTTGAATATTAAATTTGATAATAAAGGAGATTAACAATATATGGACGGAAAAAGCCTTACACCCAATGAGGTAAAACTAAAACAGTTACAGGAATTAATGCCCGAAGTATTCAGCGAGGGCAAAGTTGATTTTGAAAGATTAAAAGCAACGCTCGGAGAAGATATTATGAAAGCCTCGATTATGGTGTAAAAACTCCTGATGGTAAAATCATTTTCCCTAATGGACGCAAAGAAAAATTTAATGATGGTTGGAGATGGAAATGGGGTAAAGATAAACTAGAATGGGGAATAAAAAATGGATTTATTGAAGTTCAGGAATCAACATCAAAAGAATGTGGTTGGGGTGTTTATTATAAGATTTATCTTAATGTAGACAATGAAGGCAAAAAAATTAAACGAAGTTCACCATATAAAAATATTATTCAAGGAATACTAAATACACATGCTTCAAGCGAAGCTAAAGAATTGTTTGGCAAAACAGGTGTTTTTTCAAATCCCAAACCTGCTAATCTTATAAAAAAGCTTTTAATAGTTGGGACCAAGTCAAATGACTTAATTCTTGATTTTTTCTCAGGTTCGGGAACAACCGCACATGCAGTAATGGATTTAAATAAAGAAGATGGTGGTAGTCGAAAATGTATTTGCATACAGTTACCAGAACTTTGTGAAGAAAAGAGTGAAGCTTTCAAATTAGGTTATAAAACAATTTCAGATGTAGCAAAAGATAGAATCAGAAAAGCTTCAAAAAAAATAGCTAACGAAATCAAAGCCGAAAATGAAAAGAAAAAAGGTAAGCTTGATTTTGAACAAGGCGATGAAGAAAAGCAAATTGATTTAGGCTTTAAAGTCCTTAAACTATCCGACAGTAATTTCAAACAATGGCAACAAATTGAGGGCAAAGATGCAAAAGCATTGGAAGAACAGATGAAATTGTTTGTTGACCCTGTTTCTGAAAAAGCGACTATTGAAAATATGGTTTATGAATTATTACTAAAAAGTGGAAAAGATATTAATTCATACATAAAGCATAAAAACGAATACTTCTGTATCAATACTAATGAGATGGTGCTTATGCTTGAAAAAGCTACACAGGAAATTGTTACTGCTGTTTTAAATGAAAAACCGCAAAAAGTTATTGCACTCGACCGCTTGTTTAAAGGAAATGACCAGTTAAAAACCAATACTGCACTGCAAATGAAAGATGCAGGGATTGAATTTAAAACTATTTGATTGATGATTGATGATTGATGAATGGAGAGTCAAATAAATTCAAAAATCTGAAATCATAATTCCGAAAACATGTAAATAACTCGAAATTAAATGAAAGAAGAAAGCAATATCGTTTTATTTCAGGAGCTTACCTCCATAATAGAGAAGGGCAAAAAGCAGGTTGCCGTACAGGTAAACAGTACAGTTGTGCTAACCTATTGGCAGGTTGGGAAAACCATAAACGAACACATACTCAATAATGAGCGTGCCGAATACGGAAAAGAGATTGTCGGTACAGTGGCACGACAATTGACAGAATTTTATGGCAAAAGTTTTGAGATGCGTAATTTGCGGAGAATGATGCAGTTTGCCGACCAATTTCACGATATTGAAATTGTGTCGCCACTGGCGACACAATTGAAGAAATAGACGCATCGAATAACTGTATTTCACTTTCAAACGGAAACATTCTTTACAAAGGCGATACCCAAGGCGGTTTGAATGACGAAGTAATGAAATTTCAGATACGGAAGACCGTTGAAGAACACTTAAAAAAGGAATTACGCTTAAATCCAAAAGGAATTAAAGTATTATCGCTGTTTTTCATTGATAAGGTTGCCAATTACCGTCAGTACGATGAATCGGGAAATCCATTGCAAGGCAAATTTGCTGAATGGTTCGAGGAAATTTATAAAGAGTTTATTTCAAAACCAGCGTTTCAGAAATTAGATAAACATTTGATTGACGAAATACACAATGGGTATTTTTCACAAGACAAAAAAGGAAAACTTAAAGATACATCGGGCGAAACACAGGCTGACGATGATACATACAATTTGATAATGAAAGATAAAGAGAAGCTATTGGACATCGAAAATCCATTGCGTTTTATCTTTTCACATTCTGCATTGCGTGAAGGTTGGGACAACCCAAATGTTTTTCAGATTTGTACGCTCAACGAAACAAAATCAGATATTAAAAAACGTCAGGAAATTGGTCGTGGATTGCGTTTATCGGTTGACCAAAACGGGAACCGAATTTACGACCAGAATATAAACTGATTGACAGTAATTGCAAATGAAGCCTATGACGACTTTGCAAAAGCCTTGCAACAGGAAATAGAAGACGATTGCGGAGTTGAATTTAAAGGCAGAATTAAAAACTCTAAAGACCGAACTAAAATTAATTATCGTAAAGGATTTGAAGCTGACCCTCGTTTTCTTGAGATTTGGGAAAAATTGAAAAAGAAAACTACTTATCGGGTTGATTATGATACAAACGATTTGATTGTTGTTGCTTCCAAAGCAGTAAAAGATTTGCCTGAAATTAAAGCTCCTTCAATTCGTTCAACAAAAGTATCGGTACAAATGACAGACGAGGGAGTTGATACAAATTATGTTGGTGATAAAATAGAATCGTATGGCGGTTACTCTTGGAAAATTCCTGATGTTTTGGGATATATACAAAGTAAAACCGAATTGACACGCTCAACGATTCAAGAAATACTTGTAAAATCAGGTCGTATCAGCGATATTTTAGTAAATCCTCAATTGTTTCTTGACTTAGCTTCACAAGCAATAAGGAGAACTTTATATTCATTGATGATTGACGGAATTAAATATCAACGAATCGGAGATTCTGATTATGAAATGGCATTATTTGAAGCGCAGGAACTTGAAATTTATCTGAATGACTTCACTTTCACAGTTTCGGACAATACTAAAACCATCTATAACGAATTTATTCCGTTGGATTCAAAAGTAGAAAGCCAATTCGCAAAAGACTGTGAAACAAGCGACCAAATTAAGTTTTATTTCAAACTACCAAACTGGTTTAAAATCCCAACACCGATTGGTAATTACAACCCTGACTGGGCTGTAGTTTTTGAGGACGACAAGAAAATTTATTTTGTAGCAGAAACCAAAGACACAGGAACAGACCAAGTTGATTTATCGAAACTGAAAGTAGATGAACAATTGAAAATAAAATGCGGAAAGGCACACTTCAACGAGTTTGAAGATTTAGAATATAAAGTAGTAAACAAGGTTGGACAATTAATTGAATAAAACAATGATAGCCCACGCTTCGCAGTCATACACATTGCCAAGTCGTTCGAAAATCCAGCGCACAACCAAAACTTGTCAAAGAGTATGCCTGCTTAAACGCACGTGAAAATGCCGACCCTGATAAAACAAAAATTAGTGCATAAAATGAACGTAACTGACTGAAAATGAATAAAGCCCAGTACCTAACATCGTATATAAAACATTTGGTAGTCAGTGGGTTATCGGGCATTTCAGCTCGTATCAAAAGTACTTGTAAATTGACAGGTAAGTGCTTCGAAATGCCAAACATCTCATATACGTAACCGATAACTAATAATAAAAAACTCATTCAAATGTTAAATTCTGTGTGAAACAAGGATTTGTTGATTTACAGGCTTACCCTCAATAGCCTTTAAAAAAGTGGGTAGGGGAAGTTGTATTTAATAACTGTATAAATTTTTGCGTTTTACTTATATAAGAAATTTTATTCGCGTTAATTCGCAAAATTTTTGATAAAAAATGATTTGCGGATTTTAGGTAATAATGTAAATATTTACTTTTTTATAAATATAAAAATTAAAAATTAGATTTTGATTATTGGTCAAAATGTCGATCGACCATTTTTGAAAGTTGTTTATATTTGATTTTGTGATTGATAAAGATGCTCTTTGTGTTAATGATAACAACTTTCTTTTATGGATAATAAGATAGCCTGTTTTTTGTTAGTGTTTCTTTTCATGGTTTCATGCGGGAAAGATGATGATTCTGATGGTTCCGGTGTTTTGGAATTATCACATTCAACCATAAATTTTACTACTGAAAAGGATGCCAGCTTAGTGAAGGTGCAAACCGATAAAAACTGGACAGCAACCTGCGATGCCGGTTGGATTTCGTTCTCAGCCGAAAATGGAGAAGGAACAACCGCGTTTTTAATTGGGGCTTCGGAAAATAAGACTTTTTTAAGGGAAGCTACGATTACTATATCGGCAGGTAATACAAAAAAAAGCATTCAGGTGATTCAAAGCGGTGTTTCGAAAATCGAATTTGAATTAAATGGCGTTATTTTCAGGTTTTTGCCGGTTCAGGCAGATACTTTGTTTTATTTTGATTTTCCTTTTAGAAGTGTTTATCTCGATAGTTATTTTATTTCAGAAACTGAAATTACCAATGCTCAATGGAATGCCATTGTTGGCAGTCTTCCATATAACGATGAAAACAGCAAGCCTAACCTTCCCGTTATTGTTAACTGGAACCAGATATCCACTGAGTTTTTGCCAAAAATAAACAGTAAGGTAAGCTACCTGTTTAGGTTGCCCACCGAACACGAATGGGAATTGGCTGCTATGGGAGGAAAAAAGAATATTAACAGCAGTTATGCAGGAAGCATCTATATCGATGAAGTGGCTTGGTACTGGCTTAATGCTGGAGGTAAAAAACATGAAGTTGGCTTGAAACAGCCCAATGAACTTGGGTTATACGATATGAGTGGTAATGTGAGTGAGTGGTGCAGCGATTGGTATGAACAATGGACAGACCTAAACCCGCCACCATCCGAATCTACAAATCCCACTGGTCCTGCAACCGGAACCCTAAAAGTTATCCGTGGCGGTGATTTTATTGCAGAACGGTTCGAATACGACCGGAACAACTGCTCTGTTTCTTCACGTAATTATCTCCCGCCTGACATTAGCACCGAAGGGTTTCTTTACGATGGTTATTATCATTATACAGGGTTTCGATTGGTTATTGCAAAATAAAGGGAGATGAGAACAATTTTATATTTTATATCAATAGTTTTTAGTTTTACCTTGATGGGTGTTTCAGCCCAAACAGTGGTAAAAATGGACATGCCGCAACAAGCTGAGAAAGCTTTAAAGGTGGTGGCACTTTTTGAAGAGGAAATTCCCGAAGGTATCCCTGTGGTACTTGGACTAATGGGGTATGATATTAATGGAGGCGCAACTCCCTATTTGTTTGAGTGGCTGTTGAACAATGAGGTTATATCAACCAACGATATTGTGATTTTCACTGCAACAAAAGGCGACCAACTGGTTTTAAAGGTTACCGACAACAACAAATGTCGTGCATCTACCTCGTTTAACCTCAAGTTTGCAACCATTGAACCTGTTAAAAATGAATTCATAAAGGTATACCCCACAGTGGTTAATGATCATGTTTGTGTTGATTTACCAACCGATATGGATGGGGAAGTCCTTATCAGGATATTCGATCTGAATGGTAAATTGGCTATTTCCCAAACCATTCTGAAAAGTCAGATGATACCCCTAAGTCTGGCACCCGGAACTTATTTTGTTTCGGTGAAAACGGCAGATAAGCACAAGGTCGAAAAAATTGTGGTGCAATAATAAAGTAACCGTTGTTTTCAGAGAGAAACAATTCACAGTCAATCGGTTAAAAACAGAATCTCATGAATTTGAAATTAAAATATCATTCCATATTACTATTTGTGTTGACAAGCTTCATTGCTGTTTCTCAAAATTCCAATAGTAGCAAGGCAAAGCAATACGCAACAGATTTTTTTAATGCCCGTAAGGCCAATACGGTTTTTCAAAAAGCTCCATCCAGTTCTAAAGATGGTGAAACAATTATTCAGTCTTACGAGTCACCTACCACTGTAAATACACCTTTGTATGTGTTTGAAAATTCTGCCGGTGGCTTTGTTATGCTTGCGCATAGTAACAATACTTACAATGTGGTTGGTTATTCCAATGTTGATAGTTTTGACGCTACCAACATTCCGCCTCAGCTTAGTTCATTGATGACTTATTATGAAGATTCATTAAAGTTTTTCAATCCGGCTCCGGCTGCTTTCACGGCAGGTACTCCGGTTGTGGAACCGTTGTTATACGAACATGGCATTAAACTGAACCAATACCAGCATTCCGAAGTTGGAGGTAGTTGGACCGGGTGCATGGCCACTGCAATTACACAGATTATGTTGTTCCATGCAGCCGAAAAGGGCACACTGATAAAAGGGTATGGTTCGCATTGTTATACCTATGGTTCGTATGGTGATATATGTGCCGACTTTGAAAATGCAGTTTATAACAATGACGAGCTGCTCTCGTACCACGTGGCCATTTCAATGGATATGCGTTTTACAACTGCAGGCAGCAGTCCGCCAAGTGCCGATAAAGTTCAAAGCATTGAAGAGTACTTTCATTTTTTTATTAAAAACACCACAAAAGAGGATTTTTATATTATAAACGAATTGGAGCATCGTCGTCCTGTATATGCAAGTCTTTATGGAGTACCCGAGAGTCATGCTGTTGTGATTGATGGTTATGACGATAAAAGTTACTATCACCTGAACTTTGGTTGGGGAGGTTCTTACAATGGTTTTTATTTAATGAATAACAACTCATGGATAGGCACGGGTAGTGGCGAACAACGGTTTAACACGAATATTCAGTATATTAATATTATTTCGCCATCGCAAATGCCTGTAAATGTGCAGGATTCTCTTGCATTAGTGGCTGTTCACAATGCGTTGGGAGGGTACGAAGCAACCCATTGGGATTTGACCAAACCGGTTTGGACTTGGCCGGGGGTATTGGTGATGAACGATCGCGTTATTCGATTGTCTATCGATTCAGAAGCTGCTCCGGCAAGCTCACAAAGTATCGCCCCCGAAATAGGTAATCTCACTGCATTGCAGGAGTTGCATATTAATGGCTGTTTAAATGGAACTATTCCGGATGCTATTACCAATCTTACAAATCTTAAAAAACTGCATATTTCTAATAACGTGGTTTATATTAACCCAACTTTGCACAAGGGCAGTTTGCAGGATGTAATACCTGCCGATATTTCCAGTTTGACCAATTTGGAATGGTTGTCATTTTCAAATGTTTTGGAGGGTACAATACCCGCATCCATTGGTCAGCTATCAAACCTGGAACTTCTTTATATTTATAATGATACTGCCAATTTTGGTAAGGGATCTTTAACAGGAATTATCCCATCGGAAATTGGTAATTTATCTAAAATTAAAACATTAACCATTGCCAACCAGCAGCTTGAAGGAGTAATTCCGTCTCAAATAAATAGCTTAACGGAATTGACTAGTTTAAATTTGTCAGGAAACTCTCTAAATGGGGCAATACCTCAGCTAATTATGCCAAAATTGGGTTACTTGGTTTTAAACGACAATGAGTTAACCAGTATTACTGACGAAGCCTGGTCGTGCCCAATGCTCACCAATATCGAACTCCAAAATAATGCCATAACAAGTGCTGTGCCTTCATTTTTTGGCAATATTTCGTTGTTAAGTTATTTGAACCTTGCCAACAACCAAATACCTTCGCTATCCGAAGAAGTCGGAAACCTTATCAATTTGGAGGGTATTGTTCTCGATAACAATCAACTTACGTCTTTACCCGATGGTTTGGCGCTGAATATGAATTTGAAAAATCTGTCGGCAAAGAATAACCAAATTGAATATATTCCTTCTAATCTGGGACAATCGAAAAGCCTTACGGTAATTGATCTTTCACATAACAAAATCGCAGCTATTCCCGATGAATTGGGTAATAACCCAGGTTTAACTCAGATTTATTTAAATAACAACCAGATAACCAATATTCCTGCATCCTTTGCAAATGTGAGTGATAATGCATCGGTGTTTCTTGATAATAACGAAATGCAGGGTGCAATACCTGAGAAACTAATGTTGAGTGATAAAGGAAAATTTGTCAGGTTAAACAATAACCGATTTGTGTTTGATGACATTCCACAGTCTGCAAATCTTAAGTTTGGTGTCAGAGATCAGAAAACAGTGATTCTTAAAAAACAGGTTTTTAATGTTCAGTTGGGCGATACGGTCCAAATCGATATTCGTGATATTTCAAGGCTTAAGCATTCAGGAAATGAGTATTACTGGTTCACTTATCCCGAGTTTCAAACAATGATGACAAAGGATGAGAGGTTGGATGGGATTAACAGCAATCCGGTTTTAAGCTTCGTTGTTAATGAACAGAATGTAAAAAATACCTATTACTGTAAGGTGTTCAACCCTGATTCTCCAACTTTTACCTTTGAATATGATAATTCTTCGGGGGCGTATCCTTGTATCTACTATTTAAATACCGATACAATTTCGTTCAAACTTGCAACTGACGAAGAGATTCTGGCTGAAAGATTTGCCGAAAGTTTTGTAACCTCACTAGCTTCAACACCCGGTAAAACGGTGAGTGACAAAACGGTAACTCTGGTACCACCTTTGAAGGTTAAAAGAGGAGAAGTTTATTGGGAAGCCTCGTCGGATGGAATCAACTGGGTAAGAGTTTCAGACCAGATGGATCGTGCCGATTTGAAAGCCAATGTTAAAAGTAGTACCAGTAATGAACTGGTACTGAGTCCGAGAAACCATGCTTTTTATCGATGTTGTATTAATGAAGATGGTTGTGACCCGCTTTATAGCGATAAGTTGTTGGTAAAGTCGCTTGGTACGTTGTTGTTCGATGAGGTGATTAACGTTACTGAAAATATGCGCACCATAAGTGTTGACAGCATTGAAGTGGTAGTTCCATTAAATTTCCACAACAGCGATTTTCGCCTCACCATCACCAAAATGGAAAATGAACCGGCTTCACCGGCTGGTGTAATGGCCGGTAATGGCTACGATGTAACAGTCAGCTTTGCAGATACGTTCGATATTCCATTGTTGATTAAGCTAAAAAATGTTGATAAAACAAAAATAGACGAAACCGAAATTGATCGGTTCCAGGCAGTATATTATGACGATATAAACAGAGAGTGGAAGCCTTTTGAAAAATCTGGCTTAAGCTTGAAAGACAGTACAATAAATATCTTTACTAATCACCTTACCAAAATGAAGTGGTGGTGGTATGCCGAAGAATATCGAATGGGCTTTACAGATGTATATGAACGGAATAACATTGTAGTGTTTTATAAATATGAAGATTTGGATTATATTAATCTCTACAGATTGGAACAATCAGAACAATCCTGGCATGTACCTGAAATTTCTTTAATGGTTCAGGATATCACCGAATATCTACCTGTTGTAATGGCTGAGTATAAAAGGCTTGGCTTAAGCGTGCCCGATGGTAAGTTTAAAGTTTATGTTCAGTATCTTAAAGGAGAAGACGGTTGTGTGGGCATTATCGGGATGCTTAACGGTTATTTGTCTGTTGGTCGGTCTGTAGGTTCTCCACAGGAATTAGCACAGGTGTTGGCGCACGAATACATGCATTACACACAGGATTATTACATCTCGGCCAATGGGGGTAACCAATTTTGGATGGAAGCCCATGCAACCTTGTCTGATCGCATTGTTTGGGATGATAAAACCATTCCGGTATGTGAATCGGAAGAGTACCTTAAAGACGGCCTCAGAGGGAAAATAAACTATACATTTAACTCATTGGCCAATTCGTGGGACGCATGGGATCTTACAATGGCATCAAATGCGGCATATTCATTTTTTAAAACCGAAGAAACCCTGCAATATTATTATACCGCCGGTACTTTTTTACATTATATGCGTTCCTGCCGACCTGACCCGGAGAAACTCAGCCCGGCAATTTTGTTGAGTGAAACCAGTTGGTTTGGAAGCTGGCGCACCTATCTGGCCGGATACGTGAGCAATCATTTGAATTCTATTTTGGGCGATGAATATGAAGATTTTGTAAAGTACCTTCTTTCTGGCGAAAATGAGAAGTTTACTGTTATAAATAAATCAGGTAATCCTTATGCATATATCCAGGATCCAAAAAATACAAATGTATTCAATTATCCTTTAACTTATCGTTTTGCTCAAGGCGATAATATGGTGCAAACCGATAATGTGGACATTGAAGTGCCTTATATGGCGGCTAAAATTGTTTTGCTCGAAAACATCAACCCCGACACCATGGTTCTTGTAAACTACAAGCGTAAGCACGATTTCGATTACGACCACATGGTTTATCACTGTACTTACGATTTCGAAAAGCAAAAAATGAATTTTGTTGATATTTCAGATTCAACCGAATATGTTTTTCTGTTAGATAGTCGCGATAAGGATAATATTACTAAAAAGTTCAATAATTACAGTTTCTTGTTGCTCATTAACAAGGAATACATTGGGGCAAGCTCGTTGATAAAAGATTTTAATGCTTCATTTGAACTGACTGCTATGCCGTTACTCGATGTTGAAAGTGTGGGATTATTGAGTATTTATAGTGGAAATAGCCCTCTTAATCATACATTCAGTGATGGATTTAAAGATCTATTACTGGGATCGCCTAATGCATCATTTTTGCAAAGTGCAACCGATTTTACAGTTTATGAAACTGAGAAAACAACTACTAAACAATTGGTTAACAGGCAAACATATAGAATCCAAACTCAGTATGCATTGATTATAAATCAAGGACCTGTTTTAGGTGCACCTACTATGAAAGACAGTACTATTTACACTCAAACCATTGAACACGATGTGATTGCCGGTACTTTTAAAATTAGTGAGCATGAGCTTAAATACCATCGCTTAAATACCTATGTCGAGTTAGTTCCTAACACTGATGGCGATTATGAAGCTCATTTAGTATATAGTGCTTATACTGATATGGTTAGCGAAAAAGTAAAGACTTATTGGTTAAATGATTTTATGCCATTCCTCCAGCCTCAGTCGGAAAATGAGGCATACAACTCTGTTTATGGTAAAAATATCATGTATTTTCTAACAAATAGTACTTCAGAAACCCAAAATCTGATAACAAAAATGGATGGTAGTTTTGTTACCAGCAATTACGATAAGAGTGGTTCTATGATATCAGAAACTTCATCGCAATATGAGAGTACTGATTATTCAAACCCCGATTTAAAAGTCTATTTGGTTTTAAGGATGAATATGGAGTAGGGGGTATTTTTATTTTGTTGGTTTTTTTAATCGTATGGTTAGTATTTAAGTTTAAATTCATATTATAAGTTTAAAATACACTTAAAAAGTCAAAAAGAGATTTTCTTTTTGACTTTTGTTTTTTCTTCTGTTAAATACTTGTATTGTTTTAACATTGCCTAACTTTTCTATGATGCATATTATCAATTATTTTTTTTTGTTTACGAAAATTGCTGTATTGTTAACAGATTGTTATTAGGCATATCAATTGATAAAAAGTTAAAAATACATTTAAAATATGTTTATTGTTTGTTTTTTTTTATTTTAGCCAATGAACAAATCCTAAAATGATGAAAAAGATACTTTTTATTTTGTTGTATTTCGCTTTAATCATTAATGCGAAAACTCAAGTTAACATAGCTGTTGATCTCAATCAGCAGGGAACCAGAATGAGCAATGATTTAATCGGTGCTTTTTTCGAAGATATTAATTATGGTGCCGATGGTGGTTTGTACGCAGAATTGGTTCAAAACCGTTCGTTTGAATATTATGCCGTGTCGGGTTACACTTCTGAAGGGCCTTTGGCTCACTGGTCGCTTGTTGAAAATGGTGGGTTATTTGCGAGTTACGATGTTATCAGCGAAAAACCGCTTAATTCAAATAATACTAACTATTTAAGATTGACTATTTCTAATGTCGATCATGGATTGAAAGGAAAGGTTGGTGTTGGTACATGGGATACGCAGGCCTCATTCGACAGCGTTAAAGTAGTAAGTGGCTCCAAAGTGTGGTTCGATGATATATTTACTGATGCATTCAATTGGAATGTTATTGATGGAACATTTGATGTTTCTGATGGAACTTATGTTCAATCGGGTTCGGATATGCCTGCATGGAGTATCGCAAATGTTGAAATTGATACTTCTTCATATGTTTTTTCGGTTAAAGCCATGAAAACAGGTGGTAATGAGGGATTCTTGTTTCCATTTGCATATATTGATAATAATAACTATTACTGGGTTAATATTGGTGGCTGGGGAAACAGCAGACATGCCATTGAAAAAACTGAAAATGGTAGTAAAACTATTTTAGCCAGCGTTGATGGGTCGATTAGTACTGACGTATGGTACACATTTACAATGGTGATAACAGATTCCATCTGTAAGTTTTATATGGATGAAGCTTTACTGTTCGAGATAAATATAGCGCCATCGGACAATAATAGCGGAAACGAAAGTTTTGCCGGGTTTAAGAATACTGGTTTTTTTGGAATGGCTGTTGAAAGTAATAAAAAATACAATTTCTCGGCTTATCTGAAAAGCGATGTGTCATTTACAGGCAATGTCAGGATTTGTTTGCATGATGAAAATGGAACCATTATTGCCTCAGATACAATAAAAAGTATCACTACTGAGTGGCAAAAATATAGTTTAGATCTGACACCTTCAGTTGGAGCAACTGATGCTTACCTTAGTTTGCTGTTTAACCAAACAGGTGTTGTTTATGCCGATATGATATCGTTATTTCCGCAGGAGACGTTTAAAAACCGTGAAAATGGTTTAAGAAAAGACCTTGCCCAAACCATTGCCGATTTAAAGCCAAAGTTTCTTCGTTTTCCTGGTGGATGTATCTCACATGGTCGCGGATTAGATAACGCATACCGTTGGAAAGAATCGGTTGGCGATGTGGCCGAACGGACTCCAAACTGGAACCTGTGGAACTATCATCAAACGTATGGTTTAGGATTTTACGAGTATTTCCTTTATTGCGAAGATATTGGAGCTAAACCACTGCCTGTAATACCAATTGGTATATCATGTCAGTTCAGAAACCGTGAAATTGAACCTATTGAAAATATGGGACCTTGGATTGAGGATGCGGTCGATTTGGTTGAGTTTGCCAATGGCGATGTTTCAACCGAATGGGGAAGCGTTAGGGCTGCTATGGGGCATCCCGAACCTTTTAATATGGAATACATCTGTTTGGGTAACGAAGAAGATGATATACCTGAATTCAGAACCCGTTTTATCATGTTCCGGGATACTCTAAAAAAATATCATCCCGAAATAAAAATTATTGGCACATCAGGTACTGATGATACCGGTGGGTATTACACCAGCTTGTGGGAGTTTAGTAAACAACAGAATCTCGATGCGGTTGATGAACATTATTATAATAGTCCGCAATGGTTTTTAAATAACAACCATCGTTACGATAATTTTGACCGTAACGGCCCTAAGGTGTTTATTGGTGAGTATGCCTCGCAGGACGACCGGCTGTACAATGCCATTTGCGAAGCTGCATATCTTACTGGTGTTGAGCGCAATGCCGATGTGATACAATTTACCTGCTATGCACCTTTACTTAATTACATCGAAGATATTCCATATCACTGGCACCCCGATATGATTTTGTTTAACAACACATCGGTTGCAAAAACAGCTAATTATTATGTGCAGCAGCTATATGGTATAAACGATGGTGATGAATATTTGCCAAGTAGCATCATTTATGATAAATCAATTAGTGAAACTCTTGGTTTATCAGGGCAGATTGGTGTTGGGACCTGGAATACCCAGGCATCGTTCGATAATGTTAAAGTAACAAGTGGCAATAAGGTATGGATTGATGATGATTTTAGTGCCGGTAGCACTAACTGGGTGGTACAAGATGGTACTTTTACTGTTACATCAAACCAGTATAATCAGTCTGCGGCATCGCAACCAGCCTGGAGTATTAACCAAACAGTTGTTGATACCAGTGTTTATACCATTACTTTAAATGCCATGAAAACAGATGGTAACGAAGGCTTTTTGATCCCTTTTGCTTACCAGGATCCACAAAATTATTACTGGCTTAATATTGGAGGGTGGAATAATTCGCAGCACGCCTTGGAAAAATGTACCAATGGGGCTAAAGCACCAATTGCAACTATTGCAGGTACTATTAATAACAATGAGTGGTACACCATTAAAATTGAGGTGACACAGACTTATAGCAAATGTTATTTAAATGATAACCTTCTGTTCGAAGTGGCTGGACCAACCGGTCCTGTAACTGCTTCTGTAACCAAAGATGATGAAACAAACGATTTGATTTTGAAAATGGTAAACTCATCTTCTACAGCAATCGAAGCAGCATTAAATATTACCGGTGATACATTTAGTGGCAACGCTGGTTTAACAGTTCTTACGGGAGCTGTCGATGCCCGTAATACCATTGACAACCCCGATGTTATTGTTCCGGTAGAGAGCACTATCAACGTTTCTAATCAATTCTCGTATCAGTTGCCGGCTTATTCAATGAATGTGATACGTTTTAATTTGGGTACAACATCAATAAGTGAAAAGTCATTTGAAACCGATAACAGCAAGATGACTCAATTACAGATAAGTCCTAATCCGGCAATCGATTATGCACATGTTTCGATGAAAAATATGGGAGGCAATTGCACTGCTATCCTGTTCGATATGAATGGCAATAAAGTCAGGAATTATTCTCATATAACCGGTACCTCATTGGTTATTGAAAGGGGAGTGCTTCCTGCGGGAACCTATTTGGTTAAAGTAATTGGTGATAATGGTACATCAATAGGAAAAATTATTTTTATCAACTGATTTTGAGGCAAAAAAATGAATGGAAAAAGAATTTAAAAAAAGTTAACTTTATAAATATGCATACAAAATGCTTTTGTGAACTAATTATAAAATTGAATTATTAATTGTAATAAATATGAAGATAAACACATTTACTCTTGTTGCTTTGTTTTTTGTAACTGGTCTGTTTGCTCAGGTAACAGTAAAAACAAATATTAATCAGAGTGGTATGAAAATGAGTACTGATCTGATAGGTGCCTTTTTCGAAGATATTAACTATGGAGCCGATGGTGGCTTATATGCCGAGTTAATTCAAAACCGATCATTTGAATATCACGAAGTAAAAGGTTATTGTAAAGAAGGTCCTTTGGCTCATTGGTCATTGATTACCGAAGGTGGTGCTGAGGCAACAATGGATGTTGATAATAAAAAACCGCTTAATTCGAATAATACAAATTATTTGAAATTAAACATTAGCAAAAAAGGATCGAAAGCTGGTTTTAAGAATACTGGTTTTTTTGGTATTACGATAGAAAAAAATAAGAAGTATAATTTTTCAGTTTTTTTAAAAACTGAAAAAGGTTTTAAAGGGAATTTAAACGTTCAGTTGGTTGGAGCTAATGGTGTTGTAATTGCACAAGGTATAATAAAAAAGCCAACAGCAGAGTGGAAAAAATATAAACTTGAATTAACTGCAAAAGCTTCTGATGCAAAAGCATCTTTATATATTACTACAAATGGTAAAGGTGTTTTGTATGCCGATATGGTTTCATTGTTTCCGCAAGATACTTATAAAGGTCGTGAAAATGGTTTGCGAAAAGATTTAGCACAAGCTATTGCCGATATGAAACCTCGTTTTTTGCGTTTTCCGGGAGGGTGTATTTCGCATGGACGTGGATTAGATAACGCATACCGATGGAAAGAAACTGTTGGACCTGTTGAAGAACGAACTCCTAACTGGAATTTATGGAATTATCATCAAACTTATGGATTGGGTTTTTACGAGTATTTTCTGTTTAGCGAAGATATGGGTGCAAAACCGTTACCAGTAATACCTGTTGGCATCTCTTGTCAGTTTCGTCATCGTGAAGTGGAATCGATTGAGGAAATTGGCCCATGGATTCAGGATGCTTTGGATTTGATCGAATTTGCAAATGGAAGTACTAATACACATTGGGGTGGATTACGTGCTAAAATGGGGCACCCGGAATCATTTAATATGGAGTATATATGTTTGGGTAACGAAGAAGATGATATTCCAGAGTTTCGTGTTCGTTTTAAAATGTTCCAGGATACTATTCGTAAGTATCACCCCGAAATCAAAATTATAGGAACTTCGGGTACTGATGATGCTGGTTCGCATTATGAATCACTGTGGCAGTTTAGTAAGGAGCAGAAGATTGATATGGTTGATGAACATTATTATAACGATCCAGCATGGTTTTTGATGAATAATTATCGATACGATAAATATGATCGTAACGGCCCTAAAGTATTTATTGGAGAGTGGGCTTCGCGTGGTGATAAACTGGAAAATGCCATTGTTGAAGCTGCATATTTAACCGGTGTTGAAAGAAATTCCGATATTATTGAATTTACTTGTTATGCTCCGCTTTTGTGTTACGAAGAGGATATCCCTTACCATTGGAATCCTGATTTGATTCGTTTTAATAACACCTCTATGGTAAAAACGGCCAGTTATCATGTGCAACAAATGTATGGTAATAATGCCGGCGATGAATACCTTAAAAGTGAGGTTGAATATACTCCCGATTTTGAATCGGCTGGTATTAAGTATACCGGTAAAGTTGGTGTTGCTACATGGAATACTCAAATTGTAATTGACGATTTAAAAGTTATCAGCGGTGATAAAGTAATTATTGATGAAAACTTTGAAAACGATGTAAATGATTGGATAATAATAGCGGGTGAGTATTCAATAATAGATGGTAAATACGCTCAAACATCAGGAGCTACTCCATCTATGAGTTTCTTAAATAAAGCGGTTAATGAGTCGTCGTACACGATTACTTTAAGAGCAATGAAAACAGGAGGAACTGAAGGATTTCTATTTCCATTTGCGTTAAAAGACGATCAAAACTACTATTGGTTTAATTTAGGAGGATGGAATAATTCACAGCATGCAATTGAAAAATCTGTTGGCGGATCTAAATCTCAATTATTAATGGCTCCTGGTAAAATTGAAAATAATGTTTGGTACGCCATAAAAATGGAGATAAGCGAAAGATCCGCAAAGTTTTATTTGAACGATAAACTTATTTTTCAATTAGATCCTCCAACTGGTCCTGTTACAACATCTGTAATTAAAGATACAAAATCAAACGATTTAATATTGAAAGTGGTTAATTCGGGAAATACCAAGTTGAACGCTAATTTTGAAATTAATGGATTAAAGTCTCAAAGAGAGGCTAAAGTAATTACTTTAACAGGTGCATCTGCGCAAGACCGAAACTCTATTGAGGAGCCAAATAAAATTGTTCCGGTTGAGTCTTCTGTTAATGTTTCTGAGAAATTTACTTATAATTTGCCAGCTAACTCGTTTACTCTTATTAGGTTTAGTTTAGATTAGAAAATTTTGAGTTTATATGAACCTCCCCGTATTTTTTATATGCAGGGGAGGTTTTTTATATTATTTTACAGCTATTGCTTCAATTTCAATCATTACATTTAATGGTAATTCTTTAACTGCAAAAGCAGCTCTGGCAGGCTGTTTTTCTATGAAGTATTTGGAATAAACTTCGTTCATTGCTTTAAAGTTTGTCATATCGCTTAACAAACATGTTGTTTTAACAATGCTCGAAAAATTATAACCGGCTTCTTCCAGTATCGCCTTAATATTTTCAAGTACTCTTGTTGTTTGTACTGTAATATCTCCATCAACGATTAATCCTGTTTCGGGATTTAATGGAATCTGACCCGATATAAATAACATTCCGTTTATTTCAATGGCTTGACTATAAGGGCCAATGGCCTTAGGGGCTTTGTTTGTGGATATAATTTTTTTCATTCGAAAATATTTTAGTTAATTAATTGGCATTGTTGAATTTTTATGAATTATAAATTCATGTTTTTGTTGATAGCCGATGCTAATAAGTTTCATTAATTAATATACATTCAAACATAAAACAAATAATATGTTCGTTGTGCAATGTATAAAAAATGAATTATATATTATTAATAATATCCTGGATGATCGCGTGGTGAACTTCTTTTCTCGTATTTTAAATCTTGTAAAACCGATGAGCTGGCACTTAGTGTAAAGAAATATGATTTGTAACGGCCAATAGGAACAAGGTTTAAACTCATTGACCAACAATGCAAGTCACGACGAACATTAAAACTGGTATGAGCCAGTTCTTTGGTATGAAAGCTGTAACCCGAACTAAAGCTGATACTCCATTTCGGCGTTGGCGATACTGAACCGTTAAATGTTAAATCGGCTGTTACTTTCTTTTTGTAATCCATAATTGATTTATCAAAACCATCGTTAACAAGCCGCATATTATAGCTAAAGCTTAAGTTCCAGGGTATGCCGAATTTTGTATATCCAGTATCTTCAACTTCCAGTTCTTTTTGCTGTAAATTGGTATTATTATTTGTATCAAGATTATTTTGGTTGGTTGGTGGGGTATTGTTATCGTCAGATGAATCGCTGTTTGTATCTTGATCTTTTTTCTTTTTGAACGTATCGTTTTTTAATGAAAAACCAAAACTCATATTTGCTGATTCCATTCGTAATAGTTTGCCAGTGTTTTTAAAACTTGATTCATTTATTCGTATTGGAGAACCAGTTTTGTTTGTGTCCAATGCATAAGGATCAAATACCGCACTAAAACTAATGTCTGTTTTGAATATTTTTGTTCGTCCCGACATATTTATTCGACTCCAATTTAATGAATCGGCCAGAAAATTATAACCCGAACTAAAGTTTAAACTTTCTACGATTTTAATTTTTTTTGCTCCGGTTGTGTCATTGTCACTCTTAACTTTCATTTCAAGTGTGTTACCTAAACTAATACCCATAGAGCCCGATTTTCCTTTGCCCGGAGTGCCATATAGTGAACCTTCGTATTTCGAATATTCGTATTTAACAATATCATTTCGTTTTGGATCGTAATACTCAAACCAGTCGTAGTAACCGTATTTACTCTCCGAAAAATCGGGTCGGTATGATAGGCTTACCGATGGAGTCATTACATGCCTTATGCGATCTATTTTGTCGCCAAATAACTTTCGCCAGGGGGTATAATAAGTGTATATTTTAGTTGATGTTCCTACCGAATAACTGTAATCGAATACCCGGTTAAAATCATATATTGTATCGGTGTTTACCACTTTACCCTGTATGCTGTCGTAGTCTTTTTTTATTGAGCTTAAGTACCATCTTTCGGTATAGTTTATCGATGGCGATGCAGTAAAATATTTTAAAAATTTAAGGTTCATTGATACCGGAACTGAGTGTTGTATTCCATTTTTCCAATCTTTATCCAGTTTCGATTCCATTAATTGACTCTCTTTGGTATGAATGGAGTTTTTTGTGGTTGCTGTGTATGAGAAACTGATTTTTTCGTACCACGATTCCTTACTGCCCAATTTGTTTTTGCTTTTGAACGGATAAATTCTGTTCATTGTTAAGGTCATGTTAGGAATGGTAAGGTCAATGGTGCTGTCTCTGCTGTTTTGTGAGTGTAGTAAGTTAAGCGAAAGGTTAAATGGACCCGATGGCCAGCGTTTACTGTACGAAATACTTGAACGTTTTGTGTTGGTTGCCAAAACAGTTGGGTCAACAATACTTCCTACATTGTTACGGTCAAATGAATTGGTTGAGAAGTTAACACTGGCCGAAATACTTTGATATGGGTTGGCTTTTGCATCCTGACGGTGGCTCAAGCTAACACTAAAATCTTTCGATTTAGCATAATCGGGTAAATCAATTTCGCTTGTAATATTTGTTATGTACTGAACGTTAAAGTTACCACTAAACTTATATCGTTTTCGATAGGTCGATGCCGATCGTAATGCCCATGAAGTATTTGTGTAAATATCGCCAGTTACCTGAAAATCAAAGTAATCGCTTGCTGCCCAATAATATCCTCCGTTTCGCAAAAAGAAACCACGACTGCTCTCTTCGCCATACGAAGGAAATATTATGCCCGAACTATAAGAACTTGTACTTGGTACAAAACCAAATGGTATTCCAATAGGATAGAATGGTACATCTTCAATAACAAGATAAGCCGGGCCTGTTACAATTTTTTTACCAGGTATTACTTTTGCTCTTGTCATTCTTAAACCAAAATGTTCATGCCCATGTAAATTACATGTCGAATACATTCCTCCTTTAAGACAAATATCATCGTTTGTCATTTTTTTAGCCTTGTCGCTTACCACATATCCTTCACCTTGTTCGGTAACCACATGTTCGATTATAGCTTTTTTAGTATCAAAATTGTATCTCATGGTTCTCATGGTGTATTCACCACCATCGTCTTTAAACACAGGCAATCCAATTTCGGTATTCGACGAATCCACTGTTCCACAGGCATATGCTTCATTGTTCCCTAAATCCATTTCAATAAAATTGGCAGTTAACTCAACATCTTCGTATGTTACAATGGCATTGTTATATAAATAAACTTTTTTACCGTCAAGTGAGAATATTATTGAATCAGAAGCATTGTATTTAACTTCGGAGGTTATAAAAGAATTACCAGATGACGTTGAATTAGTTGTGCTATCGGTGGTGCTATTTGAGCTAATGCTATCGCTTGCTGCATATTTAACAGTATCTGTTGTTATGGTATAATTAACAGAATCAACAGTTTGCGATTGCATTACTGTTGAAAATATAATTAATAAAACAGATATTATATAGTTTTTATATCGATAATTGGGCATGAACTTTGTCTTGTATATTTCAAATAGGCCGGAAACCATAACCGCAAAAATAAACAAAACAAGTTTCAAACAACTGTTTGTTTAAAAAAATATAAAAAAGTGTACAATTTGGCCTTGATATTATTTATATTTTTGAAGCAATAATTATGCAATTTTGGAGAGAGATGGTTAAAACGATAATAATATTTTTCCTGATATCAGTTTTTTATTATAGTACCAATGCTCAAGAGCAAAACGATTTTTTTAAAACAATAGTTATTGATGCTGGGCATGGAGGAAAGGATCCGGGAGCTGTTGGTAAAATTGTTATGGAAAAAGATGTGGTTTTGGGTATTGCATTGAAACTAGGGCAGTATATTAATGAAAACTTACCTGGAATTAATGTTATTTATACGCGTAAAAAGGATGTTTTTGTTCCGTTGGATGAGCGTGCACAAATTGCAAATTCATCAAAGGCCGATTTATTTATTTCTATTCATGCAAATTCAATAAGTAATCCTAACATTTCGGGTACCGAAACTTTTGTGCTGGGGTTACACCGCTCGCAAGATAATTTGGAAGTGGCCAAAAAGGAAAACTCGGTTATTGTACTCGAAGATGATTATACCACAAAATACGAAGGATTTGATCCTAATGTATCAGAATCGTATATTATTTTTGAGTTAATGCAAAATGTTTACCTCGATCAGAGTATTAAGTTGGCATCGTTAGTCGAAGATCAATTTAATACCAGGGCAGGCCGACGAAGCAGAGGGGTTAAACAAGCCGGGTTTTTAGTTTTGCGCGAAACAGCAATGCCTAGTGTTTTGGTCGAAGCCGGGTTTTTAACTAATAATAAAGAAGAGGCTTATATTGCTACCGATGAAGGACAGGCAATTATAGCATCGGCTATTTACAGGGCAATAAAAGAGTATAAAAAAAGCTTTGAGCTGAAAAGTAATATTGTAATAAGTAATAATGAACCTTCGCCAATTAGCTTTCGAATACAAATAGCATCATCGAAAAGAAAATTAAAGGACGATTCAAAATTATTTTTTGGATTTCAAGATGTATGGATGTATAACGAAGCAGATTATTTTAAGTACACAATTGAATATTCAAAATCTTTTAATGATTTAAAACCTGTTTTGTTAAAAATTAAGGAGAAAATTCCTGATGCCTTTATTGTTGCATTTGAAAATGATAAAAGAATACCTATTGATAAAGCACTTAAATTAATAAATCCTTAACGAACATATTGAATGTTTATTTGAATAGTTTGCTACATTTATTTTGTTGATATTGTTATTGCTTTTTAATATTTTATGCAAAATCTTTCTATTTTTGATTGTAAACGGATATATTGAACCTTTTTCTGTAATAACATATAGTTTTTAATAATTGTATATGATGAAATTTAGTCGTGAATATAAAGTTGGTTTATTGGTTATTTCTTCATTTTTCATTCTCCTTTGGGGGATAAATTTTCTTAAAGGAAACGACATATTTACAAATGGAAAAAAATATTATGGTGTTTATGCCAGTGTTGATGGATTATCGAATGCCAGTCCGGTTTATTATAAAGGTTTTAAAATTGGAAATGTTCGAAATATTAAAATTAACAATAAAGATAAAGTGAATTTTATTGTCACTTTTTCTATTTCTCACGATATCTTGTTCCCTTCTAATACACTTGCCCAAATTTATAGTTTGGATTTAATGGGTTCGAAAGGTGTACAGTTTATCGAAGGTAATTCAAAGGAATGCCTTAGTCCTGGCGATACTCTTAATTCTGCTGTTATTGGCGATATTGTCGATCAGATGAGTATGCAGGTATTACCATTGAAAGAAAAAACCGAGCGATTAATTGTTAAATTAGATTCGTCGTTAACTAAACTGGGTATTTTCTTTGATGAGCGAAATAAAGATAAAATGACAAATATGATTAATCATATTGAGATAGGTCTCGAAAATTTTGCTATTATATCTGAACAATTAAAAGAACAGTTAAATGACGATGGGTCTTTAAATCATTCTATTAATCAGTTTGATTCATTGGTTACTTCTGTTTATTCTAACCGTAGTGAAATTGATAATATTATCCGAAACTTTTCTGAAGTATCAGATAATTTGAAAAATATTAAATTAGAACAATCTGTTTCTTCAGCTAATTCAATGATTGCTAAAGCAGATAGTTTGCTCGAATCGGTAAAATCGGGTGATGGTACTTTGGGTATGATAGTACAGGATAAAGAACTATACTTCAGAATTATTGATGCTATGTCAAATCTTGAAAGATTATTGCTCGATATTAAACATAACCCTAAACGATATTTGAGTTTTTCGGCTGTTGACTTGGGTAAAAATGTTTACATTAAAGATAATGGATTGGGAAAAGATGGTCTTGTTTTTATGGTTTTAATTGCAAAATCCAAAACTCCACTTGAAATTAAAGGAGTCCAGATAACAGAAGAACTGCGTATTTACGAAGATTTTGACGGTAAAATGTATATTTATACAACCGGGCAAAAACGAACTTATGATGAAGCATTAGAAATACAAAAAGCAATAAAAGATAAATACCCCGATACCGATATTATTGCTTATGAGTTTGGTCAATCGATTAGTTTAAAAAAAGCTGTAAAAAATACTCAATGGTAATTTCATTACTGTGTTTGTTATGTTAAAAATATATTGACCATTTTTTAGGTTTAAAATTAATTTTTCGAATTTTTGAAAAAAGTTTTCAACATGTTTATTCTCAGTGTGTTTGAATGATTAATAAAAGTTAAATTTTATTTTAAATATTTGATATCCAGCTTATTACACCACTCTATTTTTAGTTTGTTGAAAATAAAGGGAAAGAGAAGTTTCTCAGATTATCAATAAAAAAACCATTTTTTTTTCATTTTTTTTTTCACAATTTTTGTTTTCCCGATTTATAATAATCTAACATAAATAAATGAAGTAAGAGATGAAACCTGACCATTTTAAAATTTGGGAAAACTGTTTAACAGTTATCGAAGATAATATACCACCTATTAGTTTTAAAACGTGGTTTAAGCCAATTGTACCTTTAAAACTGAATGATGATGTGTTAACTATTCAGGTTCCAAGTTTATTCTTTTATGAACATATTGAGGAACAATACATTGATATTTTAGGTAAGACATTACGCAGAGAACTTGGGCCAAAAGCTAAGTTGGAATATAGTGTTGTAATGGATAAATCAGATTCACTTGATAATGGTGCTGCTATTATGAATGTACCAACAAGTAATAAAACTGATTTGCGAAATCGTCCTGTTCAGGTTCCACTTAGTTCCGATCGGCCTAATATTCGTAATCCGTTTGTTATTCCAGGTATTAAAAAGTTGAATGTTGATCCTCAATTAAACCCCGAGTACACATTTGATAATTTTGTAGAGGGCGATTGCAATAGGTTGGCTCGAAATGCAAGTATGGCTGTTGCTAAAAACCCAGGCAAAACTGCTTTTAATCCATTGTTTATATATAGTAACCCTGGGTTAGGAAAAACCCACCTTGTACAATCTATTGGTATTGAAATTAAGAAAAACATGCCCGAAAAAACGGTTTTGTATGTTAATGCCAATAAGTTTCAAACGCAATTTACCGAGTCGGTTCGGTGTAATTCGCAAAACGATTTCCTTCATTTTTATCAAATGATTGATGTTTTAATTATCGACGATGTTCAGGAGTTTGCCGGGAAAACAAAAACACAAAATACTTTTTTTCATATATTCAATCATTTGCATCAGTCTGGTAAGCAATTAATATTAACATCCGATAAGGCTCCCGTTGAGCTTCAGGGTATGGAAGATCGTTTATTGTCGCGGTTTAAATGGGGATTAAGTGCCGATTTGCAAATACCCGATTTTGAAACCAGGGTAGCAATATTAAAGAAGAAGATTTATAACGATGGTGTTAATTTGCCCGAGGATGTGATTAATTACATTGCTGGTAATGTGATACATAGTATTCGTGAACTCGAAGGGGCTTTGATTTCATTGTTGGCTCAGGCTACTCTTAATCGAAAAGAGATTACTTTTGAATCGGCTAAACTTATTGTTGATAAACTAATTAAGAAAACTCAACGCGAAATTTCGGTTGACTTTATTCAAAAAGCGGTATGTGAATATTTTGGTTTAGATGTGGAATCGTTACATTCTAAAACAAGAAAACGTGAAATAGTACAAGCTCGCCAAATTGCTATGTTTTTTAGTAAAAATATGACTAATAGTAGTTTGTCTACTATTGGAGCAAAAATTGGAAAAAAAGATCACGCTACTGTATTGCATGCTTGTAAAACCATAAATAATTTAATGGAAACCGATAAAGAATTTAAAAACCAGATTATCGAAATTGAATCGCAAATAAAAATTTAATTCGTTTTATATTTTATAATTAAAGCTTTGTTTTTCAGTTTATTGATAAGCAAGGCTTTTTTTGTATTATTATATGGACTGATTTTTGTTTTGGTAGTTGAGTTTTTATACTTTTGGTCAGTTTTGAAATTTTTTTGTGTAATTATAGCTACTCTTTAAATGATTAAAATAAAAAACTTTTTATTAGTTATTTCATTTGTTTTTTTTTCTGTTACGTTGTTGTCTCAAACAAATGAAATAAAAAAATTGATAAAAATTAACAACAAAGATTTTTATTTACATAAAGTATCTAAAGGTGAAGGATTGTTTCGTATAGCTAAAAACTATAATGTATCGCAAAACGAAATTATTAATGCTAACCCCGGCCTATTGGAACAGGGGATGCAAATAGGACAGGTTATAAATATTCCGGTTATCGACGACAGAAATAAAACTAATGAAATAAATGAAGCTAATAAAGGATTTATTTATCATACAGTAGAGCAAGGGCAAACTGCTTTTTTTATATCAAAAAAATATAATGTTTCGCTCGATGTTTTTTATTATCATAATCCCGATTGCAAGTTATCAATGCCAATTGGTAAAGTTGTTAAAATTCCTTATGAAGAATTAAATTCATCTCAACACAGTAATTACATTATTCATACTATTGCTCCCAATGAAACACTTTATAGTATTTCAAAAAAATATCTTATAACTCCCGATGTTATTATAAAAGAAAACCCAGGTGTTGCAAACGGAATTGTTAAAATTGGATCTCAAATCAGAATACCAGAGGTTAGTCCCGTTTCTGAGAAAAATGAGGATGAAAAAGTTGTTGGGGTTGATCTTTACGATAAAACTTTTTTATATCATGTTGTTACTGAAAATGAAACTCTATATTCAATAGCGTCAAAATACAATGTTTCGGTTGGAGAAATTGAAAATTCAAATCCGGGTTTGGAGCAGAATAATTTACCCATAGGATATGTTATCAGGGTTCCTCGTTTTAAACCATTAAAAAATCAATCGTTACTAGAATCTTCTTTTTTACAGAAACATAAGGTTGCAAAAAAAGAGACCTTATTCGGTATTTCAAAACATTATAATACCGAAATTGATATAATAAAGAAATTGAATCCTAATGTCGATTTTTCTAATTTAAGAAAAGGAATCGTTTTAAAAGTTCCTACCCAGAAATGGATTGATCAGTATTATTTATCGCAAGTAAAACCAATTGAAGATAAAAAAGATTCATTAACTGAGATTTCAATCGTAGATTGTGAAACATATAAATACGATAAAAATAAAGAGGTTATTAAAGTTGCTGTATTATTACCATTTGCTAATGGAACAAAAAAAACTGAGGAGGATTTGGACGTTAAATCTGACATTTTAATTTCGGGACGGGCAAAAGTTGTTTTAGAGTTTTACGAAGGATTTTTAATGGGAATTAATGAATTGAAAGAAAAGGGTATTAATATTGATTTAAAAGTTTATAATACTGGAAATAATGGAAACGATATAACCCGAATTATTAAATTACCTGAATTAAAAGAGGTTGATATTATTGTTGGTCCAGCTCATTCTGATCAGATAAAAAAAGTTTCGGATTTTGCATTTGAAAACCAGATTAAAATAATTAATCCATTTACTACCAACAATTCTGAGTTAACTGTAAATCCATATATGTTTCAGTTAACAACTCCCGATACTTTGCTTATTGATAAGATTAGTGAAACAGTTTTAAAACTGGGAGCCAAAAAAAGAGTGTTGGTTTTAAAAACCAAAAATGTTAACGATAGATATGAAACTCTTTTAACCAGTCAAATAAAAAGTAAACTATTCTGGAATTCTTTTAATCGAAACGATAACCCCGACATGGTTGATGTGGAGCCTGAAAGTTGGAAAATTGAACGAATTGAATCGTTACTTGTTAAAGATTATGAAAATTTAATTGTTATTCCATCTAACGATGAAGTGATTGTTAATAAGGCAATAAACTTATTAAATGCTTTATATGAAAAAGGAATAACAAATTTTACATTGGTTGGATTACCATCATGGTTAAAATTTTATACTATTGATTCTGAATATATACATCGAATGAATGGGCATGTTATCTCATATTATGGTGTAGAATACGGATTGCCAAAAACAAACAGTTTTTTAACTAAATACCGTTCCTTGTTTTATACCGAACCAATGGCTTTTAATCCTCATTTTCAAAAGACTACTTCATCGTCAGGTTATAGCCGTTTTGGTATTTTTGGATACGATGTTGCAACTTATTTTGTTGGAGCCAGAGCTACTTATGGTGATAATTTTGAGTCTTGTATTTTTGATTATAAACCTTCGTTGATTCAATCTAATTTTCATTTTACAAGAATTACAAACTGGGGTGGTTTTTATAACGATGGATTAATGATTTTACATTTTACTCCCGATTTTGATGTGAAGTGTATTAAACTTTAGTTTTAGGTATTGTTTGTTTTATAGAATATAATAATGATTTCAATTAATCAGCTTTCTGTCGATTTTGGTGGTTTTAGTCTTTTCGATAATATTTCATTTCTTATTAATCCAAGGGATAGAATTGGTTTGATTGGAAAAAACGGAGCCGGTAAATCAACTTTGTTAAAAATTATTGCCGGACAAATGATGCCTACATCAGGTACTGTTTCCAAGCCCGGTAATTTTAAAATAGGATATCTTCCTCAACATATTAATGTTGTCGATACTAAAACTATATTTGAAGAAGCGGAATCTGCTTTTTATGAATTGAAAACTATTGAATTAAATTTAGATATAACGCATAAAGAGCTGGAGTATAGAGATGATTACGAGTCGGATGGTTATCTTGATCTTATTCACCGTTTAAGTGAATTAAATGAAAGATACGATATTCTTGGCGGCGGTAGTTATAAGGCATCAATTGAACAGACATTAAAAGGATTAGGATTTGAGGGAGATGATTTTAGCAGGTTAACTTCAGAACTCAGTGGAGGATGGAGGATGAGAGTTGAACTGGCAAAAATTTTGTTGCAAAAACCCGATGTATTTTTGTTAGATGAGCCGACTAACCATTTAGATATTGAATCGATTCAGTGGTTAGAAGATTTTTTAAAGACTTATTCGGGAGCTGTAATATTAATTTCGCACGATAAAGCTTTTTTGAACAATATTACAACCCGTACAATTGAGATATCGTTGGGTAAGATATATGATTATAAGGCATCTTACGATCACTTTTTAGTGTTAAGAGCAGAACGTCGTGAACAACAATTGGCAGCATTCCGTAACCAACAGAAAAAAATTGAGGATACTGAAAAGTTTATTGAACGCTTTAGGTATAAAGCAACAAAATCGGTTCAGGTTCAATCGCGTATAAAACAGTTGAACCGTATGGATCGAATTGAAGTGGATGAGATTGATACTTCGGGGTTGAGAATAAAATTTCCACCGGCACCTCATTCGGGAACAATTGTTGTCGAAGGTAAGCATATTAAAAAAAGTTTTGGCGATTTGAATGTACTCGATGATGTTGATTTTCATATAGAGAGAGGCGAAAAAGTTGCTTTTATTGGTCGCAATGGTGAAGGGAAAACTACCATGTCGAGAATTATTATGAGTGAGATTGACCATAAAGGAACTCTTAAACTCGGCCATAATGTGCAAATTGGTTATTTTGCCCAAAACCAGGCCGAATTGCTGGATGAAAATTTAACTGTTCTTGAAACAATTGATTATGTTGCTGTTGGAGAAATAAGAACCAAAATACGTGACTTGCTTGGTGCTTTTCTCTTTAGTGGCGATGATGTAGATAAAAAAGTGAGTGTTTTATCGGGGGGCGAAAGAACCCGGTTGGCGATGGTACAACTTTTACTTAAGCCTGTCAATTTTCTTATTTTAGATGAACCAACAAATCATCTCGATATTCGATCGAAAGAATTATTAAAACAGGCTATTATTGATTTTGCCGGAACTGTATTGGTGGTTTCGCACGATCGTGAATTTCTTGATGGTTTGGTTAATAAACTGTTTGAATTTCGTAAACATAAAATAAAAGAACATTTGGGTAGTGTTTACGATTTTTTGGAAAAGAAAAAAATTGAATCATTTGCAGATTTGCAAAAAGGTGATTCTGTAGTCGCGGAGCAAAAAAATGAAATGAATGAGAGTGAATCTGGACAAAATAAAGTATCGTACGAAGAACGTAAGTTGTTAAATAAACAGGTTTCTAAAGCTCAAAAAAATGTGTTACAGGCCGAACAGCAGGTAACTAGTATTGAAACAAAAATAAAAGAATTGCATCATAAAGTTTCTCTACCCGAGAATAGTGCTAACTCTGATCTGTTTTCTGAATTATCGAAACTTGAAAAAAAGCTCGAAGAAAAAATGTATGAGTGGGAATTATTAACTGGTGAATTGGAACAGCTCGAAATACAACGTAATAATTTAGTTTAAAATAATGAAACGAGTCATTATAATCGTATGATTGTTGAATTCAAACCTATTAGTGTATGTGGGGTTGATTATTTGGCGAGTTTTATCTGATCAATAAAAAATGAAAATAAAACAGATGAAGCCGAATTTTATATTTGGCATCCGTGCTATTCTCGAAGCTATTCGAGCAGGTAAGGAAGTGGAAAAGATACTGGTAAAGCGAGGTGCTTCGGGCGATTTATATAAGGAGCTACTGGATACAATTAAACAATACAACTTGCCTTTTCAATGGGTTCCGATTGAGAAACTTAATCGACTTACTCAAAAGAATCACCAAGGGGCTATTGCCTTTATGTCGTTAATTGAGTATCAGAATATGGAAGAGGTGCTTATTAGGGTATATGAAAATGGTGAAATACCTTTTTTACTTATTCTTGATGGCATTACCGATGTGCGTAATTTTGGAGCTATTGCCAGATCAGCGTCTTGTGCCGGGGTACATGCAATTATTGTTCCTGATAAAGGTAGTGCAATTATTAATGGCGATGCTATAAAAACATCAGCAGGTGCATTGCATGATATTCCTGTTTGCAGGGTAAAAAATATTACAAATTCCATCGAATATCTGCAGGAAAGTGGGGTAAAGATGGTTTGTGCAACAGAAAAAGGAAATACAAATTTTTTTGATGCTGATTTAAAAGGACCTATTGCAATTATTATGGGATCAGAAGATGAGGGCATTTCTAACTCAATAATACGTAAAGCCGATTTATTGTGCAAAATACCTATTCAAGGGCCAATAAGCTCTTTAAATGTGTCGGTAGCAACTGGTGTTTTGCTGTTTGAGGTAATACGTCAACGGGTTGATTTTTAATATTTTAAGTTTTAAATGTGTTAATTGAGGTATTAATTGTTATTATGTATGTATTGACAAAGGTGTTGATAAGTTTTATTTTTACTCAATATGTTGTTATTTAGTTTTTTATGTTTTAATTATAGGTTGATGTAAGTTGTTAAAATTTGTTTTTAATAAGATTCTTTATAAATTCACTTCGGTTTTTTGGATAAAAAAGGGAATTGTAACATAAAATTAATCATTGATGAACCACAAAGAACGAGTCTTAATGGCTCTTAACAGGGAGGAACCCGACAGAGTACCGTTCTTTTATTGGGACGTACCTGAATTTGGTGAAAAAATGATCTCACATCTTGGATTAAAATCCAGAGATGAACTTCTTGAATACTTAGATGTTGATTTTAGATGGGTTGAACCTAAGTATATTGGAACTGAATTAATTGATATTAATAACAAAAAGAAAAAAGATATTTGGGGTGTAGGATATACCCGAATTAAAAAGGATACTTATGAATATTGGGAAGCTACTGAGTTTCCTTTAGAAGGTGTAACTGAAATAAAGGAATTGGACAATTTTAGTTGGCCAACAGTTGATTTATTCGATTTTAAATCGCTCGATTCGCAACTGAAAAAATATAAGAATTATGCTATTATGACTGCACCCGGTTACTCTTCGCCCGGTCTGTTTCGAATTATTCAGCGTTTATTAGGTCGTGATAGTTATTTGGATGTATTGGTTTATCATCCACGTTTTTTTAGAGCATTAGCACAGCGCGTTACTGATTTCTATGTGCAATTTTTAGATAAAGTTTATGAAGTTGCCGGCAATCGAATTGATTTTTTAAGAATTGCTGATGATTTTGGTTCACAGGGTGGTCTTATGATTAGTTCTGAACATTGGGATGAAATTTGTAAACCGGCTTTTGAAAAATTCTTAACTATTTCACATGCTCATGGATCGAAATTTTACATGCACAGTTGTGGAAGTGTTCGTAAATTATTACCCGAATTTATAGCTTTAGGTGCTGATGTGCTTGATCCAATTCAAACGCGAGCTACAGGAATGAGTCCTGATGGTTTGAAAAAAGATTTTGGAAAAATGATATCTTTTTCTGGTGCTTTGGACGAAGAGTTGTTGTTACGGCAGGGAACAACACAGGATGTGATAAAAGGTGTACATGAATTACTTGATTTAATGGCTCCTGGTGGTGGGTTTATTTTAGGCCCTTCACATAAACTTAAAATTGAAACCCCGGTTGAAAATGTTATAGCAATGTATGAAGCTGCAAAAGCCTGGAAATATAAGAGTGTAAGTGTTTAAATATTCTAAATAAAAAAAAATAGGAATCAAAAATTGATTCCTATTTTTTTTTAATAAAATTTCGATTTCATAAACCAATTCTCTTTAAAAGTGAATCCAATACGAAATGAATTTTGGGTCTCTTTTAATAAGTTTCCACTATTGGATCCGAACTGTTGAAATTGATAACCTATATTTATTGTATTGCCTGACTGTTTAAATGGTATTTCAACACCACACGAAAAGCCTTTTGAAACTAAATCGTAGTTGTTTATTTTTAGGTATGTATCGTTTATTAATATACCAAACCGATATTTTATTCTGTTGAAAATTGATTGTAGCTGATTATTTTGTGGAGAATACTCAACTCCTAAACCAAAATGTTTGGCATTATTATACACCGTATTTTGCGTGTTATTAATGGCGTTTGACCATTTTTCAAACCTATAATCTATTGATGTTAAAAACTTGTTGTTTATTTTAAAACCTATACCGGTTCCAAATGTTTCGGGGAGAACAAATTGTTGATTATTTTCATCATTACTTATAATTTCATCATTAGAAGAACTGTATATGCTATTATCGAGTGATGTAAACAGTTTGGTACGCTTACTGTACGATACTCCTGCATAAATATCACTATTTTTTATTTTTCCATGGTATTGAACTCCTGTTTCGAGATGAAATTTATTTAAATGATATGTTGTGGTGTTACTGATTGAGTTACCTCCAATGGCGGTAAAGTCCGATATTTCGTTGTCAATTATCTGCCCCCATAATAATGATGTTGTTATACCTGCCGACCAGTTTTTCGAAAGTTTTATTGAGTTTGTTAAAAATGCTTTGGAGATGCCTCCTGAACCTTCGTATTGAACAGGATAGTAAGTGTTTGATCCGTTTATTAGTTGCGTTGTTGATATGTTATAACCTATACCTGAAAATGATTTTAGTCCAAATCCAATGCCCCACCATTTATTAGCCTTCAACCCGAATGTTAAGTTATCGAAGTTGGAGTTGAAATTGTTTGTTTCATATTTTTTCGATTGGTAAATGGTGTAGTCGGCTTTTAAATTAAAATTGATATAAAAAATTACACTGTCAAGTGTTGTTAATGAAGCCGGATTTAAGCTGCTTAACTCGTTTTTTACCGGTAGTGCAATTCCGGTTTTGCCCATGCTAAACGATCGTGTATCACTACTCTGATTAATAATGCCCAGGCCATACATCGAATATGGTGAGTTTGTTGTTTGTGACGTAGTATTTATTGTAATAATAGTTAGTACAATTAATGAGTAATATCGAAACATTTGATAATTATTTATTGACATTGTAGTAGTAAATGTTTAAGTGTGATTTGTATTTTGTATTTGAAAAACCTCCTATAATAATCGAATTAAAGGTTGTAGAAAACTGGTTATCGGGAAGTGTAAGCATTAATCCTTCTCCATCGGTAAAATAACTGTTTTCTATGGCGTTATGTAAATAACTTGTTATGTTAAACGAATAATAGGTGTTTTCTTTATTTATTATATCGGTAACTAAATCACCGGTCAGGTAATTGTTATCTGAGTCTTTAAAGTATCCCGTTATTTCGTTTAATTTGTTAGTTGTTGCCAGATATATTGAATTGGGAAGTGAATTAACTGAACATAAATCCATGTTTGGTTTTATTATCAATATGGCATTCATTAAATAACTTTGATTCGAAATTTCGAGTAGCTGTTTTAAATATGGAAAATCAATCCTTATTTCATATCCTGCAAGACCGGCTAGTACTGATTGATTATCGGTTTTTTTATCGGTTATTTTGTATTTGTGTATTTGATTTTGGTTTAGTTCGGGATAGTTTGAGGTGTTTTTAACTGAGTAAAATTGTTGTTGAGAGTTTAGTAAATTAAATTTTCGAACAATAGTTGTTTTACTCTCCGATATTGTATGCGAATAAAGATTAAAGCAACAAGATGAGTCGTTTACCGATAAACCCAATACACATTTGGTAGTTAAGCTATCGGCATCTATTGCTATTCCAAAAAAACGACCTTCCAGTGTAGAATCGGCGGTGGCTGTTTTAACGAACGAAGTAAGCCTATTGAATATTTCGTTTGATAGTTTGTACTCGTGTTCTTTCGTTGTTGAGGGGCGTACTTTTATATTCCTCTCAAATAATGGTTCTGATTTATGGTTGAGATTATCAAATTTATATTCCCAGTATTTGGTTGAATAGAAGGAGGTTGTTGATGAATATGTTCTTTGGCTGTTAACGATGAAACTATCTGTAACTTCATATATTTTTAAGTTAAGATTAGCTAATGTGTCACCTTTATAATATCCCGATAAATAGAATGATATCGTTAATGAATCGAATATTTCTTCTTTGTTATACTTGATAAATGTGTTGTATTCTAAAGGTATATATGATTTTGCATTAACAGCACCGTATCCGGCAATTTCGGTTTGGCCAACTAGTGCTATGTTATGGCTCGAAGTAATAATTGTATCTGTTTTTACAGTTGATAATGATATAGTTACAGTATCAACTATGGTTGCATTTGATTTAGAAACTACCAGATCACTTCCAACACTCATTCCGTTGTCTTCCGAACACCCCGAAATATATAAGCTTAATAGGAAAATGTAGCTTAATAATGATATAAAACTCTTCATTTAGTTATTCTTAATTAAAGTGCAAAAGAATTGATGTAATTGGTTATTGCGAATTATATTCTACAAACAAAGCTGAAATATCAATAACGTGTTATTTTTTGTGCAAAATGCCAATATTAGTGTAATGTAGAGTTGAATAATGTTTTTATAGTGAAATATTTAACGTTTATTGAATTAATTACACTGCATATTACCGGGTTCCTACTTTTGCTCAGAAAAAAATTAAACATATTATTATGATGAAGTTTTTAAACTTAGGTTTTTGGTTATTAATGATGTTTAGCTTTTCATTGGTTTCGTGCGATGATTCGGATGATGAGGAGGAATTGGTTGGTAACTGGATTAAGATGGGTGCTTTTGAGGGTATTCCCCGAACTGGTGCTGTATCGTTTGTAATTGACGGAAATGCTTATGTGGGATTGGGGTATAATGGAAAAGAAGATATAAGATTAAGAGATTTTTGGATGTATGATCCTGTAAACGATTATTGGTCGCAGGTCGATTCTTTTCCGGGTGTTGATCGTAATGGTGCTGTTGCATTTAGTGTTAATGGTAAAGGATATGTGGGAACTGGTGATGAAGGTGAAGATCCGGTAAAAGATTTTTATGAATATGATCCAACTGAAGACAAGTGGACCAGAATTGCTGACTTTGGAGGGTCTGCACGTGAAGGTGCTATTGCATTCGCTATTGATGGTTATGGATATGTTGGAACCGGGTATGATATTAATGGATATATTAAGAAAGATTTTTGGCGATATGATCCTACTTTAAATAAGTGGGAGCAAATACCTAGTATTGGTGGTTCGAAAAGAACTGATGCTGTTGCTTTTGTAATTGCAAACAAGGCTTATGTATGTTCGGGTTTGGATAATGCATCGTACTTAACCGATTTCTGGGAGTATGATCCGGTGACTAATGAGTGGGATGAACTTCGTTCAATTGCCAATTTAAGCGATGATAGTTTTGATGATGATTACTCAATTGTTGGAATCCATGCCACTGCATTTTCAGTAGGTAGTTTGGGATATATTACTACTGGTGGCCCCGGTACCGTTGGTAATGAAACTTGGGAATATAATCCTGTAACTGACACTTGGTGTGAGAGAACTGAATTTGAGGGGAACGCTCGTTTTAATGCTGTTTCATTTGTAATTAACGATATACCTTATGTTACTTCGGGTAACAGTTCGGGATATTATTTTGATGATGTTTGGACTTTTGAATCCACTGTCGAACAGGAGGATGACGATAATTATTAGTATAAGGAGGCATAAGCCTCCTTTTTTATTCTTCAATTATTTCGCCTGTTGATGTTAATAAACCACCGGTACCTCTTACAAAAGAAATCTCGGGTTTTCCATGTAATTTAATATTCCCGGTTGAGCAAATTGTTGCATCAATTTTTTGGGTTGCATAAATAAAACAATCGGCTGCCGATTTATGAATGAATTCTACGTCTTTGCATACCAGTTTATTTGCCATTGCATAAGAACACCCTTCCATAATAAATGAGGCTTTTTGTGCACTGCCCAAAATGGTGTGTGTGCCGGTATTTATCTCTCCGAATACTCGTAAGTTTAAAAATTCTGTAACTAATGTTAGTTCACTTTCAAAATAAGTGCCGCGACCATTTACTACAATATTAATACTTGATACTTTAATTGTATCTATGTTTTTTAGTTGTCCCGGTGAATTTGCCGTAATGGTATTAAAAACTGGAGAGTGAATAAACAATCTTGGCATTTTCGATTTTTGAATTATAGATGGAGATTCGTGATTTAATGTTAGTGTGTTATTTGTTACATCTAATAAAATACCTTCAACTATATAGTCTAAACCTTCTATGTTAATATATATTGATGTATCCTGAACAAGTATTACCTGGTAGGGAGCTTTAATATTTATATTATCAAACGTATCGATATATTCATTTTTTGAAATTTCATTTCCTGTTTTGCCAATCGATTCGATATACTCGCATGAATTATTAATTATTGATAATATTAAAAAAATTATTGTACGGATAATTAATTTCATTTTTGTTTGGTTTTATATTTTAATCTATATCCAAGTCCAAATTCTAAATATTCGGCAGTAAAAAAACTGGCTTTTATACCAAAATGAGCAACTAAATGGTTTGTAATATTATATCTTAAACCTACTCTGGGATATATTGGTTGTGAAGGTTTTATTCCCTGAATAATGTATGCGCCTAAGTTTAAAAACATCTCGGTTTTACCCATCATTTTATGGTAAGCTATAAATAATCCGCCATAAAACTTTTCATTGAAGCTGTATGATTCTTTTTCTTTTTCCTGAAAATATAAATATGGAGCACCACCAAAGTACATCATGTCAACACCAATGCCAAATGATCGTTTAATTGTGTTGTGCCATAGGTGTGTTGTACTTATTCCCAATGATGGATATGATTTTGGAGAGTATGAGGCACCCTGGTTTTGTCCACAAAAACCTACGAATAGTAGTTCTTTTAATTTGCTTTTGGGAGTTTCGTATTTGGTTGATGGTACAGTTTTATTTGTATTAAAATGATATTTTGTGCCAATGGTTAAGGTGGCAGTATTTATGCCATTATTAGGTTTTTTTATACCACCGTTTGAAAGATGATTAAGCGAAAGAGCCGTTGAAACCGACCATTTTTTTAATAACCGGTAATCGAATATTAACCCAAACCCTACATAGGCATTTAAGTGTGACCCAAAAACCGAGTTGTAGATGTTTTCGTCCATCCTGAAAGGCTTTGTTGCATAGCCAATGCCCAAACTTACTTTGTAATGAGCTGTAAATTTTTGAGATCTATAGATGTTAAAATTACAGTATGGGAATAAAGCCATACCATCTCCGTAAACATCGGGGTTTCCAAAGGTTCCATAGTAAAAACCAACACCCAGTTCGGGATAATTGAAATATCGTTCCCAGTTTTCTTTTCCAAAATTTGATCGGCCAACAGTTATTTCAAATCCTCTTGAGTAATCTTCAATTAAATAAGCCATTGAAGTATGATGTGGCACTACTATTCCATAATGATATCGGGTTGTTAGGTAATAATGTTTTTGAGAACTTGATGTTTCTGTTTTAATTTGGGCATAAGAAAAACTGCTGAAGCTAATTAGCATCAGCAGTATGTTTTTTTTAAGAACGTTATTTTTCAAACTTAACAGCAATTAAATACATATTATAGTTGAACAATTGTTTGTCTTATTTTTACTAGTTTGGTTAATAAGTTTTCCAGATTATCGAGGTGAAGCATATTTGCACCATCTGATTTAGCATTTGCCGGATCGAAATGCGTTTCGATGAAGATACCATCGGCACCAACAGCAATACCTGCTTTGGCTATTGTTTCGATTAATTCAGGCTTGCCTCCTGTTACACCCGATGACTGGTTTGGTTGTTGTAACGAATGGGTGATATCTAATATTACTGGCACATTCATTTCACGCATGGCTGGAATTCCACGGTAGTCAACAATAAGGTCGTGATAACCAAAAGTGGTTCCCCGGTCGGTAATCATAACTTTATCATTGCCTGAGTCTTTCACTTTATTCACTGCAAATAACATTGCATCGGGCGAAAGGAATTGACCTTTTTTTATATTTACAACTTTGCCTGTATTTGCTGCTGCAACTAAAATATCGGTTTGGCGACATAAAAACGCCGGCACCTGGAGTATATCAACATATTCAGCTGCCATTGCCGCTTCTTCGGCTGAGTGAAAGTCGGTAACTGTTGGAACACCAAATTCTTGTTTTATTTTACCTAATATTTTCAATGCTTTTTCATCACCAATACCGGCAAAAGAATCGATTCGTGAACGATTTGCTTTACGGTACGAACCCTTAAAAATATAAGGAATTTCAAGTTTGTTTGTTATTTTAACAACTTGTTCTGCTATTCGCATAGCCATATCTTCACTTTCAATGGCACATGGACCGGCTAATAAAAAAAAGTTATTACTGTTGGTATGTAAAATACCCGGGATGTTTTTAATCATTGTTTGTTATATTATTTGTGTTTGTGTTTCCAAAGTGTGTTTAAGCGTTCTTTTATTTTTGATTCCTGCTGGTTTGCCTGGGGCGAATAAATTGTTTTTTTTGCTAATTCATCAGGCAAATATTGTTGCTCAACAAAATTATTTGGGTAATCGTGTGAATACTTATAATTAATGCCATAACCTAAATCTTTCATTAGCTTGGTTGGGGCATTTCGCAAATGTAAGGGAACCGGTAAATTGCCGGTTTCTCTAACAAGCATTTGTGCATTATTAATAGCCATATATGCAGAATTGCTTTTGGGACTTGTTGCTAAATAGATTGTTACTTCTGATAAAATAATTCGAGATTCGGGCCATCCAACCATTTTTATTGCCTCGAAACATTGAGTAGCCAGCATTAATGCGTTTGGGTTAGCTAGTCCTACATCTTCCGATGCTGAAATAATTAATCTACGTGCAATAAATTTAGGATCTTCACCTCCTTCAACCATTCGAGCCAACCAGTATACAGCTGCGTCGGGGTCACTACCTCGTATTGATTTGATGAATGCAGAAATTATGTCGTAATGCATTTCACCGTTTTTATCAAATTGAGCTGGATTTTTTTGTAGGTAGCTGGTTATTTTTTCGTTGGTGAATTCTATTGTATCATCATTTTGATTATTGGCAACTAGTTCAATTATGTTAAGCAATTTTCGGGCGTCGCCTCCTGCAAAACGTATCAAAGCATCGGTTTCGGAAAGTAACAGTTTTTTCTGTTTTAGCAGTATATCAGTTGTAAACACCTTTTCAACCAACTCCAAAAGATCTTCTTGTTCGAGTGACTTAAGTACATAAACCTGGCAACGCGAAAGGAGGGGAGTGATTACCTCGAATGATGGATTTTCGGTTGTGGCTCCTATTAATGTTATTATGCCTTGTTCTACTGCGCCTAATAAGCTGTCTTGTTGCGATTTGCTAAAGCGGTGTATCTCATCGATGAATAGAATTGGAGGGAGCGAATTAAAAAAACGACTCTTTTTGGCCTTGTCAATAACTTCTCTTACATCTTTTACTCCCGAATTTATTGCCGATAATTCGAAAAAAGGACGATTTAGCTGATTGGCAATAATTTTGGCAAGTGTTGTTTTTCCTACTCCCGGGGGCCCCCATAGAATAATTGATGTTAATGCTCCATTTTCAATCATCTGGCGCAGAACTGCCTTTTCTCCAATCAAATGTTTCTGACCAATGTAATGGTCGAGCTTGGTTGGGCGCATTCGTTCTGCCAATGGAGCATATCCGTTCATCGATTATTGTTTTTTTGCGTTACAAAAATAAAAAACTCTGAGAGATTGAGTGTTCTTTTTGTTTTAATTAGATGATTACTAATTAAACATTTTGTTCTGCTAAACTGTTAATCAGAAAAAAAACAGAAGATGAAGAGGTTTAATTTTATATTGCTAATATTGAGCTTTAGTGCGATAATAAATTCACAGATTATGACAACTAATATAAAAACTGATACAGCAACATTTGGTGGGGGGTGTTTTTGGTGCATCGAAACTATCTTTTCAAAATTAAACGGTGTTGTTAATGTATATTCGGGTTATTCGGGTGGTATAAAAGTGAATCCAACATATAAAGAAGTTTGTACCGGTACTACTGGGCATGCCGAAGTGGTTCAGGTTGTGTATGATCCTTTGGTTATTGGCTTTGACGATTTGCTGGAGGTGTTTTTCGAAGTTCATGATCCTACTTCTTTGAATAGACAGGGTGCTGATGTTGGAACTCAATACCGTTCGGTTATTTTTTATCACAATGAAAATCAAAAAAAGGTATCACAAAAAATGATTGAAAATCTTAATACAAGTGATAAGTACTCCTCAGAAATTGTTACCGAGGTAAAGCCTTTTGATACTTTTTATAAGGCTGAGAATTATCATCAGGATTATTTCGAAAACAATCCTAATCAACCTTATTGTCAGCTTGTTGTGTCGCCTAAGGTTGAAAAGTTTAAAAAGAAATTTTCAAAAAAGCTACAATAGTATATATGGTGTTTTTGAACGAGATTAATGCGTTACGCAATTGTATTTTTTAATCAGTTTTTGAGCTTTGTTTTTTTCACCTTTGCTGCCATTTATTGCAATTTCTTCTAACACAAGTATAAATTCCGGTATAATATCGGGGTATTCTTTCGATATCATGTCAATAATATCCATGCAAAATGCCCTAACTGCAATTGGGGTTGTTGATGATTGCAGCCAGTCGATGGATAAGTTTAATACATTTCCATCAATTAAGTCAATACGTTTCGACCGAACCAGCATTCGGGTAATGTGTCGTTTTAGGCTGTCGGGCTTAATGGTTTGAAGTTGGTTAACTAAAACCGGTAAATGGCATTCAATGTGGTTCAAATTTATTTCGGCTGCATGATCGAGTACCCAGGCTGCTCGCCAGTTTTCGGGGTGGCCTCCGGTTAGCATTATCGATATTAAGTGTTCGACTAATTTGGGTGAGTTGGATGCTTCTGTTGCTAAAATTTGTGTGAATTTTTTACTAAGATTGTTCCTCAGCATGTCAATAATTTCCTCACGTTTTTTTATATCTTCCATTTGTTTACAATAAGAGGTGTATTGTTTTAATAATACTATAAATATTGTTTACGTGTTATTTTGTAAAGATCAAAATTATTTATCAACTATCTTTAATCTAATAGTCAAATTGCTAGGCACTATATTGATAAATACAATGTGTCCTAATGCAATTATGACGTTATAGTTTAACATGTAAGCAAAATTTTTTTCTCCTCTCTGGAGCAAGAAATTTCAATTGGGTAGTGATACTAACTACTTTTGTAAACATTATAATTGACCGCCAACTTCTTTAAACTTCTTTAAAAACGATACCAGCTTTTGAAAAACACTCTGCTTCTTAGTCAAATACTGAGGGTTTAATGGACTCATTTTCGGCAAAAGAGCATTAAGTTCTGTCCCATTTTTACTTGCATATTTTCGCTTTAAATACGCTGTAATGTAACGCTTTGCTGCTTCTTCATTTAAATTTTCGTCTGCAATTAATTCCAATGCTTCCGCTTTTTGCTTGCTTTGAGCAAATGCAAAAAATGAATCTATAGCATTCGCTTTGTTTTGTAGCGTGTCAAGGTCAGTCTCATTTTTTATCGCTATTTTGTTTTTTACCGAGCGTTACATTCCTAACGGAATGTAGCAATCCGTTAGGATTGCATCGCTCGGTAAACTGGTAACCCAATACCTCTATTAAACTATGCAGTTTCAAGTTTAACTCTCTTTGTTCGCTTTTTCACGGTTTCATTATTATCGGCAATGATTTGACCAATAGTGCGGGAAATATTGCCATAAGCGGCTTCGTTTACCATTACCATTGCTCTTAGATAAGTTACCAGCTGGTTGTTAATTATTTTTACAAGTTCTGTTTTTAGCGATGACGCATTGTCGTAAGTCGAGTATAACGCCTTGTCGGCCTCATATATACTATATGTCTTTTCGAATTCGGACTGACTCTCTTTTACTGCTGCTAAACTTTGTTCACCCCCCGACAATAATGCCATAGCCTGCTTCATTTCGGGTTTGTCGAGCTCGCGTATTACCGAATGAATCAACGATGTTTCGGTTGCATAGCTCTCGCTGATTATTTGCAAACCATTAATGTTTAAAATCTGCATCACTTTATTGGCAGCCTCACTAATACCTACTTCGGGATGGTGTACAAAACCTAAAATGAGGTAGTAAAAATTTTGTAGTTTGGAGTCGCGAGCTTCGTCCTTTTCTTCCAGTGCCGACTTTGCTTTTAATCGTTGTATTGATTCATTTAATTTTGACGACACCGACTTCATACCTGTAATAATATTAGCCAAATGAGTATCGTTGTCAATTTTGCTACCCTCATAGGCTACAATAATGCGCGTACCTACAGCATCGATTTCGGTTACACGACTTTTCAAATAGATTTTTTCAATCATTGATTACGTATTAAGATTAGTACTAATTATTATAACGTATTGAATATATAAACAAAGTTTATACTTAAATAAAACTATGCAAGTAAATAAAAATGTTATATAACATAAATTTATCTATTGCATTTTACAAATGTCAGAAACAGTAACCGATGAACAACAATAAACCGATGGTAAAACGCTCATGAACGAATTTTTGACCGGTAATGGTTTGGGTATTTACCCGAGGCTTTATTTTTTGTTTGGCGTACGTTTGGGTAAATACCCGAGCCTCCACCCAACGTTTAGGTAGCGTTTGGGTAAATACCCGAGTCTCTAACCATTGTTTAGAGAGTGTTTGGGTAAATACCCATGACTTAAACAAACGTTTGGTTATCGTTTGAGTAAATGTTCACGGCTTTAAAAAGCATTTAATTTATGTTAATGCGAAAATTGCAGAGTGCGTAAGTAACGCTGATTTATTTAATGGACATATAAAGGCATAAACCACAAAACCACAATGCGCGGTATAAAACATTGTGGTTTAAGTGGTTATTTAAACTGACTTTTTAATGCCGATGATATATCTATTTCATTCCGGCAATTATTTCTTCGACCGATTGAAATGAATTTGGTAAAATATGTGGAGGACATTGACCCGTTTTTTCTTTAACCAGGTATCGTTTGCAACTTTGCCATGCTGCTATTCCTGCATTGCAGTATTTGGCTCTATAATTGTTAGCTGTGTACTCTTTGCCTTCTAAAATGCCATTAAATACAGGGCATTTTTCGTAATTTGGACATGTTAGTGATGAATTTTCCATAGTGTTTTTATTTACGAGGTTAAAAAAAATAACAAATTGTAATAAATGCTTGTTTTAAAATATATTGGTGAAATAATATTGTATATAAAATTAAGTATTAAATACTAAAATTTATAATTTACTTTTATTAACTCTTATTTTTTAATAAGATTGGAATACCTAAATTTGATTATTCTCATTTTAAGATGATTTTTTTGTTATCTTTTTTATTATTTGATGCTATTATTTTATGAACCAAATTATTAACTAAATTATAATATCGTGAAAAAATTTTTAAAAATTGTATTGGGAATTGTATTAGGAATTATCATACTACTAATTGTAGTACCATTTTTCTTTATTGGAACAATTGAAAAGAAAATAAAGGATGAGGTAAATAAGCAGGTAAATGCAACTGTTGCATGGGATAAGTTGAGCTTGTCATTAATAGCTGATTTCCCTGATTTGTCGTTAGCTCTCGAAAATTTGTCTGTTGTTGGAAAGGATCAGTTTAATGCTGATACTCTTATTGCATTTAACGAATTGTCGGTGTCGGTTAACTTGATGAAAGCTATAAATGGAGACATTCAAATTAATGAGATTGTGATCGACAAACCTTTAATGAATGCAATAGTTAATGCCGACTCAATACCTAATTGGGATATTATGATTGCTTCAACTGATACAGTACCCGAAGTTGAAGATTCTATTACCGAGAGTTCAGGTACAATGGCTCATTTACAACTTTTAAAAATTAATGAAGGTCGTATTTATTATACCGATAATACTTCGGAGCTGATTACCGGTATTGAAGGTTTTAATCTTGAATTATCGGGCGATTTGGGGGCTTCAGTTACTAAGCTGGATATATCATCATCTATAAAAAATTTATTCTTGAAAATGGAAAACTCTCAATATCTGAATAAAGTGTCAATTGGTTTGAATGCTCATTTGCAATCTAATCTTGACAGTATGATTTTCAGGTTTTTTGAGAGTGAATTCTCAATTAATCAATTAGCCTTAGGAATTGATGGCTCTTTTGCAATGGTCGATACCATGTATGATGTTGATGTGAAACTTTTTACCAGGGAAACCGACTTTAAAACATTGTTGGGGCTGGTTCCTGCCGACATGATGGTGGGGTATGAAAATATTAAAACTTCGGGAAAAATGGCTTTGGAAGCTACAGCTAAAGGCCGATATATCGATACTGATAATATGCCGGCTTTTAATTTGCTTTTATCGGTTAATGATGCTACTCTTCAATATCCCGATTTGCCCGAATCGTTGCAAGATATTCAAATTCAAACAAGGGTTACTAATCCGGGTGGTAGCCTTGATGCAACGGTAACCGATATTAGTAAATTTCATTTTAAATTAGGTAGTAACCCCTTCGATGCTTCGTTAAATGTTGTTACGCCTATTAGTAATGCAACTTTTAAAGGTGCTGTTAATGGTACTATTGATCTTGAATCGCTTAAAAATGCTTTGCCTTTAGATAGTATGACTATTAAAGGTATTATTACTTCTAATTTGGCTTTGGCAGGCGATTATAATATGATTGAAAAAGAGGACTACGAAAGCATAAAAGCAGATGGAAGTGTTGTAATGAAAGGTTTTGAATATAGTAGCGTTGATCTTTCTATGCCGTTTAATATTGATGATGCTGTACTGCAATTCTCACCTCGTTATCTCGATTTAAGCTCTTTTAATAGTCGTATGGGATCAAGTGATTTTGTTATGACCGGCAGACTTGATAATTATCTGGCTTATGCTTTGAAAGATGGTATCTTGAAAGGAAATCTCTCTCTTAATTCAAAAAATATTAACATCGATGAACTGATGTTGTTAAGTGGTGAAGATACTGCAAATGTAACTGTTGAAGAAGATACATTAGGAATGGATCCTGTTGCTATTCCTAAAAATATCGACTTTATTATGGCATCGAAAATAGGTAAAATGACTTACGACAAGTTAAGTATTACGAATACTGTTGGAAAAATATTGATTAAGGATGGGCGTTTGATATTAGAAGGTTTGAACTTAAATTTATTGGGTGGATCAATGGTTATGACCGGACAATATAATACCGAAAATCCTGAAAAACCTTTCGCCGATTTTAATTTTGATGCTTCAAAAATAAATATTAACGATGCTGCTAATTCCTTTTCTGTGGTTGAGTCAATATTACCTGTTGCTAAATTGGCTAAAGGACTTGTTGGTGCAAAATTTAGTTATGCCAGCGAAATTGGTAAGGATATGATGCCCGTTTTGAAAACTGTTAACGGAGCCGGTAATCTGCGATCAGATGCCATTGAATTGTCTGGTTCAAAAGTTCAAACAGGTTTGGTTTCATTGCTTAAAGATGATAAGTATAAATCGTTTACCGCTAAGGATTTGTTGGTTAACTTTAAATTAGTTAATGGCGATTTATTTGTTGAGCCTTTTACAACAAAAATTTACAATAAGAATGTATCTGTTGAAGGACGTCAAAGTATTGATCAAACTATGGAGTATAAAGTTGGCATGCCTGTTTCGCGAAAAGAATTATCTAAAATGGGCGGTTTATTGGGACTCGATTTAGCATCGGAAGGCGATGATTTGCCTGTCGATGTTATTATTAAAGGTAAAGTAACTGACCCTGAGCTTTCGTTAAACCTCGATAAAGCTAAAAAGGAAATTGAAAAAGAGGCTGGTGCCGAAGTTAAAAAAGAGGTAGAAAAGCAGGTCGAGAAAATAATGGAAGACCCTGAAGTGAAGAAAAAGGTAGATGACGCAAAGAAAAAGCTTAATAATCTGTTTAAATAGAATTGATTTTTATATTTTCAACAATGGAGAATCGTTTTTGATTCTCCATTGTGCTTTAAGTAAGATAAATCAACAATGAACTAAACCCTTTTTGCATGAATATTTCTATAATTTCGCCGTATGATATTGAAAGAAATGGTATAACATCTTATGCAGTAAGTTTTCAGAAAGCTTTAAACAGCATTAGCGGTGTTAAAACCAAGATGGTAGGTGTTGTTGATAGCGATTTCGTTAATGATTGTTGTGAATCAATTGTCGTTATTCGCAAAAACTCTTTTTCCGATTACATTAATGCTGTTTCTGTATTAAATGAATGGAGCGATATTGTTTTCATTCAGCATTCTCACGATTCTTTTGGAGGTGAAAATGGTAATTTTATATTAATGCTTTTTAAAGGTGTTAAAAAACCAATTATTACATCATTTCATCAGTTAACACAAGAGCCTTCTATTGCGCGAAAAAGACAGATAGAAACTATTGGCCAGTTAAGTACGGCTGTTGTTGCATTTTCAAATCAGGCTTTCGAGGTTTTGGATCATATTTATAAGGTGCCTAGTGAAAAAATTGTTAAGATCGATTACGGTGTGTCAGAATTTAATCATCTCGGACGAGAAGAGTTAAGATCGAATTTAGGTTTCGATTCGAAAAAAATTATTTTCTCCTATGGTTTTTTAAATCGCGAAAAAGCACTTCAAACAATATTAAATGCTTTGCCAAGTGTTAATATAAAGCACCCTGATGTAGAGTTTGTATTTATTGGTCAAACTGATAGTTATACAATTAAAAAGGAGGGTGAGGCTTATCGTTTCGAATTGAATTTAATGTTGCAAAAATCTGGTCTTACAAATCGAATCCATTTGATTAATAAATATGTAGAAGAAGAAGAGTTGCAACGATATTTAATTGCTTGCGATTTGTTTATTACACCTTATATTGGTCATTCTCATATTCAAAGTTCGGTATTAACACAGGGTATGGCCTTGGGTGCTGCAATTGTAAGTACTCCATTTTGGCATTCAAACGAGTTGTTGAGCGATAACCGCGGAGAGTTCGTTTCGGAAACCAGTACCGAAATGGTATCTGAAAAAATTATTAGTTTACTGGCTAATGGTAGTAAGTTGGTTAAAATGCGTCAATCGGCAAGCGATTACGGAAAACATTTTAAATGGTCGAAAATTTTGCCAAAATACCAAAAGCTATTTCAGCGATGTGTCGATGAGGTGAATAATGATGTGGTTGAAAAATTTAATGAACTATTGCTTATTCCAGGTGCAGAACCCAATTATTTGAATAAACTAACCGATACTACCGGGATGATTCAAAATGCTATTTCTGCAATACCTTTTTTAAAAGATGGTTACAGGATTGAGGACAACGCTTTAGCTTTGATGCTTTATGTGCGTAAATTTAAAATGTTCGGCGATAGTCAATCGTTCGATAAAATCAATCTGTTTCTTAGTTTTATTCAATATATGCAAAAGGACGATGGTGGTTTTTCCCCATCATTAAGCTACGACCGTCAACGACATAAGGGTGACTGTTCTGAGGGTGCTTTTGGTTTAACATTGTGGGCTTTGGGTGAATTAATGGCTAATTCGCCCAATAGTACTTATGTTCAAATAGCTAAAGATTTGTTTTTTAATTCGGTGCATATTGTTCCGTTATTAACCAGTGTTAAGGGAATGGCAAATGCATTGTTAGGTATTGCCAATTATTTGAAAGTATCAAAAGGTGATGAGTTGATGATTAATTATGCCGATAAAATTGTCAAGCAACTTGTTATGCAATTTAACGATGAATCAGACAGGGGATGGGAGTGGTTTTCATCATCGTTTTCGCAAGATGATGCAATTGTTTGTTTGTCTTTGTTAGAAGCAGCTCCGTTTTCTAAGTCGAAAAATGCAATTGATATTGCAGTTAAAGGTCTCACTTTTATTGAATCGCAGGTGTTTATTAATAACTTTTTTTCTTTGGTTGGATCTAAATCAAAATTAACGCAAGTTGCTAAAAAAGAGGAGTTTGATCAGTATTCAATTGATATGCTTCCGATGGTTTTAATATATGAGAAGTTGTTTAAAATAACAGGAAACCAAGATTATTTGAAAAAGCATAAATCGGCATTGATGTGGTTTTTAGGCGATAATTCGTTGCGAAAGAGTTTGTACGATCATAGCGATGGTGGCTGTTTTCAGTGTTTGACCAAAAATGGTCCAAACAAGCAAGAGGGTGCCGATAGTAGTTTGGCATTTTGGATTTCGTATTACAGTTACATCAGTACCTTTTCCGAAGGTCTTATGGTTCGATAATTTTTTAGGTTTGAAATAGTGATATTAATAAAAAAGCCTTCATGAAAATGAAGGCTCTTAAATATTTTCGAAAAGATAGTATTAAACTCTCTTTTCCTTGATTCTGGCTTTTTTACCAGTTCTTGATCTAAAGTAATAGATTCGCGCTCTGCGAACTTTTCCAATACGGTTAACTTCCAAATTTTCGATAAATGGTGAATCGAAAGGAAAAATACGTTCTACACCAACGTTACCCGACATTTTACGAACAGTAAAGCGTTTATTGGTTCCTTCTCCTTTAATTTGGATTACAACACCTTTATAAATCTGAATCCTCTCTTTGTTACCTTCTATAATTTTATAGTGTACTGATATTGTATCACCACTCGAAAATTTAGGTAATTCTTTACCTGATTTGAAGGCCTCCTGTGCAACTTTTAACAAGTCCATTTTATTGATTTTTATCTATTTAACTTATGTACGCAATATTAATGCTTCCCATGTGCCTTAAGAGATTACGTACAATTAGGGCGCAAATATATAACTATTTCATTAAAATATCATCTGTTGATACTATTTAATGACTTTTTTGGGCTATTATTTTTTAAATGTGTATTTTTTGTTTTATATATTTTAATTTGACTTTTATGAAATAATTATTTGTCCACTTATTCTACTCATATTTCACCCATTATTTTAATAATATGTTTTAGTTTTAATATTTTATAAATGAAGTGTTTATAATAATAGATAGTTAGATTTTAAACATATGACATTAGATTTTATTATATAATAATATGTTTATCAATTTTTAAATTTAAAATTTTATGAAAAAAGTGAATCTACAAAAAAAACTAAGGACATTTTGGTTTCTTGCATGTACCTTAGTTATTACTTTGCCACTAGGTGCTCAGTTGGTTAGTAGCCCATTTGGGTGGTGTACTTATGGTGGTAGTGTAACGGGTGGTGGCAGTGCCAGCCCGGTAACCGTTTCTTCTAATTCGGCTTTTCGTTCGGCTGTGTCCGGGAGTTCGTCAAAGGTTGTGTATGTTAGTGGTACTATTGATCTTGGTATTGCAAATTATTGTAATGTAGGTTCAAATACAACCATCATTGGTTTGGGGTCAGATGCAAAATTAGTGCATGGCGGATTAAAACTGAGTGGTGTTAATAATATTATTATCAGAAATATTGCTTTTCAAGATGCTCGCGACCCTTACTGGGAGTGCGAAACGCCTACCGAAGGAGGTCAGCCATCGAATTGTACTTCGTCAAATGCCGATTATGATTTGTGTAAAATATATGGTTCATCTCGTATTTGGATCGATCATTGTTCGTTTACTAATAATCAAACTACTTTCTTGGCTTACGATGGAACTTGTGATATAACTGGGGGATCTGATTATATAACTATTTCGTATTGCAGGTTTCAAAATAACCACAAGGGGGTTTCTTTAATTGGGGGAAGTGATACTGATTCGGGTAATTATCGTATTACTTACGCTTATAATTATATTAGTACCGATAGTCGTAATCCAATGGTTCGTTTTGGAAGAGTACACATGTTAAATAACTACTATCAAAATGTTAGCGGTTATTGTATTGGTGTTCGTATTAATTCTCGAATTTTTGCCGAAGCTAATTACTTTCAGAGTTGTAAAAACCCGGGTGATCAACAAGTATCTTCGGGCCAAATAAGAGATTATGGAAATTATTTTACAGGTTGTAGTCCTAATGGTTTTGACTCTCCGGTTAGCAGTGTTGGATGGGTTCCAAGTGGTTATTATTCATATACAGCCCTTTCTGCTTCGGAGGTGCCATCGCATGTGTCAAACAATGCCGGTCCCGGTAAAAGCTTAGGTGGAGGTTCATCAACAAATGGTACAGTTAATGGTACTTATGCAATAGTAGCAAAACACAGTGGTAAAGCATTAGATGTTTATGCCTGGGGAACAAGTAATGGTACTAATATTGTTCAATGGGATTATTGGGGCGGTGCAACACAGCAGTTTAATATTGTTCCTGTTGATGGTATTTGGCACAGAATTACTCCTGTATTATCTACCGATAAAGCATTGGATGTATATGGTATATCGGTCGAGAACGGTGCTAATATTAATATTTGGGAGTATTGGGGTGGTTCTGGTCAGCAGTTCCGTTTCCAAAATGCCGGTTCGGGTGTTTGGCGTATTATAAATCGTAATAGTGAAAAGTGTTTGGATGTTGATGGTGCTTCTACTGATAATGGTGCTAACATTCATCAATGGACTTGTACTGCCGGATCGGAATGGCAAATGTTTCAACTTGTTAATTTAAAGAACGCAATTGTTGAAGGTGCTAATGATGAAGTTGACATGAAACTGGGTATTTATCCAAATCCTTTTGAGGACGATAACTTTAATGTGGTAACAACTCTAAAAGAGCCAACACCAATTGAAATTTGTATAGTTAATGCAATGGGACAAACAATTTTTGAAAAAGATATGGGAGTTCAAAGCGAAGGTGATTTTAAGTATAATATTGTTGTATCTGGCTTTTCTAAAGGAATATATATTGTTTCGGTTAAAGCCGGTACTCAAAGTGTGGTGGAAAAGTTGATGGTTAAGTAATATTAAGGGTGTCATCGAAAATAATTATGTTATATCTGTATTGTGAAAAATAATTACCAATTACTGGATATTATATTTTTTTGTTCAGATAGTGTATTAAGTTTGATGACACCCTTTTTTATTATTTTTTTAAACAGGAATTATTAAAACAGGAATTTCTGATTTCATTATTATGTTTTTGGCGGTGGCTCCAAATATTAACCTGTACAAAAAGTTGTGATTATGATGTCCACATATTATAAGGTTAACATTTAGTTTTTTCGATTCTTCGATAATTGTATCTATGGTAGCTCCTTGTATTAAAAGAGAATCGACTTCTAAACCTTCCGATTGAACTCTTTTGGAATATTCAGCAAGTTTTTTTCGTTCAACTTTTAAGTCGAGAGCTCTTTCATCTCTCTTAAACTGTGGCCCAACATCAAACCCAACAAAATCAGGATCGGGAGCCGATACATGTAGAAGCCACAATTTACTGTTAAAGGCTTTTCCTACTTCAATTGCCTTTTCAATAATTATATCGGTATGTTCCAAAAAATCGATACCTACTATTATGTTCTTCATTTAAAAAAATTTTTAATGATTATCATAGTATATGTTTGACCATGTGTAATAAGTAGAGCTTATATCATTGTAAATACCATTCCAATCGCCATTATTTGGACTCGTTGCATTTCCGTCACCATTTGTATCGCCTTTTACTGTGTCATCTTTAATTGATGTGAATTTAATTGCACTTCCTTGATTTAAAGCTCCACCTTCTTGAATAACCAAAGTAGAGGAAGGAGTGAATTTTATAGCCACATTATTTCCTAAAGTTAAACTGCCAGAACTCTCTATCCATAAATCATTATCATTAATAACAAATGGAACCTCGGTTTCCTGCCATAAAGTAGCTGTATAGAAATCATCATAGCTATAAATGAATATTCCGTTCATATTATTTGTTTCGGATGAATTACCCGGGTTTGAGAATATATTTGAATTATCAATGCTAATAACGCTTTCCATTGAAAGGGGCAGGTTATTGTTGAAAAAAATATTGTTGGTAATAGTAGTGTTTTTTTCAGCATCGGATGCATTTAATACACCGTAATAGAAATCGCCCATTTTACCACCCTTATTAAAAGCAAATGTACAATGGTCAACTACTAAATTGTTACCCATTAATGTTAATGAAGCATGATAAGATCCCCCTCCTCCGTAATAAAATTCGCAATACTTAAAGTTAGAGCCATTATTGCCATTTGTATTTATTTCATACCAGTCGCCGGGTAAAGGGTGTGTGGTAGTTCCATCTCCATTGTTATCACCGCCATGTTCATCATCCTTGTACGAGGTGAAAATAATTGGTTCGGTATTTGACCCTATTGCCATTATTGTTCCACCATTGCCAAGCATCATATATGGTCCTGCCGATGGGTGAAATTTTATTATTGCTCCAGATTGAATAGTTAGGCTGTTTGAAACATAAAAGTCATATTTTTTTATAATATACACAGTATCATTTCCATTCCAAACAGTTGGAGTTGTTATGTTTTTATCAATTATAACAACTTTATCACCTGATGGATTATCAGGGGTGTTATCGTCATCGTCACTACAAGCAACGAAAAATAATGTGTTTATTGAAAAAAACAGCAAGATTAACTTTTTCATAGGTTTCTTTTTAATGTTATTATATGTTTATCCAATTTACAATAAATGCCTTTAATATAAAATAGTGTCTACCTTCGTTTTAAATATTTATATTTAAAAAATATTTTTAGTGTAATACTGGTTTTTATTATTGAGATATAAGAAATTAGTCTGTTTTTTTTATTATAAAACCGGGTGAATCGCATATCAATGTTGTCAAATTGCATTATGCGAATTCATTCGAAATATAGGAGCAGACTATTTGTATTTACTTGAAAAAATGTTTTCGGATGAAATGGCATTTATTATTGTTTTTGTTTATTTGTGGTATTGTTAATGGTCAGTTATTTGAAATAGGGCAGAAGGCGCCTTTGTTTTCGCAAAGAACTCCTGATGGTAAGGTATTAGCACTTGAGTCGTTGAGAGGTAAAATGGTGTTAATTGATTTTTGGGCATCTTGGTGTGCCCCATGCCGAAAGGAAAGTCCTTATCTTGTCGATGCTTATGTTAAGTTTCAGACCGATAGCTTTAAAAATGGTAATGGCTTTACCATTTTTAGTGTATCGCTCGATAAGAGCAGGGAGGCTTGGTTAAATGCTATTAAAAGTGATAGTTTGATTTGGCCTAATCATGTTAGCGATTTGGGTGGTTGGCGTAATGATGTAGCTAAGCTTTATGGAGTAAAATCGGTTCCCCAGAATTATTTGATTGATGGAGAGGGAACTATTGTGGCAATTAATTTAAGAAAAGAAGAGTTACAGGAGATGTTAATGAAATTAAGAAAACGAATCTGGTTTCGTTTTTGGTGGAATTAAAAAAGGTTGGTGTTTTTTACCAACCTTTTTTAATTACATCCGGCAGCAGCCTTAGCTTCTGCTCTAACCTGAATCATTGCATTAATAACAAAATTTGTATATGATAATGTAGATTTTGTATTTCCTACCGAAGCAGAAGTAGCACATCCTGTATCTAGTGCTAACTGATCAGCTGCTCCTTCACAAGGATCACTGTCTCCTGTAGTAAAGTAATCACTACAATAATATTTTTCATTATTATATTCGTAGTAATCGCCTTTATCATCGGTGCATGCATTAAAATCCATTGATACGCATTCAGGATGAACAAACTGAACACAGGTAGCATCATCAGAATCTTCTTCACAACTCCAGGTAATTATTAAAAGAATGGCTAAAAGGCTTAGTGGCCATAATACTGCTTTTTTCATTTTTTATTGTTTTATATCATTATTTATTATTTCAGTTAATTCATTGTGACTAATGTACCCTTTTATAATTTTGTTTCCAATAATATATGTTGGGGTACCTTTAATTCCCATTTTTTTTAAGAGTTTTTGATTTTCATTTAAATAGTTTTCTATTAAACTATCTTTGTTAAAAAAAGTTGCAATTGCTTCATTGTATTTCATTATTTCGAATAAATAATCTTGAAAATCATTTGAGAAAATTATATTGGCATCTTTTAATAATACCTCATGATAAGGTTGATAGTTGCCATATTTATTAACTGCAATGGCCATTTTTAATGCATCTGATTCTTGTTTTGTATTTGAATATGGTATTAGTTTTATTGTAAATTTTACTTTGTCATTCCATTGGTTCAATATTTTAGGTAAATCTTCTTTTAAAAAAGTTGTGCAAAATGAGCATTTGTAATTGCCAAAGAAGTAAATATTAATTGAAGCATTAGTATTACCTATGACAATATCCATATCATTATTTGTAATGTTTTCTATTGTATAACTCAATATTTTATTATTCTTGTGGTAAAAAAATATATTAAATAGTTTATAAATGATTAACAGGATTAGTATAAAAGATATGATAAAAGAAATGTATTTGAGTTTTTTCCCCATTTCTGTTTGAGTTTTTAACTAGAATTTTCGTTTTATAATATTACTATTTTACTTCTGTAATATAATTAACAAGTGTTGGTCTAAACAATGCAAATAATCCTTGGTTATTTAATCGTACTATTGTAATCATTTTATCTCTATCTTTTTTATTATCGAGCCCAACTTTGCTATTTCCATTTAAATAACTTGATATTAAATATCGGCCTTTATCATCGCTATTAAAACCACTTTCTTCTTTTGGTCGTTTTTTAACATTCCCCGAAAAGATTTGACCAAGCAATACTCTAATGTGAAAATCCCAGTCTCCATTAAAACTATATTTACCTAAAAATGAAGCTTCGAATGATGATGTATAAATATCGGTTTTTGGAATAAAAATATTGTTGTTATAAATAAACAGATTGCTTTTTAAGGTGCTAAATTTAAGATTGTTCAAGTTTTTAAGTCCTACTCCCGGAATTGTTTCAATCTCTTTAACTGCTTGTACGTTTATTAATGCACCATCCTCTAATAAAATATCGCCTGTTAGCATTAGAGAATCTGTATATGGTTCATATTTACTGTTTAAAACAACTCTTCCATCCATTTTTGATGAGAAAATGCCATTTATTTGATTGCTTCTAATCACCGGATCATAATATTCTTTAAAATCATCAAAGTCGCTTATTAGTTGATGAATATCCATTTTATTAATGTCGGTTTTAAACCATGTAACTGATCTTTGATTGGGGTAAACATTATATTTTACAGATAGATTCATATTACCACCGAAGGCATCTATATGAAAATTATCGGCAATATATGCGTTTGGCTTTATTAAAAATTTTGTACTAATATTTTCAAATAGAACTTTACCATATTTGAAACTATTTATTTTAAATTTACCATTGGCCTTGTATGTAAAATTAATTACAGATGTATCTTTTTTTGCAGATGTTACTTCATCTATTGTTGTATCCTTTTTCATGAAGTTTTCAACCCATTTATAATCTAAATGGCCTAACTCAAAATTTCCATAAATTGATAGTTCTTTAGAGTTATTTTGAATAGCTGCTGTATATATATTAGTTATAATTGTTGAGTCAGCATTGAATTTTAATCCAAAATAATCTCCCTTTAAACCATTAATCATTGCAGTATCATTATAATATTTTATTCTTCCGTTTAAGTCATTTACATTCATTAATGTATCAGGCATGTTTAACGAAATATCTTCTATTCTAATATCGAACCTGCTTTTTGTAAAAACAATATCGTTTGCCTGATTGGCAATAGAATCGAGGTTTAATTTTGCTGTCGAATAAAATGTTGTTGTAATAATACCCGACATTGAATTAACAATTGAATCGGGGAGCATAGTCTTTATTTCGTTAAGGTTTAGTTTAATTTTTCCTTGCACTTTATAGTCGGGTGCTAATAGATTATTTACTGTTCCTTGTGCCAAAATATCACAGCTGTCGGTTATAATTTGTAGTTTGTTAATATTAATAGCCAGTTTTTCCATGTTGGTAACTGATCCGTTTATGTTGCTGTTTAATATCAATTTTTTTAAATGGATGTTATAATTAGGTATAAATCCACTTAGTGAGGTAATTTCTATATTATTAGGTTTGTAATTTAAATTTCCGGTAAAATTATTAATGGTTAATGAACTATCCATTTTAGCCGAAATATTTGAAAAACTGATTTGGGCAATACTGATTTGGGCAATATCATTTATAAACATATCGTCAAAGTTATCAGGCAATTGGCCTGTTGTAGATACTTTTATTGCTAAAGTTCCCTTTAATTCCTGTATAAGAGTATCCGGTATGTACTTATTAAACTCTTCTAAATCGAGTTTTGTTGAAGCTTTAATATCGAAATCGGGTTTATCAATGTTACTTGCTTTAATAACTAAATCGGCTTTGCTTTTTAGTGTTTCAAAGTGTATTGAGCTAAAATCTACCTTAGTTGTTTTGTTATTAGCGAGTTTTCCATTGGTAGCAGTACCTTTGATATATATGTTTTTTAATGCCGGATAATTGGTCATTAGTAGGGTTCCTTTGGTAAATCCAATATTGGCATCAACACGTGGAAAAACGGAGTTGGCATAATAACCATTAATTAATGCATCAAAACTAAATAGACCTGAAATGTATTTCATTCCAATGCTATCTAATACTTCTGTAGGTGAAAATTTAAGCAGGCTTTCGATAACAATATCTTTACCGGAAACCTTTAAGTTGGTGTAAACAGAGTCTGACAAAACAACATTGCCAGATGCTGATATTTTTGAGCCATCAAAATTGAGTAAAGCATTATCAATTTTTATTTCATTGTTAATGTATTCTATATCAAAATGTAATTGTGTTAAGTTCATTAAATGCAGGTTGGTAGAATCGACATGGCAATCGGATAGTTCTATGTCACCATCGGCATTAAAATTCATTATTGAATCATGTATTTCGCCCTTCACGTTCAAGTCAGTAATTTGAAAGAAGGATTTCATGTTGTTCATACTATCAACATACCAACATGTAACGTTTTCAAATTCTAATTTTTCAAGGTTAAGATTTAAAGCAGAAGGTATAGTATCGGTAGTATCAGTTGCTATTGTTGTTGTATCAATTATAAAATCATAACAACTGGTTCCTTTTTTGTCAATTTTATAATTAAAGTGTGCGTCTTTTATTTCAATTTTTTTTACATCGAACACGTTATTAAATAACGGACGAATTTTAACAGATACAAATAGTTTTTCAATTATAGCTAATGTGTCGTTTGTTAAGGTTTGATTTGATGCCCCCATCACAAAATTGTTGAATTCGACAGTTGCGTAAGGAAAATTATTTAGAAGAGAAAAAGAAATATCGTTTATTGTTATTGGACTGTTAATACTCTTACTGATTTGATTTAATGCTATTTGCGAAATTTTATTTTCGGCAAATTCGGCAATAATAAATAGTAAAATAATAATAGAAATAATTGTTATGAAAATGTATTTAAGCGTTTTGTAAACTGTTTTCACGTGAATGTTTTTAGTTGATTAATTGATATTGTGGTATATCTGCGAAGAATAATCATTGTTTTTTGTGATTCTATTACTCATTGCAATAGTATGTTAGTTTAAAGAATAATAAATTACAAAAATAATCATTATAAGTAACGACTTACTTTTTTATTCTTTTAACCGACACAAGGTTTTCTTTTTTAAGGTGTTTCTCACCAATCCACCTGTATGCAGTTAATTTGCCATTATTGGCAATGCATGAATCTACGCAGCAAATATTGTTGTTTTGGATTAATTGTTTGTTATTCATACAATAATGACCAATAAATACAGGAGGTGAATCTTTGGGGTATATTTCGTATGGTGTAATAATATTATTGGGTATAATAATATTGGGTAAATGCGATTTGGTTTCAAATTTTAGTTCTTCGTAGGTTTTGTTGTAAGGCGATTGCCACCATTTAATTCTAAAGTTGATTTTTCTGTTTTTGTTAATATCTGTTACAATCATGTTAACAGGGAAACAAAATTCAACCCCTCTGGTTGTTTGTAATATGGCTTTACTAACTTCTGTAACTCCTTTGTTAATTTCTTTTAAAAGTTTTTTTGTCAGTTTGCCTTTTGGCATTGCACCTTTAATCAGATTGATATTATAATCGCTCCAATAAGCATGAACAACTCTAACATCTCCAAAGTCGTAAAAAAGAGGCAGTTTACGTAACCATTTTAATCGTTTTTCAAATGTATTTAAATCATTTTTGTATTCAGCTTTAATTTTATCTAAAAAACGTTTGTTTGATGATCCGGGTATTTTAATAGGTTGTCCGTTATTTTTTAGTGTAAAATAACTTATTGCATTTATTTCATGGTTGCCCAAAATTGCATAGCCTTTTTGGTTATCAACCATATTTTTAATTATTTCAATAACTCTTCGGTTATTGGGTCCCCTGTTAATGAAATCACCCACAAATACAGCTTTGTTAACTGGGTGCATCCATACATTGTTTATGTATTGATATCCCATTTTTACCAGTAAAGCTTCCAGTTCATCGGCGTAACCGTGAACATCTCCTATAAAGTCGAGCTTTAAAGGTCTAAAGAACCATGAACTTATTCTATTTAATGTCATTAATTTAAAAATAGAAAAATAGAATGTTTTTTTTGCCCGTATGTGTAAAAAATATGCTTTTTTTATTTTGCATCTTTTTGTTCGCTTATATTTCTTTATGTAATTTTCATATTCAATAAAACGTATTTTTTTGTGAAACATATTAACTGGGGTATTATTGGGTGCGGTGATGTTACCGAAAAGAAAAGTGGACCTGCTTTTAACTGTGTTGAAGGCAGTAGAGTTATGGCTGTTATGCGTCGTAATTATGAACTGGCTAAAGATTATGCAATAAGGCATAAAGTACCTAAATATTATGATGATGCTGATGCTTTAATAAATGATACGACTGTTAATGCAGTTTATGTTGCTACTCCGCCCGAATCACATGCTATTTATGCAATAAAAGCTATGGAAGCCGGAAAGCCTGTTTATGTCGAAAAACCAATGGCAATGAATTACGAAGAGTGCAGTATGATGGTTGAAACATCACGAAAAACAAGAATGCCTCTTTTTGTAGCTTATTACCGGCGTACACTTCCAGGTTTTTTAAAGGTTAGAGAACTTATTAATGATGGTATTATTGGTAAGGTATTAACTGTTAATATACAGTTATTTAAGGTGCCTTTGCCAGAAGAAATGGATCAGTTAAATCCATCGTGGAGAGTTGTGCCGTCAATTGCCGGAGCAGGATTGTTTTTCGATTTGGCTTCGCACCAACTCGATTATCTCGATTTTATTTTTGGTCCTATTGTTTCATATTCAGGACATGCAACCAACAGGGGCTGTTTTTATAAGGCTGAGGATACCGTAGTAGCATCATTTGTGTTTGAAAATGGTGTTGTTGGTGTTGGTAATTGGAGCTTTGTGGTAAATGAAAGTTCGCAACGTGATGTTATTCAAATACATGGTACTAAAGGTTATATCGAGTTTTCTTGTTTCGGTCATTTGCCCGTTAAGTTATTTACAAAAGAGGGGGTTATTGATTTCCCTTTTATAAATCCCGAATATATTCAGTATAACCTTATTAAACAGGTGGTTGAGCAATTGCAAGGGGAAGGTAGTTGTGTTAGTACAGGTGAAACGGCTGCCAGAACAACAAAAGTGCTTGAAGCTATTGTAAAAGAGTATTATAGTTAGTTTATTTAAAGTAGTAGTTTTGGATTTATATAAAACAATTTCAAATATTTCGGAAGGGCTTTATAAAGATAAAGGAAGCAAGTTTTTAGCTTTTGCCCATCCAGTAAGCAACGAAGATCAGGTAAAAGAGTTGGTACAAATGTATCGTAAAGATTATCACGATGCACGTCATCATTGTTTCGCATGGCAATTAGGTTTAAGTGGTAATTGTTACAGGGCAAATGATGATGGTGAGCCCTCGGGGACTGCGGGTAAGCCTATTCTTGGTCAAATACATTCATTCGATGTTACAAATGTGTTTATTATGGTTGTTAGGTATTTTGGGGGTACAAAGCTTGGCGTTGGAGGTTTAATACAGGCATACAAAAGTGCAGCCGCTGATGCTTTACAAAATGCTGAAATAATTGAAAAAACGGTTAATGATTATTTTAAAATATCATTCAATTACGAAACAATGAATGATGTTATGAAAATTATTAAGGATGAAAACCTGAGTATTATTAGTCAAAATTTTGAATTGAAGTGTTTTATTGTATTTTGTGTGCGCCAACGCGATAGTGAACGGGTGAAAGATGTTTTTTTATATTTGCGAACTGTAAAGTTTGATTTTCTTTACTCGCAATAGATTTTTTTAACCCGGGGGCATACTTTCTATATTATGAAAAGTTTGAAAGGTAGTTTTTTTTGATTCGATATTTACATTAAATGTAGTTGTTGAATTATCTTCTCCATAAGTATTTAAGTTTATCTTATAATTACCTTTAGGTAAGTCTATTCGGCTGTACGAAATGGAATAAGGTAGCGATTGCCAGTTACGTGTATCGGCTTTTTCTGTTACTGCATTTATAATACTAACTAAAGTGCCCAGATTATCATCTTTTGAACGGGCAGCATTTTCCATAGCTTTTTTTAGAGCAAGACGTGTAATGCTGGTAGCAACATCTCTAACCATTCTGTCTTTTAAGCACTGATAGGCAATGCTGTTAATATTTTCGACCATTTCAACCGGTCGAGTTAATGTATCGTTTATAACTAACGATGCATTGTTAAAAATCGGTTTCCTGGTTTGATATTTTGGAAACGCTATTCTTAAAAATGAGAGGTCTTTAAAGGCATTTTGTTGTCCCGATGAGTAATTACCTATATAAATTGGAAAATTAAGTCCCATATCATCGTTAATTAATGTTACCCATCCGTTGTTGTAACCTGCATTTGTGAAATTGATGCTCCATTCCGATTTTACCGGGCCAAAACCATTCATCCAAAAAAATATAAATGATCCATTTTCTTCAGGTATTGGGGTGTGTTTAATTTTAAATTTGTTTTCGTAAAATTGAACCTGATCGTAAAAACCTGTTTTAAATGCAGCTCTTATTATATCCTTTTTAAGTTGCTCGGGTATTGATTGACCCCAAAGTTTCTGATTAACATTTTCATAGGTTTCGATACTGTTTCGATATGCAATAAAAGCATTATTGTAATCGCCCGATGTTTCGTAAATTATTCCCATTAAAGCGTGAGCAAAGGCATCTTCTGTGTATTTGTTTTTGTTTTTTTTGTATTTATCATTTAGTCTGTTTAACTGTAAGTTAAGTCGTCTTATTTCAACTAATGCATTTTCATAATCGCTTAAAAGCAGGTAGTTTAGTGTTGTGTAATAATAAATCATTACACTTTCAAAATCTTCAGGTTTATATGGTTTAACCATTGGGTTTGATATCAGTGCTAACGCTTCCGATGCTGCATTTGATTGATAATCTTCAATATAATGATCGGCCTTTTTGAAATATTCGTTACTGGTTTGGTATTGTCCGGTCATGAAATTAACAACGCCCCTGTCGAAAAAATATAATACTCTGTTGTTGCTTTCTTCCAGTTTTTTTTGTTTGCTTAAAAATGTTTCGGCTTCTTTAAATTTTCCTGAAACAATAAGGTTTTGTAATTGTGATTGTTTTTGGTAATAAGTAGTACAACCGGAGATTATTACTCCGGCAATAATAACTGATAACCTAATGTTTAGGGTCATGAATAACAGATTATGGTTGTTAACCGAATCGGTTAAAAATGGTGATGATAATTATTTGGTGATATATTTTTTAATCTTTTTATCACCAATCCATAAAACTTCATTGGTTTCGATGTTGCTAAGTTCCATATTTACCTGATAGTAAGTTACTTTTTCTTTCTTATATTCATCAACAATTGATGATATGTCGCCGTTTAGCATTAAATCGGCACCTAGTTCTTTTCCCCAGTTTTTTGCTGTTTCGGCCGATGCAAATTCCATTTGTCCTGCTCGTTCTTTTCTTAATTCTTCGCGTTTGTCACCTGCTTGAACCAGTCGTACTTTACCACTGTTTATAAATGCTTTTTCAATATCTTTTATAAATGTTTCGGCCGAAATATGTTCATGGCTTTTGTTATATACAAGTCCTACAACAACAACAGGTAATTTACCTTCTGAAGATTTCATGAAGTTTGATAACCAGGGGCCTTCTAAAATTTGATTAACCATCGATTCGGCAACCATTCTTGAATCAGTATCGTTCCAACGACCACTAAGATCTATTTGTTCATCTACCGATACCCGTTCTACTTTGTGTGAAGCACATCCTGTAAGTATTAAAATTGCACAAACAGCAATAATTGAGAGTGTTTTCATGTTATTTAGTATTTATTAGTTATTTTTTTAGTATGGTGATTAACAAATATTATACCAGATATAATCTATTGTAATAAATTAATTGACTGGAACTTGATTGGTTTCTTTGTCCGAAAACATATTCAGGTAATGAAGTATTTGTTCAGCTAATTCGTTTAAAGGTGCTTTATTTGTTACTTCTATCATAAAATCAAAAATATCATCAAATAAAAATCGTTTTGATACTTTAAAACTTGCATTTGATAAATGACAGATGTATTGTATTGGAAACCAATTATTATGGGATAGAACTATTAGAACATCAAAATTAAATTCGGTAAATCGTTTTGTGTATTCGTCTGTTGGTTGATAAAGCCAATTGAAATGTTTCTTGTTTATAAAACCATTGTTTTGATCTCCAATATATTGATCATTTAAAGTTTTTGAATGCGAATAACCAAGTGTTTTTACTCCCTTACCTTGATTTGTTAATTTTTTTGATAGTGTTTTTGCTAAAGTATAATTATTGGCATCGGTTGCATCAAATAATATTCCAAAAGTTTTTGAATTATGCATTCCTCCAAAATGCTTAATTCTTTTTTGTTTTTTTAGCTTTTGCCTGAGTAAATATTGTCCTATCATTTCTTTCACAATGATGTTTTTAGTGCTGTGTTTTTTAAATATTATTTTAAGCAAAATAATTAAATAAGTGTTTTTAAATTGCTATTAACTAAACACTTGTGAATATATATAAATACCTCTCAATGTAACCGAATTGATGCAATTTAGATATTATATTTATAAAATAAAAACAGGTATGTTATTAATCTATTTTTCAACCATTTCAATAAACTCTGTTTCATTAATTATTTTAATTCCTAATTTTTCGGCTTTCGATAGTTTTGCGGGTCCCATATTTTCTCCGGCAATTAAATAATCGGTATTAGGCGAAACAGCACTTAAATTTTTTCCTCCATTTATTTCAATTAATTCTTTCAATTCATCTCTGCTTTTAATTGTGAATTTGCCGCTTATAACAAATGATAAATTGGAAAACTTTTGACTGTTTGGAAATAATGCTGATGTTGTAGTTTTAAATTGAATGCCTGCTTTTTTTAATCGGTTTATTAATTCAATATTCGATTCAATATTAAAAAAGGATAAGATACTTTGAGCAATTTTATCTCCAATTTCTTCAACTTTAATAAGTTCTTCGTAACTGGTATTTTGCAATTGCTCAATTGAAGGTATAGCTTTTGCCAGTTTTTTTGCTACGGTTTCGCCTACAAAACGAATTCCAAGTGCAAATAATACTCTTGCATAAGGAATTTCAGTTGATTTTTTTATTTCTGTAATTATTTGAGTGGCCGATTTTTCGGCTATTCCTTCGAGTTCAATGAGTTGATTTTCATTTAATTGATATAGGTCAGCTACATTGTGTATTAAATTGGCCTTGAAAAGTAATTCAATGGTTTTTGAGCCTAATCCATCAATATTCATTGCTTTTCGCCCAATAAAATGTATAATACGTTCTGTTATTTGAGGTGGACAGTACATGCTGTTGGGGCAATAATAAGCCGCTTCGCCTTCGTAACGTATAAGTGTTGTGCCACATTCGGGACATTTTTTTATAAATGCAATGGGTTCGGCTGTATCGTTTCTTTCATCGACAACAACACTGGTTATTTTTGGTATTATTTCACCACCTTTTTCAATAATAACGGTGTCGCCTTTGTGTAATCCCAAGTTTGCAATAATGTCGGAGTTGTGTAGTGATGCTCTTTTAACTGTTGTTCCGGCTAAAAATACGGGTTCAAGATTGGCTACCGGTGTGATTGCTCCGGTTCGTCCTACCTGATAGTCGATAGATAATAATTTGGTGTTTACTTGTTCTGCTTTAAACTTATATGATATTGCCCATCGTGGTGATTTTGCTGTAAACCCAAGCTTTTCCTGAAGGCGGATATCATCAACTTTTATTACTATTCCATCTATATCATAAGGTAAGTTTTTGCGTTCTTTGTCCCAATAGTTTATATATTCAATTATTTCGTCTATCGATGAGCATATTTTAAAATGTTCCGATACTTTAAATCCCCATTCTTTGGCTTTTTGAAGATTTTGACTGTGAAAATTAGTGGGTAACGAAGATCCTAATAAATAATAAAGATAGCAATCCAGTGGTCGTTGTGCAACCAGTGCACTATTTAATAGTTTTAACGAACCGGCAGCTCCATTGCGAGGGTTTGCTAATGGATCTTCACCTTTTTTTTGTCGTTCAATATTATAAGCTTCAAAGCCTTTTCGGGGCATAAATATTTCACCTCGTATTTCAAATTCATCAGGATAATTTCCATTTAAAATAAGCGGTATACTTTTAATGGTTTTTACGTTTGGGGTTACATCATCACCTTTATCACCATCGCCACGAGTTACAGCTCTTACCAGTTTTCCATTGTTGTATGTAAGACCAATGGCAGCACCATCGAATTTTAACTCACAAACATATTGAAAATTACTATTGATAAGTTTTCGTATACGGTTGTCAAAATCTCTTATTTCACTTTCGTTATAGGTATTTCCCAACGATAACATTGGGTACTTATGTGGTATTTGTTCAAAGTTTTCGTTTATATCACTTCCAACTCTCCGGCTAGGACTATTAATATCATTAAATTGTGGATATTCAGTTTCTAAACGAAGTAGTTCGTTCATTAACTGGTCAAATTCATAATCGCTAATTGATGGTTTGTTTAACACATAATAGAGGTGATTGTGATGATGTAGTTGTTTTCGCAACTGATCTATTTTTGCTGCAATTGCATCATTGTTCTTCATATCCGCATAATTTGCCATATAAGCAAAAATACAAAAAATGAAGTGCTTTGTTTTATTATTATACTAGGTATTAAAAAAAGATTCTAACAATTTATTAACCATTGATCCAATCATTTTAGCCGGTTCAAACTGGTGTTTTATTTCCAGGGTTTTTAATTTGATTTGTTTTTCGGCTAAAAGAATTTTGTATTTGGTAGATTCTTTTTCAATAGCAAGATCTTTAAAAGACTTGATGCGTTTAATATTACTCATCGGTTTTTGTATTAGGTTTTGGAGGAAAAAACAGGTCTATTAGTGATTCAATAATTGGTTTTTCAATAATGTTCTTTTTTATCACGAAAAGAACTCCAATTAATACTAGAAAAACACTTCCTCCTGCTAAAAATCCTAAAGCAATGTTGTTAAAAATATTGCCTAAATAAAACGATAATGCCATGCTGCAAAGTAATGCAGCAAATAATGATAGTAAAGTGAGAATTATTTTAAAAATCATTCCGGAAAACAGAGAAGAAAGGTTTTCAACTATTTGAAGTTTAAAATAGTGTATTTGAGCATCAGTATAGTCTTTTGCTGCATTTTTTAGTTCGTTAACATCATCAATAATTGTATGACTCATATTATAGTTTTTTAATATTGTTAAAAGGCTGTAAAGTATAAGATATTACAGCCTTTAAACCCTCAAATTAAACAGTTTTTTTAGTGTTTTGGTCATCAGGCACTCTTATCAGCATGCCTGTACTCATTAATCAGGTGTTCAATTTTCTTTTCCAGATCGGCAACTTTGTTTTTAATTTCATCTTTTAATTCAAGTCCTTTTTCTTTGGCTTTGTTGCGAATGTTTTCTAATTCATGCTCCATGTCCATCAGCTTGTTTTTAAGCTGGTCGCGGGTTTCTTTGCCACTTTTAGGTGCATATAATATACCTAAAGTTGCTCCTGCTAATGCACCGACAATAACCCCTCCTAAAAATAAATAACCCTTATTCATAATAACCTCATTTATGTGTTAAAGAAAGTATTTGTTTTTGTTTAGAAAGTTTTTTTAATGACTATGATAATAAATATACAAAGTATGTTGCTTAATGTCCAGTAATAATAAAACAGATTAGGTTATATCAATAAAATGTTTGGCGAAAAAGTGTATTTTTACCATGAATGACATAGAAAAATAGTTATGGAGCAGAAGGATCAGATACTTATTGAAGAACGAGCGGAGATAATATCGAAATACAGAGCTTTGTTGCGTAGTATAAGGGGATTGTTTGGAAATGAAGATATAGCTAAAATTCGCAAGGCTATTGAAACAGCTATACAGTTAAATCCGCTGTTACGTCGGCCTTCGGGTGAATTGTCTATTGTTCACACTCTTGAAGTAGCTAAAATTGTTGTTGAAGAGATTGGATTGGGACGTACTTCAATTATTTGTGCTTTATTGTACGATTTGGTTCAGGTTGCGAATATTAGTGTTAAAAAAATTGGTGAACTTTTTGGTAAGCAGGAAGAGATTATTGTTGATGGGTTGGTTAAAGTTGCTGAACTTTATTCGCGGGGTACCTCTATTGAAAATGAGAATTTTAGAAAACTGCTTCTCACTTTTGCGCAGGATTTAAGAGTTGTTTTAATTATTATAGCTGAACGTCTTTTAACAATGCGTAAGCTGGCTAAATACGATCCCGAAAGTCAATTGAAAATATCATCGGAGGTTGCTTATTTATATGCTCCAATCGCTCATCGTTTGGGGTTATATGTTATTAAATCGGAGATGGAAGATCTGGTAATGAAGTTTACCAACAGGGAGATGTACAGCTTTATTGCAAAAAAGTTAAATGATACAAAAAGGGCTCGTGATAAATATATTAATGAGTTTATTGAGCCGTTGAAAAAGGAACTTGATGGGCAAGGTTTAAAGTTTGAGATTAAGGGACGTACAAAAACAATTCATTCGATATATAATAAAATGAAAAAACAAAATCATGAATTTGAACAGGTTTATGATTTGTTTGCTATTCGTGTAATTCTCGATAGTAATACTAAAAATGAAAAAGCCGATTGCTGGAAAGTATATTCTATTGTAACAGATATGTATCGCCCTAATCCTAGTCGTATGCGCGATTGGATTTCAATTCCTAAATCGAATGGATATGAGTCGTTGCATACAACCGTATTAGGTCCTCAGGAAAAATGGGTAGAGGTGCAGATTAGAACACGTAGAATGGACGATGTGGCCGAACATGGACTCGCAGCTCATTGGAAATATAAGGGAGGGAAAAGTGAAAAAGGGATGGATCAGTGGCTAAGTAATATAAGGGAAGTTTTAGAAAATCCGGAGGTTAATGCTATTGATTTTATCGACGATTTTAAATTGAATCTTTACGATGAAGAGGTGTTTGTTTTTACTCCTAAAGGTGATTTGATAAGAATGCCTAAAGGAGCAACTGTACTCGATTTTGCATTTGAAATACATAGTAATATTGGAAAAAAATGTGTTGGTGCTATTGTTAATCAAAGGAATGTGCCAATAAAACATAAGTTGCGAAATGGTGATACTATCGAAATAAAAACATCTATTAACCAAGTTCCTAAAAAAGAGTGGTTGAATATTGTTGTTACTTCAAAAGCAAAAGGTAAACTAAAACAATCGCTTAAAGAGATACAGTATAAAGAAGCTGAATATGGTCGAGAAACGTTGATTCGCAGACTAAAAAACGCCAAAGTTGAATTAACAGATCAGTTGTTACATCAGTTGGTAAAGCAGTTTAAATATAAAACCGTTCATGACTTTTATTATGATATTTCAATACATAAATTAGATTTTCAGGCAATACGCGATTATTTATTTGGGGATGAGATAAAAAGTCAGGACAAAGAGAGTGTTGATTCTACGACCTCGCGAAGTGCTGAGAATTTTGTTGTATCGCAGATTAATGAAGATTTGCCGGGTACAGATATTTTGGTTATTGAGCGTAATCTGAAAAATATTGAATATAAACTTGCTAAATGCTGTAATCCAATTTTTGGAGATGAGATTTTTGGTTTTGTTTCTGTAACTGGTGGTATTAAAATTCATCGTAAAAATTGTCCCAATGCCAATGAAATGTATCATAAATTTGGATACAGGATTATTAAAGCTCAATGGGCCAGTGGGAAGGAATCGGAATTTTCGGTATCGTTAAAAGTTACAGGATCGGATGACATTGGTATTATTAGCAATATTTCGTTTTTAATAACAAAAGAATTGAAACTTAAATTGCGATCTATTTCAATAGATTCGCATGAGGGAATATTTGAAGGAAATGTATCGGTTTTTATTAATAATACAAGTGCCCTGAATGTATTAATGAAAAAAATAAAAGGAATAAAGGGTGTTTACTCAGTATCTCGTATTGAAAACAGGTAATGATAAATAAAAGACTTTTGTTTTTATATTAAACGAGCATGTTCGTTAAAAATACAACTTGTCCCGATATATTGGGAAATACGGATGAAAATTCACATGAAAGTTATTTTGAAATTTTTGAGTAGATTATTCGACCTTTAAAAAACAATTTTGTTCGGATGAAATAATTATTTTTTGAGGTGTTGTAATTATGGTTTGTAATTTATAACTTATAAGTTAATACAAACTTAATAATAAAAATTATGGGCGATCAAATTATTACGTTAGGGACATATACATTTGAGCGGGCTCAAATAGTGCAAACCATTCTTGAATCGGGTGGTATTGAATGTTTTATACAAAATGTTAATTTAATACAGGGAGCTGTTTCTACGGGTGTTAAAGTGCGTATAAATGAAGATGATTTAGAACGTTCAATGAAACTTCTTGAAAAAATAATTCAACCAGAAAAAATGAAAGCAGATGACTCCATTGTTAATAATAAACCCATTATTTTATTACCTGTCGATTTTAGCGATTATAGTTATAAAGCTGCCGATGTAGCTTTGGATTGGGCAAAATTATTGAATGCAGAGATGATTGTGGTTCATACTTATTTTGATCCTGTAATAAACTCTTTACCTTTTTCTGAAACATATATGTATGATGTAAATTTAGAAGAGTTATCGATCGATTTGAAGGAAGAAGGAGAGAAAGGTTTAAAAAAAATGCTCAAATACTTAAAATCGAGAGATGAGAGTGGTAAAGTAAAGATTAAGGCCGAATTACTTAAAGGTGTTGCCGAAGATGAAATTGTAGCATACAGTAAACAACTAGACCCTACAATTATTATTATGGGAACTCGTGGTAAGGATAGAAAAGCAGCCGATTTAGTTGGCAGTGTTACCGCTGAGGTTATAGATATTTCAAGAGTACCGGTATTAGCTATTCCCGAAGATTTTAAATACGATGGAATTTCAAGTATTAAAAATGTTTTGTATGCAACAAATTTTGAGGAGTCTGATTTTAAGTCGATTGACATTTTAGAGAGATTTTTTAAACCAATAGGTGTTAAAATATATTGTGTTCATGTGGTTCCCGAAAAGGCTAAAGAATGGGATGAGGTTCGTATGGAAGGACTGAAAAGGCATATTCAGAATAAGTACGATGAATCGAATGTAGTATGTGATATTTTACTTAATGAAGATTTTTGGATTGGTATTGAAAGTTATATAATGGAAAACAAGATTGATATTTTGTGTTTTACAGCCAGACGTCGAAATATTATATCAAGACTTTTAAATCCAAGTATTGCAAAAAAAATGTTGTTTCATAGTACAACTCCTCTTTTGGTATTTCATGCATAAATATCTAAATTTGTGTGTGTTATAATTTTATTTATATTGTGTGTAAAAAATATGTATTCTTTTTTTTAGTATTAGTATCATTTTGTGTTTGTCGTGTTTCTAAAGCTCAGGGTTATTATAAAATAAACGGTCAGGTTTTGGTTGAAGAAGGAAATGCCAATGATGTTTTGGTATTATATTACTTAAATGGTTATAAGCAACCAACAGTTAATGTTGAAAATAATGGAAGATTTATATTGTTTTTACATTGGAATAAACCGTACCAGATCCATTTTTTAAAGTTGGGATATGTAACTAAAATAATTGAGTTTTCAACAACAATACCCGATAATGTTGATCGAAATAAAATTGAGCCTTATGACCTAAAAGTGCGTTTGTTTGAATTTTTTGACGAAGTTGATACTGTTTTTTTAAAAAATCCGGTTGCCAAAATAAGATTTGATGATAGTATAGGTGACTTTGAATATGATATGGATTATTCTCTTGAAATAAAATATAAGATTGATCAAATGATGCAAAAAACGGCATCTGCTAAAAAAGAATTATTAGGATTAAATTTAAGAAGTGTTGAAAAAAAGGATAATTACTTATTAAATAAAGGTAGTGGTAAGAATAATGTAAATAAGAAAGGTTTATTTGGTAATAAAGTTGAAGAAAAAGGATTAATTGTTGATGAAGATGGAGAGGAAGTTGATAACAATTTATTACCCCCGCTAAAATCAAGCTATCCGCAAGGGAGAACAGTTGAGGAATATGATTTGGCTTCGAAAACTATTACCCGGGTAATTATAGTTCGTGGAAAAGTACGAAATGTATATTTAAAGGTAAAGCATAACTGGGGTGCTGTTTTTTATTTTAAAGATGAATGGCCATTGACATATAGGTGCATTACTCCAAAAGCTTACGAGAGAGAAACCGGATTTAATGAAACGAGTCATTAATAACTAAGATATAATATCTGCGTATTTGATTATGCTTTTTCATAATAAACAGTCAATAGAAAAGAAAATATTTATTCATAGTCTTATATTTCCTATCCTTTTGTCGATAGCAATTTTTTTTGTAAAGATATTTGAAAGTGTTGAAAATACTGAATTGACAACATTGGGAATATATCCACGAAGAATTAATACTGTGTTTGGAGTTTTTTTATCACCATTAATACATGGCGATTGGCAGCATTTATTAAGCAATGTTCCAACATTAACAGTGTTAACAGCTACCTTATTGTTTTTTTACAGAGGCGTTGCTTATCGGGCATTTTTTCTTATTTATGTAGTTAGTGGTATTTTATTATGGTTTATAGGTCGAAATGGATGGCATGTTGGAGCAAGTGGTGTTATTTACGGTTTGGCGGCTTTTCTTTTTTTTAGTGGGGTTATTCGTAATTATATGCCCTTAATGGCAATATCACTTTTTGTCATTTTTTTTTATGGAAGCATGGTTTGGGGTATTTTCCCTTTTAAGTTGAATCTTCCATATTCGTGGGAAGCTCATTTGTCAGGAACCATTGTTGGATTAGTAATGGCTTTTATATTGCGAAAAAAAGGTCCTCAAAAAGTTATTAAAGAGTGGCCCGATGATGACGATGATGAATTTCCATATTGGGAAATAGAATATAAATAGCATTTCTTCCATCTATAATGAAGGTGAAAGAAATGCTGTGTAATTTTTTAATATATCATTAGTATTGCTTAGTAAAATAATTATAAAATAAATGATTGCAAATAGTAAACAACAGCACCTGCTAAGTATCCAATTAATGCAATCCAGCTAATTTTTTTCAGATACCAAATAAAATTGATATTTTCTAATCCCATAGCAGCAACACCAGCCGCAGATCCAATTATTAAAATACTCCCCCCGGTACCGGCACAATAAGCTAAAAACGACCAGAAATGGCCATTTTGCATAAAATTAGCCACATAGCCAATTGAATTTGCATCGGTAATTTTATACATTCCCATCGATGCTGCTACTAAGGGCACGTTATCAACAATAGCTGATATAATACCTATAATAATATTAATTGCATAAATATTATTAATATTTGTGTCTAGCCATTTCGAAAAAATATTAAGATGACCTGCTGATTGTAATGCAGCAACAGCACTTAATATTCCCAGAAAGAACAAAACTGTTGGAATATCAATTGATTTTATTGCAGCAGTAACAGAGTATTTACGATGGTCTTTATACCTTTTTCTTTTTAAATAACGGTCGGTAATAATCCATAGTACCGATAACCCTAATAACATTCCTAAAAATGGTGGAAGGTGTGTAAACGTTTTAAATACAGGAACCGATATAAGGGCTGAAATGCCAATAATAAGCATTGCCATACGTTCCTTTGGTGTTGTAAATTCAGTTGTTTCTGATTTTGAGAGTATTGGTCTTATTGTTTGTCCTTTTGTTAATAATGATAATAGAAATGTTGATATTCCTACATTAAAAATACTTGGTAAAAATAACGATTTTATAATATGACCTGATGTAATTTGATTTCCAATCCATAGCATAATAGTTGTTACATCGCCAATTGGCGACCAGGCTCCACCTGCATTGGCTGCTATAATAACCATTCCGGCAAATATCCATCTTGTTTCTTTTTCCGAGATTAATTTTCGTAAAACAGTAATCATTACAATTGTTGTGGTTAAATTATCGAGAATTGCCGACATGAAAAATGTTAATAAGCTTATTATCCACAGCAATTTAGTTGTATTGCTACTTTGAATTTTGTTAGTAATAATTCTAAAACCCTGGTAGTTATCTATTAGCTCAACAATAGTCATTGCTCCGATTAGAAAAAAAAGTATTGATGATATTTCGGATAAGTGATAGAATAGTTCGTGATGCGTTATAAATTCTTTTGTTTCATTTGGATTTCCAGTATTTTGAGAAAATTCAATCCATGAACTGCTGTATCCAAGACTTAATATTTCAGTTCCGTATAAAGCGTAAATTGACCATATAATAGCTCCAATAAACAGTGCAGAAGCAGCTTTATTAATGTGATTAATATGTTCAAATACAATAAACCCATATCCAACAACAAAAACGATAAACATTAAAATAAACATAGCTTATTATCAATAATAATTAGTAAAGTATTTAAATAATTTTTTTAATCATTACTTTTTTGATGTGTCAAAAAAATATGATATAAATAAGATCACTTTTTTATAAAAATGACCAAATAAGTAATAAAGTGTTTGTGTAAAATAATGGGGGTGTGGAAAATTTGCTACTTATAATTATATAGCAAATATTGGTGGTGATGTATCGGATTGATAAAGTGAATTTTTTAAAATACAAATAACAATTGAATTGATATTTTTTATTTTAAAAATTGATTTGAATATCTCTTTTTTTGATGTTTTTTTTAGTATAAATTGAATAAAAACATTTTTGTTTTCGTTATCAAAATCAAACAAAACATTTTTATATAAAAAAATGAAAGAAATTGAATTTGAAGATATTTCAGTATTAATAATACTCTCATTTGTATTGCATGTTTCATAATTTGAGGTGTTTACCTCAAAATAGAATATGAAAGAAAACAGGAATAATATAATTAAGTATTGTTTCATTGTTATTAATAGGCTGCAAATGTAGCAGTATTTATATAATTAAAGATTTTTTGTTTCTTTTTTATTAAAAGAATTTGTCATCTTTATGCCAGCAAAAAAGTGAGGTTATTTTTTAGGGTTAAAAAGTATTAAAGAACTCAATTAAATAGCAAAAAATACATTGTTGTGAAAAAACTGGACATAGAATTATATAAGTATAAAATGTTGGGTATTACCCTTGCAATAGGTGTTTCGTACGTATTGCTCGATGGTGATATTTTGAGCCATCACAATAGTGTTCTGTTATTTAATAATACACATTCACATATAAAAAAGGTATCTGCCAATCCGGTTTCATCTGTAAATATTAAGTGTTCATATTTGTTTGAATCTTCAACTTATCAAACAAATTTTATAAAAAATACTACCACATTTAAGGTAATATTTGATGTTTCATCGTGGCAAAAACGCTTGGTTAACAAACAATTAATAATAGTCGTTAACGATTATTTAGCTTACGGTGTTAATGTAAATAGTTTTAATCATATTAAAGATGTGCATTGGAATGATATACCAATGTGCAATAACTTCTATTTTACCTCATTAAGTTCGGGCAATAAAGCCGGTCCATTATATGCTTAATTTTTTTGTTGGTGTATGGTGTTTAAATTTTTATTTAATTAGTAAATTATGGCAATGATAAATAGTATTCTCACAAAAATTTTTGGGAATAAATATGATAAGGATATAAAAGAGGTTCAACCAATACTTGATAAGGTTAAAGCCGCCTATCCACAAATACAATCTCTTAGTAATGATGATTTAAGAGCTAAAACTATCGAAATCCGAAATAGGATTCAGGATTATGTTTCAAGCGAAACAGCTCAACTTGATGCCTTAAAAATAAAGATAGAGGATAGCAACATATCGGTTATTGAAAAAGAAAAGGTATACGACGAGATTGATAAAATTGAGAAAGGTATCACCGAAAAAATGGAAGAGGTGCTTTTGGAAGTTCTTCCAGCGGTTTTTTCAATTGTTAAAGAAACTGCAAAACGTTTTTCGGAAAACGAAAAGGTAGTTGTTACGGCAACCGATTTTGACAAGAATCTTGCAACAGAACGCGATTTTGTAGATATAGAAGGTGATAAAGCTGTTTATTACAATACTTGGGAAGCCGGGGGTAATAAAATTACCTGGAATATGGTTCATTACGATGTTCAGCTTATTGGAGGTATTGTGCTGCATAGCGGAAAAATTGCCGAAATGGCAACCGGTGAAGGTAAAACGCTCGTGGCTACACTACCAGTATTTCTCAACGCATTAGCCGGTCGTGGTGTGCATGTAGTAACAGTTAACGATTACTTGGCCAAACGTGACTCGGAGTGGATGGGGCCATTATTCATGTTCCATGGTTTGTCGGTCGATTGTATTGATAAGCACCAACCCAACTCATCATCGCGACGAAAGGCTTATCAGTCTGATATTACCTATGGTACCAACAATGAATTTGGTTTTGATTATTTGCGTGATAATATGGCAACATCGCCAAATGATCTGGTACAACGAAAACACCATTATGCCATTGTCGATGAGGTCGATTCTGTTTTAATTGACGATGCACGTACTCCTTTAATTATTTCGGGGCCGGTTCCAAAAGGCGACGATCAGTTGTTTGTTGAACTTCGCCCTAAGGTTGAAAAGCTGGTGGAAACACAGCGTGCAATGGTTACCAAACTGTTGGCCGAGGCAAAACAAAAGCTTAAATCGGATGACTCGAAGGAACAGGAAGATGGAGCATTATTACTATTGCGTACATATAAAGGCTTACCCAAAAATAAAGCACTTATAAAGTTTTTGAGTGAGCAGGGAATGAAATCCCGAATGTTAAAAACAGAGAACTTTTACATGCAGGAAAATAACAAAAACATGCATGTAGTAACCGATCCTTTGTATTTTGTAATAAATGAACAGCATAATACTATTGAACTTACCGATAAAGGTATTGATCTAATTACCGGGTCATCGGAAGACCCTGAATTTTTTGTTTTACCCGATATTGCCAGTGATTTATCGCAACTGGAAACAAAGAATTTAAGTGAAGATGAGTTTTTGATAAAAAAGGATGAACTTATTCAAAACTACTCCATCAAATCAGAAAGGGTACATACAATTAATCAGTTACTTAAAGCTTACACCCTTTTCGAACTCGATGTTGAGTATGTAGTAATGGATAACAAAGTGAAAATTGTTGATGAGCAAACCGGTCGTATTATGGATGGCCGCCGTTACTCCGATGGTTTGCACCAGGCTATTGAAGCAAAAGAGAGGGTAAAGGTAGAGGCTGCAACACAAACGTATGCAACTATTACACTACAGAATTATTTTAGGATGTACCATAAGCTTTCGGGTATGACCGGTACTGCCGAAACAGAGGCAGGAGAGTTATGGAACATCTATAAGTTAGATGTGGTTGTAATACCTACAAACAGGCCAATTGTTCGCAAAGATCGTGAAGATTTAGTGTACAAAACCAAGAGGGAGAAATACAATGCAGTTATAGATGAGATTGTTGAACTGGTTAACAAAGGGCGACCAGTATTAGTGGGTACTACATCGGTTGAAGTATCGGAGTTGTTAAGCCGCATGTTAAAATTACGTGGTATTAAACACAATGTTTTAAATGCCAAGCTTCATCAACGCGAGGCCGATATTGTTGCCGATGCCGGACATAAAGGCGTTGTAACCATTGCAACGAACATGGCTGGTCGTGGTACCGATATTAAGTTGAGCCAGGAAGTGAAAGATGCTGGTGGTTTGGCAATTATAGGTACCGAAAGGCACGAATCGCGTCGTGTTGACCGTCAGTTACGTGGACGTTCGGGTCGTCAGGGTGACCCCGGTTCATCGCAGTTTTTTGTTTCATTGGAAGATGACTTGATGCGTTTGTTCGGATCGGACAGAATGATAAAATATATGGATCGTTTGGGTTTGAAAGATGGTGAAGTGATTCAGCATTCAATGATTACCAAGTCGATAGAACGGGCTCAGAAAAAGGTTGAAGAGAATAACTTTGGTATTCGTAAACGATTGCTCGAATACGATGATGTGATGAACTCGCAGCGTGAAGTTATATATACCAAACGACGTCATGCATTATTTGGCGAACGCATACAGGTCGATTTAAGTAACATGATGTACGACACTTGTGAGTCTATTGTTGGACAAAACCATGATAATGGCGATTTTGAGGGTTTAAAGATGGATGTATTAAAATCGTTTGGAATAGAAGTGCCTTTTAAAGATGATGAGTTTTTGAAAGGTCGTCCTGAAGAGTTAGCCGAGAAATTATATAATAAAGCATGGGCAGGTTATGAGCGTAAAACAGAAGCAATAATGCACCAGGCCTTACCTGTTGTTAAAAGGGTTTATGAAACAAAAGGCGATCAGTACGAAAATATTGTTGTACCAATTTCCGACGGCCAAAAAGTTTACCAGGTAGTTACTAATTTGAAAAAGTCGTACGATACTAATGGTGCTGAGTTGGTAAAATCGTTTCAGAAAGCAATTATTCTTATTACCATTGACGAAGCCTGGAAAGAGCACTTGCGTGAACTTGACGATTTACGACAGGCTGTTCAAAACGCTTCATACGAACAAAAAGATCCGTTGTTGATATATAAGTTCGAATCGTTCAACTTATTTAAATCAATGATTGACCGAAATAATAAGGCAGTTGTTTCATCAATAGCCAAAGGACATATTCACACACAGGATCCTGAAAATGTTAGAGAAGCAGAAACCAGGAGAACCGATTTAAGCCGTTTAAGCGCACGAAAAGATGATTTTGCAGGACCTTCATCGGGTTTGCCCGGACAACCAAAGGCTCATGATCCATCGCCACAACGCGTAACGCAGCCCATAAGAGTTGAGAAGCGGGTTGGCCGTAATGATCCATGCCCTTGTGGAAGTGGAAAGAAGTATAAACAGTGTCATGGAAAAGATGTTTAGAGTTGTATTAAATAACAATATATTAGTATGATATTAAATGCAATAACATGGAATGTGAGCCCCGAGATTTTTAAACTGGGCCCATTATCAATAAGGTATTACGGAGTACTATTTGCATTAGGTTTTTTAATAGGTTATTACATTCTTGAAAAGATGTTTAAAACCGAAAAACTGCCTTTGCCTTGGCTCGATAAGCTGTTTATTTATGTAATGGTTGCTACGGTTATAGGAGCTCGTTTAGGACACGTGTTTTTTTATGGCTGGGACTATTACTCTCAGCATCCAGGAGAGATTATTAAAGTTTGGCAAGGAGGTTTGGCCAGTCATGGAGGAGCCATTGGAATTGTTATTGCTATTTATCTTTTTTCGAAAAAAATAAGTAAACGCTCTCCTGTATGGATATTAGACCGGATGGTTGTTGCTGTTGCCCTTGCTGCTGCATTTATACGTTTAGGAAACCTTATGAATTCGGAGATTGTAGGTATTACAACTGAGGTTCCATGGGCGTTTCGGTTTTTGCGTGCTGATGTTGATAATCCAGATATGCCCCGACATCCTTCGCAGTTGTATGAAGCAATTTGTTATTTGATAATTTTTGTTGTTTTGTTTTTATCATACTGGAAGACAAACATTAAAGAAAAACAGGGATATTTATTTGGATTATTTTTGACAGGTGTTTTTACCGCCCGTTTTTTTATTGAATATGTTAAAGAAAACCAGGAAGCATTTGAAGAGGGTATGACATTAAACATGGGGCAAATACTTAGTATTCCGTTTGTTTTGGTTGGTTTGTTTTATATTTTTCGAAAGAAAAAAGTTATAAAAAGCTATTAATGTTATTTACTCTAGGGAACAAATAAAATTACTCCCTAGAGTAAATAAATTTCTTCCCTAGAGCCGTAAAATTTCTTCCCTAGAGAAAATTTCGTTACTCAAGGGAAGAAATTTTTTTTTGCATGGTTACATTATTTTACCCTTTTCTGATCGTGATAACCAAACCGCTCGGTTATATGGCTCAGAATTTCGTTGGCCGATGATTCGATAGGTTTATTGGTTACATTTATTTTTGTAAATCCCCCTTTTTCAAATATCAAGTCGGCATATTGTAGTTCTTTTCTTACTTTTTGAATGTCGACATAATCACTCATATCAACATTGCCCATTGCTGTTAAACGCTTATGCCGGTGCGAAATAAGCTGATTGGCATTTATTTGCAGACCAAATACCCTGTTGCTGTCAATTTCAAACAACTCTTCTGGTGGGTGTATTCCTTTTACAAGAGGTACATTGGCTACTTTCCATCCAAACATAGATAAATAAACGCTTAAAGGTGTTTTTCCGGCTCTTGATACACCAGTGAGGACAATTTCGGCTTTAAGCAGATGACCGGGGTTTAGTCCGTCGTCGTGGTTTAAGGTAAATTCAATGGCTTCTATTCGTTGGAAGTATTGAGCATTAATACGCCTGTATAAACCGGGTACATTAACCGATTGCAGTCCCAGTTCATTTTCGAGATAGCTGGCCAATTCGCCCATTAAATCAATCTGTTTTACATTTTTTTTGCAACACTCATCAATTAGTATCTGTCGTAGGTTGCTGTTTACCATTGTATGAACCAGTATACCGTTAACGGCCTTTGCTTTTTCAATAACAGATTGGATTTTTTCGATGGTTTGAACCTCGGGTATTATTTTAACATTTAATTTGTTTTGAGGATATTGGATAAGGAGCGATTGCACCATTGTATGGCCAGCAACGCCTTTACCTCCCGAGACAACGAATATTTGTTTTTGTAGTTTATTATCAGGCATGAAATGAGTATTAATTTATTGTAAATTACTCATTTCATGCCTGATATAAAAGTGTTGTTATTTGTTTTTTAAACTAAGCATTGGTTTATCTTTATAGCCTTTTGCACCGAATATTATGTTCATACCGAACATAAAGTTTATTGATTGAAAATTGGCAGGAATGGGGTACTCATCACCATCATTTTTATAAGTGTTGTAACTTAATGGTATTTTATCCATTGCCAGGTATATCTGTAATGGACCAATAAAACTACTCATGCCAAAACCCATCGAACTGGTACCAAAATTATCGATATTATAATTTATCGATGTAGTAAATCTTTTATAAAGGTTTAAGTTGGCCGAGAGGTTAAAATCCTGCCTAAATAGATCTTTTTGAAATATGCTTCGCGAGAGGAAACCAAGTGAAAATACATGGTTAACATCGTATTTGGCACCAATATATAATGTTGGGTTAAGTTTTGTTTTAAAAGAACGAGGTTCGTGAGTGAATTGCATACCATCTAATAATGAATCTATTATAGCTTCGGTAATTAAGTCACTACTATCAATATTGCTTGCGTTAATATATGCGCCTTCAAACAGGTGGTTTCCTGTCATTGTTATTGTATGTAAATCATCTTTCCAGTTAATGGAGCCCAAATCGTTTAATGACGCTGAGAATGACCAACGCTGATCGAATTTATATTCGGCACCTAAATCGAATGCAATACCCGGGTTTGAGAAAGAGAGAGCGTTACTTATAATAAATGAAGCGTCTATATCTTCCTGTTCAAAATCGGTAGGTATACCGTCTTCGTCGTATGTTATCTCTTTTATGCCCGGTACTGAAGCATTAATATGAGCATTGGCCTGCATATTATAAACCGTTTCATTTAGTTTGATGTTCAGGGTTTGAAAGTCGGTTGCTGAAGCAGCAACACCAAACAGTGGTTTAATGTGTATGCCAACGTTAAGTTTATCATTTATTTCGCGACTGTAACCCAAAGAGAATTCGTGGTACATATAATTTTCTATGCTCATGGTACTTAAATCAAGGTCGTAGCTTCCATCAAGTCCAAGTTCGGCAAGCTGGAAAAATGATTTTGGCAGACCATAATTCATAGATATTTTTTCTGTCATCGAAAAAGTAAAATATCCTTTTTTAAATCTGAATCCAAACATTAATGGGGCAATGTGTTGTTGAGTTTGGAAGTTTAAGGAATTCCCCATCTTATTATAGATTTTGGAATAGTTAAATGCATCATGATGAAGAGAAATAGGTTCATCTTGATTGTTAAACTGGATGAAGTCGTCCATTGCCATGTCGCTCTGAAAAGTTGTACCAAAATTTGTCATTGGTATTGCAAAAAAGAAGTTTGGGCGTGGGTTCATGGCCGGGTTAATCATGCTACTTTGAGGAACATTTTCCAAATAATATAAAGTCATTGGCATTTGTCCTTTCGTGATATTGCTACTTATTATAGTAAGCAATATCAATGTGTATTTTAATAGTGTTGATTTCATTATTCAAACAAAGAATTAGGTAGTTGTGATTTAATTCTGGTTGAAACGTTTATATCCATCCAGTTATCTTCGAATATTTTTATAAACGGATCACTTATATTGTTATCGTCATTTGCAATGCCGTTAAGTGTTATTATTATGTATTTGGCATTGTTGTTTGCTAAATCCTGGAACTCATTTTTGTCAAACGATATAATAACATTCGAAAGTGTAGCTTCAGTAACATGTTTATCGTTACTGAATACACCAGGGTTAATAACTTCGCCATTTTCCGATATTAAATTTCGTATTGGAGTATAATTATCATCGGTCATTATTGCTTTACTAAGTGTTAATTTAATTGGTAATCCGTTGTAGAATTTAAATTTTATAAAAACACTATCCATTGCATCAATGTATTTCTGCTCTATCTCTTCATTGAAATTGAATTCAATTGTATCGATCCGTTCATAATCACTCGATTTAAACCAGAACGGGAACTTTAAAAGCATGTGTGCATTTAAAGTATTATGATGATTAATGAAGTTAAATGCGGTATTATCGTTTTGAGGATTTGATTTTCCTATAACATCAAACATAACCTGGTTTGGTACATTTTTTGAAATGGCCATAATATTTGTATTATAGCCATCTATCTTATAAGTTTGGTTCGATGGTGTAATTATACTGTTTTGAAGTGTTGCCGAATTAATATTAAAAATATTGGTATTATAGAATTGAAGCTGGTTTGGATTATCACCATTATCGGAAAAAACTACATTTTCTAATGTAACAGAATAAGGTGTTCCAATATTGTTTTCGGCATCCATAATAAGTTCAATATTTGCCAGTTCAACATCGGGCAGGAATTCAAATTCTTCGTAAACATCGAACTCAATGTTTCGATTTCGTTCTTCAACAACTTGTTGTCCAAAATATCCATAAGTTATTGCTGGAATAATGTTTGAAACATTAAAATTGAAATCGATTGACCCCGATTCTAATGGAACAGTAACATTAAACAGCATTTCCAAAGTAACATAACTTGAGTCGGGTGCCTGTTTGAAAACGATTTTGTTTTGAGTAAGGTCGTCAGATATTGCGTTGAAATTTGAAATATCAATTGTTTTTGACCATGGAGCACCATTTGCACCATTTAGCTCAGGTATTGATAGTTGAATAGATCCGGAAGAGCCGGGGGGGAAGTTAAGGTTGTTCATTGTTAGAGTTCCCGATTCAATAATAGCACTATCGTAACGAGCATCATCTCTTAAGTTTAGTTTAAACTTTTCGGTTATGCTTTTTTCAATTAAATAAGAACCTTGCGATGGAGATGAATTACCAACAACGGGCAGACTAAATGAATAATCTACGTTATTAATAATAGCCAAATCATCCCATTTTAGCTCAACATCGTCTTCGTAGTTTCTAACAATTAAGCCATCGTCTTCGATAGACAATACTTTGGCAAAATTTACTTTTTCAACTAATTCTCCCATTGTAAAATGAATTTTAGCAACTGGGCCAACAATTGTATATTTTCGATCGCCATCGGGCATTTGATCTAAATCAATTGTATCTTTTTTGCAACCACTAAAGCCAATTGTAATGCTTAAAAAAGCAATTGCAAAGTATTTTAAGGATTTATATTTCATCTGTTAATATTTATTTTTTATTGGTCATATGTAACTCGCTAATAGGGAGAATCTATTACCCTGTGTGAGTGAATATTGCTTATGGCTCGTTTCATAATAGTTTTTGTTATTCAATTACTTTAATTTCAACTCTTCGGTTTTGAGCACGTCCATCGGCAGTTTTATTATCGGCAATAGGTTGATCAAAACCATATCCTTCGTAATTTACTCTTTCGGCTTCAACACCTTTCGATAACAGGTAATTGCGAACCGTTAATGCACGAGCTTTAGAAAGTTTTTTATTAATACTTGCAGAACCAACATTGTCGGTATGTCCAGAAACTTCAATTTTAACTGATTTGTTTTCGATAAGCAGAGTTGCTAGTTTGTTTAATTCAGGGTAAGATGTTGGTTTTAATGTTGATTTACCTGAGTTAAACAAAATGTTTTCAATTACAATTTTAGCTCCGGTTTTCATTTTTTTCAATCTGAAATTGCGAAGTTCGAGTGTTGAATCGGTTTTAAATTCCTGTATTGCATTTAAAAAGAAATAACCTTCGGCATCGACCTGAACAATGAATGGGCCGGTTTCTTCAACAGAGATAAGGTATTTATGGGTAAGAGTATCCATTTTACTAACTGCAAAAGGAGTTTCTTCTCCGGGTTTGGTAAATGATACTTTTCCATTTACTATTTCATTTGTTTCATCTTCGTAAATAGTACCAGTTAAGTGATATGATATTTTGCTTGGTTTTAAAGCAATATCTTTTTGTTCAATATCGTTGGGGTTTTGTTTTAGGTGCATTATTTCCTTATAAGGGAAATAGTCAGTTGCATTAACTTCAAATACCAGGGAGGCTTTATCTTCGATGGTAATACTATAATTGCCGTTAAGTTTGTTTGATGCTACCCTGTATAGTGCAATTGAATCATTGTCAATTGGTTTAAATACTATTTCGGCCTGAACCGGTTGACCGGTATTTGCATCAATAACAGTACCCATAAGAGTGAAAGGGTATTTTAGTTTTTCGAGAAAATAGTTTTCTTCAATTCTATCGTGTCGTTTTGTTGGTTGGTCTAATGTGTCAATAAAAGATCGATAGCCGGGAGCATCTATTTGAGCCATGTAAGGCCCTTTATCGTCAAATAGTACTGAATATAAACCATCAATGGTGTCTTGTGGGGTTGATGAAATTAGCAAATCTTTTTCGTAATTATAAATACTTACAGTAGCTGCTATAATTGAACTGTCTTTCCCACTTTTAATTGTTCCGAATAGTTCAAATGGAATCCGGGGATCTTTTTGAACTTTGTAGATGTCGAGGCCTCCGAAGCCGCCATCTCTTGTTGTGGCAATAAGTGCAACCATCGAATCGGCAGTTGGATGATAAAAAAGTTCGTTAGCCGGGCTGTTAATAGGGTATCCCATGTTAACCGGATTGCCCCATTGTCCGTTTGATTGTTTTTCGCATTTGAATATATCAAAGCCACCCATTCCCTGGTGTCCATTCGATGAGAAATAGAGCGTTTGACCATCGGGAGTTACATAAACGCTTTCTTCGTTGTATGGAGTATTAATATGGTCGCCTAAATTTTCAACATTTTTAAATTTGAGCTTTTTTTTCCATGTACACTTGAAAATATCCTTACCACCTTCACCACCGGGGCGATTACTTACAAAATAAGCTGTGTTCCATATACCTTTTTTTCCTCTTCCACTGGATTTAATATCGATGAAGTGTTTTGAGCTATCACCATCGGCCGAAAAACTTGTTTCCTGGTAAGCGATATGGTTAAGTTTACCCCTTACTTTTTTAAAGTTCCATAATCGGTTATCAACAATATTGGCGGCATAAATATCGCCGTTTCTTTTTTTCCCTTTATAATAAAACAGTAGGTGATCTTCATCAACAATACCCGAAACACTCAGGTTTTTCGACGAACGTAGTGTTTGGTTATAAGTAACACCGAAGAATGGCGGTTCAACAGCTTCTTCGCATGGTTTATAAAGACAGTTATTACTAACAAGGATGCGTTCGTTATATCTTGTTCTAGGTTTTATTTTTTTGGGTTCTCTTTTGGGGCGTCGGGATGTGAAAAATATTGCAGAATCGTTTTGAGTTGAAAAAACGGCAGAATACTCATCGTAATAACTATTAATTACAGGACCAAGGTTTTTAATAAATACAGGTAGTGTATCTTTTATGGCTTCAGTTCCAAACTCACATTCTTTATTTAGTTGAGTTAGTTGTTTGCCAAAGGCTCTTTTTTTGCACGATTTTAGAGTGTTATAATAGTCTTGATATGCTTTTTGTGCCATGTCGTATTTAAGGTTATACTGATAGGCTCGGCCTAAGTGCAGGTTATAGTCTGAAGCGACATCGGGATAGCTTCTGATAAAATACTCGAGTGCTCTTTTAGGATTTGAAGAGTAAAGACAACAAATACCAATTTTATAATTCATTGCCGAATTTTCGGGGGCGTATTGATAAAGTCGTAAATAATATTTAAGTGCTTCGCCATAATAATCTGATCCTTTTTTATAATACTTTTCAGCAGTATTAAATATTTTTATTATGGATTTTTCATTATCTCTGTTCTGAGAAATTAATATCTCCTTATCAATTTTCGGGTTTTCCTGTGAATAGGATATGCCAAAAAACATTATAGTGCATATAAACAAAAACGTTATTCGTTTTATCCGAATAAAATTATTTTTTAATGGTCGAATAGTCTGTTTCGATAGTTGAGAAGAACTCGCATGATTTTGTTCATACGTGTTTCCCGGTATATCGGGACAAGTTGTGATTGGTTTTAAATATGGTTGTTTCATATAATTTTAAGCGTTGTTTAAATATTTATTTAAAATAGTTAAAAATATACAAAAATAAGATATTATATATTTTCTTGTTATAGAAAAGTTAAATAATAATTCAAAAATAAGGCTATAACAAACTATTTTGATAAAAAAACGTAAATGTGTTAGTTTATAATTTATTTAAAACAATTATTTTAGAACTTTTTAACGTCTCTACTACTAACAATAAATATTAAATGAAAAATCAAGTCTACAAAATTATTAATTGCCGTAATTGGTTATTGTATTTAGCTATTTTCATTTTCATTCCGCTGTTTTATGTTAATGCACAAACAGTTCGGATAAATGAATTTTTAGCGTTGAATGAATCGGGATTAACCGATGAAGATGGTGATTATTCTGATTGGATTGAAATTTTTAATCCAACAACAGCATCAATTAATCTTAATGGATATAGTTTAACTGATGATTCATTGTTAAAAGCAAAATGGGTTTTTCCAAATGTAACTATTAATGCCGGAGAATACTTAATTGTTTATGCATCGGGAAAGGCTAAATCTGTTGCAGGTAGTCAACTGCATACTAATTTTAAGTTGAGTGGCGATGGTGAATATTTTGGTTTTTTTAATTTATTGCAGGAGCCGGTTACTGTTTTTACTCCATCATTTGCTGTTCAAAAAGCAGATGCTTCATATGGTTATTTTCAAAATGGATATATTAATTTTTCAACACCAACACCAGGTGCTGATAACGGAACAGCTTCGACTGTAATTTTGCCTATGCCTGAGTTTAGTAGGGCTCATGGTTTTTACGATAATTCATTTAGTCTTAACATTACATGTGAATATCCGGGTGCAAAAATATATTATACTACCGATGGAAGTGTTCCAACTGCAACAAATGGTACACTTTTTAGTAATACAATAACCATTAGTAAAACAAGTATTGTGAGAGCTGTTGCGTCACTAGAGGGGGCATTGGATAGTAAAATATCAACTTCGACATATTTGTTTGTAAGTGATATAATACATCAACCAAATAATCCTGCCGGTTATCCCAGTCAGTGGGGGCCATACTGTCAAATAACGGGTACAGCAATAGCCGATTACGAGATGGATCCTGAATTAATTGGAGATGCAACCATTGCAAATAATGTTAAATTAGCATTAAAAGATTTACCAACTATTTCGTTGGTAACCGATAAAGATAATTTTTTTAAAAATTCAACCGATCCGTCTACAGGAGGAATATATATATATACTGGAACACCGGTTGGTGATACAATTGGAAGGGGATGGGAGAGACCTGCATCTTTTGAATATTTTGATGCAAAAGACTCCATTACCATGCAGATTGATTGTGCTGTTCAATTACATGGAGGGCATAGCAGGCTACCCGAAAAATCGCCAAAGCATTCATTAAGGGTTGAGTTTAAAAGTGATTATGGGCCATCGAAGCTAAATTTTCCATTTTTTGGAGAAGATGGCACAGATGAGTTTAATTCAATTATTTTTATTTCGGGTTTTTGTAATTCGTGGGTTCATCACTCATCAGAAGAAAGAAACAGGGCACAGTTTACCAGGGATGCATGGGCTAAAGATACTCAAAAAGAGATGGGGCATTTAGCTACTCGAAACAGCTTTGCTCATTTATATATAAATGGTTTATACTGGGGTGTTTATAGTCCCTCGGAACGATTAAATGCCGATTTTGCAGCTTCATATCTTGAAGGTAAAGAAGAGGATTTTGATGTTATTAAAGATTATACCGAAGTAGTAGATGGTACTATTAATGCATGGAACAGTATGATGGCTTTGGCACGATCGGGAATGGATAGTGACGAAAACTATCAGAAGATACAAGGGAATAATGTAGATGGTACTCCTAATCCTGATTATCCGGCTTTACTCGATGTTGAAAATTTAATCGACTATATGTTAATTAATATGTATGGTGGAAATACTGATTGGGATCATCATAACTGGGCTGCAATTCGAAACAGGGTTAAGCCTGGAAAAGGATTTAAGTTTATATGCTGGGATTCGGAGCATGTATTAAAAACTGTAAATGAAAATGTTGTAAGTGAAAAGAATTCGAATTGTCCCAGTGAACTTTTTCAATTATTGACAAATAATGAAAATTTCAGAAGATTGGTAGCTGATAAAGTACAGAAACATTGTTTTAACAATGGGCTATTGTCGCCCGAAAGAAGTGTTGAAACATGGATGAATCGTGAAAAAGAGATTAATTTATCGGTCGATGCCGAATCTGCTCGATGGGGTGATTACAGGCGTGATGTACATCCATATCAAACATCAGGTCCTTTTGCTTTGTACACAAAAGAGAATCAATTTTTAACGCAGCAGGCCTTTATGCTTAACACTTATTTTCCACAGCGAACAAGTGTTTTTGTGAACCAGTTTAAGAATGCAGGGTTGTTTACAAATGTAACAGCCCCTTCGTTTAAAATAAATGGTGCAGATGCAATAAATGGTATTGTTGAAAATGGTGATATATTGACTATGTCGACACCTGAGGGAACTATATATTACACTTTGGATGGCACAGATCCTGTTGTGTGGGAAAAGTCCGAAACAGAAGATCCGATTGTTATAGTTGCTGAGGGAGCATCGAAAAAAGCTTTGGTTCCAACAAGTGATATTGGTAGCGAATGGTATAGTAGCTTATCATACAATGATGCTTCGTGGATGAGTAGTGTTGGAAATCCCGGAGGAGTAGGATATGATAGTAAGACTGATTATTTAGGTTCTATTTCGTTAAATATGTCAACACAAATGATTAATAAAAATACAAGTTGTTATGTGAGAATTCCGTTTACGGTAACGGCCGATCAGAAAGCAAACAATTCGGTTATGACATTAAATATTAAGTATGACGATGGATTTATTGTTTATTTGAATGGTCAGAAAATTGTTTGGCAAAATGCGCCTTCATTGCCTGTATGGAATTCAACATCTACATCGGGGCATGAAGCTAATGCTGTTGAGAGTTTTGATATTTCGGCTTATATAAACAGTTTGAATGAAGGGGATAATTTACTTGCAATACATGCTTTAAACCAGAGTTTAACAAGTTCCGATTTTCTTGTTTTAGCTAGTGTTACATTAAGTAATAATATACAGGGAGCAGGTAGTATTGCAAATAATGCTTTATCTTATTCGGGGCCAATTATACTCGATAAATCAGTTCGGGTAAAAGCTCGTGCTTATTATAATAACGAATGGAGTGCTGTTAATGACAAGTTTTTTATTATTCCTGATAATTATAACGATATTAAGATAACTGAAGTTCATTATCATCCAATTATAGATGAAATGGGAGATGATGATAAGTATGAATTTGTTGAAATTAAGAATACCGGGAGTTCAATATTAGATATTGGAGATATGACATTTGTAGACGGTGTTGAGTTTCGATTTCCACAAGAAACAGAATTACAGCCCGGAGCATTCGTTGTTTTAGCAGCTAATGATGATGCATTTTATAGTAGATATGGATTTTGGCCATACGATGATTATAAAGGTCAGTTAAATAATGATGGAGAATGGGTAAAAGTTATCTCTTCGTTTGGCGATACAATATGTAATTTTAAGTTTAATGATGGAGTTGATTGGCCTCAAACACCCGATGGCGATGGGCATTCATTGGTGCCAACTGAATACAATCCAACGAATAATCAGAATAGTGCTGATTTTTGGAGAGCATCGTACCGAATAGGGGGGTCGCCAGGAGAAGATGATACTCCGGTATTGGATGTTGTTGAATTGGAAATGGATAATACAGGAGTTGTTTTGTTATCGCAAAACTATCCAAACCCGTTTGAAAATATAACATATATCGATTTTCAATTACCCGAAGATGCCAAGGTTAGATTGGAAGTGTTTGATATGATGGGGCGTGTTGTTGCTGTATTGACCGATGGCAACATGCCGGCCGGTTTACACCAGGTTAGTTGGAGTAGCGATAATAGTAATGCTGGTGTTTATTATTATAGGTTATTAGTTAAGAATAATGATAGAGATGAGTTTATTACTAAAAAGATGTTAAAGCGTTAAATGTTTGCTCGAAAAGTAGATATGGCCAAGTTGAGGAATGAGCATCCGCTTAAGGCTTGCAAATATCTATTTATGAAAATTGAAATAGTTTATATTTATCATGTCTGCCTAATGGCAGACATGATAGTTTAATTTAGGCTTGTTTATAAATTAAATATTAATAAAGCTCAATGAAATCGTGAAGCAGGCTTTTTTTGTTAATGTTAAATTGTTCAGCTAACGTAATTGCATTTAACTGAGCACCTATTTTATTGGTGTGAGTATGATCTTTTGGAAAAAAATGTTGTACTGAGTCAGATCCTATTATTTCATATTTATAAGCAACAGCTTCATTTAAGTCAATAAATTCAACTCCTTCGAGTTGAGCAACTTCTTTAGCCCAAAGGCCATAGCTATCATTCACTCGTTCTACTTTTTTGTTATTCCATTTATTTCGGGGAACTTGACTTATAATAATAGGAATAGCTTTTTTCTCAAGTGTTTCTTTTACAAATGTTTTCAGATACCATCCGTAAGTGTGGACAGCTTCTTTAGAACCATCGGGCATAATTGATATTTCTAGTTGGTCGCCGGTTCCTTTTAGAGAAGCTCTTCGTTTTCCTTCGTCAATATTACCGCCGTCGTTATGACCAAATTGTATTAAAACAAAGTCGCCGGGTGAAAGATGTTTTCGTGTTTCATCCCACAGTCCTTCGGTTTTAAATGTTCTGGAGCTTCTTCCACCCCTGGCATTGTCAATTATATTAACTCTGAGGGTGTCGATATAGTCGGGAAAAAATAGAGCCCACCCTGTTATTGAGCTCTTGTCATCTTTGCCTTGAACGGTAGAATCGCCAATTATAAAGATATTTTTTTTAGGTGGAAGTTTTATTTGTGGATTAGAAAGTGTGAATTTTGACAGATTACATAGTTTATTTTCGTTAATGCTATTTGCAATAATTGATGCATTTAGAATAGCACCATGTACTGTTGTGTGTGTATGATCGCGTTTGTAAAAATATTTACCTGTTACATTATTTTCACCTAATTTTTCGAGTTCAATTGCCATTTTTTCGTTCAGATCGATAAATGGGACTTGCTTTTTGTTGGCAATTTGTTTAGCCCATAAGCCATACGAAAGGTTATTACGTATTATTTTATCACCGTTCCAGTCATTACGTGGAATTGGAGAAATGATAATAGGATTGGCACCTTTATTAATAGCTTCGGTTATGTATAGTTTTAAATAGTGGCCGTAGGTGTGAACAATTTCGAGATATCCGGTTAATAAGTTCCTTATTTTTTCAGTTTCATTACCTATTCCGGGTAATGTTCCACGAGCTCTTATTGTATCGTTTATGGGGCCGGCGTCGTTATGTCCAAACTGGATAAACAAAAAGTCGCCTTCTTTTAAAGAGTCAAGTATTGGTTGCCAAAGCCCTTTTGATATGAATGTACGGCTACTTGTACCCCCTAAAGCACAGTTTTTTATTACAACTTTAGACGTATCGAAATATTGTTCGATAAAATCACCCCATCCCCAAAGTCCTTTTTTACCATCGCCTTGGCCATTTTTAACTGTTGAATCGCCTATAATATAAATGGTTGGTTTTAAGGGTTTGTCGTTTGAACATTGAGCAAAAAGAAGTATTGTAAAAATGGCTGAGAGTGATATTATTTTCATTCGTAATTATTTTTATATATTAAGTTGGATGGAATTTGCATGATTAAATTAATACTTTGTTTTCTGATATATTTTAAAAGTCGTGTTTAACAAATTATGCTTATTTCATCTGTTTTTTTTTATTTGTAACATATAACCTGAAACTAATTATTGTTTTGTAATAGAATATTTGTTTAAAGTAGATTATTTATTTTTTGCTAATAACATTTTTTAAAAACTCTGCTAAAATAGTTTTTTATTCGATTGTTTTATAATGAAAATATGAGTGTTTTTATGAATATTATGTGGTTTTTGAGCAATGGATGTTTAATGTGTTATTAGAAAATAATAGAAGAATTTTTTTGTGTCATTATAATAAAAGAATGGATTATTATTCATATTTGATTTTTTGTTTATTGAGTGTTTTTTTTAAAAAACAATATTTAATTTGATTTATTGATATAGAGGATGTTGTATTTATTGGATTGAGTTAATTTATTTAGAATTATTTTAAATGTATATTTTTTTTTTTGTTAAAAACATAAAAAATAATAATTTAGAATCCACTTATCAATACGATGTTAGTGATAGGTGAATTTTGAATATTTAGTGCATGATAATGTGACTAAGGGGGCGAAGCTGTATTATGAGTTGTAATTATTTGTTAGTTAGCTTTGATAATTTGAACGAACTGCAAATTTGTTACTTTAATGGAAATGTAGTAAATTGCGTCAGATAAATGACGGAATTATGGATTATTTAGTCAGAGACTTATCTGATAATGTTATTAAGAAATTGCAATCTAATAAAGTTGTAATAATTTTTGGTGCTCGTCGGGTTGGAAAAACTGTGCTTGTAAAAGAGATACTTAATCAAGTAAATGAACCAGTTCTTACTTTAAATGGAGAGGATATAAACGTTCATGATAAACTTGCAATTAGAAGTGTGGAGAATTATAAACAGATTTTAGGTTCATATAAATTTCTCTACATTGATGAAGCACAAAAAATACCTGAAATAGGTTTGAAATTGAAGCTCATGATAGATGAAATTGATGGACTTAGAATTATTATTTCAGGTTCATTATCATTTGACATTCATAAAGACGCTGGAGATCCTTTAACAGGCAGAAAATATTCGTTTAACTTATTTGCCTTATCTGAAAGTGAATATAATCAAATTGAAAACAGTATTTCTAAAATTGACAAGGTAAGAGAAAGACTGGTTTTCGGGAGTTATCCTGAGTTATTGCATTTACCTGATAGAGAGGACAAAATTGATTACTTAAACGAAATGGTTAGTTCATATCTACTGAAAGACATTTTGGTTTATGAAAATATTAAGAATTCACAGAAAATATTCAATTTATTACGTCTGATAGCCTTTCAAATTGGTGGAGAAGTATCGCTTCAGGAATTAGGGAATCAATTAGGAATAAGTAAAAATACTGTTGAAAAGTATCTGGACTTGTTAAGTAAAGTATTTATACTTCATAAAGTTGAAGGATTTAGCAGGAATTTAAGAAAAGAAATCACTAAAAATTCACGGTGGTATTTCTTAGACAATGGAATTAGAAATGCAGTGATTGCAAATTTTAATCCCATTGAATCTCGCAATGACATTGGGGCTTTGTGGGAAAATTATATGATTAGTGAAAGGTTAAAATATCAGGAATATAGAAGACTTTCATCCAATAATTATTTCTGGAGAACATATGAGCAACAAGAAGTTGATTGGGTAGAAGAACGAGACGGTTCATTGTTTGGTTATGAATTTAAATGGAAAGAAGACAAAGTTAAAATACCAACACAATGGAAAAGTGCATATCCAAATGCTTCTTTTGAAGTGATTAATATGGAGAATTTTAGCGAATGGTTGAAATAATTACTAAAGCTAACAATGTATATACAAAATAGGTGAAATAGTAGTAAATTCAAGAGTTGTAGCCCGCTTCAGCTTCTCAATGGTTTGATAAGTTTGAAGCTCGCAATTGCCTACTTTTCATGTACTAAACGTTGGGGTTAAAGAATGCGATGACGTCAGAATTCCATTTAATCAAGAAAAATAGTTTTTTGAGTAAATGTTTTTAAGATGGAAGAGTAAAAAAAAAATATATCAAACCGTTTACAGTCTTTGGATTCAAAAGACTTTTTGGTGAAGAGCCAAATGGTGTTATAGGTTATTGGAAAGAGATAAGGAGATTAACAAAAAACAGTTTATATTATTATTGATTTAACATGTATGATTGTTGTTGAATAATAAGAACTTTTTCGGGATTATCTACATTTGTATAACCATAATCGTAGCAAAAAAAATAAGTATTTCCATTATTACTTTTCCAATTGTGTGTACAATATGTAAAATTCATTCCAAGACTTATCAGAAACTGTTTTCTAACAGTTGCTTTGCCTTCGGGGCATGCTTTTCGAAGAGCGCTTCTATTGGTTCGAAGTTGTTTGTTTACAAAGCGAATATAAGCTTCTTTTGATTCTATATTTTTATTATGAAAGGCACTTTTGCACTGTTCGTCGCAAAATTTTTTGTCTGACCTTCCATTTAATGGTTTATTACAAAAGAGGCATGTTTTTTTTTTGTTCATTTTTTGAGAAATTATTTTGTTAAAATTGGTTTCGTATTATAATCGCTTATATTCGTTTATATACGATTAATACACTATTAATATATTCTTTTTTGTTGTTATTGTCAATAAAAAGAACATATGAGACCGATTATATATTTGAATCATATAAAATGTAGTACTGAAGATATTTCGGCTTTGTATTTCAAAACTAATGAAGCGATAAGGCAGCGTATTTTTCAAAACGATTGGATTAGTTGGCGACCAGACCATAATGCATTTTGTGTTACTAATGGTGTGAATACGGTTGGTTTGTTGCAGGATTTGTTTGATGATATTGCTGATATTAATACAAATTTTTATGAGGCCAGATTAAATAAGTCTACTACTGAGATACAGATTGGAGATGATGTTTACTATAATGGTGTTTTAGAGCGGTGTGAAAAGATTGGGGCAATTACTATTGTACCAATTAAAGATGGAGATGAGAGATTTTTGGCTATTAAGTATGTCCCTTCGAAAAAAATAACTGATATTTTGAGACAAAACAAATATTGTAACTGGAATAATGATTTGAAATTATTTGTTGTGAAGCCAAAGTCGAATTTATTTTTATATTTTATAAAACATACAATACCTTATTTGCAGATTAGGTTGCAGAATGAGTTGATTATTAACGACTCGAAAATAATGAGTATTTTAATGGAGCAGGCTTATAAAAAAGATAAAGATTATAAAAGTTGTCCTATTGAATTTTTAAAGTACATGTTACTTAAAAATTATAGTATTAATACTATTAACACATATTATTATTTTGTATTAAGGTTTATTAATAGTTATAAGGGAGTGAGTTTGGAGAGGATAAATTTTTTCACATCGGATAGGGTGAATCAATACCATCAGTTTATGTTGGGAGAGAAAAGTTATTCGGAACAAACTATTAACCAGTCGGTAAATGCTATTAAGTTGTATTTTAATGGTTTTTTGGGTAAAGAGATTGTGTTAAATGAAGTAATTAGGCTCAAGACAAAAAAGGCATTACCCAAAGTATGGAGTAAAGAGGAGGTTGGGATGATATTAAGAAGTATATCAAATTTGAAACATAAGACAATTTTGTGCTTAATATATTCAGGGGGATTAAGATTGGGGGAGGCATTAAATTTGAAGATTGAGGATGTTGACTCGAAGCGTATGCGGCTTAGAATTATTGATGCTAAGGGGAAGAAAGACAGGTATACAATATTAAGTGAACAGTTGTTAGTGTTGCTTCGAAGTTACTACAAGGCATATAAACCAGATAAGTATTTATTTGCAGGCCAATTTGGGGGGAAATACTCTCAAGCAAGTGTGGGTAGGATTTTAGAAAAGGCAATTGCGCAGAGTGGAGTACCTAAAAGAGGTGGTATACATTCGCTAAGGCATAGTTTTGCAACACATTTATTAGAAAGTGGTACTGATTTGCGGTATATACAAGAATTACTAGGACATAATTCATCAAAAACAACAGAAATTTACACACATGTTAGTAATAAATACATTGATAAGATTAAAAGTCCGATGGATGATATTAAGCTTTAGTAAATTAGATTTTTATTGTTTATTTTGCAACAAAAATCAATTGACAAAGACAAAATAAATGCAATATATATATTGATACAGAATAGTTAGCAACAAGGCGATGACGGAACTTCGAACAAACAAAACTGCAAATTTGAAGGAATTTATTTTTCTTCCTTCCCTCTTTGCCCTATGGGGCATTTGGGTTGCCATCGCACATTTAACACATCCTGTAAACCCCGCAAAGTCAACGCTAAACCAAAGTTTACAGGAAGAGCTAAATTTCCCTACGCTCCTACAACAGATAATCAGAACATAAACCTAAAATATTATGCCTGCTATAAAGTACATAAACAGATTAAAAACAATTGACAGATTAATACAGCTTAAAATGACCGGAAGCCCCAAAGAATTAGCCATTAAATTAGAAATTTCTGAACGGCAGGTTTTTCGGTATATTGAAAATTTGCAAGAACTTGGTGGCAAAATTGAATTTGATAAATTATTAAACAGTTATGTGTATTTTGCAGAAATTGAACTGCTTATGACCTATTGTCAAAAAAATAAAAATAAATTGCGCACTGACTTGAGGTGGCAGTGAAGTAACTTATCTTTGAATTGAAAAAATAAAAAGACATGAACAGAATACTATTAACCTTAATAATTTTAATACCCATTTCTTTATTTTCTCAGGAGTATGAATACGTTCCGTTCCCCGATTCCGGAGCAATTTGGAGCGAGGTCTATCAGCCTCCAATAAACTCTGATTTAACATGGCTAGAACCAATTTACGAACGTTTTGCTTTAAATGGGGAGGATACGGTTATAAACGATACCGTATATAAAAAACTATATATTTTTTACGATACTACTTTCAACAAGAATACCGCAACATATATAGGTGGTATTCGTGAAGATGAAAATAAGCGGGTATATTATAAAGGAGATACTATAATCCATGATTTTAAACCCATGGTGGATTTTCATAATTATGAGGAAATTTTATTGTTTGATTTTTCTGTTAGTATTGGCGATACAATTTGGGAAGGCAACTATCCTGAAGGAGTATTTCAAATTGTAAGTAATATAGATACTATTCAAATTGAAGGAGGTTGGAGAAGACGGATTCATTTTCAAAATTATTATTGGGTTAAATGGATTGAAGGAATAGGAAGTACTAAGGGATTGTTATTTACTTCCGGTGATTTACCCACAAATGGTTTGGATAATAACTTAATCTGTTTAATACAGGGTAATGAAATAAAATATTTTAATAATAACTACAACGATTGTATACCAATAATTACAGGGATTGAAACATATCAAAATAATAATTCAGCAATTAATGTTTATCCAAACCCGGTAGTAAACAACTGTCTTACTTTTCAGTTTGGAAATTGTTTGGTTTCAAACCTGAAAATTTTTGATTGTAAAGGTAATTCGCTTGGAATGTATGAAGTTGGGGGGCAAGCGGAGTATATTCTTAAAACAGAAAAATATCAACCCGGGGTATATTTTTATATAGCAACAAATAAGCAGGGTATAGGCCATACCGGTAAGTTTGTTGTGCAGTAATTTTTTGTTTAACAATTTTAAAATAGATTTTATGAACAGGAGAATAATGTTTTGCTCCCTGGTATTGTTATGCATTTTTGCAGGTATAGTACAGGGGCAAATAAAACATCAGGTCGCGTTTTCTTCCAATATACAAATAATAGAAGAAACATTGGATGATGGTGAAATGTACACCCGGGTAGACATGCCCGATTTATTGCAAACCGATAGTGTAGGTTATCCTGCATTGCCGGTGAAATATGTAAAATTGCTCGTTCCAGCCAGCGCAGAGGTTACCAATGTTGTGATAAACACTGTTAAAAAACAAAAATTGCAGTTAATGCACACTATTGAACCTATGCAAAAGCCGGTACCAATAAACCAAAGTAACCAAAAACAGGATTTTGTAAAACCTGATAAAAAAGGTACGAATCCGATCAGCCTTATCCCTTTGACCAGGTAAAAATTGTTGAGGATGGATATTTTAGGGAAGACCATATTGTTACCCTTGCAGTTTATCCTTGTAGGTTTTTACCAAAAAAGAACGAATTGGAGCAATACGAGTCTATCAGTTTTACCCTTAATTATGTTGACAACACGAAAAAGTTAAAAAAACAAGTAGAAATAAAGGACGACACTAAACACAAAAAAATCCTTGAAAGCATAATCGACAATAAATCAGACCTTGAGAAATATGCCGTTTCAATGTCAGGTGAAGATTTAGGAGGAACAACAATACCTCTCGAATCGGTTGTTACAACAGTAAAAACATCAGGTGAAGGCGGTATTTCAGTAAACAGCGATTATGTTGTAGTAACCAACGAAATACTTGCACCCGCCTTCAACGAGTTTATGGCATGGAAAAGAAGGAAAGGTGTTAGCATCGAATTGGTAACCATTGAAGATATAAAAGCAAATTACACAGGCGATAATATATCAGGTATAAACGATGATGCTGGAAAACTAAGACAATTTTTAGCAGACGCATATGATAGTGGAAATGGTATTAAATACGCCTTACTTGGAGGTGATAATAATATTGTCCCAATAAGGTATTCTCATTATAAAGAGAATACAACAGATGATAATTATATAATACCTTCCGATTTATACTTTTCTGACTTTGATGGAGATTGGAAGGTTGATAGTGATATTCTATATGGTGAGCCTAGTGATAATATTAACTATAATCCTGAGATTTATGTTGGAAGAGTAATGGTTACTACTTCGAAAGAAGTAAATAATTGGACTTCTAAAATCCTTCAATATGAGTTAAACCCAGGTAATGGAAATTATTCGTATTTAAAAAGAGCTTTCTATACACAGGCAGATCATTTACAAAGCTATATTACAGGGGGACAGGCAAGGTATATTGCAAAGAAGTTTTATTCTGTTTTCAATGATACTTTAATTTGGTCAGAAATGTACAATGGTGTTCCAGACTATAATTCAGCAGAAATACCAGATAGCCCTACCGGTAGAGATGTTATTTCAAGAATAAATAATTACAACTATGGTTTCATTAGCTGGTTTGCTCATGGTGCTCCAATTGGAGTCGCTGTAGGTACAAAATGGAATAATGGTGAAAAAAATGGTATTCCACAAAACGAAGAACATTCCAAATGGAACGTGGCTACTATTGATAATTATGATGCTCTTTATGGCTATCAATATGCAGAAGAAACGGATAATGGATTAGATGATTTAACAAATATAGAATACCCAGCTATCAATTATTCTATTGCATGCGAGACTATGCCTTTTGATGATTTTGGTACGGCGGTTGGTGCAAGAAATATGGGAGAATCATACACATGTATGAATATTGGAGGTGGTCCTTCTTATATCGGAAATACCAGGTACGGTTGGGTTGGTACTTCTTATAGATTATTTGATGAATTTGTTGGTATTATTACTTCTGGCATATCTTATAATATAGGCGTAGCAGAAGCAACGTCAAAACAAACATTTGGTAGTGGCTATTACGAGAAATACATAAAACTTTCCCACAACCTGATAGGTTGCCCCGAAACTGAAATGTGGACAGCTATACCTTCAAAATTCACAAGTGCCTCTGTTTCAGAAAGCGGGAGTAATGTTACTGTTAATACAGGAGGCGTAAGTGGTTCAACCATTTGTATAATGAGTGCAACAGATAATGGAAGCAGTTATTATCAGGTAATGCCAAATGTTTCGTCATATACTTTTACAAGTGTGCCAAAGCCCTATTTGGTTACCATTACCAAACATAACTACATACCATATTTAAAAGACCCTGATAACATATACATACAGAACGAAACCATATATTCTGAAAAATATATTTACGGGAAATATTTCTATGCCGGTGAGAACGTAACAACATCCAAACCACAAGGGCCGGCAATAATTAAAAATGGTTCAAACGTCGTTTTCGATGCTGCCAACGATGTTTATCTTGAAGGAGGTTTTGAAGTTGAAAAAGGCGGCTCTTTTGAAGTAAAATAATATAGAACAATTTAAAACAATAAAAATGAATACGAAAAATATAAAAATACTGATAAGCGTTGCCCTTATGGCAATGTGTGCTTTTAACATGAACGCACAGGTTAAAGTTGAAAGTAACGGAAAGGTAATTATGGGAACCGAATACTCTGGCGATGATGCCCTCAATATTCTATCTGCACATATTAATGGCCCTTATGGTACATATCATTATGGCGGGAAATTGGCATTTGGCGACTTTGGTTCAACCAGCGGCTGGAACGCCCTTATTGGTGAGTATGGCAATTATGATTCAGACAGGCTTTGGTTGCATGGCAAGAATGGTATCTATTTAACAAGGGGTTCTGACGGAAGTACTATAATTGGTTACTATGATGTATCAAACGGGAACAAATTTACTTTTAACTGCGATGTTTATTCTTACAGTACAAAACTGACTTCCGATGAAAGGTTCAAAACAAACGTGAAAGGCTTGGACAGTGCTTTGGTTAAATTGAACAAACTAAATGGTGTAAGCTATAATTATAATTTCCCAAACGGCTTTGGACAAAAAAGTATAGATAAGGTATCAAGTAGTGCTGACACAAACATTGTATCAACTGAATTAACCGATAAGGAAAAGAAAGACAAAGAATTTTTTGAGAAATACGATAAAGAAAACAAAGACCCTAAAGGAAAGCGCCTTGGATTCATTGCACAAGATTTGCAGAAAGTATTCCCGGAACTGGTAGACCAGGATTCTGCCGGGTATTTTTATGTAGATTATGTTGGTTTAATCCCGGTTATAATTGAAGCATTAAAGGAACAACAATCAATTATTGATGCACAAAGCCTTAAAATAAAGGAATTGGAAGATAAAGTTAAAGGTACTTCTACAAAAGAAAACAAAAATGCAAATTTGAAAAGTGCATCAGTATCACCCGATACAGAAATTTTAGATGTAACCACTAATGCCTTTTTGTTCCAAAACACCCCAAATCCTTTCACATACAATACTGAAATTAAGTATTATCTTCCTGAGGGTTCAAATAATGCTGTACTTTATGTTTTTAACTTACAGGGAAATCTACTTATGACTGAGAAAATATCTGGTACAGGAAATGGAAGCATCACTATTAATGGCTCCGAATTAAATCCTGGCATGTATGTTTATTCATTGCTAATTGATGGTCAGGAAGTGGCCACAAAACGAATGATTTTGACAGATTAATATTAATGAAAATTATTGTTCTAAAAATAAATTCCGCAAAGTATCGTTAAATATTTTGCGGAATTTGCTATTCATTTTTATAAGGAATTACTAAAAGCAATGCATAAAAAAGCAGAAGCAAGATACAAGAGGTGAAAAGCAACAGTCAAATATTATGAAGCAGTATGAAAATGTTGAGAAGCAGTAAAAGAAAGAGCCAAAGCAATGCAAAAATGAACGGAAACAATGGACAAAGGACTGGAAGCAAAGCATGAAGGACACGAAGCAATTAACCAATGACCTTACATTAGGTCAGAATGTCTAACATAAAAACAAATTAATATGGCGACAAGACCAAAATTATCAGAAGCTGAAACAATAGAACAGTATCGGATTGCATTAGAGAATGCAGAAAACCAGTCCGAAATCGCTACCGTAATGTCAGAATTAGGTTACGATAGTACAACAATTGTAGAAGGTAAAACATTACTCGCTGAGACTCGACAAGCCTACGATGCAAACAAGACAGAAGATGATGAAACATCTGAAGCATCTGCAAATTTCAAAAAGCTGAAAGAACAATTGGCAAACAACTATTCTTCCGACCGCAAAAAAGCAAAAGTAATCTTCCGTAAAGACATATTAACTGCTGAAAAGTTAGGATTAACAGGAACAATTCCACAAGCATATATCAAATGGTTGGAACTGGCAAAGAAATTCTATACTACTGCACTTAACGATACTGAAATTCAAAATAAATTATCACGATTAAATATTACAGTTGAAAGTTTAACAGCAAATCAAACATTGATAAGTCAGTTAGAAACTGCACGGACTAATTATTTAAGAGAGGTTGGGGAATCGCAGGACTCTACAAAAATAAAAGACGCTGCATTTGTAAAAATGGATGACTGGATGAGTGAATTTTATGCCGTTGCAAGAATTGCATTGGAAGACAATCCACAATTATTGGAATCATTAGGTAAGTTGGTGAGAAGTTAATATAAATTGCCAACCCTATTGTTAGCACATCCCGCAAACCCCACAAACCAAAGCCAGACCAAAGTTTGTGGGAAGAGCTTCCAAATCCAACCCGATTTGCCCACAGGGCATTTTGGCCAACCCATAAAAATAAATTTGTGCTTCGTGGCGGCATTGGTGGATTAATGATACGATGATTATAAAAAGACAAATAAAAGAGTTGAATAATAGACCATTGATTACTATGCCCAGTTGCTAACACGCAATATACGTAAGCCGGGGTTTGTGGGTGATTGTAACTTTTGTAAATTTACTCAACATTGCAACAGTTTGATAAGTTTGAACTCCGAAATCCCGGCCTCCGCATATTGCCACCGTT
>JAFGBR010000071.1 GCA_016933045.1 Marinilabiliaceae bacterium | reverse complement strand
TATGATGCTTTGTTGGTTCGCTTTATTCGTGCAAGCAACCGAAATTTATACTATTTCAACATTCAGTCAAAATGAATTATTGACTATGATTGCAATTGTTTCTTTCGGTATCGGCGTCCTTTTACAATTACTATCGTATGTAAATCTTGGTAAAAACCTCAAATTCGGTATTCCCGATAGCAAAGAACAAAAAAAAGCAATACTTAAAGTAACGGGGTTATATAGTTTTAGCCGAAACCCTATGTATGTTGGATTTTTTTTAATGACAATAGCCTCATGCTTTTATGTCCTTAATCCGTTGATTTGGGCTCTGTCTTTGTTTACTTTAATCGTCCATCACCTAATAGTGCAAAAAGAAGAGAAATTTTTAAAACAGACCTTTGGAGATGAATGGAATGCGTATTCAAAAAAAGTGCGACGGTATTTATAACTCTCAAAAAAATTAATAAACCTTAGTAATGAAATTAATTAACCCAACCCCTTACGGTCAAATATTTATTTGTCCTTACCATAATATAGTACATCTTGAATTTGGTAATCTGTTCATAAGAATATCTTTTAAAGAACTCTCTCTTTACCGATTATGATAATTCAATAGGTTAAAAATTTTGGTTAGCCCGTAACAAAAATGCACAAAACCGCAGGAAACTACTCCTTCACCTAAAATGCAAGGATACTTACGTGGCGTTAGATTTACCCGAATTTTTAGAATTAAAAAAACTACTTATACCTAAAACAAAACCGGCAAAAATCAAATACAAAAAAATTAGAATAGATAACATTAATTTAAATTAAAATAGATATGAAGACAACAGCAGTTTTTTTCGGCTCTACTACTGGCAATACCGAAACCATAGCTAAACAAATAGCAGTAAAGTTGAATGCCGACATTTATAATGTTGCGGATAATCCAATAGACAAAATCGCCGACTATCAAAATCTAATTTTAGGTACCTCTACTTGGGGGGTTGGCGATTTGCAGGATGATTGGGATAATTTTCTCCCAAAACTCGCAAAAACCGATTTAACTGGTAAAACCATTGCATTGTTTGGTTTAGGTGATGGGGCATCTTATTCCGACAGTTTTGTTGATGGGATAGGTACAATATACCAATCCATTCTATACAATGGCTGTAAGATTACTGGGTTTGTGGACACTGATGGTTACGGGTATGAAGCATCGAAAGCCGAAATGAACGGAAAATTCATAGGACTTCCTTTGGATGAAGACAACGAAAGTATTTTAACAAACGAACGGGTTGATAAGTGGGTGGAACAGTTAAAAGCTGAATTTAATTAATGAAACAATCGGAGAATCCATTTAACTGCAAATATTTTCAATCAGCAGATATGCAAGTGTTAAAACATCATATTTACGAATACAAAAAAGGTATCCGTAACATGGTGTTACACACAATGAAAAGAAATGAAAAGAAGAAAGCCATATATCTTTTGAACATGAAAGCTGTTCATTTCTGGATTTCAGAAGTAAATGAAACCAAAATCAATATTTTTTTTGGAAATCCAGAGTGCGTAGAAATTGTTAAGTCATTTCGGGTCGAATCTTTGAACAAACTCACACCTGAGCAGGATTTTATGCTTGGCATTATGCTCGGCTATAGCAGGGAACAACAATATTCAAGATACTTGAAACAATGTAAAATCATAAGTAAATTAACTATTAATGACACACTATCAATATATTAAATGGGCATTGTGGTTTTGTTTTGTGGTTTTGCCCACAATTATTTTTTCACAACAATTTTTTGAAATTAATGGTGTGGTATATGAAGAAAACAGTGATAACCCTATAGTATTTGCCAATATTTCCGTAAAAAACTCGGCAACTGGGACAACTACCGATGCTTTGGGGCGGTTTAAAATAAGTATTACCTCGAAAAAACAAACTGTCATCATTGTAAGCCATATAAACTATGATAAAAAAGAAATCATTGTTACTGACAGTTTGTTTTCCGGCAATATAAATATTTATCTGACTCCAAAAGCAATACAACTTTCTGATGTTGTAATTTCGGCAGGTTTATACGAACAATCTTTGGAAAAACTAACAACTCCGGCAAATATTATTTCTCACAGGGAAATTGTGGACAACATGAATTCCAACATGATTGATATGGTTGCTTCAACTCCGGGTTTTACTCAAATTTGGGAATATCATTCACCAATAATACTGCGTGGTTTAAATTCAAACCGGCTAATTATAATGAAAGATGGAAATCAACGAATTGGTACTTTCCCGGGTGGGTATTTTGGTCAGGATATGAATATTTACGACACCAAAAAAGTTGAAGTTATTAAAGGCCCGGCTTCTGTTATTTATGGCAGTGGCGCAATTTCCGGAATTATCAATGTAATTAGTAATGAACCTTTTGGTGATAACAAAAACAGCATTCAATTACATTCAGGATATAGCAGTAACAATAATGAATTTTTGGAAATGATAAAGCTTTGTCATAAAAAGGAGAAGTTTGGAATTTCAATGAATACAAAATATCGAAAAACCGATAATATGATTTATGGTAGTGGCGAAATTGCCGAAAACAGCAATGTTGAAGACAGGGATTTTGCTATAAATACAGGGTATAAATTTTTCGACAAACACAAAATTATACTAAATGCCAACTATCATTATGGAGATTGGGGAAAACCCCGTGGTTTTAATGGCCCAACAAAACGGTTTACAGCGGTAAGAAACGAAGAGGAAAATATACATACAGATATTGCTTATACCTATTCCCCAAATAAATTTATTGTATCAGTAAATCTAAATTTATACTATGATAACGGTTGGCGCGATTATTATCAATATAAATACAGCACGATAAGCGATAAGTTGTCTTCGCTCGACTTGGTACATTACAAAGATAATAATGGGGGTGGAAGGTTTTATACGATTCTTAATGTCGCAAAAAACAATAAACTAACTACCGGTGTTGATGGTTATATTTTTCGTTTAGATAATCCGACAGACGTATTTGATTATTACAATAACACACAGGGACAAATTGAAGGATATTCAAATGCAGGACAACAGAATTTTGGTATATTTATAAACGATGAATGGAACATAAACCCAAAAATCAGAATTGTTTTAGGTTTTCGTTATGATTTAGCCGAAGTTGTTGAAGGACAAAGTCCAGAGGATATTGAAAGGAGCGAAAACAGAAATGCTTTTAGTGGTAATGCAGGAATGGTATATTCTTTTAATGAAAATACGCATTTTTCCTTCAATGCCGGCAGGGCATTTCGTATGCCAACTACCGAAGAACTTTTTACGACAATAATAAGTTGCAAGGGCATAAAATTAGGAAATCCCGATTTGTTGCCTGAATATAGTTGGAACTTTGATGCCGGATTTAGGGGTTCTGCCCTAAAACAAAAATTAAAATATGATTTCGCGCTTTTCTATAACGTATTAGAAGATTTTATAAACGAAACTCCTGTTGCAAACAACCCTGACGTGGATTTTACTTATAAAAATACCGATGCAAAACTAATGGGTGTCGAAATGTCGGCATCTTATGGTTTCAATAATGTGTTTGCACCTTCAAACACCTTGAATGTTGGCATAGGTGCTGCTTATGTGTATGGGATTGATATGTCAAAAGAAAACAATGAACCGTTGTTCGGCATGCCACCTTTCAAAACAACAGGCGAAATTAATTATCGAGGATTAATCAATAAAAAATGGCTTACGGATTATTCTCTAAAATTTGAAACTGAGTATGCTACTGCACAAAATAGAATTGCATCAATCCCCGAGGGAACTGAGGGTGGGCCATGGGGCTACATTCCGTCGGACCCGCATACTGTTTTTAACTTTTCATTAGGTTTAAACTCAAATTCACTACCCGGGTACCCGAAACTACGCTTTATGGTAAAGAATATTTTCGATACCGATTATCAGCCTTTTGGCTCATATATCCCTGCAATGGGAAAAAATTTTAAAATTTTACTAACGTTTCACTTATAAAAAACTATAAATTATGAAACGAGCATGTTCGTTAAAAACACGACTTGTCACGATATATCGGGAAACACGGATGAGAATTCACATGCGAGTTCCCCCAAAATTTCAAAACAGGCTATCCGGCCTTAATTTTTAAATTATTTACAGATGAATAAGATTATTTCAATTTTCGTATTTACAGCATTATTGATTTTTGCTAGTGCCTGCAATCAAACAAATAGCCAACAAAACAATCAAACAAAAAACCAGGTAAAAAAAATCAGTTATTTATCTGTTGATGATGTGTTTGCAAAAGGCGAATCATTATCAGGTAAGACCATTCATGTTGTAGGCATCATTGAACACGCGTGTAAACACACATGGAAACGTTTCAAAATTATTGGAAACAACGAAAACCAATTTATAAAAATTGAACTTGGCAACAAATTTCCGGCAGTTGATGCTTCTATAACAGGGAAACAGGTAAAAGTAACAGGAAAACTAATATCTGTTAAGATGGATGAAAAAATGGTAAAAGAATGGGAAAATAAAATGAGAGAAGGTCATAAAGGCGAGGAAGGCACCCTGCACTTTAAAGAAGAAATAACTTTTATCCAAAATATTCAACATCAAATAGCAAATGGCGAAATACCCTATTATATAAATTATAACATAGAAGCAGACAATTATGTTCTGGAATAAAAAGAAAGTACAACGCTGGTTTCGTGTATTACACAGAGATATTGGCTATTTAGCGGTGGGCATAACCTTAGTTTATGCCCTTTCCGGTTTTTTCTTATCGCACAAAAACCTTTTTTCGGCCACAAAAACCAAGGGATTTACCATTGGGTTCCCTAAAAAACTTCAAGATGAAGCTTTTATTAAATACTGGAATTCGAACATTCCGATAGTAATAAACCATTATAAAGAATCCGACAGTCAAATAAAACTATTTTTAGAAAGCGGAATCGGATATTATAATAAAACAAGTGGTGAGGCTTACTATGAGATTTACAAAAAACGCACACTAATTACTTTTTTGAACCAATTACATAACAACAAAAAAAAAGGATGGATTTGTATTGCTGATATGTATGCTTTTTTATTGATATTTCTGGCAATCTCAGGATTAGGTATCGTAAACGGCAGAAACGGTTTTTTAAACCGGGGTGTCTGGTTGATGGTTTTGGGTATAGTTTTAGTCCTGATATTTGTTTGGGTAGATTGATTTAAATCCCTTTCCATCGCTACAAAAAAGAAAAACAAATTGATAAATCAAAAAACAGCCAGCATGCAATAAACATTATAATAATTTGACATTGCAATATATATTCGAGCAACACAAATCATATTTAAAGTAGTTGTAATAATTATTACACCTTATATTTAATCCATCTTCGCTCTTCATTTTGCATACGTTTTAAAAACTTATGTGGAATAGGAGTTGAGATATCTAAAACCTCATTTGTAATTGGATGTTTAAACAAAAGAGAGGTAGCACATAAATATAAGCCATCTTTTAAAAGTATATTTCCTTTGAAGCCATATAATTTATCGCCAAGAATAGGCCATCCTTGTTGCGAGAGATGAATTCTTAACTGATGAGTTCGACCAGTTTGAGGAGATAGTTTTAATAAAGATAAATATTCATTTCGTAAAGAAGGTACTATTTTAATACGCTCGAAAAGAGTAACAGCAGATTGCATATTTACGGGAGTAGAGATTATTCCATCCACATCTGCTTTACCCATAACAACAGCATAGTAATATTTCGATATTAGTTTCTGCTCAAACATTTGCCCCAGTTTAACATGTACATCAATGGTTTTTGAAACAATTAACAACCCACTTGTTTGGTTATCTAAACGATGAACAGGACGTGGCCATTTTAAAGCATTTGATTGAGTGCTTGTTTTAACATTATCCAATAATGCATTTTCGATGGTTCTATATTGATTACCACTTACCGATATGCCGGCTGGTTTAACAATAATTGCTAAAAAATCATCCTCATAAACAATATGCAAACGCATTTTATAAGGTTTAGGAGAATTGACTTCTGAATCGTATAACTCAATTATATCACCATTTTTTATCCATGTTCCTGTTTCGCCACGAAAACCATTGACATGTAACCGACCTGCTTTGATAGCTTTTTTAATACTGTTTAATGTAGGTATTTTATCAAACAGGCCCTTTGAATATTGACTTAACCTAACCGGATTGTCAATTACAGGAACTGTATGTTTATTAATAAGAATGATAACAATGACTTTTAGAAAGTCAAATTAAAATACAATTATTTATTCATTGGTAAACAAACATTAAAAACAATAATAAAAATTAAAAAGGATCGCCATATACAATTCCTCTGCCATGAGTACCAACATAAACACGTCCATATTTTTTAGGATCGCCAGTAATGTGCAATATCAAACCATATTGATGCTGATCGTCATTTATTTTAACCCAATTTTGAGCTTTATCATCTGATCGATAAATACCAAAATTACCGTTAATACGTCCAACAATATATATAGCCGGGTATGACATGCCGGCTTTAGCTTTACCAAAGCCAAATGCATGAATTTCCTGAACCGTTGAAATGGCCTCAAAATGATCGCCCATATCGGTCGAATGCATTATTCCATCGAATGCCGGAAACCACAAGTCACCCTCAAATCCTGGAGTAGCATATATACGATCTTGTCCGCCACGGTTGTCGCCTCTGAAATAACCTACCTTTGGGTTCCCTTGCGGAAGTAACAAATCTTTATATGAAAAAGAGTATCCAGAATCGGTACTGATGTATAAACGACCGGAATAAACATCAGAACCATAAAATACTGAAGGATTAACTCTGTCTGCAATAATTCGTAAATTTTCAGGTAACTGCTCAATTTGAACCCAGCTATCGCCCTGATTACGTGTGATATATGGTTTTTGATTCTCCGGTGTCCAAATCCATGTTTTACCATTGGCCGATACTGCAATATGCCCATATTTACTTTCAGGTGTAGGAGCCAAATGACAGGGATTCCAAGTATTAGCCCCATCTATTGAATACCCAATATTAGTCGATCCATTTACATGGTGCGATCCAACACCAACACGTACTATAATGTCGGGGTTCAACTCAGCACAGGCAATCCCATTGGTATTACTAAAATGTGGATTAGTGTAACAACCATCAGAACAGGGATTATCCAAATCGAAGTGGCTAAACCCGCAATAATCGCCAATAGCGGTTAATAACTGAGCACCTTTAGGCGGACTTAAAAGCTCTAAAGCAACAGTCTCCTCAATACCTCTGCTCATTACATGCCAAATAGTTGTATCACCTTTATAAGTATCGGTAAAATTGTATGTTTCATGCCCTCCATAACCGGTAGTGAAGATTACATGATTAGGATCGAATGGATTAATCTCAATATCGAACATCCAATGAACAGGTGTATGATGGACATAAGGAGCACGGGAGTAATCAAATTTTTTACCGTTATTAAACACACCATTCCATGTATTACCACCATCACGACTTACGAATATTTCCTCGCCACCCAACCTGCCGGGACGATAATAAGTTGTTACTATTACAGTATTAACATCTGAGGCATCAAGAGCTACTGATGCGTACCCGAATTTGTATGTTTCAGTTGGTTTGTCAGGTGTAATATCAGTCCATTCTTCGTTATTAATATTATATTTCCAAACAGCACCATCATTCATCGGCCATGGGCCGGCATTTGATCCATAGGTAATATAAATTGTACCATCGTCAGCTAAAGCAGCCTGAGTTGGTCTGTTTTTTATATAGCTTCCCGAAACAGACTCCCAAGTTTTTCCTGCATCATTACTTCTAAAAAAATTATCTCTATCGAGTAACGAAACTGTTACATAAATATCGCTGCTCCCGTTTTTTTTATCACCCGATTTTGGATTAATCAAAACAACGTTAATTCCACTTCCTCCCTGCCAATATTTACTTGGGTTATTCTCTTCGACATGATCACTAAAATCAGGAAAAGAAGTTAATTTCTCCCATGAACTACCTTTATCGGTACTTTTCCACATACCATTGCGACGTGTTCCAAGGTAAAGAATATTACTGTTATTAGGATCAACAATCAATCGTTCGCCATTGCCACGACCATTTTCATTTCCACCAAATTTTATTGGAACTTTAACTATATCAAATGTTTTTCCTCTGTCGGACGATATTAAAATAGCACCGTATCCAACCGAAGGCCGGGTATATGTACCACATGCCATATATATCATATCAGGATTGTTAGGGTCGAGTGCAATGCTTTCAACTCCAACCAAATTATAATTATCGTACGAAACCCAGTCTAATAGAGGTATCCATCTTTGTTCATTTTCACACCAACGGTAAGCCCCTCCCATATCAGTACGGGCATAACGAAGATTTTTTTCTGTTGGATGAAATATTATACCATCAACAAAACCACCTCCGACAATCTGAACATTTTTCCAGTTATATTTTTCCTTTTTTTCATTATTTTCTTTTTCTTCAATATTTGACCTACATCCTAAAAATAGAAATACAGATAAAAAAAATGTAATGCTATATAAATTCATCTTTTCTTTTCAATTAATGCAATCCATAACATTTGGATGCTGTAAAAATATCTGAATAAAATGTCTTCTTTTAGTGTAAAATGTATATAGGTATGGGATGATATGTATTTGTAACAAATAAACATTAACAAATGTAAATTCCAGATAATAAACACACTAACATATTTATTATTGAAAAAATATTATAAGATTTTAAAAAAGTATTAGTAGAAAAAGGAATAACTTTATCTTTAATTTTTATATTCGATTTTTAATGAATAAATTTTTTTTAATAACACTTCTTTTTTTTTACATTCTTAAATTTCAAGCGCAAGAATTTTCAAGAGTAACACATTATTCTGTCGATAACGGTTTATCTGAAAATCATGTTCTTTGCATGTTGCAAGATCGCAAAGGAATAATGTGGTTTGGTACTTATGGCGGGTTAAACAGGTTTGATGGCTATTTGTTTCGTAATTATAAAGGAGATGATTCAACTACATTGTCGAATTGCAGGATTGACAGATTAAAAGAAGATAATCGAGGTTTTTTATGGTTACAAACGAATGATAATAATATATATAGATTTAATCCTTCGTCCGAAACTTTTTTGCAAATTCCACAATGGCTCAATCAATTTCACGATTATAAAGGAGGTATAAACAGAATACTTACTCTTAAAGATGGCTCAATTTGGTTATATAATAGCGAAAAAAGTAAAGGATGTTTCAGAGTGTTATATAATAAAATCAACAACAACATAAAAGTAACTCATTTTAAAACAGATAAATACAATAATTCAATCGGTAAAATTTTTTTAATACAAAATGGATTTGATAATTACACTTGGATATTGTCACAAAACGGCATTTATAAATCAAAAAATGGTAAAAAAGAGTTATTACCTATTTACAACACATTTGAGGCTAATAGTTATTTTTCGATGATTAGCTTTAACAATGAAACATATTTTGGGGGTGAAAATGGGGCTTTTTTAGTTTATAATAACAATTCTGAATTATTAAAAGAGCTTTCGAATGATGATATAAAAGGTGACATTATTGAGATAATAAAACTGAGTGATAATACTATGTTATTATCGACAGATCAATCAATATTCTATCTTTTTGATAGAAAAAACAATAGTACAATAGCATACAATTTAAAAGAATATGGCATTTCAAAAATATATGGTTGTGTAAGTGATAATAATTGCAATGTTTGGTTCGATACTGATTTTAATGGAGCTATATACTTCAATACAAAAAAAAAAGAAATTAACCATTTAACTATCAATGAAAAATGGTATTCAGAACTGGTTCCGCAAAAATTTTATGTGATTGAAAGCAAACAAAACGATTTATGGATACAAATTAGAAATGGGGGATTCTATTATTTTAATAAAAATAAAAATCGTTTAGAATTATTAAGGGGCAAACATTCTGATGAAAAAAATTTATCAAATGTAATTCACACCTCTTTAGTCGATCAGCAAGGAAATTTATGGTTAAGCACTTATTTTCAAGGAGTCGACAAGGTAGTATTTAATACAAATCATTTCCGGTTTACCCAACCAATTGAAAAATCAGCTTCAAAATTGCAAAATGAAGTTAGAACAGTATTTAAAGACAGCCAAAACCAATTATGGGTATGCACAAAAGAGGGTAAAGTGTTAATTTACGATAATACTGGAAACCCCAAAGGGTATTTAGGCAAAAATGGTGTTATTAACGAAAATGAGATCCTTAACATTGGAGTGTATAACATTATTGAAGACAGTAAATCGAGAATATGGCTGGCAACAAAAGGAGACGGAATATATATTCTTACCCCACAATCAGATCACTCTTTTAAGATTACAAATTACACTAAAAATGAAGCCGACTTGTACTGCTTAAATTGTAATGCAGTTTATTCGTTGTTTGAAGATTTTAAAGGTCGTATATGGGTTGGCACATTCGGTGGAGGGGTAAATATTGTAGATCAATCAGATGGAACCGTCCGATTTATTAATAAAAGTAATTTACTAAAAAAATACCCCCTTGATGAATGCCCAAAAATCAGATCTATAACAGGCGATTCGGATGGAAATATACTCATTGGAACAACCAACGGTTTATTAATAAGCAAATTACCTTCGGGCAAATATGAAAAATATTCATTTAACAGATATGCCCATAACTCAAAACTTAATAACTCATTAGAGGCTAACGATATACAATGTATTTTTTCATCTCAAAAGGGAGATGTTTTTATTGGATTGTCGGCTGGTGGAATTAACAAAATAATAGGAGGTATTGGAAATAACAAAAAAATTAAATTCGAAAAGATAAAAAAAAATCGCATGCCATTGGATATTGTTTATTCTATTAACGAAGACAGTATTGGAAATTTATGGCTGTCGTCTCAAACACGTATCATAAAAATAAATTATAAAACTGAAAAAATTGATTATATAAAGCCCCAACCTTACGATATTTATTTTTTTAGCGAAGGTGCTGCTTTTCAAACAAATCAGGGTGAACTATTTTACGGAACTTCAAATGGTTTTATTTCATTTTTTCCGGATGACATTAAACAAAGTAATTTTTCACCACCAATTTATTTCGATCAACTTCAGGTTTATTTTAATCCTGATGAAAAAGAAAAGAAACAATCATTCGAATCAATCTTAATAGACGATTTAAAACAAATTTCGTTAAAGCACTATCAAAATATTATTTCAATATCGTATGCATCATTAGATTATTCAAACCCTGATGCAATTCAATACGCATGTTATCTCGAAGGAATTGACACTGACTGGAATTATGTAGGAAAACAAAGGGTTGCACGATATTTTAATTTACCAAAAGGCGAATTTACTTTTCATGTAAAATCAACCAATTCCGATGGTGAATGGTGTGATAATGTGCGATCTATAAAAATTGTAAAAAAACCCTCTTTTTGGGAATCACCTTGGGGATTCGGATTTTATATTATTACATTTCTATTGCTAACAGGAATTGTTTCGTATGTAATTTTGATAATATATAAATTAAGAAACGAAATAGCTTTTGAGCAAAAAATATCGGAAATGAAACTTAGGTTTTTTACCGATATTTCGCACGAACTAAGAACTCCTTTAACACTCATAATTTCGCCAATAAGCAATATTTTAAAAAGAGAACACCTAACTGATACTGTAAAAGAACAATTACAAATTGTGCAGGAAAACACCAATAGATTACTACGCATGATCAATCAGTTGCTCGATTTTAGAAAAATACAAAATGAAAAAATGAAATTGCAGGTTGAGCCTGTAATTATAAAAAATCTAATTACCGAAATATGTCATAGCTTTAAAAATATTGCCGATGATAAAGGCATTAAAATACTATTGTTTGATTCATCGTTTAATTCAAAAATATGGATTGATAAAGATAAAGTAGAAAAAGTGTTTTTTAATTTAATTTCAAATGCGCTCAAATACTCACGACATAATGATACGGTGACCATCGAATTAATTGAACAAACCAATAAACTTATCATAGAAATAAAAGATCAAGGTCAAGGTATTGCTAAAGATAAGATAAAACTATTATTTAACCGGTTTGAGAGTTTTGCGTCTGTTACATCACCTTTTTCCCCAAGTACAGGAATTGGCCTTGCATTGACAAAAGAATTAATTGATTTACATAAAGCTGAAATATCTGTAGAAAGCGAACGTGGCATGGGAACTGTATTTAAAATTTCTTTTTTAAAAGGTTATAATCACTACGGACAGGATGTTGAATTTATTCTAAATGATTTTAACAGTAACCCCACTACAAATGAAACAGAGCTTAATAATTGTGATAAAAAAATCAATGTTAATATTGATAATAACAAAACAAATACCAATGAAAAAATTAAAGTTTTAATTGTTGAGGATAATGATGAATTACGAAATTTTTTAAAATCATCGTTAGATTATACTTATGAAGTGGCAATTGCCGCAAATGGCATTGATGCAGTTTATTCTGCAACTGCTTTTTCTCCCGATATAATTATTTCCGATTTATTAATGCCCGATATGAATGGAATAAAATTATGTGAAATTTTAAAACAAGATATCTGCACCAGTCATATACCATTTATTTTATTAACAGCTAAAACAGATATTGAAAGCAAAATTGAAGCAATGCAACAAGGCGTTGACGATTACATAACAAAACCTTTTAACCTGACTTATCTTGAAGCTCGAATCGAAAACATAATGAAAATAAGATATCAGCTTCAAGATTACTTCAAAACATCATTAACAAGTGGAGTTATTACATTGTCTAAACCCAAAATAAATAGTGTTGACGAAGTTTTCCTGCAAAAAATTGTCAGTTTTCTTGAATCAAACTATGATAATTCAGACATAAACATTGACATTATAGCTGATGAAACAGGTGTAAGCAGATCTTCTTTCTTTAAAAAATTAAAAAGCCTTACAGGTATGGCTCCGGTTGAGTTTGTTCGCGAATTCAGACTTCAAAAATCGTTACAGTTTATTGATGCTGGAGAAACTAACGTGAGCCAAATTGCATATCGGGTTGGCATTAACGACCAACGTTATTTTAGTAAATGTTTCAAACTTTTATTTGGAATGACTCCATCTGAATACATTAATAAAAAATATCCTAAGCATTAATTGGTAATCAAAATTTTGGTTTATAATACTTAACTATTTGTTTTTTCACCAAAATAACACATCTATTATTTTATTCTCTGATAGCACTTTAGTATTATTGCTTTTGTTCAGTATGAGTTTACCCCACCTATATTACCAATTTATCAACACATCAACTTAACGTTTCACATTAAATTCGACCTTATTTGTAAGAAATAATTCTCCAATAAAACAATTAATAAATATACTATCGTGAAATACTTTTTACGTTTTACAACAATCATTTTATTACTACATGTAGTAATAAGTGTTAATTCTGTTACCATTCATACCATTGGCGATTCAACCATGTCTGATTATGACGAAAACACCACTGACAAAAGAGGCTGGGGGATGATGTTTCAGCAGTTTTTTACACCTGATGTTATTATTAACAACAGGGCTAAAAGTGGCGCCAGCAGTAAGAGTTTTTACCAGGAATCACCCTATTGGGCTACAGTAAAAACACAAATCAATTCGGGCGATTATGTATTTATTCAGTTTGCCCATAACGATGAGAAAAATGGAGGATTGGATGGCGATACTGTGCGTAAATATACCGATCCGAATGCGGACTACAGGGGAACAACTGCCCAGGTAACATACAAAACATACCTTAAGGCTTACATCAACGAAACTCGTGCATTAGGAGCAACTCCGGTCCTGGTTACACCTATTTGCCGTAAATATTTCAGTGGTGGCACTATTACACGAAAGGGTCACCATGATCTGGGAGGTGATTATAATCTTCCTGAAACCGATCACACACACGATTATGTTTATGCTATGAAACAAGTTGCCACTGAAATGAGCGTGGAACTGATTGATTTAACATCTTTAACCAAAAATATGTTTGAAGCCTATGGAGATGCAGCATGTACGTCATTGCTGTTTTGCACCGACGACAGTACTCATCCAAATGCTATGGGAGGAACGCTTGTTGCGCGTTTATGTGCCCAGGCAATGGTGAACCAAAATATTATGGCTCAATATGTGAATGCCTCCTCTGATCTGTTAATCAATCCCTCGGTCTGCGATTTCGAATCTGCCTATACAGGACAAACTCTTACAAAGGAATTGACCATCTCAGGTTTTGATCTTAATCCCGATTCAGGATCTTTTAGCTTATCGGTTACCGACGGTTTTTTAATAGCTACCAGCAAATCCAACGTATTTACCCCATCTGTAACAATAAATTATTCCAACTCCAATCTTGATTTTAGCAAATTTTACATAAAAACATCCCATTCACAAGCAGGACAAATAAACGGAACACTCACATGTACCAACGGAACAATTACCAAAACAATTCCTTTAACAGCATCATTTATTGAATTAATTGGTGGTACAGAGGTTAGCGTTATGTGGGAATTATCTGCAAATACAAATTATGTATTAACGGGGCCTGCTATACCTGTCGACGAATATCTAAATGAGATGTACGTACAGCGATATTCTGTTCCAAATTCAACCACTCTTACTGAAAGTACCTCATGGGATGTAACACAAAAAATGCAACGAAATTTGATTATTGGAGATGCCTGGCCAGCTAATGAAATTGACGAGGTATCAACACGGTTCATGCAATTTGGCATAACTGCCAATGCCAATACAGAATTGAACATCGATTCAATTGGTTTATATATAGCTGGAGCAGGAGGTAACGGAATGAGATGCCGGATTTCTTATTCAACCGATAATTTTTCAACTTCAAAAGTTATTCATGAATTTGCTAGCATGGTTGCCAATACTGTTTATGAGGTATCAGCAATTCCGATTGAGAAACTATCGTATAGCGACACCTTAAAAGTCCGCATATATCCCTGGTATAGCAGTGCTGCTACCGGCAAAACAATTTGCCTTGGCAATATGTGCATACATGGTATAGCTACTAATATTACTTCAATAAACACTTCGTTAACTACTGATTTAATATATGATATAAAAGAAGGATCAATAGTCATAAAAAACGTACCTGAAAAATGCCATATTCATATTCTCGACTTATCAGGCAAAAATATTTACAACAAATTACATTTAAGTTCTGGAACCATAACTGTAAAAAAACCCAAACAGAGTGGGATTTATATTTGTAGAGTGATTTCAGAAAAAATGTACAACAATCAAAAAATTATTATTAAATAATTTTTTGATTGATTTTTAAATAAAACAAAGGCTGACCAATAAATAAGTTGTTGTCAGCCTTTATCTTTATGATTTATTAATATATAAAAAAAGGTAATGTAATGAAAAAGATTGTTTTTCTGTATTTATTTTTCTTGATTACAAAGATGATTTCTGGTCAGGAATACATGCCACTGTGGCCCGAAGGAAAAATACCAAATTCAAAAGGGTTAACGATGGAATATGAAGAAGCCCACCAACGAATAACCAGGGTAGCTGAACCAGGCATATACGCATTTTTTACATCAAACGATGAAAACAAAAGAAGTGCCGTGCTTATATGTCCTCCGGGAGGATATGCAAAACTTTCATACTATTCAGCCGGATTTCAATTTGCAAAATGGCTTAATACTATTGGAGTAAATGCCTTTGTTCTAATACACAGGCTTCCCACAGAACCCGATTTGATTGAACAAGAGAAAGGCCCAATTCAGGATGCCCAGCGAGCCATGAAGTTGATACGTGCAAATGCTTTTTACTGGAAGCTCGATACTGCCAGAATCGGTATCATGGGGGCATCGGCAGGCGGACACCTGGCTTCGACATTGGGAACTCATTTCGATGATTTTTCAACAATAGGAGATTCTATTGATAAGTTTTCTTTTCAACCAAACTTTATGATTCTTATTTCGCCTGTAATATCGATGGGTGAGTTTACTCATAAAGGCAGTCGTAAAAATTTTCTGGGCGAAAAACCTAAATCACATCTAATTAATTTATATTCGAACGAATTACAGGTTTCCTCTAAAACATGTCCGGCATTTGTAATTCATGCCCAAGATGATCCAGTTGTAAATTGTATTGGAAGCATCATATTTTACCAGGCTTTAGTAAAAAATAATATTCCTGCTAGCCTACATATTTTCCCTAACGGAAAACACTCCATTTCATTACGAAATAACCCCGCTGAAACAAATCTATGGACAGAGCTGTGCGAACGGTGGCTGATGAGTATTGGGGCAATTTCAAAAGACTAGATTAATCTTATATTTGCCGTAAATATCTAGTTTTGCCATAAAGAAACTATTTTTGTATTTGTTTCCCATAAGAGAGATATATCTTATAATAAAAGAGTAAAAAATGACCAAAGTTAAAATCGCTATAGCTCAAATAGAAATAATTGCCGGACATCCAAATATAAATGTTTCAAAAATCATCAGTGAAATAGAGCAAGCGAGGAAAGAGAAAGCCGATATTATTGTCTTCCCCGAAATGGCTGTTCCCGGGTATTTATTGGGCGACGAATGGGAAAACAACGCTTTTATAAAAGATTGCTACTCATATAATGAAGATATTAAAAACGCAACTCAAAACATCACTGCAATTTGGGGAAACCTTGATATTGACTTCGATAAGGTAGGCGAAGATGGACGAATTCGAAAATATAATGCCGCATTTATTGCACGTAATGGCATGTTTGTAGGTGCTGGTAAAATTCACAAAACCTTAATGCCTAAATATCGGGAGTTCGATGATGAACGTCATTTTTATTCTCTACGTAAAGAAGCACAGGATATTAGTATATTTACTAATCAATTAATAGCACCTTTTACAATTGAAATTAAAGGTGTGAAAAGAAAACTAGGCATTATACTTTGCGAAGATATGTGGAGTGATGACTATACCATTAATCCCATTAAAATACTTTTAGATAAAGGCTCCGATTTAATTGTCAATCTCTCATGTTCACCCTGGACTTGGCGAAAAAACAACAAAAGACACTCAGTGGTTCGCAACCGAATAAAAAACAATCCGGTGTATTTTGTGTATGCCAATAGTGTTGGAATACAGAACAATGGGAAAAATATATTTTTGTTCGATGGTAACTCTACAATTTATAATCCCGATGGATCATTAAGAAAAGTTGCAGATGACTACACCGAAACAATTATATATTCCGACATTTTTAATGACAATAATGAGTCAATACCAAATCCCGAAATTAGCGATATTCGCGACAAAGAAGAGTTGTGTAATGGACTGGTTTACGGTATAAAAAAATTCTTAAGCAATTTTCCAAACCAAAAAGTTGTTATTGGTTTAAGTGGCGGAATCGACTCTGCTTTAAGTGTATCGTTAATTGCAAAAGCTGTTGGATCTGAAAATATATATGGAATAAATATGCCATCGCAGTATAATTCAAATACAACTAAAAATGCTGCGTTACAGTTAGCAAAAAATCTGGGTATTCATTATGCCACTATACCCATACAAAACTCATACGATAATACAATATCAGAATTTGAGGCAGCTGAATTTACAAGACTAAATGGTTCAGGCAAAAAAACAACATTAAATCTCACAGGCCTCACAAAAGAGAATATTCAGGCACGCGACAGAGGTTCCCGCATTTTAGCAGGTGTAGCATCGGCACTAGGAGCTGTGTTTGTAAACAATGGCAATAAAACCGAAACAGCCTTTGGTTATGCCACATTGTATGGCGATGTAAATGGAGCTTTTGCCCCAATAGCCGATTTATACAAAACCGAAGTTTACGAACTGGCACAATATATTAATACAATCGATAATATTATTCCTCAAACAATATTTGAAATCCCTGCTTCGGCTGAATTAAGTGCCGATCAGAATGTTGACGAAGGAAAAGGTGACCCAATAATTTATCCCTATCACGACATGCTTGTAAGAGCTTTTGTTGTATTCAGATTCGACCCCGAAGATGTTCTTCGTCATTATATTAATGGAAACCTCGGCGAAACAATTCATTGCAAACAATCAGTTATTAATGATAATTTTAAAACGCCAAAAGAATTCATTGACGATTTAGAACATAAATGGCGACTATTCAAAATAAACTATTTCAAACGTATTCAGGCTCCACCAATAATTACTGTTAGCCGCAGAGCATTTGGATTTGATTTGCGCGAATCGCAAAATGGATGCCATTATACAAGAGAATATTATCGATTAAAAAAACTATTAATTAAATAAAATAAACTTTTATTTAATCAAAAATTATTATCTCTAAACAATATCTGTACAAATAGCATTACTTATCATAATTAAATCAGATGGATTTAAAACTATTTGCTTGCCCCTAACTCCGGCACTAACAAATATTGTATCGTATAATAATGCACTTTGATCAATATAAGTAGGAAACTGTTTTTTCATTCCAAAAGGCGAACATCCCCCTCTAATATATCCTGTTACATTAAATATATTTTTTACCGGTATCAATGTGCATCTCTTATTATTACTAACAAAAGCAAGTTTTTTTAAATTCACTTCTTCAGCTCCCGGAATAATAGCAACAATAAAGCCTGTTTTATCACCTTCAATAACTAAAGTTTTATAAACTCTGGCAACATCCTGACCAAGACATTCAGCAACATGTACTGCACTTAAATCAGACTCATCAACCTCATATTCAACAGTGTTATAAACTATTTTATTTCGCTCTAAAATACGTATAGCATTAGTTTTTTTCACACTTATATTTTTTATTAATTAGTAAGCCTGATACTTAATCCACAAATAATATTTATATAAAATATAAGCAGATTATTATATTGTATGCCTATTTTTACAAAAATAATATTGTTCATGTTATTAGAATCGATAAACGTATTAAATTACCGAAATATAACACAAAGCGACCTGACATTTTCTCCGGGCATCAATTGTTTTGTTGGCGATAATGGAGCCGGAAAAACAAATATGCTTGATGCAATATATTACTTATCGTTTTGCAAAAGTTTTTTTAACAGCATTGACAGCCAAAATATAAAACACGACGAAAACTTTTTTGTATTACAGGGAAAATACGAAAAGAACAACATGAAAGAAGAAATATATTGTGGTGTAAAACAAAACCAAAAAAAACAGTTTAAAAGAAACAAAAAAGAATACCCTAAATTAAGCGATCATATTGGCTTTATACCTCTGGTTTTTATTTCGCCATCAGATGAACTTTTAATTATGGACGGTAGCGAAATACGCCGAAAATACATGGATGGTGTTATTTCACAGTACGACCATTACTATCTCGAATTAATAATTCGTTATAGCCGTATCTTACTGCAACGTAATAAACTCTTAAAAGATATGGCACAAAGCGGCAAACACGACCTTAGTCTATTAGAGGCTATTGACCTGCAACTTGTTAATACCGGCAATCTTATTTATAATAAAAGAGCAACATTTATTAATGAACTAATACCTGTATTCGAACGTCATTTCACCAACATATCGGGAGGAAAAGAAAAGGTTGAAATCATTTATAAATCGCACTTATCGTTAAACAATTTTAAAGAACAACTAATCCAAAACCAAAAAAAAGACCTTATTTTAGGATATACCACCATTGGAATTCACAAAGATGATCTTGATTTTAACCTCAATAATTTTCAACTTAAAAAAGAGGGTTCGCAAGGTCAAAAAAAAACTTTTGCAATTGCCTTAAAACTAGCTCAATTCGACTTTTTAGCAACTCATCAAAATGTTAAACCTATACTTTTACTCGACGATATTTTCGACAAATTAGACGACAAAAGAGGAAGCAGCCTACTAAAACTGGTTGCAGAAGACCATTTTAACCAAATTTTTTTAACTCATACCAACAAATTGAATATTGAAACAATATTAAACGTTACAGGAAAGCAGTTTAAAATATTTGAAGTTAGTAATGGCAATATTATATTTTAACAACTAAAACTATGAGAAAAAAACAAGTGCAAAGTATAAAAGATATCCTTACAGAAATTATCGGTAAAGATTCTCGTTTAAACAACGGACTTGTTCATAACAGGGTACTTAAGAACTGGCATAATATTATGGGACCAACAATTAGCAGAAGTACCAATGAGGTTTACCTGGCAAAAAACGGAGTTTTATTTGTTCGGCTTAATTCGAGCGTTGTTCGAAATGAATTATTAATGCTTAAGGATAAAATTATCCGATCGCTTAACCAGTCTGTTGCAGCAGATGTTGTTAAAGATATTGTATTCAAATAATAGAGAGCCCAACACCATTACAGTGCCAGGCTCCATAAATCACAACCTCTATGAGAGAATCTAATATAGTTTAATTATAACAAATCACAATCAAAACAAACAAAAAATTTAATTATTTTACTAAAAAACCAATATCGAAACCGTTTCAAAAACCGAACGCGATGAGTTTGACACCAACAAATTATATTGTCCCTTTTCAACCTCCCATTTATTTGTATAATGATTAAAAAAAGATAATTCATTCACCGGAATACGAAATTCAACATCCTCTATATGTCCACTGGGAATAAAAACTTTTTTAAACGCACAAAGCTCCTTTATCGATCGCTCAATTTTCGACTTATTAACCTTATAATAAACCTGTAACACCTCGGCTCCATCATAATCGCCAACATTCGATATTTTAATGCGCAACGACAACGTATCTTCAGGAGTAAGATCTTTTTTTTCCAGTTTTACATCGCTAACATCAAAACTAGTATATGACAAACCGTAACCAAAACAATACAAAGGATCAATTACTTGCTTATCGAACCAACGATAACCAACAAATATATCCTCTTTATACTCAACAAGACGGTCAGAACCGGGATATGCTCCCAAAGCATGAGCCGGTGAATCTTCTAACCTAGCGGGAATGGTAAAGGGCAGCTTACCCGAGGGATTAACCTTACCTGTTAACAAATCGCAGATGGCATTTCCAGCTTCAGCTCCCATAAACCAACTTATCAACAATGATGGTACCATTTTACTTATTGTTTTAATATCGTAAGGTGTACCTACTGTAAGAATAACAATTGTACGCGGATTAACACTGGCCACCTCCTTTATCAGTGTTTCCTGGGCAAACGGCAAACGCATATCCTCACGGTCAACAGCTTCCGACTCGGTATGTCGGTTAGCACCAGCAAAAATTAAAGCATAATCCGATTTTCGAGCTATCTCAACAGCTTCTTTAATAAGCATTTCATCAACCGAATAATCAATAATTCTTCCATAAGTAACATCATCATTTTTTCCTCTAACATATTTTTCACGATAACCTTGTGCATAACTTATCTCATTATTTTTACCCAACTTATTCTTGATTGCCATTAAAGGAGTTATTTCGTATTGCGATTTTACTCCTGCCCCAAATCCCCCACTTCCAAAAGTACGCGTGCTATTATCGCCAATAACTGCTATGCTTTTAGTTTTTGAAACATCAACCGGCAGAATTTTATTTTCATTTTTTAAAAGTACTACTGCTTCACAAGCTGCATTATACACAATTTTAGAATGTTCGGGTGTATTAATTGCCCCTTTGCTCCTGTTGTTCATATTCTTTTTTATTCCATAAACAACACGTAATACTCTTCTTACTTTTTCATCAACAACTGACTCTTTAACTTTACCATTAACAACAGCTTCATAAAGTGGGTCTGCAAAAAAGCAATGGTTATAATCCCTAACATCCGTACCCATTTCCACATCGAGCCCACTATTGGCAGCTTTAACAGTACTATGAACAGCTCCCCAATCGGAAACAACAGCTCCATTAAAACCCCATTCTTTCTTTAATATATGATTAAGCATATAATCATTCTCGCACAAATAATCACCTCTCAGCCTATTATATGCCCCCATAACGGTAAAACATTGTCCTTTAACAACAGCAGCCTTAAACCCCGGCAGGTATATTTCGCGTAAAGCACGTTCACTAATACTCACATCAACAGAACCCCTGTTGGTTTCCTGATTGTTAACTGCAAAATGTTTCACACAAGCAGCAACATCTTCACTTTGCACCCCTTTTACATAAGGAACAACCATTGTTTTATTTAAAAAAGGATCTTCTGTAAAATACTCATAGTTACGTCCATTTAAAGGCGATCTTAAAATATTAATTGCTGGCACTAACAAAACATCTTTATTACGCGCCCTGGCTTCACGCCCCATTGCTTTACCACATTCAAAAACAACATCCGGATTCCATGTAGCACCCAATGCAGTTCCTGCCGGAAAAAAAGTAGCTGAGTCGGTTGTCCAACCAGCCGGTTCCCATGAATCACGCTCAATTTCTTCTCTTATCCCAAGAGGTCCATCAGTATAGTGTAGTTCCGAAATACCAATCCTGCCAATACCTCCTGAACTAAATTTTCCGTTTCCATGTAACATGTTTATCTTTTCTTTTAACGACAATGTGGTTATTATACTATCAATTACACTATCGTAATTCAACAATATATCGTTATTAGAGACTCCAACCTTGTTATTATTTCGGCACGACAACAACACACTAAATGCAATTATCAAACAAAACAAACCATATAAAACATTAATTTTCAAAAACATACGCAATAAAATAAAAAATAAATAGTATTCATTAAAAAATGGGATCACCCATAAAGGACAAATCCCATTTCACTCAAATTACTCAACAACATATAATTATTATACCTTAAACACAAAACATCAAACTAATTTATAAAGTACATAAAGCATATCAATTACTTAGTTACCTGTACCATATTACCGTTGTAATGAACAACAACTGCTTTAGGACTTACATTTTGTGCATTCTTATCAATCCAAATAACCTCAAAATCTCTCTCCTCAATCATACCATCATAATTTCCTACCCTATCCCCAATTGTAAGCATTTGTTTTTCTTCGTCATAACTAAAAACAATTTTACAATAACTTCCATTTTCGTAGTTATAATTTACATTTTCATCTTCGTAAAGAGTGAATGAGCCATCGGCTCCCTGGTATACATAAACTTTTAAAGCCCCACTGTTTTTTTCGCAAGCATACTGTATTTCCGGCCCAACAGGTATTATAGCACCTTCTTTTACAAACAATGGCATTCTCGAAACCGGGGCATCTGCATTTATTGTTTGTCCCCCTTCGAAAAATTTACAAGTATAAAAATCGTACCAACCTTTTGATAATGGCAGATAAACTTTTCGCGAACGAGCTTTAAAAACGGTTACCGGAGCTACCAACAAGGCATTTCCAAACATAAACTGATCATCAATATTAAGTACTTTCGAATCGCTTGAATAATCCATAACCAATGGTCGCATAATAGTATAATCATCAAAATATGTTGCACCTGATAATGAATATATATATGGCATTAAACTATACCTTAACTTATTATAATACACCATTGATTGATAATATTCTGAATTATCAGGAGCCAAATTAAATATTTCGCGAAATGGCAATTGACCGTGCGACCTGAACAAAGGACAAAATGTACCATACTGAAACCAACGCGTATTTAACTCACGCCATTCGTCGAGGTGACCCGGGTCTTGTTTTTCGTAACGTTTTTCAACGGCAAACCCACCAATATCAGTCGTCCAGTAAGGAATACCTGAGATGCAAAAATTTAAGCCCGCAGATATTTGAGCATTAAAATCGAACCAACGCGAAACCACATCTCCACTCCATGTTGCTGCTGCATAACGTTGCTGTCCTGCAAAAGCCGACCTGGTAAGTATAAAAACCCTTTGATTGGGATTAACTTGGCGCTGACCTTCGTAAACTCCTTTTGCCTGCATAAGCGAATAAGCGTTAAAAAACTCTTCAGAAGACCCAAGTGCTGTTGGATCCATCAGTTTTTTCTTTTCTTCCCACGAAACATTTGAATGTATATCGGGCTCGGTAGCATCCATCCACCATGCGTCAATACCTATAGAAAACAACTCCTTGTTAATTTGTCGCCAAAATTCTTTACGGGCATTCTCGTTAAATGTATCATAAAATGTAGATATATAACCTGAGCCAACCCAATCTTTTCGTTTCATGTCAATATTTCTTTTATAAAGCCAGCCATTATTATCCATTATTTTGTAATTATCTGTCCCTTCGTAATATTTTGCCCATACTGATATCATAACATGAGTATTCAATTCATTATGAAGCTTATTAATCATTCCCTGAGGATCGGGAAAACGCTCAAAATCAAATTTATGACTCCCCCATTGATCTTCTTCCCAGTAATGCCAGTCAATTACAATATTATCTAAAGGAATTTTTCGTTTTCTATACTCTTCAACCACATCAAGTAACTGATCCTGTGTTTTGTAACGCTCCCTGCTTTGCCAAAAACCCATGGCCCACTTCGGCATTATTGGAGCCTTACCAGTTAAATGGCGATAACCACGAATCACATCATCGGCCGAATTACCATTAACAAAATAGTAATCTATATTTTTAGCTCCCTCGGAATAAAACGAAATACGGTTCTGTTGTTCATTGTCGAGAGGTGATAAAAATTTTAACGACAAGTAGGACTCTCCCCCATCAGAATCCCATTCAATCTTAATCGATTTTCTCACACCGGGCTTTAAATCAATATTCAATTTTCTTGTCCATGGATTCCAACATTGCCTCCAACTATCAACTACCAACTCACCATCGATCCACATTTTTAAATAACCGGCCGAATACAATAAAAACTTATGCATACCTGCCACATCTGACTCAATCATTCCACTCCAGCGCACAAATCCATTTTCGAGTTTAAAATCTTGAGGGATATTTTCAAGTTCTTCAAGATTTTCGTACTGAATTTGGTTATCTTGCGTTATAAATACAGGTTTTGACAAGTTTTTCTTATCGAAATAACTAACTGTTAAACCTCCGGGCTCATCTTTTTCGTTATATAACTTTAACCTTTTAAGTGATTGATACTCCCTTATATCGCCAAACTTACTACGCGAGTAATTATCCCATAAAATACCATAGTTTTTATTCGATACTAAAAATGGCACAACGGCCACAATATTATACTGACTTAAATCAACATCCTGACCCTTATAATTCATTTGATTGTTTTGATGTTGTCCTAATCCATAAAGTGCTTCATCAACCGGCGATTCAAATTCTTGTCGAACACTCAACAAATCGGCCACTCTTTCGTTATTCACAAAAGTCTTACCACCCCCTTTTTTTTCTTCAAGTTTTTTTTCACCATCGGGTGTTTCAAATGAAACCTCGCCAGTACTGTATACTATTTTACAAATAACATTAGAAGTTTTTAATAACACAAAAGAACCTGAATCAACTGCATTCCAGGTGCATTTATGAGATGCATTATCAAGAACTACCAAACTGTTTTTTTCAACCAAATCATCTCCATAAAATGATTGAATACGGATTATATCTTCATTAAAAACTTCGGCTTTTACCAGTTTTGACTGCCCGGATTTAATCCTGACCAGCAGTCCGTTATCAGTTAGTTCAAAATTTTCATTTGAGCATGATGTCAAAATAAACATAACAATAACCTGAAAAAACAATATTCTTTTCACAAGTACATTTTTTAGTTATTAAATAAATACAACTTACAATGCCAAATATATTTCAATGTTTATTAACAAAATACCCACAAATGTTACTGAATTGGGTCAGCTTTGAACTAAATAATGTTTTAAATGTATTTATAATATGGACACAATGTATTCAAGTAAAAAGAATGAAATTCATAACCAATACGTTACAACAAAAAAATATAATCCTAATTATTTTTCAGTTATAACTTTTTTTGCATACTCTGACGGCGATATTCCAAACTCATCTTTAAAATATTTCGAAAAGTATTTCGGGTCGTTAAAACCAACATCAAAAGCAATTTCGGATACTGTCAATTGACTTTTTCCCAATAATTGAGCAGCCCTTTTTAAACGCATAACTCTAATAAATTCAATAGGAGTTTTACCGGTAAGTGCCGATAATTTATTATACAAATGGCCACGGCTCACACTCATTTCTTTACTTAGCTTTTCAACCGAATAATCTGAATTTGAAATGTTCTCCTCAACCAATTGAAGTGCTTTTTGAATAAATTTTTCATCTAACGATGTAACACCAATCTCTCCGGGTTTAACTTCGTAATGAAGATGAAGCGATTGCTGAAAATCCTTTCGCTGATTTATAAGCTTATCAATTTTTATTTCAAGTATTTCGTAGTTAAACGGTTTTGTAATATAATCATCGGCTCCGGCATTAAAACCTTCGAGTTTTTGTTCGTTAGTCGACCTTGCCGAAAGCAGTATAACCGGGATATGCGATGTTGCCTCTTCACTTCTGACTTTTTTTGTTAACTCAATACCATCCATTCCAGGCATCATAATATCACTTACTATTAATGTTGGATTGTAATCAATTATTTTCTGCCATGCATCGTTCCCATTTATCGCTTCAATAATTTGATATTTCTTCTTAAGATTATCTTTAAGATAAAACCTAAGATCTTCATTATCCTCAACAATAACAACCCTTTCAAAATTATTCCCATGCTTTACATCCACTAATTCACCCCTGTCACCATCACCAAACGATCCAACAATTTCTTCATTTACTGCTTCATTTACTTCGGTCGCTTTAGCTTCATCAACATTTTTGCCATCATCCGATATAATAGGTAAGCGAACAATAAAAGTACTCCCCTGCTCAAGTTCACTTTCTACATGAATAGTTCCTTTGTGCAAACGAACAAATTCCTGAGCCAACGACAGCCCTATTCCACTGCCTTGGTTAACCATAACACCTGAGTTATCGCTTTGAAAAAATCGCTCAAAAACCAATTCCTGCTTATCTTTACTAATACCAATTCCTGTATCGGCCACACGAAGTTCAATATACGGGCTCCCGCCAAAAATACTATTTCTGGCTTCGCCTTGGTTAAAACTATCGACTGTTACTGTAATTAATCCGTTGGGAGGAGTAAACTTAAAAGCATTAGAAAGCAAGTTAAATAATACCTTTTCAATTTTATCGTGGTCGAAATAAATAAACAACTCGTTTATTGATGATCGAAATGACAAATCGATACTTTTCGACTCTGACAAATCAGAAAAAGTATCGACCGTTTCGCGCATAAAACGAATAATATTACCAAATGAAAGATTAATGCTAATATTTTTAACCTCCATTTTTCGAAAATCGAGTAGTTTATTCACCAGATTTAACAATCTACGTGCATTGCGCTGAATAATAACAAGTTGACCTTTTAATTCTTCATCATTTACTGTTTTTATCAGTTTTTCAACAGGAGTCAATATTAGAGTTAACGGCGTTCTGAATTCGTGACTAATATTTGTAAAAAACCTGATTTTCATATTATCAAGTTCGTGCATGCGCTGATGATGTGTAAGCTCCTGCTCTCGTTCAAATTTCAAATGTTCACGTCTAACAATAATGCGTATTAGAACAACAATAATTAAAAAAAACAGAACAATATATATTGCATAAGCTATATTGGTTGCATAAAAAGGAGGAATAACTTCAATATTTATCGAAGCAATATTTGACACTACTTTGTTTGCTTCGTTATATGCTACTACCTTAAATACATAATCGCCTGGATTTAGGTTGGTAAAAGTTGCATTTCTACTTCTTGCATCAACAGTGATCCATTTATTATTAAAACCCTCAAGCTTGTATCGATACTGAACTTTTTCGGGTTTTAAATAATTAATCGATGCAAATTCGATAGAAAATAAGTTTTGATTATGCTTCAATACAATTTTCTCTTGTTCCGAGATGGATTTTTTCAAAATAACGCGTCCTTCAATCGACTCATTAACTCCAACTATTTGATTATTGAGTTTTAAGTTGGTTAAAATCAAATTACCAACAATGCTATCGTTTAAAATATCGGATGGATGAAACCTGTTAAAACCATTAGCCCCACCAAACAACAATTCTCCTTTTCGGGTTTTAAAACCCGATCGTTCATTAAACTCTATACCCTGCAAGCCATCCACAACATCGTAATTATGTAGATTATATTGCATATTATGCAGGTTATCAGATTTTAAAATTCTAATATTGGAGATTCCGTTTAATGTACTAATCCATATCGAGCCATCATCGCCATATAGTACTGAAGTTACATTATTATCGGGCAACCCATCACTAAGAGCAAACCGCCTAAACTCCTCAATTTTAGGATCGAAACAGCTCAATCCGCCACGCGTTCCTATCCAAAGCCAGCCTCTTTCATCTTCACACATCGACAGAACAACATCGTTACCAAGGGTAGTAGAATCACCCTCCACGTGCCCATAGTGAGTAAACCTTCCTGTACGAGGATCAAGAACATCAATACCACTTGCTGTACCTATCCAAAGGGTTCCATTCGAATGCTCCATCAGCGACAATACAAAATCGGACTGAATAGAATTAAGTGCACCTGCTTTAAAATGAAGAAAACGTCTGGTCATGTTATCATACATATCTAATCCCCCTCCAAGTGTACCAATCCATATACGTTGACGTGAATCCTGATATATTTGCCAAATACGGTTATCCGAAATAGATTCACTATTGTCCGGATCGTGCAGATAACGCGTAAATATTTTACCATCAAATACATTAAGCCCTCCATAATAGGTTCCAATCCATAATTTACCTTCATCATCCATACAAAGACTAACAACAACATCGTTACTAAGCGACGATGAATTCATGGGATCATGCTTTAACAGTTCATATTTTCCTGTTGCATTATCGTAAAAAATAAGCCCGCTACCATTAGTTCCAATCCAAAGGTTACCTTTATTATCTTCGGCAAAACAATTAATATCATTAGCCGGCAATCCTCCTTTTCGAAATGGATGATGTTTTTCCAAACCAAACTGAAACAAATGAGGATGATAATAATTCAACCCATTTTTATAGGTTCCAACCCAAATAATACCGTTTTTATCGCGATGCATGGCTGTAACACTATTTTGGCTCAATGAGTTATCAACACCAACTTCATTTAATAAAACATGAACACTAAAGTTTGTTTTATCAATAATATTAATACCTCCATGATCAGTACCTATCCAAATATTACCTTTTTCGTCCTGCTCAATACCTGTAATAATATCGCTGTTAAGCCTGTATTGTAACGACGATGAAGAAAACCGAACAATTCTTTTTAATTTTTGCGAATAAAAATACAACCCTGTTGCATCACTCTCTGAAAAAACCCATATATCATCGTCAGAATCAATAAATAAACGCAACGATTGGTAACCATCAGCTTTCAAATGAAGCTGAATCGAAATTCGATCTACTACATCAAATGTATTATGATCGATTTTCTCTACTACACCATCGGAATTTATTGACCAAATATCACCATGACTATCCTTTGCAATATCAAAAATCCGATCAGATATTAACGACTTTTCGTTTTTATCGGAATGAATCAAATTTTTAACAACACCTCTTTTTCGGTCGAAGCAAAAAATTCCGAATGTATTGTTCGATAACCAAAGATTCATTTGGTTATCAATAAGCAATTCTGATATGTTATTCCGATCTACATCAAAACCGATATTAAACAATTCATGATTTGAACCAAATGTTTCAGTTAAAGGATCGTATATCGAAAATGAATTATTAGGCGCAAAAAACCATATATTACCATCATAATCCTCTCTTATCCTATAAACCGATGTAACTCCCAAAGAAAGAGTATCTGCCGGATCGTTTCTAAACACTTTAATTGAATAACCATCATATCTGTTCAAACCCGCTATTGTCCCAATCCAAGCAAAACCTTTTCGATCGACAAACACACAACGCACCTGGCTATTCGATAGTCCATCGGAAATATTTAGCCTGCGAAACTTAAATGTACCTGGTTGTGCATAAAAAAAAACAGGAATTAATAACAATAACAACAAGAAAAACAAAGCTCGCATCTGATTCATTCTTATCAGGGTTTTCCCAAAGATAAAAATTTATAACAAAAAAAATGATTCAACAAACACAAGCCTCTAACAACAACAAAAAGTTCTATATATTTATTGACTTTTATTTATTTTTAAAACCTCAAATTTATTTATCCAATTGAAAAAAGAAACAAGAATACAAAAACAGCAAGAAAGGGAGTTGCTTCAACCACACGGAATATCGGGAACACCAGCCGGATTAGCAAAATCACACAAAATAATTCGTACAGAACAAAATAAAGAACTTCAATTTTTGAAATTATGTTCTCAAATTAAACTTGACAAATTCAAACAAGAAAGATCAGAAAACCAGAGATTTGAACGCAAACGAAAACGAAAATCACAATAAATAATGATACAATGGAAACAGGGCTTTTAATATCTTTTTTAGGTGCATCAATACTATTAACGATTATGCCTGGCCCGGATAATATTTTCGTATTAATAGAGAGTTTAACTAAAGGGCGTAGAAACGGATTAGCAATTTCATTAGGTTTATCTTCCGGAATATTGATTCATACACTTGCTTCTGCTACCGGACTCGCATTTATTATTCAAAATTCGGCAATTGTATTTTCAATTATTAAATTATTAGGAGCTGGATATTTGTTTTTTTTAGCATTTATTACAATTAAGGATAAAAAAACTTCAATTGATTTTAATTCAAAAATAGATAAGACAGAAAAAAACTTTGTTCAACTAATGAAAAAAGGGTTTTTAATGAACGTGTTAAATCCTAAAGTTTCATTGTTCTTTATTGCATTTTTACCCCAGTTTATAAGTAAAAAAGGATTTAATACAACATATCAAATGATTATTCTTGGTCTTATTTTTATGATTCAAGCAATAATAATATTTAGCACAATTTCTATATTATCAAGCAAATTGACTGTGTATATGAATAGCTTAAGATTTTGGAAAATAACCAAATGGAGTAAAATAAGTGTTTTATCGATATTAGGATTGACATTGGCTTTATCGAAAAAATAACCTAAAACATTATTAAACCAGAAATAAATAATGATTTATATAATGCCAACCCTTTTTAACATTCTGTTAGTAATATTTTTTACACATAAATTCGGATCTCCTTCAACAAGTAATGCCGATTATTTCTGGAGTATTTACACACATCCGGTAATGGCTATAAATATTATATTTATGTTGTTTTGCATTGCCCAATTGATTCTGTTGGCATGGCTACTTGGCTTACAATTAAATAAATACAACATCAGGCTCGATAATTATTTCGCCGATACCGACAACCTTCATTTAAAATGGGTTCGTTACCTTTTTTTAAGCGCACTTATATTTGCAATTATCATTATTTTATCCCTTATTTTTTATTCTGTCACATTATCCCTCGTTGTAGTGTCATTAAACTCCATATTTTATATAGCATTTGGTTTGTTTTATATCCATTACCCATTAATATACACCATAATAAAACCCATACTTGGCGAAAGCACCACACAAGCCGAATTGTCACAAGAAAAATTATTCTACCGAAAAAAAACATGGGCTGATTTAAAATCGATAATACTTACGCAAAAATACTATCTAAAAGCAGAGTTGAACATTGGACAATTGGCTCAATATCTGACAATAGGTAAAACTACCCTTTCTAACCTAATAAACAGAGAAGATGGAGTTAATTTCCACTCCTGGATTAACGAGTTAAGAATTGAAGAATCCAAAAAAAAAATAAAAGAAAATCCACATTGCTCTTTTTCCGAGGTTGCAGAAATGGTCGGTATAAGCGAAGTTTCTAATTTCAGTCGCCGATTTAAAAACATTTACCGGCAAATCGCCATCGATATGGAAAACTAAACTAATAAAAAACACCTCCGAAATATAATTACAGATAAACCGAATGACAAAAAAGCTTAAAAATATTATTACAATAACAATGTTGTTAATTTTCATAACACCATTGTCAATTAAGCTTTTAGATGGTCTATTTCACCATCATGATTATTTTCACTGTAATGCTAAAAACGAAAAACATTTTCATAAAAAACATGAAAAATGTCCAATACTTAGTTTTGAACTTTCCTTTTTTTCGTTTGAAGAAAATAGACAAAATACTCAAAACCACTTTTATAGTATTCAAAAAAATGACAATTACAATTTTGTAAATTGTTGTAATAACTCAAAGTATTCATTTTTATTACGTGCACCCCCAATTAATACAGATAATTGAATTACATCGTAAATGATGTTATAATTTTTTTTGTATAATATTAAAACAGTAATAAAATGAAGAAAATCGTTTTAATTTTCTTTGTGTTGTTTATATGTATAAAAATGAACGCACAAAACCAGTTAAAAGGGGTTGTTACAGATATAAATAATGAGCCTTTAATTGGTGCATCAGTATCCTTACCCGAACTTAATAAAGGAACAATAACAAATCTAAAAGGAGAATATTTAATTAGCAATATTCCAAACGGTAAGATAAAAATTCAATTCTCATTTATTGGTTACAATACCGATATTAAATCAATTAACATTTCAAATACTAATAATGAAATTAATGCTTTATTAACAACCGCTACTATTCAATCGCAGGAAATTGTAATTACCGGTGGTTATGTGAGTTCGCAACATAAAAATGCGGTTAAAATAGTAGTTTTAAGAAGCAATGATATTGCATTATCTGGAACCTCTAATTTCATGGAATCATTAACAAAAATTCCTGGTGTTGATATGATAGCCAAAGGACAAGGAGTTTCAAAACCTGTAATACGCGGACTATCAATGAATGACGTATTAGTAATGAATAATAGTGTGCGAATTGAAAACTATCAGTTTAGTGAAAATCACCCTTTAGGTGTAGATGACAACGATGTAGAAAGAGTTGAAATTATTAAAGGCCCCGCCTCTCTACTCTATGGATCTGATGCAATTGGTGGAGTAATAAATTTTATTAAAGAAAAACCCGCTCCTGTTGGAAAAATGCTGGGCGACTACCGATTGCAGTTACACTCTAATACACTTGGAATGAACAATAGTATTGGACTAAAAGGAGCTTCTAAAAAAATTTTTGGCGGCTTTCGGTTAGGACATAAAACCCATTCCGATTATTTTCAAGGTGGTGGCAATTATGTTCCAAATTCGCGTTTCAACGAAATAGCTTTTAATGCAAATACAGGATACACAGGGAAAATTGGAACCTTCAAATTTTATTACGACTATTTCAAACAAGATTTAGGTATGACTGTACCTGCTGTAAAACCACTAATTACTGAGCAAAAACGAAAAAATGAAATTTGGTACCAGGATTTAGAACATCAAATTATTTCTTCTCAAAACAGTTTGTATTTTGGTAAATTCAAATGGAATATTTGTGCATCTTATCAAAATGCATTACGAAAACTTAATACAACACTTGATGTTCCTTTTGTTGAAATGAATTTAAACACCATTACCTATGAGTCTAAATTACATTTACCTTCCAACAATAAGTCGGAATATATTTTTGGATTACAAGGTATGTCGCAAAATAATAAAAACATTAACAATCGAACTTCTCAATTTTTACCCGATGCCAACATTAACAATATTGGATTTTTAGGATTAGCACAACATACATTTTTCAATAAACTAAAACTTCAGGGTGGTTTAAGATTTGATATGTACAAAACAGAAACTTTTGCTTTAGGAACAAAAGAAACAAGCAGTTACCATGCCCCTATAAATAAGAGTTTTTCAAATATTAACGGGTCAATTGGCGCAACATTTAATGCTAATGAAAAAATATTATTAAGGACAAATTTTGCGAAAGGATACAGAGTACCAAACTTATCCGAACTTACTTCAAATGGAATGCATGGAAACAGATATGAAATTGGAAATGAATATTTATCACCTGAAAATTCATTTGAAACTGATTTAAGTATACATTATCATGGTGATTTTTTATCTTTCGATTTAGCCGGTTTTCTTAATCAAATAAGTGATTATATATTCATTTCGCCAACCACAGATACAACTTCTACCGGAGTAGATATTTATCGTTTTTCACAAACAAATGCAAAACTTTACGGTGGAGAAGCCGGGATTCATTTTCATCCTGAAAATCTACCATGGTTACATATAGAAGGAACATATTCTTCTGTTATTGGGAAACAGGAAAATGAAAACTATTTACCATTTATTCCTGCACAAAAATTTCGTTATGAAGTAAAAGCAGAACGCGATAAAATTGGTTTTTTAATAAACCCATCAATAAAACTTTCTGCACTAACTGCTTTAAAACAAAGCAATCCATCTAAATTCGAAACAACAACTGATGGATATACTTTAGTTAACATTAGTGTAAATTCTAAATTATTTATTTCACATCAAACATTGGTTATTGGTATCTCTGCAAATAATATTTTCGACACACAATATTTTGACCATCTTTCAACATTAAAACCTTTAAATTACTACAATCAAGGCCGAAATATAAGTTTATATTTAAAAGTACCATTCATAATAAACAATTAATAAAATGTTTAAAAAACTGTTTTTTATTATATAAATCATTTATTATAACCTTTTTTTATAAATTTGAATTGAATTAAAGGTTTAAGTTAGTTGAGGGTCGATATGAACACGTTTCATTCGACCCTTAAGTATTTAAAAAACAACCATATATTCAAATCCTAACCTTTTTTTTCGTATTGTCATTTTTTCAAAACTTAAACATTAAAAAACTCACTTTATGAGTAGCACAAATAGTTTTACTTTAAAAGCCAACAATCTCTTAATTAACCTATCTACTCCAGTAGTTATGGGTATTATGAATATTACCCCCGATTCATTTTATTCTCAAAGCCGATATAACCATAACGACCAAATAAAAATAAGAGCCAACGAAATACTACAACAAGGAGGAACTATTATAGATGTAGGTGCATACTCATCGCGTCCTGGAGCTGATAACCTATCTCCACAAGAAGAAATTGCACGACTCGACAAAGCTCTTTCAATTATTAAAAAAGAACATCACGATGCTATTATTTCAATTGACACATTTAGAAGTGAAGTTGCAAAATTTGCAGTAGATAACTTTGAAGTTTCTCTAATTAACGATATTTCGGGTGGTACAATGGACAAATACATGTTTGAAACAGTAGCTCGCCTAAATGTAGGTTATATATTAATGCACATGCAGGGAACTCCCCAAACAATGCAAAACAAACCAATATACCAAAATATTGCAATTGATATAACAACCTTTTTTTCAAAACAGATCGATCAACTAACATATTTAGGAATAACCGATATTATTATTGATCCCGGATTTGGTTTTGGAAAAACAATAGAGCATAATTTTCAGCTTCTTTCTAAACTCAATCATTTTAAATTATTAAACCGACCCATACTCGTTGGTTTATCCCGAAAATCAATGATTTACAACACATTAAAAATAAATCCCGATGACGCATTGAATGGAACAACAGTGTTAAATACAATTGCAATTCAAAAAGGAGCTAATATTTTAAGGGTTCATGATGTGAAAGAAGCAACTGAATGTATTAAATTAGTTGGCAAAATGGAAAACAGTTAATATGTCTTTTCTTCAATTTAGACTTATAGATGTTATTGACATCATTTTAGTTGCGTTTTTGATGTATAAAATATACACCAAAGTACGCGGAACTATGGCCATAAATATACTTTTGGGATTAATAGCATTTATTGCTTTTTGGATTACCATTAAGTCGTTAAAAATGGAACTTACAGGCAGCATACTCGATACGCTTGTAAATGTAGGTGTACTAGCATTAATAATTGTTTTTCAACAGGAAATAAGACGATCACTTCTTCATTTCGGATCGAAATACAAATGGCTTTTATCAAACAACTACAATTTTTCGAACGAAAATATTGAACCTATAATAAAAGCCTGCGAAAATTTTTCTAAGTCACAAACCGGTGCATTAATTATAATTACAGGTGAAGCTGGATTGAAAGAATACATTGAAACCGGCGAAATAATTAATGCTGATATTTCAAGCCGCTTAATAGAAAGTATTTTTTTTAAGAATAATCCACTCCACGATGGTGCGTTAATTGTATTAGCCGGTAAATTAATAGCGGCCTCATGCATCCTTCCTGTTTCAGAAAATCCTAATATGCCAAAATACATGGGATTGCGCCACAGAGCTGCCATGGGCATCACAGAATCTACAGATGCAGTTGCAGTTGTTGTTTCGGAAGAACGGGGTGAGATATCATTTTTTCAAAACGGAACATATAATACTAATATTAATACAAATGATTTACAGAAACTTTTAAAAAATTTATAGCTCATTTAATACAGATACTCTATTTTTATTAACATTAAAAACCCATTATTCAACAGATTTTATCAATGAACAATCTCCAAAAAATCGAAAAAAAAATATGCATTACCGGAACTACTGGGTTTATTGGTAAAGCAACAAAATTATTTTTCGAAAAAAATGGATTTAACATTATTTCAATATCACGTACCGATATTCAAAAAGGCGAGCTTCATGTTTCTTCAATGATAGAAAACTGTGAAATGATTATTAATCTGGCTGGTGCTCCTATTCAAAAAAAATGGACATATTCATATAAAAACGAGCTATATAACAGTCGTATTTTATCTACCAGAATACTTGTTAATGCCATCAAAATTTGCAAAAACAAACCTAAAACATTTATAAGTACGTCTGCAGTTGGCATCTACAATAATATAGATATACACGATGAATTCTCAGACAAACTTAGCAACTCTTTTTTAGGAAATTTATGCAAAGACTGGGAAAATGAAGCCTTAAAATTAACAACCGAAAAAGAACTAAAACTCGTAATTTTCAGGTTAGGTGTTGTATTAGGTAAAAATGGAGGAGCATTCCCAAAAATAATTAAGCCATTCAGGTTCTTTGCTGGAACCAAAATTGGTGATGGATTTCAATGGTTTCCTTACGTTCATATAGATGATGTACTAAGCGCTTTTTGGTTTATTTTTGTAAACAAACAAGCAAATGGAATATATAATTTAGTAACCCCAAATCTGGCATCGTATAATGTATTCTGCAATACATTAAGTAAAATAATTAAACGTCCTTATTGGTTTAAAATTCCAAATTTTGCTCTTAAACTTTTATATGGCGAAAGTTCAACTATTTTAACCGAAGGACAACATGTAAAACCACATCGTTTAATTCGCGAAGGATTTTATTTTCAATACCCAACTGTTGAAAAAACCATAAAAGCCCTGATTTAATTTCAGGGCTATATCAAAGTTTTAGATTTCATTTTTTTATTTCTTACCCAATCCACTTCGTTTTAATAAAGGCTCTATTGAAGGCTCAGAACCCCTAAATGCAACATACAAATCCATAGGATGAGCAACACCTCCTTTTTCAAGTATATTATTTCTAAACTTTTTTGCTATTAACGAATCGAAAATTCCATTCTCCTTAAACATCTCAAAAGCATCGGCATCAAGCACTTCAGCCCATTTATAACCATAATAACCAGCTGCATAACCACCATCAAAAATATGACTAAAACTTGTGCACGTACAAGTTCCTTCAATATCGGGTAACAGAAGAGTAGGCTGCATAGCATGCCTTTCAAAATCAACCACATTACCACCAAAACTCTCTGTTATCGAATGCCATGACATATCAACCAATCCAAAACTCAACTGCCTAACCATAGCATAACCACTTTGAAAATTTGAACTATCAATAATTTTTTGAATCAAAACATCAGGTATGGGCTCACTTGTTTTGTAATGCAATGCAACCTTTTTTAACCACTCTTTTTCAATCGACCAGTTTTCCATTAACTGCGAAGGCAATTCCACAAAATCACGATAAACATTTGTTCCCGATAACGATTCGTAAGTAACATTACTCAACATACCATGCAAAGCATGCCCAAACTCATGCAAAAATGTACTTACCTCGTTGTGAGTTAGTAACGAAGGCTTAGTTGCTGTTGGACGAGAAAAATTCATCACCAACGAAACAACAGGTCTAATGGTTTTATTATCAATTTTCTTCTGATCGCGATACGATGTCATCCATGCACCTCCCTGTTTTGATGATCGTGGAAAATAATCAACATACAATACCGAAATAAATTCGCCATTCTCATCAAACACTTCAAATGCTTTTACATCGCTGTGATAAACAGGAATTTTTAAAGACTCAACAAAAGTAAGCCCCCAAAGCTGATTTGCCAAATCGAAAACTCCCATTTCAACATTTTCGAGTTTAAAATATGGCTTTAACACCTCATCATCAATCGAATATTTTTCATTTTTTAATTTTTCGGAATAAAAAGCAAAATCCCATTTTTCAAACTCATTTGTAAATCCAATCTTTTTGGCATATTCTTTCACCTGATGAACATCATTTTTAGCATAATCTATTGATGCGTCAAGCAATTCATTTAAAAAATCAATAACCCTACTAGTTTCTTTTGCCATTCTTTCCTCTAATACAAAATCGGCATAACACTTATAACCAAGCAATTGCGCTTTTTCTAAACGCAATGTAACAATCTGTTTAATTACAGTCTGATTATTCCTATTATTATTATGATTAGCCCTAGATGAATATGCGATAAACATTTTGCGCCTCAATTCTCTTTGGTTTGAGTATTTCATAAAAGGAAGGAAACTAGGCATGTGCATTGTAAATACCCATCCATCTTTTTCCATTTCTTTTGCTTGTTCTGCTGCATATTCTATCAATGAATCAGGCAACCCGTCAAGATCATCAATATTATTAATATGCAAATGAAAATCATTAGTCTCTGCCAAAACATTTTCACCAAACTGAAGTGACAAATCAGATAGCTGTTTACTAATATCGCGGTATTTCTCTTTATCTTTAGAATTTAACAAAGCTCCTTTTCGCACAAAAGCTTTATAAGTATTTTCCAACAACTGATTTTGCTCGGCATTTAAATTAAAAACATCTTTTAAATCAAATACCTGTTTAACCTTTTCGAATAAAACATCATTAAGCCAAATATCGTTGTTAAACTCAGTTAATCGTGGCGACACATCTCGTGCAACTGCCTGAATTTCGGGGTTAGTATGTGCATGATTAAGATTAAAAAAAACATTACTAACCTTTGTTAATAACGACCCGGCATTTTCAATAGCCTCTATTGTGTTTTTGAAATCGGGCATCTCTGATGATTTAATTATTTCATCAATTTCCTTACGACCTTGTGCTATTGCAAAATCAAATGCCGGAAGATAAAAACTAACATCAAACAATTCAAATGGAGGAACTCCATGTAATGTATTAAAAGATGATATTAAAGGATTATTTATCATAATAAATTAATTTATATTCGAACAAATGCAATTTTACTCATATTTCAGTTTAAAAAATAATTTTAAAAAATCGACATTAAGTCACAAAAAGCAAGTTGTCAACTATTTATTAAAAATTATTGCCCAATACAATAACAATTATTAACTTTTAACGTAGTTTTAAAAGAAAAAATAAACAAATTAAGCATGATTTGTAGAGCAAAAAATACTGATAAAAAATCATCATTCGAATTCTATTAAATCATACTTTAAAATTATTTACTGATGAAAAAAATAATATTTAGAACAATAAAATATTTACATATAGCATTAATATTTTTTATTTCAATTGCATTAAATGCCCAAATAAGTATTAAAGAAGAAAGTGAAATACAAACTATTCTTACTCCACAAACAAAAAAAAACATATCTAAATCCGATAAGTTATATATGAAAGGCATTGAATACGATAAAAAAATTGAATCATACGAGAAAGAGATTGAAGCACTTCGAAACAGCAAAGGTAAAATTAAAGAAGGTAAGATTAAGCGTCTCGAAACCAAACGTAACGAAGCAATTATCCAGTCGAAACCTATTTTTGAAGATGCCTTTAAAGTGCGTTTTAAAGCCTACGACAAACAAATAAACACACTACTAAAAGAAACACCTAATAATAATTCAGTAACCTCACTAAACAACGATGCAAATACAAAATACAAACAAGCCCGAAAACTCTTCTCTAAATCAGAAAACACAGCAAAAACATTAACAAAAGTTGAGCATATTGTTCAGGGACGACAAAAATTCTTAGAGTCGATATCGCTAAAAGTAAAAACTATAAATACTCTGATAACGGAATCAAACACAGAACCAAAACCTAGCCAATCCACAATAACTACTGTTTCAAACATTACCGACACAAGTGTTGTAAAAACAACAAATAAACCAATTATTAATCAAAGCAATACACCCATTACTACCACGCAGGTTAGTCCTGTAGCATCAGTTATTACCACTCCAACACCGGTTGCTTTAACTAAAGAAACAACAAAACCAGCAGTAATAATTAAAGAAAAAGAGTTAGGTAATATATTTTTAAGCGTTCAAATTTTAGCAACAAATAGCCCTGCAACACAAGAACAAATAAGAAATGTATATAAAGGCAACATGAAAGTTATGGAATTCAAATCGGGTCAATATTATCGTTACAACGTTGGAAAATTCAGCACCATTGATGATGCAAAAAAATTCATCGCTATGAACAATTTAAAAGGTTTTGTTGTAGCATATAAAGACTCACAACGGATATCAGTTAACGAAGCTGTATCAATATTATCGAAATAAAAAAAATATTAACGGATGAAAAAACACCTTATTATCAGCAGCCTGTCGTTAGTGTTAATAATAAATATAAAAGCTCAAGAAGCAGTTGGGGAATTTTTTAATCTAGGATTAAATGATGCATCTAAAATAGCAGAAGCATACCTTAGGCCTTATGGCGAAATGCTTGGAGTAAACCTTAATGCCGGTTGGTATACTTCGGCCGCTGTACATAAAATTGGCGGTTTTGACATAACTGTTACTTCTAGTTTAACTCAAGTCCCATCATCGGGAAAAACCTACGACATTAACTCCCTTGGCTTAACCAACTGGGAGCTCACAGATCCATCAAATAACATTGCACCTACCATGTCGGGCGAGGTTAATAACTTACCACAATTACAAAACAAAAGTAATACTTCGCTTAAGGTTAACGTTCCCAACGGATCGACCAAAAACAGCCACATGTTTACTTCTATGATTCAGGCTGGCATTGGGCTACCATTTCACACCGAAATAATGGGTCGATACATGCCAAAAGTATCATACGGCGATTTAGGTAATTTGCAATTATGGGGGATTGGATTAAAACACAGCATTAAAGAATATATACCTGTTTTCAAACGAATACCTATACTTCAACTTTCTGTATTGGGAGCATACACCAATTTTAATGGTAACCTTTTTGTACCTCAAAATAGTGCCATTAGCAACAGCGATTTATCTATTAACACAAGTGCAATTACCAGTCGATTACTAATTGGAGCAAACTTACCTGTTATTGCATTTTATTCGGGTGTTGGATATGGAACTGCCAACAGCGAATTTGAAATTTCCGGATCGTATAATGGAGCAACCGGAACAAACGACACGCCTACCGACGGAACATTTCTAATAATGAAATACAACAGATCAAACATTGATTTTAATGCTGGAATGAGAATTCGTTTGGGTATTATTGGAATTCATGCCGATTACTCAGTTGGAGACTACTCAATAATAACAGGTGGAATTGGCATTAATTTCAGATAGAATGACAACAAAGAACAGTTTGTTTCAAATTTTATAAATATGACATAAAAAAAGAGTGCTTTTATCATATATAGACATCAAATCAATTAAAAAAACATATTTTTGCATTTCCTAATGATTTAACCCTTTCATTATTGTTAAAGAATGAAAAAGCATTCCATTAAAGTATTAATTCTTATAATATTTCTTGGCACATTTTTTTTCTTGACAGCGCAAGAAAAAAAAGAAATATTTACATCACCCATCAACTATTGGTTTTTGTCGGTTGGACAAGGCATTAACATATATTATGGTGAGCACGATAAGTTTAGCGATTTTTCCGATCGTTTAGCCCCGGCTCTCGATCTTTCGTTTGGAAAAATGTTGGGTCATAAAATTGGTTTACGAGCTCAATACAACGGATTAACCTGCAAAGGAATATTAGCAAAAGAGGGTGATTTTACCGACAACACTTCTTTTGATGGTCGTTATTACCGCGAACATTTTAACCTAATACATCTTCATGGCGATATATTGCTCAACTCATCAAATTTACTATTTGGGAACAACCCCGAACGTAAATTTCAAATGATTCCATTTTTAGGTGTTGGTTATGCAATGGCAACCGGCAACGGAAATACAAATGGATCGCCCACCATATCGGCAGGATTAATTAACAAAGTTCGATTATTGCCAGCTTTGGATTTGAATATTGAATTAAGAGGCATATTGGTAAATGAAGAATTTGATGGCATATCAGAAGGAAGAGGAGGTGAAGGTATCGCATCAGCAACTATTGGCTTCACCTATAAATTTAATCAAAAAGGGCCAACCAGGTTAATTACTGAAGAAAAAGAGGGCGATGCCTTTGTTCAAACAGAAGCTGTTATTACAGAATCGGGAGGTGGAGGAGGTGCCAACTGGGACGAACGACAAAAATTACTTAAAGAACTAAACGAAAAAGAACGCGCTATTGAACAATTGCAAGCCCGGGTTAATGAATTATTAAAAAAACAAAAAGAACAACCTCAACGAACAGAAGCAGATACTGTTGATTTAGCTATATTTTTTGATATTGGCGAAACAAATTTAAAAAGTAAAGATTTGATAAATCTAAAATATATAGCAGAAAAAATTAAACAAGCTAAACAAAAATACCGGGTAATAGGATTCGCTGATTCAGCAACCGGAAGCTCACGTAGAAATAAATATTTGAGCGAGCAACGAGCACAAAATGTTTATAACGCTTTAATTAATGAGTTTAAAGTTCCTAAAGAAAAGCTAATATATGATGGCAAAGGATCTAAACTTAATCCGTTTAATGATAATGAAAACAACCGTGTAGTTTTGGTTATGCCCGAAGAATAATACAATTTAACACTATTAAACAATAAAAATCATCCATTCCGATTTTAATTTTAATATTAAATACATATATTTATTGTTAACATAAACAATAAATAATGGATTCAACAATATTTCGATTAGCAATTACACTTATAATTGGAATCATAATTGGTATATTTTTATTACGTTGGTTTTTTAAAGGAAGTATCTTTCTTCGCATTGGGTCGTTTTGGATAATAAACATTCTATTAGTCATTATTAACACATCTGTATATAGCAACAACCGCGACTCTTATCCTTTGGCTTTATCATTATTCATAGGCATTGCAATAACTACCTTACTCATTTTCTTAATATATAAATCTGTTCGTAAACCATTACAAATACTGATAGAAAAAATCGAACAACTATCACTTGGTAACATTTCAGTAGAAAAAAGTAATATCGAATCAAAAACATATTATAAAGGTGAATTAAAAGTACTTGACAAAGCAATTGACACTTTATCTATAAAACTTCAACAAGTAATTAAAACAATAAAAGATTCAGCTACTGAGGTTAATAGTATGGGAACTGAACAAAAACAAATGGCAGACAAACTGGCTGCCAGCAATTCCCAACAAGCTTCATCTATCCAGGAGATATCATCATCAATGCAAGAAATGAATGCCAATATAGAAGCATCTCAATTTAACGCATCAAAAACCAAAGAATACGCTCAAAACTCTAATGCCAGCTTAAAGGAGAGTTACGAAACAGCAGCTGAGCTGCTAAATGCTATGCAAAAAATTTTCGCTAAAATTGATATTATTAATGAAATAGCCACACAAACGAACCTGCTTGCATTAAACGCATCCATCGAAGCCAAACAGGCTGGTGAGGTTGGAAAAGGATTTAATGTAGTAGCCGGAGAGGTTAAATCATTGGCAGAAACAACTAAACAATCGGCCGATGACATTAAAGAACTTACCGAAAAAAGCAGGTTATTATCAGAAAAATTGAGCAATGCTTTAAACGAGGCAATACCGGCAATGGGCAAAGCAGTAGAAATGATGGATGAAATTAACACAGCTTCTTTAGAACTTAATTCAGGTTCTGAACAAGTCAATGCTGCCATAAATGAAATAAACAACTCTACACAAGATAATGCCAGCATGTCAGAAGAGATGGCAGGTGGCTCAAGTGAACTATTAAACAAAGCAAATTCACTTATTGAAGAGATTAAATTTTTTAAACTTTAACAACAAATATCGACTCATCCCACTACGCAAGTATTGCTATAAATTTGTGAATTATAAAATTTCACATGTATCGTTCCATCTAATCATATACTATCAAACGTTATTTAGATTACTTAAAAAAACGAATCATCCGGTTTAGGTACTTTAAATTTGGCTTAGATACTTTATGAACTTTATAATAAAGAAACACCTTATCATCAGTCATACAATTTTTTAACACCCACAAAGTAACCAAAGTAATAAAAGCTAAGGGAATGTAAGTTCATTTGGGGAATTCAACACTGTGGTAATTCCGGTTGGCTTGGACAGTACCAAATTGAGTTCGTTGCTCGATACCATTAACGTTATTGATACACTAAAGGACAAACAGCAGGACATTGTTGGCCGTGTGTACGAATACTTGCTCTCAAAATTTTGTCTTAACTTACTCATAAAGAAGGCGCAAAAGTATTCATTTTTTT
>JAFGBR010000009.1 GCA_016933045.1 Marinilabiliaceae bacterium | reverse complement strand
TGCTCGACAAAGGCAAAGTGGTAAAAATTGGTACGCCCGATGAAATATTGGATGAATTTGATAACTATAAGCAATCACAACCATGACAAGCATAAGTAAAAACAAAATTATTGTTGTTTTAGGTATGCACCGCTCTGGAACCAGTGCTTTTGCTAAATTATTCACTAAACTTGGTTATTCAGCCGGAAATAACCTCATGCCAGCAGATAGCAGCAACATGGAGGGGTATTGGGAAGATGTTGATATATATAATCTAAATCAACAAATCCTAAGTTTTTTGTTTTTATCGTGGGACGAATATGAAGAATTACAATTTCGAAAATCTGTTTTAATGAAGGACATTCTTCTGGAAAAATTTGGAGAGAATGCACTCAAGATAATTAAAAATAAACTTCTAAAAGATTCAACCATTGTTATCAAAGAACCGCGAATTTCAATTTTACTCCCTTTTTGGAATCAAATATTTAATCGTATAAACGCAACTGTTGATTATATTCTAGCAGTGCGAAATCCAGCTGATGTTGCCAAATCACTCAGCAAGCGAAATAATTTTTCAATAAAAAAATCACTCAACTTATGGTACTACTATAATCAATGCTGTTTAACTGACAGCCCAAAACCTTTATACCTGGCTCATTTTGAAAAACTTATCTCTTCACCTGAAGAACAGCTAAAAAACATTACTTCATTTTTAGGCACTCACAAAATTGATTCAATCGACCCGGAGAATATCATCAATAATAAAATCATCCATCATAAGACCCCAGATGATGAGCAAAAAACAATAACAGAAAACTTCAAACATGTTGAGGAAATTTATAAAACACTTATAAATAATGAACTAGTTGACAAAGAAACACCAACCTGCGTTAATAATGTATTCAAAGAAGATAAGGCGATCTATACTTCTTCTTTATTTTATAATGAAAAAGTAAACGATGATTCCTTTAACACTGGAATAAAACAAGTAAAACACAAAGAAGGCAAACAGATTTTAGCATTTAATATAGAGAACAAAATATGTAACGATTTTAACATTTTTTTATGCGACAAACAGTGTTACATAGAAATATTCAACATAACGATCAAGACAACTAAGAGCTCTATTGAGATTAAAGAATTCAAAAGCAATGCGCTTTACCAAAAGAGCAATATCTTGCTATTTGACTCAACAAGCCCTGAAATAAAATTTTCGCTTGAGACACCTGAAATTATTGAAGAAATTAGTATCGATTGTTTTATAAATACAACACGCAAAACCATTGCAGGATTGGTTGTTGCAATACAAAACTATTATTGCGACATCAACAAAAAACAATCGAATCCAAAAGACCATTACGATACCCTAAAAGACTACAGCAATTTAAAAACCAAGCTCAGTGTGAGCTTAATAAAAAACTCACAATTAATTGATAAAAATAGAATACTTAAAAATCAAACTGATAATTTAATAAATGAACTTTCTCAAAAGAACAAACAAATTGAAAGATATCAAGAGGAAATTATTTTTTTTACTGATGAGATAAAAACTATTAAAAGTCAAATCGACATTCAAACAAATCAACTATTCCAAAAAAACGTTCAAATTGAGCGATTCCAACAGGACATTAATATCCTCACAAAAGAAATAGATATCCTAACCCAAAAAACTACTCAACTTGAAAATACATTGTCTTTTGAACAAACACAAAACATTAAGTTATCAAATAAAATTGAGCTACTTGTAGCTGACAATAATACCTTAAATGATGTTTTACTAAAAGAACAAAAAAAGTCGGATTACCTTTATTCTCTTAAACTTGAAAACGACAGATTGATTGAAGAACTTAAAAATGAAAATAAGGATTTACGAAATTCTGCAAGCTGGATAATTACATATCCTCTTCGTTTTTTTGCAGGAATACTCCTGTCGCCTTTATTTCTTTTTAAAAATACAACAACCCACCTTAAGCTTGGCATTAAATTGCTCAAACGAGAAGGATTTAAGCGTTTTATTTATCGGGCATTTTGGTATATGCGAGGAAAAAAACTAAACGAAGACATCTATCTTCATCAAAATAAAAAAGACCTTGTCAAACCCCCGTTACCATCTAATACCAAAAAATCAAAACTTGAAGCTCCGGTTTACAATGAGCCGCAAGTATCCATTATCATTCCGGTGTATAATCAATGGGATTATACCTATGCTTGTATCCAGTCAATCATCGAAAACACAAAAAATGTTCGTTACGAAATCATTGTGGCCGATGATGTATCGACTGATGAGACGCAGAACATCAATAATTTTATTAAAAACATTGTTGTTTTACGAAACGACGAAAATCTGAAATTTGTAAAAAATAACAACAACGCCGCCAAACATGCTAAAGGCAAATTTCTATTGTTTTTAAACAACGACACACTGGTTCATGCCAACTGGCTTAAACCAATGCTTGATGTTTTTAATAATTTTGAAAACGTAGGAATTGTAGGCTCAAAACTTATTTATCCCGACGGAAGGTTACAAGAAGCAGGCGGCATTATTTGGAACGATGCAAGTGGTTGGAATTATGGCCGGTTGGACGATCCCAATAAACCGGAATATAACTTTGTACGCGAATGCGATTACGTTTCAGGTGCCAGCTTGATGATAAAAAAAGATCTTTGGGATCAGCTCAATGGTTTTGATGAACTTTTCGCTCCGGCATACTACGAAGATACAGATATTGCTTTTAGGACTAGAAGTGCCGGATATAAAGTAATGTACCAACCACTATCGGTAATCACACATTTTGAAGGGATTTCAAACGGGAAAGATGTATCAGCAGGACTAAAAAAATATCAAGTTGATAATGCCGATAAGTTTTATACACGCTGGAGTGAAACCCTAAAAAACGAACAATTCCCAAATTCAAAACATGTTTTCTTGGCCAATGATCGTTCTCGTAACAAAAAACAAGTGCTGATTATCGATCATTATGTGCCGCATTTCGACAACGATGCCGGCTCACGTAGTACTTACAGCTATATTTTGTTATTATTAAAAATGGGCTGTAAAGTAACGTTTATTGGCGACAACTTTTTTAAACACGAACCCTACACAACTGTTTTACAGCAAAAAGGTGTTGAAGTTTTATATGGCAATTATTATTGTAAAAATATTTTACAATGGATTAAAGAAAACGGTGCGTATTTTACACACATATTTTTACACCGCATGCATATTACGCCCAAATATCTTGAAACCGTAAAAAAACACACAAATGCAAAGCTTATTTATATTGGCCACGATTTACAGTTCATAAGCAGTAAACGCAAATATGAGCTAACAAAAGATGAAAGCCACTTAAGCGATTCGGAGAAGTTCAAATTAATTGAGACAAAGATATTTAATACTGTAGATGTAATATGCCCATTCTCGACATACGAAGCACCTT
>JAFGBR010000070.1 GCA_016933045.1 Marinilabiliaceae bacterium | reverse complement strand
CGACCTAATGACCTAATAGCCTAATGACCTTCGGATCTTATGACCTATCAACCTAATAGCCTAATGACCTTCGGATCTTACGACCTACTGACCTAATAGCCTAACAACCTATTAATCAATCCAAAATCCCAAATGAAACGACTCGCCATAATCACCACCCACCCCATCCAATACAACGCTCCATGGTTTGCCATGCTAGCCAAAGAGCCTGATGTTGAACTCAAAGTGTTTTACACCTGGAGTCAGCGACAAACCGATTTGTTCGATGAGAAATTCGGGAAAGCAATTGAGTGGGATATCCCATTATTAGAAGGATACGACTATACCTTTGTTGAAAATGTTTCTAAAAAACCAGGAACTAAAAGTTTTTGGGGAATTAAATGTCCAACCCTAATCAACGAGATACTCACCTATTCACCCACTCATCTGCTCATTTTCGGATGGAATTTTCAGGCTCATTTTAAAGTAATGAGACATTTTAAAGGAAAAATTCCAGTGTGGTTCAGAGGTGATAGCACTTTATTAGATTATGAAGTAAAGAGTATTAAGGAATTGATGTCAAGTATTAAGAATCAAGGGTGGAAAGAAAAAAAGAATTTTGGAGTAAATAAAAAAAAGAAATATAAAAAAACTCTCACTTCTCACTTCTCACTTCTCACTACTTACATCAAATACAAACTCCGCATCACCTTCCTATCCTACATCTACAAACAAATCGATACTGCACTTTATGTAGGTCAGGCGAACAAAGCCTATTTTAAAGCCTGTGGGTTAAAAAAATCCCGGTTGAAATTTGTTCCTCATGCAATCGACAACGATCGGTTTAAAGACAGCGATACTCAACGATATAAAGAAAAAGCTCAACAATGGCGTACAAAAATGGGCATACAACCAAAAGATATCGTCATTTTGTTTGCCGGTAAATTTGAATCTAAAAAAAACCCTTTACAGCTTTTAAACGCATTTAACACTCTAAACAATCAAAATATAAACAAATCTATCCACTTCGGTTCAGATGACAATCAACACACCGAAGTCTCATCAAATACTCAAATCCTCAAATCCCCAAATCCTCAAATCCAAACATCCAAACATCTCAATCTCCATCTCCATCTTATTTTTACAGGTTCCGGGCCATTAGAAGAGCAACTCAAATCGCAATCGAAAAACCTCCCCAACATTCATTTTTTGCCTTTTCAGAATCAATCACAAATGCCGGTGGTTTATCGGTTAGCAAATATTTTTTGTTTACCATCACAAGGGCCTGGTGAAACATGGGGACTGGCAGTAAATGAAGCTATGGCTTGCGACATACCTGTTATCGTATCCGATAAAGTTGGCTGTGCATTAGATTTAACCATTTCACCCAACAAAGTTTTCAAATGTGGTGATGACTCAGATCTATCCAATAAATTAATAGAAATGATATATAGTATTAAGTCAAATGAAACAAACAAAAAACAGCTATATGAAATAATTAACAATTGGTCTTTCAAAACAATTATTAATACTATTAAATGCATTTTATAAATTTACATCTAAATAATTAAAGGACTACCATGATTACATAATACAAAAATATTACAACAAAAAAAAATCACTTAACTATCTATTAATATCAAATTATTAAAATGCCAAAACAAGTCATTACCATTATTTCTGGTTTATTAGCATTATTAATGACCATAAGTGGCATTAACCTAATGAGTTCAATTGGAATAGCTGTTGCATTATTCTTCACTCTCAGAGTTATTGACGGCATGGGGCAACGAATACCAATTATCGATTTAATGACGGCAATAGCCTCATTACAATGGATAGTTGGTCCGTTTATCGATTATCACAACCAATCTTATCATTACAAATACCACATGTATGTTGACGAAAATGTATATATGTCATTTATTGTTCCAGCTATTATCGCATTTGGGATAGGAACTTCAATTTTCAAAGACCATTCTGGATTAGAAGAGATGGGACAACGTGTAAATAAACTGCTTGAAGATTATCCTAAACTACCATACATTTTTATTATTGGAGGTTTAATAATTCCATATTTAAGTGTATTTATACCATCATCTTTAGGTTTTGCATTTTTCTTACTAAGCAATACAAAATATATAGGTGTTATATATTTACTATTCTCAGGAAAACCTAATAGATGGCTAATTTTTTGGGCTATGATGGGTTTTACAGCCATTATTTCAATTGCAGCCGGTATGTTTCATGATTTACTATTATGGGCTATGCTTTCTTTTACTTTTGTTGCAAGAGAATTGCACTTAAGCTTTGTGAAAAAGCTAGCAACCGCCTTAATTGGAGTTACATTAGCTATTACCATTCAGTCAGTTAAAGGTCAATACCGCGAAATGGTATGGGAAAAAGGTTATTCGGGCAATAAAGTGGCACTGTTTCTTGGCCTTGCAACTCAACAATGGCAAAACGGAAGCATTGTAACACCAACTTCTGATGTCAATATGAATGCAAGACTAAATCAGGGCTGGATCATTTCGGCAATTATGAAAAATGTTCCTGAACGAACACCTTTTGCTGGTGGCAGTACAATTACTAACGGCATTCAATCTAGTTTTCTTCCAAGAATCATAGCTCCAAACAAATCAAAAGCCGGTGGTCGTGAAAACTTCAGAAAATATACCGGCCTTGAAATTGGAGACAATACTTCAATGGGAATTAGTATAGTTGGTGAGAGCTATGCTAATTTTGGTGTATATGGTGGTATAATATTCATGTTTTCATGGGGGGTATTCATTGCCTGGTTCTGGAAAAAACTATTTAATTGGAGTAATAAATACCCAACTTTACTTATTTGGAGTCCTATTCTTTTTTTACAAGTTGTTAAAGCAGAAACTGAATTTGCAGTTGTCCTCAACCACTTAATAAAGGCAAGTGTTTTAGTGTTTGGCTTGTTGTGGATTATTAAAAAGCAGTGGGGAATTAGAATTTAACTTTTTGGTATTGAGCAGAGTAATATTCATTATTTTAGTCAATCCCCCAACCTCTTTCTCCAAGGGGGAGTGAGTAACACTGAGTTGTGTTCATTCATACTTCCCAATTCTTTTAGGCAGAGTAACTTAGACAAAGGGGTGTACATATTTCCCCTTCGAAAAGAGGACAGTAGTTTTTTGATATTCCAAAATAATTTAGAACCGGGGGGATTGACCCAGACTCAGTACAATCTATACACTATGATAAATTCTTGTATAATTCTACAAATTTATCTACAGTATTCTCCACCTTATATTTTGCAGCATTTCCAACTCCTTTTTGGATGAGCCTTATCCTTAATCCTTTATCATTAATCAACTCATCAATTGCACCTTTCAATTCTTCAACTGAATTAGGCTTTACTAATAATGCCCCCTCACCAGCTACTTCCTTCATGGCACCAAAATCACTCGAAATAACAACTCTTCCTGTTGCCTGAGCTTCAATAATAGGCATGCCAAATCCTTCGTAAAAACTTGGAAAACAAAGTATGTCACAATTTTGATATACCTCTATCATCTTTTGATCTGAAATACCAAACAGATTCTCATAGTTAATTGAGTATCTTCGAAGCATATCAATTTGATTCGACTGAAGATGTCCTAAAATAATCAACCTGCAGTTAACATTTTTAACAGCTTCAATGGTTCCTTCCAGATTCTTATTACTTTTTGTGCCAATACATAAAATAACGGGCTTTTCATTATTAAATATTTTTTTTGTGTACTCAAACCCATCAGGTAGAGGGTTGTGAATTACCCGAATTTTTTTTTCTGAAATACCCGCCCATTTAACTATTTGCTGTTTTGTATGTTCCGAAATCACGGTAACAATTTCTGCTTTTCGGGCTGGCATAATAACCCATATCCATTTTAGTACAAACGATACAATCCTGTTCTTTCTTTCCAAAGATTCCAAATCATGAAATGTAACAACCAATCCACGTTTTGGTAATCCCAAAGCTACATATGTTATATCGCCGGTTATATGATTCATAGGCCCTCTTTCTTTTCTGACTTCATAAATCGCTTTAATTTTTGACCACCAACCTCGATCCCCATTTTTTAGAGTGTATTTTTTAGGTTCAATTTTTTTTGGAAGATGATCTAAAATTCTATTAAATACCCTTTCAATACTGTGATATTGGGGCTGCGGTTTTCGAAAGAAAAAAGTTACACGAATTGGTTCTTGCTTTTTCATTAGTGTAAAAATATAAATTTATCGGCTTTTAACACCCTTTCAAATGCAACAAGCAACATCAAACAATTTCCAATAATGTTTATATCAAAAAAAAATGAATTAGGGACCATGTTAAAAATCTCCCAACATCCTCACATACTCCTCAACCAATCGTGAATTCTCATTCTTCAAGGCCAATCGTAAAGCTCCATCACACCAATTGTTAAACACCCCTTGATCCATCTCACCTACCTGTTTGATGCTGCTGCCAAATAATGATTGATCGTCCAATGGAAAGTCCCATCCTGCCTTCAGACCCTGCAACCCTTTCCACGGGGTTTGATCTGAAATCAACACCGGACGTCCGGCCATGAAACTCTCCAGTATTACATGTCCAAAATTCTCACCCCTTGTAGGTAAAAACATTAAATGGTACTTTGCAATGGTTTCTAAAACCTCATGTGGAGGAACCGTTCCTTTATAAGAAACCTTAACATTTGGGGGCAATAACTTAATTGCCTGTTGGCACTCCCCCCAATAATCGTTATTATAAATCTGACCATGTATATCGAATTCCACCTCACATGAATCGGATATTTGTTGAAGACATTGAATAGCAAACAAGGTATTTTTCTCGGGAGAAATTCTCGCCAGACTACATATTTTAAGCTTTCCTTTTGCTTTTTCTATTATCTGTAACTTTCCAGAATAATTGCGGGGAAGATTTGCCGCCACAGTAACGCTGGCTTTACTATCTAAAATTGAAATAATCTCACATTTCTCTTTCTCGTTGGTTGCATGCCAGTTAACACCCTTATAAAACCCAAACAACGACACCAGTTTTAAAAACACTTTTTTCTTACCACCCTTAACAGCAATGGCACTTGAAGCAAGCATTCCCCGCGGGGAAACAATAATGTTTTTCTTTTTCTGAAATTTTGCAGCAAGTAATGGCTTGATTGAAAAATTTACTGAGTAAATACCATTTATATAAATCGCATCATACTCTTTATCACTCATCAAATATACCCATGTTTTGTATCTAATATTTTTTGCGCTGCAATAATAAACGTTTACATTATCCTCCAACCTATTCCACTCATCTGACTTTACATTCGAATAAGGTGTGGTTTCCATATATTCAGTATTGCGCGTAACGATATAAAAATCGAAATAACCGCAAAGATGTGTCACCATATTAGCCAAAGAAGTAATAGGCCCCCCGGCCTTATAGCCAGGCAGATACCAATCAATAAAAACAAGAATTTTTCTTCGGTATGCTTCCATACCGTAAAAATAGAATTATTTACGCATACACAACAAATCTAAATTATATTGTTTATCGATAATCCAAACCTATTCATTTAATATATATTCATTTTTTTAATGAAACAACTATAACAATTCATCATTTAATAACAAAACCTCTCCATATCTCCAATAAAACATTATTTTTGTTATTATTTCAAGTAATCATATTGACGAAATTCCACAATGAAACCAACAATTTTATTATCATACGCTATAATAATAATAACTACAATTGGCTGTATACCCCAAAAACAAACTGTATTATTACAGGATTTGGAAAAGAGAAATCGAAATTACTCTAATCCTTTCGACAGCCTTACAACAATTACCGATAAATACTATTTACAAACCAACGATTATCTTTACATTAACATAAGTACCGCCGATCCTAAATTATCAGAGTTTTTTAATACCAGAGGATCATCTTCTATGTCAGGAGGAGGACAAAGCAACACACGCTTTTTATACTATATGATTGATGACCAAATGAATATTGACTTTCCGTTTGCAGGAAAAATAAATCTGGCAGGATGCAACATTCCAATGGCAAAAGAAAAAATTAAAACTGCACTACTTCCATTTTTAAAAGAAGCTAATATTGTAGTTAAATTAGCTAATGCACAATTCACTGCATTAGGCGAAGTTCGTTCGCAGGGTATTATTAATATGCAAAAAGATCAAATAACAATATTCGAAGCCATTGCACAGGTAGGTGGAATAACACCTTACGGGAAAACAAAAAAAATTAAACTACTACGCCAAACTCAATCGGGTGAAAAAACTTATGTTTTTGACCTCACAGATAAAAACATTGTAAACAGCGATTATTACTACGTATATCCTAACGACTTAATTTACATCCGCCCAATGAAAGCTAAAAACTGGGGCGTTGGTGAATCTTTTTCACTGGGAGTTATATCTGGTCTTTTGGCTTTTACACTAACCATTATTTCATTAACTAAATAAAATTATTGAAATAATAACATGGTTCAATCAAACTCCAATAATAAAAATCAGCCATCGGGACATAACATTAACCTCGATTATAAAAAGTTTATTAATGATATTATTCGCTTTTGGTGGCTTATACTACTTTTCATTGGACTAACCACAGTTTTTGTTATTATTAAACATCGATACGAAATACCAATATATCGAGTCGGGATGTCAATGCTAATGGAAGAACGTGGAGGTGAAACACAACAATCAGATATGATGGAAGGGTTTGGATTAACCCCGGGCATGAGAAATGTAGATAACCAAATTGCCCTCTTATCATCGTGGGACATGATTAAACGAACCATTGACGAACTAAATTTTAATATAAGTTATTTTGCAAAAGGAAACTGGAAAGATACTGAATTGTATACCTCGTCACTTTTTCATGTAATTATGGATTCATTACACCCTCAAATAATCAATATTCCTTTAAACATAATACCTATTGATGAAAAAAGCTTTACACTCGAGTTTCGAAGTGAAGAACCAATTTCACGTTACTCATACACAACAAACAACTACACAACACCATCAAACCAGTTACAATACAGTAAAACACATAATTACAACGAATGGATCATAACAAACGATTTTGCCTTTAAAATAGTTAATCAATCAATTCATCAGAAAAGCGATCAAACATATTATTTTATTTTTCACGACCCAAATACTTTAGCATCAAATTATAAAGAAGCACTGGCAGTTTTTCGAAATGACGAAAATTCATCTATTGTACGCCTATCGGTTACCGGATCAAACAGAACAAAAAACATAACATTTCTAAAAACACTTGCAAATGTGTTTATAACAGCTAACCTCGAAAAGAAAAACCAAATTGCCAATAACACTATCCGTTTTATCGAAGATCAGTTAATTAACATATCCGATTCATTAAAAATTACAGGCTCAGAACTTAGTCAGTTTCGAGTCGATAATAAAATACAAAGTGTTTCAGCACAGGCCGATTTTTTGTACAACAAATTACAATCATTCGACCAAAACATAGCAGAACGTGAAATTCTAAAAAACTATTACCAATATCTTCACAACTATTTTCAATCCGATACATTATCTGAAAGCGTAATGGCACCAGCAATGCTCCAGGTCGATAACCCCATATTAACAGAAAAAATTAAATTAATTATCGACTTAAATTCCGACCGATTATCTGCCAGTGAGTTCAACAACCCATACAGTATTGAAATATCCAATAAAATTGATGTTGCAAAAGCAACACTATTAAAATCAATTGATAACCAAACGTATATCATTAACGAAGAGATTCACCGGATAAAAACAGAAAAAGCACTTATTGAAGCCAGTCTTTATTCACTTCCCGAAACAGAAAGAAAGATGTTAGGCATTGAACGAAAATTCGAACTCAATAACGAAGTATACACCTTTTTGTTACGTCGACGTTCCGAAGCTCAAATACAAAAAGCATCGAACACTCCCGACCATCAAATTATGGAAACACCACGAGTCATTGGTCTAATATCTCCACAAAAATCAGCCGATTACCGCAAATATTTAATGTTGGGACTCTTCATTCCATTGGGTTTTTTACTATTAAAACAACTCTTTAACAACAAAATATCATCGCCTGATGACATCGAAAAAATCACTTCATTACCTCTATTAGGTCAAATACTTCACAGTAACAAAAAAGAACCTTTAGTTGTAAAAGATCATCCCCGTTCGGTTATAACCGAAACATTCCGACGCGTACGAACCCGACTTGAGTTTATGATTGGTGAAAAAGAGAACCCTGTTATTGCGGTTACATCATCAATGCCAGGCGAAGGAAAAACATTTTGCGCCCTTAACATTGCATCGGTATTTGCATATAGTGGCAAAAAAACAGTATTAGTTGGTTTTGACATGCGAAAACCAGGACTTAATAAGGTTATGAATCTTCACGACAAAGATGGATTAAGTAACTACCTTACCGGCAAGATAAATTTGGAATCAATAATCACTCCAACCGAAATGCAGTATTTGAGTGTAATACCTAGTGGTCCAATCCCTCCAAATCCGGCTGAATTAATTAGCAGCACAAAAACACTTCATTTTTTCGAAGATTTAAAAAAACAATTCGATATTATTGTATTAGATACCCCTCCTATGGGTATTGTTTCGGATCCATACCTTATTGCACGTCATTCAGATTCCATTGTTTTTTTAACCCGACAAGGTTATACAATTAAAGAGGTACTTGCCCAAACTCTTAAAAATATTCACGCTGAAGGCATATCAAATATTGGTATATTACTAAACGATATTATGGTAAAACAAGGTCATTATGGCAATCCTTTAAAATATGGATACGGATACGGATATGGGTACGGATATGGATATGGATATGGGTATGGATATTATGAAGAAATGTAAACTTAATTGTTATGCAAACCGACCTGTCAAAATATAATAACTCATGGTATAAACCAGGTGGTAATAGTATAAAACAATTCTGCTGGTACTTTACTAACTCGTTTTTTTTTATGAGTTCATTTTTCCCCATTTCAACATTGAAAGTCTTTTTACTAAAATTATTTGGTGCCAAAATTGGCAAGGGAGTAGTTATTAAACCATCGGTTAATATTAAATACCCGTGGAATCTCACCATTGGAAACTATACATGGATTGGCGAAAATGTTTGGATCGACAACCTGGATAAAGTTACAATAGGTAATAACTGTTGTATTTCTCAGGGAGCTTTTCTTTTATGCGGAAACCATAATTACAAAAAAAAAACTTTTGACCTTTTAATTTCTCCTATTATAATTGAAGATGGCGTTTGGATTGGAGCCAAAGCTATTATTACCGGTGGCATAACCTGCCATTCACATTCTGTTCTATCGGCAGGAAGCATTACTTCTGAAGATCTCGAAGAGTATTCCATTTATAAAAGTCATCAATTGGTTGAAATAAGAAAAAGAAACATGTTAGATGTTTGATATGGGATGTAATGATTACAAAATAATCGATTTCTTTTTTTGGTATTTCATTATTTTTACTCGGTATTAATAACCACAATTTTACCATCATAGCTTTCACTGTTAACAAGTAACTAAGAATGACAATAACTATAATAACAGCTACCTATCAATCATCAGCTACTCTGCAATCGGCAATTGAAAGCGTATTAAACCAAACAGCTAATAATATTGAATACATTGTTATTGATGGTGGATCAACCGATGGAACAATAGAACTACTAAAAAAATATGACAACAGAATAAAATGGTTTAGTGAACCCGACAATGGCATTTATGATGCTCTAAACAAAGGTATAAGTAAAGCAACCGGCGATTACATTGGTTTTTTACATGCCGATGACCTTTTAGCTTCCGATACCATAATAGAAAAAATATCAACTATTATCAATGAAACAAATGCAGATGCTGTGTATGGTAATTTAGTGTACATTTCAAAATACGATACTTCGAAAGTAATTCGCTATTGGAAAAGCTGCAAATTTAACCCTTCACTATTAAAAAAGGGATGGATGCCTCCACACCCCACTCTTTATATAAAACGTAAATTTTATGATAGTATTGGTATATTTAACATCCAACTAAAAATTGCTGCTGATTACGATTTTATTTTACGCCTTTTTTCATTACCTGGTATTTCAACCTTTTACATTAACGATGTAATTGTTAAAATGAGGATTGGCGGCACCAGTAACCGAAACATAAAAAATATAATAAAAAAATCAAAAGAAGACTATTGGGCATTAAAACATAACAAGGTTGGAGGTATTATGAGCTTGTTTTTAAAAAACATATCAAAAATTAATCAATTCACAAAAAAAGACGAATGATCGATTTACTGGAAAAATACGATAAACAATTATCGCCCGAAGAGTTATTTGTTGTTAAATTACTTTTCAGAAATATTCCACTAAATAATCTGTCAGAAAATAATATAAAAATTCAAGTATTACACCAATTTGCTGCAAAAAATGGTTTGGCTCCTTTACTCTACTGGATTTTAAACAAGCATCATCATCCTTTGGCAGATACATTTAAAATGGACTTTCTGGCATCATCATTCCGTAATGAATTATTAAAAAGAGATGCCAATAATCTCATTGAAAAAATGAATCAAAATAATATAAAATCCATTCCACTAAAAGGATTTTTTATTGCGCAAACCATATACGACGAGCTAGCCCTGCGACCAATGAGTGATGTTGATTTACTTATAAGACAGGAAGATTTGCCCAAACTATCCAATCTGCTTATATCGGAACAACTAATAAGACCTAATGAACTGGAACAACGCGATCATTCCGATCACCATCTGCCATGCATTACCTATGGTAACACACCGGTTGAACTGCATCTTTCATTATTCCCAACAAACGTCAAATATTACATACCAACAAAGGATGTATGGATGCACGAAACCATATTTCATTCCGAAAATAATAATATGCCGGGGATGAACCCAAACCAATTATTCATTTATCTTTCGCTACATATTTATTATACATTTATTAGAGGCGGCGTTCGTATGTCGTGGTTCTATGATTTGTTACTGCTTGCAAATCATCCAAAACTAATACCCGATGCCAATGAAATAAACCTATGGGTAACTAAATGGAACGTAAAAAAACCCTTTTCTCTAATAATATCCATCCTTAACTGGCTTGCTCAAGATAATTTACCTCAATGGACTAAACATTATGTTTTAGAAAAACAAAGCAAAAAAATTTCTAAAGCCATTACTTTTTTTAGTAAATCCGATCAACAGAAAACTAACTATAGTTACCAAATTGCATGGGAAAGATTATTATTAACCAATGGGTTACGAAATAAATTAAAGTTTATATGGAATCATATATCGAAAGACCCAATTCATAATGACAAAAAACTATCATCAAAACAAATAATTAAACGAATAACATTACTCTTTTGGAGAACTATTAAAATGATTATGTCCAAAATAAAAAACTATAATCCTTTTTAATTATTATCATTTAAGCCATATAATTAAAAACAAAATCAATTTTAATTATCAACAGTTTTACCATAATATTCTGTATAATAATGGCCATATCCATCAACATAACTCTGCACATCATTAAACAATAATCCCAACGAATTAAAATTCTCCTCTTGCAGATTTTGTATAGTTTGTTGCAAATGCACTTTATGTGTATGGTTATAACGTGTTACATACAGATGGATATCGGTATGCGACATCAAAAGCCGAGCATCGGCAACTACACCAACCGGAGGCGAGTCAACTACAATTACATCGTATATCTGTCTTAGTTTTTTAAAAAGTTCCTTTGTTGCATCCGACTCAATTAGTTCTGTTGGGTTTGGAGGCACCTCCCCTGCCGGCATAATACAAAGATTATCATGCCCCCCCGAATAACAAGCTTCCGATAACTCAACTTCACCAATTAATACATTTGATATTCCTTTTGCATTAATCATTTGAAAATGTTCAGACAAACGAGGCTTGCGCAAATCAAAACCTAATAATATCGTCTTCTTTCCTGATATTGCAAATACCGATGCCAGATTAACAGCTACAAATGTTTTACCATCACCAGTGTTTGTTGAAGTAACACAAATAACTTTCGACTTTTGATGAGGTGCTAAAAAATTCAATCGTGTTCTAATGCTTCTGAATGATTCTGAAATAACCGAATGAGGAATTGATAAAACCACATTTGGTATATTCATTTTACTATGGGGTATAATTCCTAAAACAGGTACATCGGGCACCAGATTATCCAAATCTTCTTTCCCCCTAATTTTAACATTTAAAAACTCAATAATTGCTATTATTACTGCCGGAATAACCAATCCTAACATAAAAGCCTTACTGTAATTGCTTTTTTTTATTGGAGATACAACTCCCAATATTGATGCTTTATCTATAATTTCGTTATCGGGGGTATTTGAAGCCTTGGTAATTTGAGTTTCGGAATTTTTTTGTAATAAAAATGTATAAATAGCATCATTCAACTTGTAACTACGGTCTATTTGAAGATATTTTTTTTCTAATACCGGCAATTCTGACATTTTTTTATCTATTTGATCAATTTGCTTTCGCAACACATTTTCCTCTAACGACAAGTTCTCCAACATTTTATCAATTGCCAGCATTAAATTACTTTTAGTAACATCAATTTTTTGATGAAGATTTGACATATATGGATTTACTCTATCTGCCGATTCTTTATAAACCTCCAACTCATTATTTAACTCTAAAAGTTCCATCACTAACTGCGATACTATTTGATGGTTATTATCGGAAAATGCAGGTAATAAAAAATCTGTTCCATAAGGATTATCCTCAAGTTTATTACGTAAAAAAATAAAATAATCACGGTTTAATTCAATCATCTTAATCTCTTTTTCGGCTGCATAATATTGATTAGCCAACTGTTCAGATGCTGATGATGGATCCAAAAAACGATTCTCCTTACGAAAACTCAACAATTGCGCCTGAGTACGATCAAGTGTATCAGAAATCATATTAAGCTGACTTTGAATAAAATTTATTGACCTCGTCGCTATTTCATTCTTCTGTTCCAGATTATAATCGATAACAACCTTACATAAACGATCTAAAAAGGTTCTAATTTTACCAGACGAAGTACCTGTTACCCTTAAAAAAACAATTGACGAACCATCGCCCATAGATGAAATACCCAATCTGCTTCTGAACTCATTTGCAACATCATCAATAGAACGCACCTTATAATAATATGTAAGTTCGTGCAAAGGGCTTCCTCCCGATTTAATAATCTTTAAAGTCCCAAATGGAGTTTTAATCCACTCATTCCATTTTATCTCTTTTTCAAAATCAATAATACCAACGGCTCCCACATACTTTTCATTAATCACATCGTACAATACACCCGACTCACAAAAAAGTTTAACATTAATATTTCCATTTTGTAAAAAATGAAGTTGAACAGGAACATTTATCAACTGATTTTGTGTCGAATCCAACATAACTCTAAACGGTGCATCAGTATATAATTCTGAATCATTAAATAATCCCTCAGAAAAATACTCAATACCAAAATCAATATTTTCAACAGCCTTTCTTACAACCTTAAACGATCGTAAAATAAAAGTTTGATTTTCAATATTCCGAACTTCTGGCGACAACCCAAAACCTTCAATAAGATTTGAACCTCCCAACGAATTATTATCGGCACTTTTAAATAAAAGAGTTGCTGATGCCTGATAAACTGTTACTGTATTTAAATGATAAATATATACAACAACTAAAGCCAATGGCAATGAAATCAAAAATAGAAACCAGTATCGTATTAATAGTTTTAATATTCGATTAAAATTTAAAACACTATCATTTCGCAAATTGTGTTTTTTAATATTCGTACTACTCATCATTATGTTATAATCTTTCGATTTCAAATATAACCAATTTAATTAACGTGAATAAAATTTAGTTTTTATTGACCACATCAAACATACATACCTATACTTTCACTTGTAGATATTGTCAATATTCGGTGTAAATAATTCATTATAACAAAATTAATATTGAAAAAAAACAAATAAAATATTATTTAATTATTCAAAAAATACAATATATTAACAACACACTGCTACTTATTTTATAATGATCCTTTGAAAATTGTATTGCATACTTTATTTTCGCAATACAAAAAACCTTCAAAAAAAATGACTGAACAAATTTTATTAAATACTCTCCCTCTAATTATACTATCTATTGTTGTATTATTAATAGTGCGATTATTTTCAAAACAAATGATATACCAGTTACGACTGAATCATTTTAAAGATGATAAAAAGCAAATCATATCGCTTAAATTACAATCGTTAGAACGATTAACACTTTTTATTGAACGTATTTCACCTCAATCGCTTATTATTCGTGAACAAAAACAGAGTTTAAACTGTCAACAATTTCATTCATTACTAATACAATCAATACGAAAAGAGTATGAACACAACTTATCTGTTCAAATATATGTTACTTCAAATACTTGGCAAGCAATTGTTAATGCAAAAGAAGATATTTTAAGACTCATTAATACCTGCGCATCCGAATCGCAGCCAAAAAATCCATCAATAGAACTTGCTCAAAAAATTTTGGAACGAAGCGGATCATCAGTAAGTTCGCACATCGAAAGAGCCAAAACAATGCTTCGAAACGAAATTAATGAAATGAGTAAATAGTCATTTTAATTAATTTTTTCCGAATAAAATATTAACCATCATTAGTATTTAACGTATTACATTAGTAAATTACTTATTATAAAATAAGATTTTTTTATTATATGAATCCATATATCATTAAACTGCTTATACCAATAACATTTATTATATCGTTTATTATTGTATTTTTTTCGATCCCAACAATTCTTAGGGTTGCTCATTCAAAAAACCTTTTCGATGAGCCCAACAAACGATCTATTCACAAAACCAGGGTGCCAACACTCGGCGGATTAGCTATTTTTATTGGTTTTATGTTTACATATTCGTTATTCATCGACATTTTTGAATTTACACAAATACCTTACCTTATTTCAGCTTTATTAATAATTTTTGGAATAGGTATAAAAGATGATATTTTAGTTACAGCACCATTGGTTAAACTCATTGGTCAAATTATTGCCGCCTTTATTATTGTTGGTCCAGGTGAAATTAGAATTACTGATTTTCAAGGTTTTTTTGGACTTCAACCAACTGAAATGGGAAGTGTTATTTTTAGTATGATATTTGTTGTATTTATAATAAATGGCTTTAACTTAATTGATGGGGTTGATGGTTTAGCAGCATTAACAGGTGTTATTACAATTTTTTCTTTTTCGATATGGTTCTACATAAACGATTCTTTTCACATTCCTATACTATGTGCAACATTATCGGGAGGACTACTTGCTTTTTCGTATTTTAATGTCTTCTCGGCCAATCAAAAAATATTTATGGGCGATACCGGCTCATTAATGATTGGATTATTAATGGCTGTTGTATCAATAAAATTTATCGAGTTTAACAAGCCTATTAACCATTCAGCACTTACCCATACCATGATGTCAGCTCCATCAGTTGCAGCTGGCATACTTATAGTTCCAATAATTGACACTCTTAGGGTATTTTTCCTGCGTTTATCGAAAGGACTATCACCTTTTACAGCAGATAAAAACCATATTCACCACCGATTATTAACACTGGGATTCTCACATTTACAAATAAGTGCTATCATTGGCGGGGTTAACATTTTTTTTGTTTTACTATCGTATTATTTGCGTAACCTGGGAACTCTAAAGCTAATGTTACTTCTATTGCTATTAGGAATTCTTGTATCGTATTTCCCAAGCTGGGCCATTATTTATAAAATGAAAAAAATTAATAAACAAAAAAGAAAACGACAAAAAGTGTAGATATTTCTCCTTATTAACTGTCTATATATCATAATTCGGATGTGCTTTTTTATTTAATTGAACAAAACAACATTCTTTATGTTAGAATAATTAGTGTAATAATAATCGTTCTGATCTTTTTTAACGTTGAATAGTTCAACATAACATTTGAACAATAAATTTCAAACAGATGAACAAAATAATCACAGCATTAATTATCTCTTTTTTTTCGTTTACAGCTATTAGCCAATCAAACATTTACAGTTTTAAAGTTAAAACGCTGGAAGGAGAACTATTTGACTTTTCAACCTTAAAAGGTAAAAAGGTAATAATTGTAAATACAGCCAGCAAATGCGGATTTACGCCACAATATGAACAACTTGAAGAATTATTTAAAAAATATGGACCCGATAAATTTATAATTATAGGTTTTCCAGCAAATAATTTTTTAAAACAAGAACCCGGAACAAACGAACAAATAAGGGAGTTTTGCACTCTCAACTATGGTGTAACATTTCCTATGATGGAAAAAATATCGGTTAAAGGAGATGACATACACCCTATTTACCAATGGCTTACTCAAAAAGAAAAAAATGGAGTAAAAGACAGTAAAGTAGGATGGAATTTCCAAAAATACCTCATTAATGAAAAAGGTGAACTTGTTGATGTTATGCCACCAAAAATTAAACCCAATGATTTATCAATTATTGAGTGGATTGAAAAAAAATAATATTAATTAAGCAAACCTCTTCGTTTTAAAAGGGCATTAACATCAGGTTCTTTGCCCCTAAATTTTATATACATTTCCATTCCATCCCCCTCACCACACTCGGTAAGGCAATACTTACGAAATTTTGATGCCAGCTCAGTATTAAAAATATCACCCGACTCAACAAAAGCATTAAATGCATCAGCATCTAAAACTGCTGCCCAGATGTATACATAATAACCGGCTGCATACTCGTAATCGAAAATATGAGCAAAATAAGTTGTACGATATCGTGGAATAATTTCGTTAATAAGTCCAATTTTTTCCATTGATTTGGCCTCAAACATTTTTGTATTTTCAACCAGAGAGTCTTCATTTATCGAATGCCAATCCATATCTAATATTGAAGCAGCCAAGTACTCAACAGTCATGAATCCCTGATTAAACAAACCGCTATTAGAGATTTTTTGAATCAATTCATCCGAAATCACTTCACCAGTTTTATAATGACGCGCAAAATGTTTTAAAACAAGTGGTTCAGCACACCAATTTTCCATAATCTGCGAAGGTAACTCAACATAATCGCGTTCAACATCACCAATTATTCTTTGATACTTTCCAGTTTCAAACAAACCATGCAAACCATGACCAAACTCATGAAATAACGTTGTTACTTCGTCCCATGTCAATAACGATGGAGCATCATTTGTTGGTTTCGTAAAATTACAAACAATCGAAACAAGTGGAGCTTTTCTTTGTCCATCAACAAAACCGGCAGGTCGAAATGAAGTACACCAGGCTCCCGGACGCTTTCCCCCTCGTGGAAAATAATCGAAAAAAACTATTCCTAAATGAGAGCCATCGCTATCTAAAACATTATATGTTTCAACTTCGGAATGATAAACAGGCAAAGTATCGAGCTTTTCGAACGTTATGCCATATAAATTAGAAGCAACCCATAACATACCATCACGCACATTTTCGAGTTTAAAATAGGGTATTAACTCCGATTCATCTAAATCGTATTTTACTTTCCTAAGCTTTTCGGCATAAAACCACCAATCCCAAGATTCAAGATTAAAATCAGCACCTTCACTATTCGCAATTGCCTGCATCTGTTCAAGCTCTTTTTTTGCCCTATTTAAAGCAGGATTCCATAATTCCAATAGAAAAGAATTCACTTTTTCAGTTGTTTTAGCCATATTTTCCGCAATAACATAATCAGCAAAATTATTATAACCTAACAATTTTGCTTTAACTGCTCTTAAATTAGCAATCTGCCTAACTGTCTCATTATTATCATATTCATTGCCATTATCGCCACGCATAAAGTATGCCTTGTAAATTTTTTCGCGCAATGATCTGTTTTTTGCATACTGCAAAAACGGAATCAAACTAGGTTTTTGCAAAGTAAAAGCCCATTTGCCATCGTGCCCCTTTTCTTTAGCTACTATTGCAGCAGCATCAATATGCGATTGTGGTAATCCATCCAAATCCTGAATATTATCAACAACCATTAAAAAATTACTATTAGTTTCGGCCAAAAGATTTTCACCAAATTTAAGTTTTAAACTCGCAATTTGCTCATTTACCTTTCGTAATGAATCCTGATCTTTTTTTGACAAATTGGCTCCATTCCGCATAAAATCGTTGTAATATTTTTCAACAGTACGTATTTGCGATGAATCTAACTCACCATTATTTCGATTGTTATAAACCGTTTTAATACGATTAAACAATTTAGTATTCATGGCAATATCATCTTTCATTTTGGTAAGCAAAGGAGTCACCTGTCTATCAATAGACTGAAGAGTATCGGTATTATCAGTACCCGATAAATTATAAAAAACACGTTCAACATTTTTTAAAGTTTTACCTGATTGATCGAATAAAACAATAGTATTTTCAAATGAAGGCTTTTCCGACTGAGTAACAATTGACTCAACTTCGGCCATCTGCTCTGCAATACCTACTTTAAATGCAGGTAAAAAATGAACGGTTTTAATCTCATTAAATGGTGGAATTTCGAATGGAGTATTATATTGTTTCAATAAAGGATTTGTATCCTCACAACTATTTGATTTACAGGCAATCATTACGATCAAAATTATGAATAAATAAATAAAATTTTTCATAAGTACTATATTTAGAAGGGAAATAGCTTCGAATTTAAACAATATATCAATCGAAAGAAAAAATCATCTTTATTAATTTTTTATTGAATAATTAATTAAACCTCCGGTAAGACGTAAAAGATCGACATGAGTTTCTAAAACATTATAAACAGAGTTTATATGTGAAAAAGCAGCATCGAGATAAGCCTGTTGAACATTACGGTACTCAAACGATGTTAATGTTCCGTTTTTATACTTATCGGAACTAATGGTAAGATTTAATTTTGAAGCATCCATATTTTCTTTGGTAACAGACATCAACTCTTTACGCACCTCGTATAAATCGAACAAATTTGACAACTGATTTGTTAACTCATGTTTCATTTGCTCCATTTCAATATTTCCAACACTTTGTTCAATAGCTGCAATTTTAACATTGCGCGAAATTTTTGTTCCATCGAACAATGTGTAATTTAAAACCAATCCTCCATAATACGAATAGGTATCATTACGATTATTAACAATTGCACGTTCATTAACACTTTCGGGAGCCAATACATATTCGCCATGTGCATTTAACCGTAATGATGGGTAACGCGATGATTGAGCCAACGATTTATTAACTCTTAACATTTCCAAATTGAGATACTGATTTTTTATTCGCTGATTATCATTCAATAACTTATCAATAAGTACACTTAACGAATAATTTTCGGGAATAAACGTCAAACTGTCAACAAAAGAGTAGTCAACAAAATTCTTATCAGCCATTAAGTATGAAAGCATTCGTTTTTCGTTTCGCAAAACCATTTCCTGGCTAATAACTTCTGCTTTATCGGAAAGAAAAGAAGTTTGAGCCTGCAATAATTCATATTGACTACCAGAACCCATATCAACTCTGTTTTGAATATAGTTGTACCGATCGTTAGAGAGTTTTGCATTTAATTGCAGTACGTTTAATCGCTCATTCTCAACAAGTACTGAATAATAACCTAAAATAATAGCCTGCATTGTATTTTCGACAACCAAAGATGCACTTCCTTCTGATATACGTTCGAGGTAATCATACTTCTCTTTAGTAAATCGCACCCTGAAACCATTAAACAAAGTCCAACTCAAATCGGCCGAAGATGTTATTATTGTAGCTGAAATATCATTATCATTACGAAACATAGCCGATGATCCAAAATTTAAAGAAGGTAGTGCACCTGAGTATCCCCACGAATTGCGCTGTTTGGAAATATCAAGCTGCGCCTTTGAAACAGCCAAATCATAATTATTTTCAAGTGCCTTACCAATGGCATCACCTAATGATAAAGGAGTTTGAGCAATCAACTGATGTGAAAAAAGTGTTATAAATAACAAAACATAATATAAAACACTAAATAGTCTTCTATTATTTTTTTTCAATTTTATAATAACAATCATAATCTTACTCATCTAATTTTAATTCACGCTGCCTGTTCCTGATTACTTTTTCAATCTGCTCTTTACCAATTTTTTTCCCATTCCATACCCAATACCACCAAACTCTCAAATCGTTTAAAAACAAAATAGCAACCGGAAAAAATATTAAAATAAAAAAAGTACCAAACAAAACACCATAAGCCAACGCCAATGCCATAGGAATTAAGAACTGAGCCTGCCTGCTGGTTTCGAGAACAATAGGAAACAGACCAATAGTTGTAGTTAAAGTTGTTAATACAATGGGTCTAAAACGCGATAATCCGGCTTCAAGTACTGCATCTTTTACTTTAAAACCTTCGAGTAAAAGAGAATTATATTTTTGAAGAAACACTACCGAATCGTTAACAATAACTCCCGATAAGGCAACCATACCACAAATACTAAAAATTGATAACGGTATTCCGTGAAGCATGTGACCAAATGCAGCACTCATATATCCAAGAGGAATTAAACCCATAACAATTAATGCCTGCCCAAAAGAACTAAACTGAATCATTATTATAACAGAAATAATAATAAAAGCAGGAATAAAAAATTTAAGCATAGAACTACCCGACTCGGCAGCAACCTTTTGTTGTCCCTGAAACTCGTATCTCACCCCGGGATATTGAGCCATCACTTTAGGAAGTATTGTTTTTTCAACTACCTCCAGTATTTGTACAACTGGCATATCGGGTTCAACCAAATCGGCTTCAACCCTAATTTCACGTTTACCATTATAATGAGAAATACTTACAGGCCCTCTTTCAATTTCGTAACTTACCAACTCGCGTAACGGATATAAGCCAGATGCAGTTTTAATTTTCATATCTTCCAACTGGCCTAGTTGTTCACGATTGCTTTTAGGATAACGAACCCAAATACGAACCTCATCTTTTCCTTGCTGAATACGTTGCGACTGAGCTCCAAAAAAACCATTACGTACCTGATTAAGAATAGTAGCCTGGTCAAGTCCCAGAATATAAGCACGAGGCTTCAACTTAAGCCTTATTTCCTGCGCTCCTAAAGGGTTATTATCCATAACCTCAGTTAAATCGGGCATTTTTTTCAATTCGGTAATAAGCAAATCACGAGCCTTTTTTAAATAATCCATATCATCGCCCAACAGACTTATAGAAACAGGTTTACCCCAACGGTTTCGCCCTGCTATAGATAACCGGTCAATCTCCGGCACTTTACCAATCTTTTCCCTTACCCTGTTAGCAATTTCAAACGAAGATATTTCACTACCTTCGAGATTTCGCAAATTCACAGCAATATGTCCTGCATGACTTCCTCTCTCTTGCCCATCAAAGGAATTTCCCATCGACAAAAAAGTAAAATTGATAAAATTAGCAGTATCAGCATAATCACTTTTCAACTCATCATTAACTTCCCAAACAAGTTTTTCAAACTTTAAAAGATATTCATACGTTTGTTTTTCACCCTCTCCAGGCGTAAAAGCTATGTTAACATTAAAATCGTCGGGTGGAATATTTGGGAAAAAAGTTGTTTTAATAATCCCTCCTTTTAACCATCCAAAAGTAATTATTAACATGGCCATAGGAACAAATAATGCAATAACCCTATGTTTTAAAACAAACCTTAAAACACGACCATAAGTCTTTTCACGAATAAAAAACATAAATTGCTCCAACCGATCACGCACTTTGTTACCAAAACTCTTATGGTTGCTTTTCCGTTTTAAAATATGTGGAGTACCAATGTGAGCAGGTAATACAAAAAAAGCCTCGACAAGCGAAAATGCCAAACTAATAACTACCACAAAAGCCATTTCGAATAAAAACTCCAAATTACCAGTAATTAATAGCACAGGTATAAAAGCAACAATAGTTGTTGTAACTGATGTAATAACAGCCGGAAGAACCTCCATGGTACCATCAATGGCAGCTCTCATTGGATTTTTTCCTCTTTCGAAATGGGTAAAAATATTTTCAGCAATAACAATTCCATCATCAACTAAAATACCAACAACCAAAATCATCCCGAAAAGAGATACCATATTAATAGTAATGCCATAAAAATTAGCAACAACAAACATTGCCAAAAATGACGAAGGAATACCCCACGCAACCCAAAGCGACAATCGAAAACTCAAAAACAATGCAAGAACAACCACAACCAGTATTAAGCCTATAAAACCATTGTTCATCAATAATTTAAGCCTCAATAAAAGTATGTCGAGAAAATCGAATGTAACATCTAACCTGGCGTTTGAATAAGACTTATTAAACTTTGTTGCATAATCGTTTACAAAATCCGATATAGCTTCAAGATCTTCAGTTATGAGTTTATTAATTGAAATACTAATTCCGGGATTACCATTAATCCATGTTCCAGTTGGTGTATCGTAAAACTGATACCGAACGGTTGCAACATCACTTATTTTAACCAGTTTGCCATTTACATTACTTCGAATAACAATATTACCCAACAAAAAAGGGTCGAGTGTACGGCTTCGGGCTCTTACTATAAGTGTATAATCATCATTTCGTATTTCACCGCCCGACACATCTTTATTATTATTTGATATTGCCTGCGAAATATCACTCATCTTTAACCCATATCGCAACAAACTTTCCTCACTAACTTCTACCGATATCTCTGTAGCTGGAAATCCCGATAATGAAATTTGGCTCATCAAACCAGAAGCTAAGAAATCATCCTCTATCTGATAAGCAATTTTTTTTAATTCCATTAAATCGACGTTACCCGACAATCCAAGTCGAATAGCAGGTGTAACAGACCTACGCTTGTAAACAATAGGACGTTCGGCATCAACAGGCATACTGGTAATTCCATCCACAGCATTTTTAATCTCCTGAAGTGTTTCATCTATATCATACTCACCTGTTGTTTCGATGGCAACCTGACAACTATTCTCCGATGAAGACGAAGTCATCTCCTTAATGCCCGGTATACCTCTAACAGCCTCCTCAACCCTAACTGCTATTCCTTCTTCCATCTCCTTAGGCGATGCACCCGGATATGTAACTGAAACATAAATCATACGAGTAGGACGCTCGGGAAAGAACGCCTTTTTCATATTCAGATAACTAAAAACACCGGCTAAAATAAAAACACCAACAATAAGATTGGCATAAAACGGATATTTAACAAACGTTTCGAGTAATTTACGCATAACTGCTATTTTTTCGGTTAACGAATTATTTCAAAATTTGAGTTATCACCCAAATTAACCAACGGTTCAACAACTAACTCGTCACCTTCTTGCAAACCATTAATGTAAGCAGTTTTCGAATTAAGTTTTAATATTATAACTGTATCTTTCACAGCACTCCCATTCTTAACCAGATAAACCTCATTGCCATTGTACAAAGCATTACGTGGAATAGCCATTACATTTTCAACATCCTTTCCTTGAATAATAACCTGATGATATTTACCATCGAACAAATTATCATTCCCATTTATGGTACAAAAAACACTAATAGACTGTGTACTATTATTTACAACATCCGAAATACGTGATACATGTCCTGTCCATCGTGGATTTCCATCTTCATTTAACACTTCTACCTTTTGATTAATTTGTACAAATGATATTTCGGAGGTACTAACCGGCACTTCAATTTCATATTTATCAACCATCGATATCTGCGCCAAACGAGTACCAATATTAACATAAGCACCAATTTGTTGATTTACCTCCCTGATAGTGCCATTAAAAGGAGCTCGTATATAATATTTATCAAGTTTTGCCTCTTCACTTTTAAGAGTATAATAATCGCTTAAAACACTTCTCGATGACAGATAAATTCGTTCTTTTGAATCTCCTATAGATGGGAGTGAAGGCAATAAAGTTTTTACATCAACACTTTGAAAAAAAACATTCCAATTATCGAACGAACCCGGCAAATCAATTTTCATATCGGGCAGCATTGAAGCCAGAGTTTGTAAAAATTTACTCTTTTTTGCATAATGAGAATACAAAAACTCATCATCGACAATTGTTGCAAGCAAATCACCTTTTCGAAATGCTTGTCCTGACTTAAAAAAAGAACTATTCCCTTCTAAACGCCCAGACACTGATGATGTTATAACAACCTCATTATTCGACAACAAACGACCAGACGTTTCAATTAAAGCCGGAAGGTTCTCATATTCAACATTCCTTGCTTTAACAAACCTTTTATATCCAGATTGCAAATTATTAGATGGGCTTTTTTTATGCTTAATAATAAAAATCGTTAACCCTATTGAGAAACCAAGAATTAATACAATAATTCCAACAACTGTTAATTTACGATTCATAATACTATTTGAATAAGTTTTTGAATTACTTTTGACGGTAAAAGAAATAAAAACCTTTGTTTGTTTTTTAATATAATTAAGTTTTTTAATTCTTTAACATTTTAATACAAAATGGATAATTTAATAATAAAAGTCAATTCATTATTTACATCTGCCATTTAATGAACTTAATACAAAATCACTACGGAGAATTTATTTCTCTATTCACAGCTTTATGCTGGACTATTACATCATTAGCATTTGAATCGGCCGGAAAAAGAGTTGGTTCATTGTCAGTAAATATAATTAGGTTAATAATGGCATTTTTCTTTATCGGCATTATCTCTGTTTTTCGTAAAGGAATGTTTTTACCTTTTGATGCATCAGTAGAAAACTGGTTGTGGCTTTTACTATCGGGAATAATTGGTTTTGTAATTGGCGATTTACTCTTATTCCAGGCATTTATTGAAATTGGGGCACGTTTATCAATGCTAATTATGTCGTTAGCCCCTCCCCTGGCTGCTTTTTTTGGATGGATTATACTCAACGAAAAACTCACTTTGTTACACGCCATTGGAATGACCATTACAATACTCGGAATTGCACTGGTTATTATATCAAAAAATAAAAAACAGATTAAGTTATCGTACCCGATTAGGGGAGTATTGCTGGCATTAGGCGGAGCTACTGGACAGGGCTTAGGTTTAGTTATAAGCAAATTGGGAATGAAAAACTACGACCCTTTTCTCTCAACTCAAATAAGGGTTATTGCCGGCATTATAGGATTTGGGATACTTTTTTCGTTTTACGGACACTGGAGTAATTTTAAAAGTGCTATAAAAAACACCCCAGCCATGAAACGGATATCACTAGGAGCCTTCTTTGGTCCATTTTTAGGTGTTTCATTTTCGTTAATGGCCATTCAATATACAAGTACCGGAATAGCATCGACCATAATGGCTATAGTTCCTGTATTAATAATTCCTCCAGCCTGGCTAATTTTTAAAGAGAAAATAACAATTAAAGAAATCGCCGGAGCTTTAATTGCTGTAATTGGCGTTATATTACTTTTTATCGGTTAGTTATACTAAAAAAGGATTACGATAAAGGTATTGTCCATCGAGGTTTTCGCGATAAAACACCTCACCATCGTATACCATACGACCTTTTGCAAATACAAATTCTGTACGTCCTTGTAACTTAAGCTCTTCTATTCCGTTTTCTACAGGAATATTACAATAAAGATTCCTGTCAAAATCGGGGTTCCAAATAACAATATCGGCATCAGATCCCTCTTTAATTATACCTTTCATGGGATAAAGCCCCATTAATTTAGCCGGCCGTGTTGACATACATGAAACAAAATCAGTAATAGCCAGATTTCCCGACACTACGGTAAGCGTATATAACATACTAGAAAAATATTTTAATCCAAAATATTTATCAGGACGGTTAAAAACTGGTGAATCTTTAGTATTACCAATCATAAGACTAAACGAAGGACGTGAAGCAATAAAATTTTCAAGACTTATAAGCTTACAAAACTCTTTAGTTGATATCGGTGTTATTTTACCTTTCAGTTCCAAACCACCTAACATAGTTTTTTCATGAATTTCAAACCGGCTCTTTTCTCCTAAAAAACAAGGCATTTCAACTTCGGCATATATTTTATTGTTTCTCTCTTGGTATCTTCTAATCAAATGAGCCTCTTCATTAAACCTTAGCTTTGATATAAGTACAGGAAAGTTAACATCTTTAAGTTTTTCAAGAACTGTTTCGAGCATCAATAAATGGTAATCTGTATCGTTCAGTTCTTTATTTTTCGATGTAAGATATCCCGATCCTGTTGGTTCAGGTTCATTAAGTTCAACAATTAAGGTAAGATTAAATTTTTCGGCAGCCTTCAAAATTTTCTGAACATGTAACTCTTCCATATCAGAAGTATTAGCCGGCTGTATTGCAAACGAAGAGATACCGTTTTTAACAAAACTACTTATCACATCTTTCTCGGTAAAATCTTTACTTTCGCTAGGCGATAAATGAAAAGCATAATCGGCAATATGATGTTTTTTTAGTATCTCCGACCTACTAACAAGTTCGTTAATTTTAGTTCTTTTAAGAGGCATTAATGTTTCGAAAAGTGTTGTTGTTCCATTACTAACTTCCGATGAGAGCAGCTTATTCATCTCTCCCTCTTCGACATCGTATTCTAAAAATTCGTGATGACTAATATCAATAGCACCAGGTAACAAAAAACGGCCTCCTGCATCAATTACCGGGGTTTCAGGCACTGGGCGATTTATAACCTTTTTAATTTCAAGAATTTTGGTATTACCAAATAATACATCGGCTTTATGTACTTTATTCCCTGAAACAATTAGCCCGTTTTTAATAATCAGATACTTCATAATTTAAGCAGTTCTATATCTAATTTAATGAAATAAGTAAGATATAGCAATTTTTAATAACTGGTTTTTAAAATCATAAATTAAGTTAATTTATTGTTCTAATAATTGTTTACTGCTAATTTTGCAAAATAATATTTTTACAATGTGGTTTACCCTCGCTGCTGTATCTGCAATTTTCTTAGGTTTTTACGATGTATTTAAAAAGTTTTCATTAACAGGCAATGCTGTATTACCGGTTCTTTTGTTAAGTACTGCAGCAGGCGCACTGTTTTTTGTTCCTATTTGGTTCATATCGAAAGTTGGAATTATTGATTCTGATAGCCTTATATTTATTCCAATGGCAACATTATGGGAACACTTTCTTATTATTATTAAAACATTAATTGTTTTATCGTCGTGGATACTTGCATATTTTGCGGTTAAGCATTTACCATTAACCATTGTAGCTCCTATACGTGCAACCGGCCCTATATGGACTCTTGCAGGAGCTTTAATTATTTTTAATGAACAACTTTCGGCTTTACAATGGACTGGCTTTTGTATTACATTAGTATTTTTCTTTTTGTTTTCAATATCAGGACGACACGAGGGAATTTCAATAAGAAATAACAAATGGTTATGGTTTATAATGCTAGGTACAATTGCTGGAGCAGCCAGTGGGTTGTACGATAAATTTTTATTACGCCATGTAAACCGAATGACAGTACAATGTTATTTTTCGTTTTACCAATTCGCTATTATGTCTATTGTTATAGCACTACTATGGTGGCCTAAGCGACATAAAAGTACAAAACTTGAATGGCGATGGAGTATCCCAATGATTGGTATTGCGTTAATACTGGCCGATTTTTTATATTTCTATGCTTTAAGTTATCCCGAATCGTTAGTTTCTGTTGTATCAGCCTTACGACGTGGAAGCGTTGTTATTGCATTTTTAACAGGTGCCCTGTTATTAAAAGAACGTAGAATTCTACAAAAAAGCATTTACCTTGTTGGCATTTTAATTGGCATGGGATTATTATTATTCGGAAGTGCTTAATAATTCGTTTTAAAACTAAAAGACATTTATTAATCTTTTCAGAACTATTAATTAAAAATCATTAAAATTATTTTTTTGATAAAAACTTATTTTCGAATGAAAACAAATCAACATTATATCATTACAATCATAATTACATTATTTTTTATCATTTCAGGTTGTGCTTCTATCGTTAGTAAATCTGTTTATCCAATTTCAATTAACAGCAATCCACCGGGCGCAAAAATTAGCATAAACAACAAAAAAGGGAACATCGTTTATTCAGGTCAAACACCATCAACCGTTAATTTATCTGCCAAATCAGGTTTTTTTAATTCTGAAAAGTATTCAGTTTTATTTACGATGGATAACTATGATTTAGAAACAGTACCCATTGAATTTAATATTGATGGTTGGTATTTTGGAAATATATTTTTAGGAGGTTTAATAGGTATGTTAATTGTTGACCCTGCTACTGGTGCAATGTGGAGTCCTAAGACAAATTATATAAACTTAGAGTTTATAAAAAACAGATCAGAAATAAATAATAACAACAAAGATTCAATTACATACTCAGTTAAAACAAATACTAAACTCAATTCAACTGTTAAACCCGAATTTCCTACCAGGAAAAGTTTAGTTACATTAAAAAGTGGAAGAGAAATATTATGTTACGTTAAAAGCGAGGACAATGAAAACTATTATTTAACAATTAAAAATAATAACAAAACTCATGATTTTACAATAAGTAAAGACAAAGTTGAATCTGTAATTACATTAAATAAAAAATAGATATATAAAATATATTATTTATCAACTTGTTTTTCGATAGTTCCAAATAGCTAAAGGAACAATTAATAATGCAATGCCAGATATTCCATAAAAATATTTGGCAACATCGGCAAATCCACTGCCTTTTAACAGAACCATGCGCACCACATTCATAAAATAATATAATGGATTTACTATATCAATTATCTTAGCCCAGGTTGGCATATTTTCATACGCAGTAAAAATACCGCTCATCATAACAAATACAAGCAAGAAAAAGAAACTCATAAGCATAACCTGTTGCTGTGTATTTGCCAAAGTTGACAAAAACAAACCAAAACCAAGTATGGCAATTAAATATACTGCAGCAAAAGAATAGAGAACCATTAAGTTGCCAACAATTGGAATATCATAAACCAATTTGCCAATAAATAAGCCCAATGTGAGTTCAAAGATACCTATAATCCAAAAAGGAACCAGTTTAGCTATAATGAACTGTGATTTTCGAACCGGGGTAACGTTAATTTGTTCCATAGTTCCAATCTCTTTCTCGCGTACCAAATTCATAGCCGACATAAACATCCCAATTATAGTTAATAAAATAACCAATATACCGGGTAACATATAATACTTTGAATTCAATTCAGTATTAAACCAAAATAATGATTGAGTCTGTATTCTCTTACCTACATTAAAATCACTTAATTCAATTTTTAAATCATAATTAAAGTCCGAAATAACCGAACGTGCATAAGCAAACGACAGTTGAGCCCGTGTTGAATTTATTGCATTTGTTAAAATTTGAACCGATGATTCCTGATTGTTTAACAAATCAGCTTCAGTGTCATTTTTAATAACCAAAATCATATCGGAACTCCCATTTTTAAACAATTCAATCCCATCTTGTTTATTATCAATAACTTTTTGCACATTAAAAAAGTCAGAAGCATCGAATTTCGAAACTAATTGTCGCGATAATGATGAATAATCCTGATCAACAATAACCACTTTTATATTTCTCATCTCCTGTGTTGCTGCATTTACCAACACTAACAACTGTACAATTGGCAATACAAAAATAAGAGGCAGTAGCGTTTTATTTCGAAAAACTTGTAAAAACTCTTTTTGTATTAATATTAATATAATTCTCATTGTATTTTTATTAGAAATTAGTGGTATAATTCCTCAATTATTTGTTTTTACTATCTCGCATTACAACAATCTAACCTTAAATTTCTTCACACTTAAAACAAGAAATAAAACAATAAATCCGATCAGAATAAGCATCTCTTTCCATACATACATTAATCCAACTCCCTGCAGCATAATTTTTTTAACAATAATAACAAACCACCTTGGAGGCATAATTAAACTTAAAGCCTGTAAGAGAAAAGGCATATTTTCGATTGGAAAAATAAACCCTGACAAAAGAATTGTAGGTAACATAAGAGCAAAAAGTGATATAAACATTGCTACCATTTGATTTTTTGCAATTGTTGAAATGAATATACCCAACGACAACGACAGAATTATATACAACAGACTGACAAACAATAACAACAATACACTTCCTTGTATGGGTACCTTAAACACAAAAACACTAATTAATAAGATAGTTATAGTATTAACAAATGACAATACCACATAAGGAACCACTTTACCAACAATTATTTGCATTGGCCTTAAGGGTGATAAAAGTAAAACTTCCATTGAACCAAATTCCTTTTCACGAGTAATTGAGATTGATGTCATCATAGCCGATATTAAAATAAGTATCATTGCCATAATACCTGGAATTGACATGTAAACACCTTCAAGTTCTTCGTTGTAAAACATTCGCACCTCTGTATTTAAATGATTAGCATACCCCATCAACTTATTTTGTTCCAATGAATACTGATAGATAATCCCTTCGGCATAATTACACAAAAGACGTGCAGTATTTGCATCCGATGCATCGGCAATTAATTGAACATTTGCCTCCCCTTCCTTATTAAAACTCGTACCAAAACCCGACTCAAAAACAACAACCATACTTATATCACCGCGTCTGAATAAAGCTTGTATATCATTTTCATGTATCAGATAATCACTTATTTGAAAATAACCAGATGCTACCAGTTTATAAATAATTTCGCGGGTAACAACATCTTTCGATTTATCGAGAATTCCAATTTTAGCATCGTTAATATCACTCACAACCACATACCCGAAAATAAGTATCTGAGCAATAGGCATAGCAAATAAAATGAGCATGGTTCGTGAATCGCGAAAAATATGCATGAACTCTTTTTTTATAAATGCTTTTAGTCTTTTCATCTTATCAGTTTTAAAAAGAGATCATTCATAGAAGATACATTGTGATCAATTTTAAGCTGCGATGGAGTATCAAGTGCTTCAATTCTACCATCGACCATTATTGACACACGATCGCAATACTCAGCCTCATCCATATAGTGAGTTGTTACAAATATGGTAACTCCATTAGCCGCTGCTTCGTAAATAAGCTCCCAAAACTGACGCCGGGTTATAGGATCAACTCCACTTGTTGGTTCATCTAAAAAAACTATTTGAGGCTTATGAATCATGGCCACCATAAAAGCCAGTTTCTGTTTCCAGCCAAGTGATAATGTTGAGATAAGACGATTTCGTTCGTCACACATGTTAAGTTCACGAAGCAGCTCTTCACCCCTCATTCTAAACTCATTTTTATTTACACCATATATTCCGGCATATAATCGCATATTTTCCCAAATGGTAAGATCTTCGTAAAGCGAAAACTTTTGACTCATATAACCAATCTTAGCTTTTACCGCATCGGCACAGGTTCCAACATCTAATCCGGCTACATTAACTTCACCCGAAGTTGGAGTTGATAAACCACATAAAATACGCATTGCCGTAGTTTTTCCTGCACCATTAGCACCTAAAAACCCAAATATTTCACCTTTAAAAACCTCAAAATTAAGATCATCATTTGCAGTAAAATGACCAAACTTTTTATATAAATGCGAAACTTTTATGACTACTTCTTCATTCATAATCACTTAAATAACGTTACCCATAAGTTCCATAAAACGGTCTTCGATACCAGGCTTCACCTCATCGACAATTGCATCGAAAAAACCTGCTTGTTTTAACTCTTCGATTAATATTTTTTCATTAACATCCTCCCTCTTATCGCAATAATGCAAATACTCGCCAAATGGATAAACTGATTTACAACTAACACTAGATCTTAAAAACTGAATCAACTTATATTTGTTTATTGTTTTTAAACCATAAAGAGATGTTGAAAAACCATTTTCAATTCCCCAAGGGGTATCAACCATTAAAACATGACCATTTTGCATTAATGCCACCCTGTCGCATTTAGAGGCCTCATCCATATAAGGCGTTGAAACCAATATGGTGATATTGTTCTGTTTCAATTTTATCAGCATATCCCAAAACTCATAACGCGAAACAGCATCAACACCGGTGGTAGGTTCATCAAGTACTAAAATTCGTGGCTTATGAATTAATGCACACGAAAGAGCAAGTTTTTGTTTCATACCACCCGACAACTGACCGGCCTTACGTTTTTTAAACGGTTCTATTTGAGCATAAATATCTTTTATTAAATGATAATTCTCTTCGATGGTAGTACCAAAAACAGTAGCAAAAAACTCCAGGTTTTCTTCAACCGACAAATCTTCGTACAACGAAAAGCGACCAGGCATGTAACCAATCATCTCACGAATTGCTTTATAGTCAGTCACCGGATTCAAACCCCATAAACTAACCGAACCACTATCGGGGATAATAAGCGAATTTATCATCCTGAAAAGAGTTGTTTTACCGGCACCATCGGGTCCTATCACACCAAATAACTCACCTTCATTAACCGAGAAGGAGACATCATTCACTGCTATCAGATCGCCGTATTGTTTTTTCAAATTCCTGACCTCAATCATTATACTAATATTTAGTTATAAGAGATAAGTCATAAGAGTTTATCTTATTTACTTATCACCTCTTCCTTACTCCCTGTATTTCATTCTTTAATAACAACCTCTCCAGGCATACCAATTTTTAGCTTACCATCGTTTTTTACCTTTACTTTAAAAGCATAAACCTGATCAACCCGTTCCTTTTTTGTTTGAATAATTTTTGGTGTAAATTCCGATGTAGATGAAATCCATGAGATAATCCCTACTGTTGATTGATTGCTGTCTTCATCCAAATCGAAAAACACTTTCACTTGCTGACCAATAGCAATATCATCCAACATATCGCCCGACACATAAGCACGTAAATAAAGTTCATCCAATGGAGCCAATTTAAAAACAGGCTTACCTATTGCAACCATCTCGCCCTCTTCTGCTAACTTCAATAATATCACTCCACTTTGAGGTACTTTGATGTAGCACCGGGCAATTTGATCGTTCATCGAGGCTATTTTTGAATCTATAACCCCAACTTCGGCATTGACTGAAGCAAGCTGAGTTTGAGTATTAATGATTTGTTGATTCACCACATCAAGTTGACCAGTAGCATCATCGTATTGCTTTTGAGTTGCGGCACCTTCGGCAATCATTTTGGTTATTCGGGCTACATCTTTTTCAATCACGCTCTTTTGAGTTTTTTGAACATCAATAGCAGAGCGCACTTTATCTAAGCCAACCAACGCTGCCTTACGTGAAGCCAATAACTGATTGCGCTGTAAGTGAAGTGCCATGGTATCAATCACACAAATCTCCGCTCCCTTTTCTACTTTGTCGCCTTCACTCACATTTAATTGAATGACTTTGCCATTCGATTCAGAACTAATCAAAACCTCATCGGCCTCGAAATTACCGTATGCGTCTGATTTTCCATTATTGCCGCTACAACTCCATAAAGATGCAACAACTAAAAGTATTGATAAGTATTTTATTAGTTTCATGATTATTTTGATTTTATAAATTCGATCCTAACAGGTTTATTAGTTCCCTTTGAGCTTTATTTAATTCTATTTTATGCATGGTGTGCGACAAACGAGCAATAGCTTCATTATTCAAGTCAGAGATATAATCAGAAGCCATTATTACACCGTTTTTAAGTTGTACTTTTGAGTTATTAGTGATGCGCTTTCGCAAATCAATAATTTCATGATCAGTTTCAATCATCTTTTCCATTTTTCGAATACGCGATTGAATTTCGAGCGATCCTATCTTTATATTTTTTAAAAAAGTCTCTTCCTGTGTCGATAGAATATCCGACTGTTTATCTAAAATCTGACGTTCATTAGCGGTCATTTTCCAATCCCAGATATTCCAGTTTAGTCGCACACCAACCATGTAAAATGGCTCAAAGCTATCCAACAACATGTTAAATCCGGGATTACCATAACCAGCCTGTCCAAATCCCATAAGCTTTGGCATTCTCTTTTTAGCCATTAAATTATTAGTAGCCGACAACTGCTGGCGTTGAGCATCGAAAAGAGCAAGCTCAGGTCTTGCACCATTTGTTACCACCGAAGTACTATCCCATGCAAGCCGAATCGAATCTGATAACATTTCACCACTGTACTCCGAAAGGATAGCTATTGCAGCCTTACGAGCCTCTTCAATACCGTATCTGTTTTGCTTCAACTTTAGAATTTCCACTTTTAAAACATCTAAATTTGATAACAACAAAACACCATTATTTACTAACACCTCGACTTCTTTCTGACGCTCTTCAAGGTTATTAGTAATGTAGTCAAGCTGTTTCATCTGCTCATCTAACATCAAAACAAGAAAATAAGAATTGATAATTCCAGATCGAATACCGTAAATATCAACTTTAACTCTGTGATGTTCAACATTTGACTTATTTCTCTCAACCTCTTTCGATGCCATTGTCAGTCCACCATCAAATATCATCTGCTTAAAATCAACATAAGCTTTATACTGGTCTTTGGGAGCCTGAGGCATATTAAAAGGCAGTTGACCAACCTCAACATGCGGAACATCATTTTGCCACGTCATTTGTCCGGTCAAATCAAACTGAGGATAGTATAGAGCATTCAGATTCTTCAACTTTAAATCGGTAGATGCATCAATGAAACTATGCTGATTAGCCAAAGGATAATTAGCCTCACACTTCATTAAAAAGTCATCAAGACTAAATACTTGTGCACTTAGCGAATAATAAAGCAAAATAAATACACTAAAGAGTATTGCTCTCATACAATAATTATTTAGTTATTAATAAATAAAGTACTCTCTAAAAATTTGTAGATAGACTCAGCTCGTTGGTTCAAGAAATTAACATATCCAACCTCATCATTTTTCCATAAAACCCGTTGCATCATAGGACGACCTGCAAAAGGAAAAATACAAAGAGATAAAATATTAACAATTAACTCACGAACATCCATTTTAACAACATTACCGTCATCCATCTCCTTTTTAATCATTTGTTGTATCAACTCAAAATCGACTATTCCTTTAACAATTTGAGCCAGTTTATCGGGGTTACGTTGCAATTCACTCAGTATAAAAAGTGGCAAATAAGGATGGTTTAACAGTAGCTTTATATATATATCTAAAAAGAAAACAAGAAATGATTTAAAAGATTTCACTTTTAACAACTCATCATGAAAATGAGGAGCGAATGTAGAAAATGCCTCTTTAAAAACATCTTCAAACAAACTCTCTTTAGTACTAAAATAATAATGTAACAAAGCTTTATTGGCACCTGCCCGGTCGGCAATCTGCTGCATTCGCGCTCCATCAAACCCTTTTTCGATAAATACATTTCGGGCTGCTTCAAGTATTAATTCTTTCGATACTTTTTCTTTTTTAATAGCCATATAAATTAACCAATTAGTTTAACCATCTGGTCAAAATTAAAAAAGTTTATTTTATTAACCAAATGGTTAAATAACTTTTTACTATTTTTTTTACTTTGTATTAAAAAATGTAATGAGATTAAAATTTCAAGTTATACTAATTACAATACTGCTACATATTTCAGTAGCAATAAAGGCACAACACACAGCATTTAACAACAGCAGTCTTTTAAAAAACTATACCATACCCACTCAAGGTGAAGTAATAAGTAAGTATGGCTGGCGCAACGGACGTCAACATACCGGTACTGATATCCGGTTAAAAAAGAATGATCCTGTTTATGCAGCTTTCGATGGAGTTGTAAAAAAAGCGGGAACCAGTAGAGGTTATGGTTTTTTAATAATTTTAGAACACGATAACAATATAGAAACTTATTACGCCCACCTTAATAAAATATTAGTAAAACCCGGACAAAAAATAAAATCGGGTCAGTTAATTGGTAAAGGAGGTAAAACAGGAAGAGCAACAACAACACATTTACATTTCGAAATACGAATCAATCAAAAGCCAATTAATCCCGAAAGCATATTCAATTTCGAACAAGGAACTATTAATTATAAAACAAACAATACAAAAAACAAAGAGAAACAAAACAGGAATACAAAAAACATATATGTAGTAAAAAAAGGCGATACCCTTTATTCAATAGCAAAACGGTTTAATAAAAGTGTAAATATTATTCGACGGATAAACAACATTAAAAAAACAGCAATTATACATCCCGGCGATCGATTAAAGATTAAATAATTGATATAATTCGTATATATAGCTAATTTCAAACCGCATTTATTCCTGCATTATAATTAGTATATGGAAGACCGTAAAAAAGATCACTTAAACATGGCATATCAATCAAAAATTGATGAAAAAAAAATTGATCATCGTTTTTGTTATGAACCAATGCTTTCAGCACATCCCAAAGGTGAACTAAAACCTTTCGCTTTTGCAGGGAAAACAATGCAACTGCCAATTTGGGTGTCGAGCATGACAGGAGGAACATCATTAGCAGGAGAGATTAACCGAAACCTGGCAAGAGTATGCAATAAATTTGGTATGGGTATGGGACTTGGATCGTGTCGCGTTTTACTTGATAATCCATCATTACTACCCGACTTTAACGTTCGCCCACTAATTGGCAATGACCAACCATTATATGCAAACCTGGGAATATGTCAGCTTGAAAAAATGATTGAACAAAATGAAATTCATTTAATTAACGAATTAATTGAAGAATTAAAATCAGATGGAATAATAATACATGTAAACCCGTTACAGGAAGCATTTCAACCCGAAGGCGACCAACTTCACAGCTCACCAATTGACATTATTGAAGAATTTTTATCGTCATTTAACTCACGAATAATTGTGAAAGAAGTAGGACAAGGAATGGGATATGAAAGTTTAAAAAGTTTGCTTCAACTACCTATTGAAGCAATTGAGTTTGGAGCATTAGGAGGCACAAATTTTTCGATAATTGAACTTAACCGTCATGACGAGATTACAAAAAATACATTTGAAAATTTCGCATTTGTTGGTCATACCGCAAATGAAATGACCAATATGATTAATAATATTATTTCGCAGCAAGGTGAACCAAATTGTAAACAACTTATAATTTCAGGTGGCATAACCTCAGTTTTAGATGGTTACTATTTAACCAATATTTCAAAATTAAATGCTGTTTTTGGTATGGGATATTCATTTTTAAAATATGCATCTATCAATTTCGAATCACTTAACTCATACGTAGAAAATTTAAAAAAAGGCTGGCAATTGTGCGATAGTTTTCTTCGTATTAATCAACCTGAATAAATTATTTTAAAAAAAATTAAAACATTTTTCAAAACTCCTTTTGCAAATTAAAAAATTGGTCTATTTTTGCACCCGTTATCGAAAGCGATAATACAAAACACAAACGACGAAATAATGACCTAAAATCGGTTGTGCAATTTAAGGAGAGGTGGCAGAGTGGTCGATTGCGGCGGTCTTGAAAACCGTTGAACTGCGAGGTTCCGGGGGTTCGAATCCCTCCCTCTCCGCTAGTTAAAATGTCAATAATAGACAGAAAAAAGACAAGTCCTACAATTTCAATAAGTTGTAGGACTTTTTTTATGTCTTTTGGTTTTGTATATACTTTCTAAAATGCCAGAAAAAGACAAAGTTTTGTGGCTAAATCGTACCCTATTTTAAAATTGAAAAAATAGGTCACAAAAAAGTCCCCAAAAGGCATAGGCCTGTCTGAGATTGTCCAACCTGCAAATATTTCATTTTGAAATTGATAAAATAGTTTTACATTTTAAAAATGAAACGCATGAGAAGTACATTTAAAGTTCTTTATTACCTAAATAAAAGCGCTCAAAAGAAAGACGAAACAACGCCAATTATAGCGAGAATTACCGTTAATGG
>JAFGBR010000069.1 GCA_016933045.1 Marinilabiliaceae bacterium | reverse complement strand
CGATAAAAAACCAGCTGTAAACCACCAGTTTTTATTTCTATCCAAGTCAAAAAATAACGATTTTGAGCTATCACTAATAACCTCATTCAAATGCATCAATGATAATTCGAGCAAAAAGCAATTAAATCCATCCGACTTATTATAGCACAATAAAACATCGGCTTTAAACTTATTCAAAATCCTATCCTTAAATAGTTCGGGGAAAGCACCTGCCAATCGTGCCAAATGATAAATAATTATCTCCGTTTTTGGATATTCGGGCGCAACTTCAAATGGATGACTTATATACAACTGATCATCAATTATTTGTTCCATCAAAAAAACCACATCACAATCGTATCGATTAAACTCAACTCCATATGTTGCAAACAAAAAAAGTGTGTTTGACAGCACACAAACATCAGTTTCGATAGGCATCCTTTCACCAAACCAAGTGCTATATGTACTCAATTTTTGAAATCTTCTCAAGCCGTTACGAATTGAATAACGGGTTCCGTTTGCATAATGAGGCAGTGTGTTATGATACTCATCAACCTCTGCAACTTTTGTTTCTTTGGTAAGCAAAATCATCGATGTAGTATCGATATCATCAGGCAATGCAAAGTGCTTAAACCTATTCAAAAACAAACCATTAGGAAACCATGAATTATTTCTTTTAGCCCAAAAATTATACGATATACGATTAGGATTTTTGTACTTTTCATAACAAGCAACAACACTTTCTATTATTTTTTTTGATATTTCAGCCTCAATTATAGTCATACTCTCTAAATGTTGCTTTAATATAAACGCTATTGAAGCTGAAAAATATATATTATCATCCAAGCGACTAAAATTCAAAAAATAATTTTCCCGATATGATGGAAATAATCCTTCTGGAAAATATTTTGAATCCCTACTCTGTAAATCTTCAAGTTCTTTTAATAGATTTTGAATATCAATCATTTTTTAATTATCTGAATTAATTAAATTAATCTAAAACCCAATATTATTGAATTATTAATATACATACCACTATTTTTTTCTTAGATTCATTCAAACAAAATCTTAATTAGCTTGTTTAATTGATGCAAAAAAAAATTAAACAAAATAAATGAGCCATAAATAAACTATTATCAAATTTATCGAGTTTAACCCATAAGTAAACAGTTAAAAAAAACATTGAAAAATAAATTTTAAACAAATGAAAATCATTATAACTATTATTCTTCTTTATTCCTTTTTTTCGTCCCATGCACAACAAGGAATAATAAATGGCCGAATTATAAATGAATTAACCGGAGATCCAATTCCGTTTGTAAACATTATTATTTCAAACACTAATATTGGAACCATGTCCGATTCATTAGGGCATTTCGAACTAAGCGGAATTAAAGATGAATTTATCAGACTTCAACTATCATCTTTAGGATTCGAACCTTTCATATCGGAAGTAATTTACGTTTCAAAAATCAAAAACACATCCATTGAACTAAAAATGACTCCCGGCAGTGAAACAATAAACGAAGTAACAGTTAAAGGTCGAACATTTATTTCAAAACCCGAAAGCCCGGTTTCTTTGCAAAGCATTGGGGTTGACCTCATTGAAAAAAGTGCCGGCGCTAATCGCGACATTTCAAAGGTATTACAATCATTCCCCGGTGTTGGAAACCCTCTCTCATTTCGAAATGATTTAATTGTACGGGGAGGTTCTCCTGCCGAAAATAAATTTTATTTGGATGGGATTGAAATTCCTACACTAAATCATTTTTCAACACAAGGCTCTTCTGGTGGTCCAATAGGTATTTTAAATGTCGACTTTATTCGCGAAGTTCAGTTTTATTCCAGTGCATTTCCGGCATCAAGAGGCAACTCCTTAAGTTCAATTTTCGAATTCTCACAAAAAGATGGAGACCAGGATCAAACAAGTTTCAAAGGATCGGTTGGGGCTTCTGAATTATCATTATCGATTAACGGCCCACTAAGTAAAAAAACAACCTATATTGCTGGAGTACGTCGTTCGTATCTCCAATTTCTGTTCGATCAGTTGGGATTACCATTTTTGCCTACTTTTAACGACTTTTTGTTCAAAACAAAAACACGTATTAACGCACATAACGAAATAACTTTTTTGGGAGTTGGAGCATTAGACCAGTTCAAACTTAATCCTTCTCCCGAACCTTCTGATGAAAACAACTACATACTTAGCTACATACCAACTAATAACCAATGGAATTATACTGTTGGAACTGTATACAAACATTTTTTTAATAACAGTTATGCTACTATTGCAATAAGCCGTAGTCACCTAAACAATAGCTCTTATAAATATCGTGATAACATTGAAACTGACGAAAACCTTACTTACGATTACCAATCGAACGAAATTGAAAACAAACTAAGAGTTGAACTTACTGCTAAACCCAATCAATATTCAATAAACATTGGTACCAACCTCGAATTTGGCGAATATAACAATTACACATACTCAAAAATATTCTCAAACAACACACTTCTTGAACAACAATACAATTCCGATTTAAGTATAATTAAATGGGGTGTATTTGGTTCAGTTTCTCATCCGTTTATTGACAATCGTTTATCATTAGCACTCGGAATTAGAATGGACGCAACTAATTATTCATCGCAAACAAATAATTTTACCGATCAATTCAGTCCTCGATTCTCAGCATCTTACCTTCTGTCAAACCGTCTTGTTTTAAGTGGCAGTGTTGGACAATACTTTCAACTTCCTTCATATACCACTCTGGGATATAGAAAAAACAACACTCTAATTAACAAACAAAATAAAATATCATACATAAAATCAAATCATTTTGTTTTAGGAATTGAATTTCGCCCCAACGATTATACCCGTTTAAGTTTCGAAGGATTTATTAAAGATTACTCACAATACCCTTTCTCTGTTACCGATTCGGTAAGTCTTGCCAGCAAAGGTAGTAATTACGATGTCTTTGGCGATGAGGAAGTTACATCTTCATCTTCGGGACGAACAAATGGGTTTGAATTACTATTTAAGCAACGATCACCTAAAAAATTAAGTCTTTTACTGTCGTACACTTTCGTAAGGAGTGAATTTACCGACATTAACAATAAATTAATTCCTTCGTCGTGGGACAGCAAACATTTGTTTACAGCAACCATTAGCAAAAAACTAAAACGAAACTGGGATATTGGTATCAAATGGAGATATATAGGGGGGCTTCCTTACACTCCATACGATTTCGAAAAATCATCCTTTGTTGTAGCCTGGAATTCAAGAGGAAGAGAGTATTTAGATTATTCAAAATTCAACACTGAACGTTTAGATCCATTTCATCAACTCGATTTCAGAATTGATAAAACATACACATTCAACACATGGTCAATCGGCTTTTATTTCGACATTCAAAACTTATACAACAAACAATCTAAAAATGCCGAACGATTAATTGTTGCTAAAAACTCAAACAACGAACCAATTATTTTAAACCCCGAAGCACCTCTTAATGAACAAAAATATCAACTTAAAACATTACAAACATACTCAGGAACAGTACTCCCAACAATTGGAATCAACATTGAATTTTAACTATTAACTTAACTATACAAAGAAATCGGCCTCCATTATTTATTTAATATCTTTGTCAATTCAAAAAACCACCAACATGGAGAACCGAATTACAAAACTATTTTCAATCAAATATCCAATAATTCAAGGAGGAATGGTATGGTGCAGCGGATGGAGATTAGCATCAGCCGTTAGTAACAATGGAGGTTTGGGACTTTTAGGAGCTGGATCAATGCACCCCGAAACACTAATTGAGCATATTCAAAAAATGAAAATTGCCACCGATAAACCCTGGGGAATTAACTTACCTCTCCTCTACTCCGAGATAGATAAACTTGTAGATATTATCATCGATAACAGTGTTAAAATAGTTTTTACTTCTGCTGGTAACCCAATGAAGTTTACACAAAAGTTAAAAGATGCTGGCATCATTGTTACACATGTTATAGCAAACTCAAAATTCGCTACTAAGTGCGAAGATGCCGGTGTCGATGCTATTGTAGCCGAAGGTTTCGAGGCTGGAGGACACAACGGCCGTGAAGAAACAACTACTTTAACATTAATACCTACAATAAAAAAGACAACCAATCTGCCTTTAATTGCTGCCGGAGGAATTGCAACCGGAAGCGCAATGCTTGCCTGTATGATTTTAGGTGCCGACGGAGTTCAAATGGGTTCGCGCTTTGCTATTTCTAACGAGTCATCGGCTCATGAAAGCTTCAAACAACTTGTTACTGAACTTAAAGAGGGTGACACAATGCTTTCACTAAAAAAACTAGCCCCGGTACGCCTTATTAAAAATGAGTTTTACAACAAGGTGAATGACGCGGAAAATAAAGGAGCTTCCATTGAAGACTTGAAAGCATTATTAGGTAAAGGCCGTGCTAAAAAAGGCATCTTTGAAGGTGATATGACTGAAGGTGAATTAGAAATAGGTCAAATAGCTTCAATAATAAACGACATTAAACCTGTTAATGTAATTATGAAAGAAATAATATTTGAATATCAACAAACAAAAGATTCATTAATAAACAATAATAAATTCTCATTTTAACGATGATAGAAATACAACGCCATATTTTAAATAATGGTTTAAAAGTTTTAGTCCACACCGACAAAAGCACCCCACTGGCCGCAGTTAACCTGCTATATAATATTGGATCAAAAGATGAATCTCCCAATCAAACCGGTTTTGCTCACCTTTTTGAACACCTTATGTTTGGAGGCAGTAAACACATTGCTAATTTCGATGCTCCGCTGCAATTAGTTGGCGGCGACAATAATGCGTTCACTACTAACGACATTACTAATTATTACGAAACCCTTCCTGCTAACAATATAGAAACAGCATTTTGGCTTGAATCAGACCGAATGTTAGAACTCGACTTTAGCCAAAACAACCTGGATGTGCAAAAAAATGTTGTTACAGAAGAATTTAAACAACGATATCTTAACCAGCCCTACGGTGATTTACCATTACTATTCAGACCATTAGCCTATAAACATCATCCTTATCAATGGCCAACAATTGGCAAAACTATCGATCACATTCAACAAGCAACTTTAAACGATGTGAAAGATTTTTTTTACAAACACTATGCACCTAACAACGCAATTTTATGCGTTTCCGGTAACGTAAATGCTAACGAAATTTTTAAACTTGCCGAAAAATGGTTTAGTCAAATACCACAAAGAAAAGTACCCGTTCGTAAACTAATTCAGGAACCTCAACAAACCGAAAGTCGTTTTTTGGAAGTCGAACGCGATGTTCCCGCCAACTTAATTCAAATGGCCTTTCACATGAATGAACGAACTCACGAATCATACCACGCTACCGATCTTCTATCAGACATTTTATCAAACGGCAATTCTTCACGTTTATACCAATCTCTAATTAAAGAACAACAGTTATTTGCCGAAATTAATGCATACATCACTGGCGATGACGACCCGGGACTGTTAATCGTGCGCGGACGCCCATCTGATGGTGTTTCATTAGAAATAGCAAACAAAGCTATTTGGAACGAACTTGAAAAAGTTTGTTCCGATCCTGTTTCCGATTATGAACTCCAAAAAGTAAAAAACAAAGTCGAATCGAGTCTTATATACTCCGAAATAAGCTTCTTAAACAAAGCAATGACTTTGAGTCACTTCGAATTACAAACAAAAGCTGATGACATAAACCTCGAAGCTGAAAAATACGAAAAAGTCACCTCCATTCAAATACAAAACATTGCAAATCAAATTCTTTTACCAACAAACTGCTCAACAGTTTTGTATAAATCAAAACTCAATTAATTACCCATGTCAATAATAAATCGCGTTATAGCTCCTAATGCTAAACAAATGGAACCATTAAAACTAATTACCCCACGGTTCGAAAAACTAAATAATGGAATCCAATTATATGTTATTGAAGGAGGCACACAAGATGTAACTAAAGTAGACATCTATTTTCAGGCAGGTCTGGTTCAGGCAGGCAGACCTCTTTTAGCATCAACAACAAGCAACCTTATTGAAGATGGAACTCGAAGCCGCACCTCAGCTCAAATATCAGAAGCAATTGACTTTTACGGTGCACATATTGGATCTAATGCTAGTTATCACAATACTTCGGTTTCATTAATTACATTAACCAAATATCTGCCACAAACTCTTGAAATTGTTTCTGATTTAATTAAAAACCCCATTTTCCCCGAATCAGAAGTCGAAATATACTTAAAAAAGAAAAAACAAGAATTTCTTCTCGACCAGGAAAAGGTTAAAACTCTCTCAGCCCGCAAATTCAACACTACAATATTTGGCGAAAATCATCCTTATGGAATGATCGTTAAAAAAGATATGTTCAATTCTATAAAAAGAAATGACCTAGTTGATTTTCACAATAATACATACACATCAAACAACTGCCAAATAGTATTATCAGGAAAACCCGGCAATAACTACCTTACATTACTAAACATTAATATTGGCAACAACAAATGGGGATCTAACACATTTGTAAATCATAAACAACTCCCTCCAATTCAATCATCTGCCATAAAAAAACACCTGATTGAAAAAAAAGATGCCCTCCAGGCATCATTAAAAATTGGAAGAATCATTGTAACCCGCGATCACAAAGATTTTCAAGATCTTCAAATATTAAACACAATATTAGGCGGTTATTTTGGATCCCGATTAATGAAATCAATTCGCGAAGAAAAAGGTTACACCTACGGTATTTCAAGCTATATCGTTCCTCTAAAACAAGCTGCTTATTGGGTCATAGCCACCGAAGTAAACAATCAGGTTAGAGAAGATGTAATAAGCGAAATATTCAACGAAATAGACAAACTTAGAACAAAAAATGTCGATAAAAAAGAACTTGATATTGTTAAAAACTACATGCTGGGCGACCTTCTCCGTAATTTAGACAGCCCTTTTTCGATAAGCGATAACCTAATGGGATTAATGGAAAACAACCTCGATTTAACATTTTATCTCAATATGGTTCAATCAATTAATAACATTACACCTAAGAGAATAAGGGAACTGGCAATTCAATATTTAAATCCCGATGATTTTATTACAATTATTGCCGGATAAATTCCTAACTATCAAAAATTGTTATCATCCAAATAATTGGTATTTTTGAATCAGATTAGCATAATGTCAATGTGGAATTTATCACCTGAAGAAGAAGATTTATTTATTCAAGATAAATTTAATGATTTAGTAAGTGCGTGTCCCCGATGTCAGGACAAAGCCAGTTTAAAACTTATCGAAAAAGCTTTCAAACTGGCATTGGAAGCTCATTCCGGTATTAAAAGAAAATCCGGCGAACCTTTTATTTTGCACCCTATTGAGGTTGCTCGAATTGCCGGTGCCGAAATGGGACTCGGATCAAAAGGCGTTGCTGCTGCTTTACTCCACGATGTTGTTGAAGATACTGAATACACTGTTGAAGATATTAAAACTATATTTGGCGAAAAAATTGGCAGTATTGTTGATGGCTTAACAAAGCTATCGGGCGTTCTTGACAAGGATAAATCAAAACAAGTTGAAAATTTCCGTAAGTTACTTCTTTCAATGATTGAAGATATCCGTGTTATTCTAATCAAACTGGCCGACAGGTTACATAATATGAGAACCCTCGATTCTATGGCCGAAAATAAACGATTAAAAATAGCTGCCGAAACAATTTTTTTCTACGCACCTCTTGCCCACCGATTAGGATTATACACAATAAAATCAGAACTCGAAGATCTCAGCTTAAAACATGAACACCCCGGAATTTACAACGAATTATACGAAAAGGTTAAAGCCAACGAAGAAAAACATCAAAACCTGATAAACCATTTTTCGCTTCCTATAATTGAAAAATTATCAAAAGAAGGATATATTTTTGACATTAAAGGACGGCCTAAATCAATATATTCGATATACTCGAAAATGCAAAAAAAGAATATCCCTTTTGAAGAAATTTATGATATTCTTGCCATTCGAATAGTTTTTCATCCAAAAAACAGAATCCCCGAAAAAGCTCAATGCTGGGCTATATATTCATTAATAACGGACATATACAAACCTAAACCCGACAGACTAAGAGATTGGGTTAGTACCCCAAAAGCAAACGGGTACGAAGCTTTGCATGCAACAGTTATGGGACCCCAAGGCAAATGGGTTGAAATACAAATACGATCCGAACGAATGGACGAAATTGCCGAACTGGGTTTTGCTTCGCACTATAAATATAAAGGCAATCAGGATAAAGAATCAGAACTCGATAGCTGGCTTAAACAAATACGAGACATTTTAGAAGACCCAGATAGTTCTTCGCTTGAATTTCTTGATGACTTCAAACTAAATGTATTCTCATCCGAAATGCTAATTTTCACCCCTAAAGGCGATAATAAGGTTATGCCCAAAGGATCGACTGCTCTCGATTTAGCATTTGAAATTCATACCGACATCGGGTATAAAAGTATTGGTGCAAAGGTTAACTATAAACTGGTTCCACTTAGTTATCAACTTCAAAGTGGCGATCAGGTAGAAATTATTACCTCCGAAAAACAAACACCTAAATATGAATGGTTAGATTTTGTTACTACCCCAAATGCTAAAAATAAAATAAAACGCGCCTTTAAAAAAGAACGTAAAGATTTAATCTCAAAAGGTGAGCAAATACTTGAAACAGAACTTAACAAATCAAAATTAACAACAAACTCTCGTATTATTCGAAAACTTCTAAATTACTATAATCTTCCCGCTAAAAATGATCTAACATTTAAAATTGGCATCGAACAGATTCAACTCGATAATTTAAGTAGAATTTTAAGTGATAAAACATCAAATAAATGGGTAAAATACTGGAAACTAAATTTTGGTAAAAATATTACCAAACGAAAAATTCAGGAAAAAAATTCAGAGCAAAAACACTATATCCTTTCCGACAGTGATAACTCACAAAATTTCTCCATTGCCACTTGCTGCAACCCTATTCCAGGAGATGATGTTGTCGGCTATTTAGACGATGAAAAAAGGATTATTCTACATAGCAGAAAATGCCCTATTGCAATAAAATTGATGTCAAGTGAAGGAAACCAAATTGTATCGGCACAATGGGAATCTCATAAAATACTATCTTATCTAGCAATAATAAATCTTTCGGGCATCGACCAGGTTGGAATGGTTAGTAAAATAACCAAAATAATATCCGATGATCAAAATGTAAATATGCGATCACTTAACTTCGAATCACACGATGGCATATTCGAAGGTAAGATTTATTTATACATACACAATGCCAACGATTTAAACAAACTCATTTTACGTCTTGTTAAAATTAAAGGAATACACTCTGTAATTCGCGAAGAAAGAATAAAAGGCTAGTTCTTTTAATTTAATCTAAACAACAATTGTATTTTTATCTGATTTTAATTAATTTTATCTCATCATTTTTAAAATCAATAAAATGAGTAAAGAATCCAACAAGGAAACTGTAAAACAAATTTTTACAGAGTACCTCCAAAAAAATGGTCATAGAAAAACACCCGAACGTTATGCCATACTCGATGAAATTTATTCTCGCAATGGACACTTCGACATTGAGTCGCTATATATTTTTATGAAAAATAAAAACTACAGAGTGAGTCGCGCAACACTATACAACACAATAGATCTTTTGCTGGATTGCAAACTTGTAATTAAACATCAATTTGGTAAAAACATTGCTCAATTCGAAAAAGCATTTGAATCAAAACAACACGACCACTTAATTTGTATCAATTGTGGCAGTGTTACTGAATTTTGTGATCCAGGAATTCAAGTTGTTTTAAACAACGCTTCATCACTCATGAATTTCGATGTATCTCATCACTCACTTTACATTTATGGACTATGCAATAATTGTAAATACAAAAAAGAATAGTTTTCTATTTAATACTATTTAAAATCAATATAAACAATAAAAATATTTCTAATTTTATCCAACCAATTAAGCCCGAAAGAGATTTATTAATTGTATTTTTACACATTGAACAATCGGAAGATCAGAAACAGACTTCCGATTTTTAGTGTCTAATTGTCAAAGGTTTATAAAGGTTCCTAATCCTTTAAACCTCAAATTTTAAAACATACTATAATGAAAGTTGATGTATTACTTGGCCTCCAATGGGGAGATGAAGGTAAAGGAAAAGTAGTAGATGTATTAACTCCAAAATATGACATCATAACCCGATTCCAAGGGGGTCCAAATGCAGGTCATACACTCGAATTCAACAATATTAAACATGTATTACATAATATTCCATCCGGAATATTTCATGAAAACAAACTAAATATTATTGGAAATGGCGTTGTTCTCGATCCAATAACCTTTAAAAAAGAGATTGATGAATTAAAAAAGAAAGGATTTAATATTTCTAAAAAATTGATGATCTCTAAAAAGGCACACCTTATTTTACCCACTCACCGAATTTTAGATGCTGCATCAGAAGCATCTAAAGGAAAAACTAAAATTGGCTCTACACTTAAAGGCATTGGCCCTACATATATGGATAAAACTGGTCGCAACGGGCTTAGGGTTGGCGATATACTTAATAATTTTGACGAAAAATACAAAGCACTAAAAGAAAAACATATAAAACTACTCGAGGGTTATAATTTTAAATACGACATTGCCGAATTTGAAAAAGAACTACAAGAAGGTATAGATTGCCTTAAAGAATTTAAAATTATTGATAGTGAAATTGAAATCAACAACCTATTAAAAAGTGGTCACTCTGTATTAGCAGAAGGAGCACAAGGTACACTTTTAGATATCGATTTTGGTTCATATCCATTTGTTACTTCATCAAATACAATTTCAGCAGGTGCTTGTATAGGTTTAGGAGTAGCTCCAACAACTATTGGCCAGGTGTATGGTATTTTTAAAGCTTACTGCACCCGCGTTGGAAGCGGCCCTTTTCCAACTGAATTATTTGATCAAACTGGCGAAAACATTCGCGAATTTGGTCATGAATTTGGAGCAACAACTGGTCGTCCGCGTCGTTGTGGATGGATTGATTTGGTTGCGTTAAAATATGCTGTTATGATTAACGGCGTAACCCAACTAATAATGACTAAAGGAGATGTTTTAAGCCAATTTGATGTAATAAAGGCTTGTACAGCTTATAAAGTTGGCGATGAAATATTTGAACAGTTCCCTTACGAACTGGCACAAGATTTAGAACCTGTTTACACCGAATTACCCGGTTGGAAACAAGACCTTACTAAACTAAAATCAGAAGATGAATTCCCCGAAGAATTGAATAAATACATCGATTTTATTGAACAAGAATTAGAAGTTCCTATAACAATAATCTCAGTAGGACCAGACAGGGAACAAACAATAGTTCGGGACAATCACAAATAAAAAAAGGTGGAGATTTTTATCTTCACCTTTTTTTTAAAAATATATCAACAAAAAATTCCGATAATTTGCAATTCTTTTAACAAACGTTAACCCCATATTATCTTAATGCATTTTAGTAAAATTATATATTTGCAACGGGATTTTTCATAAACTTGGATTTAGTTAGCTGATTTAAGGAAAAGGGCAGGTGATCTGCCCTTTTTTATTTTCAATAACAATCTTTTAACTACATTTAACGCATATTTAATACTATTCACATAACTAATACCGATATTTGTATTGTAGATTTTTTTCATAGATTTTGGATTTGGTTAGCAAATGCTGATTAAGGGGAAGGACAGATGCAAATCTGTCCTTTTTTTATTATCAATATTGCAAATGTTGATAATAATTCCTATCTTTTACTAAACATCAGCAAAGTGTAAAACATGGAAAATCTCTTTTTAAAATACATGAAGGAGCGGGCTAATAATACTCAACAAAACCCCGATAAGAAAAATACAACAACATTTCACGAACCCGTTATAACAATAAGCCGCGAATTTGGCTGTCCTGGAGAATCAATAGCCAAAAGACTAACAAATATATTAACCAAAAAAAATGAGATTAACGGTGGTCATGATCATTGGAAATGGATAAGCAAAGAAATTATTGAAGAATCGGCCAAAAAACTTAAACTTACCCCAACACTTATTGATGAATTATCAGGCAAAAAGGGGCGAGGTTTTTTTGAAAATTTAGCTCTCTTCTTTTCCGATAAGTTTTACCCCAGCGATGGAAAAGTTCAAAATACAATTGCCGGTTTTATTCACGATTCTGCTGTTCAAGGCCATGTTGTTATCTTAGGTCGTGCATCTGAAATTATCACACACAACTTTTCAAACTCATTACATATACGTCTTTTTGCTCCACTTGATTTTCGATCAGAAACCATTAGTATTGAAAATGGCATTTCTATTAGTACCGCAAAAAAAATGTGTGTCGAAAACGACCTCAGAAGAGAATCTTTTAGAAAATTCTTCAGAGGTGATAAAGAAGAAATGGGATTTTACGACATAATCATTAACACAAAAGAAGTTACTGAAGATGAGATTGTTGAAATGATACTCATCATAGCCGAAGCTCGTGGTTTTGTTTAATCATTATTCACTAATATCTTTTTTAAACATTTAATACCTGCAAATAATAACCTATTCCAAAAACATTTAAGTGATTTAATAAATGATAAAGATTATAAATTGGTAATCGAAAAAAGAAATTTTGCTTTAAAAGATATGCTTAACTAAATTCATCATAAAAAGAATGCGAAAACTTACCAAATAAAAATATCATAGCCATATCAGCCTTACTATGATCACAATATACACAAATAAAAAATTAATACATTTGATCTAATTGCCTTCCAAATCCTTCAATTATATTCATAATAATTTAATTAATCATGTTTCAAAAAATCTAATAATCCATTACAAGCATCATCAAGAATATCTAAAACCAATTCGAACCCCTGTGAACCACCATAATAAGGATCTGGCACTGAAATATATTTCTTATTCGAACAAAAATCAGTCATTTTATAAATTTTCTGACGAGCTAATTCACTTGAAGCCATTTCATATAAATCACTCATATTTGAGTCATCCATCCCAATGATATAATCATAATAATCAAAATCATAGGAAGGATTCACTTTTCGACTTATGCTTGTTAAATGAACTCCTCTATTACTGGCATGTCGTTTCATTCTTGAATCAGCTGGCTCCCCTGCATGATAACCAATAGTGCCTGCTGAATCAATCTCAAAAAAATCTGACAGGCTATTATCCTGAACAATTTTTTTCATCACAGCCTCAGCACTAGGCGATCGGCATATATTACCCATACAGACAAACAGAATTTTCTTCTTCTCCATATTCAATTAATCTATTCTAAAAATAAAACAAATCCAAGACATACGAAAAAAGCCCCGTAAAACGAGGCTTTAATCAATATCAATAAATTGTTTTACAATTCTTTTTCAGTAAAAGCACCAAGTTTTAAATACTTTTCATAAAGAGCTTTATAAGCTTCAACATTAGCAGGAATAGGATCGTATTCTTTTTCAAACCCTTGTCCCATTGCCCTTTGAGCTTCTGCAATATTTGAATAAACACCCGAAGCAACAGCAGCAAACATAGCAGCACCTAAAGCAACACTTTGTTCAGAACGTGCTACTTTTATTGGCATTCCTAATACATCTGACAGTGTTTGCATTACAAAATCCGATTTTTTAGCAACACCACCGATAGCAACTACCTGATCAACTTTAACTCCATTTTCAAGGAAACGTTCAACAATAGCCTTCGATCCATAAGCTGTGGCTTCTACTAATGCACGGAAAACACGAGGTGCAGATGAACCAAGATTCAATCCTGTAATTGTTCCTTTCACATTTTGAGTAGCATCAGGAGTCCTTCGTCCGTTTAACCAATCAGTAGCTAATACAGTTGATTCTTCCATTGGTATTTTCATAGCTTCTGCAGATAATCCTGGAATAATCTTATCCTCAATAGCTTTTGCCAGGTCTTTATCCTCAACAAATTGCAATGGCCACGCTAATAAGTTTTTAAACCATGCATAAACATCTCCAAAAGCAGACTGACCAGCTTCTAATCCAACCATTCCTGGAATTACAGAACCGTCAACCTGACCACAAATACCAGGAATCAATTTATCTCCCAATTCATTTTCAGGAGCAACCATTATATCACAGGTTGAAGTACCCATGATACGCACAAATGTATTAGCCTCTATCTCGGCACCTACAGCACCCATGTGAGCATCAAATGCACTTACACCAATTACAACATCAGTAGAAAGACCTAATTTAGCTGCCCACTCAGGAGTTAACGTACCAAAAGCCTCATCACTTGTATGTGTTTCTTCGAACAAGTTAGCCCTGAATCCTTTTAGCTCAGAACCAAGTTCTACTAAAAACTCTTCTGGAGGAAGACCATTCCAATCGGTATGCCATAAAGCTTTATGACCAGCTGCACAACGGCTTCTTTTCACCTCTTTTATTCCTGTTTTACCAGTTAAAACAGCAGGTAACCAGTCACAATACTCAATCCATGAAACTGCTGCTTTTTTTACAGCGGCATCTTTACGCAAAGTATGAAGTACTTTTGCCCATACCCATTCTGAAGAATAAATGCCACCTTCATATTTAGTATAATCAACATTCCATTTACGCGCCAATTCGTTTATTTCATCTGCTTCTTTTACAGCAGTATGGTCTTTCCACAGAATAAACATGGCGTTAGGATTCTCTTCAAACTCTGGTAACATAGCCAAAGGTGTGCCATTAGCATCAGTTAATGCCGGAGTACTACCAGTTGTATCAAAAGAAATACCTACTATATTTTTAGCAACAGAAGAATCACATTTACTTAATGCCTCTGTAATTGTAGCTTCCATTACTTCTAAATAATCCTTTGGGTGCTGACGGTATTGATTCTGTGCAGGAACACAATATTTACCTTCCATCCAGCGTGGATAATATTTTACTGATGAAGCCATTTCCTGACCCGTTACAGTATCTACTATCAATGCTCTCGCTGAATCTGACCCATAATCCAGTCCTATTACATATTTCGATTGTCCCATTTTCAATTTAATTAAATACTACTGACCATAATAAGCATTAGCACCATGCTTACGATTAAAATGTTTTTCAGTTAAATGATTGTTCATTGTCATATTTGGATTTATTGATTTAGCAATAAATGCCATTTTAGCCACTTGTTCAACAACCACACTGTTATGTACTGCATCGTGTGCATCTTTACCCCATGTAAATGGGCCATGATTTTTAACAATCACACCAGGAACATGAACCGGGTTAATACCTTTAAAACGATCAATAATAACAGTACCTGTTTCTTTTTCATAAGCAGTTTCGATTTCCTGCGGAGTCATATCTCTTGTACAAAGAATATCTCCGTAAAAATAATCGGCTTGTGTAGTTCCTACAATTGGAATATCCATACCTGCCTGAGCCCATGCAGTAGCATAGGTAGAGTGGGTATGAACCACTCCGCCTATCTCTTTAAAATTTTTATACAGTTCAAGATGTGTAGGAGTATCTGAAGAAGGTTTCAGATTTCCCTCAACTATATTGCCATCCAAATCAATCACAACCATATCAGATGCTTTCATATTATCATAAGAAACACCACTTGGTTTAATCACAACTAATCCTTTTTCACGATCAATAGCACTAACATTACCCCAGGTAAAAATAACCAGGTTATATTTAACCAAATCAAGGTTAGCCTGAAATACTTCTTCTTTTAATTTCTCTAACATATCTATCATTTATTATTACCAGAAGTAAGCATAAAGTGCAACAATAATTACAACAATACCTGCTGCTCCAAAGAAAAATGACTTATCAGTTGCAAACAATTCAGGATTAAAACTATAAGCTTTAGCATCTTGCTTATCAGAATTTGCATTGGTATACATAATAATTGCAAGGAAAGCCATCATAAAAGTCATCATAAAAATTGAATGAAATCCAAGATTCATCATACTCATTCCAAACAATTCTGTTCCCCATAACAATCCGGCAATAAAAGTAACTCCTGTTAAGATTGCAAAAACTCTGGCTCCACCTATTAGTTTCTTCCTGTTAACATCACTAATTGTTTCTGCCTGAATTTTATTAGGATCAGTAAGAACCAACACAATAGCAACTGTTATCAATACCATACAAACGTATCCCATTCGGATAATAAAAGGCAAATCTGGCAAAGCAATTTTCATTAAAATACCAATAGGAATGGTAATTATGGTTGTCCATAATGCAGCTCTGTTAGTTGCTCTTTTCCAAAGAATACCCATACCAAACACTACCACTACACCAGGATAGATAAATCCGGTATATTCCTGAATATACTGAAATGCCTGATCTAAACCGCCTAATAGTGGCTTTGCAGCAAAAATAGCTATTACCAAGGCAACCGCAGCAGCCACACGACCAACTAAAACAAGCTTTTTATCGTTTGCTTCTTTATTAATATGAGCTTTATAAATATCTAATGTAAAAATAGTAGATGTTGAGTTTAACATAGATGCTAATGAAGATACGACAGCTGCTACAAGAGCTGCAAATGCTAAACCTCTAATTCCAATTGGCGCAAAATTTCTTAACAACCAAGGATAAGCCTGATCTGATTTATCTATTGATCCAGTCAAACCGGATATTGTATGACTCAACTCTGGATGATTAAACATTACATAAGCAGTAATACCAGGAATAATAACTATAATTGGAATAAGAATTTTCAAATATCCTGCAAATATTAATCCTCGCTTAGCTTCCTTAAGATTTTTAGCAGCTAAACCCTTTTGTATTATATATTGATTAAAACCCCAGTATCCTAAATTTGTTAACCACATTGCTCCAAATATTACAGCAAGGCCAGGAAGATCCATAAAAACATCTTTCATACCATTAGTACCATCGGGTATTTGAGCAACTCCTTCGGGAATAATCATATTAAAGTGGACATCAGAAGGAACACTTCTAACTTTATCTAAGATTAATAAAAATCCATCCCATGCACTACCACCATCACCAGCAACTGCATCAAGAGCAAAAAAGGCAGTTATTAATCCACCACCAACTAAAAATATAACTTGAATAACATCGGTCCATGCAACAGCTTTTAGTCCGCCATAAATAGAATAAAGGCCGGCAAATAATAATAATCCGGGAACTCCGTAAGCCATAGGCACACCTAATATTTGATCCATAGCCATTGCTCCAAGCCACGCAACTGATGTAAGATTAACAAATACGTAAACTAATAACCAAAAAAATGAAAAGAAAAAACTTACACCTTTACCGTAACGCTCACTTGCAAACTGAGGCATAGTATAAATCTTCTTATCAATCATTTGAGGAAGTAAAAACTTAGCTACAAGAATTAATGTAATTGCAGCAATCCATTCATAAGCAGCAATGCCTAATCCCACAGCAAAACCAGAACCAGACATGGCAATAAAATGCTCAGCAGAGATGTTAGCTGCAATTAATGAGGCTCCAATTGCCCACCAACTTAATGTTCCACCGGCTAAAAAATAATCTTTGGCATCTTCCTCTTTTCCTTCTTTTCCTCGAGAAAGCCAAAGACCTAAACTCACAATTAATACTGCATAAGCAATAAAAATTATGTAGTCAAGTGTTGTAAATCCAGCATTCATAAATTTGATTTAAATAGTTAAAAAAAATGACCGATGGTGGGTTAAAAAACCATCGGTCTATTAGAAAAAATTATAATCCTTTATTTAAATGATAATACAGATCGTTCCACTTCAATTCTTTCTTGAATTCTGAAATAGTAGTATCCTTATCAATAACTATCGCTTCAATACCTGCCATTTCTGCAAAATCCTCAAGATATTCAACAGTTAAGTCATATGAGAAACTGGTATGGTGTGTTCCTCCTGCTAAAATCCATGCAGCAGCACCAATTTCAAAATTTGGTTGTGGAATCCAAAGCGCACTTGCAACAGGTAATTTTGGTAGTTTCTTTGATTCAATACAATCAACAGTATTAATAATCATACGAAAACGGCTACCCATATCAACAACGGTAGCTGCCACTCCCGGTCCTGTTTTACTGGTAAATACCAAACGAGCAGGATCATTTTTACCACCAATACCAAGAGGATGAACTTCTAAACGTGGTTTCTCATCCGATATTAATGGACAAATCTCTAACATATGAGCCTGAAGAATTGAACTATTTTCTCCATCAAAGTTAAGAGTGTAATCTTCTAAGAAAGAACATCCTTTGGGCATTCCTTGTCCCATAAACCACATGGTACGAAATAAAGCTGCTGTTTTCCAATCTCCTTCAGCACCAAAACCATAACCTTCGGCCATCAATCGCTGAGATGCTAAACCTGGCAATTGATCAATACCTGCCAAATCATCAAAATTTGTTGTAAATGCTTTTGCTCCTTTAGCTTCTAAAAACCTACGTAAAGCAATTTCAATACGAGCAGCATTCTCTACCTGACCTCTGTCTTTACCTCCTTCTATACAGTTATCAGCAAAAACATATTCTTTTTCATAAACCTTAACCAACTCAGCAACTTCTTTATCAGTTACTTTATCCTGATAAGCAACTAAGTCGGCAATAGGACTATAATCAACGTGGTATCCAAAAATCCTTTCAGCTTCAACTTTGTCACCATCAGTTACAGCCACATTATTCATCTGGTCACCAAAACGAATAATCAACATATCACGCGAATCAGCCCATGCAGCAGCAACTCTAGACCAGACAGCAATTCGCTGTACAGTTTTAGGATCCTGCCAATGCCCTACAACAACTTTCCTATTCATGCGCATACGAGCCATAATATGACCAAATTCTCTGTCTCCGTGTGCACTTTGATTAAGATTCATAAAATCCATGTCAATAGAATCCCAAGGAATTTCTTTGTTATATTGAGTATGTAAGTGCAATATAGGCTTACGTAATTCCTGTAGTCCATGAATCCACATTTTAGCTGGAGAAAAAGTATGCATCCAAGTAATAATACCAATACAATTCTCAGCACTATTTGCCTCTTTACAAATCCTATGTATTTCAGCAGAACCTGTACCTGTTGGTTTACAAACAACTTTAACTGGAATTGTAGTTGAAGCATCAAACGATGCAGCAATTTCTTTTGAATGTTCTGCAACCTGCTCCAACGTCTTTGGACCATACAAGTGTTGACTACCTGTTACGAACCATACTTCTAACTGTTTTAATTGTTGACTTTTCATATACTTTTTAACTTAATTTTTTTATTCTAATTCTTTTTATACAAAAAAAGTAAATAAAGGTAAATATTACTTTTATAGCATCAAAATTTTTATCCGAATTTAACAATTCGATCATTCTTTTGGTCTGAAATATCTTTCTTAAACTGGTAATAATAAGCTCCTTTCTTTGATTCAGTTGTATTTTTTACATTTAACCGTTCTAACACATTCAATGATAATATTTTTTTTCGAAAATTTCCCGGATCAAAAGTTCTTTGAAAAATTGCTTCGTACAAATTTCGCAATTGCATAAGAGTAAACCTATCGGGCAATAATTCTCTGCCAATAAGACCGGTGCTAGCTTTTTGCTGCAATAGATCAAGTGATTTTTCAAACATTTGATGATGATCAAAAATCATCGGTGGCAATTTGGTAACCGGCCACCAATGTGCTCCATTTTCACGGACTAAATCTTTATCGTGTTTATCAATCCTTATTAATGCCATAAAAGTCATGCTTATTACCCTGGCTCCTGGATCTCGGTTTGGATCTGAAAATGCAGCTACCTGATCAAGATAAATATCTTTTAATCCTGTTGTTTGTAACAAAACACGCATTGCAGCTGCTTCCATTGACTCATTTTGCTGAACAAACCCACCCATTAACGACCAACTACCAAAAGCAGGTTCAAATCCACGGGGATATAATAACAATTTAAGTTCGCCATCTTCATAACCTAATATTGTACAATCTACAGCTAAATAATGTTGTGCGTGTTGTTTATACGATTCGGTCAACAACAACGCAGCATGTTTAGAATTCATCCGTTTTAATACATTTATATAAAAAACAATCTTTTACACTATTGTAAAGATCTACTCCCAAAATTGCCTGTTTTTGATATGTAATTTGCAGACTAACAAAAAAACAAAAAAAGCAAAGAAGATGCAATCAAAAACTCATAAATTCATATATTAAAATTAAAAAAAAATATTTTAAAGAGTATATTTTACCAATTTAATAACAAACAAAGGCCAACCTTAGAAGGCTGGCCTTAATAAATATTATAATAATAAAAGTTTATTCAACTTCTTCTTCAACAATTGAACGAGTAGTCAGTTTCTCATACTCTTCCAAAGAACCTACAACCATTTTATCGTACAAACGCTGCCCTGTTCCTGCAGGTATCAAGTGACCACATATTACGTTCTCTTTTAAACCTTCCAGTCTATCTATTTTGCCCTGAATAGCAGCTTCATTTAACACTTTTGTTGTTTCCTGGAATGATGCCGCGCTCATAAAGCTCTGAGTTTGAAGAGCTGCACGCGTAATACCTTGTAACACCTGGCTTGAAGTAGCTGGAATTGCATCTCTTGCATCTATCAATTTCATATCACGACGTTTCAACTGAGAGTTCTCATCTCTAAGTCGACGTGCAGTAATTATCATTCCTGGTCTCAAACTAGAATCACCTTCATCGACTACCACTTTTTTACCCCAGATATTATCATTCTCTTCCATGAATTCAATTTTATCAACTACTTCTTTTTCAAGGAATTTAGTATCTCCCTGATCATCAATTTCAACTTTACGCATCATCTGACGAACAATAATTTCAAAGTGCTTATCGTTAATTTTAACACCCTGCAAGCGATACACATCCTGTACTTCATTTACAATGTATTCCTGAACAGCTGTCGGACCTTGAATTGCAAGAATATCAGAAGGTGTTATAGCTCCATCTGACATAGGAATTCCAGCCCTTATATAATCATTTTCCTGAACAAGAATCTGTTTTGATAATGGTACAAGATATTTCTTCACCTCTCCATTTTTAGAGGTAACAACAACTTCTCTATTTCCTCGTTTAACTTTACCAAAAGATACTTCTCCATCAATTTCAGAAACAACGGCAGGATTTGATGGATTTCGAGCTTCAAATAACTCTGTTACCCGAGGAAGACCCCCTGTAATATCACCAGTTTTACCAACTGCTCGTGGAATTTTAGCTACAATCTGTCCTTGTTTAACTTCTTCTCCATTTTCAACTGCAATATGAGCTCCTACTGGTAAATTGTATGTTCTCAAAACTTCACCTTTAGAGTCTAATACATGCAATGAAGGGTTTTTGGTCTTATCACGTGTTTCGATAATAACCTTTTCACGATATCCGGTCTGTTCATCCGACTCTTCCTTAAAGGTTATACCTTCAATAAGACTGTCAAATTCAACCTTACCCGACATCTCCGAAATAATAAGTGCATTATAAGGATCCCATTCACAAATAAGATCACCTTTTTTAATATCAGCACCATTTTTAATAAAGAGCTTTGAACCATAAGGTATTGGATGTGTAGACAAGGCAATATTGGTATTTTTATCAACCACTCGTAATTCAGCCAAACGTCCAATTACTATATCAACCTCATTACCATCTTCCAACTTAGAAGGTACAGTTCTTAGTTCTTCAATTTCTATTATACCATCATATCGTGCTGTAATACTGTTTTCAGATGTAATATTAGATGCAGTACCCCCAACGTGGAATGTACGAAGAGTCAACTGCGTACCAGGCTCACCAATTGATTGAGCAGCAATAACACCAACAGCCTCCCCTATTTGAACCATTTGACCATTTGCAAGATTTCGGCCATAACATTTTCCACAAACACCTTTTTTTGATTCACAAGTTAATACCGAACGTATTTCAACACGTTCCAATGGTGATTCTTCAATAATTTTAGCTTCTACTTCTCCAATTTGTTCTCCTGACTTAACAATTAATTCGCCAGTAATTGGATGAGTAACATCGTGTACCGATACACGTCCTAAAATTCTATCATAAAGTGTTGCAACAATCTCTTCATTGTCCTTTATAGGTGCTGCACTTAACCCTCTTAATGTTCCACAATCTTCTTCTGTAATAATAACATCTTGCGACACATCAACCAAACGACGGGTCAAATAACCAGCATCAGCAGTTTTAAGAGCAGTATCAGCAAGACCTTTACGAGCACCGTGAGTAGAAATAAAATACTCAAGTACAGATAATCCCTCTTTAAAGTTTGAAAGAATTGGGTTTTCAATGATCTGACCACCTTCAGCTCCCGATTTTTGTGGTTTAGCCATCAAACCTCTCATACCAGATAACTGTCGAATTTGTTCCTTAGAACCCCTAGCTCCCGAATCAAGCATCATGTATACCGAATTAAATCCCTGTTGATCAGAACTTAACTGGCTCATTACTGTTTGAGTCAATCGAGCATTAACATGTGTCCAAATATCAATAATCTGATTATAACGTTCATTATTGGTAATGAAACCCATATTATAGTTATTCAAAACCTCTTCTACTTCAGCATATCCCTCATCAACAAGCTTTTGTTTAGCTTCTGGAATAATTACATCCTCAAGATTAAACGACAAACCTCCTTCAAATGCCATTCTATAACCTAAGTTTTTGATGTCATCAAGGAAAGCAGCAGTTTTTGGAGTACCACAAACTTTATGAACATTTCCAATGATATCTCTCAAAGCTTTCTTAGTCAAGATTTCATTTATATACCCTACCTCCAAAGGAACAAATTCATTGAATAAAATACGACCTACCGTCGTTTCAATCATTTGTAATTCTGGATTTCTTTCTTTATTTAAATCGTATGTTTTAACTTTTACAATTGCATGCAAATCAACTCTCTTCTCATTATAAGCAATTTTTGCTTCTTCAGGAGAATAGAATACTAATCCTTCACCTCTGGCACCCGTACGCTGCTTTGTCATATAATAGAGTCCAAGAACCATATCCTGTGAAGGTACTGTAATTGGGGCTCCGTTTGCCGGATTTAAAATATTTTGTGAAGCCAACATCAATATTTGAGCTTCCAAAATTGCTGCATGCCCAAGTGGTAAATGAACTGCCATCTGGTCACCATCAAAATCGGCGTTAAAAGCTGCACAAGCCAAAGGATGTAACTGAATTGCTTTACCCTCGATTAATTTTGGTTGAAATGCTTGGATACCTAAACGGTGAAGAGTTGGAGCTCTATTTAACAAAACAGGGTGACCTTTCAATACATTTTCTAAAATATCCCAAACAACAGGATCTTTTCGGTCAACAATTTTTTTAGCTGATTTAACCGTTTTAACAATACCACGCTCTATAAGTTTTCGAATAATAAATGGCTTATACAATTCTGCTGCCATTCCTTTGGGTAAACCACACTCATGCATATTCAATTCAGGTCCTACCACAATAACAGAACGAGCTGAATAATCGACACGTTTACCTAATAAGTTTTGACGAAAACGACCTTGCTTTCCTTTCAAACTATCTGACAAAGATTTTAATGGTCGATTTGAGTCAGTTTTAACTGCATTAGCTTTACGCGAGTTATCAAACAATGAATCAACAGCTTCCTGCAACATACGTTTCTCATTACGAAGAATCACTTCAGGAGCTTTAATTTCAATTAATCGTTTTAAACGATTATTACGAATAATAACACGACGATATAAATCATTCAAATCAGATGTTGCAAAACGACCACCATCTAAAGGCACTAAAGGTCGTAATTCAGGTGGAATAACAGGAACCACTTTTACAATCATCCATTCTGGCTTGTTTGTACCTTTTGATTCTCGAAACGATTCAACAACCTGTAAACGTTTTAATGCCTCATTTTTTCTTTGTTGTGAAGTTTCAACATTTGCTTTATGACGCAAACTATAAGAAAGATCATCCAAATCAATTCGGCTCAACAACATATGAAGTGCCTCAGCTCCCATCTTTGCTATAAATTTGTTGGGATCATCATCATCCAAATGCTGATTTTCTTTAGGTAACGTATCAAGAATATCTAAGTATTCTTCTTCCGTTAAAAAATCCAATACATTTACACCATCAGCAGCCTTAACACCTGCTTGTACTACAACATAACGTTCGTAATACACGATTGAATCAAGCTTTTTAGATGGCAACCCTAACAGATAACCAATTTTATTTGGCAACGAACGGAAATACCAGATATGAGCAACAGGAACCACTAACGAGATATGTCCCATACGCTCTCGACGCACCTTCTTCTCAGTTACTTCAACACCACATCGATCACAAACAATGCCGCGATATCTGATACGTTTATATTTTCCACAATGGCACTCATAATCCTTAACCGGACCGAAGATTCTTTCGCAAAACAATCCGTCCCTTTCAGGTTTATAAGTACGATAATTGATTGTCTCAGGCTTTAAAACCTCTCCACTAGAAAATTCTAAAATCTCTTCTGGAGAAGCCAAACCGATAGAGATTTTTGTAAAATTACTTTTACCTTTCTGATCTCTTCTGAATGCCATAGTATATCGACTATTAAATTTTAAACTGAATAATATCAAAATAGTGAAAGTTGACTTGCAACTTTCACTTGTAATTAATCTAAGGTTACACTTAAACCCAAACCTCTCATCTCATGTAACAATACATTTAATGACTCAGGAATTCCCGGTTGAGGTAATGAATCACCTTTTACAATTGCTTCATAAGCCTTTGCACGTCCAAGAACATCATCGGACTTAACGGTAAGGATTTCCTGAAGAATATGAGCAGCTCCAAATGCTTCAAGTGCCCAAACTTCCATTTCTCCGAAACGTTGACCTCCAAACTGTGCTTTACCTCCAAGAGGTTGTTGAGTAATAAGTGAGTATGGTCCAATTGAACGAGCATGCATCTTATCTTCAACCATATGACCAAGCTTCAACATATAAATCACACCTACTGTAGCCGGCTGATGAAAACGTTCTCCGGTTCCTCCATCATACAAATAAGTTTTACCAAAATGAGGTATACCAGCTTTATCGGTATAAGATTTTAAATCTTCAAGTTTAGCCCCATCAAAAATAGGTGTGGCAAACTTCATTCCCAATACCTGACCAGCCCAACCTAAAACTGTTTCATAAATCTGTCCCAGGTTCATCCTCGATGGTACTCCCAATGGATTAAGCACTATATCAACAGGTGTTCCGTCTTCAAGAAATGGCATATCTTCGGCACGTACTATTTTTGATACAATACCTTTGTTTCCATGTCGACCTGCCATTTTATCACCAACTGTTACTTTCCGTTTTTTAGCAATATATACTTTTGCTAATTGAACAATACCTGCAGGAAGCTCATCTCCTATTGTTACATTATACTTTTGTCTTTTTTCTTTAGACTCAAGTTCACGATACTTATTAATAAAATTATGAACAACCTTCGAAATAAGATCATTTTTATCTTTATCTGTTGTCCACTTATTAGGATTAACAATCAAATAATCAAGATCTTGTAGGATTTTTTGAGTAAACTTAGTTCCTTTCGAAACCACTTCAACACCTAAATAGTCTTTAACTCCTTGTGAAGTCTTTCCATTAATAAGACCGAATAATTTATCAACCAATCGGCCTTTCAATTCAGCAGCAGAACGAGCAAAGTCTTCATCTATTTTAACAAGTTGAGCTTTTTCCGAGGTTCTTGATTTCCTATCCTTAATTATTCTTGAAAATAATTTCTTGTCAATAACAACTCCCGATAATGATGGTGAAGCTTTCAAAGAAGCATCTTTTACATCTCCGGCCTTTTCACCAAAAATTGCCCTAAGAAGTTTTTCTTCAGGTGTTGGATCACTTTCTCCTTTAGGAGTGATTTTTCCAATTAAAATATCACCTGGTTTAACATGAGCACCTATACGAATCAATCCATTCTCATCCAAATCCTTAGTAGCTTCCTCACTAACATTAGGAATATCTGATGTTAACTCTTCAAGACCACGCTTTGTATCACGTACTTCCAACGAGTATTCATCTATATGAACTGAAGTGAAAACATCTCCACTAACAACTTTTTCAGAAATAACTATTGCATCTTCAAAATTATATCCTTTCCAGGGCATAAATGCAACTTTCAGATTTCGACCAAGAGCTAATTCTCCTTTTTCGGTAGAATAACCATCACTTAAAATTTGCCCTTTTGTAACACGGTCACCCTTCATTACAAGAGGTTTTTGGTCGATAGTTGTATTTTGATTTGTTTTCTGATATTTATATAAATGATAACGTTTAGTTTCTGGCTCAAAACTCACAAAACGATCATCATCAGTCATATCATACCTAATAACTATTTCATTGGCATCAACATATTCTACAACCCCTTCACCTTCGGCTACTATATGAGTTCGTGAATCTCGTATCAGTTTTCCTTCAAGACCTGTACCAACAATAGGTGCCTGTGGTCTTAATAATGGTACTGCCTGACGCATCATATTTGATCCCATCAAAGCGCGGTTTGCATCATCATGCTCAAGGAAAGGTATCAAGGATGCTGCAATAGAAGCAATCTGATTAGGAGCAACATCCATTAATTGAACTTCATCAGGAGCTACAACCGGGTAATCTGCTTCTAATCGTGATTTAACACGAGGATTTACAAAAAAACCTTTCTCATTAAGAGGAGCATTTGCCTGTGCGATTATTAAATCTTCTTCTTCTTCTGCTGATAAATAAACGGTACCTTCTTTCGTTAAATCAACATGTCCGTTTTCAACTTTACGATAAGGAGTTTCAATAAACCCTAAATCATTAATTTTAGCATACACACAAAGCGAAGATATCAAACCAATATTTGGCCCTTCAGGTGTTTCAATTGGACAAAGACGACCATAGTGAGTATAGTGAACGTCACGTACCTCAAAACCTGCTCTTTCACGCGACAAACCACCAGGACCTAAAGCCGACATACGACGTTTATGTGTTATTTCAGCCAATGGATTTGTTTGATCCATGAACTGCGATAAAGCATTGGTTCCAAAGAAACTATTAATAACTGAAGACATCGTCTTACTATTAATCAGATCTATAGGAGTAAATACCTCATTATCTCTCACGTTCATACGTTCACGAATGGTTCTTGCCATACGAGCTAAACCAACACCAAACTGACTTGCTAACTGTTCTCCAACAGTTCGAACACGTCTGTTACTTAAGTGGTCTATATCATCAACATCTGTTTTTGAATTAATTAACTCAATAAGATGTTTAATAATCTTAATAATATCTTCTTTTGTTAACACTTTAACATCCATCTCAGTTGCCAAACCAAGCTTTTTGTTTAAGCGATAACGCCCTACTTCACCTAAATCATATCTTTTATCACTAAAGAACAATTTATCTATAACATCACGAGCCGTTGCTTCATCTGGTGGCTCTGCATTACGCAATTGACGATAAATATGTAACACAGCTTCTTTTTCTGAGTTACAAGGATCTTTTTGTAATGTGTTGTAAATAATAGCAAAATCAGCCAGATTTTGATCCTCCTTATGAACAAGGATATTTTTTGCTCCAGAATCTATAATTTCATCTATGTGATCATCTTCAATAACCGTTTCTCTGTCGATAATCACTTCGTTACGTTCTATCGAAACAACTTCACCGGTATCTTCATCAACAAAATCTTCAATCCATGTTTTCAAAACACGAGCTGCCAACTTACGACCGACAACTTTTTTCAAAGCTGATTTGTTAACTTTTATTTCATCGGCTAAATCGAAAATCTCTAGGATATCTCTATCTCCTTCGTATCCAATAGCTCTTAATAAGGTAGTAACAGGTAATTTCTTTTTACGATCGATATAAGCATACATAACACTATTAATATCAGTTGCAAATTCGATCCACGATCCTTTAAAAGGGATAATTCGGGCGGAATATAATTTTGTTCCGTTCGCGTGTATACTTTGGCCAAAAAACACACCAGGTGATCGATGTAATTGTGATACAACAACACGTTCAGCCCCATTAATAATGAAGCTACCTTTTTCCGTCATGTACGGTATTGTACCTAAATATACGTCCTGTACTACTGTATCAAAATCCTCATGTTCGGGATCTGTACAATAAAGCTTTAATTTAGCTTTAAGAGGCACACTAAATGTTAAACCTCTTTCAATACACTCCTGAATAGAGTATCGAGGTGGATCAATTGAGTAATCAAGAAATTCAAGTACAAAATTATTACGAGTATCTGTAATAGGAAAATTCTCTAAAAATACCTGACTTAATCCCTCTTCCTTTCGTTCCTCCGGAGTTGATCCTAATTGAAAAAATTCACGAAAAGATTTCAATTGAACCTCCAGTAAATCAGGATAATCCAATTGATTTTTTATGGAAGCAAAGCTAATCCTGTTTGTCATGTTTGGAGTCATCTAACAACAAATTAATTGAACTTAATAAATAAAAGCACAAAAAGGTTTAGGTCCTCAATTTTGTTGAGTCCCTAAACCGTATCCTTTTTTAGGATGGTAATTACTTAAGTTCAACTTCAGCTCCAGCTTCTTCTAACTGTGATTTTAATGCTTCAGCCTCTTCTTTACTAACTTTTTCTTTGATTGGAGTTGGAGCTTTGTCAACTAATTCTTTAGCTTCTTTTAGACCAATACCAGTCATTTCTTTAACAAGCTTAACAATAGCTAATTTTGAACCACCTGCAGACTTAAGAATTACATCGAACTCTGATTGAACAGCTTCAGCAGCACCTTCGCCACCAGCAGCAGGAGCAGCAACAGCAACAGCTGCAGCAGCAGGTTCGATTCCATATTCATCTTTTAATACACCAGCAAGTTCATTAACTTCTTTAACAGTCAAATTTACTAATTCTTCTGCAAGCTTCTTGATATCTGCCATTTTTATAAAATTAAATTGTAATGTTTCAAAAATATTTATTAATTATTTCTTTCTCCAAGAGTTTTTAGCAAACCATGGATTGTTCCACCTCCCGATTGTAATGCAGAAACCACATTTTTAGCAGGTGATTGTAACAGAGCAACAATATCACCAATAAGTTCTTCTTTCGACTTGATTGTTCTTAACACATCAAGTTGATCTTCTCCCACATAAACACACTCCTGCACATAAGCACTCTTAAGTTGAGGCTTATCTTTACCTTTTCTAAAATCTTTAATTAATCTAGCAGGTAAATTTCCTGTGTTACTGAAGAAAATTGCTGAAGTTCCCTTAAGCGTATTGTATAATTCTTCGTAATTACCTTCGCTTTGCTCTAATGCTTTTTTAAATAAAGTGTTTTTAACTACTAATAGTTTTACACCTTCATTAAAACAAACCCGACGTAAGTTACTAGTCATCTCAGCGTTTAAACCAGCTGTATCAGTCACATAAAAGTGGCTGTATTCGCTGATGCTAGCAGCTAACTCACTTATCAGAGCACTTTTATCTTCCTTTCTCATGTAATCTTAACTTGTGAAATTAAACATTAACCTTCCAATGATTTCGAATCAACTCGAATTCCTGGACTCATGGTACTTGAAAGATAAATACTCTTAATGTAAGTACCTTTAGCAGCAGCAGGTTTTAACTTTTGGATGACACCTACAAATTCCCGAACATTCTCGGTAATTTTATCAGGACTAAAAGACACTTTTCCAACTGTAGAATGAACAATACCGTATTTATCAACTTTAAAGTCGATTTTACCAGCCTTCACTTCTTGAACAGCTTTACCAATATCCATCGTTACGGTTCCACTTTTAGGATTTGGCATAAGACCGCGAGGCCCTAACACACGTCCTAATTGTCCCACTTTAGCCATTACGCTTGGCATTGTTATGATAACATCAATATCAGTCCAACCTCCTTTGATTTTATCAATATACTCATCCAAACCAACATGATCAGCGCCAGCACTTTTAGCTTCTTCCACCTTATCAGGTGTACACAAAACAAGTACTCGTGTTTCTTTACCTGTACCATTAGGCAAGGTAACAACACCTCTAACCATTTGATTAGCTTTTCGTGGATCAACACCCAAACGAATGTCGATATCTACCGATGCATCAAATTTAGTTGTAGTAATATCTTTTACTAAAGTAGATGCTTCATCGATTGAATATTGCTTGGCGGCGTCAATTTTCCCTAATGCTAACTTTTTATTCTTTGTTAGTTTTGCCATTTTTCCAAAAAGGGTTTAAATTAATTTTTACCCGGAAGCTCACCTTCTACAGTCACTCCCATACTTCTAGCAGTACCGGCAATCATGCTCATTGCAGATTCCACAGTAAAGCAATTCATATCTGCCATTTTTCCTTCTGCAATCCCTTTTACCTGATCAACACTAATAGAGCCTACTTTTTTTCGGTTAGGTTCAGCGGAACCTCCTTTAATTTTAGCAGCCTCCATAACTTGAACAGCAGCAGGTGGTGTTTTTACAACAAAATCAAATGATTTGTCCTTATACACCGTAATAACTACAGGTAAAACTTTTCCGGCTTTATCCTGAGTTCTGGCATTGAACTGCTTACAAAATTCCATAATGTTAACCCCTTTCGAACCAAGTGCTGGTCCTACTGGAGGTGATGGATTTGCGGCACCACCTTTTATCTGTAATTTGATAAAAGTTTCTACTTCTTTAGCCATCGTAGCAATTCGTAAAATTTGTTTATAAATATATTAATTCGATGTTTGTATAAGAGAACAATAAACTGTTCTGGAAGCATTAAACTACTAAACATCGTATTATTCATTAATCTTTTTCAACTTGCAAAAAACTAAGCTCTAATGGGGTTTTACGACCAAAAATTTTCACCATTACTTTTAACTTACGTTTCTCCTCATTTACTTCTTCAATTGTTCCATTAAACCCATTAAAAGGCCCATCAATAACTTTCACAGTTTCACCAACAAAAAATGGAATATTAAGAGACTCTTCAGTTTCGCTAAGTTCATCTACTTTACCTAAAATACGATTAACTTCAGAGATTCTAAGCGGAGTTGGATCACTATCCCCTAAAAAACCGATAACATTTGGAATATTCCTTAAAATATGAGCAATTTCACCAACTAAAGCTGCTTCTACCAAAACATATCCAGGTAAATAATTTCTCTCCTTACTAATTTTTTTTCCATTTCGTATCTGGAATACTTTTTCAGTAGGAATCAAAACCTGAGATACATACTCATTTAATTTTAAGGCTGAAATTTCACTTTCTAAATACTCCTTAACTTTCTTTTCCTTACCTCCAATTGCCCTTAGGACATACCACTTTTTCTCTATTTCGGCCATTTTTCTTGCCAGTCTAATAATTAGTACAAAAGTTTATAAATCGCATCGAGCACTTTACTAAATCCTGCATCCATTAAAAAAACAATAGAAGCAATGATTACTGATGCAACCATTACCACAACAGAACTATTTGTTAATTCAGACCAGGTAGGCCACGATGTTTTTGCCACTAATTCACTGTGAACATCTTTAAAATATGCTGAAATTTTGTTCATAGTACCTTTTAATTTTTTAAGATATCCTTATGGATTTCTTTTGCACGGGAGGAGCGACTCGAACGCCCGACACTCGGTTTTGGAGACCGATGCTCTACCAACTGAGCTACACCCGTATTATGATTGGGAATATAATAATCCCAATCATTTATAATAAATTCATATTATTCTATAATCTCGGTAACCTGACCTGCACCTACAGTTCTACCACCTTCACGAATTGCAAAACGTAAACCTTGATTTAATGCTACAGGATAGATCAACTCTACTGTAATTGTAACATTATCTCCGGGCATTACCATTTCAGTTCCTTCAGGAAGAGTAATCTCACCAGTACAATCAAGAGTACGTAGGTAAAACTGAGGACGATATTTATTGTGGAAAGGAGTGTGACGACCACCTTCTTCCTTTTTCAATACATAAATCTCAGCTTTAAATTTAGTGTGAGGTTTGATAGAGTTTGGCTTACAAAGAACCATACCGCGCTTAACATCTGTTTTATCAATACCACGAAGTAATAATCCTACGTTATCACCAGCTTCACCTGTATCAAGAATCTTACGGAACATTTCTACTCCAGTACATACAGTTTTTTTACCTTCAGCACCAAGACCGATTAATTGCATCTCTTCACCAGTTTTAATTACACCAGTTTCGATACGACCTGTAGCAACAGTACCACGACCTGTAATAGAAAATACGTCCTCAACAGGCATTAAGAAAGGTTTTTCTATATCACGAGGAGGAAGTGGAATCCACTCATCTACAGCAGCCATAAGATCCATAACTTTTTCTTCCCACTCTGGTTCACCATTCAAAGCACCAAGAGCAGAACCTTTAATTACAGGAGTATTATCACCATCGAACTCATAAAAGCTCAATAAATCACGAATTTCCATTTCAACAAGTTCCAATAACTCCTCATCGTCTACCATGTCAACTTTGTTCATGAAAACGACAATTTTAGGAACGTTTACCTGACGAGCTAAAAGAATGTGCTCGCGAGTTTGAGGCATAGGACCATCAGTTGCAGCACAAACAAGGATTGCACCGTCCATTTGAGCAGCACCAGTAACCATGTTCTTTACGTAATCAGCGTGACCAGGACAGTCAACGTGAGCATAGTGACGATTTTCGGTTGAATACTCAACGTGAGCAGTGTTAATAGTAATACCCCTTTCTTTTTCTTCAGGAGCATTATCAATTTGATCGAAATTTTTTACTTCAGACAATCCTTTAGATGCTAACACTTTTGTAATAGCAGCAGTTAATGTTGTTTTACCATGATCTACGTGACCAATAGTACCGATATTAACGTGAGGCTTGTCCCTTTTAAATGTTTCTTTAGCCATAACTCGAAATATTTGACAATTAGATATAAATATAAACGAATAAAATTCAACAATTCAATTTTGAGCCGATGACGGGAATTGAACCCGTGACCTCTTCCTTACCAAGGAAACGCTCTACCCCTGAGCTACATCGGCCTTTTTTAGAGCGGGAAACGGGGTTCAAACCCGCGACCCTCAGCTTGGAAGGCTGATGCTCTATCAACTGAGCTACTCCCGCTTATAAAACAAAGGCATTAAAGATAGAAAAATTATGACATAAATGCCTTAATTTTTAACTATGTACCTTATTTTTTAATAAAATGTGGGGAGAGGAGGATTCGAACCTCCGAAGTCGAAAGACAACTGAGTTACAGTCAGTCCCATTTGGCCACTCTGGTATCTCCCCTTTACATTTATTTTTAATTAACCGTTGTTAATTTTTTTAAAAAATAGCTCTCTTTTCAATTTAATAGGCTGATCACCTAAGTGCCAATCAGCCTATTAAATCAATCAACCAATCTTTAGAATAAGCCTAAAAACGGTGTGCAAATGTATAATTTTATTTTAAACTCAACAAAAAAATAACCGATAATTTTAGTATTATTTAGCTCTAACCTTATCTTTCCGCTTAAGTAACTGTTTACGAAGTGCTTCGCACGACAAATCAACCGATTCTTCAAAAGTTTTAGATTGTTTTTTAGCAAACAAATCGCCACCTGGAATTTTCAAGCTAATTTCTGCAACTTTGTTTTCAGTATCGTCAGACTTCTCTAGTTTTAAAATAACCTCAGCTGTAATAATACCTTCAAAAAACTGATCAAGTTTGGCAACCTTTTGATTTACAAACTCTTCAAGATGTTCTGCCGCAGTAAAATGCACAGATTGAATTGTAATAGTCATAATACGATCCTCCATTCTTTAAGCTCTTGGATGAGCTTGATTATAAATAGCATTTAATTGTTCAAAACTATTGTGTGTGTATATTTCGGTAGCCGATAAATTTGAATGTCCTAATAATTCTTTTATAGCATTAATATCGGCACCTTTATTTAGTAATACTGTCGCAAAAGTATGACGCAATATATGCGGACTCTTTTTTGACATAGTTGTTACTAAAGATAAATGTTTTTTAACTACTCTGTATATTAGTTTATCATAAACAGGCTCACCTTTATCGGTTAAAAACAATATATTATTCGCAACGTTTAAAAAAGATGAGTTACGTACTTCAATATATTCAATTAATGAAGATCTCATTTTTTTACTAAAAGGAATTATCCTCTCTTTTTTTCTTTTTCCAACCACACGAATAACATCACCTGAAAAATCAAAACTACTAATTGTTAATCCTGAAAGCTCAGATAAACGCAACCCTGTACAATAAAATAATTCAATAATTAAATGATCTCTAACTCCTGAATAACTTTTTTCAAAATCTATTTCATCGAGCAATAAATCCATTTCATGCTCTTTTACAAATTCAGGAAGTCGCTTAGGAATTTTTGGAGTAATTATTTTATCGAGAGGATTTACTTCAACAACACCTTCTCTCATTAAAAAACGAAAAAATGATTTAAGAGTTGCGATCTTACGATTAACACTTTTTGAAGTCAATCCTTCATCTAGCAAATTAATCATCCATTGTCGAATTTGCTTTGAAGTAATTTGTGGCCAAGAAATAAACCCCTCAACCTCAATATAATTTTGAAACTGTTTCAAATCACACTCATAAGAAACAACTGTGTGATTTGAACTTCGTTTCTCAAACTGAATATATTTTAAAAAAGATTGAATATTTTGCATTTAAGAGGTTTTCCTAAATTTACAAATTACTATAATATACAAAATTTGCAAATAAAAAACACCTCAAAAATTATTTATTCTTCATCTTTTTGCAATTGCTGAATATAAATAGCTTTTTTAACCTGTTCGCGATGAATTACAGATGGTTTTGTAAAAGCCTGACGAGAACGTAGTTCACGCATAGCACCTGTTTTCTCAAATTTACGTTTGAATTTTTTCAACGCTCTTTCAATGTTTTCGCCTTCTTTAATTGGTACAACTATCATAATTGTATACTCCTTTAGTTGAGTGTTTAATTTAATTAATCTATTCCCAAAAAATGATTTATTTTTTGCGCTTGCAAAGAAAAAGAAGTTTATTCATTCAACAAAATATAAATACACTTTTTTTTCTTTTCTCCTTAAAAATTTTATCTGGTATCACCATCTCTCAATAAGACAGATAATATTTCAATTTTATAAAGTCAGATTTCTCTATCGATTTTAGCTCCTGTAATTTTTCATAATTTAAAACTGGTCCGTTAACTTTCCTATATTCATATATTTCCTGCGCTAAATAAAATCCTATATAAGGATGATCTTTCATTTTTCGCACCGTAGCCTTGTTTACATTAATTGTTCTAATTTTTGAAGTATCAATAGTTAACAATGAATCAATTGAATTAATTAACTCATCAGTAATACCATAAACTTCTTTTAATTGCATAATATTATAAAAACCTCCTAATTTATTCCTATAATTGATAATACGATTCGACAAACCAGATCCAATACCCCGAAAGAGTTTAAGCTTATTTGTATCGGCTGTATTGATATCTATTTTAAAATTAGGATTACTTTTAGGTTTGTATCTTTTTTTTGAGTGTTCAAACACCCATTTTAATTGTTGTTGTGAAGAATTGGCCAAAAAAGAATTGACATCTTGCACTGTTTCTATATATAAGTTTTCTCTAATTTTTTCAATACTATCAACTACTTTATCTTCAAACCCAATTGATATTAAATCAGCTTTTAGAGCATTATTCAAATTAAGCCATTTAGGAATATATTTTTTTTCAACTTTATGTTTTGGCTTGTATTTTCTTTTATAGGCAACAGAACCATCATCAAAATAAAAAGATTCAGACAATTGATTCACTAAAACAGTATCAATACCATATATTGTTTTTAACTGTTTTAAAGAACTTATTCTTCCACCATTTTCGAGATATTTTTTCAAATTCAATATCGCCCTGGAACTAAACCCCAATTGTTCTAAATCGTTAATAGATGCATTATTGGGATTAAGCTTAGCATTTTCAAAACCACTAATATCAACAAATCTAGTTTTTACAATAGTATCTTCTGATTGAGAAAAAAAAAGTTGTAATGAATTGGAATCGTATGGAACAAAAAAGAAAAGATATATTATATGCAGCAAAATTAAAGTAGATAAAGTCCAAAAGCCCAACCTCTGTTTTTTGCTAAATGCTAAATAATCGCGCCACATATTTTTATAACACCTTGTTAATTAATCAATTAACCCAACTCCCTTTATAAAAACAAAAAATATTGCCAAAGGAGCTAAAAAACGAACCAAAAACATAAAAATAACAAGAAATGAGCCTTTTAAAGAACCACCATGCGCAATTTCCTTAAATACTTTATACTTACCCAAGGACCAACCAACAAATAATGAAATAAGCATACCTCCAATTGGTAATAAAATATTTGCAGAAATAAAATCGAGCAAATCAAACACATTTAATCCAAAAAATGTATAATTAGAATAAATACCTAATGATAGTGAACATATAATACCCAATAATGAAATTAATACTGTTGCAAAAACAGTAGCAACTCTTCGTTTCATCTTTAGTTCTTCAGAAAAATAAGCAACCACAACTTCAAGAATAGAAATTGCAGATGTTAACGCAGCAATTGTAAGCAAAACGAAAAACAAAACAGAAAAAAAGTCACCACCAGGCATACTCTTAAACACATTTGGTAATGTAATAAAAATCAATCCGGGTCCTTCGGAAGGTTCAAGATTAAATGCAAAAACCGCAGGAATTATTGCAATGCCAGCCAAAATTGCAATAAGAGTATCAGCAATTGTTACATTTATTGCTACTCTAATCAAATTATTCTTTTTGTTGATGTACGAACCATAAGTTATTAAAGTCCCCATACCTAAACTTAATGAAAAAAAAGCATGTCCTAATGCTACCAAAACACCTTCAAAAGATAATTTACCAAAATCAGGATGAAACAAAAAACGCAATCCATCAGATGCTCCTGGAAGTGTTAATGCACGAATATCTAAAACAATTATTAAAACCAACAAAATAGGCATCAGTATTTTTGAGAATTTTTCAATTCCTTTTTGTACTCCAATAATAACAATCAAGCCGGTTAAAAACATAAAAATAAGTTGATATATTAATGGCTGAAGAGGATTTTTGATAAACGAATTAAAAAAAGCATTAACACTTTCTGCTCCATTATAAGATAAATCAGAAAAAGCAATAAAAATATAACGGATACTCCAACCAGCTACAACACCATAAAACGATAGAATAAAAAAAGCAGCACCAACACCAAAAATTCCAATATATTTCCATAGAGTAGCAGGAGCCAATTTTTTAAATGATCCAATAGCATTTCGATGGGCTTTACGTCCAATAATTAATTCGGACAACATAATCGGTAACCCGATTACAGCTATAAAAGCAAGATAAACAAACAAAAAAGCAGCTCCACCATTCTCTCCTGTTATATAAGGGAATTTCCAAATATTTCCTAATCCAATAGCCGACCCAGCGGCCGCAGCAATAACACCAAATTTACTTTTAAAACTATCACGTCCTTTAATAGCAGTCATAAAAAAACACTTTCAAAATATAAACCTTATTAATAAATAATTGTTGTTTTTAAAAACATCAACAGTACAATTATTTAAATGCACAAAAATAAAAAAATGAATAACTAAAATAACATAACATTTGAAATAGTAAAAAATTACATTGTAATGGCAGCAATATAAGAAACTATAAAAAAAACAATTAAAATAGTTTTAAATAAATATTCAAAAGCGATATGTAATAATAAATTGTAAAAATCACAATCATTCACTATTTTTGCATATTCATTTTATTAAATGAGTAAAAAATCACACGTGAAATAACACAAATATAAATTAATTAAAATGGCAGTAAGTTACAAAGATTTAGGTCTGGTAAACACAAAAGAACTGTTTGCAAAAGCAGTCGCTGGAGGATATGCAATTCCTGCATACAATTTCAACAACCTTGAACAGCTTCAGGCAATACTACAAGCTTGTGTTGAAACAAAATCACCTGTTATATTACAAGTTTCAGCTGGAGCAAGAAAATATGCCAATGCAACTCTTTTGAGAAACATGGCAAAAGGAGCTACTGAATACGTTAAAGAACTTGGATATGATATCCCGGTTGTTTTACACTTAGATCATGGTGATACATTTGAACTATGTAAAGAGTGTATAGATAGCGGATTTTCTTCAGTAATGATTGATGGATCACACCACTCGTACGAAGAAAACATAGCTCTCACAAAAAAAGTTGTTGAGTATGCTCATGCACACGGAGTATCTGTAGAAGGTGAACTTGGAGTTTTAGCTGGTGTTGAGGATGATGTTGTAGCTGAAAAATCAACATATACACGACCAGAAGAGGTGGAAGATTTTGTAAAACGAACCGGAGTTGATTCACTTGCTATTTCAATAGGAACATCACATGGAGCCCACAAATTTACACCTGCACAATGTACCACAAATGCAGAAGGGAAATTAGTTCCTCCTCCATTAAAATTTGAAATTCTTGAAGAGATTGAAAAACGAATTCCCGGATTTCCTATTGTTCTTCATGGATCATCATCAGTACCTCAAGAAGAGGTTGATACAATTAACAAATACGGTGGTGCATTAAAAGCAGCAGTAGGTATTCCAGAAGAGCAATTGCGTAAAGCAGCTAAATCTGCTGTATGTAAAATAAACATTGACTCAGATGGTCGATTAGCAATGACAGCTGCTGTTCGAAAAGTTTTTGTTGAAAGCCCTGGTGAATTTGACCCAAGGAAATTCTTAGGTCCAGCTAGGGATGCTTTGAAGAAATTATATATGCACAAAAACATAAATGTTTTGGGTTCTGCTAATAAAGCATAATTTAAATACAACAAGTGTCAATAAAAAAACCGCTCAAAAAAAGCGGTTTTTTTTATAATTAAAACGGATAACCAATAGCAATATTTAAAGCAATGTCACTCCATTCAAAAGGTTTATTTCCTAAAACCCACCTTTGTTTTTGTGGCAATGAAGGATCTCTGGCTTTGATGCCTCCATCAAAACGAAGTAAAAAATAATTAAAATCTAGTCTCAATCCTGCACCAATACCAATTGCAATTTGTTTATAAAACTCATTCCAATAAAACATTCCTCCATCAACACTTCCCTCTTCCCTTATATTCCAAATATTTCCGCCATCAGCAAAAATAGCTCCTTCGAGCAATCCAACAAGTTTAAACCTATATTCGGCATTTAATTCAAGTTTAATATCGGCAGTTTGATTATAGAAAGTCGAAGTCGTTTCAGAGTATGTACCAGGCCCCAGACCTCTTACCGGCCAAGCCCTTACTCCATTTGCGCCACCCGAAAAAAATCTTTTTTCAAAAGGTAAAACTTCTAAATTTCCATAAGGATAACCAACTCCAACAAATAATCGATATGCAAAAGAATTAATACTATTTACAGAATAATGGTAGCGCAAATCGATATCACTTTTAAAATATTGAGCAAATCGAACCCCAAAAATATCATAACCTAATGAATCTCTTTCCTGCCACATTGGAGCTAAGGCATTTAATACATTTCCAGCCACTTCAAGATTAAAACGACCATAAAAATAATCCTTTTGATTAGGCTTTAACTGATTATTAAAAACCAAAGAATATAATGAAGTTAATATAAAGTGATCTTCATAACTATAACGCAAAAAAGTACTATCGATATAACTCCAAAATTCATTATGAATATACGGAAGACTTACATAATTAAAATCAGAAACAAACAAATAATGAGTCAAATACTTTGAAGGATTCCAGTTATAACCAAATCGAAGACTTGCAATAGTTCTTGTATAATCGGGTCGACGCTGATAATTATACGCCAATGCCAAAGATGTTTTCGGATTAAAACGCTTACGAAAACCTTCAACAGTAAAAGGCATAAAAAACTTTGGAAACTCCAAACTAGCTTCTGATCCAAACTCATAAGTATTAAACTCATCTTTTGTACCACGAACAAATTCACGTTCTGCAGCTCCCCTCCAACTCAAATCAAAAACCTCGGCTCCACGAAATAAATTTCGGTGCTGATATTTAATATTACTTGCTGCACCTAAATTTCCTGAAGAATTAGTTCCTTCAATTTCAACAGTAAACACCTGCTTTCTAGTAGGTACTAATTGAATATATACATCTAACAAGCCATAATCACCACCTGATGAATCATTTACTTCACTAAATCGAATATCAACATAGCGAAATATTTGCAGCCCCGACAACAGCATCTGCGTTCTCTCTACATTATCATTAACATACAAATCATCAGGAACAATATAACTTGAACTATAAATAACAGAAGGATGAACCTCTATCTTTTCTTTATATAAAAATTTACAATTAGCATACTCTAAGGTATCATACATCTTTTTTGAATCCATATAATTCTTACCATCTTCATTAAAAATGTATGTAACATTTCGATATTTATATCTTTTATGCGATACCTCTTCAAGTTTATCACCTAAACTATCTAATAACAGAGCTCTTTTAATAATTAACGAATCATTTACTCTTTGATTTCCTATAGTACTATCAACTACGTAATAAATATATTCTTTCGAAAAGGCATAATAACCCAAATTTTTCAATCTATTTGTAATACGCACTCGTTCTTTCTCATGCAAATTACTATCAAATGAACGCCCCTGTTTTAATAATGTTTTTGCTGTATCAGCTAAAACAATTTCACGAATAGAATCATCCTCAATATGATACCTGACGTGGTTTATTTTATAACGATCGGATGAGTGAATAACATATTTAACTTTTATTTTTTTTGATGACTGCTTAATAATACTATCTTTTGCATACGACCTAAAATATCCTTTATTATGCAACAACCTGGTTAACTGGTCAGTTGATAACTGAGCCAAATGACCATCATAAATAACCGGTTCCTCTCCAATTTTCCTAAGCCATCGGTTAATCCATTTGGTTGTATCTCTTCCTGACAAATTATATAAACCTAAATGAAAACGCAAAAAACCTAATATTTTTAAATTTTCTTTTTGTCTTATATACCCCTTTATCTCCTGCTTTGATAAATCATTGGTTGAATTTTCAATTTCAATGGCATTTAACAAAAAATCACCTTCGCGAACATATTTTGTTGTTCGACAGGAAATTACAGAAACAAAGACAGCAATAAAAACAACTAACCTGACAAAAAATAATACTTTACTTTTCAATATTGATACTACATTAAAAGACTAGAAAATAAACCCATATTACATGCCATAAATATATTGAATTCCCTCTAAAAAATTAATTTTGCAAATAAAGGAAATAAATAATGCTTAGCAAGAACAAAATAAAACTAATAAATTCATTACGGCTTAAAAAAAACAGAGACAAACTTGAACTTTTTTGTTTAGAAGGCCATAAGATAGTTATTGATATTTATAATTCAGGAGCACAAATAGAAACAATTATTGCAACTCCCGAATGGCTTATAAGTAACAATATTAAAGCCAACGAAATAATTACAGCATCAACATCCGAACTAAAATTAATTAGCCAATTATCGACCATTCCATCAGTTATTGCATTAATTAAACATCCTAAATTCATACTTGACGAAACTAAAATAAAAAATGAACTAATACTAATTTTAGATGAAATACAGGATCCAGGAAACTTAGGTACAATTATCAGAATGGCTAATTGGTTTGGCATTAACTCAATAATATGCTCACCAACAAGTGTTGATTGTTTTAACTTTAAGGTAGTTCAGGCGTCAATGGGAGCAATTATGTCAGTAAATGTTTTTTATACCGACTTAAAGGCATTTATTAACAAGCACAAATCTCAACAATTCAAAACATTTGGAACATTTTTAAACGGAGCCAACATATATAAAGAAACTCTACCTCAAACTGGAATGATTGTATTAGGTAATGAAGGCAATGGTATCAGTAATAAAATTGAAAGACTAATAGACAAAAAGCTATTCATTCCGTCATTCAGTTCTTCTGTTCACAAACCCGAATCGTTAAACGTATCAATAGCTGCATCTATTGTATGTTCAGAATTTAAACGAAGAAATATCTAAAATCAAATGTGATTCAAAAAAACACTTACCATTTCGGCACATTTTTCACCATCAATAGCACTAGATGCTATACCTCCGGCATACCCGGCACCTTCGCCACAAGGAAATAAACCCGCTATTTGAACATGCTGAAAAGTAACCGGATCACGAGGGATGCGAACAGGTGACGAAGTACGGCTTTCGGTTCCCAAAACTATTGCATCGTCAGACAAATATCCATTTGCCCACTTTCCAAATTGTTTAAAACCTGTACGTAACCGATTTGATATATTATCAGGCAAAACAAAATGTAATGGTGATGATACTACTCCTGGCACATACGAACAATCAGGCAGGTCGTAAGACAATCGCCCCTGAACAAAATCGACCAGTCGCTGAGCCGGAGCTATAATTCCACTACCTCCATTAACGTAGCACAAACGCTCAACTTCTTGTTGATACATAATCCCCCCAATGGCTCCATATTTTCGAAAATCGCCAATATCATCAGTTTGAATTTCCACTACCATACCCGAATTTGCAAAAGGAGAATTCCGACGTGAAGGTGACATTCCGTTAACTACCATTTCCATCTCCCCAGTCATTGCAGGAACAATGAACCCACCAGGACACATACAAAATGAATAAACGCCCCTATCTTCCACCTGTGCAGTAAAACTATAACTTGCAGCCGGTAAATACATTCCCCTCCCATCGGGCGAATGATATTGAATTTGATCAATAAGATCCTGAGGGTGCTCGACCCGCACACCCATTGCCCATGTCTTTGGCTCTAGCTTAATTGATTTTTCATTCAACAAATAATAAATATCTCTGGCCGAATGACCGGTAGCCAAAACAACTGCTTTCGAAAAAATCTTTTCACCTTTTGAAGAAACAACGCCATTAACAGTACAATCATCAATAATCAAATCTGCAACCTTTGTATTGAAAAGCACCTGACCACCGGCATTAATAATGGTTTGCCTGATATTTTTTATTACAGCCGGCAATTTATCTGTACCCACATGAGGATGTGTGTCAATAAGTATATCGTTTGATGCACCATGAAAATGAAGCACCTCAAGCAATTTACGAAGATCACCTCTTTTCTGGCTTCGAGTATATAATTTACCATCGGAAAAAGTACCAGCACCTCCCTCACCAAAAGCATAATTCGACTCAGGATTCAAGCCTTCGTTACGATTTAACTTTGCAACATCTCTTTTTCGCTGACTAACTTCGGCTCCACGCTCAATAACTATCGGTTTTAATCCCAGTTCAATAAGACGTAATGCAGCAAACAATCCGGCAGGCCCAGCTCCTACAACAATAACTTCTTCGCTGTTTTCGACATTTGAATAATCGAAATATACTTTTTTATCTTCAGGTGGTTTTATATTAGCATACGCTTCAACCTGCATTTGAATATAAACCTGAGGTTGACGGGCATCAATTGATTTTCTCAACACTCTTATTGAAGTTAAAGCCTCAGGCTTAACATTCATTTTTCGAGCCACTAAAGGCTTATAGAACTTCTCATCGGAAGCTTCTTGTGGGGTAATTCGAAGGGTTAATTCTTTTTTCATTGCCCCAAAAATAACAATAAACTAAATGTAAAACCAGATGAAACTATATAGAAAAGAAAATGATTCAGGAGTTATTCGAAATAAAAAGTAAAATGAAATATGTTTGAAGTTAATTTATTAATTGCCTGAGTAAAGATAATATCATGCTCATCTCCAGTACCTTTTTCGTTAATAACATTCATTAATCCAAAAGAAGCCTTAATCTCCATAGAAAATCTGAAATAAGTAAGGTACATATCGGCACCAACTCCCCCCTCAATATAAAAATCCATTGGGTTCAAGACTATTTTATCTTTTTTGCTTTTAGCAAGGTCAATTCGGCCATTTATACCTCCAACCAAGTATGGTTTAAAATTATGCTGGCGCACGGCGCTATATCTAACCAATAACGGAAATTCGAGAAATGTTGATTTTATTTCAATAACATCCTCCATTTTTTTATCATTCTGGATAAAAACCATATCGCGCTGCCCAAAAGAAATGCCGGGCAAAAACCGTAAATCCCAGTGTTTTTTTAACCGCAAATTACTAACAATACCAATATTAAGTCCAGGCTGAAGATTTATTACATCTCCATAAATTGGTACATCCCCATTATAATTATTAGCAATACCACTATTTAGCACTTTAAAATCCATAACATTTAACCCTAACAAAAAGCCAAAGTGGATGGGTCTTTCATCAAAAGCAGGTAAATTAGGCACCCCATTTTTTTCTCGCTGACCACTAACAAGAAAAGGAGTTAGTAATAATAATAATACAATCCCTACTTTATAATATGTCTTCATCTGTATACTTAATTGTTAACTATTATTTAAAAATAATCAATATTATAAATAACCTAATAACCAGAATTTTATTGTACTCATTTTTCAGAAAAATATATAGTAGCAATACCAAAAGTTTCTCTTTTTTGACTCACCTTGTTCATTCCAATACCTTCTAACACATTTATAAATTCCAAATCCTGAGGAAAATGTTTAACTGATTCGGGCAGATAAGTATATGCTGCTTTATCTTTCGATATTAACCCGCCAACCATAGGTAAAATAACCGAGAAATAAAAATTATAAAGCTGCTTCATAGGAAAATATTTGGGTTTAGAGAATTCAAGAATAACCATCTTACCACTGGGTTTTAAGACTCTTTTCATCTCTTTAAGACCTAATTTTAAATTTTCAAAATTACGAACCCCAAAAGCAACCGTAACGGCATCGAAAGTATTATCGGCAAAAGGTAAATTCTCCGAATCGCCCTGTACAAGCTCAACATCTCTAATATTCAGCTTTAATACCTTTTCCTTTGCAACCTGAAGCATTTCGTTTGATAAATCAAGCCCAACCACACTAGCATTCAACTTCTTATTAAGCGCAATGGCCAAATCACCAGTGCCTGTAGCAACATCCAATATTTTTGGACTATTAATATGCTTTAGAAGCTGAATTGCATTTCGTCGCCATATTTTATCAATACCAAGAGAAAGCAAATGGTTTAACAAATCATACTTAGGAGCAATGTTATCAAACATTATTGCAACTTGTTTCTTCTTATTCCCTTGTGCGTTATTATATGGCTTAACTGTCATACTGATTTTTAAAGTAACCAAAAATTTCGGCTCAAAATTGGGAAAAAGAATCCTATTTCCCAACTTAATACCTATTGGGAAACACAACTTCATAAAAGATTTATTTCAACTCAATAATTATCAGATCAGCGGTTCATTCACCCAATTTTCAATCCTTTTTTCAAATAGTTCTTTCAGTTCACCAATAAATCCATACGATTCATCATCAACACGAATTTCGCCTTTTGTAACATGACCAAGAATAGAAAACGGGATATCCTTCTCCATTAAAAAATCAACAAAATCATCTTGTTTACCCGGAGCTACAGAAACAATAACCCTACTTTGTGATTCGCCAAACAAAAAAGCATCTTTCCTAATTTCAGCATCGGTAGTAATATCAAATCCAAACTCTAACGGAATAGAACTTTCGAGCAACGAAATAAATAATCCGCCACTTGAAACATCATGAACAGACCTTACCAAATCAGTTTTAACCAAATCTTTCAACACTTTTTGCAAAGCCAACTCTTCATCTTCGTGATAAAAAGGAGGAAACTCTGGTTCAGTTTTGTGAATAACAGACAAATACTCCGATCCATTAATATCTTCATGTGAACGTCCTATTAAAAAAATCATATCTCCTTTATGCTTAAAAGAGAGCGTAACATGATGATGTTTAGATTCCACTACACCCACCATTCCAATAACAGGAGTTGGGATAATAGGAACAACCAATCCGGCTTCGGATCTTTGATTATAAAAGCTAACATTTCCACTAACCACTGGGATGTTATATGTTTCAGATGCTTTTTCTATTCCCCGCACTGACATAATAAACTGCCAAAAAACAGTTTTATCATAAGGAGATCCAAAATTTAAACAATCGGTAATCCCAACCGGATTACCTCCAGCGCAAATTATATTTCGCGATGCTTCGGCAATGGCAAGCTGAGCACCAATATACGGATCAGCTTTCATATAGTTTGAATTACAATCCATTGTTAATGCCAACGACTTATCTGTCCCCTCAATATTAACAAAAGCAGCATCAGATGGATACACATGACACGACGATTCTTTCCGTATTGTTTTATCAAACTTATCGATAAGCCATTTTTTTGAAGCAATATTTAAACCTAGAACCATTTTTTTTGCCACATTTGGATAATGATCAGGTTCATCAAACACAGAAATACCAATTGGAGCTTTATGATTGTCAGGCTCAATATAATCGCGGTCGCACAAAGGTGTTTTACAACCAAAGCCCACTTCAAATACCGGTATTTCAACTATTTTATTATTTCCTTCAAAACAAGATAAATTTTGTCCTTCAACAGTTTCTCCAATAATTTCAAAACTCAATTGATGCGTTGCAGCCACTTTAATAATTGCATCGGCATTTTTTTTATCAAATGCAATAAGCACACGCCCCCATGTTTCGGAAAATAACTTATCACGACTATCAATAGGTTCTCGTTCAGGCACATTATCTAATTGAATACTCATACCAACCCGACCTCTAGCTGCCATTTCCGAAGCTGCTCCAACTAATCCTTGCGAACCAATTGTTTGTAAACCAACAATCAATTCTTTACTATTAAGCACTTGAATTGTTTTGTATAAATCTTTTTCAACTGTTACATCGCGAAGCTTTTCAAGAGAAACACCTTTTGTTTCGAGCATTAAATGCAAATCAATAAAAAATGAGTCATGATCAACTCCATCATTTCCGGTCAAAGCCCCCATAATTGCTATTTGTGTTCCAACACCGTTAGCTTTACCCGAAATAAGACGATCAGACTCACATACACCAACAACCATATTATTAACAACCGGGCTCGAATTGTAACCAGTTTTAAAAGCCACTTCACCACCAATAACCGGAATTCCAAATCCCTTTTCAAAATCGTTTAATCCTTTCACAACCTCTTCAAAAAGCCAACGAGCAGTATCTCTTGTCCCATCACCAAAACGCAATGAATTTAAAACAGCCAAAGGCTTTGCTCCCATAGATATTATATCGCGTGTAACAACCCTTAATCCGGCCGAAGTTCCCAATCGAGGCTGTACCGCACACGGGTGATTATGTGATTCCACCTTTAACACACAAGCCAATCCATCACCTATATCAACAGCTCCTGCACTCTCCTGTCCCAAAGGCACTATAACTCTATCGTGTTTTTTATCGAGCAGTTTTATCCATTTTAATGAATTTTTATAACAAGCATGCTCAGACCATAAAACCGAAAAAATTTCTAATTCTAAGTTATTCGGATTTCGACCCAATATTTTTTGAATTTGCTGATATTCATCCTGTGAAAGATTTAACTTTTCAGCATCGATTGGTGATGTTAATGAAGTTTCCATATATTTTGTTTTGGTGGTGCTTTTTAAAATACTTTATTAAAATTACTATTCAGGATTTAAAGAAATAATTCTTACTTTGAAAGTATAAAAAAACGATCAAATTACAAATTGACATTGCCGTTAATTGATAAACTATAAATACTAACATGAACAAAATTGCATTAATTACCGGAACAACATCGGGTATTGGTGAAGCTACTGCTAAAAATCTGGCAAAAATAGGATATGACTTAATTATAACAGGAAGAAGAAAAGACAGACTTGATATATTAAAAACATCAATAATAAAAGAGTGCAACAATAATGTACTCCAACTATGTTTTGACATTCGTAATACTACGGATGTTTTATATGCCATTAATTCATTACCTGAATCGTGGCAAAATATTGATGTTTTGATAAACAATGCCGGATTGGCAGCAGGTTTTGACCCTGTTGATAAAGCCTTGTGGGAAGATTGGGAAACCATGATTGACACCAATGTGAAAGGGCTACTTTACCTATCACGGCAAATAATTCCTTTAATGAAAAAACGACAAAAAGGACACATTATTAATATTTCGTCGATAGCAGGCATAAACACTTACGCCAATGGCAGTGTTTATTGCGCATCGAAACATGCAGTAAATGCTATTACCGAGGGAATGAGAATTGATCTATTACCATACAACATAAAAGTTAGTTCAATTTCTCCGGGAGCTGTTGAAACTGAATTTTCAAATGTTCGTTTTAAGGGCGATGATGAAGCTATAAAAAAAATTTATAAAGGTTTTACACCTCTAAATGCCAATGACATTGCGGATACCATTAAATTTATTATTACCAGACCTGATCATGTAAATATTAATGATATTTTAATAATGCCAACACGCCAGGCAAATTCATATTATACTTTTCGCGATTAGTATTTTGCACAATTTCATCCTCAGTAAACTAATAAATATCATTATTTCACAAAGAGTTAGCTATTTTACCCATAAACAAAAAAGCATTAGTATCGTTTTCGCGGATAGCAAAAATAAAAGGTTTATCAAAACGAACAATAGCATTATTAGCTCCGGGTTCAATCGAAGTATATTCAATTTCGACACTAGTTACAGCCGCAGCCTCAGTTCCTTTTTCATTAACATCGATAAATGCTTTATGCTTAACTTTACTAATATTTATACCTCCTCGTCCATTAATTAACGATAAATCGGCATTATCAGAAAATGCTGTTGGCATTCCTAAATATATCAAAGCATTTTTTAATTCGTAAGAAACATCAAACTTGAATTTTGGCATCTCCACTTGAATATTCAAAGTATCCATCCGATCAATCCAATCATTAAGTTTTTCAGCTGTCATATTAGAAACAAAACCGTTTATATTATCATCAACAGGCATCATTAAAACCATATTATAATGACCATTGCCATAAGGTAGCTCAATCATTTGAACGTTATCAGATAAATAAGCAGCAAAATTGGCTTTTGTTTTCATCATTTGAACTTCGTTTATTGAGCCATCTTCGGCAAAAAAATCTTCATTTTCGGTCATTTCTTCGTCAAAAGCATATTTCCAATCGCCCAAAAAATAAACAGCATTAATTAAAAACATATAATGATCGTCATTAACCTCATCAACTATTTGAGGTATTTTTCCATGTGTTTTTTCATTTACCCAGTTATTAATTATCTGTTTAGCTTGTTCTCCATCGGAAAAATTAAGAGGTGAAATTTCAGCACTATAATAATCAACAACAATTTGAGCAAAACTATCGGCAATTACATCGGTATTTCTATACCAAATTGAATTAGCTACATCAACACTTACTTTTCTATCAGCATTTAACAGTTGATCGCGAATTATTTTCTGCTCGTTGTTATACGTATCCTCAACCTCAGATGAAATATAAAAAACATTCGACATTTCACTCCTGGTCAACCCTTCAGCTCCATTCCAAACCATTGATAATGCCTGAACTATACTCAATGGAGAGATAAGAACATTACAATTTGCAGAATCATTAACAATCCACCGAAAAGCATCAATACCAAACTGATTAGAGGCTTCCACAAGCTTTGTTCCTTTTAACGAAAGGTCAATTGTTTTGTATTCATTCAAATCTTCATCAGAATTTGACTCACATCCAATAATATAAAACAAAACCAAACCTATTAAAAACAAATTTTTCATATCACTAAACTTTTACAAACAACTAAATTACAATTAAAACATAACGATAGCAATTACTTTCTTTAACAAAGAAAATTTAAACAAAACAACATTATTAAATACTTCAACAAAAACAATAGGATTAAGAATATTAATTCTATTACAAAATAGAATGCTAAATTTGAGCAAAAATTTCATACAATGTACTCAGCATCATATTTAGAAAAATTTATAAAAGAAATTTTCACATCAATTGGCACTTCTGAAAACGATGCCATTCAAGCAGCAAAAGTTTTAATATCGGCCGACTTAAGAGGCGTTGATTCACATGGTGTAGCAAGGTTAAGTGGTTACGTTCGACTGTGGGAAAAACAACGACTGAACTCAAATCCAAAAATTAAAATAATTCACGAAACGCCAAGCACAGCTGTTATTGATGGCGATTTAGGGGCAGGTTTAATTGTTGCTCCATTTGCCATGAAAATTGCTATTGAGAAAGCAAAAAACGTTGGTAGTGGTTGGGTAGCCATACGAAACAGCAACCATTTTGGTATTGCCGGATATCATTCCATGTTAGCTCTTGAACATGATATGATTGGGTTTTCAATGACCAATGCCAGTCCATTAGTTGCACCAACCTTTTCGACCAGCAAATTTTTAGGCACAAATCCTATTTCAATTGCAATACCGGCAGGTAAACAACCCCCGGTTGTTATTGATATGGCCACTACATCTGTTGCAAACGGAAAGTTAGAAGTATTACAACGCAAAAATATGTCAATGCCCGAAGGATGGGCACAGGATTCCGATGGAAATCCAACAACTGATGCAGCCATTTTAAAAAAAGGCGGAGCAATGCTACCATTAGGAAGTGACAGGATACATGGATCGCACAAAGGATATTGTTTAAGTAGCTGGGTCGACATTTTTTCGGCTGTATTATCGGGTGCAAATTATGGCCCATGGGTACCTCCTTTTGTAGCTTACATTGATCCAATAAAAGAATCAGTTGGCGATGGAATAGGCCATTTTGTTGGAGCTTGGCGAGTAGATGCTTTTAGAAAAACTGATGAGTTCAAGAGTCACATGGATAACTGGATTGAAAAATTCAGGAGCGCAACCCCGGCCAAAGGAGAAGAAAAAGTTTTAATTCCTGGTGATCCGGAAAGAGAAATTACAAAAGAAAGACTAAAAAATGGAATTAATCTTTTACCTGCTGTTGTGGCCGATTTAAAGGAATTAGGAAAAAAATACAATATAATTTTTTCGGACAATTAAAAATTTACAACCCAATAAAAGGCTGGCTTTAAAGTGCCAGCCTTTTATTTTATAATACCTTTAAATTACCTACTGATTCATAAAACCCTGCCTTTTCAGAACATCCAGCAACATTTTACTAAAAGTAACATTATCGTCTTTTTTATATCTAACATCAGTAAACACATGAGCTAACGATGTTTTATTATTCTCGGCAACAAAATTTCTATTGTTATCTAAAGCTTCTTTTTGAGCATATAAATTATCAATATCTTCAGTATTATAATCTCGATACTTATCGAAATGAACAATAGCTTCAAGTGGAAGTCGTTCAACCTGTTCTATATCCTCATCAGGATATCCAACTGTAATAGTTGTAACCGGCACCACACCATTAGGAAGATTTAATACATCAATAATTTTATGAGCCATATAAGTAGTAGTACCCAAATAACAAATACCCAAACCCTTACTCTCAGCGGCCACACAAAAATTCTGGGCAACAAGTAACGCATCAATCGCAGCCGTTACAAACGAAAGAAAATTATCATACCCAGGCGTTGCTCCACGTTGGTTACACCACTTACTAAACCGATTAAAATCAGCACAAAAGGTAAGAACCAAAGGAGCTTGTTTTACCATTGGCTGGTTAAAATGACATGGGCTCAACTCATCTTTTATCGATTGGTCACGAGTAGCTACAATACTATAAACCTGCATATTTCCTGTTGTAGATGCTCGACAAGAAGCAGAAAGCAAATTAGTTAACAGTTCATCGTCGATTGAAACTGACTTATATTTTCGTACTGTTTTATGATTATTCAAAACGTCAATAACATTCATTGCACAATATTTTAATCACCGGTTTAAAGATAAAAAAGATCTTTAACATAGCGATAAAAAATAAGGGGCAACTGCCCCCTATTATCCATCCAACACTATAAGTGATTTATATTACACCTATTTTTTTAAGTTCGTTTTCTAATTTAAGTCGATTAACAGAATCCATCTCACACAATGGACTCCTAAATACCTCTTTAACTTTACCCATAATAGCTAAAGCCGTTTTTACCGGAATTGGATTCGATTCAACAAACATCAAATCCATTATAACACGGTATTTAAAAAACAATTCCTGAGCCGGAATTACTTCATTTTTTATTGAAAGATGCATCAGGTTATGAAATTCCAAAGGTATTATATTAGCAATAACCGATATACAACCATCAGCTCCAATATAATTAGTTGACATGGATGTAAAATCATCACCGCTGTATATTTTAAAACCGTTGGGACGATTAGCGATCAATTCGGCCACAACCGACAAATTGCCCTGAGCTTCTTTAATACCAACAATATTTTTAAAATCGTTTGCTAATTTTAAAACTACTGCAGGTTTAATATTTGACCCAGTACGCCCTGGAACATTATATAGAATAATTGGGATATCGACAGCTTTTGCAACACTGCTAAAATGCAAATACATTCCAGCATCGGTAGGTTTATTGTAATAAGGAACCACAACAAGAGCTGCATCGACACCCAAATCTTTAGCTTTCTGAGTGTATTTTATACAATCGTGCGTACTATTGCTACCGGTTCCTGCAATTACCGGAACCCTACCTGCAACTTTATCTACAGCACGTTTAATCATTATCGCATCTTCTTCTTCGGACAATGCCGGTGTTTCACCTGTAGTTCCACAAACAACTATACCATCAGTTTTATTTGAAATATGAAACTCTATAAGTTGATCAAAGGCTTCTAAATCAAGCTCTCCATTATCCTTAAAAGGAGTTATAATGGCAACAATTGAACCTTTCAAATTTGATATACCCATGTGTAATCTTTTATTCTCTATTTTGAATTTAGAACAAAGATAAAAGTTTAAAACGGATTGAAAAATTAATACAACAATAAAAATTAATCTGTAACAATTTGTTAAAATTTTAACTATTTATTAATTTTACAAAAAAACAATAAATGATTACTGTCTCCCAAGCCGTAGAATCGGTTATAAAAGTAAAGCCATTCCTTGCCGAATCGCTAAGTGAAGGAATTGTAAATATTTCATCTGTTGCCAGAAAAATACATCCACAGATTGAACAAATTGTAAAAAAAAACATAAAAGAAGGTGCTATTGTTATGGCATTAAACCGATTAATACCTAACCTAAACAAATCACTTCACAACAATTTAAAAAATATAATGGGAGCAATTGGCGACATCATTGTACGCTCAAATCTCTCAGATTTTACATATCGAAACAGTAACACAATATTTAAGTGCCACACAAATGTTATGAACCAAATAGTTGATCATCAGGACATTTTTTACACTTTTGTTAGGGGAGTTTTTGAATCAAATTTGGTGGTAAGCAGTTCATTTGAAAACGTTGTAATTAACAACTTCAAAAACGAAGATATGATTTGGAAAAGTAATAACCTATCTGCCATTACTTTAAAACTACCAAGCAACAATACACAGGTTACAGGCTTCTATTATCACATATTAAAAGCATTGGCATGGGAAGGCATCAACCTAAAAGAGGTAATATCGACAACTAATGAATTTACAATTTTAGTTAACGATGAAGATATTGACCGCGGATTTACCATCCTAAAAGGAATGAAGGCCGAATCGAACTATGTATAAAAATCAGCACATAAATTCACTTGGTGTTTTTTTATAGAACTTTTTAAACACACGACTAAAATATTTTGGATCATTAAACCCAATTTGATAGGCAATTTCATTAATTGATAAATTTCCGGCAGATAGTAAAACAACCGATTTCTTCAAACGATGAATTGTAATAAAATCGTTGGGTGACAGATCGGTAAGCGCTTTTAATTTTTTATATAAAAGACTTCTGCTAACACACATTAAATCGGCAAATGTTTCAACACTAAATAACGGATCGTTATAATTAGTATCGACTACTTCAAAAATTTTTTTCATAAACTTTTCATCAATTCCTAATATTGAATGATCTTCATTTTTCAGCTCATCAATGCCAAGTGATGAATATAGTTTCTTTAGTCGCCTACGAGATTCAATAAGATTTTTAACTTTTGCTATTAATACTTCATTGTTAAATGGTTTTGAAATATAATCATCAGCACCCACAGTAATACCTTCAACAAAATTTTCGGGCATTGCTTTTGCTGATAACAATATTACAGGAATATGACTTGTATAAAGGTTTTCTTTTAACTGGGTACACATTGTAATTCCATCCTTAACCGGCATCATAACATCACTTAACACTAAATCGGGCGAATATTTTTTTGCCATATTAAAACCATCTTCGCCATTTGCAGCAATTATAATCCTATACTGCTGCGAAAATATATTTGAAATAAACTGCAAAAGTTCATTATTATCTTCAACTATTAACAAAAGTGGCAAATCTTTTAAATCATTGCTTTTAAAATTATCAAATGAACTCTCTTCCAGAACGGCCATAGTCATTTTAACTTTCTCTTTCAAATCAACAAACCGGCCTTGTTCTAACCCGTCAGAAGAAGTAATATCTACAATATGATCGAACTTACATGGAATAACCACCTTAAAAACACTTCCTTTATTAAGAGCGCTATCTACACTAATTGCACCATTTAACAAATCCACAAGTTCTTTAACCAAAGCTAAACCAATACCAGAACTTCCGCTTGCAATACTACCATCCACCCTATAAAAGCGATCAAATATTTTTGATTGATTATCTTCACTCATTCCAATTCCATTATCATTTACCGTAAGCAGTAAAGATTCATCATTATTAATAAGTTCAAGTGAACAAAAAATTTGACCACCTTCGGGGGTATATTTAAATGCATTTGAAATAAGGTTATATAAAATATTTTCCATCTTATCAACATCAAACCACACCACTTTCTCTTCACTTTTATCATCAAAATAATAATCGATATGACGTTGAATTGCCAATTCGTCAAATGCATGAAAAACTTCATTAACAAATTTTCCTATAGCACAATTTGTAATTCTGACATGTGAATTACCTGTTTCAATAGTTCGAAAATCTAATAACTGTTGTATTAACAAATTAAGACGACTAGCATTTTTATAAATAACATTTAACGATTTACGAAACTTATTTGGAATATCATTATCAGCAATCATGTTCTCAACAGGGGCAATTATTAAAGATAAAGGGGTACGAAACTCATGCGAAATATTTGTAAAAAACTTCATTTGCAATTGATTAACCTCTTGAACCTCTTTATTTAATTCGAATAATTGATCTCGTTGATGTAATATTTCTCTATTTTTCAACTCTAATTCTTTTTTCTGCCCTTCAATTTCACTTTTACTATCTTCAAGTGTTTTATTTGCAATAGTTAATTCATCAGCTTGTTTTATTAAAACAACCGACTGAGCTTCTATTTTAGAAGTTCTATCTTTAACCATTGTTTCAAGCTTTTTCTTTTGAACTATTAATCGTCGGCTATGATAATTACTGTAACCAAAAATAGCCAACATAATAAACAACAAAAAAGTAAACCTAAACCATGTTGATTGCCAAAAAGGAGGCCGTATTTTAATAGTCAGAATCTTTTCATTTTTATTCCATTCTCCATCACTATTAGTTGCAACAACCTTAAAATCGTATATGCCACCACTCAGGTTTGAATAAGTAGCAAAACGCTGATTAGAAGATACTTCAACCCAATTCTGATCAACACCAACCAACATATATTTATATCGAATTTTTTCAGGCTGAAAAAAGTCAAGAGCGGCAAACTCAACAGAGAATACGTTATTTTTATAAGATAATGAGATAGAATCAGTTTCAGCTAAACTTTTTTCCAAAATAACACTATTATATTTTTGCTCACCAACTTCAATAATTTCATTAAACACTCTTAATTTAGTAATGTTAACCAACGATTCGAAAGGGTATGTTGAAAACGACTCAGGATAGAAATAAACTAATCCTTCCACCCCACCAAAAAACATTTGTCCATTAGAAGACCGGTAAGAAGCCGACCAGTAAAACTGATCAGATAACAATCCATCATCAACAAAATAATTTGTTACCTGCCTACTAAAAGGATTAAAACAACTCAATCCCTTATCGGTACCCAACCATAAGCACCCTTTACTATCTTGTTCGATAGAATAAATAACGTCGTTACATAATCCATTCTCTCTGTTAATAACCTTAAAATCAAAATCACCCTGTAAATTTCTGGTACATTTAACCAATCCATCACCATAAGTACCAATCCATATTACACCATCCTGATCTTCGAACAAAGAAATAACATAATTACCCGGCAACTTAGATTTATAATCATCATCCATTTGAGAAGTAAAAATTTCGATTTTTGATTTATCACACCAAGCTTTTCCATTATTAAACTGTATATCGTCAAGTAACAGTCGGTAAAGACCTTTTCGGGTTCCAATCCATAAATAATTATACTGATCCATTAACAAACATCCTATTTCATTAATAGAAGCCAATCCATTATCATCATCAGAAAAATTAATAAATAACTCATTCACAAGATCCATAATAGCAATACCTCCTTCGGTTCCTACAAACAAGTGCCCCTTATTATCGAACAATAGTGATGACACAAATGGATTTTCGCTACCCGCATCTCCTCCATGAACCAAAGGAGAAAACCTCTTAAACGAATTACCTTCAGTTTTTTTATTAAGCCCTCCTCCCCAAGTTCCTACCCATAATTTATTATTTGAATCTTCGAAAAAAGAAGTAACAAAATTGTTAGAAATTGAAGATATATTTCCAGGTTCAAACAAATAGTGGTTGACATTACCAGTTTGCCAATTATATCTGTTTAAACCACCACCTGCAGTTCCAATCCACAAATAATTACCATTTGAAAAAATTGAATTAATAGTTTTTACCGAAAGACTATTTTTATCATTTTCGTTATGCGACATAAAATAAAAAGGTTTTTGGTAAAGATTAAAGGTATTAACACCACCTTTTTCAGTCCCAATCCAAACATTACCAAAACCATCGGGCAATAAACAGCGAACAAAACTATTATTCATCGAAAAGACCTCAGAACCATTAGATGGTACATGAAAAAACGAATTAGAAGTAACCTGATATATATCTAAACCACCTAATGTTCCTATATAAATATTACCTATAATATCCTGAGCTATAGAGGTAATAGTTGCATGTATTAACGAATTTTTATCAAAAGGATCTGGTAAAAAATCACGACCTTTCCCCGACTGTGGATCAACAACTGTTAACCCATGAAATGTTCCAATCCAAATATAACCGTCTTTAGATTCAAATAATTTACTAACAGATTTATTTACATCTATATGGTATGGCCATTCTACAATAGCCTTTCGCTGATAATTGTACAAACACAATCCTTTTGAAGTACCTATTAACAAACGTCCATCTCGCAATTGAATAACATCATTAACATGATTATCAGGCAAAAGACTATTCTCATTATAAAAATGATTCAAAACAACATTACGGGAAAAATCAACACAATACAAACCATCATCAGAAGTTCCAATCCAAACATTATTGTCTGAATCCACAAATATTGACAAAACATCTTTCGGCTTTGAACAATCCAAAAAATCTATATCACCCAAAAAAGATTCACTTTTCAAATCATAACGCACCAATCCGGCAGATGTACCAATTAGCAAAACTTTATCATTAGTTTCAACAATTGTTCTAATTAAATTCGAAGGCAAATGAGGCTTAGTATAAACCGTGAAAGAATAACCATCATATTTACACAACCCATTACCGGTTCCAAACCACATAAAACCATAGCCATCGCGAAATATACAATTTACTGTATTTTGCGACAATCCATCGGCATTAGTAATATGTTTAAAATGAAAACTAAAATCGCCCACCGCTATCGATTTAGTTTGTAATAACAAACCCAACAACAAAAAAACTAAAAAAAATTTTCGCATATAAAATAATTATTCAAAAAAAACCATTTAAAAATAGTTGTATTTAAAAAAATAGACAACTCAATAAACAAACTCATAAACAGGTAATTATAAATAATAAAAAAAACTAATAACAAATCACATTATATTTTATATATAAAACAACTCAATTCAAAGAAAAAAAGTAATTTTAACCATTAATAAAAATTTAATCATCAATCTATGAAAACACAAAAAAAACACTTCAATCTGCTAATTATTGCAATGGTTTTAGTGGGAATATTTGCCTGCAAACCAACAACAAAAACAGTTCAACCTATTCAAAAAGAAAATTGGGGACAAATGCCAAGTGGCGAACAAGTACATTTATTTACACTTACCAGCCAAACTGGAGTAGAAATAAAAATCACCAATTTTGGTGGCATTATCACATCATGGAAAACCCCCGATTTAAAAGGAAAAATGGATAATATTGTATTAGGTTTCGACAGTTTATCGGGGTACACAAAAGAAGTACCATTTTTTGGAGCATTAATTGGACGCTATGGAAACCGTATTGCCAAAGGCCAATTTACGTTAAATGATTCAACCTATCAACTAGCCACTAACGATGGCTTCAATCATTTACATGGCGGTATTATTGGATATGATAAAGTTCTTTGGAATGCTGAGCCAATAAATACGCCAGAAGCACCTGCTCTGAAACTGACTTATTTAAGCAAAGATGGTGAAGAAGGATACCCTGGTAATTTAAACATAACAGTTATTTACACATTAAAAGATAACGATTTAATAATTTCATACGAAGCTGAAACAGACAAAGCAACACCAATTAATCTTACTAATCATGCATATTTTAATTTAGCTGGTAATGGTACAATTTTAGATCACATACTAACCATTGCAGCCGATAAATATACCCCGGTAGACTCAACATTAATTCCTACCGGAGAGCTTGCTCCTGTTGCAAACACCCCATTTGATTTCACATCTCCATTTGCAATTGGAGCACGAATTGATCAGATTCAGGGTGGATACGATCACAACTACGTTCTATCAAATCAATCAGATACATTACACTTTGCTGCTGAATTGCACGAACCAATAAGTGGTCGTTTCATATCAATTGAAACAACTGAACCAGGTATCCAATTCTACTCGGGAAATTTCTTAGATGGCAGTTTAAAATCGGGGGATCGTACATACGAACAGTACAGCGGATTGTGCTTAGAAACACAGCATTTCCCAGATTCACCTAACCAACCAGAGTTTCCATCAACAATACTATTACCTGGTGAAAAATACAAAACACAAACAATAATAAAATGTGGGGTAAAATAACGCCTCTGCATTAATAAAAAATCCCGAAGTAAATTACTTCGGGATTTTTTTAATATTATTTTAATTCAAATATTATTTCAAAACAGATTTAATAGTTTTAATAACAAAAAACAAATCTTCATTACTCATATTAGATCCTGACGGCAAACATAAACCAACATCGAAAAGACTTTCAGATACCCCATTTACAAAAGCACTATATTTTTCAAAAACAGGCTGCAAATGCATAGGCTTCCACAAAGGACGAGTTTCAATATTTTCCTTTTCCAACTCTTTTTGAATATCCTCACGTGTAATACCAGTTTTTAAAGAATCAATTAGAATTGTAGTAAGCCAACGATTCGAAAAATATTTCTCATCAGGTTCACTTAAAAAACTAATTCCCTCAACATCCATAAAATTTTCGCAATAAATCTTAAAAATCTCCCTTCTTTTTTTAACTCTCTCATCAATAACGGCCATTTGTCCTCTTCCTATTCCGGCAAGAACATTACTCATTCGGTAATTATAACCAATAGAACTATGTTGGTAATGCGGAGCATTATCACGAGCCTGTGTAGCCAAAAATCTTGATTTTTTTATAAATTCTTCGTCATTTGACAACAAAGCTCCACCTCCAGAAGTTGTAATAATTTTATTTCCATTAAACGACAATATAGCAACATTACCAAACGACCCCAACAATTTTCCTTTATACTTACTCCCCAAAGCCTCGGCAGCGTCTTCAATTACAGGAATATTATATTTATTAGCAACATCAAGTATTTCATTCATTTTTGCAGGCATTCCATATAAATGCACCACAATAATAGCTTTAACCCTATCAATAACTCCTTTTCTTTTACGATCAGCTAAAGCATTTTCTAAAAGCTCAGGATCCATATTCCACGTTTCTTTTTCGCTATCAATAAAAACAGGATTAGCACCTTGGTAAACTATTGGATTAACCGTTGCCGAAAATGTAAAAGAAGAAGCAAAAACCTCATCGCCAGGTTTTACTCCCATCAGAATTAATGCAAGATGAATTGCAGCTGTACCGGAACTTAATGCAGCCACATGTCTAACACCACAATAATCAGCTATAGTCTTTTCCAAATTATCTACATTAGGCCCAAGGGGAGCAATCCAATTTTGCTCAAATGCTTCAGCTATATATTTTTGTTCATGTCCTGACATATGAGGACTTGAAAGATAAATCCGTTTTTTATTAAATGTCATAACTACATTCTTTTAATATATTTTTCAATCTAAAAAATTATTTACTTTAAAAAAACATCAAACATAAATCAACAGACAATTCATTTGCCAGCTAATGTTCTTATAATCAACGCAATATCGCCCCAAAAAGTACGATTATAATAATAATTAAGATTAATCTTAACTTTATCAGGCCAAATAACATTCAAATTATAAGCGACCGGATCGGAAACTGAAGCCAGCAACTCCTCTTCATTCACATATTTCAACGATGCCGGCCCTGTAATACCAGGTCTTAATTCCAATATTTTTTTTTCCTCATCGTTTAAGTTTTCAAACATCTCCGGCATATCAGGACGAGGACCAACAAAGCTCATTTTACCAATTAAAACATTCCATAATTCAGGCAACTCATCGAGTTTGTATTTACGAAGTGTTGCACCTAATGGTGTAATGCGTCTCTCCCCTTTTACAGATACAGTATTACCACCATGATTTACAACCATTGTACGAAACTTAACAATATTAAAAAGATTACCATACCGACCGGTTCTCTTCTGGATAAAAAACACCGGACCAGGCATAAATATTTTAATTAATAAAGCAACAATAATAAAAACAGGCAATAAAATAATGAAACCACAAACAGAAGCTATAATATCAAATAATCGTTTAGACATTATCAATAATTATTTTTTAACCGTATTAATAAATTCAACCAACAAATAATTGTTTTGTAACTCTTTTAAAACAACAAAAGCAGGATTTTTCTTATGGGCAGCAACCACAGCTTTATTGTTTTTCGATATTGTAGAAAGACATTTAAAACTTAATTTCCACGAAGTATTATACATTATTTGATTCATAACTTCACCTATACCTTTCCCCCTATAGCTTTTATCAATCAGACGTCCAACAAAACATTTCCGAGTAAAAAAGAATCGTAAGAAAAAATAACCAATAAGCCTGTTATCATCAAAAGCACCCATCATTAAAAAAGACCTTTTTTTCATCTGCTTTTGTAACGAAACCATATCAAATCCATGTGGCTTAAAATATTTCAAATCATCTTTCGACTGGTCATCTATTAATCTGGCAAGAGCTTCAACATCGGTTGAAACAAGTTTTCTAAATGTATAAGGATATAGCTTATTTTTTTCAAAAATACGCGGCAACAAATTTTCTTCTTTTTTTTTATATAAAACAGCAAATAAAAAATCGTTTATTCTCTCAATAATCAGCCAGATAAATACCAAATGATGCTTTATAAAAATTAAAATCTTTTCCACTATAAATATTTAACTAGTTCTGCTTTTAATCCCTGCTTTACTGGTAATTGCCACAATACCTTACACCAATTATGATTACCCTCAATCAGTTCGGGGCCCATATCAGTTATTGCTACATCCCATCCAATAGACTTATTAGTTGGAACATGCAAAGCAGCCTTTTTAACAAACTCAATAACATTTTGCCAATATGGAACTTCAAAACCCACAATAGACTCATTTGTAACAGGATGTATACTACAATCATTTTTTGTAATATCGCTGTACACACCTGCGCCACAAACAACACCGGTTACAACATCAATAGGTGCAGCAAGGTTTCCTGCTGCCATATTATCTACTTTTGAATTAACAGTTATTCTTAACCTCGCACCCAAAATATCAACTCTATCGCCATTTAACTGTGTAAAAACTCTAACAGTATTTAATCCCGATGGTGATAATTTCATTAATGATAAGTGTTGAACAATATACTCTTCAGCCAAATTGAATCGTTTTTGCCTCATATAATGAACTAACGATTCGGGAGTATAATCACTACAATTTAAAACTTCAACCTCAGCACCTACTTGTCCGTGCGAACCTTTTACCACTAATAAACCAGATGAATTTGATATTAATAAGCCGAGCTTTTCAACATCATCATCCGACTGATTTAAAGAATGATATTTACGATTAACAAAATCTTTAAAATAATTTAGAAATTCAATTTTATTCTCCAAAACCTCACGTAATCCTTTAGGATTCATTCGTAACTGATATTCGTACATAAAACCAGTACCAGCCCACTTTTTCCGCTCAATTGCAGATAGATTGTAAAAACCAAATAAAAAATAATCGATTATTGAAATATTATATCTTAACGATGAATAAACAGAATCAATTACCAGCCTGAATTTTGATTTATTTTGTATTTCACTTATGTAATAAAGAAATTTTCTATATTTATTCCAATCAAGCTTTTTTATGTAATACATTAAATAAACAAGTCGTTTCACGAAAAAAAATTTAAGGTGATTATAAATCTTTGATTTAAATAATACAACACTATTGAATTTTTCTGGAAAATGCCCTTGATGAAAGGCGTGAATGCCTGAAGCGAGTATTATAAATTACTTTTAACCTGTTATTTACAATTTTACCTAACGAATTTGCTTTAAAGGCACTGTAAAGCACTTTCGAGGTAATTGGCAAACGGTATCCCATATTCGATTTAATAACTGTTTCGCATGGATTACACAAACCACAGGGACGTCCCATAATTGGGTGCGAACAAAACCAGGTCATCTTTATTACGTTTTTAAAACCTAATCGTATATATTCATCAGAAGCTTCCAATTTTGTCATATTATACAAAGGAAGTCCAAACCTAAACCTTCCAAAAACCTTTAAGAAGTCTTCTGAACACTTAATAAAATCCGGTTCTATATATTCAACTACAACATCTTGCACACATTCTTTTACAGTCTTAAAAACTCCATATTTATTAAACACGCTACCTATATTACTACCATTAAGTGACAATTCCCATCCCAACTCCAAATTCAAATTATACTGATGTGCAAATCGTGCAAGATAATCATATTGTCGTCCAATCACATATTCACCATAAATCCTATTAAATGAATCAGAAACTTCTTTATTAAGACTAATTTCGTCATCACGAACAACAACTAAGGATAATATCTTACATTTTGTTGTATCCTTCTTTTGCAAATATTTTATAATACGTGATATTGCACTCAATTCATTTTTATAAGATTTTCGCCTATGATCTAAAATATAATATGGTTGAATTTCAACTGGTTGTAATGACAATTGACAAATTCTAAATGTTGAATCAAAACCCCCAGTCCAAAGTATATCTACATGAATTGGAAATTCATTATTATTTTTTCTATTCATCACTAAAATTTATGTTCAAACTTTTTAGTTATCCACTTAAACAATTTACTTTTATCGTGTTTAAAATAATTCTTACGATAGTAACTTCGAAAAGGTATTAAGCATATTGCTTTGATATATGAAAACAGAGGAAAACGAAACCCCATACCCGCAGATACAGCATCGGCACATGGGCCGCACACACCACATGGTTTAATTTTCACATTTGGTCTTCGGCAAAATGAAGTCATAAAAAGAATTTGCTCCCACTTATTATCTTTAGCAATATTCACCATCTCTTTTTTAGAGAGATTTATAACAGGGTATTGGAAAGACTTAAACGCCTCAGCATTTTTAAATTTTTCGAAAAATTCTTTTTCACCCGAAATTCGGGTTAATGCCACATCAATAACTCGAATATTAAACTCTTTACAATAATTTGCCATAACCTGATATTGCTCGGCAACCTTTCCTTCCTTTTTTAAATTATTTACACTTTCATTTATGTCATCATCAAATTTAATAAGTCCCTCATTCGTATAAATTGTTTGAAGAAAACGAGGTCTTACTTTAGGGAAAATCCGAATTATTTCCCTTCTCATTTTAATCATTGTGTCAATCTCTATTCCGGTAGAGTTTTCGTGTCGCACAATATAATGAGGCTGAACATAATGATCAGTAGTTAGCAATAATTGCATAACACGAAATGTAGAATCTAAACCACCCGTCCAAAAAACATGGACTATTTTTACTTTTTCATCCATACAATGGTTTTACACATTAAATTTATATTTAGAAAAAATTCAACACATTAATTATTAATGATTAATGCATTACTAATAACATTATATAAAGTATCAAATTTATACTTATCTAATAACATTGACAACTTTGGCACAACAGTATCCCTGTTATACCAATAAGTTTTCAGCTTTATTTTTTCCCGAAACGAAGCTTTACTCACCTGTTCCATATAAAAGTCCTGAAACGGAGGAGTATCAACCTCGTAAGGATGTAAATAAACATTTACGGGACGTTCTTGCTGAATTTTATTAAAGGAATAGTCAGTTAACGAAAAAGGTAATATCCTGAAATATCCACCTCCGCAAACCGGAAAATCCTTACCAGCAAATCTAATAGCAGACATTGGTGCTTCAATTATTTTCCGACCATCATGTAAAGTAAAATAATGAATATCCTTTTCAAATCCAGACCAACCGTATCGCGATGATTTTGCAGGAAAAATACTACTATCATATTTAAGTCCTGCATCAAGCAAAAGTTCTAACACCCAAATTGTATCTTTATTAATAGAGAACTCAGGAGCACGATGTCCAAGCACTTCTTTACCCGAAATATCTTCAATAATTTCCTTCGATGCAACAATTTCCTGTCGAGCCTGCTCTTTTGTAATATTATAATAACGAGCATGAGAATAGCCGTGAATACCAAGCTCATGCCCTCTATTTGCAATATCTTTAATTAAATTAGGATAGGTCTTAGCAACTTCACCCAACACAAAAAAAGTCCCCTTTACATTCTTCTCATCAAACAAGTCGAGTAGTCGAATAGTGTTGTCAAGCACACGTATAGTAGGTTCCATTTCCTTTTTAAAAAAGTTTCGCATAGCCTGATTAATAGCATCTTCTACATCAATTGTTAGTGCATTTATCATTATGTTTTCCATCAACGTGTATAAAATTTAGCAATAATGCCATTCTGTTTTATTAACAATACTACATTCGCACTTTTGCTTTAAAATTTGAGACTTTCGAATACTTTCTAATCATATTTAATACAAACCCCAAACCTGTAAAGGGATCGTCGAAACTCAATAACTGATCAACAACGTTACGTCCAAAAAAATTAAAAAACGATGGTTTAGTATCTTTTTTCATCTGTCGTGTTGAAAACAAAAACCACAGTGTTTCAAGAAAAAAATTACGACAGTAAACACCAAGTTTATATTTATCAATAACAGGAACTTCTTGTCCTAATGCCAATTTCAAATGTAAGTCGGCATAATCGATACCGGCTGCAAAACCAATCTTTATTCCGGCAGTTACACGTGGGTTTATTTCCAAAATCTTAGCTATATTATCACGTGGATCAAGAATATAGTCTACATCGGCTGCACCCCTCCAATTCATACCTTCCAATAGTTTTTTTGTTGTTTCGTAAATTTCGGAATGCTCAATAGTAACATTTGCAGTACTGGTACCGCCGCTAACAGGAAAGAACCTTGGTTTAAGAATAGGTAAACAAACCCTCATTTCGTGATTATCATCAACAAAAGCCTCGGCCTGATACTGCATCCCCCCCTTCTGAGGAATAAACTCCTGAACAATCATCTGTCCATATTCTTTCATCATCGAAGGATATTTACTTTTCAAATCATCAAGATTATCGTATCGTTTTACACCAATAGCTCCAATGCCCCGCAAAGGCTTTACCATAACAGGAAAATCCAATAAATCAGCCAAGTTAGCAAGCGTTTTCTCAGTTAGTTCATAGGTTTTGGGACATGGCAAACCATGATCCATGCAATACATCATTAAATTCAGCTTATCAGCTCCTAGCAAAAAGGTATCATAATCGGGTGATGTTATCCTGGTATATTGTTTTACAAAATCCTGATTTCTGGCCAAAATATCTGCCGAAACATCACCCACACTTATTGTAACATCAACCTGATTGTTTTTTAGATAATCGAATAATTTTATCTCAAACCCCTCACGATCATTTATATAACTAGGCCAAAGCAGTTTCTTTGACGGATAACGTGAAAAGTAACTCTCATTCAGCCTCGTATTACAAACAACAGTAACATGATGTCCTGATTTAGCAAAAGACTTAAGAAAAGGTAACGATTGACGCCCTTGATCAAGAAGTAATATTTTAAGTTTATTATTTTGCATTAGAAATGTTTCATAATAATATCATAGCAATGACCAACTGTATATTTATTCATAAGCAACTTACGCCCTTTTTCACCCATACTTTTACGCAAATTGGCATTTTCGCAGAAAAATTTTATTACATCAATAAAATCGTTTAAATTCCCATGCTCAACTGATTTTCCACACTCATATTTTTCAACAATAGTCCCAATATCGGTAAAAGCATTTACAGCGCACAATACTGGTTTGGAATACTCCAGATAACTTAATAAACGAGATGGGTATTGTGGTGAAGTATATCGATACAAAAAAATTAAACCAACATTACTTGTTGCAACAATCTGCTCATAATCTTCACGTGGCAACCAACTATATAGCAAAGCATTTTTTGGCGAAAATTCTTTAAATCTATCATCAAGATACTTATAATACGTTCCTGAACCTCCAATTACAAAATATGCTTTATCATAATCACTTAAGGCTTTAATTGCATCAACAAAAAAATGAAGACCATGACCAGGGCCTAAATTGCCGCTAAACAAAAACACACATGCATCAGATGGTATGTTATATTTTTGTCTGATATCACAATTAGTATTTATAGATTCTTCATCAATCGGCTTTATCGAATTAGGACATACTTCAACTTTAACAGGATTTAAAAACCTATTATGACTTAAAATATACTTAACCCCTAATTCGGACATTGTTCCAATATAATCGGCTGTTTTATAAATCCTGATTTCGTGCAGTCGAAAAAACATCCAGGGAACGCTGTACCTTTTAAATACTTGCAAATCGACCGATCCTTGAGGCCATATATCTTTAAGTAACAAATAGAAAGGGGCATCAAATCGTTTCTTCAATTTTTTATACATAAACGACAAAGTTATTGGAGGTGTTGGTCCAATAATCAAATCGATTTTTTCATTTCCATAATGCCTTATAACAGCCTTTCGAATTTTACCACCCAAAAAAAAGAGTGATCTAAACTTTGTAAGATAGGAAGCCTTTCGGATTTTACCCGATGAGACCCGAACAATCCTTATCTGGTTTTCAATCACCAACTCCTCCTCTCCACCAACATCTTCTCTGGTTCCAACAACAAACACTTGATGGCCATTGCGAACAAATTCATCCATCAGGTTAGTGTATAAATTATTAATTCCGGTTGCAGGCCAGGCAATTGAAACAAAAAGTATTTTCATAAATATAACAGACTGTAAGTAATTATATATTAACAGTTAAACTAATTAGCAAAAGCTTCAAAGCCTGTATAAAAAACAACATACATAATACAGATACACTATTCTTTGATTTCTCGTCCGAAAATTTTCATAAGCATTTTGGCTGCCTCTTTCACACGTTTTGGATATTCTTCGTAAAACTGATCGTTCAAATTTCTCTCAGGATAATCTTTTAAAATATCAATCAATTCATCAACTTTATGAGGATTAAAATAACCATGATCATCGCCTAATTGTTCAATATTTACACCAAGACTGGCAGCAACAACAGGAACCTGAAGAGACCTGGCATCCTCAATAACCGTACTCCAACCTTCAAAAAGACTAGGCTGTATAACTGCTTGCGAATATCTCATAAGCTGCAACTGATCATTACGCGAAATAATTCCAAGCATACTCACCTGATCGTGTAATTTATTGTCGTCGATAATACGATGTAATTCGGCCATATAAGGAGAATCGGATGCATCAGGGAACTTACCTGTACATGCAACATGAATTTTAATCCTCATCTCCTTCATTTTAGCAACAGCATCAAATACAACTTTATGATTTTTATGCTTATGAAACTGATTAGACACTAAAAAATACTTCTCGGGTAGTTTATATTTGGCTCTCAATTCGTTAATATCAACATCTGTTAAATCATCGATAATAGAAACAAAATGATAAACGTACATATTAAGATTAGAAGGAACTCTAAAAAAATGCTTCAAATCTTTTTGAGCATCATAACTCGAAAGAACCAGATGATCGGCATTTCGCAAAGCATTTTTCACACGAGTATTACGCCCAATGAGCTGTTTTGTTGAGAAAAATTCGGGGTAGTGTTTTTGCTGAAAATCGGCACACCACGACACCAGTCGAACCGACGTTTTTATGCGAACCGGAAAATCCTGGAAAGGATAAACCGCATCAAGTGGGAATTTTTCAAGAATATCTTCGATAAACAAATTCTTTCGAAAAAGCATTGATTTTATGTTTCCTGAAACCAATGATGGAAAATTCCATTTCACCTTATTTAAGTATGGGTATTCAAATTCATCGAGAAAACGTTCCAAATTTGGATTATAAAAAAGAGTGATTTCGGGTTTTTCTTCTTCATCGAGGAAATTCAGCGTTTTTACAATATTTATAACGTATATAACGCCTCCCATCCAAGATGCCTGAAAATTAAAAATAATACCCAGACGTAATCTTTCGTTCTTCATATATTAAGTATAATTAGGTTATTTTTTACTTACTCCAATTTTCAACCAGGTTTTTAATACCTTCATCAATACCCCAAACAGGCTCCCATCCGGCAACTTTCTTCAATTTAGACACATCAGCCAATAGATGCTCACGTTCAACTTTTCTCACTCTGGACTGATCCACTTCAATGATTACCTTTTCACCCAGTTGACGCTCAAATGCTTCAACAATTTCAACTACTGAATACTCAATACCACGTCCCAAGTTAAATGTATCATATCCAATATTTTTCACTGCCAATAATTTTTTTACGGCATTCGCCATATCGTAGGTATGAATAAAATCTCTTTTAGGAGTTAAATTTCCAAGTTTAATGATACGTAACCCATCGTGCAATTGCTTTTCAATTTCGGGAATCAAATGAGGATTTGTTTCGTTTGGACCAAAAGCATTAAAAAAACGACAAACAATAGTATCAACCTTTGTTTCGTGATAAAACTCTTTTAACAGCGACTCTCCGGTTAACTTGCTCAACCCATAAATATCGAGTGGTAACAATTCGTGATTTTCGTTAACAGCCTCATCATAAATTGGATAAACCGCAGCTGTTGAAGCAAATAACACCTTTTTTAAAGACGATAACTTTTTACAGGCATTCAAAACATTCATTGTTCCACGAATATTTGTATCGGCAGCTTCGTAAGGATGCTGGTTACAATAAGGAATAAAGTGTATTGCAGCAAGATGTATAACAATTTCTGGCTGAATGGCCAAAATAGCTCTTTCAACACCTTTTTTATCCCTTATATCTGCAAAATAAAATTGATTATCATCTACATCAATAAAATTTCTGCTGCCGAATGATAAATTATCAAGAACAGATACATCATATCCATCTGCCTGAAGTGCTGGAACAACAGCTGATCCAATAAACCCGGCACCGCCAGTTACTAATGTCTTCATATCGTTTAGTTTTCAGTTTTATTTAAATTATTTTCCTGAAAGAATAAAATCAAGCGTTTTCTTACTTATTTCAGGAATTGTAAATCTCTTAATGCTTTCTTTAGCTTTAACACCCAACTCGTTTCTAAGGTATTCATAGTCCATCAGTTTCTCAAGCTTTTTTTGAAACGCATCAAAATCGAAAAGAGGAATCAGATACCCGTTAACTCCATCGGTAATCATGTCCGAAGGACCTGCAATACAATCAAATGCCACTACGGGTAAACCTGCCGACATGGCCTCTCCAATAACATTCGGAAATCCTTCGGAACTGGATGTGAAAGCAAAAATTTTACTTTTTAAGTAATACGATTCAACATCATTTTGCTTTCCGGCAAGTATCACTCTCTCTTGAGCATTATTATCACTTATTATCTGCCTCAGTTTTTCAGAATTTTTCTGTTTCAGATGATCATACCCAACGATTACAAGTTTCCAATTTGAATTGCCTATATTAAGAAACAGTTCAATTAATTTATCGTGATGTTTTGAACTTATTAACCGACCAATTGTTAAAACAACATTTTCTTTTTCAATGCCATTACTCAAATGTATTTCTCTTATTGGATTTCCAATTATTTCAATATTTTTATTGAGTTTTAAACCTTTATAAATATCTTTTGCTTTTTCTGTTTGAGCAATAATACCGGTAGCCTTTGGATAAAGTATTTTTCGTAATAAATCGTGTACCTTTCCTAACGATTTATTTGGTTGACATCTGTCTGATACATATATTGGAAATTTTAACCCAAATAATGCAATTAAAACAAAGCTATTCCAATATTCACCGAAATTCAGAATTGTATGTGGTTTAATACTCTTTATCGTCTTTCGTAAAAAAAATAAAGTCCTAACTGTATTTACAAGCCTTTTTTCATTATTAAAACCAAAATCGGGCTTATATATAATTACATTTTCAGGAACAGTAAAAAAAGTTTGACGTGAAATTCCGTACAAAACCAAATGAACTTCAAATTCGGTGCGATAAGAAAAATCGGTAGCAAGTTCCGACATAACCCTTTCCATACCTCCTGCCTGAAGCGATGGAATAACAAGACAAATTTTCTTTTTTATTTGATTCACTAAGAAATAAATTGTTAGAGGTTTGATTTAACAAAGAAATTAATTGTTTTTTTCAATGCTTAAAAGCAAATCGTCCACCATCCATCCATAAGGATCAAAAGTTCCTTCGTGCCAATTAAGCGACTTATCCCAATAACCCGGACAAGGATCATATCCAACCATAGCAAAACCATAACTAATTTCAACAATTAATGGTTTTCCATCGGAAAAAACATAATCGTAAGCTACACATTGGGCATCGATTTTATCTGAAATCCGAAATGACAAACTAATAATCTCATCATCAAAATGTTCCTTCTCATACAAAATATAACCACTACCCGAAGCCCTGAAATCATTATCACGTACCAATCGTTTTATTGCAAAGGCCTTATTACCAATTACAATAACCCTTATATCGAAAGTATTTTCAGGAATAAAATCCTGAAAATAAACATATCCAACCTCATTACCTGTAACCCTTGCATATTCTGTAGTATGAAAAATACGAAGTACACCCTTCATAACATTCCACAACGTAGTTTTACCCAACCTGTATTTACGATAACGCTCTTTAAGATTGCTCCATGCATCGTATTGTTTAAACCCTTTCCCAAACGATTTTTTAACAAGCGATTTTCCTGTAGATTTGTTTTTCACCAACTTTACATTATCTGATCCAGCACCATTTCTAAGCTTAAAAACCTTAGGAAAAGAGACTTTATCTAACCATGATAATGCTTCATTTTTCGAATAAAAAACATACGAAGGAACAAGCGGCACATCAAGTGCTTCAAGTAAATACTTCTGTCCAACTTTATCATCAAAATGCCAAATAGTTTTATAATCGGGAAATACCTTTTTATTAGCACTATAAAGCGCAAACAATAACTGCTTTGCAAACTTACTATCCTTCGAATCTTTATGATTAAAATGCCACATCAAAGCATCGCAATCAGCTAACTGGTGTACAATATCTGAATCGTAACAATTAACTATTTTATAGTCTATTGCATTTTGCTCACAATAAGCAATCCATCGTTCACTAAAAGTGCCTTTAGTGTGGTGTATACCTATCTTCATCAAATGAATAATTAATCAAATTAATAACAGATCGTTTATAAACTACTGATTTATATAAAACTACTTACAATAAATCAACTTCCGAAATTAATTTTACTGTTTGCTAAAAAAAATTGACGACCAAATCTCAAATGAAATTGCAACCCAAAGTGCTTCGAGCTCGGTATATTTAAGCCCATTAACATTTTGTAACCATTTCGAAACCATATTGTAATCGAACACTCCCCGATTCTTTATCCCTAACAGGATTTTATCATTAAGATATTCTTTAAACCTATTATTATTAAAGAAATCACGAAGTGGAATGCCAAATCCCATCTTATTACGATATGTGAATTCTTTCCCAAAAACACCCTCCGATAGTTTTTTCAACAGATATTTTTCAGAGTTAATGTTCCCATTTCTTTTAATCATCAAATATTTCTCGGGAATATTAAACGAGTTTTTTACCAGCTCATTATCCAAAAAAGGAACCCTGTTTTCAATAGAATGAGCCATCGACATTTTATCCTGCCTTATTAACAAATCGGGTAAATATGTTTGAAATTCATATTTAACCTGTCGGTCAAAAACTGATCCTTCGAGATTATTATATAGCAATCTGCGCTCTGTTGTTGCATTTTTGAAGTTAAATGCCGGATTAAGTTTTGAAGCAAGTTCGGGTGTTACATAAGCAGTACCCATTACCGATCGCAAATCAGCCTGAAAATATTTAAAAATATCTTTAGGGCTCGATAAATTCTTATTTACAATACTTAACAATTTTCTTTTCCTATACGGAAAGCAAGCATCGTAAAACCATGAATAACCACCAAAAACCTCATCGGCTCCTTCACCACTTAATAACACAGTTACGTAATCTTTTGCACGTTGCGATAATTTGTAAATACCAATAGTATTAGGATGATTAAGAGGAACCTCCAAATGCCAAGTCGCTTTCTCAAAATTATCCAGATAATAATCAGAGTCTAAAATAAATTTATGCGCCTGAATACCAAGTCTATCTCTAACAACATCTATATATTTTTCTTCGGAAAAACGTTCATTATCAAAAACAATTGATACTGATTCAAAATTCCCATCTGTACAATTACGGTTGGCCAACCATGTAACTAGTGAAGAATCGATACCGCCAGATAACTGACACCCCAATTTAACATCACTCATTAATTGACTTTTAACACTCTTACCCAACCAATCTTCCAGACTTTTTCCTACTGTTTCAATATTTACACCTTCAGTTACATTCCGAGAGTATGCATTAATATCGAAAAAACGTTTAACGATTATGCCATTATTTTTATTATACGATATATAATGCCCGGGTTTTAATGCTTTAATACCATCAAACAAAGTATCATTTAAATTATTTCGAAACAAAAGATATTCATCGAGTTTATTTCTGTTTAGTTGAAACGAAAAATTATTAAGATATTTAAAACACTTCAACTCAGAAGAAAAAGCAAATACGTTTGAGTTTGAAATAAAATACATGGGTTTAATACCAAATCGATCACGTGCTACAAACATTTGCTGCATTCGAAAATCGGCAATCACAATGGCAAACATACCATTAAGTTTAAGAATCATCTCATCAAACCCGTATTTCAAATATAGTGCAAGAATAACCTCTGTATCAGAAGAACTTTTAAACTTATACCCCCAAGTTTCAAGCTCCTCTTTAAAATCAAATGCATTATATATCTCCCCATTAAAAGCAAGTATTACACTACCATCAGAACTCACCATTGGCTGATGACCATTGGCCGACAAATCGAGTATACTTAACCTGTTAAATCCCAAAACACCTTCAAAATCGCCATCAATTGAAGCTGGCACTTTGTTATTTAACTCTAATGATTTACACGACTGCAAACTAAATGCCCTAACGCCCGAATCGTCAGGTCCACGATGTCTTTGAGCCTCAAGCATTGACAGTATTCTCGAAGTATCCTTAATCAGTTCTGAATTTGTATTTATATAGCCAACAATTCCACACATAATTTAAAATGCTAAAATGGTTCTAATACTTTATCATGCTTTTATTCGAATTTTCTAAGCAATCGTAACAGCACATCACGGTGCGATTCACAACGCGAAAGATTCAAATGAAGAAGCCGTTTTTTACGCGATAATAATTTGGGAAGAAACCCACGTTTTTGAAGCGCAGTAATATATTTACCAAAATATGGCTCTATAAAAGCATCGTACATAGGGAATACTGATTTACAGTAATTTTGAAAATGCTTTTCGAGCTCATCATCGTTTAGAATAATTGATGACAAAGAATTTATTTTTGAATAAAATTCTTTCTTCTCTGTTTCTGATAATTGAAATACCCCCGGCTTTTCGTTCCCTTGCTTTAGTGGAATTATATTGAAATCAATTTTATCGGAAATAACCAGTTCTACAGTATATCCTTCGTTCCAGTTCGAATTTATTTTTCCAGGCCAGTCGTAAACAAAATTTCCTAAACCATAAAAAATTGGTTTCCCATTATAAACTTCATATCCCGAAAATGTATGAGTATGATGCGATACAACAACATCGGCCCCTACATTGGCAATAAATCGATAAAGCCTTTTTGTTCGTGGCGAAGGCAAATGATAAAACTCGTTACCTGCATGTACTATAACAATTATTATATCGCACTCATCTCTTATCGCACTAATATCATTAAAACAATTAACAGGATCAATTGGATTTCCGCAATAAGCTCCATCACGTGTTGTAATAAACTCATTATCAGAATAATTCAACACTGCAATTTTTTTTCCTCCTATTATCTTAATAAAAGGTTTTGATGCATCTATTGATCCTTCACCAACACCAACAAACGAAATATTATTTTTTTCACAAAGCTCAAGAGTATCCTCTATCCCTGCATTATCGTAATCCATAATATGGTTATTCGACATGGCAACCAAATCAACATTTGCATATTTTAATGCTTCTATAGTTTTTGGATGTGCTTTTTGATACGGACCAGTTTTGATTCGTCCATTTAATGCATTTGTCAAAGGGCATTCCAAATCAACAATTCTATAATCAGCCCTTTTTAAAACATCTATAAAATCGTTAAAAATACACTCATAATTACCTTTTAACGACAACTCTTCAATTCTGTTTATTGGACAAAAATCTCCGGTTAATAACACTTTTACAGTATCAGACTGATTTTTTTGCATGAATTAGAATGAAAAAACAGATTATTATTAATTATTTCCTGTAATTAAATCACCAAGTTGATCGCTTGACATAAACTCTACATCGGGCCATAACTTAACAATTTTGCTTAGCAACTCTGTTAACAGATGAAGATTATCAGAACGATTTTTCTCAACCAGAGAACCTATATAATTTAACCGATGAGAACCTATTATTGCTGGCTTGTGCCACTTAAACGCAAGATTAATTCGGTTTAAACACTCTCCAACAGGATCATTATTTTCGGCCAATGATGGTTCAAAAAAACTATTACGTATTAAATATGTTTGACCAAATTTATTTTTACTTCCCATAAAATGGTACTTACGTGTATAATTACCAAACGATCCGGTTGGAACTGACTGAATTACCAATCCTTGAATATATTTAACCCCATTTTCAGCAAGTGTTTTTTCAACATTACTATCCCATGTATAACAAGGGGGTATGAAAGATTTAGAACGAAATCCAAAAATTTTCTCAAACAAATCCAATCCTTCTTTCAAACTATCTTTCATCAAAACCAAATCATCAGAAGTATTATAATCAAGAACCTCCATAAAATTATAATCACCACTTCCAGAAAAAGTTGTATTATTATCAAATGTAAACATCATCTCAGGAGTTTGACTTTTAAGAGCCTCCATCCATCGAACAACATTTACATGCTCACGTCCATGAAACTGAGGACGAAAAAATCCTTTTTCACATCCCTCTTTCCACAACGTTAATACCTTATTACGATTAGAGTAATCTTTAATTGTATCCTCCACCGATTCGTAATGATATTGTTCAAATCCTGATTCACGAATCTTATTAAAATCGGGATTTCCAACCACACAATTAGCTGTTATAACCGGAGAATGCCCTTTTTTATCGTTAAAACGGGTTAAAGTATCGAACAAACAAGTTAAATCATCATTACTTTCCAATGAGTCGAGCCTATTATATTGCGAATTCTCAATCTTAAAACCATTTTCAATAAACCTATTATAAACTTCAGTTGATGGCATACGAATACTACCCCAATCATCGCTTTCGATAACAAGAATTTTTCGCGAGGTTCTCCATCCTGGAACATTAATAAGTCGTTGGGTAATACCCTTTTTTATTTTTAAACCAGTACTAGTCATTATTTATTATCTTTCCAAGTTCAGCTGATGTAACAAATTCAACATCAGGCCATTTTTTAATAATAGATTGAAAAAGAGTTTTAAGCTGCAAAATACCATTATCTCTATTTGAAATATCCAACCCTCCAACAAAATTCACTCTATGAGAACTTATTATTGCAGGTTTTTTCCACTTAAAAGCCAAATCAATTTCTCTCAAACAGCTATCAACCCAATTTTTACTTACATCACTTGGTTCAAAAAAGCAATTACGTGTTAAATAAACTATACCCTGCTTATTTTTCTGACCCATCCAATGATATTTCTTTTTCACCAATCCATTGCCCAACGGCTCCAATTGTAACATTGGCATAGATATATAGCGGATGCCATTATTAAAACAAACCTCATAAAGCTCACTACTAACAGGTCCATTAGGAGGAACAAAAAAACTTGCTTTAAACCCAAATAATTGATAAAATAATTCCAGTCCTGTTTCAATTACCTCTTGTTGATACTTTAAATCCTGCTTATCAAAAAAATCGAATGCTGCCTGAAATTCCAGCCTCACATCCGGATCAGCAGCTGATGAAATTCCCCACATTCCATTCCGAAATCCCAAATGTGCTAAATAATTTCCATTAGCTAACGCCCGCATCCACACTTTTACATTTACATGTTCACGCCCATGGAATTCTGGAACAAACAAACGCTTATCAATACCTTCTTTCCAAAGAGAATAAGAGTTAAAACAATTCGGATATTTTTTTAATGTTTCGGTAAAAGGCTCGTAGAAATAATGCGAAAATCCTGACTTTTCAATTCTTTCAAAATCGGGATTTGCAACAACAGCAACCGGAGTAATAACGGCCGGTCGTCCGCTATAATCCTTTACGCTCATTAAAACATCATACAAACACGAAATATCGTCAACCGAAGCCAAAGTATCATACTTATTAAACCTTGCTCCATCATCGGATATCAAATCAACACCTTCATTAATTATATTTCGATATGCTTCCCCAGAAGGCATTCTAATACTTCCCCAGTCATCGCTTTCAAAAACAACATATTTTTTATTTGTTCTCCACCCGGGTATATTTTTAATTGTATGAGATACATTCCTTTTTAAACTCGATAATAAAGCATGCATAACAATATGAATCTATTAAAACAACAAATCAGCAACAGAAATAACCGGAGCAAAAAATGGCGAGCCCAAAAGGGGTGAAATAAGCCATGCATTAATGCTATCAGCTCCAATACGAAACGTTACAGCAGCATATAATAACATAGGAAATGCCCCTGCAACTTTTAATATATTTAATTTATTATCAGGTACTTTCAAGAAAAATAAAAACAAATACAAAATACCAAAAAGATAAAAAATCAACTGAAATCTCGAGAAAGAAGGAATAACTGAACTAAAATTAACAAATGAAATAAAAAGTAAAATAAAACTAAAAAGATTACGCTCATGTTTATTGTTCATGTGTTTCCTAAACCATACCTGAATTACAACAATCCCTATTAAAATATAATTATACAACAAAGAATTATATAATTTAACAAACCACGATGACTGATTCATCATAGCCTGTAACGAAGCTCCATATCCGGTACTTGAATATCCCTCAAAACGATTCAATATTTGTCCACCAAGAAATTCGGATATAGCCTGAAAAGCAGGCATTAAATAATAAGGAACAATAAATGACAAAATAACAACAGGCACATAAATAAGATTTCTATTTCCGGCAAAGTAGTATAATATTAAAACCGCATTAACAGTCATAAAACTAAAATGTACCAAACATGCACCTAATGTATATAAAAAATATTTAGCATCGCGATATAAAACAACATGGTATGCTCCATAAAAAAAAACCCATGCAGCAGTCCACATCCTAAATCCATTAATCGAAGTTATGGGTAAAATCCATGTAAAAAAAGCTAAATGAACAAATGCCCCCCATCTTGCACTATCAATAAATCTATTATGCAAGAGGTTAATTGAACGCAAGTAAAAAAAACCAAAAACCGCCGCATAAGCAGCAAACAAAAAAACATAATTACTTGTAAAACGCGAAACAGCAAAACCAATAAATGGTGCAACAATATCAATAGTTGTTTGCTCAGCAGAATTAAGCCCTTTCATAATATCAAAAAAATAACTAAAAGGCAAACTGGCTGTTTCAACAAAATTCATTGCATACCTTACAGAGTCTTGCGATGAAAATTCGGCTCCGGGAACAACAAAACTTAACCCATAATAGATTAAAAAAAAGTAAACTACTTTTTTAGAATCCTTTTGAGAATAGTTAAATAATGCAATAACAAATGCCCAAAAAGGCCATAACAAAAACATCATTAAATAGTGCTTACTATTTAATGATTTTACAACTTTTATACTATAATTAGGTAAACTTATACTCAAAACTTTTCTTTAACGAGTTCTAAAAACTTAAGTGACACACGGCTTATATGATATTGCTCCGGATTAGGAAGTTTCATTCTTTTATCGTAATAACCATTTAAAAAATCAATAACATCATCTTTAATCAAATCTTTACCAACATTCAAAACCGGTCTTCCTGTAATTGCATAATCAATAAGTTTACTCGGAACGTTTAACTGTGTATTATTATCAAAATTTACAAGAAAATCCATTTTTGATAGCTTTTTCATCAATTCATCCCTTTCAATAAAATTTGATACTATAAGTTTATCTTTAAGAACCGGAATATACTCTTGCAATATATTTAATTGATTAGTATAAACATAAAAACGAAAAGGTTTTTCTATTTCTGACAAATAATTAAGTAACAACCGGGGATCCCTAATTCCAACTAAAAAACCGCCTGCATATGCAAATTCGGGTATATCATTTTTAGTAAAAGGAAGCTGCAATTGATTAAGGTTAAAATTAAATCCTTGCGGAATAATCTTTATTTTATGATGAAACTGTTTATAATAAGCAGGCTTAGCACTTTCAACCGGAATTGTAATAAAATTAGCTTTTTTGCAAAACCACTTTTCGATATAACCGAAATAGAAAAGTTTTTTAAACGAATCCAAACGGTTTCCCATATAAGGATCTCCACAATCTGCAATCCATACAGGAGCAATCTGATGCTTACGTTTACGGCTCCAGGCAACACCCCAATGAACAGGAAAAGGAACTGCAAAAGAAATCAATATATCATACCCCGATTCTTTCTTCAAAGCGTTTTTAACTTTAAACATCTCCTCTATTGCAGGATATTCAAATAACATTAACAATAATCGCATTAATACCCTTGAAAAAACATGCAAAAACGAGTTGCTAAAGTTTGGAATTAAAGGAAGTTTATTTTCACTCCAAAATTTTAACTTAAAGGTATAATCATTTAAAAATGAATCATAATTAAAACTACGCGACCGGGTAATTACAGTTACTTCATGTCCCTGACGATGAAACTCCTTTGCCAGCTCTGTTGCCCTAAAACTTCGTGGAGATATTTCGGGATAAAACGCACTCGACACCAATAATATCTTATACGACATAAAATTTCTGAATATTAATTACTAATTAAAAAGAAACACAACAAAATACACATTAACTATATGTTAAAATTATTGTACTTCGTAAAAATTATCAGGAGAAATATTAAACTCTGAAATCAAATTTTTAAAAATTAAATCATTATGCCCTAATCCAACATTTGCACTCATCAAATCAACATTATTTTTATAAATAACAGGCATAGGCAACCGCGAATACACACCACCAATAACAATAACCCTGGTATTATTTAACACACTCATAATTTTCAACCATAAATCGTCAGCTTTTAAAGCCAGTTTAAAAAGTTTATTTTTATCAAACACACTCGAATTAAGCGAACCTGATGGATAAAACACACTACCTGCTCCAACCGGTAAAAACAGAAATGAAGGTAGTGTATTAATATTTATTGTTTTCCATTCAGAATAAGGCAAAAATTCATGTTTACCAATACAAATTTCACGAGCCACAACAGCTATAACTTCAGCAGGATTACACTTATGAGTTTTTTTAAGTTTTTCAATCAAGGTTGGAGGATAAAAAACATCATCATCAATCGTAATAATATTGTCATCGGGATATTCCAACATTGAATAAAAATACTTTTTATGAGGCATCAAATTATCTTCACAAAAATGAATCTCCAAACCTCTTGACTCAAGCCTAAGTAGATTTAACGGCAAAACATCCTTACTCTCGAATTCACCCTTGTACAACCAAAGAATAATTTTATCAGGTTTTTCAGTTTGATGCAAAATAGTCTCAATAGTTAACCAAACTTTGTTTATTCGAGCAGGAAATGTAGTTAATGAAACAATAAACTTCTCTTTATCACCTGTTTCACTCAACCTTTTTTTTGTAAAAAAATTGAATAATATGAAATATAACGGCAAAAATATGTTCGAAATACGAGTTACTATCCGAAAATATATTTCATCAATTTTATAAGACGAAAATCTTTGATAATATAAAAAGTAAAAAAGCTTATAAATCATAATTAAAGACAAAGTGTAATTAACTAAAGCCTGGTTTCATTTCGTTTTAAAAAATAAGGTATAAAAGGTAAAAACAAACAAACAACACATCGAAGAAAAAATGATTTGTTAAAATATTTATATGATTTATCAGTCAAAATATCCTTCAAAATATTTTTCACTATTTTTCGTGATCCTTTCCTATCATAAACATATGATCCTGATGAATGCAGAGCCAAATACAAAGCCCTTAAAATTCGCAATCGTAAATGATAAATAACTTTTGTTGAATATTGAAATCGACTTAATAATTCATAAACCGAATGAGCATATAATTCCTGATTTTTAGCAAAGAGTTTCTTATCAACCTTTTTTTGAGAAATTGATTCGGAATTAATAAAGTAATTGTAAGTAACAAAATTTGTTGAAACGGCTTTTTTAACAAATAAACAGAGTTGATATAATTGATATTGATCTTCGCCTAGAGATACCTCCTTTTTAATATCAATAAAATTTTCGGCAAAAATATTTCTACTAATCAACATTCCAGTAATATAGTGCAACTTTTTTTCAAGAACAAACTCAAGAAATTCTAGTCCGCTACCAACACCAAAAACATCATACACATATTCTTTATAAACCATTCCATCCTGAAAAAGAAGTCTGTTACCTACAACTAAATCAGAAGAATGATCAATAGCTAGTTGCACCATTTTACATATTATATCATCTGGAATAGAATCATCACCATCGAGATGAAAAAAATAATTACCGGTAGCTTTTTCCATTCCGGTTTTTCGAGCAAACGGCAAACCTTCATTTTTTTTATGAACTGCTATTATTCTTGAATCATTTGCAACATATTGTTCAATAATTTGAGGCGAGTTATCGGTTGACCCATCATTTACCACTACCAATTCAATATTTACATAGCTTTGGTTAATACATGAATCCAAGCAACGGCGAATCAAAAATTCACCTAAATTATATACCGGAATAATTACACTTACTTTGGGATTTAACATTATGGTTTATATGTGGGATATAATCATATTTTGAATAACAATAATCATATTTTACTTAAAAAACAGACCTGCCTTTTTAAACCTTGGTAATAAAAATAGAAATAACAGACATAAAAATGGTGAAATATTATAAGCCAACCCATAAAACTTATAAATATTATTACACGATTCCAACTTACATTGTTTTAACCCGGCTGTTTTAAGCTTATCATAGTAATTAAAAACCCTTTTTATATTAAACCGGTCAAATGATGATTGAATTGTTAAAACCACAAACTTCACTATTGGTTGGTTAAGGAATTTTATTTGATCTTTTGTTAATTCTGTATTAACCTGAAACTCCTTCAGACTTTTAGCAGCTTTCACAAACCCATCTGTTGCCCTCGATGAATAAAACAAACGACTTCTTGTTGCCGATCCTTCACGGATTGTTCTTTTATAAAACGGATGTCCATCAAAAGTACATCGCTGAGCTATACATAATATTCGAAAAATTAGTTCACCATCTTCCAAATAAGGAACATCAGGTAAAAAAAACAGATTATTATTTTTTATAAACTGCGTATTATATAATACAGCCCACATCCTGTCCGGGTCAACTTTCCCATCCATACGCGATAAACCACTAATATCAATGCCATTAAAAACCTTCGATGAAAAATCCTGATACAAACAATCCTTTTTAGTTTTTCCATTATTTGCAATAATCGAAAAACCCAAAAACGAAACCTGAACATCGTTATTGAAAGCTCTGTTAACTACACCTCCCAAACTATTTGCTTCAATATAATCATCAGGATCAATAAACAAAATAAAATGTCCTTTTGCCATTTTTATTCCATTATTTCGAGCCCGTGAAACACCTTGGTTTTCCTGATCAATTAATAAAATATTGAAAAACTCGGTTTGAAGTCTTTGAATAATCTCTTTACAATTATCGGGTGAACCATCGTTAATGCAAATAATCTCATAATCACCAGCATTAATATCCTGCTCCTGAAGACTCCGAATACAACGTTCAACATAATCGGCAACATTATACATTGGAACAATAATAGAAAGCAGCTTCATGATTAAGATATTTTCAATAATACTGGATTACATGTAAAACTCATCACTTTTCAAACCTTTAATAATTTGTTTTTTTGCCCTAACATAATACCAAAATGGATTTAAATAATAAGTAAACAATCTAAGTAAGAATGAATTTAATTTAGTTTTACGATTAAGGATTTCATTTTTAAACAATTGTAAAATATACCAAGTAAAACGTTGGTTTAACCTAATATCGAGAGGTAAATTCGGGTAGGTATAAATTCGTCTAAACGATTCTAATCTGAAATAATTAGGGTTAACAAGGTGGTTATTACCGGTATTATTAATTGCACTTGAATGCATACGGTAGTTCACAGTAGCCTTGTCCATATAATAAAGCTTATAACCGTTTTTTGTTAGATTTAACCACAACGGATGATCTTCGATAAGTTTAAATCGCTCATCAAAACCACCAACAGAAATTAAAGCATCTTTTTTTAAAAATAATGAAGGCGTTATATTTATCCTATCGGATAACAAAAGCATCTTATATTGCGATTCCGCTGTTCGATTTAGCGACATTATACTATACAGACTATCAGGATCAGCTTTTATTGTTCGGTGATAATTATTATCAGTAAATGTATCTTTATAAACATCAACTGCCGAAAAAAGAACACAAATATCTGGATGCTCTTCAACATATTCCATATTGTCGTTAATACAGCCAGTCTTTAAAGTATCATCGCCGGCAGGAAAACTAATCCATTCACCTGTAACCTCTTTAATACCACGATTAAGGTTCGCCGGAACACCCGAATTTGTCTCTGTTTCAACAACAACAGTTCTTACAAATCTATCACCATTCTTTTCAATCCAATCCTTACAAAGCGCAACGGTATTGTCTTTAGAGGCATCATCGGTAACAATTAGTTCGATATTTCCCCAGGTTTGATTATAAATACTATTGAGTGTTTCAATAATGAAAGAAGAAGACTGATATGTAACAACTACTACTGAAACTAAATTATCCATAAAAAAATTACTTTTTAAAACGCCTTACAATAATCTCCCTGATATCCATCAATTTATTGAGCCTTACCAACGCATATAAAAAAGACACACCAAAAACAATTACACCAAGAGAGTATTTATAAATATCATTCGAAATATGAATTGTTAGATACGCCAAAACAATCATAACAGACGAAATAATAAACAACTGGTAAAAATGTCTGCTAAAACCAAATTGATACCTATTTTTCAATACCCCAAAAGCAAGTAATGCACCAATTAAATAAGATATAATAAAAGAAACACCCAACCCATTTAAACCATATAAATAATAAAACAAAAGATTTAACAATAGAATTATAGCTCCCGAGATAATCTCTAATATTAAAAACAATTTACCATCACCTTTAGCCAAAAAAACATACCCCATAGCCCACGAAACTGCTTTTAACTGCATACCTAAAAGCGTTAAAGTAGCAAACATTACAACAGGCAAAAACGATGATGTATACAATACCCTAATCACAAAAGGCATAAATACCGTTAACAGGGTAATCATAGGAACCAGTATTAACAATGCAATTTCGGCCTGCTGACCAACCAGCTCCTTAACCTTTTTATTATCGGCCTGAATAGATGATAATCGGGGAAAATAATCAGTTGCCATAGCAGCAAACACCAAGCCGGTATATTGACCCAACACGCCCCATCCAGCATTATACAAACCAACCTGATCAACACTACCGTAATTACTTATAAAAGCATTTAAAATATATCGCGACAAAGAAGCAATAAAACCAGCTAATGTCATTGAAATGCCAAGTTTAGCCATTATACCTCCCTTGTGCCATACCTCTTTTAACGTAAGATGTACCTTTTCTACTTCAACTTTTCTAACAAAATACCAGGTTCGTATTAAGCTTGTTACTGACGATACTATCAATGCAGGTACAATTCCTTTTATACCATAAAAATAAAATAAAGGCACCGAGGTTATCAATCCCAACAAGGAACCTGTAACGCCCGAATTCGCCATGTCCTTTAAACGCCTTGTTCCCTGCAAAACGGCTCCCTGTCCACTACTTATTGAGTTTAATAACATAGTAACAGACAGCCACACAAACGCCCATGAATAATCTTTATTTCCAAAAGTCCATTCACTTAATAATGGAGCCACCGCAATGGTTAATACAGCACCCAATAAACCTGTAAACCACGACCAACGACGAAGAACAAAAATAGCCTCCGACATCTTAAACTTATCATTTTGACCATGTGCCTGGGAAATATCACGAACAGCACTAAAAGCAATACCAAGACCAGTCACTGTCATAATTAAATCACGCGGGGCATTCAACAATCCCATTATCCCAACCCCGGCTGTACCTAATAAAACAGCAACAATTTTAACCTTTACAATACCAATTATTACATTAAAAACCTGAACTCCTCCAAAAAGAGAAGTAGCTTTAAATATTTGCCTAAAAGATGATTTCTCTTCAACAGTATTATCAACACAACCTATTTCTTGAGCCAGTTCTACCTCAATAATATCTTTTTGTTTATTATTCCCGCACTGTTCCTTTTCCAATATTATAAATATTAAATATTAATTACATCCGGCAAAAATCAATCTTCAAAACTATTTAAAGCCTCAACAACAACCTTGGCATTTTCCAATGTCATAACCTGACTAATAGGCAGACTAAGAACTTCGTTATGTATTTTTAAAGTAACAGGCAATTCCAACATATTTAATTCCTCATAAGCCTTTTGCTGATGAGGAGCAACCGGATAATGAATTAACGTTTGAACAGACTTTTGAGTCAGATATTCTTGCAACATATCTCGCCGTTCATGCCTAATTACAAACAAATGCCAAACATGAGCCAAATTACTATCGGCAACTCCAGTATTATTTGTAATACCAGGCTTTATTATACCTGTATTACTAATATTATGCAAATAATACTGAGCTATTTCTCTTCGTTTTTGATTATCGTAATCCAACCTTTTCAACTTAACACGAAGTACAGCTGCCTGTATTTCGTCCAATCGCGAGTTTAACCCTTTATATTGAAAAATATACTTTTTTGATGATCCATAATTAGCAATTGCTTTAATTGTTAATGCTAAATTATCATCATTAGTAGTAACAGCTCCCCCATCGCCAAGTGCTCCCAAATTTTTTCCCGGATAAAAACTATGACCGGCTGCATCGCCCAACGATCCCGATCGCATTTTCGCACCACTGTCATTTATAAAAATTGCACCGGTTGCCTGCGCATTGTCTTCAATTATTTTCAAATTATTTTTTTGAGCAATCTCAACTAATTGATTTGACCAACAGATTTGACCGTACAGATGCACAACCATAATTGCTTTGGTTTTTGGGGTAATTGCTTTTTCAACCAAAGAAACATTCAGATTGTAATTATCAATATCGGGTTCAACCAAAACAGGTTTCAACCTATTCTCGGTTATTGCCAAAACCGAAGCTATAAATGTATTAGCAGGAACAATAATTTCATCACCCTCCTGCATCACACCCATTTCAATATAAGCTCTGAAAATTAACCGTAAGGCATCCAGACCATTAGCAACCCCAACACAATATTTAGTATTCACATAATTCGAGTATTCTTGTTCAAATTTTTGAACCTCATCACCTAGCAAATACCATCCACTGTCAATAACTCGTTGCACAGCAGTTGATAGTTCAGGTTCAAAACTCGAAGTAATTTTTTGTATATCAAGAAATTTAATCATCTTTTCAACTAAAAATTATTGATTTAAAGGTTATGAATACGCAAAAAAAACTGAAACACTTCAAAAAAATAGTTAAGATCATCTTCATTTAAAGCCTGGTGAACGGGTATAAAAAATGCTTCCTCTCCATAAAACACGCTACTTTGTATGCCATGTTCCCAAAAATGCTTTTTTAACTTGGGCAAATCAATACCACTATTCACTGTACTAAACATAAATACTCCGGGCATAATACCCTCTTCAACAGCAAAACGCGCATCAAAACCTATCCCCTCAAACTTTTTTTGCAAACTGCTATAATTATTCAACCTTTTTGAAATAATATCTACCTTGGTATTAATATAATTTGATAACACATTTTTTACATGTCGCTCTATATTATAGTCAATACAATATTGCGTTTTTGCCCGATCGAGTTTATTTGCAACCAACATACCACCAACTTGTAATGGAAAAGTTTTTGGAAAACTGTACACAACATAATCACCAATATTACCAGTATCTCCATTTTTATCAATAGAAAAAAATGCATTAGCACAATCTTCAATAATTGGCAAATTGTATTTTTTCAAATTACGTAAATTCTTATACGGAAAACCAAACTCGTGATTAATAAATATAGCTTTTGTTTCGGGTTGAATAACTCGCGACCACTTGCAAAATTTTTCAATTTCGGCAGTTACACATCCGCTAATGTAAAAATTATCCGATGTTGTAAATATTGAAACCACATCATTTTTATGCAAACCTATATCACTCAATGCCAAATTAATGGCTTTTCTTCCATTTTCGGTATAAATAAACTCTTTTCCTGAAAATCGTTCATTAAAATAATCATCAATCAAATCACTATCTTCCAATTGATGATTTTTTACAACATCACTTGTTTTAAATGGGCCTATACGATAACAAGGCAAACTATAAGGATCGGGATTAAGAATATACATATTGTTATATATAAAATCAACGGGTCAATTCGAAAGTGTATTTCAAAGATGATTGAGCTTCGTGTGTTTCTTTAAACCTAAGTAAACCGGTATTTGGCACACTATTTTCGGTTGATATTCCTAAGTCAATAAAATTAAACCCGAACTTTTTATAATATGTCCATAAGTTAAGTAACATATAATCCATTGCCCTTAAAGACCTTCCTTCTTCATTATCACCCCAAAAAACAGCAAAACAAATTTCGTTATGGAAACGATAAAAAATTCCACCAGAAACTATATTATTTTCTGGTGTTGTTACTTTAAAAAAATCAACGGGCCATATACTTCCTGTCAACTTAATATCGTTCAATGTCATGTATATAGGTCGGCCAAACTTAGCTCTGTTCTCTTTAATCAGTTCATATATTTCAACCTTGTCATTTTCGTTATCAGTGTATGAAAAAACCAGTTTATTACGTTCGGCCTGCCTATAATATTCACGACTGTTTTTTTGAGTATATCTGCCGTCAAATTCTCGCAAATCAATCCAGCTAGTTACTTCAGGAATCGCACTTTTAAACCCGGCTCTAAACAATGAATTAATACATTTAGCATTAAATGTTTGATGATAAAGATCGGGAGGCAATACAATTTTTAAACTTTCAAAATTATTATCATAAAAAAATTCTTTCATCGAAACAATAAAAATATCTATTCGTTCAGAATAGATATTTTGCTTTTTAAAATGAAACCCTCCAAATGGAGCTGAATAGGGCGATAATAATTTATGGTCGCGAATACCGGCTACAAACCCCAACTCTGGTTTTTCAGTATCATCAACAAAACGTATTATTTTATCAACTTTAGATTCATTTATTTTTAAAAATGAATTACTTACAAAAGGTGTAGGATCTGACTGAAAAAAATTTAAAAAAGCCTGTTCACTTACTTCTATAAACATGTTTAAACATTTTTAAATTTCTTAAAATCGTCATAATCTCTAATATAATCATCTTCGCTATACTTTTCTGATGCCATAACTAAACATATTGCACCCGATGAGAAATTTACAATTTCACGCCAAATACCGGGAATAACCATTAACCCGTAATTAGGCCTGTTTAACTCAATAATTTTTTTATTGTTTCCATCATCAATAATCACATCAAAACACCCACTGGCAGCAACAATAAGCTGATGAAGATTTTTATGAGCATGCCCACCTCTTTCTGACCCTCCCGGGACATCATATAAATAATAAACACGTTTAATATCGAAAGGGAGATGCACTCCATTTTGAAGTATTGTAATGTTTCCTGCAGGGTTGTGAATTTTTGGCAGCTCAACCACATTACAATTATGAATATCAGATACAAAACTCAACATAACTATCTATTTGAGGTTCTTAAACTCATTAAAATCGCGAATATAATCGTTCTCATCATACACCGTTGATGCAATAATCATTGCCAGAGAGTTTGTAGAGAAATTCTCAATCATCCGCCACATCATTTTTGGCACTAATAAACCATAATACGATCGATTAAGCGAGTAGCGATACTCATTTTCTCCATCGTTTAACACCACGTCAAAACTTCCCGAAAGAGCAACAATAAGCTCTTCTGTCTCTTTAAATGCATGTCCTCCTCTTACTTCACCACCTGGTACATCATATATCCAATAAACCCTTTTTATTTTAAATGGCAAATGATTCTCCTCTTCGATAAACGACAAATTACCCCTTCGGTCGAGGTATTTTGGTAGATTAATGATTATGGGTTTCATAAACAAAAAATAAGTTAAAATTGATTGCCTTTAATTAAATGAATTTACTCAATATGAACCATTTTCACCAATAATCCTTTCACTATTTAGTAATACCACAAAAATCTAAAATCACCTTATCTCCTTTCACTTCTAGAGTTTTAAACTCGTTGTGAGCTACTAAAAACACAACAATATCGGCTTTATCATAAGCTTCCTGATAAGGTGTTAATTTAAAAATCTGATGCTCTTTAATATTTGGTTCAACAAAGTATATTATGTCATCATTAGCATTTTGAATCACCTTTTGTGCAATATATTTAGCAGGCGATTCCCTTAAATCATCAATATTTGGCTTAAATGCAAGACCCATAATAGCAATCGAAGGTGTCTTTCCATATTTAAGCTGATACTCCATTTTTGTGGAATGAATTTTTTCAGCCACCCAAAACGATTTATAATTGTTTGTTTCACGGGCTTTGCCAATTAATTGTGATTCACGTGGGTAGTCCGAAACAATAAAATACGGATCCACGGCAATACAGTGGCCACCTACCCCACATCCGGGCTGAAGAATATTTACACGAGGATGTTTATTTGCCAGGTTTATAAGTTCCCAAACATTAATACAAGCTTTATCACATATTAACGACAGTTCGTTGGCAAAAGCAATTTGAACATCACGACTAGCATTTTCGGTTAATTTACACATTTCGGCAGTACGTGCGTTGGTTTTGTGCAATTCTCCTTTTACAAACATGGAATAAAATCCGGCAGCCTTTTGGGTTGATTTTTCATCTACCCCACCAATAACCCTGTCATTATTAACCAACTCGTACATTACATTACCCGGCAACACTCTTTCGGGACAATATGCTATGAAAATTTTATCTTTTAATTCAGGTCGTTTACTAAAAATCAAATCTCGCATTTTTTCAGTAGTACCTACCGGAGATGTTGACTCAATAATAAACAAGTCATTTTCTTTTAAAAGAGGAATAACATTTAATGTAGCAGCCTCAACAAATGAAATATCGGGTTCGTGATTTCCCTTAAAGGGTGTAGGCACAACAATTAAATAACAATCAGCTTCTTTAACTTTTGTTGAAGCTTTAAAAAAACCCTTCTCAACAGCATTTTTTACAATATCTTTAAGCTCAGGTTCAACAATATGAATATCACCTCTATTAATAATATTAACAACTTCTTCATTAATATCCATACCAAAAACTCTAATTCCATGATTGGCTATTAAGGCACTTGTTGGTAAACCAATATACCCTAACCCAATTGTTGAAACAACTATACTATTGTTCATATAAGTAGTATTAAAATTCTTATTTGTATATTTATTTTACAATTAATCAAATAACATCAAATATCTATAAATAAAGCATTTACAAACACAATCGAGATAAAATAATCAAAAGATTTTAACATACATGATACAGCTTCGCCCCCTTAGTCCCATAATTAGAAACCAAACAATTTTTTTGCAAAAAAGAGAATGTTTCCAAAAATAGTATTCTGACAAATACCAGATATTGAAAAATGACAAACAAGTCTTTTTTTTTGTCTAAAACCTGCAATTATATTGCAAATCAAAAAAAAACGTATCAATAGTATTACTTTTTCAATTATTTGATAGTCTATATATAATCATCATATCATTAAAAGATGGTTAAATAAATTTATTATTAATAACAAAGTTATATTGAATTCTCTTTAGATATTTCAAATACAGCATCGGCAATATGGGTTTTTATTAGTTGAATCACATCATTATCGTGAAACATCGAAGCATGATTCCCTTCGTAATCCACAACAGTAATATTCTTACATACTTTATCCCATCCCAGATACCTGGAAGATGATAAATTCATACTTGCCCTAAAAAGTAATATTTTGCCATCATATTGTTCTTGAGGCTTATATCGAGCAATTAATCGATCATATATTTTAACAATATACGCTGTTCTTTTATTAATCGACATCTTCTTAAAAGTCGATTTAAACAATGAATATTTTAGACTATAATACTTTCGGGGGAAAAAATAAATCACTTTACTAGCTAAAGAAACTCCCAAATCTACTGTTTTTTTTAATATATTGCTTCCATAATCATGCTTATCATAAGCAACAAGACCAGAATCAACCAAAAAAACTAAAGGGATATTCTTACCATTTTTTCGAAGCTGTAATGCCATTTCAAAAGCTAAATGCCCTCCCATTGAAAATCCACCAACAATAAATGAATCGGAAGCAACAACGTGATTCAATTGCCTAATATATTCACCTGCAAAAGATTCAACTGATTTATATTTAATTTTACTATCTTCAGTTTCCGAACCAATATAAGCAAAACTATACAAAGGTCTGCCATTTCCCAAATCATCGGTCAATTGAAAATACGATCCTCCATGCAACATTAATACCGGCATTAAATTTCCAACCGGGTTAATTGGATAAATATTGGGGGCTTCTTTTGGCCAAAAATGCATTGTTAATTGCAATTTATTAGCCTTTAACCTTCCAATTAGCTCTTGCGAAATCTGATCTTCAGGGCCATTATACTTAAGCTTTCCATCTAAAAAAGTTATGTTTATATGCTTTTCATTTAACTCATCAAGCAAATCATTTATCATCTCATTTCTGTTTACAAAACAATATTATAGCAATAATAATCTTATCTATATTTCACCCCAAATAATTTTACTCTCTTTTACTTCTGTATCTTTTGCATTTTCTTTAATAGATAGATGAACTCTTTCAATATATGAAACAAAACTTGCTATTGTAGGGTATTCAAGAAAAATACGAAGATTACACGGAACATTAAATTTCTTCTCTATTCTTTCACTTATAGAAAGAGCAAGTAATGAAGAACCTCCGATATCGAAAAAATTATCATCACTATTTATCTCTTTCAAACCCATTGATTCTGCCCATATTTTAATCAATTCATCCTCATTTTTCAACACAGCAACATCGTTAATTTGAGTATTTATAACATTACTACACTGAATATGTGGGCGGTTATTTTTTTGCACTTTATATTCAATCCAATGCCTCTCTCTTTCGAACGGGTAATTTGGTAAAACAACTTTTTTTGCATCCAAAAAATCGCCAACAAAAGGCATTATATCAAAGTCCATTCTACTCCATATATTTCCAACAATCTTTTCAAGATATAATGGCTCCGATACATTTTCGGGACGCCCTAAAGTAGTAACAACGGCCTTTTTGTTTTCAAACTCAGGAATAACACGAAGAATAGAGTTCAAATGAGTATTAGGCCCTACTTCTACAAAAAGCACACTCTCTTTATCTAAAATTGTTTTTATTCCGTTATAAAACTTAACAGTATTCCGCAACTGATTAGCCCAATAATTGCCGGATGTTGCCTGATCAGCAGTTAAAAAAACTCCCGTATAACAAGAAATAACAGGAATAGCAGGTGATGATAAATAAAATTGATTCACATATTCGGCAAACTCGTTAAGCATAGGATCAAACGATTTTGAATGATATGCATGAGATGTATTTAAAGGAATCCACGCAATTTCGTTTGAATCAAGAATCTTACACACCATATCATAATTTTCAGTTTCAAAAGAAATTGTACAACTATTAGGTGCGTTTTCTGCTGCTATCTCAAACATCGAATCTGATATTTCCAACAACTTATCTTTATTAGATAAAGCAGCAAACATTTTACCTGGTTTCATTTGTTGCATTAACTGACCTCTTTTAATTACAATACGCAATGCTGTATCGTAATCAAAAACACCTGCAATACAAGCAGCAGCATATTCACCAATACTATGACCAATTAAGTATTTTGGTATAATATTATTCTCAGTCAATAATTTAGCAAGGCTATACTCTACAATAAATAAAGCTGGTTGTGTAATAGATGTTTCTGCCAGTTTTTCATTCGCTAATTCCTGATTATCAGATTCAAATAACAATTCTATTAAATCTATTTGAACCTCATTTTTTAAAATATCACATCCATGGTTTACTAACGACTTATATCTATCATTAGACCTATACAGCTCATATCCCATTTTAAAAAATTGAGCTCCCTGACCTGGAAACAAAAATGCTAATGAAGAATTTTTTTCATCAACAGATCCTCTTTCAAATTGTACACCATCAGTAACATTTTTTACACCTAAAGGAATAATTGCAGTAGCCCGGTGTTTCATGTGATTACGCCCATTCCACAGTGTATATAACAAATCATCTAAATTATATTCTTGATGATCTTTACAAAAATCTATAAAATTCTTTATTCGTTTATCTAATGCTGATGATGTTTTTGCCGATAACGGAATAATATAGTTTCTGTTAGTATTTAAAGATAATTTCACATTTCGGGGAGGTTCCTCGATAATTATGTGAGCATTTGTACCACCTATACCAAATGAACTAACTCCCATAATTAACTTTTCATCTCTATTCCATTCTATATTTTTATCTACCACATAAAACGGTGAATTTGCAAAATCGATATGAGGATTTGGCGATTCAAAATGCAATGTCTTAGGTATAATCCTGTGGTAAGCGGCTAAACATATTTTCATAAACGATGCAACTCCTGCTGCAGCATCGGTGTGTCCAATATTACTTTTTAAAGATCCTATTCCACAAAATTGCTTTTTTGAGGTAGATCTTGAAAATGCTTTTGTCAAAGCTGCAACTTCAATAGGATCGCCAAGGTTAGTACCGGTTCCGTGAGCCTCTATATAAGAAATATTTTCGGGTGATATTTCATTAAAACTTTGAGCCATTAGAATAGCCTCTGCCTGACCATCGATACTTGGGGCAGTATAGCTTACTTTTTTATTACCATCATTATTTAAAGCCCAACCATCAACAACTGCATATATATTATCCCTATCTGCAATTGCATCTTCCAGACGTTTTAAAACAACAACACCAACACCATTACTAAAAACTGTTCCGTTAGCTTTTGCATCAAAAGGTCGGCAATGCCCATCGGGCGATGGAATTGCACCTTCCTGGTAAATATAACCTGTTTCCTGAGGAACACTCACACATATCCCACCGGCAATACACATATCAGACTCAAAACTAAAAAGACTTTGACATGCCTGTGAAATAGCAACCAAAGAGGTAGAACAAGCTGTTTGAACATTAATTGCTGGTCCTTTTAAATTAAATTTATATGCAGTTTTTGTTGGCAAATATGCTATATCATTACCAGTCATAACCTGAAAAGATTCGGTAGTTCGGAGACGAATATAATTCTCCATTTTTTCAGGATCTCTCAATATATTATTCAGCAAATAAGTGTTAATATAACCACCGGCAAAAACACCTATTGCTCCTTTATAACAAAATGGATCGCACCCTGCATTTTCAAAAGCATCCCATACTGTTTCGAGCCATATTCGATGCTGAGGATCTGTATTTGCAGCTTCACTTGGTGAAAAACCAAAAAAATTTGCATCAAACATATCCACACCTTCAAGAATACCCCGGGCTGGAACATATTTTGTATTTTTCTTCAGTTCTTCATAATTATATTCGGTACGACTTAAAACATCATTGGTGAAAAATGAAATAGTCTCTTTTCCATCAATCAAATTTTGCCAAAAATCGTCAATGTTATTAGCTCCCGGATACCGACAGGCCATTCCTACAACTGCAATTTTTTCCATATCAGCCCAAATATTTAAAAATTTTATATTAAATTTAAACGAATCCTCTTCTTCCGCTGCATATTATCTCGTTTTTCTTTTCTGGCATCAATAAGGTCAAAAGACTCTTTTTTTTCACCATTCTGCAATTCCATCAAATAATTACTGTACAATCGAACTGTAGGATGTTCCATAATTGTAATAACATTTTCTGATAATATAAATATCTCATTTATCCTCATTATTAATCGCAATGCCAATAATGAGTTGCCTCCTACATCAAAAAAGTTATCTTCAACACCAATAATCTCAACCTTAAGGATTTCTTTCCATATTATTAAAAGTTTCATTTCATAATCTGAAACCGGATCAATAATCACATTTAAATTTGAACTTAACTGGGGTTTAGGTAATGCCTTTCGATTAATTTTACCACTCGAATTTAACGGAAAAGCATCTAATACCATAATTTGAGATGGTATCATGTGTGAAGGTAAACTGCTTTTCAAATCATTGCGAAGTTTCTGGGTATCGATCTTTTCGTTTGCTACCGTAGTAACATATCCGATTAAAGACTTAAACTCACCTTCGAATGCTACAACTACTGCGGCATTGCTAACTTTTGGATGATTAATGAGTTTAGCTTCAATTTCACCAAGTTCAACACGCATTCCTCGAATTTTAACCTGATTATCTTTTCGGCCAATATATTCAAGCTCTCCATTTGTTCCAAGCAACGCCAGGTCACCTGTTTTGTATGCCTTAACAATCTCTCCATTAGGAGTTTTAAAATCAACAAATACTTTTTTTGTTAGCTCTGGTCTATTCAAATACCCTCTGGATAAATTAACACCGGTAATAATTAATTCACCTTTAATCCCAACAGGTTGTATATGTAAATGATCATTAACAACATACAACCCTGTATTATCAATAGGTTTACCAATATAAACCTTATCGGTTGAACTCATTGTATTTGAACAATTATAAAACGAAACATCTACAGTTGCTTCCGTTGGGCCATAAAGATTCACAATTTGTGGTAATATGGCATTTATCCTAAGTTTGTTAAAATCACATACCATTTGAGACGAAAGAGCTTCACCACTCAAAAAAATATTTTTTAGACTACTCAGTTTATTTTCAAATTTACCCAGTTTAATAAAATCGAAGAATGGTGAAAACATAGATGGCACAAAATGAATCTGGGTTATCCCATATTTTTCAATTGTATTTAAAATTAATTCTACATCCTTTTCACCATTATGTTTTAATAAAACTAAACCTGCCCCGTTAAAAAACCACCAAAACAATTCCCATACAGAAACATCAAATGTTATTGGGGTTTTTTGAACCAGTTTATCATTAGGTGTTAAACGATACATTTTTTGCATCCATCCCACACGGTTTAAAACAGAATGATGTTCAATTAAAGTACCCTTAGGTTTTCCTGTTGATCCTGATGTATATAATATATATGCAAGGTTTCCGGAATTCATCAAAACACTAGGACGGGCATTATTATTGGAATAAGGCTTTTCAATAATTGAATCGATATTAATAAGTAGCTCTTTTCTATTAATGTTTTTTGATCCTAATTCCGATGACAGTATTGCCTTAGGCTTTGAATCATCAATAATTTCATCCATTCGTTCAGATGGATTATCGATTTGAAGTGGCAAATAACATGCACCGGTTTTAAGAATTGCCATAATAGCAATCATCATTTCAATTTTTCGCTCACAACAAATTCCCACAACATCACCAATTTGCACTCCACAATCAATTATATAATTAGCTAATTGATTTACAATCAAATCCATTTCGAAATATGTGAGTGATGTTTTTTCTGATATTAGAGCTATGGAATCTGGGGTTATATCTACTTGTTTTTCAAATTTATGATGCAGACATACAGAATTTTCATAATCACATAAAGTATTATTTACTTCAACAATTAAATTACGGTCATCTGTTGTAATAATATCAAAATCATCAAATAATATATCAGGTTTCTCCATCACTGCCTGAATTATTTCAATAAAGATATTATTCATCTTAATACTTTGTTGCTCAGTTATTTTTTGATAATCAACCTCCCAAAAACCACAATATTTATCATCACTTTTCCATAAAGTAAGAAAAACATCAAGCTGGGCACCATTGCGTTCAATGGTAACAGGAGTTAATTCCACCTCACCCAAATTTAGTTTTACAGGTTCTTCAAAAGTAAAACCAGTTTGAAAAAGAGACTCACGCTTAATATCTTTTTTCAATGAATAAATATCAAGATATGGCAATTCCTGATGCCTATGAATTAGCAATAATTTTTTACGAATTTGCCTAATCACATCAATAACGGTTACTTCGCCGTCCAAATCAATTACAAGAGGTAAAATATTAATAAAACAACCTATAGTATCATCAAATTCTGTATTTCTCCGGTTTGAGAAAGGCACTCCAATGCAAAAACGTTTTTGATTACTCAAACGTGATAAAAGAATTGCATAAGAAGCCAAAAAAAACACAAAAGGCATAATCTCGTAATCCAATGAAAACTGATCTATTTTAAACGATAAATCTTTTGAAAACTCAACATACTTTCGGCTACCGTTTTTTAATTTTGATTTACTATTACTAGTTTCAAAAAAAGTAAGTTTCTCATTATCAACATCCAACTCTTTCGCCCAAAACTCTTTTTCATTTTTCACCAAATGGGAATTTAACCATTCCTTTTGCCATTTAGTATAATATTCGTATTGACTCCCAAAATTTAACTGCTCGAAATTATTATCCGAATTACATATTTTATTATATGTCAATGATAAATATTTAGCAAACAAACGTTTTGAATGCAAATCAATAATAATATGATGAAAAACAACTGCAATAAATACCTTATCGTTAAAACTAAACTTTGTTACCCTAACCAATCTGTCGGCTAATAAATTAAAAGGCTTATGTACTTCTCCTAAAATATGTTGCGAAAACAAATCGTTTGAAAAATCGGAATTTACTATTTTCTCATAAAAAAAAACATCAGGATTAAACCGTTCAGAAGGCTCTATTATTAAATAAGGCTCCTCATTTTCAACAGACATTGAGGCTCGAAGTAAATCATTATTATGCAATACATTTTGTATTGCCTTCATTAACACATCAATATTCACTTCACAGCCCACATCGTATACTAATGGAATATTATACGATGTATCAGAAGGATACAGATTCCACAAAATCCAAAATTGTTCCTGAATTTTTGAAAGAGGTATTTTTTTAACTTCAACACTCATATTTGTCATAAAAACTAATACTTTTCTCTTTTTTTAAACCTCGAAAAGTCTCTCTTGCGAGTTTTAAAATCAATCTTATTATCATCATTATTCATTCCTGAAATATATTCAGCTAAAAGCTTAATATTGGGATATTGCATAATAGCAACAGGCTCAATATCAATATCTAAAACATCTTTAATTTCACTCACCATTCTAATAGCAATAAGAGAACTACCTCCTATATCAAAAAAATTATTATAAATCCCTACTTTGTTAATATTCAATAATCCACACCATATTTTCGACAAGGCTTTTTCAAAATTTGTTTCCGGTTCCAACACCTCACTCTCAACCAATATTTCAGGAATTGGTAAAGCACGACGATCAATTTTTCCATTTGAATTAAGTGGCAATTGCTTTAGAAACATAAAATGTTTAGGAATCATCCAATCGGGTAATATTAATGTCAAATAACTTTTTAATTCATCTTTAGAAACCTTCTGCACTTCCTTAACAACCACATAAGCTACCAATTGACTTTCGATATCACTTTTTAAAATGTTAACAGCCACAGCAATCACCTCTGGATGTTCTAAAATTTTAGTCTCAATTTCTCCTAATTCAATGCGATATCCGCGAATTTTCACTTGATTATCGACCCGCCCAATAAAGTCTAATTCTCCATTTGAGGCCCATTTAACTAAATCGCCGGTTCGGTAAACACGAATGTCATTACCATCTAAATCTTTAATATTTACAAACACTTCACTGTTCAAATCGGGTCTGTTTAAATACCCCCGAGCCAAATTTGCTCCTGCAATAACTAACTCACCCGGCACACCAATAGGTTGAATATTAAGATCAGTATCAACAATAAAAAGTTTTGTATTATAAATTGGTTTCCCAATATATATCTTTTGTATTGGATTAACCTGAGGGCAATTATAATACGAAACAGCAACTGTTGCTTCTGTAGGACCGTACGTGTTAACCATTAAGGGCGAAAAATCAGCACTTCTTATTTCATTAAAACTTGATACCAATTGAGCAGAAAGAGCTTCTCCTATTTGAATAATATACTTTAATGTCTTCAACTTTGATATTATTCCCTTTTTTTTCACATAGTCTAAAAAGGTAGAGAAAACCGAGGGTACAAAAATTATTGTAGAAACTTTTTTTGTTTCAATAAGGTCTACAATAACATTTGGGTATCTCTCTCCATCGTGAACTAGAATTGCCAACCTTGCACCATTAAAAAACCACCAAAACAATTCCCAAACCGAAACATCGAAAGATACTGATGTTTTAAGAATAAGAGTATCTGACGCCCCAATAGGATATTGAAACTGCATCCACTCGAGCTTATTAATAACCGAACGATGCTCAATCAGAACACCTTTAGGTATACCTGTTGAGCCAGAAGTATACATAACATAAGCCAAACTGTTGGATGGAATAATCAAGTCGGGATTAGAATAATTATTAGACAATGGGGAGTCAATAAAACCATCGATATTAATTACATTTTCATACCCAATTAAATGTCCTGAATCACTCTTTAACGTTAAAATAAATTTAGGTTTAGCATCATCAACTATCATTTGTAACCGTTCAGTTGGATTATTAGGATCCAATGGAAGATATGCCCCTCCTGCTTTATGAATTGCAAAAATAGCTATTACCATTTCAACCGATCGCTCAAAGCAAATGCCAATAATATCTTCCGTTACTACACCTTTATCTATAAGAAAATGAGCCAGTTTATTGGCATTATGATTGATATCATTATAAGTATAATCCCTGTAATTATCGGATATGGCAATTTGATCACCATATTTTTGTACAGATTGTTCGAACCTGTTATGTAAACAAATATCGGTATCGATAACAGCTTCAGTATCATTCCATTTCTGAAGCTGAACCAAATCACTAAATGGAAGAATAGAAATACTCTTAAGTTTTATTACATCACCTGTAAATTGTTCAACGACTTTACAAAAACAATCGCGATAACGCTCTATTGTATTTTTTTGAAACAAATCAGTTGCATATTCAAAATAGCCCGAATAATTATCGCCATTATGCCAAAGAGTAATAAACAAATCGAGCTGTGAACCATTTTTCTCAACCGGAATAGTATTCATCTTCACTCCATCTAATACCATTTCCATGGGATGCTCGAATGTAAACCCAACCTGGTAAAAAGGATTATAAACAAAATTTCTTTTCTCAGTACCTGAGTTTAAAATATCCAAAAATGCTATTTCCTGTTTTCTATGGGCAAATAATAATTGTTTTCTAATATAATCTTTTAAATCATTAGTACTAGTTAATTTTGAAAAATCTATCGTTATTGGAAGAATATTCATACAACAGCCAAAAGACATCTTAAAATCTTCATGTCTTCGATTTGTAAATGGCACACCAATAACAACTAAATTTTGCTTACTTAGCTTATTTAATAAAATTGCATAAGATGCAAGCAAAATAACAAATGGTTTAGTTAAATATTTTAAAGCATAATCATCAACCTCATCCGAAAGTCGCTTACTAAATTCAAAATAAAGTCGTTTGCCATCTAATTCAGAAAAAACGGGTCTGTCAAAATCAGAAGGCAAGTTTAACAAGCTATTTGCTTCAGGTAATTCATTACGCCATTCATCACCTCTTTTTAAATACTCATCACTAACTCTAAAATCATTATGCCATTTTGAAAAATAAGAATATTGAAAATTTGTTATAATACAATTTTTATTAAACCCTCTTTTTCTTGAATTATATAACTCAGAAAAATCATTTGCAAAAATATCTTTCGATTTAAGATCAACAATAATATGATGAAATACAATAACTAAATATTTAACATTCAGATAATTAAAGGCCTTTATTCGAACTAAAGAAGATTCTTGCAAATTAAAAGGAAGATGAATGCATTCAAAGACCTCCTGGGGAATTTTATTTTTTGAAACTTCTACTAATCGATTAAATGAATTTTCCGAAACTTTATTTTTCACTTCATCAGGAGGAGCGATTTCTTGTACAACCTCATTGTCAACAAGTTTAAACGATGTTCGCAATGATTCATATCGCTTAATCAGTTCATCAAATACATCCTGAATTAAAACAACATCTAATTCACCTTCAACTTGATAAACTGTTGCAATATTGTAAGCAGGACTTTTCTTGGCTAAATTATGCAATAACCATATTTGCTCTTGAAACTTTGATATTTTTAATTGTTCCATTATAAAATAACAATTTGCTTTTAAAACAAATTAATATTATATATTTCCACTTACCCACAAATTAATATTCATTTACACACTAACACTATTAGTATTTTTCCAACATACTATCATCTATACGTAATTCAGCTTTTACAAAATCAATTTGTTCTTGTGGCTGATCAAAAAGTTTTTTTAATGCCTCATCTCTTGTTAATAAATTCTTACGTATTAAATGGCTCAATTCTAATTCATAAGGGCTATATCCAAATTTTTTAATATGAACATAATTATTAAATGAATTAATTCTGCAATTTGTCGAACACCCATCAACATCTTTTGGCTTAACCCATCCAAGAGGAAGAATTTGCTCTACTATTTCATCTTCTGTAATATCTTCCAAACACAGCAAATTTATATTGTACGGATAACCTTTGGATTTTTTTATTAACTCTTGCGATATTTCAAGATGTTTTGAAACATCAGATCCAAGTTCTGCTTTAAATTTATCAAGAATTGGCTTACGACTTTCGGCTAAAAACTCATAATTATTTTGATAAAATATTGTACTTGATGGTATTTGTCCCAACGTAAAACCAGCTAATATAAACGGAATATTTTTTTCCATGGCCATTTTTAATGCCATATTATTAACAATTGAGATACATGAGTTACAATTGGCCGATATTCGTGTTAATGTCTTTGGGTTATAAATATTGTCTAGCGAACTAATTCGAAACAATCCTTTCATAAACTTATATGATGGCCTATAAGTTATTTGATCGATACCTAATTCACTAACTACCTTTTCAATATTACTAAATGCTACAGGTGAAATAAATCCATTATCTAATGTAAATGATAAAACCTTTAATTTATATTTTTCAACAGCCAGTTTTAATGTATAAGTACTATCTTTTCCTCCACTATAACAAACAATAGCATCATACTCTGCCTGTCCTTTATTTTTATTCAAAAGATTAATCACCTCATCTCTTGACTTGTCAATATCCTCATCTTCAGTAATATGTAAAAGTTCGTTATTACAAAAGTTACAAACACCATTAGAGTCAAATTTAATGCGAGGAAAATTCTCCGATAAAATACACCTCTTACATCTTTTTATATCATCGTTATTTTTAAACATTTTATCCCTCCTTAATTCTTGAAATAAAATCAACAATTTTTATAACTGAACCAAAATTATCGCGATTCATCTCCTCGTTTGTTACAGTATAAGCATATCTCTTTTTTATATACGATGCAATCTCTATTAATCCCATCGAATCAATAATACCGGTATCAACCAAACTACGATCAAGAGCTATATCTTCAATATCTACGTAAAACTGACGGCATAAAAAATCGAGCAAATCAACTTGTATACCCTCTTTTGTTAAAACTTCTGTATTCATAATTAATCAATTATTATAATCATCAATTTTCACATGTAATAATTCATCTCCTAATGCTATTACTCTGGGGTTTCGAGCCCAATACTCAGAAATCTGGGTTGAAAGAATAAAGGTAATAATCATATTATCTCTATATCCAATATTATCAGGAATTCCATCACTAAATTTTTTTAAAAATCTCATTACCCACTTTGGATTAAATATTTTATAATCCCTGATTAATGAGTCATCAAGAAAAAAACTACAATTATCGGTTGGCCCATTATCCCTGATAAACGATTTTAAATCGGGTGACATATAAGGACGTTTAGGTCTGTTTATTATTGATGATGGTATCTTTTTTTCAAATGCTTTTTTTAGAATATGTTTTTGCGAAAACCCATTTAGTTTATAACTCTCTTTAACAGAAAAAAGATAATCTACCAACCGGTGATCTAAAAATGGATATCGTCCTTCTATTCCATGAGCTAAAGACATTCTGTCGCCTTGTGAAGATAATAAATAGCCATCAAGCAAAGTTTTCATTTCTAAAAACTGATTTCTTTGAAGTAACGACCAATTTTTAAATTCTGGCGGAAATACTTGTTGCATTTCATTAATAAAACAACTTTTATCAAACGAACTCAATCCATCCCTGTTAAAATAATTTTCTAATACCTGATTGTTATGAACCCTTATATTTAACGATGCCAGATCATTTTTATAATCATCAAGAAACCCCTCATAAAACATTCGCAACATACCAAACTGAGAATCATCTTTATAATGGCTTAAATGCGGATATAACTTTTTAATAAGCAAAGGACGAATTACTGATTTAGGCATACGAGACCAAAACTCAAGTAGTTTTATCTCTTTATATGAATCATAACCCCATAATATTTCATCTGCACCTTCGCCCGTTAACACTACCTTAATTTCACTTTCTCTAACCTTTTTGGACAATAAATATAATGGAACAGGGGCTGTTCGAAAAACAGGTCGTTCAAAATGATATACAGCATCTGCAAATGATTTATCAACATCATCGTAAGTTATATTTACAGAATGATGATTTGATTTAATATGCTTTACCATATCCTCCTGGTAAGAAGATTCATCATACTCCCTATCAGAGAATGTAACAGAAAAAGTTTTAAACTGATGTGTTGCATGCTCCTTTATCTGATCAACAATAACCGAACTGTCAATACCTCCACTCAAATATGCACCAACTGGCACATCACTCCTTAAACGAAGTTGTACTGCATCATCCAATAATTCAACAAATCTTTCCTGTGCTTGAGAATAAGAATCATCAACATACTTATCAAAATTTTTTCCCAGATAATAATACTCTTTTTCCTCAACCAATTGATTATCCCTATAAATTGCATAATGCCCACCCGGCAAAGTTCGTATTCCCTGATAAACAGTATGATCGGCAAAATTATTCCAAAGCAATCCATGTTCAAATAAATTCTTTCGATCAAACTCCCTTTTATACCCCGATATTTGATCAAAAGCTTTCATTTCAGATGAAAAATATAATTTATCCTTAAACGATAAAATGTAAAGTGGCCTAATACCATAACGATCGCGAGCAATAACAAGTTGTTTCGTTTTCTTATTCCAAATAATTACAGCAAATTGCCCATTAAATCTTTCGAAACAATTTACCCCATAATATTCATAAGCTTTAAGTAGAACCTCAGTATCGCTTGTTGTGGTAAACAAAACGCCCTTTTTTCTAAGATCAGCTTTTATTTCAATATAATTAAATATCTCACCATTAAAAATAATAACATTATTATCTGTTATCATGGGCTGATCGCCCGATGACAAATCAACTATTGACAATCGGTTTTGTCCTAATGCTATATGAGGCGATATATAATATCCCCATCCATCAGGCCCTCGATGTTGCAATGTTGATATCATTTTACGCAATTCCGATAACCGCTTAAACTTATTTAGTTCAATACCATATACACAAGATATACCACACATATTTTTTATCTTGAACTTAAGATTTTACATGTTGCAAACTAATAATAAATGCTTTTTAATTAATTTTTTTTTGATTAATCGCTATTTCTCTTTGTTATATTATTGAATTACCAAAGAAAGTAACTAAATCACAAAACCAAACTTTTTTTTAAAATTTAACAATCAATCATCTTATTTTTAAAACGACATTTTAAATTACTTTTACATATTTTTATATTCCGGCTATTGTAAAAAATAAGAGATATGATTAATTCTCAATAATAAAATTATTTCTATGATTGATCATTCCCATAAATCATTCTTTTACATTAAAAACAAAACACTTAATTATTTTCCGGTAAAAAAAAACGTCGACAGACCCGGTATTGATGTTTTCTGGGGAAACTCTAATAATCACCTTAATACTGAAGATGCTCAACTTTTACTTTCCAAACAGGAAACTTTACGACTAAGCCAAATAAAACATAATATTGACAAAACAACATATATTATATCACATTCACTTCTACGTAAGGAACTTTCAAAAAAAACAACAACCTCAACAGAAAACATTGAAATCGACTATAAAAAGTTTGAAAAACCTAATCTTATAAATAGAATTGTTGATTTTAATCTTTCGCACTCAAGTAATTATTTTTCTTTTGCATTAACCCAAACCAATAAATTCATAGTGGGTGTAGATATAGAAGTGATAAAACCAATTAATAATATACGCTCAATTGTAAACAAATATTTTAATGTAGAAGAAATAAATTACATATCTGATAATAATCAAACAAAAGAAAAGGAACTACAAAAATTTTATGAAATATGGACAAGAAAAGAAGCTTTTTATAAAATGCTGGGATTAGGAATTGGAATTGATCTTACTTTATCAAACATGACACCTGGCAAAAAAAAATTCCAACAATTAAACTCACAAAAAACAAAATACCAATACTTCCAAATAACAACAATATTAACAAATCAATTTGCATTAAGCATTTCAACAAATAATAATACACCAATCAATTTTATCGAAATATTATAAGCTAACACTTTATTGTCAATAACAATTATATCATCATCTATCTTTTTTCTGCTCAAATAACCATTTTACTGATTTTTCAGAATTTAAAGCTTTAAATGCAATATCATGCCCTTCATCATTGAACAAAACAAATTTTGCTCGCCCTCCTTGTAAATTAATCTTTTCAACCATTTGTTTATTAAGGCTATACGGAGCAACTTGGTCATTTTCACCACTATAAGCAATAACTGGTACTTCTACTAACCTATAAGCCTGCATAGTATCCGAAACCCCTGAGGCAATAAGAGAACCTGCAAAAAAATCAGGATATCTGCATAATATATCCCAACAACCTGTTGCTCCCATTGAAAAACCAATAACATAAATACGACTCTGATCAATCGATTTAGTTTTAATTAACTCTTTAATAACTTCCATAGTCATTTTAAGCTCCTCTGTTTCAGGATATTCACCCAAAGAATAATGTTTAAATGGCGGCTTATTATTCGGATTTTTATCAACCCATTCCATACCCATCGGACACTGAGGTGCTAAAATAAAACATGGGTATTGTATTAACTCTGCTTTTTTTATCCAATTAAGTATTACACTTGTTATGTGTCTTGTATTATCACTTCCATTATCACCAAAAGGATGAAGATATAAAACTAATGGTAAAACTTGTCCATCTTCTACTTTAGGTTGATACAATCTGTAATTTAAAACCCGTGAATATTCACTATTACTATATCTACCCGATTCAAAAGAACTTAAATAGTACATACTAATCACCTTATCTCTAAAACAGAACATCACCGATGCTACAATAATTAAAAAAACAACAATAACATAAACGGATTTACTTACCATATTTCACTCCTTTACCTGTTGTATAAATTAAAAAAGGAATGTATTAAATTATACATTCCTTTTTTAAAACCTATATTTTATTACTTCAAATAAATTTCATATTAAAATTAATCCATTTCATCTAAATAATTTATATAATCCCAATCGGTTTTATTAATACCATAAATAGAGTTCGTTAATTTCCAAACACATTGTTGAATCTTATCTGCAATAACATCATAATCATTCATATTATCACTAAACATTGAGATATCAATTCTTTTATTCTTCAATGAATTAACCAAATCAGCAAACGACTGAGAACCAGTCACCCCCCTAATAATGTATGTATCCTGAATTCTACTGGCAGGTCTTCCTTCATTTAAACAATACAAATAAAATTTCAATTGAACCTGACTATTTCCTAATACATGAATACGAATTGTTTGTAAACAAATACCATGCTGACCATCAGATTCCTGATTTTCAAAAACACATCCACCCGGTATTTCTATATCAACCGCATCTGATTTGTCATTTCTAAAAGTCATACCACATTGCACTTGTTTTCCCGAACCTCTGTATCTCCACCATGTGTTTAACGATTTCAATTCAGTTTCTTCCGGCACAGATACGGAACCTCCTGAAAGTCCAACAATAGATCCTTCAATACTAATACCATCAGGTAATTCAAATGGAGTTGCAATCTCTATCTCTCCAGGTGTTTCTCCCATTCCAGGAATATTACCGGCTTCGGGTTTCGGTTGTTCTTTTATACACGAGGTAATTGCAAACAAAAGAATTAAACTTGCATAGAAAATATTTTTCATATCGGTAAAAATTAGTTTTTAATTTAATAAAGAGTTCAAATTTAATTCATTTTATGCATTCTATTCAAATTTTAAAATATTTACAAAACACACAAAAAAACTTCATTATGTAATTGCAAACCAATAACTTAACGGTAGTAATTAAAATATTATCGATAATAAAAAAAGACCAAACTCCATTTTTTTGTGATAATACATCATTTTTTTTTGACTAAAAAACGTAACCTTTATCCAAAACCAACAGTATAATCTTAGTTTATTTCAAATTAATCTCTCTATCTCTAAATCCCAACAAATACAAAATAGCATCCAAACCAATTTCCGAAATTGCATGTTTTGCCGATTCTTTAACTTTAGGCTTCGCATGAAAAGCAATTCCCAATCCGGCCAATTGAAGCATTGGCAAATCATTAGACCCATCACCAACTGCAATAACCTGATCAAGATGGATATCTTCTTTAAACGCCAGAAGTTTTAAAAGTTCTGCTTTTTTAGCTCCATCAACAATCTCTCCAACATGCTTTCCGGTTAGCTGTCCATTTGCTATTTCAAGTTCATTTGAAAACACATAATCAATTCCAAGCTTATTTTTTAAATAATTACCAAAATAATTAAACCCCCCCGATAAAATTGCAGTTTTATAACCATACTTTTTTAAAGCCGCAAAAAGTCTTTCAGCACCTTCAGTTAATGGTAAATTTTCGGCAATCCGTTTCATCACCGATTCATCAAGTCCTTTTAAAAGTGCTACACGCTGCACAAAACTCTCTTTAAAATCTATATCGCCACGCATAGCAGCTTCAGTTATTTCACTTACCTTATCGTACACACCGGCTTCACGTGCCAACTCATCAATAACCTCGGCCTGTATTAATGTTGAATCCATATCAAAACAAATTAACCGACGGTTACGCCTAAAAATATTATCGACCTGAAATGCAATATCAACACCAGCTTCCTGTGCAATATCAACAAACTCTTTTTTTATTGCCTCAACATTTTTAGGTGTTCCACGAACCGAAAACTCAACTACCGACTTAGCATCCGATGTTTTATTATTAATAGGTATTCTGCCACTTAAACGGGAAATAATATCAATATTCAAATCCTGATCCGAAATAACCTTTGTAACTTTTGCAAGCTGAACAGCTGTAAGCTTACGCGACAAAAGAGTAATAATATATCGGTCTTTTCCTTGATGAGAAACCCATTCTGTATATTTTTCTTCTGATATAGGCGTAAACTTAATATTCAACCCCAACTCATAAGCTTTAAATAAAACATCTTTTAATATTGGCGATGATTCAGCAGATTCTGAAACCTCGAACAATATACCCAAACCTAAATCCTCATGAATAACAGCTTGCCCAATATCCAAAATATTCACTTCATATTGAGCCAAAATATTGGTCAACGATGTAGTTAACCCAGGTTTATCCTCTCCTGATATATTTAAAAGTATAATCTCTTTTTTACGTTTCATCCTTAAATAATTTATTAATTATAGCCAGATAGCCTGCTCCGAAATTTCGGAGGAACTCACATGTAAATTTCCATCCGTAATTGTGTTTTTAACGAACATGCTCGTTTAATAACAATGTTCTCACTTGCAAAAATACAAAAAGATTAACAGGCTTCTATAAAATGTAATCATACAAAAACAATTGAATATCTCATACAAAAAGCTTTAATGCAAATAAAATTTAAACTTTCAAATAGTATTCATATATGATTAGCTCTTTTTTTATATTTTTATATGTATTTTAACAAGTTTATTAGGTTTATCGCAAAAAAATATTAACTAAATCTATTCAAATTTATTCGAACAATTATTTCAAAACCAAATCTAATATGAATACTAAACGCGTCTATACCTTCGGAAATGGAAAAGCCGAAGGGAAAGCAGATATGAAAAACCTGCTCGGAGGAAAAGGAGCTAACCTGGCTGAAATGAATTTAATTGGAGTTCCTGTTCCTCCCGGTTTTACCATTACAACCGATGTATGTACTGAATATAATGAATTAGGAAAAACCAAAGTTGTTGCATTATTAAAAGCAGATGTTAAAGCTGCTGTTGCAAACATTGAATCAATGATGGGATCTAAATTTGGCGACAAAGATAACCCATTACTGGTATCGGTACGCTCAGGAGCTCGGGTGTCAATGCCGGGAATGATGGACACCGTTTTAAATCTGGGACTAAACGACGATGCCGTTAACGGTATAGCTAAAAAATCGGGTAACGACCGATTTGCATGGGATTCATACCGACGATTTGTTCAAATGTATGGAGATGTGGTTTTGGGTATGAAACCCGAATCGAAAGAAGATATTGATCCTTTCGAAGAAATAATGGAAGAGGTAAAATCAGCTAAAGGAATTGAAAATGATACCGACTTATCAGTTGAAGATTTAAAAGAATTAGTGAAAAAATTTAAGATTGCTGTTAAGAAAAAAACCGGTCATGACTTCCCCGTTGACCCCTGGGATCAATTATGGGGAGCTGTTTGTGCAGTTTTTGACAGCTGGATGAATCCTCGTGCTAAATATTACCGAACAATGCACCAAATACCCGAAGAATGGGGCACCGCTGTAAATGTTCAAGCTATGGTTTATGGCAATATGGGCAACAACTCGGGTACCGGGGTTGCCTTCACTCGCGACGCAGCCACAGGCGAAAATATATTCAATGGTGAATACTTAATCAATGCACAGGGCGAAGATGTTGTTGCTGGTATCAGAACCCCTCAGCAAATTACTAAAGAAGGATCAATTCGCTGGTCAAAATTGGCCGAAATATCTGAAGAAGAAAGATCGAAAAAATACCCTTCACTTGAAGAAGCTTTGCCTTATGCTTACAAAGAACTTTTCGACACACAACGGAAACTCGAAGAGTATTTCAAAGACATGCAGGACTTAGAGTTCACAATTCAAGACGGAAAACTATGGATGCTCCAAACCCGAAATGGAAAAAGAACCGCAGCCGCAATGGTTAAAATTGCAATGGACATGCTTCGCGAAGGAAAAATTGACGAGAAAACAGCAATATTGCGACAAGAACCTAATAAACTCGATGAATTGCTTCACCCGGTTTTCGACAAGGCAGCCATAAAAATGGCTAAAATACTTGCAAAAGGGCTACCAGCCTCTCCTGGTGCTGCAACCGGTCAGATTGTATTCCATGCCGATGAAGCTAAAAAATACCCAGTAACCATATTAGTTCGCATCGAAACATCGCCCGAAGATTTAGAAGGAATGGACATTGCCAAAGGTATTTTAACTGCAAGAGGTGGCATGACATCACACGCAGCTGTTGTAGCAAGAGGAATGGGCAAATGCTGTGTATCGGGTGCCGGCAGTTGTATAATAAACTACAAAGAAAGAACCCTTACCGCTGGTGGTATTACTTTAAAAGATGGCGACTGGATTTCTCTTAATGGAACAACCGGTGAGGTTTATAACGATAAAATTGCAACTATTAATCCAGAGTTAAGTGGCGATTTTGGCGAAATAATGAAGCTTGCTGATAAATACCGCACACTTAAAGTCCGTACCAATGCCGAAACCGAACGCGATGCCAAACAAGCCGTTGCATTTGGAGCCGAAGGCATAGGTTTATGCCGAACCGAACACATGTTTTTCGAAGGAGAACGAATTAAAGCCATGCGTGAAATGATACTTGCCGATGATGAAACAGGACGCAGAAAGGCTTTAGATAAACTCCTTCCAATACAACGAAAAGACTTTAGTAGTGTTTTTGAAGCAATGGCAGGACTCCCTGTAACTATACGTCTACTTGATCCTCCACTGCACGAATTTGTTCCACACGAAGATGCCAATCAAAAAGATATGGCTAAAGAAATGGGCATTTCAGTTGAAAAAATAAAACAAAAAGTTGAAGATTTGAGCGAAGTTAACCCAATGCTTGGTCACAGAGGTTGCCGATTAGGCAATACTTACCCCGAAATTACCGAAATGCAGGCTCGTGCTATAATTGAAGCTTCGCTAGACCTTAAAAAGAAAGGCGTTACAACACATCCTGAAATCATGATCCCATTGGTTGGAACAGTAAAAGAATTAAAAATGCAGGAAGAAATTGTACGATCAACCATTAAAACAGTATTTAAAGAAAGAGGTGATCAAATTGAATACATGGTTGGAACAATGATTGAAATACCCCGGGCTGCCTTAACAGCCGATGAAATAGCTGAAATAGCCGAATTTTTCTCTTTTGGCACCAACGATTTAACACAAATGACATTTGGATATTCACGCGATGATGCCGGCAAATTTTTACCCATTTACATCGAAAAAGGAATTCTCAAAAATGATCCTTTCCAAATATTAGATCAGGATGGCGTTGGTCAATTAGTTGATATTGCCGTAAAAAAAGGCCGATCAACCCGTAGCAAACTTAAAATAGGTATTTGTGGCGAACATGGAGGAGAACCAAGTTCCGTAGAATTTTGCCACCGAGTAGGTATGAATTACGTTAGCTGTTCCCCATTCAGGGTACCTATAGCTCGGTTAGCTGCTGCTCAAGCTGCTATTCGATAATTAATAAAATTAATACTTTTTAAAGAGTGACAGATTTTGTCACTCTTTTTTTATTTATGCCAATAAATAATGTTTCACTAGCTTTACTCCAAAATTAATCTTACATAATGGGACGAATATTAGCCATTGATTATGGCAAAAAAAAGTGTGGCATTGCCGTAACCGACCCTCTGCAAATTATTGCAAATGGTCTCACAACTGTAGTTACAAAAGATCTGGCCAGTTTTATTGACGAATACCTAAAAAAAGAAACTGTTGAAAAAATAATTATTGGACATCCGTTACAAAATAGTGGCGAGGAGTCAGAATCATTGAAATTCATAAAACCATTTTTTAAACAAATATCAAACAAATACCCACACTTAAACGTTGAATGGGTAGATGAACGATTTACATCAAAACTGGCATTCCAGACAATGATTGACGGTGGTTTAAAAAAAATGGATCGTAGAAACAAAGAATTAATCGACAAAATTAGTGCAACCATAATTCTGCAATCATACCTCGAACAGAAAAAAAACCATTAATTTTGCAACTTAAATATTTAACGTTTAAAAAATGATTTTACCTGTTTATTTATATGGCCAACCTGTATTACGAAAAGTAGCTGAAGAAATTGATGAAAATTATGAAGGACTTCATCAATTAATAGAAGATATGTATGAAACCATGTATAAATCAGACGGAATAGGCTTAGCAGCTCCCCAAATTGGACTATCGATTCGCCTGTTTGTAATTGATGCTACACCTATGGAAGAAGATTACCCTGAGTTAAAAGATTTCAAAAAGGTATTTATTAATGCCGAAATATTAGAAATTTATGGTGACGAAATGGATGAAAGTGAAGGATGCTTAAGTCTACCTGGAATTAGAGAAAATGTTACACGTCAATCAAAAATAAGAATTATCTATCAGGACGAAAATTTTGTAGAACACGATGAAACATACATAGGTTTTGCAGCAAGAGTTATTCAACACGAATACGATCACACCGAAGGCACATTATTTATAGATCATTTAAGCCAATTAAAAAAACGTTTTTTAAAAGGAAAACTCAATTCTATTTCGAAAGGTAATGTTGATGTTAATTATCGAATAAAATCACAAAAATAACTAACAACTTAATAAACAACTAACAATAAAAGTATTAAAACAACCCACTCTTCGTTACAATAAATAATATTTTTTTAGCAATCGTTAATACTTAAAAACTTTTAAATATTATTGGTGTTATTAAAGTAAACAAAATAAAAGGGTGGAGAAATTAAACATGCGGTCATGTTTGTTATACTTTTATGTAACATTATTTTACAAAAAAATCGGAAAGTTCCCTCCGATATGATACAAAAGTATTAACTATCTCCACCCTCTATTTCAAAAATAATATTATAAATACAATCATTAATAAAACCAGATCACATTTTTCAATAACCAAACCTAAAAAATTAACAAAAAATATCACAATAAATATATTTTACAATGCGAATTATTTTTATGGGCACACCCGATTTTGCTGTTGAAAGTTTAAAAGCACTTGTCGAAAATAAATTTAATATAGTAGGTGTTATAACAGCACCCGACAAACCAGCCGGAAGAGGACAAAAACTTCAACAATCGCCAGTAAAAGAATATGCGCTTTCGAGAAAACTAAATATTTTACAACCCTTAAATTTAAAAGACCCGGTTTTTATTAACGAACTAAAATCGTTAAATGCCGATTTGCAAATTGTTGTTGCTTTCAGGATGCTCCCCGAATCGGTATGGAACATGCCTAAGCTAGGGACATTTAACCTACATGCTTCATTACTACCCCATTACAGAGGTGCAGCACCAATTAATTGGGCTGTTATAAACGGCGACAAAGAAACCGGAATTACCACATTTTTTATTCAACACGAAATTGACACTGGAAGTATACTTTTTCAGGAAAAAGTCCCTATTAATTTCTCAGATAATGCAGGAATTGTACATGACAAATTAATGACAAAGGGTGCTTCATTAGTAGTTAAAACAGTAAATGCAATTCAATCAGGTAAAACAAATCCAATACCTCAAAATAAAATCATCACTCATGAACCATTAAAAAATGCCCCAAAAATTTTCAAAGAAACCTGTCAGATTAACTGGAACCAGGATGCCATAATAATTTATAATTTCATTCGCGGATTATCACCATATCCAGGAGCATGGACTAATATAATTAACGAAGAACAAAAGACTTCAGTTTTTAAAATCTTCGATACTGAACTTATTACATCATCATGTTTAACACCCTCCGAAATTGAAACAGATGGAAAAACATATATCATAATAGGATGTAAAAATGGAGCACTAAAAATTAAAAACTTACAAATAGCCGGAAAAAAAAGGATGCAGATTGATGAATTTTTACGAGGAAATAACATCCATAATTATCATTTAGAATAACATTACAGTTATTCTTTCATAATAAATATAGAATTTATCATGTTTTTTTAGACTCATCAATGTTTTTTTCGCAAATATATTTTAGTGCCGGCTGTAGGTTCATAGCCCTTCTCAAAATTATTAAACTTATATATTTTACGCAGTTTAACTCCATATTTTTGCGACAAATAATGTAACGTTTCACTATGTTTTAAAATATGAAATGAATAACTACGATTAGCCCGACCTTTTTTAGGTTGAATATATAAATACCTGTATTTTTTAACCGATGCATTTGCATCTAAATCGTTATAAGTATAAATCTCCCATGGACGCATTCCAAACTCCTCCGAAATAAGCTCAAAAGAATCACCTTCTTCTACCTCAATATATTTAACTCCATTATTATATTTAACTTCATGTCGATCTTCAATATCAATAACAAAACCATCAATATTCTTTCGAACCGAAACTTTTACAAAATCATCATTGGTTCGTAAATCCTTCTCATCAAGTTCAATATCATATTTATACAATTCATAATCCTCAATAAGCTTAATCAATCGCTTCGGATAATTCGGATCTGTTGCATAACCAGCCTTTTTTAAGCCATAAGACCACCCTTTATAATCGGTCGATTTTAACTCAAATAAAAACTCATACCTACTACGTTCTCTTAAAAAATTTGAATGATCTGTATAAGATTCAAGCACCGACTTATAACTTCGAAAACATTCATTAGGTCTGTCGTCATCGCGATGCATTGTTTTACCCGTCCAATCGTTATGACACTTAATACCAAAATGGTTATTCGCCTCAATTGCCAATTTACTATTTCCAAAATTTGACTCCAACATTCCTTGCGACAATGTAATACTTGCAGGAACTCCTGATCTTTTCATCTCTTTAACAGCTAAATTACTATATTTATCTACATAATCACGAGGAGTCATTTTGGCTACTGCCGACGAAGAAAATAATACCAATAAAAAAATAACCAATATATATCTAAAAAAACGCAAAAATCCGTACATCTTTATTCTATTTTTGAATTGTTACAAAGATAAAAAAATGAGTTACTAAGAAAATAAACTTGTAATAAAATAGTAAAACAATAAAAATGAATATAAATAAAGAAATAATTATTTCATACCAGGAATTTGATTCTACCGAAACTTTATCGACCACTGAACAACTATTAATACAAAAGGCCAACGAAATTCGCAACAACTCCTACTCACCCTATTCAAATTTTAAAGTTGGTGCAGCCATATTATTTGATGATGGCTCAATAACAACCGGCTCAAATCAGGAAAATGCAGCATTTCCATCGGGTCTGTGTGCCGAAAGAGTTGCTCTTTTTTATGCTAATTCACAATTCCCAACAAAAAAAATTATTCAAATAGCTATTATTGGTGGTTACAAAAATGAGACAACAGATACACCCATTACTCCATGTGGCAGTTGCAGACAGGTTTTAATTGAAAGTGAAAGCAGACAATCATCGCCAATTGAATTATTACTTGTTGGAGAAAAAAAAATATGGAAGATTTCCACGGCAAAGGCTCTTCTTCCATTATCTTTTTCGAGCAATAATTTAACTTCAAATTAATGTATATTCTGAAATTCCTTCCAAAGCACCTCGTTAGAGGGAGCTTCTGCTACAATAATAACAGGTTCATTTTTTACCGGATGAATAAATTCAATACTACGAGCATGTAACCCTATTCCTCCATCTTGGTTTGAACGAGGGAATCCATATTTTAAATCACCTTTTATTGGACAACCAATTTTAGCAAGCTGGCATCTAATCTGATGATGTCGTCCTGTCTTTAACTCAACCTCCAACAAATGATAATTCGAAGTACTTGAAATAAGTTTATATTTTAACTCAGCCTCCTTTGTTCCTTTTCGTGGCTTTAAAAAAGCGTACGATTTATTTTTATTAGAATCTTTAAGCATGTGGTGAATCAAAGTTTCCTCATCATGCTCCGGTAATTCTTTTACAATAGCCCAATAAGTTTTTTTAACTTCTTTCTCAATAAACATCTTGTTTAAACGAGTTAAAGCTTTACTTGTACGGGCAAATAAAACAACACCACTAACAGGTCTGTCAAGACGGTGTACAACACCTAAATAAACATCACCAGGCTTATTATACTTCTCTTTTATATATGCCTTTACCATGTCACTCAATGGTTCATCACCGCTATTATCTCCCTGAACCAAGTCATGATTGGTTTTATTTATAGCAATAATATGATTATCTTCATACAATACAATCGGCATTCTCTTTTCACCCATCTTTTTTACAACACATTATAAATTAATACTATATTCAAAAGGACAACAATATATATATTAATACTGTTCCTTATTATTTGGAAAATCAACAGCCTTAACATCATTAATATAACTAGTAACAGATCCACTTATTTGTTCAAATAAGTTATTATAACGCCTTAAAAAACGAGGTGAAAACTCCTGTGTAATGCCAAGCATATCGTGTAATACTAAAACCTGCCCATCAACACCGGCTCCGGCACCAATTCCAATGGTTGGAATAACCAAATCTTTAGTTACTAATTGAGCCAGTTTAGCAGGTATTTTTTCCAAAACAACACCAAAACAACCTGCATTTTGCAGCAACAAAGCATCTTCACGTAATTTCACAGCTTCTTCCTCATCTTTTGCTCTAACAGTATACGTACCAAACTTATTAATCGACTGAGGCGTCAAACCCAAATGACCCATTACCGGAATTCCGGCCGAAATAATTCTGTTTACCGATTCAATAATCTCTTTACCACCCTCTAATTTAACAGCATCAGCAGCCGTTTCCTTCATGATTTTAATGGCCGAATTAAGAGCCTCCTTCGAATTTCCCTGATAAGAGCCAAAAGGCATATCAACAACCACCAAAGCCCTATCAACAGCACGAACCACAGAAGCTCCATGATAAATCATCTGATCCAAAGTAATAGGAAGTGTTGTTTCCCATCCTGCAATAACATTTGAAGCAGAATCACCCACCAAAATTACATCTAAACCGGCTTTATCAAGTATTTTAGCCATTGAATAATCATAAGCTGTAAGCATTGCAATTTTTTCACCGGTATGCTTCATCTCCATAAGCACATGGGTAGTAACCTTTCGAGGTTTATTTTTATGTACTGACATAATCTTCATTTTAACATCCGCAAATGTACAAATATTAATTATGGAATAATAACTATCGTTATTCAGCTAATTAAAAAGAAAAACAAAGAAAAAACAAAACAGACACCATGACGTCTTGTCACATTATAATGACAAAAAACAAATCACTATTATATCTATTTGTCATTTTTTCATAAAAAACAATTCATTTTATAATTGGCACAACCTTTGAATTGCCACAAGTGAGTTAATGAAAATTTGAATGAATTAATATAATCTTTAATAAAAATGGGAAAAATTATTGGTATTGACTTAGGCACAACCAACTCCTGTGTATCGGTAATGGAGGGTAGTGAACCTGTAGTAATTCCTAACAGCGAAGGAAAAAGAACAACGCCATCAATTGTGGCTTTTATTGAAAACGGAGAACGAAAAGTTGGTGATCCGGCCAAAAGACAGGCTATTACCAATCCACACAAAACAATCTATTCCATTAAACGTTTTATGGGATCGATGTACAACGAAATCCCTAACGAAGTAAAACGTGTTCCATACGATGTAGTAAAAGGCGACAACAACACCCCCAGGGTAAAAATTGACGATCGTTTATATTCTCCACAAGAAATCTCTGCAATGGTTCTTCAGAAGATGAAAAAAACAGCAGAAGATTATCTTGGACAAGAAGTAACAGAAGCAGTTATTACAGTTCCTGCATATTTTAACGATGCACAACGCCAAGCAACAAAAGAAGCCGGCGAAATTGCAGGATTAAAAGTTCGTCGAATCATTAACGAACCCACTGCTGCATCATTAGCTTACGGGCTTGATAAGATGGACAGAGAAATGAAAGTTGCTGTATTTGACTTGGGTGGTGGCACTTTCGATATTTCTATACTAGAATTAGGAGATGGTGTTTTTGAAGTTAAATCGACAAATGGAGATACTCACCTTGGCGGTGATGATTTTGATGATGTTATTATTAACTGGCTTGCTGATGAATTTTTAAAAGATGAGGGTCTTGATTTAAGAAAAGATGCTATGGCTCTTCAGCGGTTAAAAGATGCTGCCGAAAAAGCTAAAATAGAACTTTCAAGTTCAACATCTACAGAAATAAATTTACCATATATTATGCCTGTTGATGGCATTCCGAAACACTTGGTGCGTTCGTTAAGCAAAGCACAATTCGAACAATTGGCTGATAAATTAATCCAACGCACATTAGAACCTTGTAAATTAGCTTTAAAAGATGCTGGAATTTCAGCTTCTGAAATTGACGAAGTTATTTTAGTAGGCGGATCAACACGTATTCCTGCAATTCAGAAAATTGTTGAAGACTTTTTTGGTAAAAAACCTTCGAAAGGAGTTAACCCCGATGAAGTAGTTGCTGTTGGTGCTGCAATTCAAGGTGGTGTTTTAACCGGCGAAGTGAAAGATGTTTTATTACTTGATGTAACTCCTCTTTCGCTAGGTATTGAAACAATGGGTAGTGTAATGACCAAATTAATTGAAGCAAATACAACTATTCCTACTAAAAAATCGGAAACATTTACAACTGCTGCCGACAACCAGCCATCTGTAGAAATTCACGTATTACAGGGTGAAAGACCAATGGCAAAAGACAACAAAACTATTGGTCGGTTCCACTTAGATGGCATTCCACCATCACCAAGAGGGGTACCTCAAATTGAAGTAACATTCGATATTGACGCAAATGGCATTTTGCATGTAACTGCTAAAGATAAAGCAACCGGTAAAGAGCAAAGTATTCGTATTGAAGCTTCATCAGGATTGTCAGATGACGAAATAAAAAAGATGAAAACAGAAGCTGAAGCAAATGCAGAAGCTGATAAAGCTGCAAAAGAACAAATTGATAAATTAAATCATGCAGACAGTTTAATTTTCCAAACCGAGAAACAATTAAAGGATTTTGGAGACAAACTGCCAGCCGATAAAAAAGTTCCAATAGAAGCAGCTCTTACTAAACTAAAGGAAGCTCACAAAAACAAAGATATTCCAGGTATTGATTCAGCAACTACTGAACTAAATCAGGTATTTCAGGCTGCCTCACAAGAAATGTATAACGCCGGACAAGCTCAACAACCAAGCCCTGATGCCAACGCATCATCAGGAAGCAGTAATTCTGGCTCAAAAGGCGATGATGAAGTAACAGATGTTGACTTTGAAGAAGTGAAGTAATCTACCTCATTATTTATAAACAAAAAAAGTCCTCAATTGAGGACTTTTTTTGTTTATAAACGTATATCAACCAAAAAACTATAACACCAACAAAAATGTTTGTAAAAAAATGGTGTTTCATTACTTTTACAAAACAGATAAAACAGTTAAAAAATGAACTATAAAACATTCTTATTAATAGCATTTTTCAGTTTAAGTCAATTAATTACAACTGCACAAGGTTTAGATTTATTTGAAAAACCGGCAATAACTACTCCGTCGGCAAAAATAAAATCAGAAAACATTAATAAAACAGACAAAACGGGAAAAAAACAAGGCAAATGGGAGAAGGATTATCCAAATGGTAACAAAGCATATACTGCCTTTTTTAAAAATGACAAACCCGTTGGGCTTCTTCAGCGCTATTACCCATCGGGCAAACTACAAGTAAAAATAAATTATAACGAAACCTGCACAAAAGGTAATGCTGAGATGTTCAACGAAAAAGGAACACTAATTGCTAAAGGAAATTACGTTAATAATAATTTAAAAGACAGCACATGGATATTCTTCAATTCAAAAGGCGAATTATCATCGAAAGAAACTTACAAAAACGGACTTAAAGAAGGAATAGAATACATTTATTACTCAAGCGGAGAGATTGCCGAAAAAATATCGTGGAAAAACAATGTAAAAGAAGGACCATGGTCTCAATATTTCATAACTGGGAACAAAAAAATGGTCACACAAAATAAAAACAACAAAATACATGGCTCATACCTCTATTTTTTCGAAAATGGCATTACAGAAATAAATGGAAATTATTACGAAGGATTTGAACATGGCATTTGGACTTTTTTTGATGAAAAAGGTAAAAAAATAAAAGAAATTGAATTTAATAAAGGAGTACCAACCAACCCCGAATTGTTAGAAAAAAGAGAAAAAGCAATATTTGATGAGCTAGAAAAAAACAGATCAATACTAAAAGACCCCGAACAGTATCTAAACAATCCTGAATTAATAATGCCAACTCCATAATAATATATGAAAATTTCATAAAACAAGTATGTTTAAAACTAAAAACAACTTATCCCGATATATCGCGAAACATTTATGAATATAATCATGCTATTTTCTCAGAAGCAGGCTATTCGAACTATAAAAAAATGTTAGGTTGAAAAAAAACATATTATTAAAAACTATAATAATATTTTTATTGGTTGGATACCAATATACATTATGCATAGCACAAAGTGACATCTGCTTTTTTGTCACATTCATTGATAAAAAAGGTACCCCCCATCAAATCAATCATCCAGAATTATTCCTTTCACAACGAGCAATTCAACGACGATCAAATCAGGGAATAAAAATTGACTCAACAGATCTTGGGGTATCAGAAACATACATAAACAAACTAAAAAAGCTAAATGTAAATATAATAAACACCTCAAAATGGCTTAATGGGGCAATAATAAAGTGTAATGACCTAAATCTAATAGACACAATAAAACAATTACATTTTATAAAAACCGTAAGTTTAAATAAAGGTTTCATTACTACCGATAATACTCCAAAATTCGATAAATTAACAACGTTAAAAACATCAGAGCATAACAAATCACTTATATACGGAGATGCTTATGATCAAATATCAACAGTAAATGGAACCAGCTTACACAATTTCGGTTTTTTAGGAGAAGGAAAACATATAGCTATCATTGATGCGGGTTTTTATGGAGTAAATTACCTTCCATGTTTTCAAAATCTATTCAAGAACAACCAAATATTAGGAACCAAAGATTTTGTCGACCCTAATTCCAACATTTATACAACACACCCTCATGGCATGCATGTATTATCGATAATTGGAGGCAATATCTCAGGTTCATACCTGGGCACAGCACCAAAAGCATCATTTTGGTTATTGAGAACCGAAGATGCAACTTCTGAATTCCCGATAGAAGGAGATTATTGGGTTTGTGCTGCTGAATTTGCCGACAGTGTAGGAGTAGATATTATTAATTCATCACTCGGATACACCACCTTCGACAATGAAGAATTAAACTTTTTACCATCACAACTCGATGGCACGTCAAGAATTTCGAAGGCTGCAAATATAGCTGTTAGTAAAGGAATGGTTGTAGTTGTAAGTGCAGGCAATGAAGGGAATTCAGACTGGCAATATATTTCAACACCATCAGATGCACCGGACGTATTATGCATCGGTGCCATGACGAAAGACTCATTACTCGCATCATTTTCATCAATAGGCAACCCATATATCAATCAAATTAAACCCGATGTAATATGCATGGGAGTTTACAATGCAGTTCAGGACATGGATGGAACCATAAAACGAGGACATGGGACTTCGTATGCTGCACCTGTAATATCAGGACTTGCAGCATGTTTATGGGAGTCACTCCCTTCAAGTAATTCATACAACATTATCAATACTATTCGCAAATCAGGGAGTAAGTATTCAAATCCAAATAAGTATTATGGATATGGAATTCCAAACTTTGCAAAAGATTTACATAAGAACTCAAATGTAGAAATAAAAGCTTGGACAGACCCCAATGGTTACATTACAATATTTTTAAAAAACCACACAAAACCATATACCGTTCAACTAATAAACATTTCAGGAAATTGCCTAATGAAATTCAAAAGTTCAGAATCAACAATATGTATAAAACAATCAATTCCAAAGGGAGTATATATTATACAACTATTCAATGATAAATTTAATATATCGAAGAAAATAATTAAACCTTAAAACCATGCCCCAATCGTCCATTTCATTATATTCTTTATGTAAAAATATAAAAGAATCAATTGCAGAGAAATACTGGGAATCGATTTGGGTAATTGCCGAAATAAGCGATATTAAGGTAAACCCCAACGGTCATTGTTATCTCGAATTAATAGAAAAAAACAGTAATTCAGATCAAATAATAGCACGAATAAAAGCCACCATTTGGTCGTACACATTTAAACTGTTAAAACCCTATTTCGAAACAAGTACAGGGCAACAACTAACAGCAGGAATAAAAGTATTAATACGCGTAAATATTGAGTTTCAGGAGGTTTATGGATTAAGTTTAAACATTAAAGATATTGATCCGAATTACACTCTTGGCGATTTAGCTCAACGACGTCAACTCATCATTAATCAACTCAAAGAAGAAGGCGTATTTGAGATGAACAAACAACTTAAAAGCCCCGATGTTATTCAAAAAATTGCAATCATCTCATCACCCACAGCCGCCGGATACGAAGATTTTGTTAATCAACTTGACAAAAACCCTTTTGGCTATTGCTTTTACCATAAACTTTACCCTGCAATTATGCAAGGCGAAAAAGCCGAAGAATCAATTATTAACGCACTGGAACAGATATACCAACACGAAAATATTTTTGATGCAGTAGCCATAATAAGAGGAGGTGGATCAACAACCGATCTGTTATGCTTCGATTCTTATATACTGGCATTAAACATAGCCCAATTCCCCCTTCCAGTTTTAACAGGTATAGGCCATGAAAGAGACACTTCCATTACCGATATGGTATCGCACCTTCAGCTTAAAACACCAACTGCGGTGGCCGAATATTTAATAAACCACAATCATCAGTTCAGTTTAAAATTAGAAGAATATAAAGAAATAGCCTACAGCATATTAGAAGAATCACTATATAATGAAAAAGAAAAACTTCGAGATCTTGCAAACTCATTCCAGCCACGAATACTTAAACATCTTTCAAAACAAAACATAAAAATATTAAGATATAAAGACTTACTAAAGTATACAGCCGAACAAACAACAAAAAAGAACCTTACAACAATTCACCGCAAAGCAGAAACACTAGCTTCACTTTCCATTCAGAAAATAAATAATGCTCATTTCCAACTACAACATCATCAAAAGAATCTAAAACGAGGGAGTTATCATAGAATAAAAGACGAAACACATAAGATATTATCTTTCGAAAACCAAAACCATTTGAACGATCCTCTTGTTGTTTTAAAAAAAGGATATTCAATAACCTATCAAAATGGGAAAATAATAAAAGATCCAAACAATGTAATCAAAGGCCAGGATTTAACTACCATTCTTCACCAAGGCACAATAACAAGTATTGTTAAATAAAATAAGATTTCGTGTTATTCTTCTATATATTTGATTTATCTGAAACTTTATCTATTTTTATACTTCATAGCTTGACTTTATATAAACTTATATGTGCCTTGTATTAAAGAAGAGAATAGTTTATATCCTGATTATCTTCTACTGGGTATTTGCACCACCTGGTGCAAATATAATGTTTGCGCAAACCCCCAACGATTCAATATCTTTTTGTAATACAGAAGAACTTCAAAAACAAATTAATATTTTTTTAACTGATACCGAAAAAGAAATTAATTCAAAAGAACAAATAAACAAAGGTATTTTATTAGCAAAAAAAGCACTGTCGTTACATCTAAAAAACGAAACAGACTCAATCCTGTCAAAATGCTTAAAAGCAACAAATAACGACAATTTCAAGACACACCTCCCTGAATTGCTTTTCCTTTACGGAAAATTATTAAATGAAAAACACAGTCCTGACAAAGCAATTGAATACTTTTCGAAATCGCTCGACATATCATCAGTAGATAAAAACAATGATTTAACAGGTAATATTTACAATAACATAGGAGTATCATATTGGTATCAAAGAAACTACCCTCAAGCATTGGATTTTTTTGATAAAGCAATGGATTATGCTATAAAAAACACAAATGAATCGCTACGACTAAAAACATTAACAAATAAAGGGATAGTATATTCACAATTTGCCAATTACACAAAAGCCATTGAATGCCTCCTCCTGGCAAACGAACTGGCATCGCAAACAAAAAATCAAAATATTGAAGCCAATTCACTAAACAGTTTAGGTAATATTTATATTCAAACACAACAATACGAAAAAGCATTAGAATCATATACCAATGCAAAAAAAATTTTCATTGACCTTAACGATTCCACGGGCATAAGCATTTGCCTAAATAACATAGGTGAAGTTTATTTAAATTTGAACAATACCGCACTTGCCTTGGAAAATTTTTTTAATAGTTTATCAATACAGGAATCAAGAAAAGACACCTTAAAAATAGCTACAGTAAATGTTAATATTGGCAATACACATTTTAAAAGCGGACAATTCAGATATGCAATAAAATATTATCAAGATGCACTTAAACTAATAACAGAGACACATGACATTTCACTCTATGCTGATATTAAATATCATTTAGGTTTAACACTAATAGCACTAAATAATTTTGAATTAGCCGAAAACTATTTAACTCAGGCATCAACAGTAGCAAACAAAATAGGCGAAAAGGAAAAAGAGGCAAATTGTTTACTAGCTCTAAGTGAACTTTTTGAGAAACAAAACTCATACAAAAACGCTCTTTACTATAAAAATAAATATGCCGAAATAAAAGACAAAATAATAAATGATAAAACTATCGAATATATGGCAAGAATGGATGCTATATACCGATCAATAAAAAAAGAAAAAATAATCCAGGAATTAATAGCCGAAAAAAAAGTCAACGATCACCTGTTTTTAAAAGAAAAAAATAAACGAAAAATATTCCTTTTAACTTCAGCTTTTTTAGGACTCATAACCATCATATTATTCTTAGCCTTTTTTTTAAATCAAAAAGTCAACCGTCGCATCTCAGTTTACAATAAAAAACTACAAAATCTAAATGCTACAAAAGATAAGTTTTTTTCAATTATTAGTCACGACCTAAAAAGTCCAATCAACTCCATACTCGGATTCTCCGAAATGTTGGTACTTCATGCCGAATCGAATAACACAAAGGATTTGCACGACTATGCACAAATGGTGCATTCAAACTCAAAAAAACTATATGCACTAGTCGATAATCTTTTATTATGGTCGCGCACACAAGTTGGATCAACACAATACACACCTGAAAAGCTTGACGTATCAATTCAGTGTAATAATATTATATCATTATTACGGTTAAGCTCAGAAGAAAAAGACATATTAATATCTGGCAAAATAGAAAAAAGACTCGAAGCATTTGCCGATGTTAATCTATTTAACACCATTTTAAGAAATCTCATTAGTAATGCAATAAAATTCTCAAAAGTAGGAGGATCAATAGTTGTTTCGGCAAAAAGAAACCATGAAATGGTTGAAATATCAGTAGCTGATTCTGGAGTAGGAATTAGCCAAGAAAATCTTGAAAAACTATTTCGAATTGATTCGAATATATCAACAAAAGGGACATTTAACGAAAAAGGATCAGGCCTCGGACTAATATTGTGTAAAGAATTTGTTGAAATAAATAAAGGCAAAATTTGGGCAGAAAGTGAATTAGAAAAAGGTAGTACTTTCTACTTTACTGTTCCATTAGCAAAATAATAAAATGACAAAGAAAACATTAAACTACAAAGAATCAATTGAAGAAATTGAAAATATTTTGTCAAAAATTGAACAAGATGATTTAGACATTGACGAATTATCGGAAAAAGTTAAAAGAGTTTCATTTTTAATAAAACAATGCAAGCAAAAACTACAAAAAACAGAAGCCGAAGTGGAAGATATTTTAAGAGAACTTGATTAATGATTTATTTTTTTTGTTTTGAGATATATTCCGAAGGACTGCACCCAAATTGTTTAGTGAACGTACGGGTAAAATTACCTGCAACAGTAAAACCTACTTTATATGCAACTTCTGACACGGAGTAATCGCCCGACAACAATAATTCAGCAGCTTTATTCATTTTAACGGTAATAATAAACTGATGAACTGTCATATCGGTTAACGATTTGATTTTTTTATACATCAAAGCCCTGCTCATTTTTAGTTTATCAGCCAGCGTTTCGCTGTTAAAACCGGTGTCTTCCAAATGGTCAATAATAATTTTAATTGCTTTATTAACAAAAGCCTCATCGGTTGTATTATTCGTTATTGCCTTTGTATCGAGGATATTACCTTTTCCAAAAAAATGACGCAGTTGAGATCGCGAATTAATTAGGTTTTGTATTCGGCTGATTAAAACAAGCGAATTAAAAGGTTTCACAATATAGGCATCAGCTCCTGTTTGATACCCTTCAATAATACTCTCATCTGATTGCCTTGCGGTGAGCAAAATAACCGGAATATGACTGGTCCTCACATCAGTTTTGAGTTTCCGGCAAAGCTCAAAGCCATCCATTCCGGGCATCATTACATCGCTTACAATCAAATCGGGCAAACAGTCAATTGCCTTGTCAAAACCTTCAAGTCCGTTGGTGGCATCATGCACGAGGTAAGTTGCTGAAAGTTGCGAAATCAGGTAATTTCGGATATCATCATTGTCTTCAATCACCAATAGCGATGTTTCTTTGATGTCGTTTTCATTTTCTTGTGGATCATATTCGTTAACAGGCTTATTAGTAATAGCAATCGTTAGATCAGTATTTGAACCATCATTACCGATTTCCGGTAAACTATCCTCAACATACTTATAGGGCAATGTAACTTTAAAACAAGCTCCCCTGCCTGGTTCACTTTCAACTGCTATTGTTCCTCCATGTAATTCAACCAGCTCTTTTGTAAATGCCAGGCCAATTCCATAACTTTTATCTCCCGGTTGTCCATTATCATCTTCCTTGTAAAACATACTAAAGATGTTATTTATCGAATCGGAATTGATTCCCTTGCCGGTATCAACCACCTCAACAACAATAACTTCTTCATTATTGGCTACAACAACTGTTAGTTTCAGGGTGACTGCACCATTGTCGGGTGTGTATTTAAAAGCATTGGAAATAAGATTATAAAGCACAGATTCTATCTTCTCAACATCGTATTCGACCAACAGTTTTTTTTCGGTTGTTTGAAACTGATAGGTAATATTGCGTTGAACTGCCTGACCAGAAAAAGACTCATATACTCCATAAAGATGAAACACCATATCGTTAACCGACTTAACAAGATTCAATTGGCCGGTCTCCATCTTTCTAAAATCGAGTAGTTGATTGGTAAGTTTATAAAGCCGTTTGGCATTTCGCTGCATGAGAAGAAAATAATTTTTCGTGGCAGTTGTAAACAAGCTGTCGTTAATGACTTTTTCCAAAGGATCGATGATCAGAGAGAGCGGTGTTCGAAGCTCATGCGCCATGTTGGTGAAAAATTTCGATTTTAAGTTATCAAACTCAAGTAGTTTGTCGGCTTTTAATTTTTCAAACTCTATTTGTTGTTTGTATTTTTCCTGGGCTGTTATAATCCGAATGATTAAATAAAACAACAGCAGAATCAGTATAAAATAACCCACATAAGTCCAACCAGATAACCACCAGGGGGGCAACACTTTAATCGACAGGGTTGCAGGCTGATCACACCATACCCCATCGGAATTGGCAGCAAGCAATTTAAACGTGTAGTTGCCTGCACGAAGGTTTGAATACGACGCAGTTCTTTTGGATGCGTTTGTATAAATCCACTCATCGTCGAACCCCTCGAGTTTGTATTTATAACGATTGCCCCTGGGATTTGAAAAATGAATACCTGCAAAATCAAAAGAGATGGTTCTGTCCTGATGTTCCAGAGTTAATTCTTGGGTGAGATAAACAGGTTTTGAAAGAATTACCCTTCCATTAAATGGTTCATTCACCTCAACCCGTTTATTAAGCACATACAATGCGGTAGTATAAACACGCGGAGCAATTGTATTGTCCTCTATTTTAGAAGGATGAAAAACATTTAATCCATTGGTGCCACCAAAATAGAGTTCGCCGGTTACAGTGTCGCGAAAACATGAATTTTCCATGAAATCTTTATCCTGCAAACCATCTTCGTCGGTATAAGAAGTGATGATAAAGTTGTCGATTTGAATACGCGATAACCCTTTTGTATGACTGATCCATGTGTATCCATCCTGATCGCACAAAACAGCCATTATCATCTTATCAGGAATACCCTCATTAACCGACAAGCACTTGAAATGACCCATCTTTGGATCAAAAACATTCAACCCATTAGATGTTGCCAGCCATATCTGCCCCTTCTCATCAATATCCATTGAGTAGATATTATCACTGCTTATTGAATTGCTATCGTTAACGTTATGCCTGTAATAGGTTGGAATGAAATCTTCAGGACCATTATCGGTGTGCGATTTACGTTTAAGGCAGGTAAGCCCGCCTTCTTCCGTTGCTACCCACAGGTTAAATTCGTTATCCTCCTTTATAGCACGAACCTTATGGTTCGAAAGCATTGTTTTAGGCTCGTAATACTGAAAACTATCATCTTCGCGGTTGTATCTTGAAAATCCCCAGAAAGTGCCAATCCATAAATCGCCGTTATGATCTTCCATAATTTCAAAAACCCAATTATGAGGTATGCGGCTTTTACTGTAAATGTTGTAATCGGTATAAATCTTGTTTTTAGGATCATACTTACGCAAACCGGCTTTAGTACCAATCCAGATATAGCCAAAACGATCGCAATACATCTTTCTGATCTGACTATAAGTATTCTCGCCCATTGCTTCATTTTTCTCAACCGGACAATGATTAAAAGTCTTATTTCGGGTATCAAGCACACCAATACCATTACTACGGGTACCAACCCAGATGTTTTGATCCCGGTCTTTACAAAAAGCCCTTATTTCATTTGAGAAAACGGAACTACGATAAAGCTGAAACCCTTTTTGTTTTGTATCAGCAAAATTAACACCGCTACCAATTGTTGAAACCCATAATATGCCATTGTCATCGAGATATATCTCCCCAACAAACTCACTGTTTATAGCCCAGTTATTAAATGGGTCGGGTTTGTATATCGTTTTTTCTCCATTTCGTTTATTAATTTGCTCCAGACGGTTTTCAGGGTATTCAACCAACCACTTATAATCATGAGTTTGGGCAATACTTCTTACAAATGGCTTATACCTCCGTAATGAATCGGCAATTTGTTGATCAACCTCATCGAATAAAAAACGGATGAAATTATCCTGATCGTAATTGTATTTGCAAATCTGCATATCATTAACAAAACTAATCCAGATATCGCCAACAGAATCATTATAAACACTAAGAATCCGGTCATTTACAATTGAAGTTGAATCACCCTCATGGTTGTGATAAGTGGTAAACTCATACCCATCGTAACGACAAAGACCACTCCATGTACCAAACCACATAAAGCCATATTTATCCTGAGCAATGCCAATGGTGCCATTTTGAGCCAATCCATCTTTTGCTGTTAACTGCCTGAACCGCAATATTTTATTTTCGGAAAAAGAAGATTGCGACAGAAATAATGATACAATGATGAAATATTTATACATAATTGAATCGTGTCTGTATTAAAACTCAAAAATACAAACAGATAGGGAATTAAGAAAAATAAAAAAAGGATGCCTGAAAATTTAACAGGCATCCTCTTAATGTATTAACCTTCTATGCTTTTATTCTTTTATAAACTTACGAACAACTATTTCATTTCCACAAGTCACTTTAATAATATACACGCCACTGTTAAGCTGACTCACATCAACAGATCCAGAAATATCTGCTTTTTCAATGACACATTTGCCGGTACCATTAAAAATTGAAACCTGAGTATTTTGTTTCTTATCAGAAGACCAATTGATATTTAACTCGTTTTGAACAGGATTAGGATATATTTCAATGCCATTCAAATCCTCTGCTCCATCTGATAGATTCTGATTTTCATCCAGAAGAGCTGATTTGGTGGTTGGGACCAAAATCCATTGCGCATTAACATGGGTGGTATTAGCATATTGTCCGCAGGCATCGCCATTGGCAGTCCGTCCCATTCCATCGATATACAAACCGGTACCACGGTTTTTTATGCGATAATAGTTTCCATCGTAATTTTCAAAAGTCCATTGCGAATTAACATGAGTTGTTGAACTTGAATACATAGCTAAATCAGAGCCATTGGCAGTTCGTCCATAACCATCCAAAACCAATCCTGTGCCTACATTTTTTATCTGGTAATAACTTCCCAAAGCTATCACTTCCCATTTAGCATTTGGATGGGTGGTACCATTACTATACTGGGCACAAACACTACCGTTAGCTGTTCTTCCATAACCATCAAGTACTAATCCTGTACCCCTGTTTTGTAATTTGTACACACCATTAATACCACACGATGTACTAACATTAGCATAAGAACCTGATCCTGAAATTCTAGTAAAATTACCAACAACACAACCAGCTTTTACAGTACAATTTGTTACGTTTTCCAACCATATTCCTACATCACTACAATTATAGATTTCACAATTATTCAAGTGGCAATTGTAACTTCCTGAAAGCACGAAATATCCACGACCACATTCTGTTGCTTTCAAATAGCTGGATGTAACATTATAACAGGTATTACATAAACGCAGACCGGCATATCCGCCCCCCTTACAGCACCTGTAAGCATCAACTGTTCCAACAGTACCATTCCTGCTAGAGTTCAAACATACACCACACTCACCGGTGTTTCTGGCAACAATACCGGTAATATTGAAACGATCCACACTATAGGTTTCAAGACCATGTGAGCTGGTATTTTCATAAGTACAATTCTGAACTGTAAGATCTGTAAAAGTGAAGTTCCAAGGATCTTTTGCATCACTACTTTCAATGCGCATGCCAATACCGCCACCGTTGATACTGATTCCAGAAAGAACAGCGTTGCTAACCCCACTAAACCGAAAAACATAGAAATTATTAGGGGCATTAAGTTTCATATCATATACCTTTACTCCTGATACGTTTTTAGCATGGACAGCAATTCCAGAATGAGTAGTAGTAAAAGTATTACCATGAAAATACATCTTAACATTAATAGGAAGCCGTCCGATAGTAGCAGACAAATAACCTCCTACTAAAACATGAATCTCACGGTTAGCAGCAAGAGTATTGTTGATAGCAGTAGCAAGATCTGATACAGTGCCCCTGTCAACATTATCTGTCCGCCAGATGTAACTAGATCCTGAAGCCCTCACTTCATTTGTGTAGGCTTTAACATCATTCGTAAACATTGCCACAAAAGACACCAACAATGCACTAAGTAATAATTTTTTCATAATAGATAGATTTGATTAACAAACTGTGTAGATTTTTTTTAACAAAAACAAATTTCAATTATTTGTATTATTATATTATTATCAAATCGTCTATATTTGAATCAATTCGTATTAACTATTGTTATTCAAAAAACAATTCGAATCAAATGTTTAAAATCAGAGTTAGTTAAAAATAGAATAATAATGAAGTAACAATAAAAAATACACAGAAATTTTAGAAATAAAATAAGATTTCTGCCTGCGCGGAAATGAGAGGCGTTTGAAAGTGTTTGTACCGCTAGTTTTGTTTTATCATCCCAACGTTGTCGGGAATCTCCACCATATTGTGGCTATAAATAAATCCTGTTAGTTCATTACAAAAAATTTTTAATAGTAATTTCTACCTTAATTCTCATTAATATAAATAAAAAAAGAGAAGACAGAGACTGAAACCCCATCTTCTCTTGAAAAAAAGTCAACAATTATTTTAAGATAACTTTACCAATCAACACCTTATCATTAAAACAAGCACGAATTAAATAAACACCTTTATCAAGATTACCCAAATCAATTTTCAATTGCGATAAATCAACACTTCCATCAAGCACACTTACAACTTCACCATTAAGTGTTTCAATTTGCACAATAGCATTACCTCTTCCTTCAGAGAAATTGATATATACCACTCCACTTGAAGGATTTGGATACAAACTTAACTCATCAGCCTTAGATACATTAGTTATACTGTTTGCAACATTTACCTTCACAATTCCAGATGTATTAAACTCACTAAAATCCCATACTAAACCATCACCCGGAGTTTCAGGAGAAACAGAATTAAAAGCACCGGAAATAGATGGAGCAGAAACAATTTGATAAGTTTGACCGGCAGAATAGGCCAAAGTAGTTGTTTTATTCATTACCAATTGACCATTGGCAATAAACGATTCAGAAGCAATAAGCTTATCAGATTTAGAACCAATGGTATTTGTTTTTACATAAAAAACAGAATTTGAATTCAATGTTGCACTCTTCACGCGCAAAGATGTTCCGGTATAATTATACCCATCAACTTCGTAACCAGCTTTTAAAATACCTCCATTTTGCACAATTACAGAACCAGATATTATTCCCATTCCGCCAAGAAAAGCACCATCTTTCACATAAACAGTTCCTGTGCCTGTTGCACTACCACTTGAGTTAATAACCATCATACCTCCAGATGTTACAGTAACTAGTCCGGTTAAAGTACTAGCATTAGTAAGAGTCATAATACCTGTTCCAACTTTATTAATAGAACCTGACTCAATAACGCCTCTAAACATAAAACTTTCATTTCGTGAGCCTAACTCCCATGTTCCAGAACCTGACAAATTACCGGCTCCTATTAAAGATCCAATTTTCACTATCTGATCATTCATAGCAGTCATTGAAGTTCCTGAAGGCATGTTTATTTTTGCTTTTCCATAACCATACGAATTAAAATTTCTGAACCAACTAGCACCCATAAGATTAATAGTACCTTCGAATGCCGACCAGTTACCAGTAAAATCAGTTCTTATCCAAGGGATACTAACATTCAGAGTACCCGATCCGGTAAGTGTGTTTCTATACTCACATCTTCCGTCAACATAAATAGTTCCTTTTTGGCCTTCTTCAACAACCAACGGATATGTAGCTAGGCTATAAGTGCCTCCATTATCGTAACAATTCAACACACCATCTCTGAATATCACTTTCCTGCCAGGCAAAGCTTCTTCAGTTGTAAGTCTCACTGTTCCCGTTTGTAATATCAGTTCGTTATTAGCATTGGCACTGTTAAAGGTTAATTCACCACCACCTGTCTTTGTTAATGTTCCCCCCACAATTTTACCGTTCCAGTTCACTTTAACTGTTGTTTGAATGGTTCCACCATTTACCCCGATGGTTAATGCTCGTTCGGCGGTAGTTGCATTGGTGACACTAAACGTACCTCCATTTATTTCAAATAAAGAGGCATTACCCGACACGCCGCCAATAGCCCCATTTCCATCAATAGAGTTAGGCATTGATTTCACTTCAAGCGTCCCTTCTTCAACTAACACCTTTCCTGAAAAATCGTTTGTGTTGGTGATGGTAACTTTGCCCGATCCTTTTTTGGTTAATGTGGCATTGCCCGATATGGCCGCACTGCCCGATATGGTATAATTGACACTGTTATTTACAAAGGTTAACGAGGCAGGCATTACATCTTCCACAACATCAATAATGTTGGATACTGCATCATCGTTCACCGTCACCTCATCGCCGGTTACAAAAATATCATCAATTGAAGCATTTAAAAAATTCTTTGAATTAACCAAGTCCCAGTCGTCAGAAAGAGAGCCATTCCATATTACAGCAGAAGGAGAACGCATCTCTTTTACATTCAGCAGCAATGAATCATTCCTGACAATCAACGATGCCGGCATTCCTTCAATACCTGTCAATTCAATTTGTTCAATATTGCATACAATATTACCGGTAGCAGAAGCCAGCAGATACTCTCCGGGAGCAAGGTATATTTCACCATCGGACAGGTGAGGTACAATATTCAAAATAGAACCATCGGCTAAATACATATTGCCATTTATTTTCAACGAATCATTCTGTACTTCTGACAAACCAAAGATATCGAGGCTGATTTCTGTTTTTTCTTCCACACTCAATGAATCGGTGATGGTCAGGGTCGCTGCATTATTGTTTCCTCCAATAACAAGTTTGGAGCTATAACGCATAACCAATCCTTTTCCCAATTTTCCCTTCGATGAAAACTGACCAAACATATTTACCCAAACGGCACTATGAGTCAGATCACCATCAAGATTAAAAGTCCCATCCCATATTTCAGTTACACCGGTATAATCGTGCACACCATTTAACGAAAATTGTCCTATTCCCTGTTTAACCAGTTTCATCTCACCTGTCAACTTACCTCCGTCCACATCGAGCGTGTAATTACCGGGTGAAACAACGGTTAAAACATCGGGGCTAACCACGATCGACAACCCAATGGTGTCGTTGGTTCCTTCGGAGCTATTGAAATAAACATGTTCCCCATCGGTATAAACAGCTGCTACGCCATCTTTCATCCAAATCGGTAAAGAGTTGTCCCACGTTCCGGTACCGTTATAAACAAGTCTTTGATTATTCATTACAGGAGGTGGGGGCAATAAAATACCTTCGGCCTCACCTAAAAAATAACTGGTATGGGGAGGCTGATTGTAACCCACATTTTCCCAGGCCACACCCAAACGATATTGCCGGTCGTGCATTAACGTATAATTCCGGTAAATGGTTGGTGCTGTTGTTGTATAAATGCGTACTTTAGATGGATCCGAAGTACGAAAAATAAGTTCTTCGCGCCAATCACCCAAAATATCGGCCTGCAAACAAGATGTTGATTTTGATCCATTATTCGAATAGGCACCCGCAGCTGAGAACACCGGGTTATTGTAATCAGTTTTAGTAACCGAAGTATTATCGAGCAACTCTTCTAACAAATCACCATCCCAATAAATCCTGAAATTTGAAGAGACTAAAAATCCGGCATTGGTAATATCTGCACCGGTTGATGCTGCAAAAACCTTTCCACCACCCCATACTTCTGCTCCTTTGTAATTATTCGATATGTTAGCTGCGCAACAGCGTCCGCAATCTGAATAGGTTTTATGCCTGATTAAAATCTGGCCTGTGGCAGCATCGTGCAAAACAGTTCCACCATCACCACCTTCAAGACAACGAAATGCTTCAATCCCTTTCCTATAAGGATCCAAATCGCCCACGTGCATGGCATCACCATGGCCTAACCCGGTTGTGTATAATCCGGTACCATCATCATCTACCGTCATCGAACCGTAAATAATCTCATCTCTTCCATCGTTATCAACATCAGAAACTGACAAATTGTGGTTTCCCTGTCCGTAATAAGCGCCATTGCCTGCGTTGTTGGTATCAAACACCCATCGTGAACTCAATGCTGTACCATCCCAATCCCATGCAGCCAAAACAGTCCTGGTATAGTATCCCCTTGCCATAACAATGCTTGGCTTAATTCCATCGAGATATGCCACACCAGCCAAAAAACGGTCTACACGGTTTCCATATTCATCGCCCCAGTCGGAAACATTACCCCTTGGGGGCACATAACTAACAGTAGCCATCTCAGCCCCTGTTTGTCCATTAAAAACCGTGAGGTATTCAGGACCCGTTAAAATATAACCGGCAGTATTTCGATAATCGGCCAAATCATTATCGGTAGCAGCAGGGCCCTTACCCAGGTAATTACCCAGCCCGTCTATGGTTCCGGGTGCTGTTTTGCATGCAATTTCGGCAATTCCGTCACCATCCAGATCATACACCATAAACTGGGTATAATGCGCCCCGGCACGTATATTTTTTCCCAAATCAATTCGCCATAGTTTATTGCCACCTAAAGTATATCCATCAATAATTACATTACCTGTATATCCGGCATGTGAGTTATCATGTGCATTAGATGGATCCCATTTAACAACAAGATCATAAGAAGCATCGCCATCTAACATACCAACACTAAAATCGTTGGGTGTATAAGTGTAAGCTTCACCGGCAGGAGTTGTGCCTCCAGGAGGCAGATCAAACTGTATTTCTTTATAATTACTGCTTAAAGTATTAACACTTGCTGATTGAGGTTGTTCAACGCTATCAATAACTGCCGATACGGTATATGCATTACCTATTGTTCCTGACAGATCGGAATAATTCGATACATCTAGCGGTTCACTATTCAATTTGTTTCCATCGCGATACACATTATACCTAACGTTATGCCACTCTTCACCCGGTATTCGCCAACTCACAAACACACCCGTATTGGTTTTAACAGCAACCACCCCCCTATCCAACACCTCAAGATTGTGTTGAGCGAAAACATTAGACATAAACATCAACATAATCATCAATAAGTGAACTTTTTTCATTTTTCTTGTTTTTATAGTTAAACCGTGCAATATTACGTATGGCAAACTTTTTTGATTATATCAATTCGTACATTTATATATCAAATCATATTTTTAACAACTCATTTTAAAACATAATTCAACTTTGAACAAAAAATACCATAAAAAGATATTTTTATTACCCTTTAATCATTTTGATTTTTAACAGTTTTACAAAACAAAAAAATCTGAAACAAGGATTCGTCTATGGTAGACAAACACTAATGAAAAGAATTAATATAAAAAAAATCAGTTTATGCTTTCAATTTTAAAACAAGTCACATTTTACAGTTTATTTGTAATAATAAACTCCGGCAGTATATTCTGTTCTGCCCAAAATAAAGAGGTTAATTTTTCATATCTCGATTATCACCTCCCATTTGAAGAACGAGTTGAAATATTATTAAACCAAATGACATTGGAGGAAAAAATCAGTCAAATGACTAACAGTTCCAAATCCATAACACGCCTTCAAATACCGGAATACGACTGGTGGAACGAGTGTTTACATGGTGTGGCAAGAGCGGGGTATGCAACGGTATTTCCACAATCGATAAGCGTAGCAGCTTCGTTTAATAAAGATTTGATGGAACAAATTGGCATTGTAATTTCAGATGAAGCACGAGCCAAACATCATGAGTTTGTTCGTAATGGTAAAAGAAATATTTATACAGGACTCGATTTTTGGTCACCCAATATTAATATTTTTCGCGATCCACGATGGGGCCGCGGTCATGAAACCTACGGTGAAGACCCATACCTTACAGGCGAATTGGCAACCAAATTCATTATTGGCTTACAGGGCAATGATCCAAAATATTTTAAAACCATAGCAACGTCAAAACACTTCGCCGTTCATTCAGGCCCCGAAAAACTTCGTCATTCGTTCGATATTGATGTAAGCAATCGTGATTTGTACGAAACCTATCTGCCTGCATTTTATAAAACCATAAAAGATGCAAAGGTATATTCAGTAATGGGGGCTTACAACCGTTTTAGAGGCGAATCGTGTAGCGGACACAACTTTTTATTAAATAAGCTATTACGCGACACATGGGGTTTTGATGGCTATGTAGTTTCGGACTGTGGTGCCATTCGCGATATTCATACCGGTCATAAAATTGCCAAAAGCAAGGCTGAAGCGGCAGCCATTGGAGTTAAAGGAGGATGCGACCTTAATTGTGGCAGTTATTACAAAAGCCTAGGTGAATCGGTTAAAGAAGGTCTGATTACCGAAAAAGAAATAGATGTGGCATTACGCCGAATTTTATTGGCTCGTTTCAAAATGGGGATGTTCGATCCTGATGAAATTGTCCCATATTCAACAATACCTTATGGCATTGTTTGTTCCGATGCCAATAAAAGCCTTGCCAGAAAAGCAGCTCAGGAAAGTACCATTTTAATGAAAAACAATAACAATCTACTGCCATTGTCAAAAAACAATATTAAAACAATAGCTGTAATAGGCCCCAATGCCGACAATTGGGAGTCGCTGGTAGGAAATTATCATGGCACACCTAAAAATCCAGTAACCTTTCTAAAGGGAATAAAAAATAAAGTCGAGCCACAAATCGAAATTCTTTATGCCGAAGGATCACATTTAGATGATGAAACACTCAATTTGAAACCCATTCCATCTGTTTATCTTCAAACCAAAGATGGCCGTCAGGGACTTATGGGAAGATATTATAACAATACAAATTTTTCGGGAGAGCCTGTTTTAACACGTGTTGATGATATAATCGACTTTTCGTGGCAATACGCCCCCATTTCAAAAGAATTAATAGATACATTTTCTATTCGATGGACAGGTTATCTGGTACCTCCGACCAATGGAATCTATGAACTCGGTTTATTTGCAAAACGAGGAATGACCATCAAGATTGATGGAAAAGAAATAAGCATTGGCAAGGGTTCCAATCATCATCCGAAATATGCAACCAACAGACTAACACTTGAAAAAGGTAAAAAATATCTCATTGAAATTGAGTTTTTCAGCGATGAAACAAATGCGCAAGCCAGTCTGTTATGGGCCATGCCTGAAAAAAAACTGGTTGAAGAAGCAGTTATGATTACTAAAAAAGCCGATGTAGCAGTAGTAGTTCTTGGTTTATCGCAACGATTGGAAGGAGAAGGAGGCGATCGTAACGACATTGCACTTCCAAAACAACAGGAAGATCTATTAAAGGCAGTGAAAGCAACCGGCAAACCAGTTATTTTAGTCATAAATGCCGGTAGTGCAATGGCTATTAACTGGGCAAAAGAAAATATTGATGCCATACTAAATGTAGGTTATCCGGGCGAAGAAGGAGGTAATGCGCTAGCCGATATTTTATGGGGTGATTACAATCCGGCAGGTCGTTTACCAATAACATATTATAAATCGCTCAATGAACTACCCGATTTCGAAAATTACGACATGGAAGGACGCACTTACCGTTATTACAAAGGAGAACCACTATATCCTTTTGGTTATGGGTTAAGTTATACAACTTTTTCGTATTCGAATATAATTATACCCAAAACAATTAAAGCCGGGGAAGATATTAAAATATCAGTAACCATTACAAATACTGGGGGAAAAGCTGGTGACGAAGTAGCACAGCTTTATATTACTGATACAAAAGCCAGTACACCACGCCCCATAATACAATTAGAAGGTTTTGAACGGATACACCTTAAAGCCGGAGAGAGCAGAAGAGTTGAATTTACACTAACGCCGCGCCAACTATCAATAATAAATAATAATTCGAAAAGAGTTATCGAACCTGGCAATTTTGCTGTATACATTGGAGGAGAACAACCAAATTATAAAGGTGCAAATAATGCTTCAACGACTAATGTCATAAAAGGCACTTTTCGTGTTACCGGAAAATATCAGTTTACCGACTTGTAAAAAAACACCAATTGAATAAATTATATTTAACGCAAATAAATACACTTTAATCATTTACACTTTAGCTTTATCAGCTTTTAGTATTATAAAGCTAAAGTGTAGTTATTATTTTCCACTTATTTATTTTTTCACCGGGTAAATAAAACCACCAACAATTGCAGTAATAGGAGCCACCAATACAAGACCAAAACTACCAACTATAGTGTGAAGAACTTCAGCAGCAATATAATTAGTATTAAAAATAGTATCCATTGGAGTGCCTTTAGCCATAAACATCATAAATACAAACATAAAGCTACCCGAATAAGCAAAAAGAAGTGTAGTTGTCATTGTACCAATAACCGGATAAGCCACATTGAAACCAGAAATAATTAACTCCTTTGTATGTATATCGGGTCTTTTTTCAATTATTTCATTTTGTGCAGCGGCAATATCCATTGCCACATCCATAACAGCACCAGCTGCAGATAAAAAAATGCACGAAATAAAAATATCGCCCATATTAAGATTTGTAAAACCTGCATAAAGTAACATCTCTGAAAATTCCTGTACTGTACCTGGAATAGCAAAGAAATAACCAAAAACCAAAGCAAGTAATGTAGTAATAGCAACTCCAGCAATAGATCCAATAAGTGCAACCATTCCTTTTTTCGAAAAATTGTTAATCAATAAAATAATAACAGTAGTTGTTATTGTTACAATAATAAAAGAAACAATTACAGGAGAATAACCTTTTAACAAAAAAGGGACTAATACTTTCCAAAGAATTATTGCTGTAAAAACAAATGACAAAAGAGCTTTAAACCCTGTTATTCCGGCAAAACCCACAAGAAATAAAGCAAAAAGCAATAACAAAATCCACTCTGTTGATAAACGATACAAATCATCGGCACGTGCAGAAATAATTCGTCCAGTATTCGGATCCATTTTTATAACAGCCAAAACTCGATCACCCGGTTTAAATAATTTATCAAGTTTCTTTTGCCCCATCAATACATTATGTGCATTTATAGTATCTCCTTTAAATTTACCAGACAAAATTTTTAAATTTAAATCCTGCGTTCCGATAGTAACAATACTATGATTCTTCAAATCGGCATCATCAACTTTAACAACTAATGCTTTTGTTCTTATCGAATTTTTTATCTGAGAAGGATTTTCAAAACCGGTAGGCATTAACCATAAAACAATTGATAATACTATAATAAAACCAATAAAAAAATTACTAATCTTTTGATTATTTGACCTCACGAGAATATAATTTAGTTAAATAACATGCCTCGTGGAAAAACCACGAATGATAATTATTGTATTTAAAATAAGAAGCATATACGTTTAATAAATTACATTAATAAACCTGTACATTATCTGATATGTACAGGCTTATTAATATATAGTTTAGTTAACAAGGTATTATTACTTTAACCCAGCAATAGCCATAATTTTTTTCGCAACATCTGTATTATCATAATATCCGCTAAAGTTCAATTCGCCTTGCCCTTTTGCAAAAACTGGTATTGGTGAACCTGTATGAGAATAACTAGTCCAATCTATACCCGCTTTATTATTAAGAATATGAGTTACTGTTACAGTAAACGGATCATAATAACCATAAATAACAGAAATCTCCTCCGGTTGATGATCGGACTCACCATTAATTGTGCGATTATAACTATCTCTTAAAAGCTCTAATTCATATTCCGAAAGAGCCAATACACTATTTAATGATTCATCGCCCAAACCAAAATTAAGTTTAACCTCTTCTAAAGCCTGCTCAAAAGTTGTAACTAAACTATCCTTAATTTTAGCTTTTAGATTTTCTTCAAAAAGCCAATACGATTTATTCTGATATTGCAGCAAATCAAAAGCTGTTTCATATCCTGTAGAAGAAAAACCTAACGATAAACCGCCACATTCATGATCTCCGGTAACAACAATCAAGGTTTCATCAGGATGTTTTTCATAAAAAGCCAAAGCTTCACCAATGGCATTATCAAAACCAATCATATCATGAGCAGTAGCAACTGCATCATTTGCATGACAAGCCCAGTCAATTTTCCCACCTTCAACCATAATAAAGAAACCATTATCATTATCTAATACCTCAATACCTTTTTTTGTAAATTCAGCAAGAGTAATTTTATCATTATCACTAGTCTGATCATTAATATCTAGTTCGTAAGGCAAAGCACAGCCATCTGCAACATAATTACGTAAACATTCCAATGTAGCTATTACCTTACCTGAATTGCTATTTAAAGCAGCAAAAGCCGATTGTGTATTAACATAGCTATACCCTCTTAATTTAGCATCATTAATAAAACTATCAAGCGAATAATCTTTATACTTATTATGACACACATTACCACCTGCAAAATAATCGAAACCACTATTAATAAGATCTTGTCCAATTTCCTGCAAATTTTTACGAGTAGCAGTATGTGCGTAAAAACATGCCGGAGTAGCATGATCAATACTAACACTTGATACAATTCCCACTTTCATTCCCTTTTCTTTAGCCATTTCTGCCATAGTTTTAAGGTCGGCAGAATGATCTCCATTCATTGAAATAGTGTTTATTGTAGTTTTTTCACCACATGCCAATGCTGTTGCAGATGCTGCAGATCCTGTAATATATCGATCCTGTGCATGAGTTGTTTGCATACCTGACACTGGTAATTGACGAATATTTAATTCCCCTAATCCAACACTGGCACTCTTCAGTTTAAACTCAGAACTTCCTAGTGCAGCTTCTGCTAAATTAATCTGTGCAGCAGACATGCCATCTCCAATAAAAAAAAACACATATTTAGGAGTTTTAAAATTGATTAACGGATTAAGAGTAATAGTATCCCGTATTTCAACCTCCTGAATAACTTCTTTTTCAATTGTTTCCGTTTCTTCACACGAAGTAGTTAACCATGCTAATCCAATAAACATAGATGCTGCTATAATTGCAGCATTGATTTTTCTTAATTTTTTCATCTTTTTTTTCTAAAGTTTAGTTTAAAGTACTTCATAAATAAAATGTTATTTACGATGCAAAGATGAATAGCATATATTAAGAGAAAATAAAGCAGATAATATGTAAAACTCAAATTATTGTTAAGTGATAAAGTTACTCAAAACCAACTAATATTATTAATGCAATTCAATAAATATCAACCAATTAAACCAAAAAAATCAATACTCAACTTACTGGAAATATATTATTTATTTGTTAATCACATATATTAATCGACATTTTTTTTACCAATGTTAAGCATATAACATTAACACTATTCTCCATGAACAATATTAAACAATTCATTCCATATTAGTTCCTGTTGATATAATTGAGCCATATTCCAAGCAGCCAACAGGTAACCTTCCTTTCCTTCGTTGTAAAAACGAGGCCGGTCGCTATTATTGCCTACATAATACCATTGGATAACCATTAACTGAATGGAAGGATCGTTAGGATCAACTAAAGCAGAGTTAACCCGAATCAATGGCATCCCTTCGTAATTATTATTTATTGGCACAAGCCCCGAACGGTTGTTGTATTGTTCCATAGCATTGGCATTGTAATAGGCCTGTTGCTGCCTTTCGGACTGAGGCATGGTTGCCAGTTCTTGCCTTAATGCAACAATGGTTTCTAAAGCCATTTGTATGCTGTTATCAATCAAATCTGATTGAGTCAGGGTTCCTTCGGAGCCGGCAGCTTCGCTGGCGATGGCGGCTTCCACTTCATAAAAAGATTTTTTTAGTTGTTCAGCCGCGTTTTTATCATATTTCAACAGTTCGTTATAGGCCTTTTTCATTTCAACCTTACGTAGTGCACTTTCACCGGCAAGAGATTGCATATTTTGCTGGCTTTCGGGCCTTATTTGCTGCTGTTTCTCTTTCTGAATATAATTTTCCCAGTATTTAATGAATGTTTCAATAAGATCTTGCCTGGAAACCGGTATAAAAAAAGGAATATTTTTTTTGCTAACAATTGTGATCTCATGTCGGTTGGTTTGAAAAATAGGACATCCATGAAAAATATCTGTTTGTTTGGGGCAAACATGGATATCGGCCACAAGTGGTGAGCCAGCTAGAATATAAATATCGTTCAGATGAATGGCAACCTGAGCATTTACTTCGGGGTCAATAACCGGTTGACCGTTGTCACCTTTATAATAGGGATGAAAAACAATCGAAACATGACCTGAGATAATAGGAGCAGGATCGTCCTTCGATAAATCATAAACTTCTTGATTATAAATTTGATCGATGTAATTGAAGTAGGTTACTCTAAAACCCTTAGGCGGTAAAATCTCTTTCCATGTAGAAACAATTCGTTTAATATCACTTTGGCAGATTTTAAGCTGGTTAACATGATTCCTGGGAAATGCAGATAGATACTGATCATCCATGACGTTACGCGTTAGCACTTCTCCTTTAGCAAAAGGCATCATTTCTATGCCTTCGTCTTTCAACACTACTACCTTATTAGAATCGAATAATTCCCGAGCAGACAAATCAAAATGAAGAATAAAATCGGTTAACAACAAACCTATAATTACCAAATAACTTAAATTATTCATATACTAATAATATGCTTTTTAAAGATTAAATAGCCTGCTCCAATAGTCTGAAGGTACCTGCCAATAATTCACGATAAATCGGATCAAGCTATTACCCAGTGTATAGAAATTTTTAACATGATAGTTTCACTAGTCAAATTTTTTATTTATTAGATAAGTGAAACCCTAATTTATAATATAAACCATCACGATATTGTCAAATAAAAAAAACTATTCTTTTATTGCTAACAGGTGGCATATTTGAATATTAAAATGCATATAACACTCCTAATGCAAGAATTATATGCATCATTTAAATATTAAATTCATACACTGACATTAAACATTAATAAATATGTCAACTATTAATTATTTAAAGTTTTAAAAATTCAACCCTTCTGTTACGAGCCATTCCTTGTGCTGTGCTATTGTTTTCAATTGGCTCAGTTTCGCCTTTACCATCAATTTCAATGTTGCTGCCATTCACTTGAAACTGGCTAACCAAATAGTTTTTAACCGATGCGGCCCTTCGTTTTGAAAGATCCAGGTTGGATGTATTATCACCATCGCTATCGGTATGCCCTACTATTTTTACCCGAACAGATGGATTTTCTTTTAACACGTCAGCAATGTCTTTAATAGCACCATACGATTCGTGCTTAACAACATCTTTTCCCGAATCGAAATAAATACCATACGAAATGAGTTGGCCTTCAGTTAACAGTTTACTTCTGGTATCGGGTGCTGCAGTCGTTACTTTTATATTACTGATGTAAGGTTTACTTGATGTATCCCATCCACTGAAACGAATACGTGAAAATTTAGTGCCAGTAAAAATATTGGTTGGCATATCTAGCACTTTGCTTCCTTGATGATAGATTCTTATCCGGCGGTTTTGAATCCATATAATAACATGATTAATCTCTTCTTTTACAACATAATTTTTTTGAGAACTTCCCTCCAGCCAGTCGGCTTCATCAATGTTGTTATATCCTTTTGTTCTCCAGAATTCACTACCTAAAGTAACATGCAACCCTTTATCGCCTGGATATAAGTCATCGTTTAATTCCCGTGGCTCTTGTTCCTCATAAAAGGTGAGTGTAAACTCATTAAATTCTTCATCAGGGATAATATCAAATTCCATAATAAAATTATTGGGGAAGTTTATACTTCTCGAATAATTATAAACGGCATCATCACCATTCATGTGAAACCATTTTCCGTTACCAATATTCAGGATTTTGACTTCGCCACCACCATTCGTAGTCCAATGATCCGGAAAATCGCCAATTGCATCCTGAGAAAAATCTTCAAAATATAAAATTTTATCACCAGGCACAAAATCGTATTGGGTGAAAGCCTGAAGTTTTTGTTTCTGAACAACTTTTTTTTCTTTTATTAAGCCTTCACTATCATTATCATCTTCATCTTCATTCTCTTCATTGCTCTCTTTCTGATCATCTTCATTATCTTGTTCTTCATCGCTACGATTGCTTTTCTTCTTTTTAAACATGGTGCCAATACCTTCTTCCAGCTTATCCAACCCTTTATCAATGCCTTCATCGGCTCGCTGGTCAGCTCGATCGCGACTCTTATCTCTTATTTTCCCTTCAATATCTATTTGAGCCTGGGTAGAGAATGCCATCAGGCATGCCAACATTAATGATAAAATTAGTCTAGTCTGCATAATATTAGGTTTTATAAAATTAAAGTTAAATATAATTATTTATACACAATTAAATCAACTTAAATAATTATATTTCATTTATTTACAACAACAATCCAATTGGCAAAATATGATAATAAAATGGCTTAGATTGATAAATATATTCTGATATTTAATTATATTTTTACTGTTAAAATTTTGAATATTGACGAATAAAAGCTGATATATGACAAAAAAAAGTCATATAATACATTTTAATATTTAGAGTTTTACAATAAAAATAACAAAACCAATTAGCCGGTTTTAATTGTTAATTAAAGCATAAAAATTTAAATACTATGAACAGAAATATTTCACAAATAGTTGCTGATGACGTCTGTTTACATCAAATTTTCAGCAAAATGGAATTTAATTATACCATAAAAAATTTGTTAAAAGACAGCAAAAAGAAAGTATCTACTCAAAAAACATTAAAAAGCAGAAGAAGACGAGATAAAAATTAACATTCATTAATAAATATCACAAATTACTTTGATTTAATAATTGTACAACATACCTTTATTTATGCAAAATATTCACCCAAAGGTATATGTTAAACTACAAAAAAGATGTATTCGATAAAACGAAAACTGTTACAGAAGTCGAATTCCATCAAATATATACCCAATATTACTCACAACTTTACTATTTTATAAGCACTTATATTCCACAACACGACTGGGCAGAAAATATTGTACAGGATACATTTATGACTTTTTGGGCAAAAAAAGAAAGCTTATGGAACAACAGTAACATTGCAGCCTATCTGTTCACAGTTGCCAAAAATAATTGTTTACAAAAATTACGTAATAAAAAATTCCGTCTGAATATTATTTCAGAAAATACAATACCAGAAATTGAATTAAACTTAAATATTGAGTCTCTTTTATCATTCAATACACCCCCTCAAACATTTCGCGATATAAAAAAAACGATTCGGGAAACGTTGAATAAATGAAAAAGCCTTTTGCATTTAGGCACAAATCAATGCCGGTGGAGTTGTATTCAACCACAAATAATAATTAGGACAAAATATACGAAATATGGTAGTAAACTCCAGAACCACCTTTGCATTTTTGTTCATCGGAATTGTTTAGTTTTTTTATGTAGCCATAATTATAATCGGGGTCAAACAAAACCTTTCAAACAATCGTAAGCATGCAACAAAAAATTATATCACAACCAGTTTTTGCTTAATTAAGCTTCGTTTTCCCGCAGTCAGGTGTACAATATATACGCCGCTGTCTTCAATCCCATTTAACTCAAACGGTAACGATTTGGGATAATCAAATTGTATAATCTCACCTGACAAATTAGTTACTTCAACTCTAAGGTCATTCATTTCACCAGCCATACATTCGCAATTAATCAGAATTTTGTCGTTTCGAAATGTAGGATTTGGATAGATAGAGCAGAATGATTTTTCAACATTCTTGATAGCTGAGGTTCCATCCGATTGAAGAGCTGTAATTTCATCGGCGGTTAAGGCAATATCATATAAAAACAGATCATCCATAGTGCCTTGCACATCAATATTATCGGCTGCAACCGAAGTATCCCACCATTGTGTACGACCAATGTAATTACGTTTATCGGCGCCAATAATTGTTAACTGGTAAGGCTCATAAACAATTGCTGTACTACTGGCTGTTTCAACGCCATTGAGATAAATTTTTGTAGTCTTTGTTTTTGCATCAAAAGTCATGGCCACTTTGTTTTCACTACCAACAACAAGTGATTGAGACGAATTAATAAGAATTGTTGAATTACCATTGTATTTATAACCGGCAGTAAAAGCACTTGCCCTTAGCAAAATACTGTTTGTTGAAGCCGAACCAAAATCGAAAATACGAGGTGCTTTAGATAATGCCAATGGCGTTATTCGAGCCAAAAACGAAAAACTACGAAGGTTATTTAAAGTGCCTTCGGGGGCAATGGCATAACCATTTGTTGAAAAACCGCCAGCTGTGTTTGCCGTTAAATCGAGTTTCCCATTTATAAGGGCACTACCCATTATCCGGGCATCTTTTTCATTTCCCGACTTATCCTGCACATAACGCACACCTTCGTTTGTGTAGTCATCATCGGCATCAAAAGTGTATTTGAACCTGATGTTATTGTTAATATTGCGAGGCCAAACGGTGGTTGTAAAACTTTTTGATACACCATTAATTGTTGCAGTAAGCTCAATTGCGGTAGAAGTTTGAGGATGGTTTACCAGACCTGTATTTGACAATACTGAGGTTGTGCCGGATACCCAGGTTATTGAATTTCCCGAATTTGACTTCGCCGGAAGAACCACATCAGTATAAATATCAGAAGGGACCTCAAGCGATGCCAGTTCTATTTCTGTAAGCAAACTATTATCTAAGGTGTAATTCAGGCTTTTTTTGGTCAATATTTTTATCTCTTCCTGAGTTAATACTCTATTGTAAATATTGCAATCTTCAACCCAACCATTAAAACCTCCAAGTGTAACATCAGTAAGAGTCAACCCTTTAATTTCAATAACCTGGTCAATAATACCATTTCGAAATACTATCAGTTCATTTCCATTGTAATTAAGTGTAAGGTTAAAAAACTTGTGCTTTGTCGGTGTGTACCATTGCCCACCGGTTCCACGGTTTGTTGTTTGCCAAACATCCGAAGTGCCAAACAGGTTGGTGCTGTTATAAACATCTTCACCAACAGCCACATAAGGCTTTTGCGACACGCCATTTAAACCAAATTTAATCGTTCCCATAGTAAGAACATCGCCTTCGTAAGCCCCATCGTAAAAATAAGGCGACAAGGATATTGAAAATGTTGTATCATCCGAAACAGAGAGTGTAGCATAAGTATCTTTGGAGGAAACTAAAACGCCGCTTTTAACAGTTGCAGTGCCTGTAACAGTACCGTCAAATTCTTCATTTAAAATTAACCCGTTGGTTAAGTCAATGCTTTCTGTTGTTAATGCATAATCGCTATGAATAGATGTTGGATAACCTTGTGGGCGAGTGGAGCTCACAATCCAATCGTAATAATTACCATGCATCCAAACCAATTTTAAAGGACTGTTACCCGAATTTGTAACAATATATGGGCGCACATTATTCAGTGTTGAGTTGATGGTAATTTGCTCTGTAGAAGCAACAGCACCTTCATTATCAATAGTGTACTTCATTATCTCATAAACAGTACCTGAAGTTCCGGTTACAGGCACCGAGCAATAAACAACATTAGGAGCACTATCGTCAATGGCCATACCACCACTGTAACACAGCTCCAAACCTGGTGTTTGATGAAAATGACCGCCTCCATTAGCCAGAAACGTTTTTCGCCATTGGGTACCCGTCCACTTTGCATAGTAATAATTATGAGTGTTTTTATCGTAGTTTATTTGAACCATTGCAACAACAGGTTTTCCATCGGTGTCGTTTGTAGTTTGCCAAACCCAATCGCGTTGATTGGTTGGCATATCAACTACCGCATTGGGATAACTGGCCGGAAATGTTGTTTTGTTCACACTAAGCGGGCCACTCGAAATGGTTTTAAGAACAGTACCATTAACATCTTTAAGTTGCTTACTGTTAATGTCAATGTAATTGTAATATAAATAATTTGGATATTCATTATCGGGATGCCCAGTGGTATAGGACATGAAAATTTTATCCTTTCCATTTGAAGCATATTTACAATAAGGACGAGCTCCGGTAGATTGAACCATTTGATAGGGTCCCCAATCAACAGTAACCTGATCGTTTTCGTCAGGTATAGTTATTCGGGCAATGGTTGGATGCCAGTTTATCCCCCTCCAGGTAAGATAAAAATGAGTGGGGTCATCGGATAAAATAAAAGGAGATGGATACGTTGTATTTGCTGAAGTTATGATTTTTATCTCATCGCCCAAACTGGTAATATCACCCGGTTTTTTCGAAATCCGGTAATAAAAACAAGCCTCATCAGTATGACGCGAATAAAAAATCATAATTCTCTCATCGGGCAAAACCAAAAAAGATGGATTATCATGGTCATCGGGTTGAAAATACGATCGTATCAGCACCTCGCTGGTTACACCTGTAATAAAGTTATGTTGTGTAGCTTTGATGTTACCGTGTACATCGATATAGCCAATGTAACTGTTATTAATAGTTCCTAATTCATTTTGATAGTGCAAAGCCCTTGAATCGGCAAACCAACACCATGCGCCTTCTTCCGATACTAAGTTACCTTCGATTTTTTCAACTTCAGGGGCTTTACTATTTTTCGAATCAAATGTGGCATTTGTTCCGGCAGTTACAACCCCGGTAAAAATCAGGGTTGCAAACAAAAAAAATGAAATTCTCAAAATATTACTCTTTAAACTCTTCATCTGTATAAACTTTAAAAATTAGAAATGATAAATGGTGATGATTTTACATAAACATTAAAATCCTTAACATTTCCATTGTTATTATTATCAGTTCTTGGCAAATATCGCAAACCCTTAATTTTAAATGAAACTCCTAAATCGATGACAATATGATGCGGATGGCTCACTTTATTTGACACCCATGCAGTGTGCCACATAGTCGATTCCTGCGTATCGAAAATTTTGTTGGCAGAACAATTGGCTGCTGTAACTTCCTCACTTGTAGCATAAACAATTTTCCAATCTAAACGTGATATTGGCTGATTATTTTCATCTAAAATATCAAGCTCGGCGATGGAGGAATACATATCCTTTTCATTTTGAGCATTGAGTGCTTCCAGGCAAAAATAGCGGCCTTGAGTAACTGTTTTAAAATCAACATCCTGCCATCCTTTGGTATTTACAAACGATCCTTTAAAAACAGGCTTTTCACTTTGCAGATTAAGCACCTCTCCATCTTTACGGTGTATCAATGACGCATCGGCTTTAATAACATCTAGTACCGGTATGCTAACGCCACTAATTTTGTTGGTACCTGTTTCCATCAAATCGAGGATCATAATTTCATTGTCACCTTTCTTTAGCCAGCATCCGGGCATAAACAGCGTTTGCTGAGGGCCTATTTGCCAATAACGACCAATATTATAACCATTTACCCAAACCATTCCTTTACCCCACTTTGATAGATCGAACCAAGTATCACCAGTTTTTTCAAGCGAAAAAGTCCCTTTATATACTTTTGGTCCTTTCGTTGTGTTTGATGAGTAACTCATGTTTTTATAAATCTCATCATCAACAGGAAAATTATATACCAACCAGTTTTTAAGATCAATAGTGTCGGTATTTAAAATAAGCTCCACTTTTTGAGTAATCCCTTTCGGGTCGAGAATGGTTTTGCCATAGTTAACCCGTCCCATGGCTTCAACAAGAATATCTAACTGAGCCCCCTTTTTTAAAGGTGGCAATTCAATGGCATTTTCATTTAAGCGACGGTCCATCTTGCCCATGTATTTACCATCGATATATACAACAGCCCAATCGTGTAACTTTGTAATAACCAATTTACTATTGTTTTTACTTGCTGGAAGCTTTGTCCGATAAAGTATCCGTCCCCATCCCTGGTCGAAATGCTCCATCGATTTAATATCAACGGTTTTATTTGGCGATGGTAAATTGTCGAATAAATTGGCCGATTGGGTCAATTCAAATTCGGGTATTTCAATTACAGGGTACGGTTCCGGTATTTCACCTAACGACTCGCCCTCCTGAAGGTAGTTGTTAAGCAGGTCGCGCACCGCATAAAACTTATCGGTAGCCTGTCCGGCTTCGTTTATAGGCGCATTATAATCGTACGACGCCACCATGCATCCAAAAGGTGGCGAGTTTGCACCTCCCCATTGTCCAAATGAAGTCCCACCATGAGCCATATAAAGACTAAAAGAGATATCGCGATCCAGCATATCCTTGAGGCTGCCAATGAAACTGCTTATGGAACGTGTTTCGTGCGGACGACCCCAGTAATCGAACCAGCCCGTCCAGTACTCGCTACACATCAGTGGCGAATTGGGGTAAATCTCTTTAAACTTTTTAAACTGGTCGTCAACATTCGATCCTGCACCAAAGTTCAGGGTTGTAGCCACCCCGTCCAATTTATACTTATTAAAAGTCGAACTCCAATCGCAACGAAAAAGATCAACCTTATCAAATCCCGATTCGCGCACAGCATCTCTAATTTGAGCCATATACTCGCCATCTTTGCCAAACACAGCATATTCGTTTTCGACCTGAACCATTAATATATTTCCACCATTTTGTATTTGCAGAGGGGCAAGTTGTTTCCCAACTTCCTTAAGATATAACTTGGCTCGCTCCATGTAATAGGGGTCATCTTTAGTACGCACCTGTAAATCTTTCTTTTTTAACAGCCACCAGGGCAAACCACCCATATCCCATTCGGCACATGCGTATGGCCCAGGCCTGACGATACAATACATTCCATTATCCTGAATCAATTTCACAAATGCTGCAACATCTTTATTGCCAGTAAAATCGAATTTACCGAGTGTCTCTTCGTGGTAATTCCAGAAAAGATAAATACAAATAGTATTCATCCCCATGGCTTTAACCATTTTTACACGATGTTCCCAATATTCGCGTGGAATACGGGGAAAATGGATTTCACCTGCCTTTATTACAAAGGGTTTGTCATTTAAAAGAAAGGCTTTATCACCTACCTTAAAATTATTTACCTGTTGTTGTCCCGAAGCTGTAAAGCTGCTAAATAAGATTAATGCTACAACAATTACTCTAATTATTCGATTCACATGTATAAAATTTAGTTTATTAACTGGTCAAATAATATGCATTTCTATACCTGACAAAAATTACATATACAAAAAAACAAAAATGAGCGATTAATAAACACTTTTTGAACCGAACTTTATATTAATATTTCAACAAAAACTATAAAAAAAATGTCAGAAACCCACACATTGCATCAAATTCAAATAAAATATAAATTTGCAAACAAGAGCAGATTTCTAACCAAACTCAACAGTTACCCATAACAATTATTATGCAACCACACTCAAATTCACTTAACAAATATTTTTTCATTAAACACTTCACAATTAATAACAACCTTAGCAATACATATACACGATTGAGATACATTTACCATTGTATTGCAACTCATCAATTGATCATAAATTAATAAATTACCAAAAGAATTTCCAATAAGAGTACTTTTTGTTTCCAAGCCATAAGGAATTCCACGAACAGTTGTTCCATCATTTAACAACACTTCTGATTTATACTCGAAATCAGGATTAACAATGATTGAAGTCACCGACACAAAGTAATTCTTATACTTATCAATGGTCATTCAATTCATACTGCGTAAAAATGACTATCTGAAAAGCAATCTTTGTATTTTCAGAGGATGTTATGTGTTAATCTTTAACTATAATTGAGTTATAAGGCTCACTATGATTAGTCACTACCTTTATTAGATAAGTGCCGGCAGGAAGGTCGGAAACGTTAATAGACGCTTTTGAGCCTTCAATAGCTTTGTCAAAAACAAGGCCTCCTGAAATATCGTAAATAAATACATTCGCTTTTCCATGTTCTTCATTTACAATAAACAACACCGAAGAAGCTGGATTAGGATATACGCTAATGCCACTTAGTGTATTTTTTGAAGTACCTGTTGTAAGAACAAAGTTAATGGTATAGGTATTGGAAACACTTCCATCTTCTGATGTTACCACAATTTTAGTAACACCAGGGATAGTTGTTGCATCAATTTTGTCAACATCTGCACCATCGTGAGATAATTCGTAGGATACCACAGGTATGTTGGTAGATCCGTTGGGTAATTCAACATTATATGTAAATATCCCAGAATCAAATGCAGGTGTTAAACTGTAACCCTCAACTGCTAGTGCTGATAGAGTAGCAATGTTTTGTCCAGCACAAATATTGCGTTTCGACTTTAAACTTAAATAATCCAATAAAACCCAGTAGTTACTCGCCGAAGGATTTTTTCCTGTTACTTGAAAACGAATATACTTAGAGCCATTGGTAGTAAAGTTAATGTCAAGCGGAGCGAGTTCAGTATAGAGCTCAGTACTGTTATACAGATCAAATGTACCACCGATATTTGTGTATGGCCCTTCTGCCTTTTCAGCTATTGACATTTGAACAATACCCCGGCTTGCCCATTTCTTTACACGAACTTTCAAGATATACTCACTTGCCTTAACATCAGGTATTATTAGTGTTGCAAAATGCCCTGTACCTGTCGACTGAATATGAAGCCCTTCTCCTCCGCTGGCTGGTGGATCGGTGTAAGTAACTACCGATGTGTTTGATTGCAGAACACTTAAATCTTCTGCCTCATATATTCCACTTGTGTTAATGGTCATTTTATCCAACACTACGCCTGCATCAATCATATATATCTTTAGAGTCTGTAATCCCGGTTCGGATATAGTATGACTGGAAGTTCCGACAGATGCCGCCCTTAAAGTGTTTAAATTCCATGCAGCACTATATTCGTTTGCATGAATATCTATGATTTGGGGCGTGTCTCCATTAAGCGATACCGCAAAACGTAAACCGGCATGAGCGGATGTGATCCGGTGGGTTGGAAGACACTGGGTACTTATATTGACAGGCCCCGTACTGAATGTGTGAAATTGATAGGTAAGCGAAGCTGCAGATGATAAGTCTCCTGTACTATGACTTGGTGCTGTAACTGGAAGAATCGTCATGCCATCCTTAGATGCGGTCGCTCTGTTAGCACCGCGCCATCCAACATTCCCGGCATCTGTTCGATCAATATAATTCTCGGCCTCGATAACAATTTTACCATTGTCTTCCACGGCATTGGGAAGTGAACCAAGATCCAGATATTCCGGATTGAATACATTAAGATTAATAAGTTGTTGAACACCGTTGCTTTCAATAACAATTGTGGCAGGTAAGTTACAATTTTCAGGTGCGCTTTCCCAATCAATGCTTACCATAATTCTCGCATCGTCTGTACCATTAGTCTGGCTTAGAATAACCCAGGAACTATCAGAATATGCAGTCCAGGAGCTTTGTGAGCTACCTGTATTAAAGATATCGATAAAGTACTGCGATTCAGCAGGACGGTTAAAAACAGGCAGCATACCGGGAGTTCCTTTCACCAAAGGAGATTCCGTACCTTCAATGGCTACCCCTATGCCAGGAGTTGAAGGTGCGGTGTAACTGCCATATGACGACTCAATGAATGGATTTTGTGTTTCTCTTGCCCATGAGGATAGCAATGATGGATCCATCGGATTGACCATATAGTCCCATTTTCCATTGGCATTGCTCTTGTTGTAAAATGTAACTTCATTAAGTAATGAACTGTGTGCGGCTATCGCTTCAGTAGCTAAAACATTGGTGCCCGCACGCTTTTGCTTTGCCCAGAGGCGACTGCGTTCTGCCAATAATGTGCGTTTGTTCACGTAATAAGTAGCTCTCATCTGATACAACACCATCTCGTAAAACGCAGGTTTCTGCTCAGCAGGAAGAGATTCATAAATGGCATTGGCAGCATCGACCATGCTTGCAAATTCGTCCAGTCTCTTTTGAGCTTCATCTCCATTATTAACAAAACTGAAACCACTACTTGACCGATTCAGGTGTTCTGCTCGTTTAACAATATTTATTTGGTAATATTTGTCCAATAATTCAGCAACAGCCTCGGCATTTGAGGGGCCAAATGTTTTGGTAAACCACTCTTTAAAATAAGCATGTTGGTCGAAATTTCGAAAAGCTTCCGGATTGCGTGCCATTCGTAAGAAAAAGTCTGCTCCTAATTCCATTGGTTTTAGATCACCAACATTAACAAGCCATATTTTTTTTGCGTCAAAATCCCATGCTTTCATCATTTCAGATCGCGTCATTCCCGGAGGTGTGGTACAGAACCAAAGGTAACTGGTTGGAACACCCCAATATGAAAGGTGGTAGTAAACACCTGATCCGCCGGGGCGTGCCCTTTCTGAAGCAGTAGAAAGCTGACGAATATAACCATGGTTATCATCAGGCCAAACCATGGTTACATCATCGGGCAACGTAAGGCCCGACTGATACTGAACAAGTGTCTCTTTGTAAGGAATGAAGATTTGAGGAATCTCCTCCGGATTATCGTGCACGTGATCCGTAATCATCTGTCGCTGATCAGGAATGATTTCATTTTGAATTTTTGCGGCCTTTTGTTCATTTGTAGTTCCCGGAGGTGCCAACATACCACTATCATCCCTGCCTCGCATGCCTATGGTGTAGATATTTTCGTATGCTGCGGTCTCCCTTACACGTTCCTCCCAGAAATTGTATATATTGTCCCGGTTGGTCCAATAGTTATATTCACCCAATTCATCTGTAACGTATTCATGACTGTTACGCATCATGGGTTCGTGATGTGATGTGCTGATTACGATGGCAAAGCTATCTGCCATTTCCTTGTTACCGGGAACTGTGTAAAAAGGCGTTGTTGGTACAGGCCACTCATGCATTGCCGGCCATATACAATTAGCATGAAGCCTAAGCAACAACTCAAAAATAGTAGCATAAGTCTTTGGTCCAATATTGCCCACTTCGGGTTCGAAGGTTTTAGAGGCCCAGGGGTTTAAGCCCCAATCCTCATCATTAAGAAATATACCGCGGTACTTAACTCCCGGTGATGACTGAATATGACTTCCTGCTACAAAAAGTGCGTCTTTTTGAGGCACAGGAGCGTCGCCCCAGAAATACCATGGAGAAACACCCATTGATTCGGACAGCGCAAAAACACCAAAAGCTGTTCCTCTACGATCACTACCTGCAATGATCAATGCCTTGTCGACACCAGCCATTGGATTGTCAACCACCGAGGCGGTATATGCTTCCCATTTATTTTCTATTTGCGAAACATCAATTTTCCCTTTCGCAATTAAACTGTCAATAAGTGGGCTCTTACCTATTGTACCAATTATTATAGCCTCTGCTGCAGATGGTACCCCGGTCGAAACTAAAGGCCGAAGACCAGTAATGCGCTGCACATCATCACTTAACGCATTTGCTGCCTTGCCAACTACTAATGCATCCTCAGCACTATAATAAATAGTGGCCATTTGATCACTTCCGGCTATCTTTATTGAGCCAATCGATTCCGTTTCCGAAACAACCATAAAAGGGATATCCATATATCCGTTAAAGGCAGGTGCATCTCCTCCATCGTATGCCTCCCATAGGGTGGTAGTTTTATGTGGTGATATTGCCGTCCATTTGATGGTATATGTTTTTTGTTTGCCACTTTCTGCAGTTACTACAATGTAAGCTGTTGCCTCATTATTAATAATATCAATAACTCCATCGCCGGTTACAGATGCTTTATCTGAATATGGCTGGGCTGTTACATTCACTTTGGTAGTGCCTTCTGGCACAGTAAGGGTGTAATAGGTGACTAAAGAATCAAATGCGGGAGTAAGGTTTCCAATATCAACGGATAAAGCAGATAAAGTCGCATTCGTATCCGGCAAGGCAGTGTCAATATTAATGGTGTATATTTTAGACGCTTCGTTTTCAGCGGTTACCGTTATTTCTACTATTCCTTTACTGTTAGTAAGAGCAACAAGACCGTCGCCGGAAACTGATGCTGTATTAGCAATTGCACTGATAGTTACCTGATTTGTACCCTCATCAACAATTAAATAATAATCCGTTACAGCAGGAGCGAATTCAGGAATGAGGACGCCAACATCCGATGTTAAATCGGTTAAATTATTATCGCTGTTAACTTTGTACATCTGAAAGTTATCAATATAAACATTGTCGCCAGACGCCCCGATTTGCCAATTATTGAGCCATAAGTTCGCATTAGCATTCAATGAAGTAACATCCACTAAAACCCTTATTTCTTCCCACTCATTAGTCTTGGTGGTTTGGGCCAGCACGCTGCTACCATTAATAGAATGCCCGATTTGAGCTTTTCCAGAGCCCTGTACATAAAACATTGCTGAGATAAGGTACGAAGCCCCTTCCTCAACATAATTTTTTACCGTATTAAAATCAACAGATCCGCCATTTGCACCGGTTATTTTTGCACTTGATTTACCACCGTAAACAAAGTTTGCATCAGTATTAATACTTGTACTTCCCCAACCACCATAGTAACCGGTAAGTGAAGTCATTAGCGGATTTGGAGCAAGGTTAACCCTGTCGGTAAAAATTGGGGTGTAACAGTTTTCGTTAGCAAAGAAAACTGTATAATTCATTTTTGTTAAACCATCTTCTGCGGTAACCGAAATAGTTGTTACTTCGGTACTGTTTAGTGTGATAACACCGCCTCCTGTAAGTGATGCATTCCCATCATTTAAGACTGGTGTTACTGTAATATATTCGGTTCCATCAGGAACAAGAACAATATATTTTTTAATATCAGCACTAAATCCTGGTGTTAATACCCCATTATCTAAATTAATATCAGACAATGTTGCATCTGTATTTTGCGCCTGGCTTAATCCGGTCGAAATCAGTAGAGAAATTAAGCTAACAATAATAGAAAAAAGGATTTTATTCATGATGAAGTATTTTTGTTATTATATATTCAGAAATCATATTTAAAATTTTTGCCAAAATATTTCGCAAAAACAAGCTTGTGCTATATATCTCCTTAGAAATAAAGATTCGGTTCAATTATATTTATTCTCTTAGGGGTATATCAAAAAATCTCACTCATTTTAAAGAAACTAAAATAACCTAGAAGCCTGATTGTTAAAATCGTCGATTTTATTTCTTTAGATTATCCTGAATGCATAAATGCTCCAAAAGGTTATTTAACAGCGAATTAAAAATAGAAGAACGCAGGTTTCAAATAATTATATGCAAACAAAAAATACGAATTAAATCCATTTTTATATTTAACACGGTTATTGTTTAGTTTGTAATATTATTATTACATACATCAAGATACATTGCAGAGACGTAACATCTCTATCTTTTTAATTACAGGAGATTGTTCCTCACTATTAATTAAATTCCATCTAAGAGCTGCTTCTATACTACTAAATACCTTTATCTGCATAGGAAGTATTTTAGCTTCGTATACAAACATTGTACTGATTATAACTTGTTTTATAGAAGAAGTAACAATTGCAAACTTTCTTCTTCCAATATAATCTTCAAATGATCTAACTGATTCTACCCAGTTCTTTGCTTCTGAAAAATTAATCAGATCAACATCTGCTTGATCAATTGAAACAATGGTATTGTATTTTGAGTTAAAACGTTCATCTTTTACCTCCTTTTCTATCAACTCAATAAAGTCATTAATTCTTATTTTGCCAGAATAGAATTCAATCACCAATTTCAACTCAGGTATAATCTTATAGGAATTCATATCACCTTCATTTTTTTTTCGTCAAACCTTACAACAATTGACTGAATATTCAATGTTTATAAAAAAGTGCCACTAAAAATAACTTCACTGGGTTAATGAAAAGTCTTTACTTAATCATGCAAAAAAAAACCGTTTGCTATTGAAAATTTTCAATAGCAAACGGTTTTAATTATTTATTTACTTTTTTACTACTTTAAATAATGAAATGTGATCTTCTTCTGTCACTTTAATAATATAAAGTCCATTTTTATCAATTGACAGTTCATGACTATCTGAGCTAATTGATTGACTTAATACAAGAACTCCACATACATCATATACTTCAACTTTACTTCCTATTTTTGCTTTAATATTAAAAGTAGTTGTTGATATGGTTGGGAAAACCGAAACGGTATTCAGTTGACTTGTTAATACTGCATTTGTTTTAACAGAAATAGTTACTGTATATGTTTTCTCAGTACCATCTGCTGCTTTAACTAGGATTGTTGCTACTCCACCACCTGATGTTACATCAATTGCTCCATCGCCGGTTACAGTAGCTGCAGAATCATTTTTAGTTGCACTAACATTAACAGTTACTGTACTCGCGGGTGCTTCTACTGTATAATCTGTAGTTGCCGAATTAAATGATGATGTTAAAGTGCCAGCATCAACAGTAATATTAGATAAAGTGGCATCATTGCTAAGTATAACAGTAAAGTTTAAGGTATATGTATTTTTTGTGATACCATCCGGAGCAGTAACCTCAATAGAGCCCTCGCCTGGCAATGATTCAGGAGTATTTATTACAGCTGTACCACCTTCTGCAGCTTCGTAAGTTAACACATCAGAAATTGTCTCAACAGTTGTGCCAATAGGCAATTCAATATCATAATTGGTAACATTTTCGTCGAATGCAGGAGAGATATTACCACCAGTAACAGCTAACTGAGATAATTTAGCGACACTTGAAGCCATAGTTAGTTCGAAACCGTTAATCAACACGAACTTAATGCTTTGGTTGGTATTCATTGTATCAGCATCAAATTCAAATTCGCTGGTAAAAGATACCGTAATCGTATCATCGATACCGGCAGAAACAATACTTTCCATAACCTTCATCACTCCTTCAAAATTATCAGTGTATCCACCAACAGTTGTTCTTGACTGACTGGTACGATAGAGCGAGTCATCTGCAAAGCTATATCCTGCTTTACTTTCAACTTTCGTGGTAAATTTACCTGCCTGATCATCAGTATCGTGATGATATGATTTCCAGATATAATTACCTGCAGGTATTCCGGTTAGTTTTATTGCTAAGATATTACAATGATCTCCGGTAGCAATATCTCCTGCAATTGCATCAGCAGCAATATAATCATCTAATACCTCAAAAAGAGTATCACTATAGTTTGCAGATCTGTTGCGATCAACAGCCCTTACGCTTGCAGCAATAGGATTGTTTAAAAATACAGGAAGCACTTTTACTTCACTATTTAATACGTTGAATCCATTATATTCAGTGGTAGGAATTAGTTTATCGCTTAATCCAATAACATTCCATCCTGCTTCGGTTGCTGTAACTCCCTTTTTGTTAAAGTCTATTCTTAATGTGTCCTTAACATATTCGGTAGCTGTTATTTTGACACTATCTTTCCCACTTCCACTTGTTAAATAGATGTAGCCGTCAACAGCAGCAGCACCATCAAAAGTGACTTCAACAACTTCACCATTTGCATCTGAGGGTAATGTTGAAGGTGAAACAGTGCAATTTGCTAGTGTTGATATAGTAATATCCTCAGTTAGGTTCTCGCCTGTAACAGAAAAAGCTTTAGTAAAAGCCCCATTGAATGAAAGTGATTTAGGTGATATGTGTATGACCTCAGGTAGAACTGCAGGTGTTTCATATAATTCAAAACCATTAATAATTAATAGCTTATTCGGGTGATCTATTGAAGCATCACCAAGTGGAAATTCATGAGTAAAGTGAACAGTAATTGTATCGGTTGGACCAGCAGAAACAACAGCATCATTAAAATACTTTGCCACATTAAGAAATGTATTGGTATAACCTACATGGGTCAATTGATTCGGATCGGATAAACTGATTTGATAGATTGAATCATAATCACTAATAACCCCAGCTTTATTTTCTACTTTAGCTTGAAATCGGCCTACTTGATCACTAAAATCATGATGGTATGATTTCCATGTATATGTGCCAGCTGGAATGCCTGTAACTTGGACTGCAATTGTTCTACTGGAACCATCCATCACATCAGCCGCGATCCAATCAGACAAAAGATTGGCTTTTTCGTCGGTATAGTTGCTGTTATTTCTAAAAATTGCTCTTGTGCTGTTTACGTTAGCTGTAGCTTCATCCAGCATTAATACTCTTGCTTTTAAAGTTGTTCCCATTGCTGTAAAGCTGGTAAAAACAGAACTTGGAATGGCCTTATCGGTAAATGTCATAATATTCCATCCAGTTTCAGGATCAGAACTTCCTGATCTTTCAAAATCAACCCGTAAAGTGTCGGTCTGCGAATACACAGGTAGCATGAATAACATACATACAATAAATAGTAAATTTCTCTTCATAATAATTTATAATTGGTTAATATTAAAAATGAATATCCGTTAGACTGCATTATTCATATTTTTTTGGCATTCATGAAAAAAGCAATTGCAACAATGAACTTTATCGTGGTGAACTTGTCGTGAAATAAAAGTTGTACTCTTGTTAATTGTTGTTTATTTCAATGCAAGAAAGTTAAAAAATGTATATTTTTTCTTATTCCAATGGTTGCACTTCTTTCATTTGATTATATGGTAAAAATAAAGACTTCAACACGCAGTATTCCTGTTCGTTATAAGAACTCAGGTGTGGTTTGCAGATAATCGTATGCAATCAAATTAAATTACAGAAGAGTAAATTGAATGGTTATATCCTCAACGAAAAATAAAAATTACAACAAAAGAAACCTCTAATTATGTATTCAGATTTTTAATAAAATCGTTGGGAGTAATACCAGTCTGTTCTTTAAAAGCTCTATAGAAGGAGGTATAAGATGAGAAGCCACTTTTTTGAGCAAGTGACCTTAAAGTGTATATTGAATGATCTGTTGATGAAATGATATGTTTAAATTCGTTGATGCGATATCTATTAATATATTCGTTGTATTTCTCATTCAAATAAAGGTTAAAAACCTGTGATAGTATTTGATTCGAACATTCAACTTCCTTGGCAAGATCGGACATGTTTAAGTTTTCGTTTAAATACATCTTTTTATTTTCCATGCATATTTTCAGTCGACTAATAATTTCTTCGGCTTTTTTCTGACTGATTTTATTATACTGATATTTCTGTTCATCAGACTTATTTGTTTCACTGTCTAATACATTGATGCTTATATGCTTTTTTTTCATTTTTAGTCGATAATAAGCATATAGTCCAATACCTATCACAAAAACTACGATAAGAATATATTCTGTTAAATTTAGTATGGGTTTTATTTTAAAGTGGACTTCTTTTGTCGTTTTCTTGTCCATGTTATGGCGAACCACAAACGTGTAGTAACCCGGTTTTAAAGCTTTATAGGCTATTTTATCAATTCCCCTTAAAATAGTCCACCCATCATCAATCCCTAAAAGCTTGCATTCATAAACCATTAAATCAGGTCTGGTATAATCAAGCAAAGCAAACTGAAATTCGATGCTGTTTTTATGATGCTTAAATTCAATAAGTTCATTTTTTTCAATTGCATCTTGTAATTCATTTATTTCTGAATGTCCATTGACCTTTATATCGGTAATTACCATTGGCGCATCAAGCTTAGAGAAATTGTCTGAAGCATAATAAAGTCCTTTGTTGTTGGATAACCATAACCTTTCTTCAGTATCAAAATGCCCATCTGTAGCATAAGGTTCATAAAGTCCTTCAGAGATTGAATACATGTCAAAATCAGTCAATGATTCATTTACTTTGGTAGCCCCTCGCGAACCAATAAACCAGAAAATACCAGATTTTTCCTGGAGAATTTTGAGAATACGTAACCCGGTAAAACCAGCATCTTCTTCAGTACATACCTGTCGATACTTTTTAAAATCAGGTGCTGAGAACAACACTTCTCTTTCATCGTAGCAGAAAAGGAAATTACCCTTCCTATCTTCCATTATGTAGTGAACATATTTTTTGTCTATAAAACCATCTGGGAATTTATTGAAATAGAAATTCTTCTTCTGATCATTCCAAAAACAAATTCCCTTTTTTGTACAAATCCAAGTTCTTAAATTTTTATCTGTATAAATGAACCGAACAAAATCATCCGGTAAATTTGAATTAATAGTATTGTAAGTTTGAAAATAATTAGTTTTAGCATTATAAATGGAGAGACCGGTAGAAGATGCAATCCATAAATTTCCGATCGAATCGACATGCATATTATTGATTGTGGAGTTATTTAAAGTGGCAGTACCCTCAAATATCTTTAAACTCAAGTTTGCAGGATCAAAAGTATAAATACCACATTCTCCACCTAAAATAATTTCATCACCATATGGTACAATTGACAATACTTTGCCCGGCTTAAGGCATTGAGCTTTACCAATTCCTGCTTCAAACACCTCCACACTGCCATCTTTATCCGATATATAATAAAGACCATGTAAGCCTGTCAATAGCTTATAGTGATTACCAAAATAAAATGAATTTACAGGCACATTAAAGGTTGAAAAAGATGGGGTGCTATAAATCATAAATGGTTTTGGATCAAGGAAAATATAATCAAATCCCAACAATTCCCCACTACCAACCCAAAGAATGCCAAAATCATCAATCAAAAGGTCAGTAATCATATCAGAACTAAGCTTTTCTGTACTTTTAGGATTTGAATTAAATGAGCGGATAATTCTTTTTTCAGGTGTAGAGATTACATAAACACCTGTCCCGGCAGTTCCAACATATAAAATTGAATCTTTATTTGATGAGATGCTCGAGATTGAACCATTTCCAACATTCATAAAAGGTACTGTAACTCCGGTATTCATATTAAAGGTATAAATACCATCACCTCTGGTTCCTATATAAATAATAGAATCAATCCGTGTAAAACATTTGCAGTAAGAATTATTGTTTTTTGAATGAGTTGGATAGTAATTATGTTTTTTTGTCTCAGGATTAAAAGCTACAATACCACCAGGAGTTAATAATAAGAAAAATTGTTTCGAGATGTACTTTATAGACAAAATTTGGTCAAAAGGGAAATCAGGATTTTGTATATTAACTCTTTCGATAGAGTCATTTGAAATGATCACTAAACCATCGTCGGTTCCTGCATATATATTATTTATGCTATCGATATAAATTGAGTTGATATTATCGGATACTTGTGAGGATAATACTGGTTCTAAATGAGCACTGTTTCTTTTTAATGAATAAAGTCCTTCTGAAGTTCCAAAATAGAGTTGACCTTTTATCGATTCGGATATGGTGTTTACATTACCTACTCCCTGTGGTTTGTCAAAAACTAAGAAGTTGTTACCATCAAATCGTTGTATTTTATATGATCCACCGGTCCAAATAAATCCTTTCGAATCTTTAAACAAACAATTCACCTTAAAATCAACAATGCCACCACTTACTATATTACGAAAAGAGGTAATTTGTGAAGACAGATTCAAACTTAACAATAACAAGTATAAGCAAATGTTACATTTATTTCCCACCTTATTATTCACAAATAAACTTTTATTAACAAGTTTAAGTAAAACAAAATTAATTACCGCAAATGTTACTTTTTAATACTTCATAACAAAATTGTTTTAAAAAATTCGGTTAAATATTATATAATTAAGCAACAAACCTGTTTTCTAATTAAAAAAGCAAATTTGTTCTTAATATCATCTCTCCTTCTTAGTCAAGCCTTCATCAGTTCTAACAACTGGTTTAATCGATCCATCTTCATTAAAAAACAGATATTCTGCACAGATATGGCGTTGTCTTTTTCTGTTTTCACATGCATCGCCGGTATAAATCCACCGATGATAAAATAAAATCCACTGACCTTTATATTCTACGATTGAATGATGGTTGTTACTGCTGTGTTCCTGATCCATTATCATTCCTTTATAAGTCCAGGGACCTTTAGGCGAATCTGACATATAATAGGTTAAAACCTTATTATTTTCAGGCATTGTAAAATAATATTTTTCATTTCTTTTAAATATCCACGGACCTTCCATTGGAGGTTTATATCCTCCCATATCCATCTTTAAGAAATCGCCTTTTATCGATTTCATATCATTGGTTAACTCAACAACCTTATAATCCAATTCCTTACCATGCACATATAAATAAGGAGTTCCATCACCATCGATAAACAGACAAGGGTCATTTGCATAAGGCTCAGTCCATAAAGGTGCATCAATATGATCGACAAAAGGACCAGTTGGAGAATCGCTTACAGCAATTCCAATTCCCATCCATTTCGTACTCTTCTCTGGATTAACGCGATCTTTATGTCCTGTTCCTGCCGGAAAGCAGAAGTAATATTTTCCGTTTTTATATGCACAGTCTGGAGCCCATGCATAATTATCGGCCCAGGAGAGTTCCTCAACAGAAAGAACTGCACCATGGTCTGTCCAATTGATTAAGTCATCGGTTGAAAATACATGCCAGTCTTTCATCCAAAAATCTTCCTGACATTCTATATCATGCGATGCATAGATATAAAGACGTCCATCTTGCCATACATGAGCAGATGGGTCAGCAGTTCTAATATTACTGCCAAAATTTAAAGGGTTTTGTGAGTGTATTATTATTGAAAACAGCAACACAAAAACTGACAAAAAAGCTTCTTTTAATTTCATTTCAAATTATTATTGGTAAATAATTGAATTCTCAAAAATGATAAAATTCCCCTCCTAAAAAAAAAATCGAAGAGGGGAATTAATATATTAAAAATAGTTGAGTATGTATTATTTCTTAATGATCTTTTTTTATTTCTACTTCCTGTTTTAAACGCATAATTACTTCTTCATAATTTTTTGTTGATAATCGCCATTGTTTGTTGAAATTCGTATGACATACATACCTTTATAGAAGTCGCTCATATTAATAGTTCTTGTATTACCGGAAAAAGAATAAACCAGAATTCCGGAAAAGGAATAAATTTTTATCGAATTAATACTATATGTGGTTGATATCGACAGCTCATTAACAACAGGATTGGGGAATAGGTTAATCTGATCGGAAAAAGTAAAGAATTCAATATTTGTACCCGTTCCATTGTAAGGACCATTATAGGTTTCATAATTGATCAGAGCCTGATTTAAAGCAGGAATAACTAATTTGTTATCATCTTCAATGGTATTGTTAAACGAGAATTCAAAGTCGCCACCATTCATACGCCCGGCCATATTCAGAACTATGTTTTTCGCATCTTCAGGCAACTCAGCAGTGTATGCATACATTGATGCTTCGGTGTCAAAATTGTTGTAGTTATATCATTTCATCAATGATTTCAGTGTACTTTAAGAGCTGTAAAACGTAAATTGATTATCTTTTAAATGCAATAATCCACTGTAAAATGTTTGTCCTGTACTAATAAGCAGGCTGCCATCATTTAGTTGCTGAATCTTACCAACTTTATATAATTTGGATATCTTGGAGTTGTAACTTTCAGGAAAGAGTCTTTTCCAATTTTGGTTGTTATATTTATAAAGTCCGCTATCTGTTGAAGCATAAATCTCATCACTTTCTGTTACAAATAAATTAGTTACAATGTGGTTTTTAAAAACAGAATCAAGAGCAATAGATTCCCAGTTGATACCATCGTATAATAATACGCCGTGATTTGATCCAAAAAACAGTTCCCCGTTTTTTTGTTTGCGCCATACATCGTACACCATCACCTGCAATTTCAGGAAAGCTGTTCCATCGTCATGGCTCAGATATTGGATCAATTACTTTTGTGATATAGGATTGCTGAGAATTTATATCATTGGCAAATCGAATTTGAATATCAATAATAATTATGAACCAGATAATGAACCAATTGCGCTTTCTGAATATTATGCTCAAGTTTAAGAATAATTAATAATAACAAATATCAAAGTTATTGATTCCTGGCAAATGATCAATTAAGAAAAAGTAATATTTTGTTAATGCTTAATGCATGCTATATCTGTAGATTTACGTTTTATGAGAAGCCTAGAATTTTAATTCGATTATGTAAAAGTAATTGATATTTCTCTTTCATGTCATCAGATAGAAAACTGATGTCGATGAGCTTGAACCAGGATGGCAATGCGCCATTTATAATATCCAATGTTTTATCAATTATCATATCTGTAAGTCCACAACACTCTTTTCCAAAATAATCAATTAGAACTTCTCTATTCAGATTGCATTTTTTGCCTTTTAGGTGAAGAGCGATCTCTTCAATATCACCTTTTAGAACTATGGTTGAGTTAAGAAGGTCATAAGCTGGAGAGAGTTCAACTTTTCCTTTTTGAACAATAATGGAATAGTTTTTCAGATGCATGTCTTCATTACCTACCAAGAAGTTGAAGAGCACCAGTTTGAACAGTCTGGCTTTTTCGATGGCAGGAAAGGTGCAATATTCATCAATGAGATAAACTAATTTTTCCATGGTGTAATTATATTTGGTGTCACGACTTAGTCCTGCCAACTGGGCGAAATCTTCGGTGTGGATCTTATCCTTCTGACCTTTACGATCGAATCGCTTGATAAAGTAGGAAAAATTGTTATCCCTGGAATATACAAGGCCGTGCAAAGGTACATCAATATCAATGATTGATGCCAGATGCATAGTGAGATCCTCGTTTTGCGGTAATTCAGGGAAGAAGTGATGAGGTGGTTTGAGTATGTAACGACCGTTTTTGTCTACAATATCAAACCGGTGTTCCTTGATATTAAGTACGGCACTTAACTTTGGCTGTACCCCCTGAATGGACATTTTTGAAGCACGGATCATGGCTTCATATCGTAATTCATCAGCAGTGAAATCCAATGGCGTGAGTTCAGCAAGAGATGCGGAGAGCTTCTTTAAGCCTTCGGGGCTGTATGTTTGATCGCCACAGGGCTGATAGGTAATGGGGCACCTGTTCATTGTAATACCTCCTTTAACGTTACGTTGCCAACCAGGTCATCACCAACAGCCATAAGTTGTGAAAATAAGTCGTTGCGATCGATCTTACCAATTTTTAATAAGCCTTCGAGCTGATGGCCTTCGGGTAATAAACCATCGAAAAACGAAGGAAACGTTGAGTATTCATAAGTTCTTTTAGAAACAGGCATCGTAAGAGAGATGGCTTCGCCAGTATAACCATCGAAATATTGAAAACGATAAGTTTTTCGAAAATCGAGTTCGGAAAAGGTTCCGGCTTCGAAATTATTAACATAAACGATGGCTTTACGCATGAATGATTATTTGATTCATTAACGGACTGGTAAGCTGCACCTTGATATTGAGCACTTGTAATATTTTACGGAGAGTAATAAGTTGAATAGTCTCCTTTCCTTTCTCAATATCGAAAATAACGGTCTTTCCCACGCCAGCCATCTCAGCAAGCTGTAGTTGTGATAAGCCTGCTATCCTGCGGTGCTTGCGAATGATATCGGCCAGTAATAGAGGTTCAAGCATGACTTTATTGTTATAGCAGTAAAAATACACAAAAAGATAATCATTTGCAAGCAATATTTAATATTTTACCGCCTCAGAGGTAAAAATTGACTTGCATAAAAGAATAATGTTTAGCTATAATACAGATAATCAACGCAAAATTAAATTTAGTGGCTCGTTTGAAGAAAGCATTTGCTGCGTTAGCGGTAATGTTTGACTTATTTATTGGGAATTAACGACAAAAAGCGACAAAAGAAGAATCAAAAATAAATTAGTATTGTATTGATTCAGTGTTATTTGTAACGTTTTCGGTGAGTTAAAATAAGAAAAAAAATAACTCGCCTTTTAATTCTCATTTTTCTTAAAAACAAAAAATAGATATTGAATTACAAAAAATAAAAAAAGCCGCAAATAGTGACATTTGCGGCTTTTTAGTTTGGATTGCTTTCCATTTTGTCG
>JAFGBR010000068.1 GCA_016933045.1 Marinilabiliaceae bacterium | reverse complement strand
GGTGTTTAATCAAGACTTCTTATTTATCTGTTTTCCTATTTGTTTAGTCAGTTTAGCACAAGCGGACGCTTGCGCCAGGTGTGTGTAGCAAAATACTTTTTCTCAATTAGAATATACCTGTTATGCATTATTCTACAGCGCAGTATCCACTACGTTGATTTTATCAATACTATCGTTTTGTTTGTTTTTGTAGCAAATGCTACCAAAATGAAAAAGCGCAGCAAATGCTACGCTTAATTTATCTTATCTATCTACGCTCATTATAAGGGTTCGTCGATCCGGCAATTGTTTCTTTACTATTGAAATGGTACTTGAAGATGTCGAGACCAGCGCCATCTCTTGGAAATATACCCTCATTTGGGTTATTTCTTATAGTTCCTAAAACACCTATTTGATGTGTTACATATTGTGGCACGGTACTAGTCCCAGTGGAATAGCTCGTATAAGTTAGGTGATTTGCTCCTGTGTAATGCCAAGCAAAAATATCGGAAAAAACTCCCTTATCTCCAAGCTGTAAAACAACATTGTCTAAATCCTTTTCATTTTCATAATTTACTTCGCTCTCAACAATTATATTCCCATATATAATGTTTGAAGGAAATACTGTTGCAGTACCATTATTATTATATTTAAGGTTAAGAGTGGTTACTGGACTATTTACATCTGACCTAGGTAAAAATTGCAAAACATTTGTGAAAATTTTGTTGCCACGATCTAAGTGAAGGTGATTCAAAGTATTTGGTCTGAAAATAATTTCACCCAGCCCTATCGTTTTCTCAACATTTACACTTCTAAATGTTGTATTAGGGTAATTGCTTAAAACATATACATGAGATATCGTGGTTTGATCACTTTTTATAACCAAAACAGGGTGGATTCCATCGAGAGTTAACTCCCATAAACTATCACTAGTCACACCATAATCACAGTGCATATACCTCCAAGCCCCCACTTTGATATATGCAATATCGCTAGCAGTTAAGGGCAGTACATCGATACTACCAGATTCTACGGTGTATGCTGGTTGCAAACCAACTCTTGACAGACCATAGTCTAATCCAAAATGAAATTTGGAGGCAGTAGCACTATTAACATACCGTGGACCAAAGTCACTTATAACCGAATTTAGTGCATTATTACTCCGGTCAATCGGGTTTTGCGTAGTATTTTGAGCAAATATATAATCTACTCTTATTATAATTATTATCAATTAAAAAAAAAACAATGTTTTCATATAAATAATCATTTTAGCCATATAGGTTTATATTCAATAATCTTTTTGTCATCAAAAAAAATATAGAATTTACCATCAGGCATAAATTCCACAAAATAATTGCCTGTATTAGGGACTTGTAAATAATCAAGCATTAACCCATTATAATTAAAAAAGGCTATTTTACTTTGGTTAATCTCATAGGATACAATTGAAACAACACTATCCATATTTTTAACAAAACAACCATTGTAAGGATTAAAATTATTTCCTTCAATTTTTGCAACACTGTTATACCTTACTTGAAGCCCATCTTTATTATATAATTCCCATTTGTTATCTCTAACAATTCTTAAAAAATTTGCCCCATTAGAGGTAATAGAAAAATTGCCAAGATTTTCTTGAAATTCCTTTTTCCATAGAAACTCGCCCTTGTTACTCAAACAATACAGGGTAGAACCATCGTTGTTGTTAAGCGATACCAGACCGCATAACACATAAGTGCCGTTGCCTGGTACACCAACTATCGCAAATGGTTTTGATGAATCGAACATTTTACTCCACCTGCTTTTTGTAGTTGTGTTATAGCAATACAGTGTGCTGGCATCGTCATTATTGTTAGAGAGGTAAGGGTCTTTGGTATAAAACACTATTTCATGATTATCGTCGGTAAATGGGAATATGTTCCCCATATATTCATCGGTAAAAACTTCATTGCCATTCGAATCGTATAATGCGAGTATTCTATTATCAGCATCTTCCGAGGAGCTGTACCAAACAAAATTGGATCTGTTTGTTTTTTCGGAAATACTGCCCAATAAAGGGATATAATTATCCATCTGTGTTTTCCACTTAAGTTTTCCCTTTTTGTTGTACATTTCGAGGGTGGTTTCTTTAACCATTTTGGTTTCCAACGCCACATTTTTTCGAACAACATCTTGAGATGAGGCTACGGCTATACGGTTTTTGTGCCTTGAGGCAAATGCAGTATGTGGTTTGCCTTTGGTTGTATCAACTTTGGCACTTTTTAGATTATTTTCTTTTATCTGATACGCTCTGTTAAAGGGTATTTCGTTTAATGGTATATCTATACCTCTAATATTTACTGTCTGAGCAGTGCCAATATATATGTTCAAGCAAAGCAACAATGTGCCGATTATTTTTACATGTTTCATAATTAAACTTTTAGGTTTTTTACTGGTTAACCTTCTCCTTCAACGCCTCAATCTCCTTCTGCTGAGCTTCCATATTTTTCTGCTGCTCTCCTCCAATATTAATGTTGCTTTTTTCAATTCCTGGCTCTAAATCTCCTTCATTCAAATCTTGGTTCTCAATTGGTTCTCCATCTACAAGCTCTCCTCCATTCTTAAGTATGGTAATCCGCACATACTCTCTTTTCCCATGTTCAGTAGCTTTTGAATATTTACACCATGATAGTGAATCGGTACTCAGCAACTTAAATCCACTCACCAAAGAATCAGAGAAATTAATTTTCATTAGCTCTTCACTTTGCAAAGTTTTTAATGATTCACTGTTTTTTTGAGCAGATAAATTAATTGAAACAATAAGTCCAACTAATATTATAACATAACGTTTATTCATACGTATTTGAATTGTTAATACAATAGTTCGTTAATTTTTAAGCGGCCATAGTGCCGTATAATATAAGCTCTTTGACATATTTCTGATTTTTAGCAGAGTGTGGGT
>JAFGBR010000067.1 GCA_016933045.1 Marinilabiliaceae bacterium | reverse complement strand
TTTTGTTTTTTTTTTTTTTTTTTTTTTTTTTTTTGTAACGGAATTTACTACTTTTTTACTCCGGCAAGCAGTGTAGGTTGAGTAATGCTAGTTACTATTTATGGTTGATTTTGTTGGAGAAGTAATATTGGGGATTTTTTTTAAAATGCTTTTGACAGCAGAGCTTAATGATTGATCATTTTCTGTTGTTTAAAAAAATTTTGTTTAACCGCAAATACCAGATTGTTGTGTCGGGTAAAGTTTTAAAGAGTATAGTATATTTTATTTTAGCATTCTTTGCAGTGTTGGTTTCATGTTGTGAAATCAATACTAATGATTATTGTAATACTACAAACGATGATTTATTTAGTAAGGCATTGTGCGTATCGAAAACCGACATGAAACAACGAAAAACCTATTGTCATTCGCCGGTCGATTCACTCACAGCATTCTTAAATAAAATGACTGCCATTAAAGCTGAAAACCCCAAAATGCCGAAGGCTCAATTGGTGCAACTGGCCGACTCATTAAGCCGATTGATGTTTGGGAAAAGCGAATTCAGGGAAACTGCCGATTCACTACTTATCACAGACAGTTATTTAGCCCGTAATGCAGAACTGTCCATTAAAGCCTGGCAGGAATCGGAGTGGTATAACAGTGTTGATTTTGAAGTGTTTTGCAACTATGTATTACCCTATAAGCTTACCGAGGAAGTTCCTGATCATTGGCGCGATTCACTTTACCAATATCATCAAAAACTGATAGTAAGAAATCCAGTGCTGAAAAATTTGGATAGTTTGTATCAATATCATTTAACCAAGACATATTATAGCCTAACCTCGAGAGAAAAGTTAAATGGTATTTATAAATCAGCATCTAACTATTCATGGCTAACTATTAGCGGGGAAGGAGAATGTAGAGAACGATGCCGGTACACCATGTACCATCTTCGTGCAGCAGGAGCGCCTGCAACATACGATTACATACCACATTGGGGCAATAGTTCATCGGCAATACATGCATACGTAGGTTTGGCTCACAAAGAAAAGCAATTTGACAAGTTACTCAAAAATAACAACGATCCACACAATCTGGTCAATGATTTGAATGCAGCTATGACTGCATATAAGTTGCAAGAGTTTATCAATGAAGAAGTACCGCAAGGTATGTATTTGCAATGTGAAAAAACAATTCCCAAAATATATCGGCAAACATGGGCAAATCAAGATAAAATGATTGGAGTGTTAAATGGAAGTCCCAAGAATGAGGTTGATTTTAACCTTATAAAACCCAATATGATTGATGTAACCGCTCAATATTTGAACTGTGGTGAATTCTCTCTTAGAAAGAAATTGTTTGATTCCCATTCCTTGGCTTATCTCGCTATTTTTGACATCAACGGCTGGATCCCTGTTGCATTTTCTGAGTTTAATATTTTAGGAACAGCGAAGTTTGAAAATATTGGAAAAAATGTTGTTTATCTGCCGGCTGCTAAAAAGGATGAAGAAATTATTCCGCTTGGAAATCCTTTCTGCATTACTTCAAATGGTGAGAAGAACGAGTATTATTCCAAGTTCGATTCACTTATTAATATGAACCTGATTCGGAAATATCCGTTATTTGCTTATTCGGCAAGGCATACCTTCCCCTTTAAAGGATGTATACTTCAAGGTTCAGATGAAGAGAGCTTTAGTGAATTTGTGAATCTTGATACAATTAAAGCATCTCCTTTTTTTGAATTGAAAATGGATTTAAGTGGAAAACAGAGGTTTCTGTATTACAGGCTTTGGACGGAGGGTACACACAAATTGTATGTGAATAAGTTTTTGTTTTATAGGATAGACGAAAATAATTGCAGAAAAGAGATTAAAAGGGAATTAATCCGAAAGGGGAATTTATTATATGCTCGTATTGATACAGTCTGCACCATTGATCATTTAATTGTTTGGCCAAGAAACGATGAAAATTACATCATTACAGGAGATAAATATGAATTATATTATTGGGACGGCCAATGGGTTTCGGCAGGTGAAAAGGAAGCAATCGGGTTTAATTTGAATTACAATGACATCCCTTCCGGGACGATATACTGGTTAAAATGCCTGAGCGGAGGAGAAGAGGAGCGGATATTTACTTATGAAAACGGGAAGCAGGTTTGGTGGTAACAATTTATGATTATTGAAGATATGAATGGAAATATTAAAAATAGCAAGTTCATCGGGGTGTTATTGCTGGTAGTAATATCAATGATTGTACTGATCGTTTTTAGTTTTCAACGAGCTACTGATGTACAGTTAACAGGAAAAAACACTCAAATAAAATTTGAAAGGGCGATATGTGATTTGGGATGTTTAAAACAGGGAACTCCTAAAACCATTCAATTCAGGTTTGAAAATGTTGGAAATGAGCCATTGGTTATTTACAATGTGGAACCATCGTGTGGCTGTACCGGGGCTGAATGGTCAAAAAAGCCAATAGAGCAGGGAGGAGAAGGGCTTGTTGAAGTGACTTACGATGCGAAAGAGCCCGGTGTGTTTATGAAGACCATTGATGTGTATGGCAATTTCGAAGATGGACTGGTTCAGTTAACGATAAAAGGAACTGTTGAAAGATAAGTAATTGCATGATTTTTAAAACTGGTAAAATAGCAACAACTATTCCGGCTGTATATGCAGTGGTTTCATTGCTTGCATTGAGTGGTGTTTTCCTGACACCACTCATGGTTGATAATGAACTGCACGACCCAACACGGATGGGAAAAATCTTTTTTTTTACCCGGTATATGTTGATACTCTTACCTGTTGGGCTGATCGCTTTTGTTTATAACAGGAAACAAGCTGTGAGTTTACAAACTGTTTTAATTATTTTGTGGCTTGCCTGGATTGTTATCCGCGGCAAGACAGGAGGTATTTGGCACGATGAAAAGTTCTTTTGGTGGTCAGGTTGTTTTGCTTTTTATTTTATATCACGCCAATTAGTACAAATATGTATAACAAAACAGTATGATTTTCTTATTTATTTTCCTGTAGTTGTAATTGCAATCATTGCACTTGTTGAATCAGTAATGGGTTTGTTTCAAATTTTCGGAATAGCTCCTATATACAATTCTGAATTTAAAGTGACAGGTACCTTTTTTAATCCGGCACCTTATGCTGGATTTTTAGTTGCTTCACTTCCCTGGTGTTTATATTTAACTCTACTTAAAAAAGAAAAATTGATCTATAAGATCATGTCTGCTGTTGGAGTCTTATCCAGTACATTTGTTATCATTATATTACCTTCTACAAGAAGTCGTTCTGCCTTCTTGGGATGTTTTGCCATATTAGTTATATGGTGTTTCAATCGGTATAAACCATTTGACCGAATAAAAAAGCACATAGATACAACTTTGAAAAGAGCAGTCGCAATTTCTTTGAGTCTTTCGATTGTCATAACACTTGCGTTGGGTCTTTATCATTTCAAAAAAGATTCTGCTAATGGAAGACTATTAGTATGGAAAATAGCCGTGTTAACCATAAAAGAGAAACCTTTGCTTGGCCATGGGTTCAATACAATGCAAGCCACATTAGCTCCTGCCCAGGCAGATTATTTTGCGTCTGGGAATGCTGATCCTCAAGAATCGCTCTTAGCAAGTAATGTTAAATGGGCATTTAATGAGTTCTTACAAACTACATCAGAATACGGACTTGTAGGACTTTTTCTATTTCTTCTGGTTATTATATTTTCTATGTACCAGTACAAATCAAGCAATACTGCAAAGATGTATACATCCTTAATGGTTACAGCAAGAGCATCATTAATCGGGATTATTATTTTTAGTTGTTTCTCTTACCCTTTTTATTCGCTGCCAATTGTAATTCTTTTATTCTTTTCTATTTCCCAGTTAGGGATCAACGATGTATTAGGTAGTAATATCAGAATATTTGCCATTACAATAAATAATATTACTGTAGTAGGAATATTGTTATGTGTTTTGGGCTTTTATTTATTAAAAACAAATTCTGTTGAAAAAGGATATTGGATGTGGGATGAAGCAAATAAATTATACAGTATTAAAGAATATCAAGAAGCATGTAAAAGCTATGAGGAAGCGAAGGAATTACTTCCAAATAATGGTCTTCTAATACAACAATATGCTAAATGTTTATCTATGAATGGTAATGCAACATTCGCCAAAGATATTCTTTTAAAAAATAGAATGTTTTATACAGATGAATTCTCATATATCATACTAGGTGATTGCTATTCTACTTTAGATGATTATACAAAAGCAGAAAACAACTACAAAAAAGCAATGAACCTGATACCATATAAAGTATATTCTAAATACCAGTTATTTCAATTGTATATGAAAACGGAGCAAACAGATAAATTAACAGCAACGGCTAAATTAATATTAAACCAAACAATAAAAGTTGATTCAAAGGCATCAAAAAAAATCAAACAGCATATAAAAGATTTGATGAAAAAAACTAAAGAGAACAGGAAGATCTACTGGAAACAAGACTCCCTGTTCTCAACCTCTCTCAATAAAGAAAGGAGGCCAAAGATGTAGAAATTTATAGATTTTAGCAACAGAGCTGGATGAGATTCAGATGTTGAAGAGAAAACGTAATTATATAGATTATAAAAACTTAAAATATTATTTATGAAAAAAGTAAGATTTTTAATTCTTGGATGCGCCATTATTTTGGCAGCAGTTACCTATGTGCGTTCTAGCAGTTCTTTAATTAATAACAATCTATCTTTAACAATGCTTAAAGCTTCTGCTGGCTATCCAGATGAATATCCTGAACTTAAGTATGATTGTACATCTAGTTCTTCAACATCTACGGGAGTTGGTTGGTGTTATTATGACATTCCCTATCCAGTTCCCATACAAACAGTAACTTATTTTGCAAGCATAGATTGTGTAATAGATGACGAAGGATCTTATGATAGTAATCAAGATTGTGATTATAGTTGTACATATGACGATTGCCCTGATATTGGACACAATAGTTCTGATGATGTTGATTATGAAGCATGCACTCTCTAAATTAATAGAGATAGTTAACTAAATGAGGGATCATAAAATAATCCCTCATTTTTAGGTTTTATGTGATCGTAATTATTTTAAATACTACTCAAATGAATAAATTAATTGTATACACATCCATAATCGTTTTAAGTGTCAATTTTTCATGCAACAATTATTCAATATATAGCAATGAAAAACCAATAAACCAAGCTAAAATAAATAATCTAAGGGATTTTAATGTTAGTACCGCAGAAAATTGGAGTTGTGATAATTTTTTTGAAAAAGTCGATGGATTTCAACTTGATACAATTGGTGGATATATAGGCGAAATAAATAGACTAAAAATCGTTAGCAATAAATTTTACGTTTTTGATCGTTATTATGCAAAAAAATTAAAAGTGTATGATGTAAATGGAAATCACATATACTCTATAGGTATAAAAGGGAAAGGCCCTGGAGAGTTTATTTCTTTTGATGATTTTGATATTGATTCAGTTAATAATAAAATTATCTGCTGCGATGCACTTGGTAAAAAATTCGTTTTTTTCGATCTTAACGGAAATTTTATTAAAGAGAGGAAACTGGAGTTCAAGCCCGAGGAGATATGTATTAATGATGATTATATATATTGTTATACGTCGATTGATAATGACTATTTGCTCTACGCACTTGATAGAAAAAATTATTCTATAGTCAACAAGATGTTGAATAAAGATTATTATGATTTAAATAGTCCACATCAATACCCTAGTTTCTCATCTTACAATAATGATGTTTTTTATACCATGCCATATTGTGATACAATCTATCAACTAAAAAAAGATCAGACTATACCATATGTAATTAATCAAACAGGAAATTGGTCATTTACTAAAAACTATAATTCAACGGTTAGCGACGAAGAAAAAGATAAGCCATCATTAACTAGAGCTACACTGAAACAAATTATGAGTCGAAGTATTTTTGGCTACTGCGGTTATTTTGAGAATGATGCGTACTCTCTTTTTCTTTTTAATAAAAAGGACATCCGTCCTGAAAATAGATATTACGCTTGTTATAATAAAAAGGATTCTGTATTTAACATTATAAACTTTTCGCAGGATTTTTCAATTACCTACTTGTTAAACCCTTATTACACATCTGATATTGGAACAGTTGCGGTTTATAATACAGTTAGTTATAATGTGGTAAAAGAGAAGATTGATAAATTACAGCTCAGTGAAAGAGTAAAAAAACTAAAAGATCATTTAGATATTGAAAGCAATCCGATAATCTTAATTTTTAATTAAAAAATGCAATATGAAAGTTATATTATGGACATTTATAGTGTTGTTTTCTGCTATTATTATTTATCAATTCTTTTATTTCGAAAAAAGAAGTGAAGAATTACAACGTGAGTGTTTAGGAGTTTTACAAGAAAATAATTTTTTAAAACGAGATATAAAACAGGTAATTAAAGCAAATTCAAATATCTACAAGAATACAACTATTTGTTTAGGTGTTAAATTACCAGTTTGCAATACTTGTTTATCTCAAACATTAACCCAATTAGAAAAAATAAGTTCAGAAAGTAATTTAAAATCTATGGTTTTAACTGATTCCAATTCTTATTACCAATTAAGCAAGCAACTTATGTTTTCGAGTATTATTATACCATTAAAAAGGGATTCTGCAATGGAGAACATTGATAATGCATTGTCTTTCTTCATTATTAACGGTAGAAATATTTTTTCAATACCATTACCAAGGAAGAAAGAACATGAATTTATAAAAAACTATATATCACCTTTATTTTATAACATTCGCAATGATATGAAAGAGTAACCGTTTTTTTATAATGTAAAACTTTCACATTTAATAAAATAGATATTGAAATGATTTTGTTGAAATCAATTGTTAGCATTTATCTTAAAAATTGGCAAAAATAGTCGAATTTGTCGAATAAATGCAAACTTAAATAATGTGTATTTTATGTAAGAATTATTGCAAATGAATTCAGTATTATTCAGACCTAAAAAATCAATTCTACTTTAGATTCAAGGAATGATTATTTATAATAAAAGACAATTAATGCTTAGCATAAATATTGAATTAAAAAGATATTTATTTCTTCTTTTTTTTTGTCTTACACATTTAACCTGTGTTTCACAATCGTCTTTTACTAAAAAACTGGATAACTACATCTACCTTACCCATTCTGAAAAATTGTATGTTGCTACTGATCGCGAAACTTACACGGCAAGCGATACTCTATGGTTGAGTGCATGGTTGTTAAATGCAGACGACCTTTCTCCTGAACCGCTTGAAAAGATTATGTATGTTGACCTATTAGATCAGGACGGCAATGTGCACTATCACCACCTTTTTCATGTCGATAGCGGACGAAGCAGAGGACAGATCGAACTTGGATCTGACCTGATACCAGGCATCTATCAACTGGTTGCCTATACCAACTACATGAAAAACCAGGGAACTGATTTCTTCTTTAAGAAACTGCTATTGATTTTGGGGCAGATACAGGTAAATGCTGCTGATGAAACCACCATGGAAAACTTATTGGATAATAGACAAACTCTTAATCATATATCTGATACTCTTTCTAAGAGTTCACTGCTAATCAAAGAGTCAAACCTAAAAGTCTCTTTTCTTCCCGAAGGGGGAAACTTGGTTGAAAATATTCCCTGCCGTATTGCTTTTATAGGAGAACAAGAAGGAGCTACCTCTGTTTCTTTTTCCGGAATTGTTTATGATGATCAAAACAATATTGTTGTTGAATTTAAAAGTGAATTCAATGGTAAAGGAGTGCTTATGCTGATTTCGCAACCAAACACAACTTATCATGCTATTATTAAAGATGACTATGGACTTAAAAAGACGATACCACTCCCTCTAGCAGCACCTAACGGTCACACAATGACAATTCCAAATGCTTTAAATAATCCCTCAAAAATAGATGTAATAATAAATAGTTCTCCTTCAACACTCAACCGTGACTCTATATCCTTAGTTATCACCCAACATCATGAAGTTGCTAAAACATATAAATTTTTACCTGATAAATCAACCACCTTAATTTCTATTCCAACAAACATGTTAAAAACCGGGATTGTTCAAATTACCCTGTTCGACTCGAAAAACACTCCCTTATGCGAACGCCTCACATTTGTAAACAATAATGATGTGCTTGATTTTTTTGTTTCAACTCAATCGATCAATGACAGTCTTGTGGATATCATGTTAACTATCAAAGACAAAAATGGGCACCCTGTATCCGGCTCTTTCGCAATGGCAATAATCAAGAACAAAGCAAATGATTTGGATACTCTTTTAAATAACAGAGATATTGTCACTTATCTCTATCTCTATTCCGAACTACCAGGCCTGGAACCTGACTGTGACTATTTCTTCTATAACGACCGTAAATCGGCCTGGCAACGGGAACTTACCCTACTTACCAACGGTTGGAGCAGGTACTCATGGCAAGAAGTACTGGCAGATTCAATTCCTGATCCGCAATTCTCTTTAGACCAGAAATTATATATTGCAGGAAATGTCACTCAACAAATTAGTGGTAATCCAGTTAAAAAGGCAAAAATATCCATCAATGGCAGAGGTAAAGGCTTTATAGCAAGCAGCGATGTTAAAACGAATGATAAAGGTAATTTTGTGTTTGACATTGATGATTTTTATGATAGCATGAATATCACTATAGTGACTGCTAATAGAAAAAATAATAATCGCAATTACACTATTGATTTAAAAACCAACCTGAGCGAAAACAAAACAAACAAATTTTATTCTGAAAGATTGGGGATACAGCCCTCAAACACTTTTAAAGACTCTATCTTAATTGATTTATCCCAAATAAACTCAAAAAAGATACCAAACAATCCTTACAAAGTATCAGTATTTGTAGATGAACCTTATTTAAACGACACTGCTGACATTACCCTGCAAGAAGTAGAAATTAAGGGTAAGCCGCAGCTTAGTCCATCCGAACGGATTCATGCCACTTATGGCCCCAACTCTATTACTATTGGCGAGAAACAACTTGTTGCCATTAACCAAAATGTCAAATGGAACACAGGCCTCTTTAGTACACTCGCTTACATTATCCCGGGATTGGAAACCAGTATAAAAGCGAATGTGGCCAGAAATTCTTTTGGATTAGGAGCAGAATATAGGCCTAAAATGGCAGGAGGTTCTTCTGGATGTCCTAATTATGAAGAAATAGAGGGTTCGTCAAATGATCCTGATCGTTATGCATTTACCTATAATGGCACAGGATATTTTAGACTATTCATTTATGTTGATGGACAGCTCTGTGCATTTAGCAATGATGCCGGGCAAATTGACTGGGTTAAAACACATCTTTCTGAGTTAGATCTCTATGAAATTGAATCAGTTGGTTTTATAGAAAAACCAAAAATGAGTGCATTGGGCGATGCAATGAGTGCACATAAATATGGTGATGAAATATATTCGTCTACGGACAACATCATTTATTATTGTCCTTCACCTGAACACATCATTACGATCAAAACAAAAACAGGACAAGGATTATTTTCAGATTTCTACACAAAAGGAGCTGTAAACATGAACTTGGTTGGATTTGTCAGGACGAGAGAATTTTACACCCCAATCAACAATAGCAGTGTGGCACAGCTTTTAAATCATCGACCCACCATTTATTGGAATCCTACTATTGAAACAAATGACCTTGGTATGACCTCTTTTTCGCTAAACAAGGAGTGGCTTAATCAACAATACTGCCTCAAAATTACTGGCATCTCTGATAATTCAGTTCCAGGATATTATCAATATCAGAATACAGATATTGAAGCACTCCTTCAGAAGTCTGAAACAAGCGATTTAAAATCAACTTCATCAATTGAACCAATATCAACTGTTACACAGTTAAACGATTCTTTAAAGGAAATCACAATATTTACCTCGAATAGTGAAAATGGTCGATTTGCCAGCATTAGAACAAACAATGGCTGTCTGATACAACAAACTGCATTGGATGGCAACATCGTCATCGATTCAAACAAGCTCTTCGAATCGGATACCATTTGTATCTCAATTCCCGGATGGGGAGATGAAAACCTGACTTTTAAGGAGCTCTTGCAATCCAGTTATCAGATTGATGTGCCTTATGGAATTACAAATATTGAAGATACAATCGATATTGAAAAGATCATAAAAAGAATGTTGAGAAACATGGTTAAAAACAGGCCTATCAATATATATGATCTGAATGGTGTTTTTTGTCAGCAACAGTTTCTTAACAATGAATTGATTCAATTGATGGAATTTGATTTTATCCAACGAAAAATGAGACCAGAATACTCAATCACATCGCATACAAACATGATAGACAAGGTGGTACAGATGCAGTGTCAAAACTACTCCCAAAAAGTACCGTTTCAGTTCCTCAATCAGAAATCTGATTTCCTCCCCAACATTGATCCACTGGATATGGATTTAGGATTTTTAAAGTGGGAAGTATTGAATCGGTACACTATTAAATATAGGGGAAAACAGATCTTTAATGGACGGAAATCACTGATATTAACTTTTGAACCAACCAGTGATCCGGTAGCCATCTACTCTGGTATGCTCATTGTTGATGAAGAAACGTATGCAGTAGCCCATGTTCAATGGTATGTTAAATCTCAAAAAAGAGATTTGGTTACAGCTGGCAACTACCTGGCTCCAAACAAGCAGGATTTTGTATTCAAACTCATATCCGACATGCATCATGCAACTTATACAATTAATAGTGAAAAATGGACATTACAAGATGCCTCGCAGCAACTCATATTTAGTTACAACAACAAAACTTACAGTCTGCAAAACGAACTGGCCATCACTGATAATCTCGAAAGACGAACTAAGAAATACAGAAGTACTAAACCAGAAAAGCTAACTCCTACCAGAAATGTAGTGAAAGAAGTCAATTATAGTCCACAAGAATGGCGTTCTGATAGAGTTTTACTTCCCGATGCAAAATTGCAAGAACAAGTGAAAGGATTGTATGAGTTAGTAATTTATGATGGGAGATAATAAGAAACTATAGAATTATTTTTAAACAATATATGTCATACCATTGGATTAAGATAAATTGGGGATAATGAAAACACTAACCACATGTATTTGTGTTCTATCATTATTAGGATACCAATGGAAAAAACAAATTGCAATAAATTTAAACCAAGCTACTGCACGATTTCATCGTGTGGTAGTATAAATCCTAACAGTATTATAAAAACCAAGCACGAACTAAAACCTAATGCCCCAAAAATCTCGCATATCACCCTTTACTATCATCACCACCTTTATAGCCCTCTCTATAACAGGAATTGCAGTAATGCCATTGCTCAACCTGCACATGTATCCCGGCAGGGTAAAACCCGGCATTACGGTAAGCTACTCCATGCAGCGAGCCAATGCCGAGGTGATTGATGCCGAGGTCACCTCAAAACTCGAAGGGGTATTGTCGAGGGTGGCGGGGCTGCAAAAATTGACTTCCCGAACAGGCAGCGGCAGTGGCCGGATCACCCTCGAAATGGACAAAAACGCCGATATGGATGCGGTGCGGTTCGAGGTGAGCGCCCTCATCCGGCAGGTGTATCCATCGCTGCCTCATGATGTTTCATATCCTGCCATTGGTGTAAACCGCCCCGATGAAGAAGAAAAAGCTGAAACGCTCATCACCTTCACGTTCAACGGTACTGGCAGCGATACCGAAATTGGCGGTTACGCTCAGGAGTATCTCGTTCCGGCATTGTCCGAAATTGAGGGGGTATATGCCGTACATGTGTATGGCGCCGGGGAACTGCGAACTGATTTGGTGTACCGTAAAAAAGTATTGGACGACATTGGTTTACCAGTTGGCGAAATACGCCGGCAGTTGAGGGAGTATTACGCCGCAGCCTCGTTGGGGCAGGTGTACGAAACCGACTACAGCGGCAATAAAGTGTTGGTGCCGGTCACCTTTAAAGGGTGGGGTGTTGACTGTTTCAATGCTGCTAAAATAACCATCGAACACAACGGACGTTTATTTCGCCTCACCGACCTTTTAGAACCACGTACTCACGAACAGGCACCAAGCAGTTTTTACCGCATTAACGGGTTGAATACCATCAACGTGAACGTACTCTCATCGCCAGGTGCCAACCAGATTATGGCAGACGGTTTGGTGCGCAGGGGCTACCCGGTTATCGATGCCATTCATATTGGGGGTAAACGGCGGTTAAAACCAATCATCATGACCAGTGCCACCACCATTTTGGCAATGATTCCTTTCTTATGGGGCGATGATATGGGCTCAAGACTTCAACAGCCGTTGGCTTATACAATAATTGGAGGTATGACTATCGGTACTTTTGTGAGTCTGTATTTTGTTCCGCTGGCTTATTATTATACCCAAAAACGAAAGGTTTGAGCTATGTTGTGGAGCGATAGCATTAGAACAGTCGGGAAAACTTTGTATCGCACTGTTATTTACACTGTTTATTTTCTGGCTTTTTGTGTGGTAATGTTCTTGTTTTTTAAAAGCAACCTTTTTTATATTCCGTCAGGCTCCATGATGAACACTCTTTTTGAGGGCGATGTCATTTATGTGAGTAGGTTTGGTGATAACTATAACATTGCCCGAAATGACATCCTTATTTTTCATTATCCTTTAGACGATACGGTATATCGCGATAACCGGATGGTGAACTATTATCTCAATTTTTTAAAATCGGGTTTTACAAAGGCTTTATCGGATACCCTTGTATATGGTCAAAGGATTTGCTTATCTGTTGACCAAAGACAGATTTACATAAAACGATGTGTGGCTTTACCCGGCGACACCTTCGAGATGCGCTTGTGCGGGCCCTTTGTTAATTCTAAAAAACTAATCACTCCGTCTGATAAAATAATTTTACATAAAGAGGGGTATCAACCGCGCAGTCAACGTGAGATTAAACACAGGCAATATCCTTATTCCGATCATTCAGATAGTACATATTGGAAAAGAGCAGTTGAATATCGTCCAATATTCCCATTGAATCAGTTGTATCGCTGGAATCACGATGTGTTTGGCCCAATGGTTGTTCCGCGCGAAGGGTTGACTATTGAGCTGGATTATGCAAACATCTGGCTATACAAGCGTGTTATTGAGGTTTATGAAAATAATACATTAGAGATTCGTTCTGATGGTATTTTCATTAACCATCAAAAACGATTGTCATACACATTTCAGCAAAACTACTATTTCATGTTAGGCGATAACCGTCCGCATTCATCCGATTCGATGTTATGGGGCTTCTTACCCGAAAACCATATTATTGGTAAGGCCAGGATGGTGCTTTGTTCGGTTAATTTTTTTTATGAACAATTTGAAATAGAAAATAGATTACTAATGAAAATTCAATGAGCGGTATTTGGCTCCCATTTGATTTAACAAATGGGTTTTTAATTGGATTGAATACTGTTTAATGAGGTTATTAGTGATAGCTCAAAATCGTTATTTTTTGACTTGGATAGAAATAAAAACTGGTGGTTTACAGCTGGTTTTTTATCG
>JAFGBR010000066.1 GCA_016933045.1 Marinilabiliaceae bacterium | reverse complement strand
CTCATTAACATTCAGGGTAACCCCCATAAATAAAGAAAGGATAGCCTATTGCATAATGCACGTATGAGAATTAAGAAAAGTCAGCAACTTTTGTTGAAGGCATGGCTACACCCTAAATTCTAATGTAATCGTGTTGGATATTATTTTTTTCTAAAATCGAAATCGCTGTCACACTTGAAAATGTTATTTATTTATCAACAATTGATGAGAAAAAAAAATTACCTCTATTTCGAGTATACTCAAATCCGGAAACAGATGTATTGCATATTAATTTAATTGGAGAAGCGGATTTGCAGGGGACAATCTGCATTATTAATACTGAAGGTAAAATAGTAATGGAACAACAAATTACAGATAATAAGAGTGTTTTAATAAATCCCAGTCAATTACAGAAAGGCATTTACTTATGCTGTTTTTATAATGGAAAAGAAAAGGTATCTATACTTCAATTTCTTTAACTCGCCCCACCTGTCCATCAGTAAGCATGACTTTGATGCCATATGGATGGTTTGGGCTGTTTGTTAATATGTTTTTAACAACGCCATGAGTTAAGTTACCTGTTCGTTGATCCTTTTTTAATACAATGGCGACTTTTGTTCCGGGGCGAATATTTTTACGTTCTGTACCATACATAAACTTCACTTTTTGTTTTTAATGTTACAAACATACCTTTTTATGCCTTTAAAAATATTTATTGGTTAAAAAAACTATCGTTACGAAAATTAAATGAATAATAAACCTCAGTTCGTAAAACAAAATTAACATAACTACTTCGAATGTTGAAATGCTAAAAATGAATACATTTGGGAAAAAACATCAATGAATCCGTCATTAATTGCATTTATTCTTTTAGTATATTTTCTTATTCTTATAATAATATCACGTCTTACCGGGAAAAAGAACGATAATCAAACATTTTTTTTGGGTAACCGAAAATCGCCCTGGTATATTGTAGCAATAGGTATGATTGGGGCTTCGTTGTCGGGTGTTACATTTATATCGGTTCCCGGATGGGTTGAATCGACCGGATTTACATATATGCAAATGGTTTTCGGATATTTTATTGGTTATGTTCTTATTGCCAATATTTTACTTCCTCTTTTTTACAGACTTAATCTGACGTCGATTTACTCTTATCTTGAAAACCGATTTGGTATTTATGGTTATAAAACAGGTTCAATTCTTTTTATGGTTTCAAAAATTATTGGAGCTGCTGCCCGTTTGTATCTTATGGCTAGTGCGCTACAGTTAACTTTATTTGATTCCATTGGCATTCCGTTTGGAATAACTGCAACAGCTACAGTTATTCTTATATGGCTTTATACTTACAGAGGTGGAATGAAAACAATTATTTGGACCGATACTATACAAGCTGTTTTGATGATAGTTTCAGTCTGTGCGACTCTTATAATTATTATTCATCAAATGGATTACTCGCTTAACGATGCGTTTTCTGTTTTATCATCGGGCAGATATTCAAAATTATTTGAATTTAATGATTGGCATTCTAAGCAACATTTTATTAAACAGGTTATATCTGGTGTTTTTATTACTTTAGGTATGACAGGCCTTGACCAGGATATGATGCAAAAAAATCTTACATGTAAAAATCTGAAGGAGTCACAAAAAAATATGTATTGGTATGGATTTGCATTTATTCCGGTGAACCTCCTTTTTTTAGTGTTAGGCGCATTTTTATACATCTTTGCAGCTTCAAAAAATCTAGCAATCCCATCAAGAGCCGATGATTTATTTCCTTTTATTGCTACAACAAGTGGCATTTTACCTCCTTTTGTTGGGGTAATGTTTATACTAGGATTGATTGCTGCTGCTTATTCAAGTGCCGATTCTGCATTAGCATCTCTTACAACCAGTTTTTCGATTGATATATTAAGAATTGAGAAGAAGGAGGCTAAAACAGCCGTTAAATTAAGAACTATAACCCATTTAAGCTTTTCTGTTTTATTTATTGTTATTATTATTTTATTTCGCGAATTAAAACTCGATACTATTATTAGTACCATATTTGTTTTGGCCGGGTATACCTATGGTCCACTATTGGGGCTTTACATTATTGGGTTATTTACCCGTTTAACTCCTCGCGATAAATGGATTCCCTTTATCAGTATTATTTCGCCTGTTCTTATTGGAATTTTAGATTTTAATTCGAATGAGTGGTTTGGATTTAGTATTGGCTACGAAAAACTTATTTATAATGCAACATTTGTTTCAATAGGGTTATTTTTTGCTTCTGTTAATACAAATAAAGTCACTTCGAAAGTGAAGTGACTTTATGATTGGTTTTGTTTTGGGTTACTTTACAACAATTTTCTTTGTAATTATTTCATCATTCTGTAATTGAACTTTTACCAAATAAATACCTGCATTGCGCCTGATTGCCGGAATCAAAATTTCTTTCCCTTTTCGTTGGCTTTGTGTTGTATATACCCCACTTAACGAATAAATATTTACATTCTCAATTGTTTTATTATTTGATTTTAACAGAATCTCACCATTCGATAATGTTATTATTCTCAACTCTGTTTTTGTGGATTTAATATTATTAATAATAGAAATATCGTTCATTTCACGAGGCATTATTTTTAAAACTTCTTTTTCATCTGTTATCAACCCGGTTACTTTTTTAATATTTGGAAGCGGGCACTCACATGTTGGAATGTCTAATATAAAGTATTTGCCTCCCATAATTCCAGATGTATCTGCTGAATACAAATTCCAATCAGGTAGTTTTTCTATATCAACCTTGTCAATGTTTATTACCGATAATAACATTGATTCATGAGCCTCTTTTATTGGTAGTTCAATTTCTTTAGGTTCAATTGTACAATCACAATCAATACTAAAATAATCTAAAACCGAAACACTATTTAATTGGGTCATATTGTTTGTTTCGTTAACTGTGCCAATAACAGTAATATCAGTCCATATACCAGGTATTTCTGTCGGATCGTAATTTACATACAGGCCTGCATATTCGTCACCTTCGTTTTGTATATAAAAACCTGTATCATCAATAAATGTGATAACCCCTTTGGTTCTTACTTCGGAACCGGAATATGGAGAATCTCCCGTTTCGTCTATTGGAGTTTGTATTTCCTGAATTGTTTTTTCAAATTTTTCTTCTCCGGTTGCAAAATGCCATGTGTCCGAATTTTTTATACCACAAAAATATAGTGTATCAATTGAATAATCCCGAATTGCATTGCTGTCAATATCTACAAAAAATATTGTATTTGAGGGTAATTCATCTAATAACAATTGCATAATAACCATGTTAGGATTGTTGTTTGAGATGAATAGATTTTCATTGTTAAGCGAAAATGTTTCAATAACAGACGAGTCGGAAAATAATTTTAGATATATAGATCCATCGCCAATTGCAACTGAATCAATAAATGAAATACTCATTGTACTAGTGCGCAAATCGGTATAAACAAACTCCGATCCACTTGAAGGCCAAAAAGCATCAGTTGCTAGTTCAACTGAATTGGATGCAGCTACAACATTATATAAGCCACTTTCATCCATAATAGAGTCGTAGCTTATATCAACAATTCTCAGGTTGTAAGATCCTGCAATTGATTCAGATGGAATTTGAAAATCAAGGGTTTGTAATGATGCGTCTATGCTATCTAATCCGGGTATGGTGTGCCAGCCTTCATGATCGCTCATATATAATTGAAAAGAGATAAAATTTACATTTTCAGCTTCCCATTTAAAAGTATATGTTTGGCCTATAATATAACTTTCTCCAGCCGATGGAGCTATAAGATTTAAAGAGCGGTTTGTTATTGGAGAAAACGTGTGTTGTCCAAGATTGCCTATATAGTTTTGGTCGAAAACATCCCATTCAGTAGCTAATGTTGGAAAGCCTGCGTTGGGATTTTTACTGATGCCTGTTGTAACAGTAGGTTTTCGAATAAGTGTTTTGTCGAGTGTACTAAAGTCATCAATTGACCATTCCGAGCCAGGATCTTCACCTATGGATCCAATAATATCTACAAAACATGAATCTGATATTTTGAAAAGCCCAACAGCATCATCGCCATTATAATAACAAGCAGTTGCAACTATTGCTGTATCGTTATATATTGTGGCTAATGAGTATTTGTAAACAATTACTTCTTCATGTTGCAATAATCCTTCAAGTAAATTGGTTCTTGATGGTATTGAATCTCCATTTTGGAACAGCATTAATATATAATTACTTAAATCAATTGAACTGCCAGTGCCATTAAATATTTCGAGATATTTATTATTTGATGAACCTTCAATATATTCCGAAAAAAACAGATCATCTGCATATTGGCAATTGGCACTCAACGATGATACAATGAGTATTAAAAAGCATGTAAAATGTTTCATGATTAGTTATTTAGGTTAATAGTTAAAATGATTAATTTAATACAATTATTGTTAATTTTCAACCAAAATATAATTGTTGTTTGAATTGCATTATTAGTTTTTTCAACTATTTTTTAAGTATAATTAACCAGTTTAATCAACTTTGTTCGTTATGATTTGTTACTTTTGAATAGTATATTTTTACTGTGTAAATATAAAACTCAAACAAATGAAACATACAAGAAGATTAAGATGGCTGTTAATGATGATAATAACCTTGCCATTGCTTACAAGTTGTGGTTATAATACAATGGTTGGTTTGGAAGAAACAGTTGGTGCTCAATGGGCACAGGTTGAGAATGTTTACCAACGCAGAGCTGATTTAATTCCAAATCTTGTTGAAACAGTAAAAGGGTATGCAAGTCATGAAAAAGAGACACTCGAAGGCGTTATCGAAGCCCGTTCAAAAGCTACAAGCGTAAATATTTCGGCCGACAATTTGAATGAGCAATCGTTTGCCCAGTTCCAGTCAGCTCAACAAGGGTTAACAGGTGCTCTTTCGAAATTAATGGTAGTTATGGAACGATATCCCGATTTGAAAGCTAATCAGAATTTTATGGATTTACAGGCTCAATTAGAGGGTAGTGAAAATAGAATTACTGTTGAACGTCAGAAATTTAACGATGCTGTTAAAAACTATAATACTAAAATAAGAAGTTTTCCTCAGGTTATTTATGCCGGTTGGTTTGGTTTTGAAAAGAAACCATTTTTTAAGGCCGATGAAGGAGCTGATAAAGTTCCGCAAGTGAAGTTTTAATTAAACCAAATTATTGGATATGCCTCATAACTTTTTTAATGCCGAAGAGCAAAAACAGATTATTGCTGCAATAAAAAGTGCAGAACAAAATACATCTGGCGAAATACGGCTTCATATTGATAAATATTGCAAAGAAAGTGTTTTGGATAGAGCCACTTATTGGTTTGAGAAATTAAATATGCATAGAACAAAGCTTCGTAATGGAGTTTTGTTTTATCTGGCTACAAACGATAAGAAAATTGCAATTCTTGGCGATGCTGGTATCAACCAAAAGGTTCCGTCTGATTTTTGGGATGAAATAAAAAACCAAATACTAGCGGATTTTAAAAATGGTTCTTTTGCCGATGGTATTTGCAAAGGTATTATTGCCAGTGGTGAACAATTAAAAACTCATTTTCCATATAAATCGGATGATGTAAATGAATTAACAGACGACATCTCATTTGGAAAAAAATAATATATGATTATGTTACATAAACTCCTTTTATTTATTTTACTTTTTTCTGTATATACATCAAGTGCACAATCTATACCAGATAAAACTAATCCTCCTCGTTTAGTGAATGACTTTGCCGGAATTCTAAAATCTAGCGAGGTTGAAGCTTTGGAAAACTATTTGGTTAAGTTTAATAATGAAACATCAACACAGGTTGTTGTTGTAACGGTTACTTCGCTTGATGGTACTGATGCCAGTGATTATACCTTTAAACTTGGTGAAAAATGGGGTGTTGGACAAAAAGGTAAAAATAATGGGATTGTTATACTGATAAAACCTAAATATAACACAGATAAGGGACATGCATTTATTGCAACTGGTTATGGTATAGAAGGAGCAGTGCCAGATGCCATTGCTAGTCAGATTGTTGATAATGATATGATTCCACACTTTAAAAAAGGGGATTATTTTGGTGGTATTAGTGCTGCGGTTAACACTATTACTCAACTTACTAAAGGAGAGTATACTGCCGATGAATATGTGAAAAAGCATAAGAAAACCGGAGGTTATGTGCAGTTAATAGTGTTTGTGGTATTTGCAATAATTATTCTCATCGCCAAGTCGGGTCGCGGAAGCAGAACATACAGCAGTAGTGGGTCAAGCTTGCCCCTATGGTTACTGTTGGGAGGTATGGCATCGGGTTCGAGGCATCATGGTAATTTTGGCAATTTCTCTTCCGGATCTGGTGGTTTTGGTGGTTTTGGCGGTGGAAGTTTTGGCGGTGGTGGTGCAGGTGGAAGCTGGTAGATTAAAGTTCTAGTTTTAGCTTTAAGGCATCGTTTTTTTGTTTTATATCGGCCTTGAAATCATTTGTATTTAATTTATCGCATTGTTTAATATAGTATTTCGATTTTTCATAATTGCCTTGTTTGTAATGGTAATGTGCAATTTCGTAAGCTGCTGTGGGAGCATAATAGTATTTTGGATTTTTAACGGTCATTGATAGTTTATAATTTTCAATAGCTTTTGTATATAAACCTTGTTTTTTATATAGCTGAGCCAATCGATAAAAATACTCTTCGTGAAAGGCATTATTCATTTGTATTTCCTCTTTATGTGATGTAAGAATATTTATTGCCTTATCATATTCTCCACCATCGTATAATAATCTCGATTTGAGTAAAAATTGATTTGCTGAACTAATAATATTTGCTTCTTTTTTTGCTCTTTGATCCAGACTGGTGCTGTATCCGTTAAGATTATTCAATTGCAAAATAGTTTTCTTTAATTGAACAGTGTCGTTTTTAATTTTATAGAATATACAACAACGCAATAAGGCATCGGCTTTATATGAATTTCCTTCAAATTTTTCAATAAATGAATTAAATTGGTTAATGCACGAATCGTTTAAAGCATTTAAATAATGTCTGCCGTTAATGTAATATAGTAATGGAAATTTTTCGGTTAATGAATTGCTGAATTTTTTAATTTTTACCTGGTTTTTTAAGGTTAACCATCCATAAATATAATTTAAAACTGGTGATTCTTGATTTTGAAAAAGGTCACTATTTTTATTTAAAAAAACAGAATGAGTATTATTAAACTTTAAATGCATTAATGCGGTATAAATTAATCCTTCGTCATATATTCCTTCAATATTACTAACCGATTCAAGATATTGAGCCAACTGTTTAAATCCGGCATTAGTATTGCCTTTTAACCCGACAAATTGAGTAAGCCAGTTTACCGATTCGGGTAATTGATCGAATAGTATTAAAAAGATAGATTGAAATTTTTGTATATCGTTATTTGATGTTAGGCTTTCATTGTTTCTGATTAAACGATAGCCGTCTGCAAATGATGAAAATGCCGACCAGTTATTTGTATGAATTGCTTCAACTACCCCTTTGTGAAAATATACATTTGCCTGAAGTGTTTTTAGGTTTGGGTCTAATTCTTTATTGTTCCAATCGTTAATGAGTTTATCGTCAAAACGTTTAAATTGCAAATAATCCGATTCGCGCTCATAACGCAAAAAGGTAATGAATAAATGGTAATGTCGTAAATAGGTAACAGTAGGATCGTTTGTTAATTCCTTTTCGAGGAATTCAATTTTTAAGAGTGCTGAGTCTTCGATGTTAATAATAGAACGAAGTGCACTTTGGTGTTTCAGTGAAAAAATTATCTCGGGATGCCCTTTTGCAGTTATTGACATCCATAAAGGTAGTGATACTATTAAAATTGAAAATAAAAACCGCATTCTCTGTATTTTAAATCAAAGATAACTTTCGAAATTTAAAATACCGAAAATGCAGTTTTATGGAATAAATTTTATCTACTCTTGTGCTAAATCATCAACAAGTATTCTTCCGCAATACTCGCAAACAATAATTTTCTTTTTCGACTTAATATCCATTTGTCGCTGAGGTGGTATTTTGTTGAAACATCCGCCACATGCATCACGCTCAACAGTTACAACAGCAAGACCATTACGTGCATTTTTACGAATACGCTTAAATGCAGTTAACAAACGTTCATCAATATTAGCTTCAATAGCTTTTGCTTTTTCAGCTAGTTTTTCTTCTTCTACCTGGGTTTCAGAAACAATCTCGTCTAATTCATTCTTTTTTGCTTCAAGATCGGCTTTTCGACCTTCAAGAATCTTTGCCGATGACTCTCTTGTCTCTTTTTTACTACTTAATTCTGATGTGAATTCACGAATACGTTTTTCGCATAATTCAATTTCCAAACGTTGAAATTCCATCTCTTTATTTAACGAGTCGAATTCCCTGTTGTTACGGACATTCATTTGCTGAGATTCGTATTTCTTAATTAACTCACCAGAGTTTTTAATCTCGTTTTTCTTTGTAACGATTAATTCATTAAGTTTTTTTATTTCAGCATCTAAGTTATGGACACGGGTATCAAGGCCTTCTATCTCATCTTCCAGATCCTGAACCTCAAGTGGTAATTCTCCCCGAAGTGTTCTGAACTTATCAATTTCGGAAACCACTTTTTGTAAATCGTGAAGAGCTGTTAAACGCTCCTCTACAGACATTTCGCTTTTACTATCAATTGACGCCATTGACTATAAATATTTTATAGGATTGCTATTTACTTTAGATAAATGGATTGCAAAATTAGGGAATTTTTTTGTAAGTAATTCAAAAAAAAGTTCTTTAGTGTATTGTTCACTTTCGTAATGCCCTATATCTGCAATAATTATTTTATTTTCAGCATCGAAAAATTGATGATATTTAAAATCTCCGGTAATAAATACATCTGCTTTTTGAGTTATTGCCTTGTTTAGTAATGAACTTCCTGAACCACCACACAAAGCTACGCGCTTTATTTTTTTTTGCAACAAACATGTGTGCCTAATCACCGACAGGTTAAAAACTTTTTTAATCCATTTTAAAAATTCTTCTTCCTCCATCTCTTTTTCTAATTCTCCAACTATGCCAATTCCTTTTGTTCTCCATTGGTTATTTAGTGGATATAAATCGTATGCTACCTCTTCGTATGGATGTGCTTTTATTAGCGCATTCACTATTTTTGACTGCATAAATGCAGGTAAAATTGTTTCAATACGAGCTTCCTTTTCGAGGTGTATAACACCTTTTTTGCCTACATAAGGTTGTGTGTCATCTCCCGCCTTAAATGATCCATAACCGTTTACTGTGAAACTACATGAATCATATTTTCCAATAACGCCTGCGCCTGCTTTAAAAATTGCTTGCCTAACATTTTCGATATGGGTTTCGGGTACAAATGTTACAAGTTTTATTAAATCATTTTTTCGAGGATCGAGAACTTGTAATTTATGCAAGCCGAGTTTTTGAGCCATCATGCCGCTTACCCCTTCGCTAACCATGTCTATGTTAGTGTGAGCTGCATATAGTGCAATGTTGTTTTTTATTGCTTTAATTATTATCCTTTCAGTATAGTTGTTGCCGTTAAATTTCCGCAGTCCGTTTTTTAGTACTACCGGATGGTGCGAGATAATTAATTGACAGTTTTTTTCAATTGCTTCGTCAAGTACACTTTCTGTAACATCTAAACTAATTAGAATATTGGTTACTTCGGTGCTGTTATTGCCGGTTAGTAGGCCACTGTTGTCATAACTCTCCTGTAAATGTATGGGTGCAAAATCTTCAATAACTTGTGTTATATCACTAATTTTCATTGTATTTTAAGGTGAATTGAATGTGAAAGTGGTCACAATGTATGACAAATGTTTCTAAGCTTAAAGATTCTCTTTTAGTTCGAGTAACATAGTTTTTATAGCCTCTAAATTACGTACAACTTCAAAGTTATGAATTGTATCCTCTTTGTTTTCTTTTAATTTTTTAGCAGCTCCTTTTAATGTTAAACCTTTTTCTTTTACTAAATGATATATTAAATGAAAATTTTCAACATCTTTTGGTGTAAACAAACGGTTACCTTTTTTGTTTTTATGTGGTTTAATGACATCAAATTCCTTTTCCCAGAAACGAATTAATGAGGTGTTTACACCAAACATTTCAGCGACTTCTCCTATTGAATAATAAAGCTTCTCTATCTTAATTTCTTTATATGGCATAGCTATATTATTGACATTCCAATAATTATATAAAAAGGAATGTATGACGATACATTACAATGATAGCTTTTTTTTTGAATAATTCAAAAGAATGATACATCAGGTTTTTATAATAATTTTTTTCTTTAATCGAAAGTTTGATTTGAGTTCGATGAAATAATAATCATCCTTTCATATTCTTCTGGGGTTAAATCGTCTTGAAAATAATAATGAGCCGGATTTACTTTTCTACCTTGTTTGTGAACTTCGTAATGTAAGTGAGGGGCAGTTGAAGTCCCGGTATCGCCTACATACCCAATAACATCACCTCTTTTTACTTTTTGACCAACTTGAACATTAAACCGATCCATGTGCGCATATAAAGTAGTGTATCCGAATCCATGATCAATTTCGACCCGATTACCATAGCCTGTTGCATCACTTAACCTTTTAACAACAACACCATCTCCTGTGGCATAAATCTCAGTTCCGGTAGGAGCCGAAAAATCCATACCCTCATGGAATTTTTTTATTTTATATATTGGGTGTATTCTCCATCCCCATCCCGATGCTGTTCGGGTTAAATCTTTATTTGAAATAGGCATAATTGATGGGGTAGCCTTCAATAATAAATCTTTATCTTTTGCTAATCTTTCAATTTCATCAAACGATTTCGATTGCACATAAGCTTGTTTCATTATAATATCGAGCTTTTGTGCTGTTTGTGTAACTAATTCCGAATTGGTAAGGTTTTCGAGTTGGCTATAACGGTTTACGCCACCAAAACCAGCCATCCGAATTGAATTAGGTATCGAATCGGCACTGAAAATAACCCTGTAAATGTTTTCGTCACGTCTTGTTAAATCTGCAAGTACTGCTTGAACCTGATCCAGATTCCTACTCATTATTTCAATCTGTGCCAGTGTTTGTTTGTTTTCCCGCATTAATCGTTTTTCTTTTGGGCTGTCAAAAAACTCGTGATATGCAAAAAACATCACTGTGCTAAAAACAAGTACAGTAAGCATGAAAAAAAATGAACGGGATAAGTAATATTTAAATCCAGTTTTTATTCTATCGTAGCTAAGTGTTTCCGGATTATAGCGGTATTTAACCTTTGACATACGAATAATTTTTCTTAAATAAATCTTATTTTTTTTTAGCTATGGCCTCAAAATTAGTGAAATAATCTAACTTTGCAAGGTTTTTTCAATAAAGAACTCGATTTGTCAATTAACGGAATAGAATGAAAGCGTCAGAAATTAGAAAAAGTTTTATTGATTTTTTTGAAAGCAAGCAGCATAAAATAGTGTCTTCAGCTCCTATGGTTGTTAAGAATGACCCTACTTTAATGTTTACTAATGCGGGAATGAATCAGTTTAAGGAGATTTTTCTTGGAAATAGTCCGATTGTTCATACTCGCGTTGCTAATTCTCAAAAGTGTCTTCGTGTATCAGGAAAACATAATGATTTGGAAGAGGTTGGACATGATACATATCATCATACCATGTTTGAAATGCTTGGTAATTGGTCGTTTGGTAATTATTTTAAAAAAGAAGCTATTGAGTGGGCTTGGGAATATTTGACTGAGGTGTTAAAGATTGACAAAAATAGGTTGTATGCTACTGTTTTTGAGGGCGATAGTGTCGATAAACTTGAAAAAGACAATGAAGCATATAATTTTTGGTTAAAATATCTTCCTGCCGAACGTATTATTGATGGTAATAAAAAGGATAATTTTTGGGAGATGGGTGAGTCTGGTCCATGTGGCCCCTGTTCCGAAATACATATCGATTTACGGGATAATGATGAGCGTGAAAAAGTACCGGGACGTGAATTGGTTAATGATGATCACCCTGAAGTTATTGAAATATGGAATCTTGTTTTTATTCAATATAACAGAAAGGCTTCTGGTCAACTTGAATTATTGCCTAGCAAACATGTTGATACTGGAATGGGATTTGAACGTTTGACAAGGGTTATTCAGAATAAAAAATCGAATTACGATACTGATGTTTTTACTCCAATAATTAATACCGAGGTTAAAATTACTGGTATTAATTATGGTTTTCACCGCGATTCGGATATTGCTATGCGAGTGGTTGCTGATCATATCAGAACCATAGCTTTTGCAATTGCCGATGGGCAGTTACCATCAAATAATAAAGCCGGTTATGTGATACGTCGTATTTTGAGGCGGGCTGTTAGGTATGCATATACTTTCCTTAACAGAAAAGAATCGTTTATGTATTTGTTAATACCTTCTTTAATCGATTCGATGGGCGATGCATACCCAGAGTTGAATGCGCAGAAGGATCTTATTACTAAGGTGATTAAGGAAGAAGAAGAATCATTTCTTAGAACGTTAGCAACAGGTATTGATTTATTAGATAAGATAATTATCAGGAATAAAGCTGAAAATTGTAATGTTGTTAGCGGAAAAGATGCATTTACTTTATACGATACTTTTGGGTTCCCTCTCGATTTAACTGAGCTGATTCTGAAAGAGAATAATATGGCGATTAACAGGAAAGAGTTTGAGCATGAGATGGAAGCCCAGAAACAACGTGCGCGAAATGCTACATCAATACAAACCGATGATTGGGTTTTGTTAAAAGAGGATGATAGGGAGGAGTTTATTGGTTATGATTATCTGGATGTTGAACTTGAGATAACCCGATACAGAAAAGTAATTGCTAAAAATAAGGAGCAATATCAATTAGTGTTTAATATTACTCCTTTTTATGCCGAAAGCGGAGGGCAGGTTGGTGATACGGGTTGGATAGAATCGGATTATGAAAAAATTGAGATTATTGACACAAAGAAAGAGAATAATCTTATTGTTCATATTGTTGATAAATTGCCGAAAGATCCGACTGCTAAATTTAAAGCTTCTGTTAATATAGTAGATCGTTTACAAACTGCAAGTAATCATACTGCAACGCATTTGCTTCATTTAGCTCTTCGTAGGGTTTTAGGTGAACATGTCGAACAAAAAGGTTCGCTTGTTAGGCCTGAGTATTTGAGATTCGATTTTGCTCATTTTCAGAAAATGAGTGATGAGGAAATAAATAATGTTGAGCGTATTGTTAATGATTTAATACGAAAAAACATACCACTTAGTGAAAGTCGTGATGTGCCTATCGACAAAGCTCGCGAAATGGGAGCAATGGCTCTTTTTGGAGAAAAATACGGTGATGTGGTTCGTACAATTCAGTTTGGCGAAAGCGTAGAGCTTTGTGGGGGTACACATGCCAAATCTACAGGTGAAATTGGTTTTTTTAAAATTTTAAGTGAATCCAGTATTTCAGCTGGTATTCGCAGGATAGAGGCTATTTCGGGAAAAAGAAGTGAAGAGTATGTTTATAGTCAGGTTGCTGAGATTAAAGAGATTCAAGGCTTGTTAAAAAATTCAAATAATATTAAAAGGAGTATTCAAAGTTTGCTCGACGATAATGCTTCAATGTGTAAGGAACTTGAGCAGATGAAGCAAAATATGATTTCTGCAGAGAGAACTGCTATAATAAGCCAAATGGTTGATGTGAATGGAATTAAGGTTGTTTCGTCAATAGTTAAACCAATACTTGGCGATGTATTGAAGGATTTTGCTTTTCAGCTTCGTGGCGATCAGGATAACTTTGTTGCAATTTTAGGAACACTGGTTAAAGGAAATCCCCAGGTGGCTATTATTATGAGTCAAGATGTTGTTGATTCTAGAGGATTGAATGCCTCAATGATTATTCGGGAAATGGCTAAGGAGATTAATGGAGGTGGTGGTGGTCAGCCATTTTTTGCTACTGCCGGTGGTAAAAATCCAGATGGTATTAATAGCGCAATTAGTAAAGGTTTGGAATTGGTTAAAGCCGAATTGAATTAAAGTAATAGTAACAATCTGTAAGCGAATAAAATATTCCTCTTGGTATCATGATGCTGAGAGGTTTTTTTTGTTTATAATCATATCGTTAAAGTAAACAAACATAATTTTTATGCAATTTTACAATCAGCTTGTCAAAATATTGTTTATCAAAAAGTAATATCAACGTATTAGAATTTAATTTTGCGGTTGTGTTAATTTATAAACGAAATATTAATCCAAATCCAATAATAATGAAACGATTTTCATTCATTTTACCTATTGTAACGATGTTGATTTGTTGTATTGGCATTACAAATGCCCAGTTTAACGAATTCACCACCTATCAGGCCGCCAGTATTGTTGTTGGTCAGGCCAATTTTACAAATCAATCAACAGCATATAATCAAAGCACAACACCAAATGCATGTGCTTCTGCGGTTAGTTCAAAAGGAATGCTGGCAGTTGTGGCTCAGAGTTCGGGGAGAATAATGCTTTGGGATACCATACCAACCGAAAATGGTAAACCTGCCGATTTGATATTAGGTAAGCCAAATTTTACAAGCACTACAACCGGATGTTCTCAAACCTTAACAAGATCTTGCGATGGTGTTACTTTTAGTCCCGATGGAAATAAACTTATTGTTGCAGATGGAGGAAATAACAGGGTTTTAATATGGAACAGCATCCCAACCACCAATGGAGCCCCGGCTGATGTGGTCATTGGCCAAACTGACTTTACATCCAATACAAGTGGTTGTTTAGCTAATAAATTGTATTATCCTTGGGGTGTTAAAGTTTCCCCAGAAGGAAAGCTTTTTATTGTTGATGCAACTAACAATAGAGTATTGATTTATAATAAAATACCAGAAGAGAATGGGCAAAATGCGGATATAGTAATTGGTCAGGATGATTTTGTCACACCAACGGCTAATTCAGGAAACAACCACTTTAATAGACCGAGGTATGTAGAAATAGATACTGATGGTAAAGTATTGATATCAGATGCAGGCAATAATAGAATTATGATTTATAACTCTATACCTGCTGGGAATGGAGAAGTTGCTGACATTGTTATCGGGCAAGTTGATTTTATCACAACAACATCCGGTTGTGCTGCTAATAAATTCTATAACCCAATTGGAGTTACTGTATCTCCTGATGGTAGACTTGCCATTGGTGAATTTTACAATCATCGCGTCTTGATTTTCAATCAGGTTCCCACAACCAATGGAGCATCGGCAGATGTAGTGCTTGGACAACCCAATTTTACTTCTAATACTGCCGGTATATCAGACCAAAATATGAGAAATATTTATGGTATCAACTTCGATTTAAACGGACGATTATTAGTAAACGGTCGTGATATGCACCGTGTCATGATTTTTGGTGAGTTACCAACGAAAACCGCCGAACTTGAAATGAGTTTTAGTGGTGACGTGGCCGATGCTTGTGGTGGCAGTATATTGCAATATGTTTTAAAAATCCAAAATAATGGTGAGGATACAGCTACAAATGTGATTGCTTTAACCGATTTACCATACGGATTCACTCCAACAAGTACCCCAGTGGCCAGTGTTGGCACTTATAACAGTATCTCGGGTTATTGGAACGTTCCTCAAATACCTGCCAACGAAAATGCAACTCTCTCATTTATGGGTACCATCGCCCCATCGGTAACTACTACCATTTATGCAAATATTGTGGCATCCGATCAGTTGGATACCGTAATGACAAACAATGCAGCATCCATCACCTTATCGTCTTCAGCCAGCGAAGCACCTGTTATCACTGATGACCCGGATAATCTTACCGTTTGTGTCGGCAACAGTGCATCGTTCACATGCGGTGCAACCGGAACCGGACCTATGCACTATCAGTGGCAGGTAAATACAGGAAGTGGTACATATAGCAACATCACAGATGATGGTAATTACTCTGGTTCTCTAACAAACACACTTAATATTGCAAAGGTTGGGTTATCTCAAGTTGGCAATCTGTACCGCTGTCAGATTACGTGTGATGGCCCTTGCTCTTCATACACTTTAAATGCTCAGTTGATACAATATAATGACGTAACAGCTCCTGAAATTACTTGTCCGGCCAATGTTGCACAAGGAACCGATAATGGTGTGTGCACAGCCGTGGTCAACAGTCTAACTCCTGTCGTCACTGACGATTGCAATGTTAAAACTATCACATGGGCATTAACTGGTGATACAGAAGGGGTTTCTGCTTCTACTGGCCTCAATGATGCAGGCGGACAAACATTTAATCGCGGTATTACTACGGTAACATACACGGCAACCGATGTGGCAGGCAACTCTTCTTCTGCTTCATTTACAGTTACTATTACTGATGATGAAGCCCCTGTAGCTCCTACATTGACCGATGCAACAGGCGAGTGTTCGGTAACTGTTACTGCTCCTACAGCTGAGGATAACTGCGTTGGAACTGTAACAGGTACAACCACCGATCCGCTGACTTACACCACACAAGGCTCG
>JAFGBR010000065.1 GCA_016933045.1 Marinilabiliaceae bacterium | reverse complement strand
TTATAAATTATACATATAAAAACAGAATTCATTTTTTTTCAGAAAAAAACTACTTATAAACAAACTTTAAAATATATTAGATGAACAAAAAAAAAACTTTAAAAAACTATCTTCCGAAGAGAAATCAGTGATTATTAAAAAAGGAACAGAACAACCTTTTACCGGTTTATAATACAACTTTTTCGAACCAGGCACATACCACTGTAAACAGTGTGGTTCTGCTTTATATAAATCATCAAGCAAATTTAACTCGAATTGTGGATGGCCTAGCTTTGACGAAGAAATACAGGGTGCTGTAAAACAACAATTAGATATTGATAACACACGTACTGAAATAATTTGCTCAAATTGTAATGCTCATTTAGGACACATTTTTACAGGAGAAGGCTTTACTCCTAAAAACACACGTCATTGTGTTAATTCAATTTCTCTTATTTTTGTTGCCAAAAAATAACTAAGCTGTTGCTCTGGGTTTTAAATTTGTTTTTTGATATGTGCAAGCAGGACAATTAAAGCAAAAAGGGCATGTATTATAATCACACAACTCAATATCAGTACGCCCATCAGGATTTGGATAAACCATTTGGTTCCAGTAATCGCGTAATAGACTGTATTTTATACGACGCGGTAATTTTTTTGTGAAAATGGGATAAAGATTATACGATCGCCATAATTGAATAATAGCAGTTGATAATACATTAACTTCTTCATCATCTAAATATGATTCGGCTGGTAAAAAAAATTGTTGCAACCCAAATAAGTCACACAGTATAACACCATCATCTAAACGAGGCTCAAAATATTCATCAATAGTATTAGCTTTATTATTTAATTTCCAATTTTCAATAGCTTCAATCGATTTATTCTGAACATGTTCAATATCTTCTAACAACTGCTCAACGTACCTTTTCATAACAACCTCATTATTTAATACTTAACAACAATAACTTTTTACAATTTCACTAACAATATAAGATACATATTCTTTACGTCATGTTTCTCTGCTTGAACGAAATATCATTATTCAAGTTTCGTTTACTATCAACATATAACAACAGTTTATCATCGTAAAAAAATCATTTGTCAAATAACAAAAACCATACTTTCGCAAGATTTTCATCTTCTTATATCATCTTTATGTTCTTTTATTTGAGAGGTTACTTTTAATCACTATTTTTGACAAAAAAATATATGATTGTCGATTTATTTATCCCTTGTTATATTGATCAGATGTATCCTTCAACTGGTTGGAATGTTGTAAAATTATTAGAAAGACTCGAAGTTGAAGTCAACTATAATCCAAAACAAACCTGTTGTGGACAACCAACATTTAATAGTGGTTACTGGAAACAATCGACAAAACTTGCCCAAAAATTCATAACCGATTTTCCACACGATCGCCCAATAGTAGTTCCATCAGCATCGTGTGGTGGTTTTGTAAAAAACCATTATAGAAAGCTATTTGAAGGTAATGATGCTATGTTATCCGAATGCGATCGACTCGAACGTAACATGTACGAAATAACTGATTTCCTTGTAAACAAATTAGAAACAACCGATTTTAATGCTACTTTTCCTCATAAAGTAACTTACCACGATTCTTGTTCTGCCTTACGCGAATACAAACTAACCCACGAACCCCGAACGTTACTTTCGAAAGTTAAGGGTATAGAGTTAATAGAGATGGAAGAAAGCACTACCTGTTGTGGTTTTGGGGGAACATTCATGGTAAAATTCCCACCTATTTCGGCAGCTATGACCCAGCAAAAGGTTGAAAATGCGATTAATACAGGTGCTGATTATATTGTCTCAACCGAGGCTTCATGCCTTATGAATATTGAAAGTTACATCAAAAAAAATAACCTTAACATTAAAACCATTCATATTGCCGATATAATTGCTTCTTTTTAAGATGCACTATTATACGAATGTAAAACCACCCTGGCAGAAATTTCTTTTTGAATTTGCTCGGGGGTTAAGTATATCATTGACTTAAAAGCCTTATATTTTTCTGATGCTGTAGATTCCTGCATTGAGTATTGAGACCAGCGATACAAATATCTACCATAACCACTCATTATTACCATACGATCAATCTCATGCTCAAACATACGCTTGCCCGCTACTGTAAGATATTGTAAACCTCGTTGGATAATTCCAATAATTGATCGCGATTGATAATCCTTAATATGCATTAATTCATGAAACCACAAACCAATTTTGGCATCCAAAGGCACCTCTTCTATTTTAACTCCATCAAAATCCTGACGTGTATTAATGCGTATTACATATCGGCGTTGCTCCCTTCGTCCAAATAACGACCGAATAACAGGCCGGGCATTTAACGTTGTTGAAATACTGCTTTTCCTGATTAAAATTTTACAGTTCAATAACTTTGCCATATTACCGACAAATTGTTCAAGATTAGTCTCTGGATGAAATGGAAGCATTTCGTCAAACAGAGGTGAACTGGAATTATACCCCCCCCCTTTACTTAATAAAATATTATTCTTATCAGATCTCTTTTTAATAATCAAGAACACATTAATAATAATTAACGCAACCAACATCACAACCTCCAATTTTACGTTTTTTTAACCACTTAACCACCGGAACACTTAGCTCCTTTAACGTCAAAAGACTTATTATAGTTATTTGCTTTAGTTTTTTTTAACTTTTTTAGAAATAAACTAACAATAAAGGGTTAATAATTTTTCAATCGCGCATCTGCAAACTATGCAGCTTATTATAAGCTCCGTTTAATTTAATTAACTCATCATGGGTTCCCTGCTCAATTATTTCACCCTCGTTAAATACACAAATAACGTCAGCATTTCTTACTGTCGACAAACGATGTGCAATAACTATAGATGTTCTGTTCTTCATCAATTTTTCCAAAGCATCCTGAACCAAACGTTCCGATTCTGTATCGAGTGCAGATGTAGCCTCATCTAAAATCAAAATTGGAGGGTTTTTCAAAATTGCACGCGCAATACTTAAACGCTGCCTCTGGCCACCTGATAGTTTAGTCCCCCTATCGCCAATAATAGTTTGATATCCATTTTCAGTTTCCAAAATAAAATCATGAGCATTTGCCACGCGAGCAGCGGCTTCTACCTCTTCTTTAGTAGCAAACTCAACACCAAAAGTTATATTATTATAAATAGTATCATGGAATAAAATTGCATCTTGGTTTACATTACCCATTTGGGCACGTAAGTCATATAGTTTTAAATCCTTAATATTTTTTTCATCGATAAAGATTCCACCACCTTTCACATCGTAAAAACGAGGCAATAAATCAACAAAAGTTGTTTTACCACTCCCAGATTGGCCAACTAATGCTACAGTTGTCCCCTTCATAATTTTTAAATTTACTTTATTAAGGACAATTTTATCTTCGTAAGCAAACTGAACATCGCGATATTCAATATAATTATCAAACGACTTGAGCTTTAATGCGCCATCACTCTCAAAAATCTTATCATCGGCAAGCAATATCTTATCAATACGCTCCATTGCAGCAAGTCCCTTTTGTATATTAAAAAAAGCTGTTGAAAAGGCTTTCGCCGGATTAATTATTTGATAAAAGATTATCAAATAACCCATAAATTCAGCACCTTTTAAACTGCTATTTCCACTATAAATTAAAATGGCACCAACCCATACCACTATTATTATTACAATAGTTCCCAAAAATTCACTTAATGGATGAGCTAATACATATCTTCGCTGTAATCGATTCATTATTGAACGATATTCCTCTGCTTCTCCCCTAAAATTTTTAATCATTTTTTTTTCGGCATTAAAAGCCTTAATAATGCGTAAACCACCCAAAGATTCTTCGATTAAACCCAGAATAACGCCCATTTTTCGTTGACCTTTAAGCGAACTCTTTTTAAGCGACTTACCTGTTCGTCCAATAACAAATCCAACTATTGGAAGCATTACAAATACAAATAAGGTTAACTGATAGCTCATTGAAAACATTATTCCAACCATAACAAGTATCATAATTGGATTTTTAAAAAACATATCAATTGATGACATAATAGAATTCTCTACCTCATTAACATCGCCAGTTGCCCTTGCAATAATATCTCCTTTTTTTTCACTTGAAAAAAATGATAAAGGCAATGCCATTAACTTACTAAATATGGATGTTCTAATATCACGAACAACTCCATTTCTAATACCTATCATTTCAAAAGAAGCAAGATAAGTAAACCCAACTTTAAGTAAAGTAGCAATCAAAATAAATAAACCGATAAACGGCATTACAGCAATAACACCATATTCGAACTTAATAGAGGTAATGTAATAATATAAATTATTAAGAATAACTTCTTTATTTAAATCCCAGGAAAGTAAGGTAGTAACTTCCTTTGTTGTGTCAAAAAGAACCTCCAAAACCGGTATCACACAAAGAGCCTGTATACCTGTAAAAATTGCAGCTAAAACATTAAAAATTATAGCAAATATTAAATTAGATTTATAAGGAGGAACAAACCTCCCAAAAATTTTAAAAAAATCTCTCATTTTAAATTATATATTATTAATAAAAACAGCCGTAAAGATAATCCTTACAGCTGCAACAACAAATTGTGTATAATTAATTTTTTAAATCTTGAATACTCCGGTATATGATTGTGGTGACAAAGCCCTCAACTCATCTTTAACCGATTCAGAAACATTTAAACCTTCAATAAAATTGGCCATCGAACTTGCATTAATCCCAGTATTAGTTCGGGTTAAATCTTTCAATGCTTCGTATGGATTAGGATAACTTTCACGACGTAAAATTGTTTGAATACCTTCGGCAACCACAGCCCAGTTATTATCTAAATCTCTAACAATTGCAGCTTCATTTAACAACAATTTGCCTAAACCTTTTTGAAGTGAACGAATAGCTATAACAGTATGAGCCAAAGGCACTCCAATATTACGAAGCACTGTAGAATCGGTCAAATCTCGTTGCAAACGCGAAACCGGAAGTTTTGAACTAAGGTGCTCAAAAATACAATTTGCAATACCTAAGTTTCCTTCTGCATTTTCAAAATCTATTGGATTTACTTTATGTGGCATTGCACTCGAACCAACTTCTCCTTTTTTTATTTTTTGCTTAAAATACTCCATCATGATATACGTCCAAAAATCTCGCGACAAATCAAGCATGATAGTATTAATACGTTTAAGATTATCGAAAATAGCAGCCAAATTATCATAATTCGAAATTTGAGTAGTCACCTGCTCCCTGTCTAATTTCAAAATATCATTCACAAAATGATTACCAAAATCTACCCAGTCGATATTAGGATAAGCTACATGGTGAGCGTTAAAATTACCTGTTGCCCCTCCAAATTTAGCAGAACATGGTATTCCCTTTAAAAGAGCCAATTGCGTATTCAAACGTTCAACAAACACTTTAATCTCTTTCCCTAAACGAGTTGGGGATGCTGGTTGCCCATGTGTCTTAGCAAGCATTGGAACATCTTTCCACTCGGTAACCATATCATCAATTTGCTGAATCAGCTCTTCAATTAATGGATAATAAATTTCATGAACTGCATCGCGCAACGAATAAGGTACTGCTGTATTATTAATATCCTGAGAAGTTAATCCAAAATGAATGAACTCCTTATATTGCTCAAGCTTTAATACATCAAATTTTTCTTTAATAAAATATTCTACTGCCTTAACATCGTGATTTGTAACCGATTCGATATCCTTAACTCTTTCGGCATCTTCCAACTGAAAATTCTGATAAATATTTCGTAAATCTCCGAAAACAGCTTTATCAATATTTTCAAGTTGCGGCAATGGTTGCTCACACAACGCAATAAAATATTCAATTTCTACCAATACTCTATAACGAATCAAAGCATATTCTGAAAAATACAGGGCCAAGCCATCAACCTTGGTTCTGTACCTACCATCTACTGGCGATATAGCTGTAAGAAGCTGAATGTCCTTCATTTTTTATCTCTTTATTATGAAAATGCAAAATTAGTATTTTTTACCTAAAATGTTTAGTTTTATTCATCCTGATGATTTTCAAAAAAGCATCAGATTTTTTTCATTTTTTTTACCGCTATGCAACTGACAAAAAACTTTACTATTGGAATTAATAGTTATGGCGAGGCAATATCGTTCATATTTAAAAACAGGTTAGCAGGATTTTTTCTATTCCCTATCATTTTCAATATTCTTGTATTTATTTTTGGCGTTTGGGGAACCTCTGAATTAAGTAACTGGGCATTAAGTCATATAAATAGCCTAATGAATGTGTCATCCTGGGATTTTTTCGGGGCTAAAATACTGTCAATAACCATCGAATGGACTCTGTGGCTATTCATCCGTATTCTTTTTTTCTTTTTTTACGTATGGTTTGGCGGTTACATAATATTAATATTAATGTCGCCTGTTTATGCACTATTATCGGAAAAAACAGAAGAAATAATTACAGGCAAAAAATTCGATTTCAATTTTCAACAATTCATTGGCGATATAATGCGCGGAATAAGGTTAGCCATCCAGAATCTTTTTATCGAATTAGGTCTAACCATTATATTTTTTATTATAGGATTTATACCTATAATAGGATTAATTGCACCTTTTGCAATATTCATTATAGCTTCATACTTTTACGGCTTCTCATTTATCGACTATTCATTAGAGCGAAAAAAATTAAACATAAAAAGCACCTCTCAATTTGTTTCGAATAATGGAGGGCTGGCTATTGGTAATGGTTTATTATTCTCACTCACATTAGCAATTCCTTATATTGGAATATTACTTGCAGGTTTTGTTTCAATAATATCAGTTGTTGCTGCAACTCTTTCCGTTAAACGTATTGAGAACCCTGGCAATTCACATTTATTTTTAAAATAAAATATTCAAATAAAAAAATTGACTATTTTTAATAACAAATGTTGTATTAAAAAAACATACATAATTCTTATTATCCCAAAATCATGAATAATTTCCTTAAATGCTAAACTAACTTATTAATTAAAATATATTCTCGTGAAACACATTATTCTATTCTTATCAATACTGTTCACCTCTTTAACTGCATTCTCAAACGACTCAACTGAATCATCGCAAAACATAGTTTATGTTTTAAAAATTCAACGCGAAATAGGAAGTACCAGCTGGGTTCATACACAGGAAGCTTTTAAAGAAGCCTATCAACTAAAATCTAAATGTATACTTATACACATGAACACTTATGGAGGTCAGGTTGTTTTTGCAGATTCAATAAGAACAAAGATTTTAAACAGTTCAATACCCGTTCATGTATTTATCGATAATAATGCCGCTTCTGCAGGTGCATTAATATCAATTGCCTGCGACAGTATTTATATGCGTGCTGGGGCAAACATTGGAGCAGCAACAGTTGTAGATCAGTCGGGACAAAAAATGCCCGATAAATACCAATCGTACATGCGATCAACAATTAGAGCAACTGCCGAAGCGCATGGTAAAGACACCATCATTACGAATAATGATACTATCGTAAAATGGGTTCGCGATCCACAAATAGCAGAAGCAATGGTAGATGAATCGATATACATTCCAAATATTGTTGATACTGGTAAAATATTAACTTTTACGACCCAGGAAGCTATAAAAAATAATTTTTGCGAAGCAGAAGCAAACAATATTAATGAAGTTATTACTTTACTAAAAATTAATAATTACAAAATTGTTACTTTCGAACCTTCGTTTTACGATGGTATAAAAGGTTTACTTACAAGTCCCATATTACAAGGAATTCTAATATTAATTATTATTGGCGGTATTTACTTCGAACTACAAACACCTGGAGTAGGTTTCCCATTAATAGCTTCAATTATTGCGGCTGTAATCTATTTTTCACCATTGTATATAGATGGTTTGGCCGAAAATTGGGAAATACTTATATTTATTATTGGAATAATACTAATTGGACTTGAAATATTTGTTATTCCTGGCTTTGGCATTGCCGGTATTTCAGGAATAATACTGGCTATTACCGGCCTAGTTTTAAGTATGTTAAATAATATAAAATTTGACTTCTCGGGCGTTGAATTTGAAGATCTATTACAAGCTCTTTTAATTGTATTCCTCGGCTTTACGGGAGCTTTTGTTAGTGGTATATATCTAACACACAAACTAATTTCCACAACCGGACCTCTTTCTAAAATAGCACTAAACACAACACAAGACATTGATAATGGCTACATTGGTATAGATGCCAACTTAAAAAACATGGTAGGAAAAACCGGAATTTCAGATACAATACTTCGCCCCGGTGGAAAAGTAATTATTGATAATGAGCTTTACGATGCTATTGCAGAAACCAGTTTTATTGAAAAAGGAACACCTATAAAAGTTGTAAGAATATCATCAGGACAAGTTGTGGTAAGTTTAAATAAATAAAAGAGGGTCAAATTGACCCTCTTTTATTTATTTTTCAAGATAGGTATAGCCATATAATCCTGAACGATAATTAGATAAGAACTCCTTACCTTCTTCAACAGTAATACGTCCTTCTTTAACCGAACTGGTTACCCAAGTTTCAACTGTTCTAACCAGTTTTTTAGAGTTATATTGTACATAATCCAATACTTCAGCAATTGTTTCACCATCTATTACCTGATCGATATGATAATTATTCCTATCAACAGTAACGTGTACCGCATTAGTATCACCAAAGAGATTATGTAAATCACCAAGAATTTCCTGATATGCACCAACTAAAAACACACCAATATAATAAGATTCTTTTCCTTTTAAAGGATGAACCGGAAGATAATAGGAAAAGTTACGAGTTGAAATAAAATTATCAATCTTTCCATCCGAATCACATGTTATGTCTTGTAAAGTTGCAGAACGGGTTGGTTTTTCTTCAAGCCTGTGAATTGGCAATATTGGAAAAATCTGGTCAATAGCCCAAGAATCAGGTAACGATTGAAACAATGAAAAATTACAAAAATACTTATCAGATAGCATTTTTGGCAACTGCCTAAAATCATCGGGTATATGTTTTAAATGCGAAGTCATCTGATGTATTTCACGGGCAATAGACCAAAATAATCGCTCTACTTTTGCTCGAGTTTTTAAATCGACTATTCCTAAGCTAAACCTATCTAAAGCCTCTTCACGTATTTGCTGGGCATCATGCCATGTTTCGAGCATCTTTGGCTGATTAAGTGTCTCCCACAATTGATATAACTCAAGTACCAACTCGTGACTATCCTCTTCCAACTCCTCTTCTTCATCCCACGAAGGCAGAGTAGCAGTTTCCAGAACCTCGAAAACCAAAACCGAATGATGTGCTGTTAATGAACGCCCCGATTCCGTAATAATATTTGGATGAGGAACTTCATTCTTATCACTGGCATCAACAAATATCGAAATAGAGTCATTCACATATTCCTGAACTGTATAATTTATACTACTCTCGCTATTAGACGAACGTGTCCCATCGTAATCTACTCCTAGTCCACCACCAATATCGACAAATTCGACATTAAACCCCATTTTACGCAACTGAACATAAAACTGAGAAGCCTCACGTAAAGCTGTTTTAATACGTCGAATCTTAGTTACCTGGCTTCCAATATGAAAGTGTATTAAATGCAAACAATCCTGCATTTTATTCACTTCAAGAAAATCAAGAGCCTCAAGCAACTCACTAGATGTTAAACCAAACTTACTACTGTCACCCCCCGACTCTTCCCATTTTCCGGCACCTGTACTGGCCAGCTTTATGCGAATTCCAATATCAGGTTTAATTTTAAGCCGTCGTGATATATTAGCAATTAATTTTAATTCGTTTAATTTCTCAACAACCAAAAAAATACGCTTTCCCATTTTTTGAGCCAGTAAAGCCAACTCAATGTAATCCTCATCTTTGTATCCATTACAAATAATAATAGAATCAGAATCGGTATTAATAGCCAAAACAGCATGAAGCTCCGGTTTAGATCCGGCCTCAAGCCCAATATTAAATTTTTTCCCATGACTCACAATCTCTTCAACAACAGGTCTCATCTGGTTAACCTTAATAGGATAAATAATAAAATTCTGAGCCTGGTACTGATAATCATCAGCCGCTTTTTTAAAACACTTAGATATAGTTTCAATCCTATTATCCAAAATATCTGGAAAACGTAACAATACTGGGTTCCCTACATCTCTCAAAACGAGTTCGTCCATCAACTCCTTTAAATCAATAGAAGCACCTCCTTCTTTGGGAGAAACGGTTACATTTCCTTTTTCGTTTATCGAAAAATAGTTAACACCCCATCCATTAATGTTATATAATTCAACTGAATCTTCAACACGCCATTTTCTCATTGGTCTTATACAATAAATTAAACAGATTGCGAAATAACCACTTTTTAAAATATAAATGTCATATTTTTTTCACATTTAAACGTTTTTTATCCAATATTATTTTTTTCACCAAAAAAAACGTCAAAATATCAAATCATTTCTTTTTTTTGGGGGGTAAAAAACCATTGCTCATTCAACATATCTTTATAAATAATTAATTATCAATTCATAATTTTTTTATTTTTTTTTTTCTACCCATCGCTTTTTTTTCCAAAATTTACTATTTTTCAGTTGTGTTAATGATTCATTATATCAACTTAAATGTTTTTTAAAAAATGAAATCTAAAGACCTTAGGAATAAGTCGATAGCCGATTTCCCTTCCCAAGATGATTTTATGAAAGGGCGCAATTTAAAAATAGATTACAGTAAGCGCTCAAAGAAACCATCAATCTATGATGATTTGGATGACGATTTAGATGTTTTTTTAAGTCGTAAATACAATGATGATTCGATTGATGAGTTTGATGACGATGATGAAGACTTCGACGATGAAGACGATGAAGACTATGACGACGAAGAAGATGAAGATCGTTATTAATTGAATAATAAAAGCAGAACCATAAAGTAATACACGGTTCTGCTTTTTAACTAAGTATAATTTTCGCAGAAATTAATTGTATAAATAATATTTTATTAACTTAGTTAATTCTCCATTAAAAACATTCAAATCAACAAAATATTCAGTTCCTTTTATTTTGCCACGATGTGAATATTGCCAAAAATCCCATTTCAAATCGTCAAAGTCTGGGTCGTGTTTCAAATTACAATACCAAAGCCTACAATCGGGGAAATTACCTTTAATCAATCGATCATATCCCTCTTTATTAGTATATATTAAAGGGGTTACATTTAATTTATTTTTAATAACGCTAACAAATTTTTTTATTTCAGCAATAACCTCATCATCCGAATGAAACGATAACTTATTACCATGAAATTCAACATCAATAACTGGTATTATATCACCTTTTTTAGGCCAAGCTACATTTAAAAAATGCTTTGCCTGTATTTCTCCATCTTTATTAAAACGAAAAAAATGATATGCCCCCACTAATAAACCAGCTTTTTTAGCTTCAACATAGTTTTTTTTAAATAATGGATCTAAATAATCCACTCCTTCAGTGGCTTTAAAAAAAGCAAAACTAAATCCTTCACTGTTTACTCTTTTCCAATCAATAACTCCAGAATGCTTAGAAACGTCAATTCCCTTTACTAAATAATTACCAACAGAAGCAGGAATTCTATCGGACAAAAAAATATTATGCCAAAAAAACAAACCAACAAACAATAAAACTAAAAAACCAGTTTTTAGTACTTTATACCGTACCGCCCCCTTCTTTCGAACCATTAAAAATGGAATATTACTTTATTTCAAAATTCAAAAACCTCTCATCGCCAATAAAACCCTCCAATATATCTCCAATTTTTACAGATCCAACACCCGCAGGAGTGCCAGTATAAATTATATCACCAATTTTTAAGGTAAAAAATTTAGATATATGAGAAATAACCTGATCAATTGAAAAAATCATATCTTTAGTATTACCATTTTGTCTGATATCACCATTAATTTTTAAACTAAATGATAAGTTACGAAGATCTTTAAATCTATTTATACTAACAAAATCGGAAATAACAGCCGAGCCATCAAATGCTTTACATTTTTCCCATGGCAAACCTTTTTCCCTAAGGTCATCCTGTAAATCGCGTGCTGTAAAATCAATTCCAAGCCCAATTTCATCGTAATACCTATGAGCAAATTCCGGGGCAATATTTTTACCCAACCTATTAATTTTCACAATAATCTCAACCTCATGATGAAAATCATTAGCAAAATCGGGAATAAAAAAAGGTTGATTATTTCGCAACAATGCCGAATCGGGTTTTAAAAATACAACAGGCTCAGGCGGGAGCGGATTTTTTAATTCCTTTGCATGCTTTTCATAATTTCGGCCAATACATAAAACTTTCATTTATCATTTTTTTTCAAATTCGATATGTAGTGAAACTTGCCAAATGATCATCTCTACATATTAAAAAGTAACACATGGCATATTTAATGTCATCGCCTATTTATTATTAAACTTGCGTAATTTAATAGCAGTAAGTACTTTTTTGGTATATAATGGGAAATCACCATTCATCATCCATCCATAATATCCTGAATCCGACTCCAGCACCTCTTCTACCTTTTTACCTTTATATTTGCCAAAGTTAAACACCTCATCATCATTTTCATTTAAAATTATTCGCCCAACAAAATCAACATTTCTATTGTGCGACGAAAAATCGGCAAGGTATTCCATATCGTTTTTCAAATCGGGGTAACGATCGAGTTGAGCTTTTAAAACCTCATACGTAGCATTAGTATCAGCACTTGCACTATGAGCATTAGCCAAATCTTTATCACAATAAAACCTATAAGCAGCTTCGAGGGTTCTTTTTTCCATTTTATGAAAAATGGTTTGAACATCAATTAACTTACGTTTCTTAATATCTATATCAAGTCCGGCTCTTAAAAATTCTTCAGCAATAAGTGGAATATCAAATTTTGTTGAGTTATAACCTCCAATATCACACTTATCCATAAATTGCAACAAAGTTTTTGCCACATCTTTAAATGTTGGGCAATCGGCCACATCGGCATCTGTTATTCCATGTATCTTTGTTACTTTTGGAGGAATTGGCATTTCAGGATTAATACGTAATGTTTTCTCCTCTTTCGATCCGTCAATATTTATTTTTAAAATCGATATTTCCACAATCCGATCTGTTGTAATATTAATCCCTGTCGTTTCCAGATCAAAAAAAACGATTGGATTTTTTAAATTCAATTCCATTCAAATTTTATTATTATTTATCTTATTTTATATAAACAAAAGTAGTTATTCAAAAATTCTATGCCAACTAAAGTTTTTTAATAAAAAAATAAAATTAACCATTAAAAATTATAACATTGAATATTACAACCCCAAAGTAATATCTTTCAAAACAAACTTCTTAAGCATATTTTTCTCATCAACAAAAATTTTTTCATTATACATCATTTTATCGTCATTACAAATTTCTAAAATATAATTACCCGGAGCCACAGCCACTATAAAACTACCGGTTTCTGGAGAACAGATGTATTGTCCCACTTCAAGAGTATGATGTTCATTCCATAAAATAATTTGCGGTTTTGATAATTTATATTCGTCCCAGTTAATAATTTGGTATTTATATACTACATAAGGCTCCTCTTCATCATTAAAAATCAATTTGTAAATATCGCGTAAACCGCGCGAATCATTTCTAATTGCTGAAACATAACCATATCGTTTGTTTTTTGGTATAGAAATAGTAAAATTATCATAAGTATCATTAATTGGATATCCCATATTAACTGGCTCGCCCCAATTACCAGTATTAACATCTTTTAATGAATAAAATAGATCATAACCCCCCATCGAATTTTTCCCGTTACCCGAGAAAATCATTTTATTTCCATCGCACAAAATATACGGAAAATTCTCATCAGCAGAAGTATTTATCAATCCTGGAATTGACCTTGGAATACCCCAAAAACCATCTGGTAATTTAATTGAATACATAATATCAGTATGTCCATCTTCCATTTCAACCGAAAAATATAGAGTGTCACCACCAGATGTAAGGCAAGCTCCATATTCATCAGCATTGGTATTTATTGGCATTCCTACATCTAACAAATAATCAAAAGAATAACCATTTTTATATTTAACTGATGACAATGTTTGATCGCCATATTTATTATGATAAACAAATAATTCCTTTCCATCAGGAGATAAACCTGCCGGTATTTCATCGTAAATTGAATTTATTTTTCCACTAACATACTTACGCTCTCCCCATGCGGTATCCTGCCTTAAAGATATACAAACATTATAATAATTAATACCATAAGCAGAAAGGTATCTTTTATCAGAACCAAAAAACAAAACCATTTCGTCATCACATACAAAAGGATTAATCTCTGAACGTTCTGTATTAATATTATCACCCAAATTAATAAACGAAACATTTACAGTTTTTTTTACCAAAGCCTGAGCCGTTAAAATATAATTAACCAAACTGTTAACCTCACTCTTTTCTTCATCATCTAACTTCACATTATTCTGATATTTAGTTATATAACTAAATGCCTCATCAAACTTATTGCCATGAAATGAAGCTTTTGCATAATACAAGTCAATTCTTTTATTATTAGGGTCAGCTTTAACCAATTTTTCAATTAAAGGCAAAGCTTCTGACCTGTCACAATTTGAACCAAAATAACATTGAATCATATTTTCAATAATAGAAACATTTTCAGGGTCTTTTTTCAATGCCCTAGAATAATCTTTTAGAGCCCTTTCATAGCTCGATACTTCAAAATATCCGTTAGCTCTTTTTTCATAATCAATTTGTGCAAACAATGCTAATGAGAACAATAAAAATAAAGTGACTGTAAAAAACCGCATAAATATTTTTTTTCGTTACAATTGTGAAAATAACCGATTTTATAAGAATTGCAAAACAACCTAATAATTAAAACTAAAAGTTTAATTCTAAAAAAAATATTATCAATGAAAATTTCTTTAATCGGATCCGGAAATGTGGCAACCCATTTGGCAACAGAATTATTCAAAAAAGGAAATCAGATATTTCAAATATATAGTAAAACAAAACAAAATGCCGAAAACTTAGCAAAAAAAACAAATGCACAATACATTGGGGCAATAAATGAATTATCAAACAATGCTGATTTAATAATAATATCAGTTAACGACCAACAGGTATCATTAATAAGTGAACAAATACAAACAATAAATCCAATAATTGTTCATACCACAGGAAGTATATCTATAGATATTTTAAACAAATTTCCAAACAGAGGAGTTTTTTACCCGTTTCAAACCTTTTCGAAAAACAAACCCATACAATTTAGCTCAATTCCATTTTTAATTGAAGCAAACAATAAATACGTTACTGATACTTTAATATCTTTAGCCTTAACCATGTCGAACAATGTTCAATATGCAAATTCTCAGCAACGACTTTATTTACACATAGCAGCAGTTATGTCGTGCAACTTTGTAAATCATCTTTACGCATTAAGCAGCAACATATTATCAGAACAGAACCTTGATTTTAATCTGTTAAAACCACTAATTAAAGAAACAACTGAAAAAATTGAACAACTTACCCCGCGAAAAGCACAAACAGGCCCGGCAGTAAGAAACGATCTGTACACCATTAATAAACATATCGAAATATTAAAATCAAAACCCGATATTAAAAAAATTTACGCTACCCTTACCAATAATATCATTAAAATGTATGGAAACAAATAAAAGATTCTATTAATTATGAAACAATTTATTTCATAATTTCGCTAAACGAATTATTATTTTAACAACAACACATTTAACACATCTGAACATATTAAAATGAGTAATTTTAAAGAAGATTTAAAAAAAGTAAAAGCATTTGCTTTTGATGTTGACGGAGTACTTTCATCACAAATTATACCTCTTTTCCCAAACGGGGAACCAATGCGCACGGCAAACATAAAAGATGGCTACGTGCTTCAATTAGCAGTTAAATTAGGATATAAAATAGCCATAATAACTGGAGGACAAACCGAAGCTGTGCTACACAGATATTCAAATTTAGGAATTCAAGATGTTTATATGGGCATAAGTGATAAATTACCAATTTTTAATCAATGGATAAAAAAACACAACCTCGAAGCTGAAAATATAATGTATATGGGTGATGACCTACCCGATTTACCAATAATGCAAAAAGTTGGAATACCAGTATGTCCATCAGATGCTGTTGAAGAAATAAAATCACTTTGCAAATACATTTCAAATAAAGCAGGAGGTGAAGGATGTGTTAGAGATGTTATGGAACAGGTATTAAGAGTTCACCAACAATGGGGTAATGATCATACATGGTAATAAATACATTTAATAAACAAACTAAAAAAATACAACATGATGAATTGGCTTCGCTTAATTAGAATTAAAAACTTATTTATTATTGCACTATTGCAATATTTATTACGTTATGCTTTAATTATTCCAATTCTAACCTATTATAAAGTTACCCCTGCCCTTTCCGATTTCAGATTTGCACTTGTTGTTTTTGCAACCCTTTGTTTAGCAGCCTCAGGCTATGTTATCAACAATTATTTTGACATTCAAATTGACAGAATAAACAAACCCGATAAAGTACTTATTGGCAGAATAATAAAACGACGTGAAGCACTTTTTCTTCATTTAATACTAACTTTCATTGGCGTTTTTTGTGGTTTTTATCTGGCATACGTAACCCGGAAAGAAAATTACGTTATCATGTTTTTTGCAATACCTGCATTACTATGGTATTATTCAACAACTTTTAAAAAACAAATATTAATAGGAAACATCATCATATCAATACTAACAGCCCTTGTTGCCTATTTGGTTGTTTCCATTGAATTTGCAGCAATAGGCCGTTTAAATAATGGAACCGACATATTAAACTCAAAAGCTTGTTCTGTTGCATGGTTTTGGACCACCGGATTTGCATTTTTTGCATTTCTAAGCAATCTGACACGTGAAATAATAAAAGATATTGAAGATATGAAAGGCGATCAGATTAATGGATGCCGAACACTTCCAATAGCTTTGGGTACACGTTACACAAAAGCATTAGTTATTGCCCTTATTACATTTTCAATAATCGCACTTTGGTTAACATATTTTTCAGTTTCAGAATTAGCCAATAATAAATTAACGTTATACTATTTTATAATAGCCTTAACAATCCCATATTCATATTTAATGTGGAGCATAAAAAAAGCCAGATTACCAAAAGATTTTCACACAGCAAGCCAAGTAAGTAAAATAATAATGCTAAGTGGCATTATATACATCTTTATTGCCGGCACATTTTTTAAATAACAAATTTAAAATATGAGTAATACTCAAATACCTAATTTAAATAAATATAAAATTATCCTTGCCTCAAAATCCCCCCGACGACAAGATTTGCTAAAAGAAACAGGCATTCAGTTCGAAGTATTTGTAAAAGATAATATCGATGAATCATATCCTAATAATATTCCCATAAACAAAGTGGCAGAATACTTATCTCAAAAAAAATCAGAAGCTTACAACAATCTTTTATCTAAAAACACAATAATAATAACTGCCGATACAATTGTTATTGCTGAAAACCAAATACTTGGAAAACCATCATCATATTCCCATGCTTACAACATGTTAAAACTATTATCAGGCAAAATGCATAATGTAATTACTGGGGTAACAATTAAATCATCTTCAAAAAAAATCTCATTTTCTGCTGTTACTCATGTATGGTTTAACAAATTAAACGATTACGAAATAGAATATTATTTAAACAATCATAAACCATACGACAAAGCTGGAGCTTACGGTATTCAGGAATGGATAGGACATATAGCAATTAAAAAAGTAGAAGGAAGTTACTTTAATGTTGTTGGCCTACCAGTTCAAAAGCTTTACTCCGAGTTAAAAAAGTTTTAACCTTTAATAACAAAATGCAACATAAAATAATAATTATCGTAGAAAATTACAATAAACTAAAAAAATCAAATTACATTTGACAAAATAAAAAAATTACTTGATTAAGTGTGCTATGTATTTAATACATAGTGCATAAATTTGTAAAAAAGTTGAGATGTTAAAACCAATACTTTTAACCATAATACATTATGAAAACGATGGAGATAATTAAAGTTAAATTGCAGGGATTAATAATTGCATTAGGGTTTGTTTTACTCTTTGCTATTTCATCAAACGGACAATCACTATTCCAGTTTGAAGATTTTGCTTCTTTCGACAAAATACTAAAAGGAAAAATTCATTTCTCAATAGATAGTGATGGTAAAAATGTTGCTATTGGAGATTATCATCGCGCTTCAACAGATATAAACAAAAATATTCCCCAAGTTGGCTGTGTGCTGATTTATGAAAAGAATAAAGATGGAAAATGGATTTTCACACAGGAATTAAAATCACCACGAGGAAAAGCCTATGACAATTTTGGTGTTTCAGTGGCTTTATCCGATAAATATTTGGTTGTTGGTGCTTTGGGCGAAGATTATGTAAACGAAAAAGGTGAAACAGTTTACGATACCGGAGCTGCATACTTTTACACAAAAAACACTCAGGGTAAATTCGAACTTGTTCAAAAAATTTGTATCAATGATTTAAAGCCTTATTCAATTTTTGGAAGTAAAGTTCAAATTAAAGAAGATGAAATTATTGTTGATTCTCATTCTGAAGAAAATAATAATACATCATGGATTGCCCACACATTTAAAAAAGATGAAAACACTTCAGAATGGTATCCGGTTAAAGAAGTTGCAACCGACGGACATATAAAAACCAAACTACCAAACGTAATTACAACCAAATAATACTACATAAACCAACTAAAACAGGACATCTGAAAAACATATTTTTCAGATGTCCTGTTTTAGTTTAAAATAAATCTTCGTAATTCAATTAAATATTTTTAACATTCTACAAACAATATTAGCAGTAGATAAATGTCACCCAACTTAAATTCCCATACCCCTAACTATCAATAACTTAATAAAATACATATTTTAACATATTGTGTAATAAAACAATCCAATCATATTGTGTTAAATTTTTAACACTTAATATAGTATTTTAAATTCAAATTAAATTCTTAACTATTTTATCAATTTCATATTTTTATATATTTGTTTTAAAAAATATATAATCACAACTATGAACATAATAGAACTAATTAAGTTATAATATTAAAACCCTTTTAATTAAACCATAAAAGAACAACAAAACAAAATCATTTAGTAACTACATAAAAACACTAATATGAATGACTTATTGAAAATATTAAAGACCAGGAAACTTGATTTATCTGATGAAGTTATTGACTTATTAAACAATTGCAAGAGTTGTACAGTTTATAACTCAACCTATGAACTATCTGAAGTAGCTACTGGTTCGCCCGACAACAAAGAATTTGAGGTAAAATACGATATTCCCGGAAAAGGCAGTGTTACTGAAGTAATTGTACACCGCGTAAAAAATGGCATTTCGGCTAATTATGTTGAACCATATATGAGACGACGTGATCCAAACACCATGCTCATAGCCGATAACAAACCAACTGATAAGCCATTATTTAAAGATAAAATGGGATACGATTTCAGTCAATTGAAAAAAGAAACATTTGACTGGATGAAACAACAAGACCTTGCTGTTTTTCTTTTTTGGGCTGGTCACTACGGTGTTGGGATTGGAGGAATGGCAATAGCCCCTGCAAATGCAGCATTTTTTGCAATGGGCTTATCAATGCTTCAATCCATTGTAGATGTTAACAACCTACCTTCATATTTTACACTTGACTCACTAATCCTTGTTGCTCCTCCATTTAGACATACACATTTCGATGGCAAACAAATTGTAGTTCACAACCGAACAAATTTAGCGCATGAAATATATTCATACAATCTCTATCCCGGGCCAAGTGCAAAAAAAGGCGTTTATAGTGCACTACTAGATAAAGGCGAACAAGAAAATTGGATAACTGCACATTGCTCAACAGTTCGGGTAATTAGCCCTTATGATAATTCTCTTACATTTTTACATGAAGGAGCCAGTGGAGGCGGAAAAAGCGAAATGCTCCAACACATTGTAAGAGAACCCGAAGGGTTAACCCTTATTGGAACAAATATTATTAATGGAGAAAAACGATCTATTAATATCCCAATGTTCTGTAAACTGGCACCTATTACAGATGATATGGCCATTTGTCACAATTCAATTCAAAAGAAAAACGGAAAACTTCGTATAATAGATGCTGAAAACGGTTGGTTTATAAGAACAGACAGCATTACCGAATATGGCGATGACCCATCGTTAGAAAAGGTCACTATTAGCCCATCAAAACCATTACTATTTTTAAACATACAAACAGAACCGGGTTGTACTGCACTTATTTGGAATCATATTGAAGATGCTCCAGGCAAAAAATGTCCAAACCCTAGGGTAATAATACCTCGCGATATTATGCCCGGAGTTATAGACAAGCCTGTTTCAGTTGATGTACGTAGTTTTGGAGTACGAACACCACCTTTCTTGCCCGATAAACCTAGTTACAGTATTATTGGCCTATTTCATATTTTACCACCAGCATTAGCTTGGTTGTGGAGATTAGTTGCGCCACGAGGATATGCCAACCCAAGTATTGTTAGTACAAGTGATGCAATGGAAAGCGAAGGAGTTGGCTCATACTGGCCTTTTGCAACCGGGAAAAAAGTACACCATGCAAACATGTTGCTTCAACAAATAATTCACACACCACGGGTAAGCTACACACTAACTCCGAATCAACACATTGGAGCATGGAAAGTGGGATTTAAACCACAGTTACTAATGCGCGAATATCTTACTCGTCGTGGAAACTTAAACCTACGAGAAGATCAAACACAACCAGCCCGTTGTGCTCTACTTGGTTTAGAATTAAATTACCTTACTATTGAAAGTGCAAAAATACCAAGCCGTTACCTTAAAGTATACAAACAACCCGAAGTAGGAGATGATGGCTATGATATTGGAGCAAAAATATTAACCGATTTCTTTAAAAAAGAAGCTAAAACATTTTTAACAGACGAGTTAAACCCTATTGGTCGTGACATTATACAGGTATGCTTAAATAATGGAACATACGAAGACTATTTAGCTGTTTTTCCAAAAGAAAAATACTAAAATACAATCATTAACAAAACAAAAGCCATCTGAATAAGATGGCTTTTGTTTTGTTAACATATATACAACGAGTTACTTACGATAAAATCAGAAACACCTGGATGTAAAAATTCAGCCATTAAATATCCTTTTGCAATATTTTCACGAATCTCTGTTGATGATATTTCAACAATGGGGGCATTTGTATAACAAACATTAGGATGCTCAATCTTTGATGAATCAAAATTCTTAAATCTAGGATAAATATATATTTTAAAATTATTTAATATCTCATCTCCCGATTTCCAATTATTTATTGATTTAATATTATCAGTTCCCATAATTAAAGAAAACGAATAATTAGAATATTTTTCTTTTAAAGCTTTAAGTGTATCAATAGTAAAAGATGGCAGCGGCATAAAAAATTCAATATCGCACGATTTAATAGTTTGTTCATCTTTTAACGCAATATCAACCATTTGTTTACGTAATTGCTCGTTTATTAAATCACTGGCATTTTTAAAAGGATTTTGAGGACTAATAACTAACCAAACCTCATCAATATCATCAAAACAATTCATATATCGGGCAAGAGTTAAATGCCCTATATGAATAGGATTAAAAGACCCAAATAACAATCCAACTCTTTTCTCAACAACTTTCATCTGCCTTAATCTGAAAGGAAATCATGCAAAGCCTGTTCAGCATCTTTCTTAGCCTTTTCTAAATTATCATTAACAATAATCACATCAAATTTCGAAGCATAAGACAACTCTTCACTAGCTTTATTTAAACGCATTTCAATCTTATCTTCAGAATCAGTTCCACGTCCAACCAATCGTTTTCTCAACTCTTCAATAGAAGGAGGCTGAATAAACATGGCTAAAGCAGCATCACCATACATTTTTTTTATATTCACACCCCCCACTACATCTACATCAAAAACAATATTATTACCAATTGATGTAATACGGTCTACCTCACTCTTTAACGTTCCGTAATAAACACCCTTATAAACCTCTTCATATTCCAGAAACTCATCATTAGCAATTTTCTTCTCAAAATCGGCTGGTGTAAGAAAATAATAATCAACACCATTAATCTCTGCACCTCGAGGATTACGACTAGTTGCCGAAATCGAAAACTCCAAATTCAAATTCTTACTTAATAAATGCTTAACAATTGTTGTTTTACCCGATCCCGAAGGAGCAGAAAAAATAACCAATTTTCCTTTCTTCATTATATTACAAAATATTCAATAATTGTTCCTTAATTTTTTCGAGCTCATCTTTCATCTGAATTACAATGCGCTGCATCGAGGCATCATTAGCCTTTGAACCTAAGGTATTAACTTCACGACCAATTTCTTGAGTAATAAAGCCCAATTTTTTCCCTGCCGATTCTTGTTGATTCATGGTTTCAATAAAATAATCGAGATGATTCATTAACCTCACTTTCTCCTCAGTGATATCTAGCTTTTCAATATAAAAAATCAATTCCTGCTCAAAACGGTTTTCATCAATCTGACTTTTAGCAGCCATCTCTTCCAAACTATCTTTTAACCTGCTTTTAATTCTATCAATACGAACGGTTTCAAATTGCTCAACTTCAGTAAGATAATTACGAATATTACAAATGCGTTTATTTAGCTCATTTGCCAACACTAAACCTTCTTGCTCACGAAACAAATTAATATTAGTGACTGCCTCATAAAATACTTTTTTTATCATCCCCCATTCACTTTCATCTAACTCGGCCAATTCTGTTTTAACTGTTTCGGGTAAAGGCATAATTATTTTTAAATAATCAGTAGAATCATTGCTCAGCCCAAGAGAATCTGATATTTCTTTCAATTGATTATAATACAACTCAATAACCGGCTTATTAATCTGAGTTATTTTATCTGACACAACAGATTCAACAAAGAAACTCACATCAATTTTACCACGGTTCAATAATGAACTTATCTCATTTCGTATTTCCAACTCCTTTTCTCGATATATAATAGGAATACGAATATTTAAATCGAGTTGTTTACTATTTAAAGATCTAATTTCGATACTTATTTTTTTATTAGAAAGTTCACATACCGACTTTCCATAACCAGTCATTGAATAAATCATGTGATATATAATTATTAATTAACAAATGTATAATATTTTTTAATAGGTCATAGATATCCTGCTTCAGGGTTATAATTCAAATAAAAATATAAACAACACAAAATAATTGAACAAAATGATTTTAAAGTGGTTTTAAATTTAAATCACCGAAACAAATAATATTATATTATGGCCTCATACTCCATTAAAGATTTGGAAAAAATGTCGGGCATTAAAGCTCATACTATTCGAATATGGGAAAGAAGATTCAAAATAATTAACCCCGGCCGTACATCAACAAATATAAGATATTACAACGGTGATGATTTAAAACGCATTTTAAATATTTCAATTTTATGTCAAAATGGTTACAAGATTTCAAAAATTGCACAATTAAATGACGAACAATTAAAAAAACGAATTATTGATTTATCGGTAGAAACAAAAAATCATAACATATTAATAGAATCATTAATAGTTTCGATGTTGGAACTAGATGAAAATAAATTCTCAGAAATATTAACAAACTCAATAATAAAACAAGGATTCGAAGACACCGTTGAACATATACTATTTCCTTTTTTAAATCGAATTGGGATTTTATGGCTTTCAAACTCAATTTATCCGGCACAAGAACATTTCATTTCTAATCTTATACGTCAAAAATTAATAATTGCAATAGATTGCGAAATGTCGAAACACAAAATATATGGACCTCGAATTGCATTTTTTTTACCCGAAGGTGAATATCACGAGTTAGGTTTGCTTTTTTACAGCTTATTAGCACGTAAAAACAATTTCGATGTTATATATTTAGGAGCCTCTGTTCCTATTGCTGATATAAAAAAAATTGACCAAATAAAACCAATTGATATACTATTTACTTCATTTTTAATTTCTCAAGGAACCAATAGCATACTATTAACATTAAACACTTTAAATATTGAACTTCCAAATAAACAAGTATTTATAAATGGATTACAAATAAAAAACTTAAAAACAGAATTACCTATAAACACAACAGTAATAACCTCTTCACACGATTTTAAAAAGAAATTGGAACTATATTTAAATATATAAATTATCTAATTTCGAATAACAATACTCTTTGTTTTCCATCTTCCCCAGAAAAAATACGTCTGCGATAAAACCAAACCAATTGACCAACCAATAGGTATTGCCCACCATATACCAATAACACCGTATATTTCAGATAAATAAATAGCAAAAGGGATTCGAACCAACCATAACGAAACAATACTAATAAACATTGGAATGAGAGTATCACCAGCTCCCCTTAACAAACCATGGGTAATAAACATTGTAGAAAAAACCAGATAAAACGATGATACAATCTTAAGGTATTGAGTTCCATAAACAACCACATCCAAATCCTTATTAAAAATACCAATAAGCATATCTCCCCAAATAAAAACAACAACCATTACAATAATACTCATTAGCCAAGCCATAACTAATGTAGCCCAATAACCATTTCTTATCCTGTCGAACTTTTGAGCTCCAATATTTTGTCCAACAAATGCCGACAAAGCACTTGAAAGATTTAAAGCAGGCATACCTGCCATAGAATCAATTTGTCCCGCTATGGTATAAGCAGCTAAAACTGTAGTATCAAAATTATTAACAATACGAATAAGAGCGGTTAAGCCTAATGCAATAAAAGTTTGTTGAAAAGCCGTTGGCAATCCAATTTTAATAATTTTACCAAAAATTCCTTTATCGAACTTTAATTCACCAATACGAAAAGAGATAAGCTGATGCCTGCGGGTTAAAAAAAAAGCACCTAACAAAAAGGGTATAAAATGAGCAATAACAGTAGCCCATGCTGCACCGGCAACACCCCAGTTAAAGACAGTAATAAAAAGAATATCTAAAATTATATTACTAATAAAAGCAATAAACATAAACAACAACGGAGTTAACGAATCACCCATTCCCCTTAAAACCGAAGCAATTCCATTAAACCCAAAAAAAGCAACAATACCAAACATATAAATATTAAAATATTGCTTTGCCATAACATGAACCGTCTCTTCTACATTTAATACATTAAATATTTGGTCGCTAAACGAAACACTCAGAATTGTTAATCCAATAGAAGTAATAAAAAGATAAATAAAGATTGTACTTACAGTTTTTTGAACCTCATTAAATTTTTTCGCACCAAAAAATTGTGAAATAACAACCGTTGCTCCACTACCAATGCCAATAGCAAAAGCAATAAGTGTATAAATAACAGGAAAAGATGCACCAACAGCAGCTAAAGCCTCTTTACCCAAATAATTTCCAACAATTAACCGATCAACAAAATTATATCCCTGCTGTAAAAGATTCGCAATTACCAAAGGCATTGCAAAACTTAAAATCACACGCCCCACATGACCTTTAGTTAAATCTTTCACTAATTTTTTTTTTTCGATAAACAAAATTCTTATTGCAGTAATTCGCTATCATCTGAGCCTATAATCAACTCAATTAGCGAATACAAAACAACCATTTTTTATTATTTATTACAACCTAAAAAACAAAAAGAAACAAAACTACGTAATATGCGTAATGTATTTTGGTTTTCTCAATAAGAATATTTTATTTTGCAGTCGTGAACAAAAAATGGGTATGATTTTATATAATAGAAAAAAACATTACCTACACCTACCTTTAAGAAAGTCATTATTATATTTTTTTTATTTTGTAGTTGCATTGCAACCTCTTAATGCATCTGTTAAAATAAAGTCACCTACAAAAACAGATGATTATTGGAATAATAATAAATCTGTAATTAATTGCATTGATTTTGCATCAAAACTTTCAAAACAAATAAATAACATAAACACACAAAATAATAAAACAGCTTTATATATTTTCTTTTTAAATAATAGCAATTCAAGATTTTTAAACTATTATAGTTTTTATTTAAAATACAATACCCCATCCTATACACCAATAAAATACTCACCTTATTACATTTCGCAAAACTTTTTACCCGACACCACCAGCTTAAAATTTAAATATTTCGATACCAAAAAGTTAGCAAGTGAATTTGATAAGAATTATTCATACATAATTTCAAACAATGATTCGCTAATAATATTTAACCCAAACAATGTTCAATTTATTTTAAAAAAAATCCCATCGCCACACAAATTTTTACTTGATGGATTAAAAATGTCGAAAAAAGATGCAAGAGAATTATTTTCTCTAATTCAAGTAGAACCAACCAAACAATTAAAAAAACCACCAAAAAAAATCAAATACTGGAAATACTCTGGAGAAGAAGTTATACAATTTTCACATAATTACAACGAAAATTGGGTAAAAGGTGGAGATAAAAGCATAAGTCTGCTAAGCGATTTAAGAGCTAATGCTAATTACCGCAAAAACAAAATCGAATGGGATAATAAAGGAATTCACAAATTAGGTATTAATCAAAACCAAAATGAAAAAAGTCGTATTAGTACTGATATGTTTGAAATCACTTCAAAATTAGGTATAAAAGCCTCTAAAAAATGGTATTACAGTTCATTTGTCGATTTTAAAACACAATTATTTAACAATCCCGACAAAAACAATGATTCAATTATTTTATCTTCATTTATGTCTCCTGCATACATAACAGTTGCATTAGGTATGGATTACAAAAAAGATAAAAACTTTACTGTACTTTTTTCTCCAATAACCTCAAAAATTACAGCTGTACTTGATACCGGAAAAGTTGATCAAACTCGCTATAAAATAGATAAAAACAGAAAAACAACAACACGTTCGGGAGCTTCGATTAACAGCCACCTTAACTGGAAAATATCGAGCCAATATAGATTAGAATATACATTTGACCTTTTTTACGGCTATTTGAATGAGAATTCAGAAACACAAATGGACTGGGAAATAATATTCAATATGAGAATTAATCGATTTCTTTCAACCCGACTTAACGGTAACTTAAGATACTTTCAAAACGAATCATCAAAACTACAATTTAAAGAAAATTTCAGCATTGCCTTTAGTTACAGGTTTTAATAAAAAGTAAAACTAAACAGAAAATAACCCCATTGTACTAATTAACTTTATTTAACGTTAAAATTGCATTAATATTCCATTTATCATTGTATATTTGTGTATGAAAAGCTGGAGAGTTTTTTCATAGGTTTAGTTAAGGTTAGGTTAAAAGAAGAGCAGATGTATGTCTGCTCTTTTTTTTATACCAATAAATCCCTCCAATATTAAAAGCAAAAACATTCCTTTTTGCGAAACATAATTTCATATTTTTAAGTATAATTTATGTTTTTGCGCAACAATGCAAAAAAGTGTCATTTTTATAGTTAATAAAAAATATATGCTTAAAACAAATTAATTTTATAAACCATGCCTGACCAATTAATTAACACAAAAAAATTAATTTACATAAAATTAACATACATTTTTTTTTATTCATTAACGATATTTTTTTTAGCAAATAATACCAATGCCCAAAATATAACTCAAAATTTCAGACAAATATATATCGACCAAGGGTTACCCGGCGAAAACGTAACCGACATATCGCAAGATTCAAAAGGTTACATGTGGTTTTGTATTGAAGCAGCAGGTATTTGCAAATTTGATGGAGCATCATTTACCCGGTTTAACAGCTTAAACGGCTTATCGAGTAATAATGCCAATAAAATTGAACAAGATAAAGAAGGAAATTTATGGATAGCAACCGACAACGGGTTAAATAAATTATCAACTTCAAATAAAATAACAACATATTACCACACCCCCCAAAAAAAAACATCATTACCAGGTAATATAATTCATACAATAACAATAAACAATGACAATACTATATGGATTGGTACCGACAATGGATTATGTAAATATATAAAAAAAACAAATACTTTTGAAACCATCAATAGCTTAACAACTCCAAAAAACAAATCAACACTATCGGTTTTTAAAATACTAACTGGTTCGAATGGAACACTATGGTTAGGAACATCAATTGGACTTATAAATTATAATCCGGTAACAAAACACTCATCAATCTATCAAGATGGCCTTTCTAATCTATCTGTTCGTGAACTAATAGAAGACAAGAATGGTAATATATGGATTGGAACCTACCGAGGTTTAAATTTCTTTGATAATACAAAAAAAAGAATTTCTCAATGGAAATTTCACAACCAAGAAATTACCACACAGATCGATGGAGTTAGTGCACTTACATTTGACTCATTCAATAACCTCTGGATTGGCACATACTCAGGAGGAATAATATTAATAAAAAACGATTATTCAACCGACTACATAATGTTAAACAATCCTGATAAACCAAACTCATTAGCCAGCTCACACATTAAAGATATTTTTATTGATAAAGATTCAGGGTTTTGGATAGGAACCAAATTTGCCGGAATTTACTACACTGATACCAGAAAAAATATTTTTAAAAATACAAACAATGATTTTACAATATTCAATCAATTAGATAACAATTACATCAGTTGCTTTTATAACGACAATGACAGTATAATATGGATTGGTTGCAAATTTAAAGGGCTGTATAAAATATCACTTCACAACAATACTATCGAAAATATTCAAAACACAAACAATACAAACTCCAATATCATTAGAGTACAATACATTTTAAAAGACAAAAAAGACAACCTCTGGATTGGACTTTACAATGGGTTAGCTCGTCTCGAAAATAATACATATCATTTCATTTCCAATGAATTTATCAATACAATATTCGAAGATTCGAAAGGAAATAAATGGGTAGGTACATTAAATGGAATTCGGGTAATTAACAAAAGTGGAACATCACTTACATATTTTAACAAAAACAATCATCCATTTTTTAGCGACTCTTCAATCGATGTTCTTCATATTTTCGAAGACAGCAAATCCAACATTTGGTTTTCGACCAGAAACAACGGATTATATCAATTAAGTGCAAACCAAGAAATAATAACCCAACATACGGTAACACCTAACGATTCAACATCAATAAGCAGTAATCTGGTACGTTTTACAATTGAAGATAAAAACCATCATTTATGGATTGGAACACGAGGTAACGGTATTCATAAATACAATGCAAAAAATAAAACATTTCAATATTATAACGAAACTTCCGGTTTACCAACAAATTTCCTTATTAACGCCCAAATAGATAAAAATGGCCATATTTGGATTGGAACCCACAACGGACTGTCGAAATTTAACCCTCAAAACCTCGAATTTGAAAATTACTATAAAACAGATGGTCTTCTTAATAACATATACGAAATTAATGCAAGCGGCAAACTTAAAGATGGATACCTATTTTTTGGAGGTTCAAAAGGTTTCAATATTTTTCATCCCGACAGTATTGTGAAACCAGATATTATTTCTCCTATAATAATAACATCAATAAGAGCTTCAAACAAAACTATTGCAATTGATATTACCAATGATACTACCATTGTTATTCCTTATACTGACAACAATATTACCTTTGATTTTACAATATTAGACTTTAATGCATCACCCGAAATAGAATATCAATGTCAATTTCAGGGTATTGACAAAGAATGGATTCAATTACGTAATGGGAAAACAATCACTTACAGAAATCTTTCGCCCAAAGAATTTACTTTTCAGATAATTGCAAAAAACAGTTATGGAAAATATAATTGGGGTCCTAATGTAAAAATTAAAGTATCACCACCATATTACAAAACAAACACATTTCGAATAACTACTTTTTTTATTATAATACTAGTGATTTACTTAATATACTTTATAAAAGTTCGTTCTATAAAACAACGAAATAAAACACTAACCGGATTAGTAGATGAACGAACACAAAGCTTAGAAAAAGCTAATGAAGAACTAAATCTGCAAAATGAATTAATACACCACCAAAAGGAATTAATTGAAAATCAGAATATACATCTAGAATCTCTAATTGAAAAAAGAACAAGAGATTTGATTGTTGCAATGAAAAAAGCTGAAGAATCTGATCGTTTAAAATCGGCATTTTTAGCAAATATGTCACACGAAATAAGAACACCGCTCAATGCAATTGTTGGTTTTTCAGGGTTATTAATTGACGAACGAATATCTGTTAATGACAAAAAAGATTACGCAAAATATATCAACAGCAATACTCTCACTTTAATTAAGATTATTGATGACATATTAGATATTTCAAAAATTGAATCGGGTCAATTAATCATAAAAAATGAATGGATATCATTACATCAGTTTATTATCAATCTTTTTAATAATTTAAAAAAACAATTAATTAATGGAGATACCCCAATTGAGTTTTACTTAAATACAAATCAATTAAAAAATGATAATTTAGAGATTTACTCAGATCCATTTCGATTGGAACAGGTTCTGTCAAACCTTATCAGTAATGCATTTAAATACACCCTAAAAGGGACTGTAACACTGGGCATTATAGAATTAAATGACACAATCGAATTTTATGTTTCTGATACCGGCATTGGTATACCTGCCGATTTAATCAATGCAGTTTTTAACCGCTTTACCAAAGTTGAACAACCAAATAGGTTATTTAAAGGAACCGGCCTTGGCTTGTCAATAAGCAAGAGTATTGTTGAACTATTACATGGTAATATATGGGTCGAATCGGAAATTGGAGTTGGAAGCACCTTCCGATTTACAATACCAATTATTGGCACAGAAAAAGATGCCTCTTAAAACATCTTACGATAACATCTTTTTCTCTTATGTTGAATATGATCAAACGATTTCCACATTTGAATAGCTACATGATTATTTTCAAGCATTCCTGTAGTTTCAACATATTTAACACCATCTGCATTTGCTGTTTCCCAAAGATCATTCATTAACAAAGCAGCGACTCCCATTTTTTGCAACTCAGGTCGAACACCGGTAAGCATCAGATCAATCTCAACAGGCTTTTCAAGTGCTTTTTTAATATGCCACCAACCAAAAGGAAGTATTTTACCTCCAGCCTTTTGCATGGCTTTCGACAATGAAGGAAGTGCAATAATAAAACCGGCTAACCCATCTTCCTTATCAAGTATTACCTTAACATACTTTGGATTTAGTATAGGAAAATATTTTTCGAAATAAAAACGAACCAATTTATCAGGTAGACGATAAGTTCCGAACAATTCGAAAAAAGCATCGTTAAAAAGCGCAAATATTTTATCTTTAAATGGCTCTAACTGCTTCTTATTTGTAAAATTCAACGATTTTAACCCGAATCGGGTTTTTAACATATTTGCAACTTTATAAGACTTTTCGGGAAGAGACTCAGGAAATGTTATTCGAAACTCGAGCCAATCTATCTCTTTTACATAACCAAGACGTTCGAAATGATTCTGATAATAATCATGATGATAACCTGAAGCTACAGATGGCAACCATTCATGGCCTTCGACCAATACCCCTGACTGATCAAGATTTGAAAACCCTAACGGCCCCATAACCCCGTTAACTTTTTCGTTTTTCGCCCAGTTTTCGAATGTCTCCATTAATTTATCGACCACTTCTTCATCGTCGATAAACTCAGGTCGCGTAAAACGAGCCAGTGACTCGCCAGTTTTTTCGTTCCATAAAGGAATAATCAAACCTCCAATACGACCAACACACTTATTATTTTTAAAGGCAAGCCAAAACTTATATTTGCAAATTTCCATAGCCGGATTATACTCAGGCATAAGAGCTTTTAAGTCATCACTTTTAAGAGCTGGAACCCAATACTTATTATGCTTATATAATTCAAATGGTAAATTAACAAACTGTTTAATCTGATCGTTCGTAACAACCTCTTTTATAATAATGCCCATGTCAATTTGATTGTTTAAATAGCAATCACAAAACTACAAGTAAAGTTTAATTTTCCAACATAAAAAAAACTTTTGTTCTCATAACTTATTATCTTATTACAAGATAATAGAATCAATGCATTTGATATAACCACAAGTTACATAGCAGAAATGATAAATATTAGTTATTCCCTTGATTAAATTAACCCACAAAACCTATCGAAATAAAAATTTTAAAACTTACTAGTTCTTTTATCGTCTACATTATTAGAAGAAGTAAAATAACTTTTTATGTCTTTTCACTCACCATCAAGCTGAATGGCAAACGAAAAAACGTTCATCAACATGATTAAAAGGTCATGAATCTCATCTTTTACTTGTTTTACGTTCATAACCATCATTGTTACTTGCTTCTACAAATTTTCGTTTTATAACCTTCATCTACATATGTTTAATAAATGATAAATATTTTTATTCATTTAAATAATTTACTTAACACAATTAATTATGTATAAAAAATTACATTCGAATTATTGGTATTTTTTATCACACATATCATACCTTTTAATATACCAAAAAGCGCGGATGAATATCCGCGCCAATGTGAACTCTCGCTAAAAATGAGTAAAATATTTAAAACAAATTCTAAATTGATTTTAAAACTTCAATTGCTTTATTGTAATCGGGCTCAGTTGTTATTTCAGGAACATATTCAATATACTTTATAACACCTGTTTTATCGATAATAACAGTTCCCCTGGTAAGTAGTTTTAGCTCATCTATTAAAAAACCATATTTCTCACCAAACTCACGATTTTTGTAATCTGATAAAGTTACAATATTAGTCAATCCCTCAGCAGCACAAAAACGTCCTTGGGCAAAAGGTAAATCTAACGAAACACTTAACACAACAGTTTCTTTCAAACTTGTAGCAATTTTATTAAATTGTTTATTCTGAATAGCACACACACCGGTATCAATAGATGGATAAATTGCAATAACTACATTATTCCCTTTAAAATCACTTAATTTCACATCACTTAAATCAGCTCCAGAAAGAGTAAATTCTGGCGCATGCATACCCACTTTAAGTTTATTACCAATTATAGTTACCGGATTACCCTTAAACGTTACTTTAACATCTACTTTATTCATATCTGATTATTATTTTTTGTTTACTTGTTAAACAATCACAACAACAATTTGTTTTTAATAACAAGCATCAAAAACTTCATTAATCTATTATTCAATTATTTACAAAATAAAACAATTCAAATAATACATTTTTTCACTATTATTTTATCATTCTTTTTCGCAATAATCCATTTTTTTATATTTTTGCAGCAAAGTAATGCGAAAGTAGCTCAGTTGGTAGAGCACAACCTTGCCAAGGTTGGGGTCGCGGGTTCGAATCCCGTTTTTCGCTCATAAAAAAAAGCTACTCTTTTTGAGTAGCTTTTTTTTATTTATGATATATTATTTATTCCTTAAATATTTTCAAAACAAAATGGTATTCATCTCCACTTATTTCAATCATATATAATCCTTTGGTCAAATATGTAATATCAACTAAGAAAAAATTATTTTCGACTACACGTTGTTGAACTATTTGTCCGGCTGCATTAACAATCTTATATTCAACCTCATTACTCAAAACAGGTAATTTTACATTTATCAGTCCCGAAGTTGGATTTGGATAAACAACAGCCATTAGCTTTCCCGATTCTTCTATCTGGCTCGAACTTTCAAGAATAACATTAACAACAGTATCTTTTACAACCGAAATTTTAATTTTTTCAGACAGATAGTTTTGCAATGATACCTCCAAATCAAATACATCTCCATTTTCCACATTTTCAAACACCACTGAACCATCAGAATTTGTTAACTGACTAGTATTATTAAATACAACATTTGCACCTTGAAGATATCCTTCAGCATCTTGTACCACAACAAAAACAGTATTACAAATTGAAATACTTTGCACGCCAGAAATATTTTCAATTACAGGTGATTTCAAAACTGCTTTTACCTGATAATTATAAGTATTACAAACCAACCCCGAATCGATATATTCAGTATTAGACATTCCATTAACCGTAGAGACTAAATTCTCATTACGGTATAACTCGTAACTGATATTAGACGAATAACTATTAGACTTTTGCATTTGCGGTGCAAAAGTCACTATCTCTTTTATTGAAGAAAATCCAGTATTTAATGGACAATAATTAGAAGGAGCTTTATTAAAAACAGGAGCAAACTGCAATGGCTCAGCATTAGAAACCATTATCTTATCGAGTAATAGCAAATAAGCATCATTAGAAACACAATTTATTGCAAAACGTATATTTTTATTCAAATATGGACTTAAATCATATTTAAAACACGACCAATTAACCGGAACCTCAAGATAATCTCCACTACTAATTAATTTGAATGAATCCAAATCGGACGAACCAGACTCAGAAACCAAAACACGTATACGTTCCAATCCATAATCATCTTTACTCGATTTAGCAACAAAAGAAAGCCACATTTCATTATTCACATGTAAAACAGGTGAAATAATCCAATCATTATTAGGTACATGATCCGAAGCAACGCAACCTAAAAACTGATCATTAACAAAAGAGTGTTCGGGTATTTCAAACCCTTCTTTAACATAGGGATTTATCACAATAAAAGAACCAACGTAACCCTCATTCGGAAAAGCAATATCATCTCCATATAAGCCGTATGTTTCACTGGTGTCACCATCGTAAAAAGTCCAATTGGGAATTGTTAAAGCAAACGGTTCATAACCGGTAAAATTCTCATAAATAAAAGGATTCCATTTTACTGTAACATCATTATAATCGTGAATAACTGTATCAATAACAGCTTCGACATTAACCCCAAATAGTTGTGCACTTAAATCAACAGTATCATTTCCTATAAACTTACCATAACATAAGTCATAACCATTTTTTTCAATTTTATAATTGGTAAATGATCCAGAAACATTTGTAGACATTTCGGCATATCCGTTTTCATTTGTTAAAGCACTATATTCACCAATTGAAATATTAGCATCTGCAAGTGATTCACCGTGCTCATCAACAACTGAGAATCTGACTAAAGATTTACCATATAAAGTTTGGGCACTTCCATTAAGAGCATTTAACTGATAGTTTAAATTAGATGAGAAAAAATCAAAAATTGCAAAATAATATGTAGATGAAGACAACAACCCAGCTACTGTAATCTGTGAAGTATCGCTCACACTTAACACAAATTCATCAGACTCAGTCTCATCGCCCATCCCCCATAGTGTATCGGCCAAATAAGCAGTATAATCATCAGGCAAACCCGAAACAGGAGAACCTAATTTTCCAACAACAAGATATCTATCACCATCGCCGGGTGTCCATGAAATAGTAAGTGAAGTTTTTGTTGAGTTTTTAACAGTAAAATTCGTTGATGAGTTTACCGGAGGATTGGTTTGATGAGGAAAAATATTAACATCATCAATAACTACACCATATCCATAATTACTCTGAGCCTCAAAAGCTATTTCAAAATCACCACCAGGCGTAAAATCAAGTTTTTCTTCTTTCCATTGAGCAATTGAACTTACATAATTACCAAGCGGAATCCATGTTAAACTATCTTTCAAACGATATAATACACGTAAATAATCCTGATCGCCATACCAATCCTCCTGAGCATGATAAAACTCAATACGAAATGACTGAGTCGTTGAATCGACTTTAAATAATGGTGAAATAAGATTTCCTTTTGTACCTTCTAAATCGCTATAAAAATAAGCATTCTGATTTCCAGAGTGCGCATTAGCTGGATGAATGCCATATCCACCCTCATTTAAAACCCAATCAACAACACCTTCACCTATTCTTTCGTTTTTCCATTTAATAATTCCATTTTCAAAATCATCGTACCATGGATAATTTAACACAGGGCCGGAAATTGTTGTAGAATAAGAGGTTAACGGTACAGAAAATGAAATACCTCTATCGCTCCATATTTGGTAATAATAAGTTGTAAGCTCTGTAAGAGAATCATGATAGATAAAATCAATACTATCACCATAATACAAAACATTACCACCTCCCTCAATTGTATCACCAACAGAATATAAATGACCACCAACAGGGTTTCCAAAAGTATTTGAAACAGATGATGCAACTAAAACAGGATAATTTTCAGATGAACGTGTCCATTTAACCATAATAGAATCATAACTCATAACCTTAGTTGCAAAAGACAAAGGTGCCCCATTTTGCAAAGCCATAAAGTCAAATTCAATGTTATTACCATTGACAAAAATACCTGTTACAGACTTGTTTGTACTATTTTGATTCCATGCTAAAGACGATGGATCAGTAGTATCAGTAAACTCAGTAACACCAAGTAAACCTGGGAAAGGACAAGAAGATGAGTTTGTTGCACCTCCGGCAGCTTTTATATACAATCCCTGATGATCGGTATTATTAACTCCATAAATATGACTAGCTATATAATTGCTATCGACATGATAAATTAATAATCCTTCTCCCGGAATACCCACATCAGAACCTGAAAAAACCCTGTTCTCGAGAAGAAAAAACTCTTTATCGGATGTTGTATTATACCTATAAGCTTTATGGGTAAAAATAATCGGCTCAACTGTTATATGCTGTTCATTTTCAAGAATCTCAACATCAATCCAGCCAAACTGTTGCTTCGATAAAGGGTTATGATGAGCAGGTCTTCGACCTTGTTCATTGTATGCACCATAAGCCATCAAATCCCAATAACCTGTTCCATCATGATTTCCTTCAGTAGCTCCATTCACATCATAATAATCGGGTGCTCCAAGTGAATGGCCAAACTCATGGCAAATAACACCAATTGTCGATATCGATGTTTCATTGCCATAAAATTCGGGACTTATAGTATAATCATCAATAACAACACCATCAAAAGTACGTTCAGCCTTTGAATATCCGAAAGCCGAAAGATAAAGATAATGCGACCATATATCCATTATATTAGAAGATCCCTCCTCGCCTTTACCTTGATGAATAACCAAAACATTCTCTACTAGGCCGTCACCGTTATTATCGAACTGCGAAAAATCGACACCGGCATTATTTGCAGCCGTTAAAGCATCAAAAACAAACTCACCACTTTTATTATCAGCACCATAATAATCATGTGCTTTAGAAAGTTTAACCCATTGAACAACAACAGAGTTTAATTCGAGTTTATTATTAGAATTTTCAAGATAATAATCGCGAAAACTTCCAGTTCCTTGGTAATCAGGTTGATTCATTAAATTATTAAAATCAACCTGCGAATAAGTTGGCTCCGTATCACTAAAATTAGCCAAAACCACCAATAACTTAAAACTACCCGAATGAGGAAAAATATGATTTTGAGTAATATCAGTAGTGCTTTTTAATTTACTATTCTGCAACATTGCAGCTTTTTTTGCAATAGCATTTTGTTTAGAAACCCCTAGGTTTTTAACCGTTTTACTTAAAAAATCAGTTTCAATTGAATTCCGATTCTGAACATCAGACACTTTTATCCCCGAAGTAACAATATTACCGGTTGTTGTTTTAACGGCATATTCAAAAATTCCTTCACTATTTTGAACAATCCTATAACCATCAATTGTTGTAACCCAATTATAAAATTCATCACCATGTTGTTTTATGGTAAGTAACGATCCATCAGGCTGCTTTATTTTCTTCGATGTTGGAATAACTCCAATTCCATAAGAAGCTTGAAAACCAACAAAAAAAATTGCAATTAAAAAAAACAAATATATATTCTTCATATAAAAAAGATGACACCAAGTAATAACGGTTTTACTCAATAAAAGTTGCTAATTTAACATCTTATTTTACAATAATTATTCCAACTTCTTTTTAGTAATTATAATTAGCATCTTTATAAATTTCAAAAGGCTTTATAAAATAAACCACAAATAAAGCTAGCAGACTTTGAATTATTCTTAAAAAGTTTAATAATCATACAAAAAGCATTACAATATTAAAGTTATACTTTGAATTACTTAAAAACAACAACGACACATTAAATTAAATGAATTCCAATTTTAGAAAGAATTATCTATTTTTGTGATAATTCATAATATTTGACAATACTTAAATTACATTATCTGTGTTATTTCGTAAAGCTATACTATCACTCATATCAATTCTGTTTTTTTCAACTCATTTATTATCGCAAAATAACAACCAAACAACCAAACCACTTTCTGGCGAAGGCATATACGCTCTATTACTTAGAAACGGTCTTGATCCGCAAAAATATTACAACGAATTTATAACTCTGAACAATACTAAATTAGGCAAAAATAACTCCCTTTTTTCGCACCACAATTATATTTTACCATTAAAAAATGATATTCTTACTGAACCACTTTGGGGAACTAAACGAAAAGAATATAAAATAGAATCGCACGAACTCGACGGAGCACTTATTTTTTTAATAAGTGGACATGGAGGTCCCGATCCGGGAGCATCGGGCAAGTATGGAAACCACACTTTAAACGAAGATGAATATGCCTACGACATTACATTACGATTAGGGAAAAGACTTAGAGAAATGGGAGCTACTGTACATTTTATTATACTTGATGAAAATGATGGTATACGCGATGACCAATTTCTTGAATACGACAATGACGAAACATGCATGGGAGAAAGTATACCCCTCGACCAGGTTGAACGCTTAAGACAAAGAGTACGTAAAGTTAATGACATATCAAAAAAAAATAAAAGCATAAAATATCAGCGATCTATTAGTCTGCACTTAGACAGCAGAAGCAACAACAAACAAATAGATGTTTTTTTCTATTATCACCATACTAGCAAAAAAGGAAAACAAATGGCAGAAACACTTCAACAAAAACTGTCCGTTAAATACGATAAACACCAGCCAAGCAGAGGGTTCAACGGAACTGTTGAAGAACGATCGTTATACGAATTAAAATACACCCGTCCGGTATCGGTGTTTATCGAACTTGGAAATATAAAAAATTACCGCGATCAACAACGTTTTATAATTGCCGACAACCGACAGGCACTGGCAAACTGGTTAAGTGAAGGCATTGTTAACGATTTTCGAAACTCATTAGAAAAATAACTTAACGTTAATTGTTTTAATTATTTCTCAACAAATACTTAAAGAATTAAATTTATTACAAAAAACATGAAACGAGCATGATTCGTTAATCAACAACACGGATGAAAATTCATCATGCGATCTCCATCCGGCCTTACTTTATAAATAAAATACTAATGAAACCAACTCTTTTAGTTTTAGCAGCAGGAATGGGCAGTCGCTATGGTGGACTGAAACAAATGGATGAAATTGGACCCGGAGCGGAATCAATTATAGATTATTCGGTTTACGATGCCATTCAAACCGGTTTTGGCAAAGTTGTATTTGTGATTCGAAAATCGTTTGCCGATCAGTTTAAAGAACGGTTTGACCCACGCCTAAAAGGACGTATTGACGTAGAATATGTATACCAAGAACTTAACAATCTGCCCAGTGGATATAAAGTACCCGAAGGAAGAGAAAAACCATGGGGAACCGGTCATGCAATTTTAATGGCTAAGAACACAATAAATGAGCCATTTGCAATTATAAATGCCGATGACTTTTATGGCAGAGAGGCCTTTTCGCAGGTTGTGGAGTTTCTATCGAACAGCCAATTGGACAATGAATATGCAATGGTTGGCTATAACCTTAACAACACACTTTCGGAACATGGAACAGTATCGAGAGGTGTTTGCGAAACCGATGCCAATAACAACCTTATAACACTTATTGAACGAACCAAAATAGGCATTGAAAACAATGAAATTTTCTTCTACGAAAACGATTCTAAAGTAAAGTTAACAGGAAAAGAGCCCGTTTCGATGAATTTCTGGGCATTTAAACCCGCATTTTTTAATCAACTAAGTGATCAATTCTTAACATTCTTATCGGAAAAAGGAACTGAGTTAAAATCGGAATTTTACTTTAATTCTGTTGTCGATAAACTGATTAAAAAAGGTACAGTTACAACAAAAGTAATAAACACAAATGCAAAATGGTTTGGCGTTACTTATCAGGAAGACCGCCCGGCAGTGCAAGCTCAATTAAAAGCATTATCGAACAAAGGAGCATACCCTTTAAAACTTTGGAACTAATAATACATTAACTTTTTTATTCACAGTTTTTTTACACTAAAAAAAAATATTACTACAAAACGACAAAAAAAAAGCGGGCATAAACACCCGCTTTTTTTATAAATACTTATTGAAACTATTTTACAATAACTTTAAATGTTGAATCTGCCACTTTAACAATGTAAATACCGGCATCACAAGGCATAGAACCATTTACTTTACTAGCTTTTACAACTTTTCCGTCCATTGAAATGACTTCGATTGTTTGTTCACCATTAACAACAATTTTACCATTACCCCCTATTGCCAAAACTTCTTCTACTACTTTTGAAGTTGATACTGAAGTAGCTTTAGCTGCCATTTCGTTGATTAAATTAAAGAAGATAATTTTTGCATTATCGGTAAAAGAAAAATAAGTTTCACCTGTATTATCTTGACCATTGCCAATATAAGCTCTTGGTCCTGCTGGAGTACGACCACCTGTTTGAAATGGTACATTAGCATCGTACATGCTTAATAAAACTCTTTCATCTGCAGTTTTTACCATTAGTGTTGCATTTGTTGTTCCAATCTCTGCTCCTAAAATACTATAATAACCTGTCCACCAGTCAATAGTTCCAGCAGAAACGCCATTAAAAACAGGATTAGAAGCATCACTAATAACAGCTTGTACAACAGCACCATCTGAAATCTCATTAGATGCCGATGTTGCAGTTACCATACCAGCTCTATCACCTCTTACAATAAAAGGGCTTGTATAAATCATAGGAGCAGTTACTTGATCCATCACATCATGTGGACATCTTGCGCTATTTATTGAACGTCCAATTATTACTACTTGCGCAGCATTTAAAGTTGACAAGTCATCAGCTGACAATGGAGTTGCTTCTTCTTTAAGTAAAGGAGTTACAGTATAACCTCCCTTTGCAGTTATTGCATCCATTACCTCCTGATCATAACTATTCTCATGTACATAAAGCACATTGATTTGTGCAAAAGCAGAAGTACAAATTAGCGTTAACGCTACTAATAATGTGTAAAAATTTTTTCTCATAATAAAAATTTGATTTGGTTAATATTTAATAATACTTAAAAATATAGATTACTATATTAATTTTTAAAAACAAAATAAAAATAACATGCATTAACAGTTCAAACAAACACCAATCTACTTTCAGATATAAATTCAACCATTTTTCAACAAAATATCGCCCTTTAAAAAAAAACATATAAAAGAGCGGGACTTTATTCCCGCTCTTTTATATATACTTATTATGATTATTTTACAATAACTTTAACTGTTGAATCAGCCACTTTAACAATATAAACACCGGGATCACAAGACATAGAACCATTTACTTTTCCAGCTTTTACAACTTTTCCGTCCATTGAAATGACTTCGATAGTTTGTTCGCCTTTAACAATAATTTCACCTTTGCCTCCCGTTGCCAATACATCATCTACTACTTTTGAAGTTGATACTGAAGTTGGTAAAAAACCTAAATCAACAAGAGTAGTTGGAACAGTTAATCCTGCTAAACTATATACTGCATTTCTCCATAATGTTAATCCTTCAACAGTAAGAGCACATTTATCCGCATAATCAGTATTTCTAGTTACACCTACATTAAAACCAAATACAATTACTCGGTTTGCTAGAGTAGCATCATCAATTGTTGCACCTTTAGGAATATCAGAAAATGATATAGCAACGTTCGAGGCTCCTTCAGGATATGCAAGTAAAGAATTTGCTGAGCTCACCACATTACCTGTATTATATTGAAGCCCCCTTGTTCCTGTTCCACCATTATCACTTACTCCTCCTTTCATAGCAGAAAAAACGCCTGATGAAACATCAATACCTTTAAATAAATCACTACCCGATTCTACCACAGTTAAATTATACACATTTTCAGCGTTTGTAGAAGCCCCTGTACTTGTTACAAATGCCTTAGTTGCCTGAAGTGCATATATTTTATCGTAAAGAGTTGGAGCTGGCATACTTCCTATAAATCCCGGGTTAGCTGGTTGCCAGAAAGCATCACTAGATCCTAAAGCATCATGCAAAATAATAACATCATATCCAGAGAAGTCTACAGCAGCACTTGTTTCTGAATCAATACCACCAGCTGTTAACATTTTCACTGTAACTTCAAAACTTGCATCTGCCTTAAGCATTTGAATAACTACATCGTTGTTTTCAGCCCAAGCTCCTGCGACCAAATCACTTCTTAACGTTGTTGCATAAACTACTTTTTTCTGCGCATTTACTACTGCAATCAAAACAACAAGTCCCATCAAAAAAGTAAAAAGTTTCTTCATAATTTTACGGTTTATTAGTTTGTAATTCAATTTCAATTCCTAAGTTATAAAAAATGTTAATTTCACCAATCTTTTGAAGCCGTTTAATTCAATATATTTTCAATAAAGTCATCAATTGATTTGGCTTCGATCAAATAAATTAAGAGAAAAGCTGCCCATTATTATCTGGGTAGCTTAACTATTAACACATAATTATAAATGCAAATCAAAGGTTGAGAAATTCTGTGTAAAAAACGCCAAATTCCCCCATAGTAGGAGGCTAAAAAGTCCTATATGAGAGATTTAGGTGATAAAAAAGGTAAATTTTGCATTTTTCCAACTAATAAAACTACATTGTTATATTTCGTTTCAACTCTTGATTTGCTTTATAAATAATCTGCAGATCAATTTACTCAACATTCAAAAACCTGTTTTTTGGATGTTTAACAGAGTATTTCAATTCCAGTTCTTTCTGCTCACGTGGTTTTATTTTGAGTTCCCATTTAACTTTACCAATTTCACTATCAATTTTTGCTCCCGATGTTTTTAATACCTCCACCTCAATTTCTTCGAGAGTTGATACCGGCACCTGATCGTAAATTACGATGTCAATTTCCTGGCTCTTGTTATTCTTTACAATAGTTTTCCAATCGCGAATAACCTCTTTTTTATTGCCAATAAACTGTTTAGTAGTGTAATCTTTAACCTTTTCGCGTTTTAAACTCACATTTTTATCGCGGCCTAACGATAGTTCGAGGGTATCGGTAGCATAGCGAACATCTAAAATAGTTTTTCCAATGTATGTATCTTCGAAATAAATATTGGCCTCACCTTCCATTAAACTGTATTGCTCCCAATTAGTAATATATGCCAATAAAAATGCATCCTTTTCGAGCTTTGGAACAGCATAATACTGGTAAGCTGCATCTACCTCATACACCTGCATATCAACTGCTATTGTTTTATTTTCAGATTTTATGGTGTAAGGTATCTCAATATCGAAGTTAGCAGTAGTTTGATTTTCAACCTTTTGAACTTGTGGAGCCAATGATGACCCGCCCCTTATTTTAATTAAAGATTCTTTTTTATGCGGTCGGTTAGCCATATTCACACCGGCAATACGCCCCTGCAATGCTTCATCGATACGGGTAACTGCTACCGATTCCAGTTCCATAATTTCTTCATCCATAAAAACATTTATATTTGAACTGGTAATGGCAACACTCTTTGAAATATATCCAATAAAAGAAAAATTAAGTGCATTAGCTCCATTGGGTATAGTAATAGAATAATTTCCATTATAATCAGTAACAGCACCAATGGTTGTGCCATCGACAATAACATTAACACCAATCAACGGTTCACGATTCATGCTCATAACTTTTCCCGATACCTGAGTAATCACTTTCCCATATTTGGGTGCCGATGTATTATAATTTAAATAATATGTTTTTAACTGAGGAGCTATTCCCGACAGGTTAGGATCGGCCGATGAAAAATGCAGTTTAACATTATTCCAGTCTACCCTTGTATCCTGATGGACATTAGCTTTATAAATAATTTGAATGGGATCGTTAATACTTTTAGCCCGTACATCGTACGAAGGAAACCATCCGGCATTACCCACAAAATATGAAAGTTCGAAAACAACAGAACCTGGTGTTTTAGCATCGACCTTAACAACAATTTCGCTCATCGAAAAATCATCTTTCGATGTTATAGTTTGTATCTGTTTTCGAATATCGGCAGCCTCATTGTTTAACACTAAAACTTTTTTATTTCGTTCAATCTCGTTCAGTTTTAATGCAGTAAGTCTTGAACTGTAAAACACCGATGCTTCTTTTAAATTACCAACATTCAACTCCTGGTTTCTTCCACCCAAATCTCTGTTCTCCTGCAAAAAAACAATGTCCTCCCTAATTATTTGCAAATGGGTATTTTGTAAGTTTATTTCCGTTTCAACAGCTTCTAGTTTTTCATATAAAGCCTTTAGTTCATCAGGTTTTCCAAGTTTATCGACAAAGTTAAACTGATGATTAACCGATAATACAGTAGCATTACCTTTTGCTTTAACCTGCACACTTTTGCCATCGATAAATGGTGATAGATCAATAAACTTAAGTATTGTTTCGCCCTTGGGTAATTCAACTGACTTTTTCCGGACTATTTGTGCCCCTTCGATAAAAACTGTAACATCATCAACCTTTGTTTTAATCTCTTTTTCAATACCTTGTGCAAACACATGAATAGAACAAATGCAGAACATGATCAAACTAAATGTCTTCATAAAATTTATTTTTATTATAAAGATGCAATACTTTTAAAAAATCCATAATTACTATTTGCATTTTTTTTCAATTTGGTTACATTATTATTATTTATCTGCATTTGCGATTAATAAATCATTATCGTTTCAACCAAAAATACATTGTTTATTAATTGTTTAATACTATAAGATAAACGCCCAAAACAACAAGAGTAAGAACCAAAAAATAAAAAACCATTTTTCTAATTCGAGTTACGCTTTTTTCCTTGCTTTTAGACAACTCAAACATCGATCGCTGAAAATAAATATTATATAACAACATTAATTGTGATTCACTCAATGATTTCCAAAATTCATCATCAGTTTTATCCTTATTTTCGTTATAAAAAAGTTCAACATTTAATTCAATTTCTTCATTAATTTTTTGATTTTCGTAACTGGTTGCAAAAACAGATTGCAGTGTTGATAGTTCTGGTTTCATATAGTTAATTTAAATAAATTATAAAATAATTGAAATGTATATTTAAAACGAATAACCAAGTATTAACTGCAAACTTCGACCGTTTAGCATTAAAGCAGGTCGTGCAACATAAGCCTGATATATTTTCTGTTTTTCGTTTAATAAATCATAAACTCCCAATGAAATATCAAACCCTTTTGTAAAAATGTTTTCGTACAATAAATTAACGTTTAAAAGAAATTGACCAGCAAATTTGTTATAATGATAGATTTCTTCTCCATTAACATCTTCGCTAATACTGCTAACTCCATATATATCGGACATATATACAAATGAAGGATTTATACTAAAATCATCTGCTACATTCCAATGTCCCATGCCTGATATTTTATGAGAAGGGAATCCCAGTACAATTTTTTCTTCCGGTTTATCACCTAAAAACACCTGATAATCGCCAACTTTGTTTTTTTCTCCTGTTGTATAATATGAATAATTCAAAAACAGATACCCCCAATTATTCGAAACAAGTTTTATTTCCGATTCTACTCCTTGCGATCCTGTTTTATCGCCATTAATATATGATTCACCCAAAGAACTTGATTCATCTATAATATAAACAATAGGTTTATATATGGTATTATCGAATAAATTAACAGAAAAGAAGATATTTTTTGACAAAACATAACCTGTTTCAAACTCAATAACTGTAGTATTTTCAGGTTTAATATTACGATTAAGACTAAATGCTTCAATTGATGGAGATCTGTATGCATTACTATATAATGCTTTAAAATGTAATTTATTAAACACCTTTGTTAAACCAACACGAGGCACAAACGATGAACCTGCCAAGGTATGGTATTCAAAGCGGGCACCGGCAATCACATTTACCTGTTTTGTTTCGATTACAGACTGAAAGAATCCTGAAATATTTTGATATTTTAATGACATTATTTCATTACCATTTTCATCGTAATAAGGAATCCATTCATTTTCCGACCTCCCCTCTTCGTGATAAGCTTCAACACCGGCATGAATATCGACAGATGACATTGGCTGATATTTTATTGAGTTATGCACCGATATACGTTGAGTCGGTTTTTCCTGTATGCTATAAAAATAGTCTTCGTTATAATTCACATGCTCCTCATCTAAATATTCCTGTATTAAATCGTCCATTTCAACACGATACGAATCATACCAACGATAATTTATTTTTGTTACATTGGTTAACTTGTCATTAACTCTCATATCATATCTCAACTCCGATAAAACAGACTTATATGAAGTTTTAATCGGTTCGTATATTTCGGAATTGAAATAACCTCCAAAACCATCTAATTGTGTAGTATTATACATATCGGAGATAAACCTGAACGACAAGTTTTTAAAACTTGCTCCAATATTTAAATGTAAAGGATTTGATGACGATGCATCATCCATATTATATGAAGTTCCATAATAGTCAGTAGCTATTCCATCACCTTTATAACCTTTACCAATAAAACCATGCAACGAAAACTCCCAATTGTTGTTTTTTTTACCTGTTGATAAATGTAAATTTGACCTGTTAATTCCATTTTCTGACATACACCCACTTACATGTATTTGAGTTCCATCCAATTCATTACCCGATTTTGTAATGATATTTATAACCCCCAATTCAGCATTTCCACCATACATTGCCGATCCGGGTCCCCTGATAACTTCGATACGCGATATTTGGTTTACATCAAAATGATTTCCAAACTGAAGTGTTTGATACGATAATTCGTTCATTTCCTGCCCATCTATGCGTAAAAGTATTTTTCCTTCGTGCCCCCAAACACCCCTTAAACCCAATCCAATAACCGATTCAACATCAACCCCCGGGTTAAAACCAGGTAAAAGATTCAACACATCTATCAAATCTCTTGCCCCCGACTTTTTTATATCATCAGCTGCAATAACACTTAATATGCCAGGTGCTTCACGGGTTGTTAACTCTTTATTAGATGCAACCGAAGTTTTTGTGTTTAATATCATACTTAAAAGTTCATCAGTCGATACCCCTACAATTGAAGCAAGTTTCATTAAATCATCAAGGGGCAAATCGGTTAATTCTTCGTACGACATTTTTAACACCTCAGCCTTAGTCATTGATTCAAATTTTTTAATGCTTTGAGCTTCTAACTGCATAGCTAAAAAACTAACAAAAAAAAGGATGAAAATTTTTTTCACAGGTTTATTTTTTTTTAATAATTAATTATTAAAACATACTATTAATAAAAAGTTACAGTAATTTAATAAAAATATTTGTATCTCAATATATTCTTTCTTTGGTAAATAATATAATAAGTAAAAACTGATTTACCAGTTAACAAACAGGTAGAAAACATATGTAAATTTTCGACTACGTTGGTTAATATTGTAACCATATCGACTTTCAATTCATCATTGTATAACATCAACAGACATATATCAATTTTATATCCTAGATATTATTACAATAAAACCGAATAGCATTTCACACATATATTATTAACCTATTTAGCCATTTCACCAAAAAAATCATTAATAATTTTTATATTTTGCACCAAATAAATTATTTACTACAAAAAATTCTATTTTTTCCAATGATAATTAAACTTAGTCTTACTGTATTAATAATCCTGTTAAATTCGTTTGTGCTTTCAAAAGGCGAAACAACCGATTCTGCTCAATTAATTTATCAGCAAACCATTAGAACATCAAAAGCCAATAGTATTGAAAAAGTACAAGCCTATTATAATTACGGGGTTTGGCTCGATGAAAACAACAAAAAAAACGAATCGATAAACGAATTATATAAAGCACTTGAGATAGCCCAAGCGTTAAATAACCACACAAAAATAGCCCGCATTGCAAATTACATAGGCGCAATTTACTGGGAAATAGGCGATTACAAAAAGTCAACCCAGTTATATCTTATCGGATTAGAAAGTGCAAAACTTTGCGAAAACCGAAGCATGCTTTCAACTCTCCTTATAAATATTAGTGGCAACTACAACTCCAAAGGACAATCGACAACAGCCATTGAGCATGCCCTGACTGCAATAAAAATAAAAGAAGAAGATAAGCTGTTAAACGATATTTGTTTCGACTACATGACTGTGGCCGAAATATTTAAAGAATCGGGCGATGAACAAAAATGGGAACAATACACACAAAAGGCTTATCTTCTATCTTCGACCGACAGTTGTGCATCATTCGAGTCATTAATAATGATTTATAATAACTTAGGACAAATAGCACTTGAAAAAAACAAGTATAAATTATCTCTTTCATATTACGATACACTTTATATTATTAGCGATAAAAAAAATCACGACCAGGGAAAAGGAATTGCACTAATAAACAGTGCTTTGGTTTATAAAACAAAAAATGAACCCGACACAGCCCTTCAGTTAGTATCAGAATCGATACAATATTTTGGAGAAGTCCCCTATTTTTTAATGGCAGCCCAAAATACCGAAGCTGGTTTGCTTAAAGAGATGAAAAGATATAATGAAGCATTAAAACTGGTTGAAGATAACATTAATAATGAACACATAAAATACTATCCCACACTCAAAAATGAATGTTTATATATGCTTTATTCAATAAACGTTGCCATTGAAAATTATAAACAAGCTTTTGCCTGGAATGATTCATTAATGGCGTACAAAGAAAAACTGCAAAAAGAAGAAAACCTTAAAAACATTGAAGAGCTTGAAACGAAATACGAAACAGAAAAAAAAGAACAGCAAATAGATCTATTATCGGCTTCGAATAAAATTAAAAACCAGCGCATTGAACTATTTATTACTATTACAATAGCATTATTACTTTTACTTATTGTAGGAGCATTACTTTATTATCGCCGAAAAAAACAAAACGAGCAAAAACAAGAACAGTTAAAACAACAATTGTTACGCTCGCAAATGAACCCTCATTTTTTATTCAATGCGCTTGGAAGCATCCAAAACTTTATGCTACGTAATGAAACACAAAAAGCAGCCGGATACCTTGGAAACTTTGCCGCATTGACCCGTTCTATACTGGAACATTCGGCCACAGAGTCAATAACTCTCGAAGACGAAATAAAAAGCTTACGTAACTATATTGAATTGGAAAAAATGCGGTTGAAAAACCGTTTCGACTACTCATTTATTTTCGATAACGATTTAGAAACCGAATTTATTATGATACCTCCAATGCTAATACAACCATTTATTGAAAATGCTATAAAACACGGCTTTAAAAATTTAAACTATAATGGTGAGCTTAAAATTGAGTTTATCGATAATGTTAATACCTTAAAAACTATTGTAACCGATAATGGAAATGGGTTTAACAGTAAAAAGACATCAAAAAAAGATCATAAATCCATGGCAATGGATATTTTTAAACAACGTATCGATTTATTCAAAAAAGAACATAAAAAAGAGATTAGTTTTATTATTGAGAGTAATGAAGGAAAAGGAACAAAAGTGGTTATAGACATTCCAATTATAGGTTAAACTTAATTTACATGATACAAGATATTTACCCACATCAGTTCAATAACCAATACATTTCAAACCCCGACATTAAGGAATGTGACCTGATATTCAGCTTTAATGGAAATAAACTATTGCTAAAACGAAATGGCAAAAATTATGAAATACCTCAAAGGAAAGAGCTAAAATCGATTTGCACCAACGAAGTATTTCTATTTACTCTAAATAATACAAATTGCTTTTTAGCACAACTGCATTTACACCCCGATAGCAATCAATTTATTTATCACGAAATCAAATCATCATTAACCATTGAACAAAAAGATATTGATTGGACAAGCCAGTTGGCATTACAATTAAAAAACTGGTATGAGAATAGCCGTTTTTGTGGCAAATGCGGAAAACCAACAATTCATAAAAAAGACGAACGAGCTGTTATTTGTCCTTTTTGTAAAATCACATCATATCCAAAAATATCACCCGCTATTATTGTTGCAATATTTAGTAACGATAAAATATTACTAGCTAATGGTTCAAATTTCAGCAAAGGATTTTACTCACTGGTTGCCGGTTATATCGATATTGGTGAATCGATTGAAGATACTGTAATACGCGAAGTAAAAGAGGAAATTGGCATTGACATTAAAAATATCCGATATTACAAAAGCCAGCCTTGGCCATGGTCGGGATCAATGATGATAGGTTTTACTGCCGAAGCCGATGATAACCAATTGATTAAAATAGATAAAAAAGAGATTGCACATGCAGCCTGGTTTACCAGAGAAAATTTACCTAATCACCCTACCACCAGAAGTATTGCCGGTGAATTAATAGAAAAGTTTTTTAATAAGGAATTTTAAAAATACAACAATCCCATTTTCATTTTCTTAAGTCTGCTGTTTTTCCCGGAATTGTTTTTTTAAATTTTTGACGTTTACCCGATAAATAATTGGTTATTAACAGTTCACTATTTACTGTATACGGCGTTTTATTATAAAGAAACTGCAACTGCTCCGATGCACTTAATAATTTCCACAATCCATTTGAAAAAACATACGTTGCATGGCACATATCTGTTATTAGTTTAAAGTCATAGTTTCGTTTACTTGGAGCCAGATATGCCAATGATGATTGAGATTCTCTTTTATCGGAAGCAATATTCCATTGAACATGAGCAATGGCAGTTGTTAAATTATCAATTAAGATAATTCCTTCATAAATAACTAACGGCTCATTGTTTTTAGGTGTGAAGTAATAAACTGAAGTTTGCCTGTTATTAAAAAGTTGACTACCTATATATCTAAAATCGTATTTTACTGATGCATCACTGCTAAGGAATGTTAGATTTTTTAATCTGGCATCAAGCAAGGGAATGAAGTCTGATTTTTCGAAATTAAACTCAAATGGAACCAATTGTTTGTAGTTAGGATTCTGTAATTGATGTATATCTTCAACCATCGACATAACAGGATTTAGACGATCTTTATATCCTGCTATACGTTGTGTAAAAGTTATATCAGACAGGTTAATACGAGTATTTTGCAAGTAAACCTGCTGTCGAAAAATTCCATTTATAAAGTACGGAGTTAACGATAAATTTCGCGAATCGCGTTTTAATACATCATTTATGGTTGTTTGATTTGAACTTACATTATTACTATTGATCACATTATATGATACATTAACTGTAAATATTGAATCGTTAATTTCCTCATTAACAAATGATGTATTTCCATAATTAGGAACAGATACAAATATAGAATCGTTACCGGAAATAGAATCAACATTTATCATTAACTCACCATTAACAGCGGTTTGCTTTTTAAGTTTACCACTCCCCGACCATACCAATGCAAAGTTGCATGGATTATTCTCTTGAGTTAAAATCCTAATTAGCAAAGTACTATCGTTTTGAGGTTGATTATTCAGGGCATTAACTGTATTAGACGAATCATTTTTAAGACTATTTTTTATTATCCATCTTAACGTTGTCGGTTCATTTCTATTATTTAATCCATTTAGAGTTAATAAATAGTCGGACGACTGATCGAGTGGTGGTAAATTAATAGTTACAGCACCACTCACATCTGTTTTAAAAGCCGGATTCCAATAATTGGCTTTACCCTGTTTTAAACTATTACTTTTACTATTCTGTTTGGGGATATAAAACTCTTTTGCCGGGGTAAAACCAAATAACCTGGTTGTAACAATACCATTGTTATTGGGAGTACCGCTTATTCCCAAACCGCTTTTTGTTTTAATTGATATTATCCTTGATGGTGCCGGATCAAAACCAACCAGGCAATTATTCAATATGTGTGGGGCATAAGCCGGGGAACAATAAAGTTCATGGGCTCTTTTAATAACGGAAAATGCATCGGCGGTGGCATCATTTTTTGGATGTTCAATAAAACTAATCGTTTCAATATCAAGAATATTCATTGTAAAAAGATGATCTTTAGCCCAGTCAACCTGTCCTGCATGATTGGTAAAAGCACATAACCGACCGTCAACATAAATAAAAAAACGAAAATGCGATTGACCATTGTATGAGAATTCGAAACACTCATCCTGATCATGTAACCTCTCTTCTATGTCCAATTTTGGGCAATTACAGGCTTTTAACCCTCCAAAAGCATGATGAGCCTCGACAAATTTAGTCCGATAATGAAAACCAGGTATTATTTGTTCTATTAAACTAATCAGGCCATAATTCCAATTGTTACCTGAGTTTATTTGTCCTAATTGTTTTGATCCCACAATAAAACCAGGCGGGCCATATCGTTCATGCATCTTTTCCATTGGCGAAAGAATGCGCATTTCATCAACCGTTACTTCTGGAAGACTAATATCGGCAGTATCCCTGAATGTTGGTTCTGTTATGCGAATTTGGTTATCAGATAATGGCTGGTCGTTAAATATCTTTTCGGTATCATTTATTAAATGATGTTGACCAATTATTGGCAATGATTTTTTAGTAAACGTCAGATTAGTACTTGAATCATCGTTTAAATAATCAACAAGGTTTGTTTTTAATTCAATATTAAAGTTGGTTTTAACATTTAAACGATTTTTTGTTTGTATGGTAAATTCAGATCCGTTATTGAAATAATCAATAGGGAAATAAAACTCACCATTAACATTTGTCCTTGCCGAACCGGCAATAACATCTTCGCCATTTCCCATTAATGTTAACTCAATACCTTCGGGCACATGCTTGCCATTGCCCTGTCGCTTAACACTACCTGCTATATAAAAATTATGCTCTAAAGGATACTTGGGCGATGGTATGGAGTCGGCTAGCACTTGCTCCCATGTATATCTTCGCCATCCATTGGTTAACATGGTAAGATCGGAATAATATGCCGATTTGTTGTCGTTTTTAAAAAAATAATCACAATCGTTCTCTAATCCGGGCAAATCGGAGTTTAATAATAAATACTGAATAATATCTGGCGTTTTATAAAAAGTATCGGATTGACAATCAATTTTTGAAACTGAAATGGCATAATCTCCTTGTTTCTGCCGGCCTTTATCATTTATTGGGATAATATTTAAAATGGTATTCCCATTTGTAGTGTTTCTAATATTTGTTTCCCATGTTGTTAAATCGTTATTGTTATTAAAAACAAGACGCTCGCATAGAGGTACATTATTATGTGTAAAAAGAGTAATTTGAGCGATACCTGTTTTTAATAACTTTTTTTCAAGACTGATACTATTTACTGATTCTTTTGGTAAGAATTTATGATTACATAAAACATCACCATGTTGTACAACAATGAGTTTTAATGAGTCGTAATTGCTAGCCGAAGATGATTTATTGATGTTAATAATCAGATTAGGATTATTCCAGCGATTGATAACGCTTAATGTATATTTGCTGTTTTGATCGGTTAAGGGCAAATCCACTTTAAATGATATTCCTTTGGAGTCGGTGACTGTTGCATGATATTTTTTACCTGTTAATGGAGTAAAACTAATAGCTCCCCGCCCCCGAAATTCGGGTTTAAAAAATGCAACTGGTTTATTTTCATCGTCATAAATAGTTCCTGTAAACAATACAGTATCTGCATTAGGTAGTGTGCCTATAAATGCAAGACGCGATGGAATATCAGGAACCAGGTTACCTCCTTCGGGCATGAACTGAATGTTTAATTCCGATTTTTCACTCGGTATTGTCACGTTTGTAATGATGCTGTTTTCAAGTTTGGTTGATACGTTTCCGCCTGATTCTTTTTCTATTACTGTTAAATCAGCAGAATTGATGGTTTTAAAATTAGATTGAATATAAATCGATTTGCTAAAAAAGAATTCAGCACCCTGGTTTTTCATATAATTGGTATTGCCCACTAACCGATACCATCCGTTTTCTAATCCTTGCGGTAAATCAATTTGTCCTGTCGACCTGCCATTTTCTATGGAAACAATTTGTTTAACCACATGCTCACCACTCGATGCTTTAATAAGATTGACCTCCAATATTTTTTCAAATTTTTCGGGAGACAGACTTCCAGCATTTAACAACCATGTACTAAACCATATTGTATTGCCAGACAAGTAAATATTTTTATCAGTACAAACAAACAACTTCTCGTGATGAGTTAAATGAGTAAAAGAATTATATTTAGCAGTAATAGATTCTTGAGCAAAACTATGCGATAATGAGAAAACCCAAATCGGAAATAAATAAAAAATTGGATGTCTAAAACGAAATATAATTATTGTTGATTTTTTTATATTCATTTTATTCAAAAAACTCAAAGCCATAAGGATATAAAAATAAATTTACCACATTTTTTAATATCTTTTCACAAAATCTTAATGAATAAAATACATTTAATACGTCAATTAAACTGAAAGCAACTATAAAATGAAAAAGATTTGTTTATGTATTACAAGTATTGTTTTACTAATGTCAACAGCTTGTAACAGTAAGGTAGAAAAACCAAATTTAATGAAACTATGGTATAACAAACCGGCAAAAGTTTGGGAAGAAGCCTTACCCCTCGGTAATGGTAGAATGGGTGCAATGGTTTTCGGATTACCCGAGACCGAACAACTGCAAATAAACGAAGAAACAGTTTGGGCAGGAGAACCCGGCAATAACCTTCCAAAAGGTTTTAAAGAAATATTACCCGAAGTACGAAGACTAATATTTGAAGGCAGATATAAAGAAGCCGAAGACCTTACTATGACAAAAGTGCCTCGCCATGCACCCGAATGGAACAATTATGGAATGCCATACCAAACACTAGGCGATATATATCTTCACTTTCCGGGTCATGAAAACTATCAAAACTATTATCGTGAACTGGACATAAAAAACGCCCTTAGTACCACAACATACGAAATAAATGGAACAGTATTCAAACGCGAATATTTTATTTCGGCCATCGATCAGGTTATGATGATTCATTTAACATCGTCAAAAAAAAGAATGATAAATTGTTCAATTGAAGCCAGATCGCCACACAGCGTTTTTGATATTAAAACCGAAAACAATCAATTAATTTTAACTGGAAATAGCGAAAACGTTGATAACAAAAAAGGGGAAATTAAATTTCATACCATTGTTAACCCCAAAATAACTGGTGGTATAATTGCTCAAAACGGTAATACACTTACTATTAATAATGCCGATGAAGTAGTTATTTATATTTCAATAGGAACAAATTTTAAAAAGTACAATGATTTAAGTGCTAATGAAAGAGACGTTTCAGAAACATACTTAAGCAATGCACTAAAAAAAACGTACAACACCATAAAGAGTGATCACATTAACGATTATCAAAAATATTTCAACCGTGTTGATCTCAATTTAGGATTAACTGATTCTATAAAAAACCCTACCGATAAAAGAATAATAGATTTTAACAGCGGTTACGATCCTCAACTGGTATCGTTATATTTTCAATTTGGGCGTTATCTTCTCATTTCATCATCGCGCCCCGGAACCCAACCAGCAAACCTTCAGGGCATCTGGAATGATAAATTAAACCCACCATGGGACAGTAAATACACAGTAAATATAAATACTGAAATGAATTACTGGCCGGCCGAAGTAACCAACCTGCCGGAAATGCACGAACCATTATTTTCAATGCTAAGCGACTTATCGATAGTAGGACAACAAACAGCTCAACAAATGTATGGAGTAAAAGGATGGGCAATGCACCACAACACCGATTTGTGGCGAATAACAGGTCCTGTTGATGGTGCTTTTTACGGCATGTGGCCTATGGGTGGAGCCTGGCTAAGCCAACATCTATGGCAACACTATTTGTATAATGGCGACACCATATTTTTAAACCACGTTTATCCAATACTAAAAGGGTGTGCTCAATTTTATTTAGAAACCCTCCAAAAAGAACCAACAAATAACTGGATGGTTGTAGCCCCCTGCATGTCGCCCGAAAACCGACACCCAAAAGGAGCATCTATGGCGGCCGGTAACACCATGGACAACCAATTGGTTTTCGATGTATTTACAAACCTGATAGAAGCATCAAAAATGTTAAACACCGATTCTTCATTTGCCGACTCTGTAAAAACTATTATTGAACAATTGCCCCCGATGCAAATTGGACAACACAGCCAGCTTCAAGAGTGGTTATTCGACTGGGACAGAACAAACGACCATCACCGTCATGTTTCTCACTTATATGGCTTATACCCAAGCAACCAGATATCGCCATTTTCACATCCCAATTTATTTCAGGCAGCAAAAAAATCATTAGTATACCGTGGCGATAAATCTACCGGATGGTCCATGGGGTGGAAAGTTAATTTATGGGCTCGGTTACTCAACGGCAACAAAGCTTTTAAACTTATAAAAGATCAATTAACACCGGCCCCCGAAGAGAAAAAAGGTCAAAATGGAGGAACCTATCCTAACCTTTTCGACGCACATCCGCCATTTCAAATAGATGGTAATTTTGGTTGTACATCGGGTATTGCCGAAATGCTCATGCAATCGCACGATGGTTATATATATTTACTGCCAGCTCTGCCCAATGAGTGGAAAAACGGATCGATTAAAGGATTAAGAGCTCGTGGTGGATTTACCATTGACATGGTTTGGGAAAATCATCAAATCAAAAATCTTGTTATCAACTCTTTAATTGGTGGTAATTGTAGAATAAGAATTACTTACTATTTACAAGGAAACGCAAAACTTATAAAAGTAACTGACAACACACCAAACCCCAATCCTTTTTTTAATACAAAACAAATAAAAAAACCTTTGAAAAATGAAAAAGCAAACTTTGAAGAACTTGAAATACCACAAACCACGTTGTACGATTTTGACACAAAAAAAGGAGAAATTTACTCATTTAAACAAGTAAACCAGTAATAACAGACAAAGGGCATTGAAAAAACTACTAAACAATATTTTTTCAATGCCCTAATAATATAAAAACAATAAGCTCGCTTACTCGGTCGGTCTTCCAGCAGCAACATTTTTGCTTCGCTCAATAGATTGCAACGCCAAATAATTATCGCCGAATTTCTTCATATTTTCCATTTCATCATCATACTGGTTATAGTGTCGTTCTTCATCTTCAACCAATGCTTCGAACAGTTTCTTCGAAACTGAATCGGCATTTGCAGAACACTCATTTGCCCAAAGGTTATAATCTCTAGCACTGGCTTCTTCCATATCACAAGCCATTTTGAGCATTTCTTTCACATCATAAATTTTTTTTACTTTCTGCGATGCCTCCATCTCCACTTCACCTTTTAAAAACAAAATACGTTCGGCAAGTTGCTCAATGTGCATCATTTCATCAATTGCTGTTCGTTTAAACAAAGCAGCCAATAAATCATACCCCTGGTCATCGCAATGAAAATGAAAATACATATACTGATGTACTGCCGATAATTCATCTGCAATTGCTTTGTTTAATAATTCAATACTTTTTTGTTTCATGTGTATAAAATTTATTTTTATAAGTTATAATAATTTAAAGTTAAAACAGCCATTTATGAAACCACTAGTGTTAACATTTTGGCTTTATCTACCAATAAATTTTAGGTCGACATAGCTCATTTCCATTTCATATAATTTCAAAAAACCATCATCAAAAATAATCCATCACCTCAAACCAACTCACATCTGTTTGTCCCTGTAATGAAGCCATAAAAACGGATATTAAAAATACAGTAACATTTTTTATTTTATTTTGATTTTATTGTTCAAGAAAACAATTAAACACATAAAAAGCAATACTTAGTACATTAATAAATACAATATTTAATCCTTATTAATAAATTACATTAAAATACAATTGTAACTTTGTATTAAAAATTATAGGTTCCTAATTTGTTTTCAAGTGAAGGGTTATTAATTTTAGTTGTGTTGATGATAGCAAACAAACATAAGGAAGTGGCTCTTGTCACAAAAGACAGGACAATAAGTTATTTCGAATTAAAAAACAATATTTTACAGTTTCAACAATTAATAAGTACGAAACAAGTAAATCGTATTGCTATTTATTCAGAAAACCGGCCGGAATGGATTTATGCATTTTATGCAGGATGGTACATTAATAACACCGTTGTACCCATCGATTATCTTGCATCTATTGATGATGTCTCATTCATATTAAACGATTGCTTTCCGGATATATGCTTTGTTTCAAAAAACAAAGAGAATGACCTACGACTAGCAATCGAGAAATCAGGAATAACAACCAAAATAATAATACTTGAAGAAATTGCTGAATTACCAGTAGTCAATGCTCCACTGTGGAATGAAATTAAATTTAACGATAATGATACCGCTGTAATTATATACACATCAGGAACAACCGGCAAGCCCAAAGGAGTTATGCTTTCATTCGGCAACCTTAAGGCAAATATAAACGCAGTTTCAAACCAATTGCCAATATTTAATGACAAGGAAGTAGTACTGATGCTTTTACCATTACATCATATTTTCCCATTGCTTGGAACACTCGTTGCCCCATTGTATGTTGGAGCAAAAATTGCAATATCTCCATCACTTGTTTCCGATGATGTTATCAATACACTTCAAACAAATAAGGTAACTTTAATAATAGGAGTCCCACGTTTCTATTCAGCTATTCATAAGGGCATAACAGATAAAATAAATGCCAGTTCAATAGCCAAAATATTATTCAAAATAGCAAAAGGATTAAAGTCAAAAACAGTTTCAAAAATTATATTCAAAACTGTTCATGAAAAATTTGGCGGATCAATAAAATACTTTGTTAGTGGTGGAGCTGCAATAGATAAAAATATATGGGACGATTTTTCAACGTTGGGATTTGATCTTTTAGAAGGTTATGGAATGACAGAGACAGCCCCAATGATCACCTTCACCCGTCCTGATAGAATAAAGATTGGTAGTCCCGGACTTGCGTTACCCGGCTGTAAAATTGCAATTACGAATGGAGAAATAACAGTTCAAGGACCAAACGTTATGCAAGGATACTTTGGCCGCCCCGACGAAACTGCCAAAATAATTCGAAATGGCTGGCTACATACAGGTGATTTAGGATATATTGATAAAAAAGGGTTTTTATACATCACCGGCCGAAAAAAAGAGATATTGGTATTATCAAACGGTAAAAACATCAATCCTGTTGAGATTGAGGATAAATTACTAAACATATCTGAGTTAATCAATGATGTAGGTGTATACATGGAACGCGATCAACTAAGAGCCGTTATTGTACCGGATTTAAAACATTTCTACAACCACAAATTAAGTAACATAGAGCAAACCATTCGCTGGAAAGTAATTAATCAGTACAACTCACAGGTATCTCCATATAAAAAGATATTACTTTTTTCGGTTTATACAGACGAATTACCACGAACCCGTTTAGGCAAATTACAACGATTCAAACTGGCTGAGTTAGGAAATAAAAGGTCTGTTGAAAAAAAGGAAGAAGTAATTAAACCCATTGATTTGCCCGAATATGATTTAATTAAAAATCATATCGAACGCGAAAAAAATTGCAGTGTCAGGCAAACAGATCATATTGAAATGGATTTAGGACTTGATTCGCTGGATAAAGTTGGTTTACAAGCTTTTATTGATTCAGCATTCGGAATACATTTAGAAACAATAGAACTAACCCAATTCTCATCAATTATTGAGATGAGTGAATTTGTTGCACAAAAACGCATCCGCATGGTTGCAGATAGCTTTGACTGGACAAAGATTTTAAAAGAGAAGATTAACATAAAATTACCAAAGACCTGGTTTACCGGCACACTGGTTGTAAAACTATTCAAACAGATTTTCAGGATTTTATTTAATTTAAAAGGTAAGGGTTTAACAAACATCCCCGATGGTCCTTGTATTATTGCCCCCAACCATCAAAGCTTTTTCGACGGATTATTTGTTGCATCATTTCTAAAAAACAAAACTATTCGTAACACCTATTTTTATGCAAAAGAGAAACATATAAGTTCAAAATGGTTAAAATATTTAGCCAACCGACACCACATAATAATAATGGATTTAAACAAAGATTTAAAGCAATCCATTCAGAAAATGGGCGAAGCTTTAAAAAAACAAAAAAACCTAATCATCTTTCCCGAGGGAACCCGAACACGAGATGGTTACCTGGGCGATTTCAAAAAAACATTTGCCATACTAAGTCGCGAATTAAACATTCCCATCATTCCCGTATCAATAAAAGGGGCTTACGACGTATTGCCACGAGGAGCGCGATTTCCAAAGCCATTTAAAAAGGTAAGTGTTGAATTTTTAGAAGCAGTTTACCCCGAAAACTCATCATACGATGCATTATCGAAGATAGTATTTGAAAGAATTTTAACTAATCAACAATTTTAACCATTTTTATAGATCTGCAACATCTTTAACGATAATATATCACATACATTTGCACAACAAAAAAAGCAAATGGAAACAATAGAAATTTTTGGATACCTTGCTGCTGTTTTAACAACACTCTCTTTTGTTCCACAGGCAGTAAAGACTATTCGCACAAAAAACACACAGGGAATTTCGCTGATAATGTACCTGTCGTTTTCAATTGGTGTATTTTGCTGGCTTATTTATGGCATCGCACACAGTAACCTGCCCATTATTTTAGCAAACGGAATAACACTTCTCTTTGCACTTATCATACTTTACTATAAAATTCAGTACAAATAATCAGTTTTTTTACTATTTGTTCAATTACTTATTTTCATAAAACGATTATTCAATATTTTCATTTTATGAAAATAAGTATAATACCATTCTTAATTATTTTAGAACTAATGTATGTATAAAGTCATTCCTAAAGCCAAATTCCAAATATCGTTTAATTTAACATAATCTGTTCTTATACATTCAAGTAAATAGGCATCAAGAGTAGCAAATTCAAAGTAAAATCCAACAACTTTTAAACTTTTACTTTTTACTATAATAGTTACCTCAGCTCCCCAAAATGGAGCTAAATGAATTTTGTTTTGAAAATAGTATTTATCAGGATAATGCTCAGGCAAACTAGAAAAAGTATTATTAGTGTATCCCCAATTTATTGAAACACCACTTTTCAGGGTTACACATTCGAATAGGGGTTTTGTATTTAACCTGAAACTGTTTTTAAGCGAAACTGTTATAACATCAGTACTACTATTTCCAAATGTCTGACTTAAATAGCCTAATAAAAGTGTAGGCTCATATCTTTGTTTTATTTGATAACCAGCTCCTAAAGATAAAAAACCAATATTTCCAGCATATTGTATTTTATAATTATCGGGCACAAACCATCGAGGTCTTATTAAGACAGTATCACCATTAATAACAATTTGTTTTTTTTGATCAAGTTTAGATAAAAAAGCCGATTTCTTATTAGGAATAATTGCAGAAGTTCTAAAACATTGTAAAATAAATATAAGAATAAAGCATGCAATAAATCGAAATAGAGTCATCATTAAAAAGTTATCTTATTAACCAAAATAGAATCATGCAAAACACTTAATACTACTATTTCTCTATCTGAGGCATCACCAATAACCAAGTATGGAGTATTATCATAATACTTATCATACAAAAAGCTATGCGTATGACCGTGAATTGATAACGAAACATTATTACTTTCCATCATTATATTATACAAATATTCATTTCCGATACTAAAAGATTCGTCCCATGGAGGTATATGGGCAAAAACAAATTGATGAGTATATTTTTTAACGGAGTCGGGTTCCGTTTGCTTATATAACCATTCAAAATTTGGATCAGCACCATTTCGTTCCCAAATAATATTATCAAAGAAAACAAGATTACAATTATTATATTCAAATGAAAAGTTTGATTTACCAAACAACTCGATGTACATCTGGTAGCCATTAGCCAAAAAATCATGGTTTCCAACAATGGTTATTATTGGAATTCTTAAACGATCAATAATATTACAATACCATAAAAATTCCCTGTTTATACCACTTAATGTAATATCGCCCAAATGTACAATAAAATCAACACTATCAAGTTTATTCAAAACAGTTACCATATCATCAAAATCATCATAATAAGTATGAGTATCGCCAATTAAAGCAATTTTAAAAGGCAAAAATTCTAAACTATCAGAGCATAAATGCTGAATTATTTTTATATTTTTATCGTTTTTAAGATGATTGGTTTTTACCTGATAAGGACTATACTCAATTATATTTTCACATGCAACAAGTAATGAATATATAATAATGAGTTGTATAATTAATATTTTATTCATAATTTTTTTTCAAAATACCGAACTTGCTTTTGCAGTAATACCAAAACGTAACACATTAAGTTGTCGTGCAAAATAAATATTATAATAATCTTGTCCATAATAATATTGGACAAAAAAAGTAACATCGCTCATAAATGTTGGTTTATATGAGATTGTGTGTTTAAAAATGAGCCGCTTAACATCAATATTATCTGCATCACTTAGAGGACCTGCTATCCATCCGATTCTGCTCGAAAAATTTAAAATGGCACTTTTCTTGTTTTGATGCGATACCCTTATATTTAAATACTCAAGCGTTTTTGTTAAGTCAACAGTAGTTTGAATATCGGCAAAAAATCGTAAATCGCCCATTTTATTTTCTAATTCATCGATATGTTGAAAATGGTAAACAGATGAGAGTTTAAGATAATGAACTGAATAAGGGTTAAAGCGGTTTGGACGCGAGAGAAAAACACCTCCTTCGATCATATTTGTCGAAAAATTACCCGAATTAACATTTACAGTAGAACTATCGGCATTAAAAAAGGAATCTTCCTGTCCATTCGAATGATGACACAAAGTAAGATAGCCGAAAATATCGTTATAGTCAGCATTAGTTTTGTTTTTGCGAAATTGATAAAAAACCGTTGCACGTGGCATAAACGAAGGAGTGCGTACTGGTAACGAATATATATTATACATTCGCAATATTACTTGAGGTGACAGTTCAATACCCCAACGGCTTTCCTGGTTTATGCTAAGCAGGTAATACGGAATTATGTTAGCTTCAAAAATAAGGTTTTCGATGTTACCAATACCACCGGCAAAAGTAATATACGATGGTTCGCGGTACATCGAGAATGTTTGCTTATCGAATTTATTCGGTGAAGTATTTTGAGCATTGATATATGTATTAATTCCAATTAAAAATAATATTAGTAAACGCGTTTTAGTAAAACTCATAATTCATTCTTTAATACTATTTTTTAACAGAAAATAATTTTAAAAATAAGAATAGCCAATTTGAAATACCTTATATTCAAATAAAGCTTCAACATTATAGCAAATATTCTGTCGTAAATCCACTTGTTTTTATTAAAACAGATTTAAATATATAACAGTTATATTATAATTCCTTTGCAACCGCATGTTTGTAAAGTATTTGTTTTATCCTGTAATTACTCTTTGCATCAACCAAAGCAGCTTCGGCTTCCTGATTCATGGCTTGAGCTTCTAATAAATCGGAAGTAGACATAATACCTGCTTCGTAATTATCATTAACCACCTTTAAGTGCTCAGTTGCTTGTTCCAACAACGATTGAGCTACTTTTATCTGCTCAAAACTTTCATTTAATTCGTTAAACGATTTATTTATTTGCAGTATAAGGAGTTCCGACTTTTCATCGAGACTATTTCTGGCAATATCGATTTTTATTTTGTGCTCCTTTATTTTATGTGAACCACCCCACCAATCTGAAATTGGAATAGAAACAGTTGCAAAAGCTATGCCGTATGTATAATCTTTACCCGAATGGCTACTGGTTTGTCCCATTGAAGTAACATTAGTTTCCGGAAAACCTAAATACAATCCTTGAACCCCAATGGCCAGTTGAGGCAGGAATTCCCCCCGCGTAAGTCGTTTCTGCAATACTTCTGCATCAATAGCTTTATTCAAAAGCCGATATTCGGTACGGTTTTGCAAAACCTGAGCTGGCGCTACAAACAGTAAGTTTGGGTCTGTTTCAACAATGGTAGTATCTGATAATTGCATTGCATCATTATAATTAATTCCTATATGCTGACAAAGAACCATTTTTAGCATTGAAATACCATTTTCGAGTTTCAATTGATTGGTGTTTACTTCGTTAATTTTCAGTTGAACCTTTAATAAATCGCTTTTTTGAATCAACCCGGCATCGAACGACACCTGAACATCGCTTAAAAGTCGGGTTAGCAAGGCTTTGTAACGCTCCAGTGTTTGACGTTTTGCAGTAAGTGCCACTAAACTCCAGTAATACTCTTCTGTTTTAATTACCACATCGCGGATACTCATGTTCAGCATCTCTATGTGTACCTCTTTGTTAAGCGATGCCAGTTTGTAGCCCGACCTTACCCTTCCTCCGGCATATACAGGTTCTATGGCCGATATCATGCCCATATTAACATTATCAAGTGTTTGAATAGACATGCCCGGCAAATATGCAAACTGCGTTGCAGTAGATAGCGTAGCCGGATTGCCATTGTAAACCGGCAGATTCATTTCGGGTGTTTCCACATCAACCAAATAGTCATTTACCTTCATTGTTATTGCCTGAGCACTCACTTTTGGAAAAAAATTGGTGAAAGTGCTTTTCTTAAGTTGATCTGATTCTTCAATTTTTAGTTTTGCTTCTTTGATTTGCTTGTTGTTTTCAAGAGCGTATATCTTACACGAATCAAGCGATAAGGTTTGCGAAATAACATCACCCCCAAAAAGCAAAATGCTTAAACTCAATAAATATTTTGTTGTTTTCATTCGTAAATAATTTAATAATTGTGGCCTAATAACCTGCTCCAATATATAGAAGAAACTCACACTCATTTTCACATCATTGTTTTGTTGTCGCGAATTTGCAACCTGCCTCGTTTGCATTATTCTGATATAGATTTACAATCAGAATTTAAAATTCCGATAAGCAATTAAATATTAGACATTTTCAAATCACCCAACTTGTCAGTTTGCATAACATAATAACATCTTTTTATTAATTTACACATAGTCATTGTTCAGGCGATGTTGAATGAAACGGCTTATTACCCGACACCTTCCAGTAAAGAACAGGAAGAATAAGAAGTGTTAAAATCATTCCTATAATCATTCCAAAACAAATCACAGCACCAAGTGGCCCCCATAAAGGCGATTGACTGATAATCATTGGTACAACACCCATAGCTGCTGCCATTGAGGTTAAAAAGATAGGGCGCATACGTCGTTTCCCTGCTGCCATTGCCGCATCCTTAAATGAGTAACCCTCATGAGTAACCAGATGCATGGCATAATCAACAAGAATGATTCCGTTACGTACTACAATACCAACCAATCCAATAATTCCAATAAACGATGTCATCCCGAACGGATAACCAGTAATTTTCAACCCAATAGCAGCTCCTAAAATACTCATGAGCATGGTTGACATAATAAGCAATGCCCGACGGGTGGTTTTAAACTGAACCATTAATATAAAAAAAATCAACACCACACTTACTGCCAGTGAATAGAACAGTGGTGTCATATTTTCGCGGGTTCCTTCATCATCGCCACCATAACCAATGGCAATGCCATCTGGCAGGTTCATCTCGTCCACTAAAGGCTTTATTTCATTAAACACATTGGAGGCAATCAAACCTCTTTCAATATCGGCCTGAACAGTGATTGTGCGTATTCCATTTCGATGTACAATAATACCCTCTTCCCATGCTGGCTGTAATGTGGCAATGGATCGCAAAGGAAGTGAAGCGGCTGTTAAAAGCGAAGATATATAATGATTCTCTAAATCGTCAATATTGTCGGTATGCGATGGTTCTTTAGCAAGTATCACATCGGTTGCATAATCATTATCCCAAAGGGTGGTAAGCGGCAAACCGTTTAATGATGTCATAAGCGATGAAGCAATCATAGTTTTTGAATAACCCAATTGATTAGCATTATTTTCGTTAAGTTGCACATCAATAACCTGACGCATTTCGCCCCAGTTGTTGCGTATCCAACTGATATCAGGATTTTCTTTCAGTTTAGATTCAACCTCTTTTGCAACCTCTTTCAATTGCCGAATGTCATCGCCCGAAATTCGTATTTCGATAGGTGCATCGAAACTTTCCAAAGCCAACTGTTTCCATTTTATGTCGGCTTCGGGAAAAGCATTATTATATTTCCGTGAGTATTCGTCAAGGATCTCAACAGTTGCTTCATTTGAGATGGTATTTACCATGAGTTGTCCGTAATTTTTTGCGGGTACATGGGGTGCGTACAAATCGTTGAAACGGGGCGATCCGGTTCCGATAAAACTGGCCACATTGGTCACCCGTTCATCATTGAGTAATATTTGCTCAAGACTGTCGATCACCAATTCTGTTTTATCTAATGAAGATCCTTCGGGCAGGTACACTTCGACCGGAAACTGGCTTCGTTCCATTGCCGGGAACATCTTTTTCTCAACGGTGGTAATAAGTAAAATACCCGCTAACACAGCCCCAACACCTATGATGATGGACTTTCTTGCATTCCTGAAAGTCCACTCTAATGTTGAATCGTACCAGCTTTGTAGTCGGTCTAAAAAATTCTTTTTTTCTTCCTTATTTGGATTGTGCAATCCTCTTTTAATGAAAATGTAACTAATAAATGGCACCAGAAAAATGGCCACCAGCATTGAAATACCAAGTGCAATGGCGATGGTAATTGGGAAAGTACCTACGAAATCGCCGGCCATGCCGTTTAAAAAAAGCATCATGGGTAAAAAAGCAGCAACAATTGCCAGAGTAGCTGAGAAAACAGGTATCACAAGTTCGGTTGCAGCTTTCCATGCCGCGTGCCAGGGAGTATCTCCGGCATCGAGTTTTTCAACATGGTTATCGATGACCACGATGGCATTGTCAACTACCATCCCAAGAACCACAATCAGACCAGCCAACGACACGATATGTAACTGAATACCAACCATCTGCATAATACCCAGGGTAATTAGTATGGATATGGGGATGGTTACACCGGCAACAGCAGCCACTCGAAATGGCAGTAAAATCATGGTTACAATGATTACTGCAATAATGGCAATAATAAACTCAGTCATGAAATGCGAAATAGAGTGATCCACCACATCGGGCAGGTTCGAGATAACATTAATTTTAACATCATCACTTATTTTATTTGTAAACCTGGCGATAACCTCCTGAACATCATTACCAAACTCAACAATATTGTGGCCTTTTTGCATCTCAAGCGACAAGAGAAGTGCATTATTTTTATTGTTTCGGATAAAGCTCGATGGATTATCGTATTTACGTTCAACACGGGCAACATCTTTTACCTTTACAATATTACCATTGGGGTCGGAATAAATAATCTGGTTTAGAAGATCTTCTTCCGACTCGAAACGTGGCGGCAACTGAACCGGCAATTCCAATTCTCCGTTATCGATAAAACCAGCATAATTAATCGATTCCTGAAGTTTAAACGAGGCAAAAATTGTGACCGGATCAATTTTATATTCCTTAAGCTTATCGGGCTGTATGTAAATAAACACCTTTTCTTTTTGAGAGCCGTAACGTTTAATTTTCGATACGGTAGATATATGCCGGATGTCGTTTTCGAGCTTTTTCATCACTTCTTCAAGTTCACGATACGATTTTTCGCCCGATGACATAGTTATGAGCAATGCCGACGTGTCACCAAAATCGTTACTGCCAATTAGTGCCAAAACACCTGATGGAAGTTGCATTTTCAGTTCGTTCAATCCATGACGCAGTTTCGACCAAAATTCATTGGCATTTTTAACATTATCGTTAAGCTCTACAAAAACCAACATCTGCCCCTCTTTCGACAGCGAATGTGTCTTTTCCTTATTGACCTCTTCGTAGCCAAAAATGTAGTTTTCTACAACTTTTGTCAGTTGTTCCTCAACCTCTTCCGAACCGGCTCCGGGGTACACTCCAATAATAACCCCTTGTCGTATGGTAAATTCGGGGTATTCTCGACGAGGCATTTTTTTTAGAGCATAAACACCTAACAGCATCATGGCAACAACAATTGTAAGCACAATCTGGCGGTATTTCATTGCCCCCTCAATTAAATTTATCTTTCTGTTCATTTTGTTTGTTTTTCAGAATGCAACAATATGTTAGTGAGGATTAATTGATAATACGTACCGACGTGTTGTTATTCAATTTATGCTGACCATCAATTACAATTAAATCGTCATTTTCAACACCAGAGGCTATACCAATGCGATTGTTTATAATGCCACTGGTAGTAATGGTTTTTCTTATTGCCTTTTTCGACGAAGGGTCAATAACATACACATAGTTTATACCCGACTCATCCTGCATCACCGATTGCAATGGCAGCATGATGGGAGTTTTGTCAGAAGGTAATGATAGTGATACATTGCAAACCATCCCCGGTTTAATTTCGCAGTTTTTATTATCGATAATAATGTTAACATCGTATGTTTTTGAAATTTTATTGGCCAGGATACTCACTTTGTCTACAGTTCCATTAATGCCTTTTGCATTCAGTGCAGGAACATACACCCATGCTGTTTGTCCTTTTTCAATTTTATTTATTTCGTTTTCGGGGATTGCAATTTTGGCATTAACCATTTGAATATCTATAAGCTGAAATGCTGTTAATCCCGGTATTGCATTGGCACCTTCTTCTATATTTCGTAAGCCGATAATCCCATTGAATGGAGCGATTAACGTACAATTGTCGAGGTTTTGCCGGGCAATTTGGGCAGCCGAGTTAGCCTGTTCCAATTTCGATTTTACCTCTTCCCATTTAATTTCGGGTAAACTACCATTATCGTAAACCTTTTTCAACCTGTAGTATGCATCTTTAGCCTGCTCCTGAATTGCCAAAGCTGCTTTGTAAGCACTTTCGAAAGTGGTTTTATCCAATTGTGCGAGATGAGTACCTTTTTTAACCAAGTCGCCCTCTTCAACCATTACTTTTTCGATGGTTGCAGGCAGCTGAAAACTAATTGGAACATCTTTTTCTGGATGAATCAAGCCACTGTATTTAAGCTCAATACCGGTTTTATTAGCTGAAACCTTTGTTACTTTAACGCAAATTTCATTGTTTGCATTTGATAACTCATTTGATGAGATATTGCTTTTTTGACAACTCATCAATATAACTGAGCATAAAACTAAAAAGGTTATTGTTTTCATTTGTTTCATATTATTTGTATATAAATACTAAATTGGTATTTTAGTCGGTTTTATTTCAAAAAAATTAACTAAACACCTTTGGAATAAGCATGGAAATCATATTTTGTATTTTAAACTGATCAATAAATCCCTCCTTTTCAATAGAATAAAGCATTAAGCCATAAAAAGCGGCAAGAAACATTTCAGCAGCTGTTTCAATATCGTTTCGTTCAATACGGGTGTATTCGCCCGAATCCAAACCATCTTCCAAAATCCTTATAATGTAAGCCTTTTCGAAATCCATCATCCGGTTAAACAAAATTGCATGTTTTCGTTCGGCCTGGGTTTCTTTTTTAAGAATGCGGTACACATTAACTTTATTAATCACTTCGGAGTAGTATTCCCTTGCATAAGTACTAAGTTTGTCAACCATTGATTTATGATCATCAACCTTATCTTTAATAATTTTCCGGAGGTTGCGCATCTCTTTTGTAATAACCTCATCAAACACCTCATCTTTACTTTTAAAATAGTGATAAAGAGTGCTTTTGGCCTTTCCCGAGGCTGCTGCAATTTCGTCCATTGTTGTTTTCTTCATTCCATATTGCTGAAACAACTCTTGTGCACGGCTTATAATCTCATCTTTTACAATTTCATCCTTATCTGTCATAACTATCAATTTATCGACTAAAACAGTTTTTTAGTTTTCAAAACTAATAGTTTTTTCTTTTCGATGATTATTTTATTTCGACTTTAACATTTTTTTTGAAATTGATGATGGATTTTTGGGATTCTTCCATAATACGCAAAATTTTTTAAGGAAATATTTTAAATTAGATCAAAAAACTAATGCAAATAACCAGATAAATATGAGTTTAATAATTATAACATAATACCGTGATAAATATCTTCCTATGCAAATAATGCACGAACAATTAATTACAAAGGACCACAATTCAGTTATGGCAAAATGGGATCAATTCCCACATTTCACCTTTCCTTGGCATTACCATAAAGAGATAGAAATTGTATATGTTATTAAAAGTTATGGAAACAGGTATGTTGGCGATAGTGTAGAATTATTTTCCGATGGAGATTTGGTATTATTAGGAAGTAATCTCCCACATTATTGGAAAAACCATAATGATTTTTACAAGGGAGATCCTACATTGGAAGTAAATGCAATTGTAATTCAGTTTTCGGGAGATATTTTTAAGAACAGTAACCTACCCGAATTTAAAAATATTATTAAACTAATAGATCGTTCGGAGAGAGGAATTCAATTATTAGGATCCACCAGAGCGAAGATAGGAAGTATGCTGTTCGATATTTTAAAACTTGACGGCATTAATCGATATGTAAAATTAATAGAAACACTTAATATAATTGCTCATAGTCGACATTACCGTTTTCTGGGAAGCCCAGACACCCGCCATTCGCTTCCCAAAGGAATTGACAGTCGTTTAGAAAAAATACTCAGTTTCATAAATAATAATTTTACCGAAACCCATAGTCTTGATTACTTTGGTAAACTTATTGGCATGAACAAATCGGCTTTTTGCAGATATTTCAAAACAAAAACTGGTAAAACCATTATTGAGTATATACATGACATGCGCATTGGTTACGCATGTAAATTATTAACAGATAACAGCATGACTACTTCGGAAATTGCTTTCGAATGTGGTTTTAATAATATTTCGAACTTTAACCGTGTTTTTAAACGAAAAGTAAAAATAACACCTACAACTTATCAATTAAAAATAAAAGGTGAGAAATGATGATAAATTCTATAAATAAAATTTTTCATACCATTAGAAAAACAAATGCCTGATAACTATTCTTCTATCAGGCATCTGATTTGTATTAATAAATTATTTTAACCACCTATTTTTTTATAAACTGACGAATAATTCGGTATCCGTTTGTTTTTATTATACTAATAATATAAACTCCCGATTCAAGATAATCAATATTAATGTTATTATTTGTTATAATACCATTCATTATTTCAACACCGTCAATTTTCAATATTACATAAGGTGTATTATCGATAATAGATGAGATATATAAGATATCATTAGCCGGATTTGGATATATTAAAATATCGCTTGTTTCATCAAGTTGACCATCTTTTTTCTCGTTTATTTCTCCACTTTTTAATCTGGTTAACGCCCATTGTTGACAAGTATTTCCATTATTAGAATACATTTGCACATTAGCTCCGTTATCAACAGAAGCATAAGCAACCTCAAGATTTTTCAGGTTATTATTATTTACTATTCTATAATACCCATCACCAACATAAACAAAATACCACTCCTGGCATATATTATCAAAATCAGTCCACTGGTCAACATTGGTAGCCTCATCTGTTCCGCAATTTACAACATCAAGCATTTTTGAGCTATTAACATTTTGTAATTTATAATAACCATTACTTTTGCGAGTAATTTTCCATTGCTGGCATGCATTGTTTAAATTTGCCCATTGCTGAATATTAGCTCCATCAGATGATGAACAGTTAGTTACATCTAAAACCTTACCGCTATTTCGATTAGTTAGAGTATAAGTTCCATCTGTAATATAATCACCAACTTCACTCAATAACCATTGCTGACAATTATGATTATTCATAGCCCAAAGCTGAACATTTGCACCATCACCTGTTGAGGCATTTACAACTTCCATATCTTTTCCGTTCGAACGATTAACAATACGATAAGCTCCATTGCCTTTATCAACAAACGACCATTGCTGACACCAATTACCTAAATTAGGCCATAAATCCACATTAGTACCACTCTCAAAACTACAGCTTTCAGCATCTAAAACATCACCGCTATTTCGATTTTCAATAAAATAAAATCCATCGTAAGCAGGTTTAATAGTCCAGCTTTGACAAACATTATTTAAATCGTTCCACTGTTGAACATTAGTACCATCAGTAAAGCTACAGTTTGCTGCATCAAGTATTTTATTACTATTTTTATTAATTATTTTATAGGTTCCCGGCAAAACAATACCTCCTTCACTATTTTGGATTGCTGCATAAGGCCATCCGTTTGACCAAGTTAAAGAAGATACTTTTAACTTAGGTACACCATAATCATTTCCATCATAAAAATGATAAGTTAATTTACCCTCGCCAAAGCCAAAATGACCAGGTCCAACATATCGACCATTTGTGCCAAGAAAAACACTTCCCCCACCCTGATTTAAACTTACTCCATTCATATCGTAATATGGCCCTGTTATATTATTAGATCGACCCATATAAATTGTATAGCTACTTTCCAATCCGGCACAACAAATACGCTGATTATAAAATATATAATAATACCCGTTATTATACTCAAGATGAGCAGCTTCAGCTTCATTAGATGTAACAATATTATATCGTGTTGAATTAAGCGGTTTACCAGTTAAAGTATTAAGCTGAGCTAATACAATTCCCTTCAAGTGCGATCCATAAGCCAATCAAAGTTTTCCATTTTGATCCCAAAATACATCAGGATCAATAGCACCGTAAACACTACTGTTATTAGAATATACGACCATTCCCTGATCACTCCACACCGGATTACTTAACGATGGAGTTGTTACAAGGCCTATAGCACAAGGTCTGTCTCCCATCGATACAGAATAATACAAATAATATTTTCCATTCATATAAATAATTTCAGGAGCCCAGTACGAACCACCAAAATTACTAACATAATTACTTATCCACGAAGGATTGCCATTTGCAAAAGGCGATCTCTCAACCGTCCATGAACTAAATGATGAAGAACCAGATGATACCATATAAATACCATTACCAGTTCCAAAAATGTAATAACGTCCATTGTTGTATATGATATTCGAAGGGTCATGAATTCCCAATTCAGCATACAACTGCGTAATACTAAAAAATGATACCATAACAAGTATCAATACCTTAAAAATCAAATTTTTCTTCATTAGTATACAATTTTAGGAAAGGCCGGATTAAACCTGCATGATAAATTTTAACCCGCGTAAATAAATAACGAATCATGCTCATTTTTAGATTATTAACAAAAGTACTTAAAAAGTATTTTTTACTTTTCTAATGGATAAAATTAGAATAAAACAAAATATTGTAAGAGGACAAATAATTTTTCAAGGAGGATAAATAAGTAAAATTAAACATTATTAACACTTGTAAATCATTAATAATGAGAGTTATGTTGCTTTACGTGGCGACTTTTTCAATATTTTCAAAGCTAGTTGTTAATTTTTGTTTAATGAAATTATTATTTTAGTGTATTCATTTAAAAAAAAATAAAAAAAATGAGACAACAAATCACAAAATTTACATTTTGCTTAGTAGTGGCAATTTTTTCAATTCCATATTTAATGTTCTCTCAAGAAAACGAGACGAAAAAAGAAAACAATACAGATAAACAAGATATGCAGTTTTTATCGCTTGAAGAACTTGAAGAACTAATGAATCAACCCATTTATTCTGTTTCAAAACAAGAAGAAAAACTTGCAGAAACACCCATGTCGGTTTATCAAATATCAAAAGATGAGATAAACCGATGGGGAGTTCGTTATTTATACGAAACTTTAGGCCGTGTACCTGGATACACATTTTACAACACTGATTACTATGGTCAATATGGCGTAATGGCACGCGGTTGGCAATCGATTTGGCGTTATGGTTACAGTATTGAATTAATGCCTGTTGTAGACTTTGGGCATCACTCATTTCCCAGTGAATTTTTCGGCAACATTGAGGCAGTACGGGGGCCTGCTGGATTAGCATGGGGAAGCAGTGCTAATGCAGGATTGGTAAATGCTAATTTAAGGAGCGACTTAAATGGAGCAGAATTAGTTGCTCAGTATGGAAATCATAATCAATATTCGGTTAGTGCACTTTATGGAAGTAAATTTAAAGACAATAATGGTTCCATGTTTTTCGGATTCAATCAAAAAGGACAAGATTACGAAATACAAAAGAATGCATTTGGCCAACCTGGTAATGACTGGAAAACAAACGGGGTAAGACCATCATATTCATTTGTAGGAAAAGTACATTACAAAAATTTTAAATCAATCCTATTCGTTGAACATAACGATCACTATTCACCCCAGCTATGGTTTGCTGATGCTTATTCAAAAAATGCCAACACCAATGAGTGGGAAGAGACCAGTTATGCTGATTTCTGGAATGATATTGACTCAGTAACCGGAGATGCTCCTCATGATCAATTAAATGTTATCTGTTATAGAATGGAATATGCTTTACCAATAAAAAATGATAATGTGAGCGTTTCGCTTTATCATAATTATTATAACCGTATTTGGTATTTCGAACCGGTTGCTTCCTTAGGAGATCATAAGAGAGACATTGGATTTAATGCTAATATAAAATTAATGAATGATAACCTGAATATTTCATTGGGAAGTGATATATATGGACAACAACGCATAAATATGTACACCAACAATCATACCTTTGCAGTTGAAAGAGGTGTTGATTGGTTTAGTAATAGTTACAAAGGTTCTGACATATCATATAATAATGCATTTTTCCAGGCAAGTTATAAATTAATGGATGATGTTAAACTAATAGGAGGTGCAAGAATTGATCATCAGGATGATGGAACGTTTTCTGATAACATTGTTTTTTTTAGGGCAGGTGCCGTTTATAATATTACCAACAATCATGTTGTTAAGTACTTTTACAATAAAGCCCCCCGACGTCCACAGGTTAATGAAAGGTCGCTAACATCGCCCAATGCAGAGGATCTCGATGCTCACGAACTAGCTTTTGTTGGAAAATTTGGAGGTAAATTTGATTATAGTATAACACTTTACAATCAGATGTTAACTAATCAGATAACCCGAGACCCAAATTCGTTTAACGATTTTATTAATACCGGAGGATTAAATGTTTCAGGTATTGAATGGGCTTTCAGCTCTATTCCTGTTAGAAATCTTTTTGTTTATTGGAATGGATCAGCATTAGCTCCAAAGGTTAAAAAAACCATAATTAATAATTCTAATGGAACAACTACTACTGTTGCTGAAGCTCATAATTCAGATGATCAACCCTTATTTGTACCACAGTTTAATTCATTTATTGGAGCTGAATACAACGTAAATAATATCTTCAAATTTAATGTTGCTTGGCGTGCAATATATGGAATACCGTATGTAAATTCTTCAATGGAAGAGAAAAAAGCATCAACCGACTTTATGGATATAACCATGACCTCGAAAAAATTTTGGAACAGACTTGAAATATCATTAGCTGCTCTAAATGTATTAGATAACAAAAATGGATTACCAGCTTATGGCGAACATGCAAAAAATCAACCTGGAATTATTGAGCCTGAAGGAATGAGATTTTATTTAAAAACAAGGTTTACAATTCCGGATTAATCGCAATAATTTAAAAAATATTAAATATAAAATTTACAAAACCTTAATGTTTAATTTAGCCGTTGAAAATGAGTGTTTTTATAATACCATAATAAAAATGAAAAAATTAAACAGATCAACAGTAACAAATGCTACTAAACACCCAACTAAAATAATGCAGTTTGGTGAAGGAAATTTTTTGCGAGCTTTTGCCGATTGGATTGTACAGAAAATGAATACAAATACCGGGTTTAATGCCGGAGTTGATGTTATACAGCCATTAGCAAACGGCATGATTGATATGCTTAAGGCACAGGATGGTTTGTATCATGTATATCTGAAAGGCATCAAAGATAGTAAGCCAATTACCGAATTTACACGTGTAGAGTGTATCAATAATTGCATTAATCCATATTCGGATTTCGATAAGTATACCGAATCGGTTGTTAACCCCGATTTGCGTTTTGTTATTTCGAACACAACAGAAGCAGGCATTAGCTGGGACGAGACTGATACGTTAGATATGCAGCCTCAAAATTCCTTTCCGGGTAAGATTACTGCAATGCTTTATACCCGTTATAAGGCATTTGATGGCGATATATCAAAAGGTTTAATATTTTTTGCCTGTGAATTAATTGACAGAAACGGTGATGTGCTAAAAAAATACGTACTTCAACACGCCGAAAGATGGGAATTGGGGAAAGAATTTATTGAATGGGTTAACGAAGCTTGTTGTTTTTGCAGCACACTGGTCGATCGTATTGTTCCCGGATTTCCAAAGGATGATATTAAACAGATACAGGAAGAATTGGGATATGAAGATAACCTTGTTGTAGTAGGTGAATATTTTCATTTATGGGTAATTGAAGCTCCCGAATGGGTTAAAAATGAATTCCCTGCCCAGGAAGCCGGCCTTGAAGTTCAGTTTGTAAAAGATATGACACGTTTTCGCGAACAAAAAGTACAAGTACTTAACGGCTGTCACACCGGCAGTTATGCTGTTTCGTTTTTAAGTGGGATTGAAACTGTTCGTGAAGCTTACGAAAGTTTAGATATGGGTAGCTTTATGAAAGAGTTGGTTTACGACGAAGTACTTCCTGTTCTACCAGGTAATGAAAAAGAACTAAAAAAGTTTGCCAACAAAATATTAGAACGCTTTGCAAATCCTTTTATTCGTCACCAATGGCAAAGTATTGCACTTAATGCCATGTCGAAATGGGAAACCCGTAATTTACCTTCGCTAATTAATTTTCAAAAAGCACACGGTATGTTACCTCAAAAACTGGCATTCTCATTGGCTGCAATGATTGCTTATTTTAAAGGAGAAACACAAGGCGAGAGTTACAAAGTACAGGACGATGAGTGGATACTCGATTTTTACAAAGAGGCCTGGGCAAAATGCGATGGACGACCAGTATCAATCCATCGGTTAGTTAAAGATGTATTATCGCTTGATAAAGTCTGGAAACAAAATTTAAATGACATACCAGATCTTACCATCACAGTAAGTCACTATCTGTTTTTAATTGAACAGGTTGGCATGAAAAAAGCAGTTAAAACTGTTTTAAAAGCCGATAACCCATTAATGAACTTTACCATTGATAAGATGGGAATGAATTAAAAATATTATTAAATAAAAAAGGGTGACCATTTTGATCACCCTTTTTTATAATCAATTATTCAAACAAATTATTCTTTAATAACTATTTGTTTTGAAATGCCATTGATAGTATGTAAAACAAATAAATAGCTTCCTTTACTTAAATTGCTCATGTCAAGAGTTTTTAAATTACCACTTAAGCTTTTTATTAACGAACCTGAAATAGTGTAAATATCAACTTTAACAATATCAGAACCCGATAAAATATTTAAGTTATTAATAACCGGGTTTGGATAAACAACAGGTGCAGACATTTCATTTACATTAAATCCATTAGTTAAATAATCAATACTCATATAATAAAGGTTAGCTACATCGTCTTTCTTTAACTCATATGAACCTGCCACAATAGGAATAGATAAAATACCGTTAGATACACTATATAATGTATCGTTAAGCTTTATATTACCACTAAAACCAGTATTGAAAACCAAAGTATAAATTGCATCTTCATTAGTAGAAAAAGATACAATGGTTGATGATTCCATTTTTAAACAAATATCTAATGTTAGTTCAGAGTATTCAACAATACCTTTCGAATCTGACAAACTTCCGGTAATTGAATAGAAAGAACTTGACAAACCAGATTCGGTAAAATTATGCACATAGTCACCGGCAGTTGGATCGCCACCCGTTCCACCTCCGGTAGTCGTTGTATCAGTTTCACCTCCAGTTGCAATACTATCGCCCTGAATAGAAACCAAACTTGTTTTATACGATGTTAATGCTGCTTTTAACTCAGTATTTACGAGGTATGATTCATCATCAACCGAATTATCAAATATCCACTTAAAGTCACCTCCATTTATTCGCCCGGCAAATTCCATCACTTTTATTCTTGCATCATCGGGGCTGTCAGGGGTATAATTATACATTACCGATGTATTTGTGTCGAAATTGTTGTAAGTTTTAGTTCCTTTTTTTGACGTTATTGAATCACCTATCAAATCATTTCTGTTATCAACAACAACTGCATCGAACTCAACTTTTGGATTTGGATACAATGTATCGCCATAGGCAACAAAACGATTATAACCTGTCAAATAGTTATTATAGGCCTTAATGGTACCTCCGTCCTCACTCGAAAAAGTGGGACTTCCATAAAAAATATCAGTTCCCTGCATTGACGTTAACATTGGATATTTGCAATTACGAAAATAATTACCTTCGACAAATACCGATGAGGCATTAGTTGAACCAACTCCATACTTAGAGTTACCATCGTAGTAGTTGTTATAAACATGTACACTATGACTTCGAACCCTCGGATGCCTACTATCTGAATGATCGTACCAGTTATGGTGATAAGTCAAATACTCAGGATCTTCGGTTCCATTACCCAACAGATTACTTTTTCCCGAATCCCAAAAGTGATTATACGAAATTGTAACGTAACCCGATGTTTTACTATCTAATGCACCATCGCCTTTAGCCTGGTCGGCGTCGCCTCCAGCATCACCATAAAAAAAATCGCAATGATGAACCCATATATAACTATTACTTTGTTGTAAGCCAATATTATCTCCTTCTTTACTGTTGCAATTCATGGTTCCAATGTTACGAATCTCAATATTGGTAGCATTTTTCACCCTTATACCCCAACCATCGGCAACAGCATCATCGCCAACTCCTTCGAAAGTAATATAACTTGATGTGTTATTATCGTTTTCAATAACAATATCACCACCCAAATCGTAAGCAAAGTCAGTAACCTGTCCAATAAGACGAATAATTAAAGCACGATTATCTTTACCTTTTTTAAAACCATCCAAAATAGTTTGTAATCCAACACATGGATTTAAATTGGCTTGATTAACTGATAAAGAAACTTTATTTTTTGTATTTTCAGTTATATATAAAATAACAGCATCATCTTTAGGAGTTCCATCTGCTTTATAAGCTCCCGGAACACGGCCATTGGAAAATGCAAATCCGGTTCTATCATGTGCATATACAGTAACTGAATTTGTTTCACTTCCGGTTCCTTCGCCATTTGCATAAACCGGAGTTACTTTTATGGTGTACGAACCAGCTTTTAATCCTAAAATATCAGCACGATAATATGAACCATAGTTTCTTATTAGTTGATTATCTATCTTTTTATTTATTATCCCTTCGCCGGTATAATATACATTATAACTTTTTGCACTATCTATTGGAGCCCATTTAACAAATGCCGATTCGAGCCATCCTCCCGATTCATTTATAGTTAAAGCAAATAAATTCTCGGCAATAAAAGCAATAATTATTAAGGTGAGTAATTTACGTACAATCATAGTTATTATTATTAAATTTTCGATTTTATATATTTTATTATTCTACAAAAATAACGTTTACATACATCTGTTTTAGTGGACAAATTATCTTAATAGGTTGAATATTTATCAATAATCCAACTGGTTTATGAAGTTCAAAAATATTTATCTTCTTGTGAAATTATTAAATTAAAACAGGTCAGATACCTGTATAAAATAAACGAGGGTATATCGGACTATATCGATACACCCCCATAACCATAAAAAATTAAGTCACTTCAAATACAAAATCAACGGTCGTATTTACAACACTCAGGTAATTTGGCATAAACAGCGTCATCGGCTTTAACCTTATCGGTATCATAACCAACCTTAGCTATTGCATTATGTATTAAATTCACATCAATAGACTCGGAGTTTAATAAAACAGTTAACTCTTTTTTATCAACATTCCACAAAGCGAACGTTACACCTTGAACTGATTTTGCAACATTTTCGATGTTATTTTTACACATGTCACAATTCCCTCTAACCCCAATTACAATTGGAGTACCTAAAAAATGTGTTTGATAACCCAGTTTAACAAGTGCTTTCTGCAAATTAACAACCGTATTTTTATCGGTTTTATATTCAATGGTAACCATCTTACTATCAATATCAACATCAACAGCTTTAACACCTTTTTCGTAAGGAATATTCTTCATTATCTTTTCTTTACAACTTACACAATCGATACTACACTGATAAACAGCTTTTTTATTCTGAGCCATGCTTACAACACTCATTAACAAAGCTGTTACTATTACAAATAATCTTACTTTTTTTTCCATTGTTTTAAATATTTAAATTTCACTCAAAATCTTTTATCCAGTTTATATTTTATTCCAACATACAACATACGACCATAAAGAGGGCCCCAAATCTGACTGGCATCGAAACTACTTCCAAATGGACTATCGGGGTTTATAATAGCATTTTGCTGGGTAAAATTTGTCAGGTTCTCAGCACCGGCATAAAAGCTCCAATACCTATAGTTTTTAGTCACTTGGGCTATTATATTAATATATTCATCGGAACGCCTGTTAGGTTGATTATTTGCGTAGGGTAACCTTTGCGAACCATGAAACTGAATAGTTGCATCGAACACCCACTTATCGAAGTTTGTTCTATACTGACCCGATAACATTCCCTTATAATTACTTTGAAACGGCACTTCTTGTAATTCACTATTAATGGTCGACATAACCCGGTTCCACCGCATACCCCCTGTTAATTCAAACCTATTAAATAACTCATAAAGCATCTCTACCTGTAAACTATTGGCATACGATTTACCTTCCAAATTATAGAAATAAACATATTGAGTTGATCGATCTAAATCAACAATTAATTGGTTTATAAAATCGGTTCTGAAATACTCAACAGTAATGCTGGCATCTCTTTTTCCAATTGGTATTTCACCATTTATACTAACACCATAATTCCAAGCCTCCTCCTGCGTACCATTATCACTTATAATAAATTGTTTTGAAGTGGCCAGATACTGAGTATTTTCACTTATAGCAGAAGGCGTACGATATCCTTTACCGGCCGATACACGCATAGTTATACCATTTGCAATATTGTATTTAGCATGCGCACGAGGCGTTACAAAATTTCCATGCAAACTACTGTAATCATTTCGTAAACCAAGTAATAACGAAAACCTATCAGTAGGTATATAATTATACTCAACAAAAATTCCAGGCACCCACTCAACAAACCCAACATTCGAAAGAGAATTGTCATTTTGCGCAAACCACTCATCATTAATATCATACTGCAAACTTATTCCAACAGTATAATTATGTTGAGTATGAAACAAAAACGACTGGTACATTAAATTTGAATATGTATTAAGCTGATGGACATTCAAACGGTTAAACCCATAAAACGATTCGCGTTTGAATAGGTTGACCGAGCTAATCCATCCTAAACTAGTATTTGGACGATTAAACAAAAAACCCACTTTCGAAAAAGCATTAAGCCGGTTTACATCAATTCCAATTCCATAAAAAGGTTGCAATGACTGATTATTACCGTGATCATAATTATATTGACCTCCGTTTCGCTTCTCATTAAGATACGATATTCCCAACTTAGCTTCAGTTTTTTCGCCGGTATAATTCCATCTGCTCATAAAAGTAGCAGTATTAGTCAATGGCTTATCTAAAAATCCATCGTGGTTCATATCAAGCTTACGAACATTAGAAGCTAAATGTACAAGTATATTACTATTCCAGTTATCATTTACCCTAAAGCTAATGCCACCATTCGATTCCAGTTTACCATCCTCATTACCATAAAAATAAAAATGAGCTTTTTCGTTATTATCAGGATTTTGAAAGCTAACGTTTATCTGTCCTGTTATGCTCTCAAATCCATTCTTCACAGCTGCTGTACCTTTCGACACCTGTATGCTTTCCATCCATGTACCTGGAATATAATCTAGTCCAAAAGCAGTTTCACTTCCTCTTATATAAGGAATATTCTCAAGCATAAGCTGCGAATAGCGTCCCGACAATCCCAGCATTTTTATTTGCTTAATACCTGATACGGCATCGGCATAAGAAACATCGACCGAAGCATTTGTTTCAAAACTCTCCGATAAATTACAACATGCAAATTTTGCTAACTCTTTACTACTAATCTTTTGAGTTAATATAGGATTTATTTTCGATATTGCTGTCGACGATGTTCTTTGAGTAACCATAACTTCATCTAACCTTGCTCCCTGATTAAGATAAACCAATAACTCACTTTCGGTATCTATTAAAACAGAATCGTTATTATAACCAACATAACTAAAAACCAAAACAGAACTGGCATTGTTTTTCGATATTTCAAATGATCCATCAGCATTACTAATGGTTCCATCTGTTGTACCCAACCAAAATATGTTAACTCCAACCAATGGAACAGATCTGTTTTCTTCATCGTAAACCCATCCCTTCAAACTACTTCCGGCATAAGTAAAACTGCTCAATAAAATAGCAAGTAATACTATATATAATTTTATTTTTATCATCTCTTCTATTTTTTAATGGTACAGATATTACAGAAGTATTATAATCTCCTGCGTTGCACTTTAACAGTAGTAATACAACTAACAAAACTGTTTAAACACATCAAACAGCAAAAAAGAAGAAATCAAATTAAATACACCTGAATTTTAGCAAGATAAACATCAGTAGAAAAAATGAGAGGAGGATTCTCATTAAAACAATAAATGAGATTGGAATTAACATCACACAACAAAGGCATTGATGAAAAAAGCAAGTTTAACACAATACAATTAACCGGAACTATTTGAATCACTGCATTGGAAAGCAACGTTACCGTATCAAGCTTTTTATACTCCCGATAATCGAAACAGCACTTTGTATCATTACTAAAGTTATTAACGCTGCAACAACTACTTTCACTAACCTCACCATAACTCAATTGCGAATGACAAATATCATCTTCATGTTCACAATGAGTTACAGGAACAAAAAACGAAACTAAGCTTGTGTGAGAAGTTAAACAGGTATGTGTATAAATAGTAAAACCACTCGTACTGATAAATATCAGCAGAGCTAACAATCCATAATATAAACGTAACGCTGTATGTTTTCCTAAATTACTCATAACAATAACACAAACAAAAGTATAAAATTGTTCATAAATTAAAAGTTAATATGATGTTAACGTAATAAATACATCAATCCAATATACTGTGGCAAAACTGTTAAAATAAATACCTTCAGGATTATAGTACTTGTAGTTTCTACTCATGTAATTCTTTATTATCGATAACCAAGATAATAAAACATATACTATTGACTGCCAAACTTTTTTGGGCAATTCAGTTATGAGCCTTTTTACTTGTTGTTGCGTAGCCACCAGTTGCAAACTGGCGGCAGTGAGGGGGGGGGAGATTAAAATCTTAACTTATTATTATCATTATAGTTACCCCAAAAACGAAGAAGTTCTATCTTGTTATTGTCAATATGCCTGTAAAACAAGGTGATTTGTTTACAAACAACACATTCCCGGATGCCTTTTTAGTTGCTTTCTTTAAATTCTACAGTCCCCTTTTTCAAATTAAACAAGACTCCTTCAACATCATCGATAAAATTTAATGCTTCTTTCACTGTCCATTCTCGTAGTAGGTAATCAATATTCTCATGGTAGCTGTTTAAAGCTGAATCAGTCCATTTAATTGTTTTCATTTAAAAAGGTTTGGGTATTTTTCTTTTGTCTTTTGCATAACTTCTTCATGAGCATATACCCTTCCTTTCTTACTGTCTTCTAATGCCTCATCTAAAGCAGCTTTGATTTCCGTCGATAACACATCCTTTCTAAGATTGTCAGTATTTATTAGGTTAATAATTTTAGTATAAACCTTTTCCAGTCTTTGATTGTCCAAGTTGTCCAACCTGCGGAACAAGTCCAGTTTTATTTCTGCTGCATTCATAATTGTAAAGCTTTTGTCCTTTACAAAGTTAACGATAAATTCCCTCATTTGTTTTTCATTTTAAAGGATGATGTTTCCCCCACTCTTTTTGTAAATCTTCCAGGGTGTCCAATTTATACCGCTCGGTGCTGATTACGTATTTGTGGTCTGCCAAAATTTGCACTCAAGTCCAATAACTCCTTAG
>JAFGBR010000008.1 GCA_016933045.1 Marinilabiliaceae bacterium | reverse complement strand
TCTTTCATACAACAAATCTATAAAATTGATTTGTTGCGCTAGATTATTGAACTTAGGAATGACAAGAAAAAACGCACCACAACGCGCAGTATAAGAAATTGCCAGGATAGTAGGTTATTCATGGGTTGTAGCCCGCTTCAACTTTTATGTAACTTGACAGGAAATCGCCCGCAAATGGCAACTTTTCATTCCGCCCACTGCTGTCGCACGATTGTATCATGTGGCAAAAATTACTTTTATACTGCAATATTATCTAATATACCCTTTTCACATCGCTATCGCGCGTATCCTAACGCATGGGAAAAGCCTACCGATGTCACAAACATCCGCTCATGTACCACAATATATGAGCAATATCAGTTGCTGTGATGGATGTTAATGAGGTTCAGGCAGTCAAGCAATTCAAATAAATGAAAGTTACTGAAAAGAGTGGATTTGCAAGTATTACCAAAAAGCAAGTTTTAAATAAAAGCAGGTTATAGAAAATATCCCTATGGTTCTGTCCCTGTTTTATTACAAAATCAATAATTATTGTTGAGGTTAAAGCAATTATTGGAATGCAAGAATTGAAAAATGATACTTTTACAAAAAAAACGGCTCATTCTGCCGAATATATCAATGGAATAATGCTACACGACTGTTTATTTGAACAATTATGAATTATATAGAAGACGAAACGTTCGAAAAAATTGATTACCGGGAAACACCTCTAAAAAAAGGAGATTATGAAAACTGTATATTTAAAAACTGCGACTTTTCAAACACAGATCTCTCTGAAATTAAATTTACCGCTTGCTACCTTCTGGGGTGTAACTTAAGTTTAGTAAGGCTAAACAAAACAACTTTCATCAATAATCGCTTTAAAGACTGTAGAATATTAGGTCTACATTTCGAAGATTGCAATCAATTTGCCATCTCGTTTTCATTCGAAAACTGCCAACTTAACCACTCTTCATTCTATAAAATGAAAATCAAAAAAACATCATTCAAAAACTCGCAAATTCAAGATGTTGATTTTACAGAATGTAATTTATCCGGTTCTCTTTTTGATAACTGCGACCTATCACGTGCCAACTTCGACAATACCAATATTGAAAAAGCTGATTTTCGTTCTTCATTCAATTACTCCATTAATCCTGATATGAATCGTATTAAAAATGCAATATTTTCACTTTCGGGCTTGCCGGGACTTCTTGATAAATATCAGATTATTATTGATAATAATGGTTGATATCTATAAAAAACCAAGTATATAGTAAATGTTTACGTTATCCTTCTGCTACTGTGCGTATCTTCACATTTAAAAAAAACACAACTAAGGTATCAACTCATACGCCAATATCAGTAGCTGTGATGGATTATAATTTGATCAAAACAAACAATCATTGAACAAGTAAAGATTAAAAACAAGTACATAAAATTATAAAATCATTGAATAAAACCAGAGTTAGAATTCATATTTAACAATACTATATATATATATGAAAAAAATATTATATTTGTTATAAATTTATTACTCATAGCTTATAATATAGTTAATAAATTTTAATCTAACTCATTTTCACGTCTTATGGCAAGTCAATTAAAACTTATTATTGCATCTATATTTGCAATCGCATTTTTCTTTGTAACTAATAAAACAAAAGCACAACAACCGGTATTAAAACATTCCTATACCTTTAACGATGGTACTGCTACTGATATCGTTAATGGGGCTAACGGAACAATACATGGTGGTGCAAAAATCGAAAACGGCACACTGGTTGCCAGTGCTGTGGCTCAATATCTCGAATTGCCAGCTAAACAAATCAGAATAAATACTTACTCATCAATTACCATCGAAGTGTTTTTCACTTCTCACAGTGTCAACGAAAATTACACCATACTTTCGTACTTTGGTGACGTGGAGGGGAATTACGGGTTGAATTACCTGTTTCAGTCGGCCATTAACAGGGGGCAAAGCAAATCAGGTATTTCGTGTAAAAACAACGCTTCACCTTGGACCACTGAAACATCGTTGCAAAGCAAAACACTTGACGATGGAAAACCACACCATTTGGTTACCACATTCGATAACAAAGAGTTAAAGATGTATATTGATGGAGTACTTACAGGTACTACCCCAAACAACATTGCCAACAATATTATTTCAAACTTTGGCAATTCTGTTGCATATTTATTTAAAAGCGGATACAACACCGATCCTTATTGGAGAGGTGCCATTGATGAATTCAATATTTACGAAGGAGTGATGGACTCTGCAATGGTTGTACAGTCGGCCAAACGTTTCATGCCCGGCCTTGACCTTGCTGAAACACAAAAATTCTTGCAAACCCCGGTGTCAAACCTGGTGGTTGATCAATCGGGTTCATTTGATACTCCTGTTTCCGGAAAAGCAGTTTGTTTTGTGGAGCTGATCCCTTCGGAAAATGACCAGAACAACTGCGTGGACGAATTATTGGTTTTTTCTGAAAGTCCGGTATATGATTGGGATGATTTTTCAGCGGCAATCGGATTCAGCTCATTTCGCGGTTATCTGGATGTTTGTAATGGCGAGAGTTATAATTATGACTTAAAAATCGAAGTTGAAATCGGACAGGTTTACCAGTGCTGGTTTGCATTCGATATGAAAAATCAAACCTATTCGGTGTATGTAAAAACCGATCATCATAAAAAACCGGTGTTAATTAAAAGGAATGCAGCATTCTTAAACAAAGTATCTAACCTTACCCAATGGAGCAGCATTTACAACCGCGAAAGCCAAAGCGATGCGTTAACAGTTAATGCATTTTCGCAGGTTGATAAAATTGGGTCATATCCGAAAGGTTATACCAAATCGGTTTCTGCTGAAAAAATATCGGTATTTGATGAAAAAGAACCCAAGGATGCGTTGGTAGTTGAAAATCCGGTCCACGGGTTTCAAACAGGCACCCTGGAGTTGAAAAGAGTTACCATAACCAACGATGAAACAGCTTTGGATGTGCGTGTTTTCCATAAGTTGGGCAGTCCGGTTTCCATTCCTGTAAAAACCTTTATCAAAAGCAATGATAATGAAGAGAAACTATATATTAGAGGAACACGCGGGATGCCGATGCAAACATGGTATTATCCAAATGCCAAAGGGTATACCGATGTAAAGTTAATTTTCCCGCCCATCAGCCGCAATACTACAGCATTTTATTATGGCGAGGAAAAAGGTGGCTGGCACATGTACGACATCACACTTAAGTCGAAAGATGACTTGCCAAAAAGTGCGTTGAACGGCTCGTGGTTTAATACATCAAACGGCAATTGGGAGTTTTCGTGTTTGGATTCGGTTGTTATTTACAATTCCAAAATATGGCAAATCGATGGCAATAAACCATTCTCGAAAAAGGGAACTTTAAAGCTTAAAAACGGCAATGAAACCCTGACAATGAATTACCAGGTTAAAGGCAATAAGCTGCTTATCGGACAAAACGAAATGCACCTTCTTGACCGGGAATCGCGTTATGAAAATGTTAAAAACCCTTCCAATCCGCCTATGTTCGAAAAGCCCGTATTTAAAATGGATACAGCCATTTTATCGGGTTATTATTACGGTTACGATCCCCGAATCGGATTTAAAACCGGGATGATTTATGTGGATAACATCTTAACAGGCGACCAGGAAAATTACCTTATAACAATTCGCAATGATGGTTTCTTTTCGGTGAAAATACCGTTGTATTATCCTCATGAGGCTTATGTACGATTAGAACATTGTCCATACATCATGTTTCTTGAGCCCGGTAAAGAAGTGTTTGTATTGATAGATTTAAAACGGTTTACCCCCGCTTTGGTAATGGGTGCCAATGCCCGACTTATTGGTGAATATAACAGCAACATTCGTTCGGAATTATACATGAACAGGTTTTATGATGATATCAATGATAAAGTTCTTGATATGACCCCGGTCGATTACAAAGTTTATAATCTTGCCCGGAAACAGGACGATATGAAAGTGCTTGAAGAGTTGTTTAAGCAAGGGAAACTGTCCGACCGCTATTACCAGGTTATGAAAGCACAAATTCCGGCTTATTATTATCGAAATATATTGCACTATCATTATACATCACAAAGTGCTTATCGCAAAAAGCACAATGTACCTGCCAACCAACGTTCACTCCCTGTTTCTTTCAATTTGCCGGCCGACCCAGAGTTTTACGATTTTATCGACCCGGTTTTTATGAATGATGAGCTTTCTTTGCTATCCGGCTCATTCAAAAACCTTATAAATGCCTTCATGTATTCACCGGTTGTACGAACCATTAAAAATAGCTGGTACAGTTTAATAAAATATGTGAATGATACTAAAAAATTTAAAGATGAAGACAAAGTGTTAATCGATGAGTTTTTAGATTGTTTCACACACGACTTTGTTAATGAGCAATATTCGTTTAACAATGCAGTCAGGGGAATTGAATCGAAGTTTATTAAGGAGTATTCGTCCAAATTTGACAGTATTAAACAATCTACGCCCGATGACAATAAGATGTATTCATTGGTTAAACAGATTTCTCAAATCGATACACTTCCCGAATCTTACCGAAACTATTGTGAGAAAGCGATGGCCTATTATTCAAATCCGGCTGTAATTAAAACCACTCGGTTTATTCAAACCAAGAATGATGAAATACGAAAATTAGTGAGCAGTTATTCTGTTTTTGAAGCTAATATGGCAAATCACTCCCGAAACAGTGTCCTAAAAGAGGAACTGCATATACCTCAAGGTCTCACATCTGATATTATGACATCGCAAAATATTCTAAATAATGTTGTTACAAAGTACACACCGTTATCAGAAGATGAACTGAACCAATTGCAAAGTAATTTCCAAAATAAATTTATTATTGATTATATAGCTAAAGCCAATGAAACAACGAAAACTAAAATAGAAACCAATAAAACAAAAGGAGGTTATGTTGTAAATGATGTTCCCAATACCGAGGCCGATAAATTGTTCGAAACCATCATAAACAAATACAAAGGCAATGTCGTATATGTCGATTTTTGGAATACCTGGTGCGGCCCCTGCCGATCGAGCATGCAAAACCAAAAACAGATGAAAGAAGAACTGGCCGGAAAAAACATACGGTTTGTTTACATTGCCAACCAAACATCGCCCGAGCAAACCTACAATAACATGATACCCGATATCAAAGGAGAACATTATCGCGTGTCGCAGGACGAATGGAACTACCTGTGCGGGAAATTTAATATCTCAGGCATACCACATTATGTTATAGTAAACAAAAATGGTGAGGTGATCGATGGGAATGCCTCCCGGAACCCGGCTGTATTAATGCCTAAGTTTGAGGAGCTTATGGGCGAATAGTCTCTTGTTATTAAACATTATTAATATCAATCCTAATATGAAAAAAATTATATTTATCGTCTTTATTGCATTAATATCACACATAACTTCGGCATTAAGCTCTCAAGACACGATAAAAATATATTTTAATGCCAATTGGGAGGTTATTGAAAAACCGGCAAAGGCAAAAATGCTACTTATTGTACCCCCTTTGAATGAACGTGACTCGCTACGCAATTTATACATTTACGAAGCAGTTAAAGGCAAACATCCACAGTCATCGCATTTATTAGAGTTAAACTGGAAAATAAAAAACACAAAAGACGGATACTTAAAATCGAAGAATCTAGTTGTAAACGAGATGAAAATAATTGATGCCAACTACTTAAAAAATGGACAGCTAGAAACGTTAGATATATTTGAAGATAAAAAAGTAAGAGTGGGATACTTATTTTACGAAAACGGGCAAATAGAAGATTTAATACATCACAAGTATAGCGACAAGCTTCATACGCAATTTATTACATCATATCATCGCAATGGAGTGCTCAAACGAACAGAACAATCAGAGAACAACAAAACGATTGATGGCATTTGTTATGACTCTTTAGGTTTAAAATGCGAGTTTTCGCCATATTACGAAGACGCTCAATTTCCGGGTGGCTCATCGGCTTTACGGAAATATCTTGCTTCGGTAAAATATCCTATGGACGCAGCTAAAAACAAGATTCAAGGTAGAGTGTTTGTATCGTTTTACATTAACAAAGAAGGCAAAGAAGTTGATATTAAACTCGAACGGGGCAAGCACCCACTTCTCGACCGGGCTGCAATTAACCAGGTTGCAAACATGCCTTATTGGACACCGGGCAAGAAAAAAGGTAAGTTGTCAAAAATTAAATATACCGTTCCTATAAATTTTACTTTACAGTGATGAAACCTTACAATAAAGCACAATTTCTATATTAATAATGCAAATTATATACCGATGAAACGAGCTATGAGACACATGAAAGCAAAAACTCTTATTTTAATTTATCTTGCCACTCAATTAATATTTATAAGCTGTAAAAAGGAAAGTGAATCATTATTTCCAAAAGAATTGATATTTTCAGAAATACAAACTGATTTTCAATTATGGGTTGGTGGTGTTAAAATTAATACTGATAATAAAGATCCAGAGAGTATTATTAAAGCTGAACTATTTGAATGGACTAAAAACCACCTTGAAACTTTCAAAAAAATAAAATATAAGTTTAAAGATGAATATCAACTTGAAATCATTGGTAATGAATCATCTCTAGAATATAAATATTCAATTAAAAACGATAGTTTATTTATTGATAGTAAATTCTTTAGTTTAGGAAATATTAATAATATATCATACTATACAAATAGTGTTCTATATGCGGTTCATTATGATGAAAATTACTCAAGTTCTTTTACTAAAACATCAACAGAACCAACTACAGTTAATCAAATACTTCAGTATTTTGACATGACTGACCTTGATGATATGAGTGATAAAGATACAATTGCCATTTTGAATTATTTTGCAATTTATAAATAATTCATTTCAAACCTGTTTCAAAATAATTCTTATAGTCTTTCTCATACATGACCCAAATAAAATATATTTGTTATCAAGGATACAAAACTGCTTTCATAACCCCATCCTTATAATCGGCAACCATTTCGTATATTTTACCGGCATCGCATAGTGGAGCTCTATGGGTAATCATGTCGCTTAAATCAATCTTCCCTGAACTTAACGCATCTATTGCCGTTTCTTCACATTGATTTTGCCTGCGAATATTAACGACCGTAATCTCCCGTCGGCGAAGAATATCAGCACTCATCAGCCAACTATCAAAATCGGGGATTCCCACAATTACAAGCTTTCCACCAGGCTTAATACAATGAAGAGCTTCATTCAAAGCTTCCTGGTTTCCACAACATTCGAAAGCTATATCAACCTGCTCCGGGCGATGTTTTAAAAAATGAAACTGTGCATCATTTTCACTTGCATTAACAACCAATTCTGCTCCATGCTTTTTAGCTATTGCACATCGCCATTCTAAATTATCTGACACCATAACTGATTTGACCCCATTCATTTTAAGCGACTCATGCACACACATGCCAATAGGTCCATAACCCCAAATGGCAATATCAAGGCCTTTTACATCGCCAGCCTGCTTTGCAGCGTAAACGCCAATTGACAGAGGTTCGATAAGCATTCCATCATCAAAACTCATATTTTCGGGCAACACAAAACAGTTTTTAGCCGGCATAACAACAAATGGCTTATTGCAACCTTCCATCTGCCCCGGGCAACCCATAAATCTTTGATTTCTGCATGTATGAGGCCGCCCGGATTTACACTGGTCGCATTCTCCACAATAGATATTCGGATCAACAGCAACCCGATCACCCTCCTTCAAATTTGAAACATTAACTCCTGTACAGGCAATTACACCCGAAAATTCGTGACCAACCACAAAAGGAAACTGAACCACCTGGTCGCCAATATTTCCTTCTTTGTAATAATGCATATCCGAACCACAAACTCCAATCGACTTTACTTCTATTAATACATCATTACTATTTGAAATGGAGGGACGATTTTGCTCCATCTCTCCCATTTTTCGTATCCCGGTTAATGCTATAACTTTCATATCTGTTTTTTATCTAATTTACAAATAGTATCTCCTTTCAAATTTGGCAAATTAAATTCGCATCATCATGAAAAAATTACTCTTAGCAACTTTTTTATTCCATTGATTGCATCGTACAATTTTAGCACTTCAAAAAAACAACCAATTATTTGGGTTATATAACGATTCAATTCTATCCGAAACAAATTTATTCTCGACACATAACAACACTATTTTATATTTACATTAAACTTATACCCAAAAAAAGTGTTTAATTTAATTAGTCAACTGTAATACTTTCAATATGCATTTCACTTACCTAAAAAACAAATCATTCATAACCCTATTATTAAGTCTATTTTTTTTCAATAGCTCACATTCTCAAACTGGTATAGTTTGCAAATGGCTCGATGATAAAAAGGCTACAATTGTGCTTACGTTTGATGACTGGACATCTGATCACTACACAATTTTAGTACCTGCACTACTTGAACGAAATATGGTTGCAACGTTCTTTCCCGTCGACTGGAATTTTAAGCCCTGGTCCAATCTGGAAGAAACGATTAAAAATGGAAATGAAATAGGAGGTCATGGGTTTAACAGTTTAACATCTCTAAGTGCATCTGAATTATCTGATCAATTAAGAAAATTCAAAAATCAAGTTGAAACTAACACCTCTCAAAAAATTATTTCATATGCTTACCCAAATGGAAATTATAATGATGTTGTTATTGATTCTGTAATTAATGTTGGATATTTATCTTCAAGAACCGTAGAACCCTATACTACAATTGATTACACATACAACTTTGCAACCAAAGCAAAGGATTATTACAAACTAAAAACTTCCAGTTTCTCAAGTGCTAATATCGCAAATAATATTAATCATATAAAAAACAGTGGTGGATTACTAATACTTTTTGAACACATAGTCACATCACCCGAAGCAGAAAAACAACTGGATATTATTAATTCTGAAAAAAACAGCATTTGGTTAACTACTTTAGAAAAAGCTATAAAATACCATCAGGAAGCTCGTTGCTCTAAAATCAATGAAATTTTAGCTTTTGATGGAAATAAAAGAATAATTGAACTGACAGATACTTTATCGAATAATGACTTATACAATCAGCCATTGAGCATTAAACTAAAAACAAATGGTATTTATTATAATCATATAACCCAAAACAATGTAGATATACCAATTGATTCTGTTTACAACGATTCAATAATGTTTAAAGCAATTCCCGATGCGGGCTACATAACTCTTACCGGAATAGCTACATCTAAACCTTTGTATTCACGTAATAATAATCTTAATATTCAAATCATACCTGTACAAAACATTCTTAATTTCGAATATAACTTTTCAACAAGCTATATTCAAATAAAAATATTTGACATTACTGGTAGAGAAATCAGAAACATTAATTTTTTTTGCCCCCCAAATAAATTCTCGCTCAATGTTTCAGACTTAAACAAAGGCTTATATTTATTCAAATTGCAAGCAGATGATAATTCCTGTATAACAAAAAAAATTGTTCTGAACTAAAACTACAAAAAGCTTCTTATCTATCATCTGATACACATCCCTCCAAAAACTCTTCTATCTTCATTATTTCCAAATGATAATACAATATTGCATCAATACTACTTATTCAATATTGCACATAAACTCATTCTTTTTTAAAGTGCTTTAAATTTAAGCCTTTTATCAAAAAAAAACACGACTTCACGAAATTCTTCGACAGTGCCTTTGATATATAATATACTTTTAATTTTTAAAATAATACAAAACAAATCCTTTATAATAAAACTTTAGAATGCTGTTTAATTCTCTTGAATTTGCAATTTTTCTTCCAATCGTATTTGTTCTTTATTGGTTCGTTTTTAATAAAAACTTAAAATTACAAAATCTACTAATATCCACTTCGAGTTATATATTTTATGGCTGGTGGGATTGGAGATTTTTATCTCTGATATTGTTTAGTTCTATTGTAGATTTTTTAGTCGGACTGGGATTAGAAAATGAAGAAAAAAAACACAAAAGACAACTCCTTCTTTGGGCTAGTATCATAGTGAATTTGGGATTACTGGGTTTTTTCAAGTATTACAATTTTTTCATTGACAATTTCAACTCTGCTTTTACTCTCTTTGGAGCTGAAATAAAATCTGAATCATTAAATATCATCCTACCTGTTGGAATCAGCTTTTACACATTTCAAACCATGAGTTATTCCATTGACGTTTATAAAAAAAAATTGAATCCAACAAAAGACTTTATTGCCTTTTCGGCTTTTGTAAGTTTTTTTCCTCAATTGGTAGCAGGACCGATTGAAAGAGCCACTAACTTACTTCCACAATTCTACAAAAAAAGAACCTTCGATTATTCTAATGCAACAAGTGGAATACGCCAAATCCTATGGGGACTATTTAAAAAAATTGTGATTGCTGATAATTGCGCCACATTTGCAAATCTAATTTTTAATAATCACACAGACTATACAGGGAGCACTCTAATATTAGGTGCCATTTTTTTTACCTTTCAAATTTATGGTGACTTTTCAGGTTATTCTGACATTGCAATAGGAACCTCTAGATTATTTGGGTTTAATTTAATGCAAAACTTTGCTTTTCCATACTTCTCAAGGGACATTGCTGAATTCTGGAGAAGATGGCACATTTCATTATCAACCTGGTTTAGAGATTACCTTTACATTCCATTAGGAGGAAGTCGTGGATCGACCTGGATGAGAATAAGAAATACTCTTATTATTTTTATTGTTAGTGGCTTTTGGCATGGAGCAAACTGGACTTTTATTATTTGGGGTGCTTTAAATGCAATATATTTCATGCCATTATTATTAATCAAGAAAAACCGAACCAATATCAGTATTGTTGCGAAAGGTAAAATCTTCCCCTCTGTTAAAGAGTTTATTTCAATGACACTGACTTTTACTCTAATCGCGTTTGCATGGATATTTTTTAGGGCAGAAAATGTTAATCATGCAATAAGTTATTTATCAAACATCCTATCTCCGTCAGCATTATCAATACCAAATTTTAAAGGGATGACTGACGCATTGATCACTTTATTATTCATTTCCCTCCTTCTAATTGTTGAGTGGTTTGGACGAGAAAATTTATTTGCAATAGATACAAACCTAAGCAAACTGAAAGCTCCTTTAAAACAACTAGTATATTTCGTGCTATTCTTAACTATATATTATTATTCAACAAAGACAAACATTAACCAATTTATATATTTTCAATTCTAAAAAATGAATCTGTTTATCAAAAAACTAATCCTATACTCAATCCTCTCATTTGGAGTACTATTTCTCATTAATTACCTTTTATTATTACGCGTCAACAATAATATTACTGCCGATCACGATAACCTGGAACAAACTATTAATGTTAATGCTGATGTTGTTTTCATAGGGAGTTCAAGATGTTGGGTTCATTTTAACCCTTCATTTTTTAATGAGAAATTTAACCTAAAAACCATTAACATTGGAGTTGACGGCCACACTGAACTCTCAATGGCATATTCAAGATTAGTTGATTATTTAAAGGGAAATGATAATCCAAAATATGCTGTACTTAGCTTTGATCCATTTATAAGAGCAGGTTCCTTTGAAGGCACTTCTGAGAATATTGTTCATAAAAATAGTTTTTCCAGATATGCATTTAGACCCATTAATAAAGATTGGCAAACAATAAAACAGTTTAATTTTAACACTCTTGAAAAATATTTTCCACTATATGCAATATTCAAATATGATCAACTTGCTAATTGCCTTTTCCCAAATAACAATTCAAGTTTTACAAAATATGGGTATGATAGGCATGATGAATCATGGAATACAAATATATTTCAATTAGTTTCAAATTTAAAAAGTAAATTCTTTGATACATCAGAAATTAGTGCAATTAAAGAAGCATTAACAAAAATAGACAAGTTATGCTGCAATAATAGAATAAAACTTATTTGTATTCAAACCCCCGTTTTTGAAAATATTTACGATAAAGAGGCATTTCGAATTACAAAAAATATTTGTGACACACTTAATATCTCCTTTATTGATGCCAATATCCGTTCAATAAGAACAGATACTTCAAGTTTTTACAATGCCAACCACATGAACACCAGTGGCGTAAATAAAATGAATGATTATCTAAGTCAAATTTCAAACCTCTTTTGTGAGTAATTTTATATCCCTATTCAGAATAGAAAACATATATTAACCTATTATTAGTAATAGTATATTTGTGGTATATAACATTTATCCTCGCTGAACATTACATAATAAGCAAATAATATCATTTTAAACCATTAATAATTTAATTCATTGCTAGCCGTTTAAAATCATTCAAGCAAAATAATTGCAGATTGGAATAATCCTTCACCAGTAATCCCATAATGGCCAAAAATCTCATTCTGCGATCCGGCAACCGTCTCTTCATCAGGAATACCTACAATTTTGAATGGTATAAAAACACCCGATTGCATTAATAAACTTGCACATGCTTCACCCAATCCTCCATTAACCGAATGCTCCTCAACGGTTATAACTGCTTTACATTTTTTAGCTGCATTTAGCACCGCCGTTTTATCCAAAGGATTAACAGTATGCATACTAATAACTTCAACACTTATCCCTTTTTCCTCAAGTAACATTGCTGCTTCATATGCTGGAGCTACAGTTTCTCCACATGCTATAAATACAACATCTGTACCCTCACAAATAATGGATGCTTTTCCTATTTCATAAGTCTGCTCCAAACGAGGTAAATGTGGCATGATCTTTTTACCAAATTTTATAAACACTGGTTTACTCGATTTCGCAGCAGCCTTAACAGCTTCGCATGCCTCAAAATTATCGGCAGGCACAACCACATCTATGTTATTGATGGCTCGCAAAACAGCCACATCGTGTAATGAATGATGTGTCGAACCCAAAGCACCATAACTCACCCCGGCACTGATACCTACCAATGTAACCGGTTGATTGGAATATGCAACATCATTTTTGATTTGTTCCAATGAGCGAGTTGCCAAAAAACATGCAGGCGATGTTGCGAACACACATTTTCCGGCAGATGCTAATCCGGCAGCAACGCCAACTAAGTTTTGTTCCGCAATTCCCACTTCGATTATCTGATCTGGAAACATATCGGCAAAAGGAACCAATTTACCAGACCCTCTCGAATCGCTGGTTACAGCTAATATGTTTTTATCTGCAGATGCCAATTCAATAAGCGTTTCGGAATAGACATCCAGATTCGCTTTTCCCATTTCTAATTTATTTAATATCATCTTCTGCATTTTAATTGATCAACGACCTTAAGCGAAACAGCTCCACATTCAACTCTTCAACAGCCTGATTGTATTGCTCATCGGTAGGAACACCATGATGCCATTTTTTAACGCCTTCCATATAACTCACTCCTTTTCCTTTGACGGTGTTTGCAATCACAAATGTCGGTTTGTCTTTCACCTCAGGGATATGACTGAAAGTTTCGCGTAACTGAACAATGTTATTTCCATCGATAGAAACCACGTGCCAACCAAACGCTTTCATCTTTTCATCAATTGGATGAGGACTGCACACATCAACATTATGTCCGGTAATTTGCAGAGTGTTATGATCGAGGATTGTTATAAAATTATCGAGTTTATAATGGGCAGCCATCATAGCAGCTTCCCAGTTCGAACCTTCTGCTAATTCTCCATCACCAATTAATGTAAATACTTTATAATCGGCTTTGTCTTTCTTGGCTGCCAATGCAATACCTGCACTTATTGGCATTCCATGTCCCAAAGCTCCGGTATTGAACTCTATCCCGTTTACCTTCCGGGTTGGATGTCCAACATATTTCGATTTGTATTTACATAGCGTTTCCAAATCACTTTCAGGAAAAAAGCCCATATCGGCTAAAACAACATAAAGGGCTTCCACCGAATGGCCTTTGCTTTGAATGTATCTATTACGATGAGCATCGTGAAATGTATCAGGAGTCACTTGCAATACATCATTATACAGCACATTTAAAATGTCGGTGCACGACAAGCTTCCTCCTGTATGGCCTGCATTGGCCATTTTGATGTATTTCAACAGTGCCAACCGATATTTTACTGATTTGATCTGGAGTTCCAGATCGGTATATTTTTGCATAATCTTCTGTTACTTAAAATATGATTCATTCCTGCGCAGGCAGGAATCTCTTGTTGAACTAACAGATCCCTGATCAAGTCAGGGATGAAGTAAACAATAACTACTCATGCTTGTATAAGTCCCAGCCTAGGTAGTTTCCAATGGCCTCTTCAAGGATTTCAGACACATGACCACGAACCATTGCTACATGATGTTCAAAACCGTTTTTACACATAAACTTCATCAGCTTTTGAAGATTAGGAATTTCACAAACGGCGATACCACCATCCATTCCGTAATGATCATCGGTCATCATTCCTTCGCCCAAATATGACTTAATTATCCCTTTATTGTCATCGGTTGAGATTCGAAAATAAGTCATTTTTCCTGGAGCTACCTTGCCTTTTACAGCACCAAAGGTATCTTCGCTCCCTAAAACTGTTCCAAGTACATCAAGGCTGCCAATCTCTATTTCGTTGTCGAAGAACGATTTTGGATAATTACTGCAATGAGTACATACCACTTTATCTCGATTTTGGGCAAAGTTATTGTTCCAGTCAAGAATTGCCGAAGGTGTCTGCGCTGCCAATGCCAAAGCATACATAGCAATAGTACCTGCTACGTCAACTTCACAGGCCGATGGCATCAACTTCTCACCCATCATACTCATGGTAACACAAGCTGCACAACCGTAATTTTTCTCAATTGAATCCCAACATTGCAGTGCTGAAATATCAATATTATTCTCATTGATCCAGTTTTCAACAGCCAAGCCAAAGCGAGCCTGATGTGCTACTTTACTTTTTGATGCAATGGAACACGTACCATAAGCCTGAATGGCTTCAGCTTTTTCCTGTACTGCACTATCATTAATATCAATCTTTTCGGCGGCTGCTATAATTTCTGACATATCAACAGGCACTACAGTAATGCCATATTTTTGCAACAGTTTTTCGCTGTAACGCATGGTTTGAAAACCCATAGGACGAGTACCAATAGACCCAACACGCAATCCGCTCAATCCTTTTACCACGCGACAGATTCCGGCAAATTTTATCAAATCTTTTGTAAACTCTTCACTATCCAAACTATAAGTGTGATAAATAGTATCAGTATATTTAATACCATACTGATAAAAGTTATTACAAACTGAAAGCTTGCCACAGAATGCATCGCGACGGCTTTTTACATCAACCTTATCATTCTCATCATCGCAGGCCTGAACCAATACCGGCACATTCAAACCTGACATCTTGATTGAGTTAACAACGCCCAACTCATCACCAAAGTTTGGTAACACAACTACAATACCATCAATAATATCGCTATTTTCTTTGAAAAGTTTAGCACATTTCACAGCATCGGCATAACCTTCAATATTTCCGGTTGGCGTTTCACTCTCTGGAAGGATGATTGTATTAAATCCCATCATATCCAATTTCGCCAACACCTTTTTACGCGCATCAACTGCCAACTGAAAGTTGAATATGTTACGAGTGGTGATGATAACTCCAAAAGTTTGCTTTCTTGTATTCATGACTTTATGTATTTATTTCTTTCTTTATTGTTTGTAATTATAATCTTGCTCTTTCCACAGCTTTCTTCCAGCCTTTGTATAGATCAGTTCTTTTATGCTCATCCATCTTCGATTCGAACAACTGACCTTGCTGACGAAGCGATTCAATCTCACCCAAATCTTTCCAGAATCCGGTGGCCAAACCGGCCATAAAGGTTGCTCCCAATGCTGAAACCTCTTCAACCTCAGATCGGGCAACATTCCGGTCCAACATATCGGCTTGGAACTGCATTAAAAAGTCATTTCGGGTTGGACCACCATCTGCCCTTAATTCTGCCAACTGAATACCTCCTTTTTCTTCCATTAATAATATGAGATCTTTCACCTGGTATGCAATACTTTCAAGTGCAGCTCTTACAATATGAGCTTTTGTAGTATTTCGTGGCATGCCCGACAAACATGCTCTTGCATTATTATCCCAATAAGGAGCTCCCAAACCTACAAACGCAGGAACCAGATAAACTCCGTTATTGTCATCGACCGATCTTGCCAATGGTTCGGTTTCTGAAGCTTCGCTAATCAGTTGCACTTCATTCTTCAACCAGTTTATGGCATCACCGGTACAATGAATATTACCTTCGAAAACATAATGAATGGTTTTATTGCATCCGTAACCAATAGATGTTACCAAACCGGTTGGTGAGTCTAATTGACGTTCTCCAATATTCATCATAATGGATGATCCGGTTCCGTAAGTTGCCTTTGCCATTCCAGACTTAAAACAGTTCTGTCCGAAAAGTGCCCCATGTGAATCACCCAACAATCCGGCAATTGGAATTGGTTTATTCATCACAATATTGGGACCGGAATATCCATAAACCTCATCACTAAATTTCACCTCAGGAAACATGTTTTTGTGTAACCCAAATAGCTCAATCAATTCGTCATCCCATTGCAATGTATGAATATTGAACAACATGGTTCGACACGCATTGGAATAATCGGTAGCATGAACTTTACCATTAGTTAACTTCCACAAAACCCATGAATCCATAGTTCCTAAAAGTAATTCACCTTTTTGAGCTTTTTCTTTCAAGCCATCCAAATTGTTCATGAACCAATGCAACTTACTTGCCGAAAAATAGGGATCGATGATCAAACCTGTTTTTGAACGAATCTTTTCACTATAACCTTTTTCCTGTAATTCTTTACAATAAAGCGTACCTCGCTGACACTGCCAAACTGCTGCATTCGAAACTGGCTTGCCCGTTGTCTTATCCCAAATAATTACTGTTTCGCGCTGATTTGTAATCGAAATACACTGAATAGCTTCTTCTGAAACCTTCTGCTTTAACAGTAAAGCTTTGATGCCTTTAACTATGTTTTCGAAAATCTCTACTCCATCGTGTTCAACAAATCCCGTCTGAGGGTAATATTGTTTGTGTTCAATCGTTTTTCGTGCATCAACTTTCCCTAATCTGTTAAAAAGAATAACTTTTGTTGCCGATGTGCTTTGATCAATAGCAAGAATATACTGTTTGGAGGTATTCATTTCAATACTTAAAAGAATAAAATACTTTTGTTTATTTTCGTTTTTAAAATTATATGAAAGTATTCGAAATTACAATATCATTCGAATGAAAATATCAGGCAATAATCATTTTAACATCATGGCGCTTAAACATCTCAATGTCATCTGATTTTATATTGGAATCGGTAATCAAATAATCAATTAATGAGAGTGCTCCAAGGCTTGCAAACGAACTCTTACCCACCTTACTTGAATCGGCTACGAGATAAGTAAGATTAGCAGATTCAATCATGGAGCGCTTGACTACAATATCGCTGATGCTTGGGTAGGTAAGTCCTGATTTAAGAGTAATACCTGCCGTAGCCAAAAACAATTTATCAACATGAAGGTCGTTAAAAAAATCGGCCGCTTTTTGTCCGGTTAACGATAACGTAGGGGCTTTAAACTCTCCACCGGTCAACACCAGGTTTATTTCAGGATCGGCACCCAATATAAGTGCAATATTAAGCGAGTTGGTAATGACAGTCAGATTTTTATAGCCGCTTATTAATTTGGCAATTTCGGTAGTTGTGGAACCCGAATCAAGGATAATAGTATCACCATCATTAATCATTTCAATGGCCTTTCGGGCAATGGCAGCTTTTTGCACCAGATGCTCCTGATTCTGAAGAGCAATATTTTTGACGTTTAAACCAATATCTTTTAAAAAAGCCCCACCGTGCTCCCTCTCCACAAAACCATCCGTTTCGAGCTTTTCCAAATCCTGACGAATGGTTACTTCGCTCACTTTAAACATCTTGCTCAGTTGAAGTACCTTGGCATGACCGTCTTCACGGATCATTTCCAGAATTTTTTCACGTCGTTGATTGGGCAACATAAGTCTTAAATTTTATAAAATTACGCTCATTTAATTATTCCAAATCAGTACATAATCAAAATGCCAGATAAAGAAAAACCATCCAAATATACAAAAGAGACGAAACGCAAAACGAAATAAATCGAAAAAATTGATCTTAAAAAAGTAATCATCCCAAAAGGTATATTAGATTTATTAACCAACAAATAAATTGTATGTTAATATTTTACTTAGTAACTTATCATTCATTAAATATTTTAAAAACCAATAATTATGAGAAAAATTTGCACTTTATTAACTATGGCATGTTCAATTGTATTATTGAGCTGTAACAACCCGAAAGAGAATAAAACTAACGAGGGACAAAACAATGAACCCGACTTGAAAAAAGAAATAATAAAATCGGATTCCATAATCAATGAAATCAATAAAATAAACGAAGAGATTGACTCAATATCAAGCGAAGTAGAATCATTACTAAAAAACATATAACAATGAAAATATCAATATTATTATTAATTGTAGGATTATCTATAAACCCGGCATTTGCCCAACAAGGAAAAGGAAAAGGAAAAGAGAAAAAAGAAACTAAGAAGGAGTTATCTGAATCGTCAGATAAACAAACCGACGAGGAACTTTCCAAAAACGAAAATGATAATCGACAAGAAAAAAAGAAAAAAACAGGGAAAAACTAAATAAAAAAGAAAACCCCAATTACAACAATGATAAAGAAAAAGAAAGAAATGCATTTGGAAAAAACAAAGGTGAATTAACTGGAAAAGAATTTGGAGAAGAACGAGCTAAACAGGCTAAACTAAATAAAGGAGAAAAAACAACCGAATTAGATGATAAAATAAATAAAGGAAAAGAACAGATTTCAAAATCAAGAGATGAAATAAGAATTAAAGAGGAAGAAATAGAAAAACAAAAAAGAGAGGGTCAAATAAACTCAAAAGAGTATGACGAAAAAAAGATAAAAATTGAAAAAGCAAAACGAAGCATTGACGATTTAGAAAATAAAATTAAACAAGGAGAAAAAATAAAAACACAAAACGAATAAAAAATACAACTATTAAAAAGCCACCTGATAAATATAACAGGTGGCTTTTTTTTAACAAAAATTAATAACCCTTTTTCAGTTCTTTACTAATTTCCACACGGCCATTGGAATAAACTGTATGAACAATAACAATTCCAACATAATGCTCAATAGTAATTAAACGTTTGCCATCAATGGTATAAAACTGATTATCAACAACCTGTGGTGTGAAATTAACATTATCAACCCCGGATGTTAGATAAACATATTGATTTGAAACCGCACCTAAACCTCCCATCTCATTTGCTGCACGAACGGTATAAACCGACCCATTCAGTGTTCCTTCAGGAATAACATAACTATTGGTGGTAGTAAATTCAACAAAAGCACCATCCTTACAAACAGCCCAACAAAGAACATAATTACTGTCGTCCCATGTAATTGCACTAGCATTACCCTCAATTACCGGAGCTTCTGCTTGTTCGGTATAAAGTCTTGGCTGCCAGGTGTCTGATCCGCCCAAAACATTCTCAACGGTATAAGTCGCTGCTTGTGCATCACTTAATACAGGTTCAAGAACAACTGTTGTTAAATCTTTTGTATAGGTGGTACGACGACTGCTCAAATCAACTGTAGCACCACTTGATGTCATACTGTTATACTCAGCAAAAACAGAAGGAACTACATTCATAGGATCTCCCCATGCCTCGGCCGTTGGAAGAACCTTCATGATGGTATTAATATACACCGCTTTTGGGGCATTACTCCATGATCGTCCTAACCTATATGATCCGCTATTAACGGCAAAACCATCAATAGTGCAATTATTAAACACATAACCCCATTGAGAACTGGTTGCAGGTGCTGTTAAGCAATTACCCGAACGATCTTCAAGGTATAACAAACACTCGTTAAAAAACAAATCGCCACCGCCACAAATGTAATCAACAGTTCCATGAATATCGCAATTCTCTAAGTATGTACGCGAGCCACCTGTATAATAAGTATCCTGGTTACTCTGAATTTTTACATTCTTATAAATATTTTTATCTCCATTATCCTGTAATGCCACACAACGACCTAGCGATGCAGTTCCGCTTCTAAAATCTTTATTTCGAAGTGTCAGATCCTGTAAATATAAATTACTTGAGGTATTAGTAAACTTTAACGTGGCCGTACTACCAATTCCTTCGGTCGTATTCTGATTATATAAGATTACACCATGAGAACTTTCTCCAATGTACGAAACATTAGGTATCGATACGGTAGTCATCTCATTGGCATCGCCTGTATTTGAACCAATATTGTATTCTCCATCAGGAAAGAAAACATAAAACCTGTTTCCACTCGACGATGCTGTTTGAGCAGCCGCCAACGCAGCTTTAAAATCACCATCTACACCCACAACAAAATCGAACAGTTTCTTTGTTACTGTGGGGCGATTCATTGTTGTAAAGTTAATGCTGATTGCATCAGTAAGAGTGTTATCAGCCAAGTCAGAAACAGTATTTCCTGACAATGCAAAAGTATAACCTGTATTATATTCCAAACCGGTATATGCGAAAGTTATTGTTTTACCTGATACTAAAGGTTCTAAAACTTTTTCACCTAACGTAACTGTTGTTCCTTCTGCAATCTTAACCTTCTCATCAAATGATAACACAATTTTTCCCGTAGCAGAAGCCCCCGTTGCTCCTTCAGCAGGTACTGAACTTTGTAACACAGGAGCCACACCGTCATTAAAAATGGTAGCTGTAGCTGTTACATATATACCTGAAATAGCTGTCCCATCGTTCGAAGAAGTTGTTCCCACAATTGCCGATGTATAGTCTGGTATCCAACGAATATATACCTTTGCGGCATGGTCGGCTTCCATTGGAAGATTAAATATTTGGTCGTACCATACTTTTGCTGCCGACATATTATAAGTACCCAATTGAATAAAGTTAGTGCCGTCCAACGAATATTCGCACTGCTGAATAGAATATGCATTGTAATTATACAACATGGCTGCACTAATTTTTATATCGGTGAAATCGGTAGCAACAAAACTTATCTGATAATAATATTTATTAACCAATGGCTGCCAATTTACTGCAGCAGCTCTTCCTTCGTAACCACCTGCTGCCAGTTGTGACTTATCAAGCCACCCCTTTGCAGTTCCGCTCGAATCGCGCATTATCAAAGCGGCTGATTCATTATCAGTGGTTGAAAAAAAGTCGGCAACACGTCCACTCGAACCTGTTCTGTAAAAATCCCATCCTACAATGTAATCTACTGCACTATAGTTAGCAGTCACCTCTTTGTTTGCATCCATAGACACAACCAAATCAGAGCTGGTTTCACCTGTTCCCCAGTTAGTAAAATTAAGAATTGGGTTATTTCCAGCTGTTAAGGTAACATTAGTACCCTCTTCATACATTCTAACACCCTCAACAAATGTTCCGGCTGGTAAAGGAGTTACCATATAATCGGCCGCACCACCATCAACGTTTATTTCTAACGAATAGGTATTTAATACACTAAAAACTGCTTTTAATGTAGTGTTGGCCATCAATGTAAAAGTATCGGGATTTTCTGTTGAAACAATTTCATTCAACTCATTCGCCCAATGCGAAAAATTATAACCAAAATTTCGGTTTGCTGTCAATATTATTTCTGTTCCTTCATCAAATTCATTTCCAACAGGACTTGATACAATAGTACCAGAATTTTCGGGACTAACCGAAGTTGTAATAGTATAAGTAGGTATATTCACTACAGTTCCTTCAATACTACCTGTAAAAACAATATTTGCAAATCCCACCTGCTTAGTGTTTGCAAATCCATAAACATATAATTCAAGAGAACATTCTCCGTCTGAAGCCGGAATTGACAAACCCGAAAGATCGTAGGTAGCATGCGTACCTGTACCACTAACATCATTATTTCTATTTGGTTTTAATCCGGCTTGCAATGTTGTTGAAGTCCCATCGGAAGATTTCCAAACCACATCAACAAAGCCGCCATCGGTTCCGAAACGCATGCAATCAAACGAAATAGCTGATGGCGTAAATGACAGTCCTGTTTTTGGCCAAACATTAAAACTTATCATTCCGGCAGCATCGGCTGATCCAAGCTGTTCTGTCGGCTGAAAACGGGTATAAGTAACTCCAAATGTTGTATTTATATCAACATAATTTATCTTGCTACCATTTCCAACATGATCAGGCTTAAAATAATCGCCTGTTGCATCAGAATAAGTAGCAACCTGTCCTGCAATACCAAGGTCGAAAGGCCAGGTTATTGTGGTTGTTGTATTCACACTTTGAGCTTTTATTCCTGGCAGAAAAAACAAACCCAAAATTACACATAATACTAACGAGTAAAATCGTTTCTTCATAATCATATAAATTGGTTAAACTAACATTAAGTAATAACAGAACAACCAGATTATTTTCATGACTGTTCATTTCAAAACTAAAATAGTTAGTTAGAAAATAAAGAACGTATACTTTTTAGTATATATATGGTAAATATTGATCTGATGATATTTTAAAAATATAAACTGTCATTTTTATCATCTCATAAAAACTCAATTAAATACGACTATTAGGCGAAATATCAATTAAAGCACCTAACAATTTTCAACAATTAACCTACCATCTTTCATAATAGGCACTAAACTGAAAATACTAGGGGTAAAACAGTAATCTAAATCGCGCAAACTACCTTTTTCTTCAAGTATTTTATAGTGGCTACCCTGCGATGCTAACTGTTTAATATTATTTCGATGAACAGAATACAGTTCAATCATTGCAACAGCATAATCACTAACATTACACAAATACTTATTTCGCATAAGTGAAGCCATAAAACCGGCACATAAAGCATCTTCAATTGTAAAGGCATTATTACTTCCCGAACAAACAAAAATAACCTTATCCTCTCCTTCGAGATAATCAACCACTGCCTGTGCATTTATAAAGCTACCAACAACAAGCTTTTTTGCTTCTAAAGCTCCATTAATAGCTCTGGTTCCGTTTGATGTACTCATGACCAAAGTTCTTCCTGCTATCTTGTCGGTAGTATAATTAAATGGTGAATTATCTAAGTCGAAACCCTTTATAAAATCAGCATTCTGCTCTCCTCCCAAAATATAATTAGGATATTCTTTCTTAAGCTCAAACGCCTCTTGTGGCGAAGAAACAGGAATAATCTCCTTAACTCCATTTCGAAAAGCTGTAATCATTACCGAAGTAGCTCTTAAAACATCTATTACAACAGCCACAGCTCCATTCAACTTAACCGGGTCAATCTCCCTTGCTGAACTCATTATATCAACATACATCTTATTAAATTTTTAAATAGATAGATAAAAATCGCGGGTTAAGGTTTTATAAGCTTCCGAGTATTTATGGCGGCCAAACTCTTCAATAATCAATTCCGAAAACTCACACTCATTATATATCTTCGAAAACTCTAACAAAACACGTTTAGGTAACTTACCTGGAACTGGAATAACATTCACCTTCCGAACTAATGAAAAACCATACCTATACATTAAATCTCTCATCTCATTTTCTGTTTCTGAAGGTAAAATTACAGAAAACAGTCCTTCATTATTTAACAACTCATTAACGGCATCCGATAGCTCCTTAAAAGTTAATTCGTCAGTATGGCGAGCCAATGTACGTTCTATACTATCAGCCTTCATCGAATTAACAAAAAATGGAGGATTACAAACTATTAAATCATATTTTATATCTGTTATTTGCTTATAATCCTGAACCGAACAATTGAACAGCCTCAACCTACTACTCCATGACGAATTATCAAAATTTTCTTGTGCTTGTTTTGCTGCTTGGGGTTCAATTTCTACCGCATCAATTATTGCATAGCTGTTTCGTTGAGCTAACATCAGCGACAATAAACCGGTGCCTGTTCCAATATCTAAAATTGTTTTGGCATTATTCGATTTGCACCAGGCTCCCAACAAAACACCATCGGTTCCAACTTTCATATAAGCCCCCTCCTGGTTAATGGTAAATTGTTTAAACCGAAACAAGCTTTTTGCCATATCAAAACTTTTCAAAAACTCCTAACCCAAATAGTGCAAAATCATATTTTATCGGATCAAGGCTATCTATTTTACGTAATACTGAAGTAATATCATCAACAGCTTTCCAGTCGTTTTGCTTCCGTTTTAGCAAACCCAACTTGCGACCTACATTTCCGGTATGCAGATCTAATGGCAAATATAAGTGACCTGGATTAATATCTTTCCAAAGTCCAAAATCAACTCCCCTATTATCATTTCGCACCATCCACCGCAAGTACATATTTAATCTTTTTCCCGTAGATCCCTTCTGAACATCAGCAACATGTTTTCCGGTTCTTACAATTGCATCTCCCATAAATACTTTACGAAAATATATTAGTGAATCTTTCAAATCACCTTTATAATCATGCATAAATACTGACTCTAATCCACCATGATATTGATATATTTTTTTTAACGATCGAATAAAAAATTGAATGTCAAAACCATTAAATGTACGATAAACAAATTTACCTAGTCTATTAATTTCATATTCCGATGAATTAACAACGAAATCCAATGGCGATTCATCCATCATTTCCATAAGTTGATTTGCCGACTTAATAATTGCCTTTCGGTTTCCCCATGCAAGAGCTGCACTTAAAAAACCTGATATTTCAATATCTTCTTTTAATGAAAACCTATGTGGAATTGACACCGGATCTGTTTCAATAAATCCAATTCTGTTATATTGATCTGCCTTTTCGTTAAGAAATTCTGTTATTTCGGCAATATCATTCATTAACAATCACTCCGTCTTTCATGTGAATAACACGATCTGACATTGCAGCTAAATGTTCATCGTGTGTAACTATAATAAATGTTGCTTTATATTTCTCACGAAGTGATTTAAATAACAACTGCAGCTCCTCTTGATTCTTTGAGTCTAAATTTCCGGTGGGTTCATCGGCAAAAACAACAGCTGGTTCATTTATTAATGCTCGTGCAACTGCAACTCGTTGTTTTTCGCCACCACTTAATTGAGAGGGTTTATGTTCCTTTCGGTTTTCTAATTTCAAAAAAGCCAGTAATTCATTTGCTTTTTCAAGAGCTTTTACTTTACTATCTCCCTTAATTAAGGCAGGAATTATTACATTTTCAACGGCTGTGAACTCGGGCAATAACTGATGAAACTGAAAAACAAAACCAATATTCTCATTCCGAAAACGTGCTAGTTGGTTTTCAGAAAGTTTATTAATATCTACATTATTAATAAATACTTTTCCATTTGTAGGTTTATCTAACGATCCTAATATCTGAAGTAACGTCGTTTTTCCCGCACCACTTGCACCTACAATACTAACTATTTCTCCTTCTTTAATATTTAAATCAATACCTTTCAGAACCTTAAGTTCACCAAACTGACGTGTTATTTCGCTACATTTTATCATAATCAAAAAAGCCAGAAAACATAAAAACCATATATTGCCATTAGTGCTAATCCTTCATATCTGTTTATGATTCCTCTTCTTAGCGGAATCATAACTAATAATAACAAAACAGCAAAACCAATCATCCATGAATAATCGAAAGTTAATATAGAACTATTCACCGAAATTGGATGTACCATTGCGGTTATTCCTATTATCGACAGTATATTAAATATATTTGAGCCAACAATATTTCCTATCGATATCTCATTCTCTTTTCGTAATACTGCCATTAATGATGTTATTAATTCTGGAACACTTGTTCCAAATGCAACAATAGTAACTCCAATAACCCGCTCACTTAATCCAAATTCTAACGCAATAGCTCTTGACGAATCAATTAAAAGATCTGATCCAAAATACAAACCTGTAATTGATATAGCTATATATCCTAAAGCCTTAATGCGATTCATGGTTGGTTTATTAACCACCACTCTATTACTATTTTTCCTCGCATTACGAACTGTCCACAGTACATAAGCAACAAGTCCCGAAAATAATATTACTCCATCAAAAAAACCTAATTTCAAATCTATACTAAACACCACTAATAATAACGAAGCAATGAGCATAACAACCCAATCTTTCAAAATATTACGCTCTTCAACTTTTATCGGGAAAATTAGCGCAACAAGCCCTAAAACAATACCAATATTTGAAATATTTGAACCTACCACATTACCAAGTGAAATATCAGGAGCTCCTTTATATGCAGCCTTTAAACTCACAAAAAGTTCAGGAGCTGATGTTCCAAAAGCTACTACTGTTAACCCAACAACCAATGAAGATACTTTAAAGTAACGAGCTACCTGAACACTTCCCGTAACAAGCCAGTTCCCGCTTAAAAACAAAAGCCCCAACCCTATTGCTAGAAATAAATAATCCATCATACCAATCCTTATTTTTTATTACCTGTTGAATAGTTCTCTATTCTAATCCTTATAAATAATACCTTTATTACTTTAAATAATTTTTATACATCATTATTCTCTTTTTCTTCTTCATTCAAACCATAAGGATCATTATCCAAAACATCATCAATATTATCATTTTTTTTATTAACATCTTCCCGAACCGTCCTACGTGCTTCTATTATATCTTCCTTCATTTCACTGGCACTGGTTCTTATTTCACGCTTAATATCTTCAGAGGCTTTCTTAAATTCATTCATACCTTTTCCAATAGTCCTTGCCAATCCAGGCAATTTATCCGACCCAAAAAGAATTAATATCACTAAAAAAATGACTAATATTTCGCCTCCCGATAAACCAAATAAAAAGATCACCATACCTGTTATTTAACGACTTAAAGATAATAATTAAAAGTAATTGAAACAGATGGCATATATCTGAGTTTTTAAAAAAAAGAAAGGGGAGTTATCAAAACTCCCCTCCATTATTATACTATTATAATAATTACTTTTTCTTATTTTTTCTAATCAATGCATCGTACACAATTGGAGCAGCTGTAAATAACGATGAATATGTTCCTACTCCAATACCTATTAATAATGCAAATACAAATCCCCTAATCACATCACCACCAAAAATAAAAATGATTAAAAGAACTACAAATGTTGTTAATGATGTATTTAACGTACGCCCTAATGTACTATTTAAAGCACCATTAAAACGCTCTTCCAAAGTCCACTTAGGATGCACAACTCCCCACTCTCTTATACGGTCATAAATAATTACAGTATCGTTTATTGAATATCCAATAACCGTTAATATTGCAGCTATAAATGCTGAATCAATATCCATTGCAAATGGCATAAAATCTTTCAACAATGAATATAATCCCAGTACTATTAAAGCATCGTGAGCTAAAGACAATACACTTCCTAGGCCATATCCAACCTTTTTAAACCTAAAAACAATATATAAGAAGATACCTAATAACGCAAATACAATTGCAAGTAAAGCCTCCAGTTTTATATCATCCGATATGGTTGGTCCTACCTTTTGAGAACTAAGTATTGTTTGGGTACTAAAATCATCAAATGTCAGTCCATCCTTTAACAATGGCTGTGTACCTTCAAATAATTTAGCCATAATAATACTATCAGCATAAACTTCAGTTTCATCAACATCAATCAGATATTTTGTTGTTATCTTAACCCTATGTTCAGAACCTATTGTTTTAACTTCGGTATTCTGATTTTCAAACAACCCAACCAATGTCTTTTGAAGCTCAACTGTATTTACTTTATCATCGAATTGTAATACAAAGTTTCGTCCACCGGAAAAATCAACACCATAATTAAAACCTCTTGTAAGCATTGATACAATACCGGCTAATATTATAATTCCAGAAATTACGTATGTTACTTTTCTTACTCCAATAAAGTTGAATTTCGAATTTACCAATATATTCTCTGTAATCTTTGATGCAAATTTTACATTTTTTTTCTTACTCAACATTCTCTCAAAAATCAAACGAGTAATGAAAATTGCCGAAAACAAAGATGTTGCAATACCTATCATTAGAGTTGTTGCAAAACCCTGAATTGGGCCTGTTCCAAAAATAAATAAGATTACAGCTGTTAAGAAAGTGGTAATGTTTCCATCGAAAATTGCCGAATAGGCATTCTTATAACCATCCGTAATTGCTAAACTAAGTCCTTTACCAGCTCTTAACTCTTCCCGAATACGTTCGTAAATAATCACGTTCGCATCAACGGCCATACCCAACGTTAAGGTAATACCTGCCAATCCCGGTAAGGTAAGTACTGCACCAAATGAAGCTAAAACACCAAACAGGAAAAATACGTTTGTAACAAGAGCCACATTAGCTACCAATCCTGCTCTATGATAATAAAATATCATATAAATCAATACCAGTATAAAAGCAGCTATAAACGAAAATAATCCGGCATTTACCGCCTCTGCTCCCAATGATGGACCTACTACTGTATCTTCAACAACTCGCGCCGGAGCAGGTAACTTACCCGACTTAAGAATGTTTGCTAAATCTTTTGCTTCTTGTACCGTAAAACCTCCGGTAATTGATGTACTACCACCTGATATTTTCTCATTTACACGTGGATGACTATAAACATATCCATCCAATACTACTGCAATGCTTTTGCCTACATTAGCCCCTGTTATACGAGCCCACTCAGCTGCACCTTCTGCATTCATCGACATGCTAACATCAAAATCGCCCTGGGCCGTTGATTGTGCCCGTGCCGATGTAATCACATCACCTTCTAAACGCGGACGACCATCTAATGATGTTACTCTTATGGCTACTAATTCGTAATATGCTTCTTCTGACCCTTCTTCTGAGTTATTGTCAACTGGTTTTATTGACCATAACAATTTCATATCGGCAGGAAGAATGTTTTTTACAGGATCAAGCTGAAAATATGCATTTACTTTTGATGTATCACGAGCCATTGCTTTTCCTACAACAGCTCCAGGATACTGACTGGGTATTAAATAATCGTATAACGATTTAAGGCTTGCATCATGCAAACTATCAACAGATGTTGAATCGCCTTGAATAGCAGCTAGTAAATCCATTCCTTCTTCAGATACTTTTTTAGCAGTATCCGATATAACTCCATCTGTTTTTTCTTCCGATCGTTTTTCAGCTGCTGCAATCTGACGAGTAATAACATTTGCCTGACCTATTACCTGATAAACCTCCTGGTTATCGTAAGTTTCCCAAAACTCAAGACTGGCTGTTCCCTGCAATAATTTTCGTACTCGTTTCGGATCTTTTACTCCAGGCAATTCAACCAATACACGTCCTGCTTTTTCGAGCTTTTGAATATTTGGCTGAGTAACTCCAAAGCGGTCGATACGAGTCCTTAATATGTTAAATGCATTACTTATGGCATCATCCGATTCCTTTTTAATTATATCAAGAACCTCACCATTCGACATCTTATAATCTATAACACCTTTCAATTCGGGTGTTGCAAAAATAGCTGCCAACTGAGCATTGGGATCTAGTTTTTCAAATTCCTCTCCAAACAAATCAACATAATCTTTTGTACTGTTTCGCTCTCTTACATCAGCCGCTTTTAATGCTTTGTGAAATGTTGCATCACTATTATAATTTGATAATGCCAACAGTACATCTGACACCTTAACTTCAAGAATAAGGTTCATACCTCCTTTAAGGTCAAGACCAAAATTGATTTCTTTTTCCTTACATTCTTTATAAGTGAAATCTACTAAACCAAGACTCAAAGCCACTTCACTCGACATTGAATCTAAATACTGTGCTTCTTTAATTTGTTCCAGGCCTAAATCGCCGTTTGATACAGATTTTGCATATATCGCAGCCTCCTTTTCTACTTGCTTCGCTCCGTAAGTAAAAATAAGTTGATATAAACTAACGACAGCCAGCAAAATGGCAAATAGCCTAATCGCTCCTTTGTTTTGCATTTGTTAACTATTTTAATTTCTATGTATTTTAAATACTCTCTACTTCTTAATCGCGCAAATATATTGATTTTTTTTATAAATCATAGTTTATCACAATCTGTGTTTTAACACTTTTTTACGTTATTTCTTTAATCCTTTAATAACAGGCTTTTCCAAATTGCATAAAAGACATTATAAAACAGAAAATACAAATCATCATTTTAATTCAGCATCATTACTATGCAAACGATTAAACATAACAGCCAAATGCGCATATAACGAAGTATTCTGTACAACTATTTCATTAGGTAATTTTATTACTACTGGTGTAAAATTCCATATTGCTTTAATTCCACCGTTTACCATCAACTCTGCTGTTTTTTGGGCACAATCTAATGGCACTGTTAATATTCCTATTCTTATCCCACTATCCTGCATCCTTGCATACTCATTTACGTGATATATTTTTACTCCCTCAATCTCTTTTCCCACTACCTGTGGATTAATATCAAAAGCCGCTGTTATTTTAAGTCCATACTGTCGCAGCCCTAAATCGTGCAACAATGCAATTCCAAGACTTCCGGCTCCAAATAGAAATGCCTCATCCAAAACCTTAAAACCCAAGAACTCCTCCAATACTTCTATTAACAAATCAACTTCATAACCTACTCTTGTTTTTCCAACAATACTTGTATACGACAAATCTTTTGTCACCTGGGTTGGATCAATACCCATATCGCGAGCTATATTGGTTGATGATATTACTTTCTGACCGGCTTTACGGGCTAACTTTAAATAAGATAAATAACACGGCATTCTTCGTAATGCAGGCTCAGGAACTATCCTATTTTCTTGTTTTTTTAAATCGCCCATTTTTATTACTTATAATTACTCACAAATTTAAATAACTTTTACAATACTGAAAATTTTCTTTATTCCGCTTAAAAAAAAACAATGACAAGAAAAATATTCTCATCATTGTTTTAATCATTAATATGTTTACAATAAGTCAGATGCTAATTCTGCCAACTCACTTCGCTCCCCTTTAACCAAATTAACATGAGCAAAAAGACTCTGACCTCGCATCTTGTCAGTTAAATAAGCCAAACCATTTGATTGCATATCCAAATAGGGGGTATCTATTTGATTAATATCTCCGGTAAAAACCAATTTCGTGCCTTCTCCTGCTCGTGTAATAATTGTTTTAACTTCATGTGGTGTTAGATTCTGAGCTTCATCAACAATAAAAAAAGCATCAGATAAACTTCGTCCTCTTATATATGCCAATGGAGTTATTATTAGTTTTTCGGTCTTTAACATCTCTTCTATCTGCTGATTTTCCCTGCTCTGTTGAGAATACTTACTCTTAATAACTCCCAAATTATCAAACAAAGGTTGCATGTATGGCCCTATTTTTTCTTTTATATCTCCAGGCAAAAAGCCTATATCCTTATTCGATAATGGAACTATTGGACGGGCAAGCAATATCTGGTTATACTGCTTACTCTGCTGTAATGCAGCTGCCAATGCTAACAGTGTTTTCCCGGTTCCTGCTTTTCCGGTTAACGAAATAAGTTTTATCTCGGGATTCATCAATGCATGAAGCGAAAATGTTTGCTCTGCATTACGTGGCTCAATGCCAAATGCGCCATGTTTATCTATGCGCATTATCATATCGTTGAATGGATCAAAATATGCTAATACGCTATGATTCCCATTTCGTAGAATAAAATATTGATTTGATGGTAACTCTTTTTTTAATTCGGCCTTTGATCGCTCTATTGCTTTTCTTTCATAAAGCATTTCTATTACCCCAATATTAAAATCTTCATATATTTCAACCCCTTTATCCAACAATTCCGGATCCTTAACCTTATCATTCTCATAATCCTGCGATAAAAGTCCTAACGATTTAGCTTTCATCCTAAGATTTATATCCTTAGTTATTAATACACATTGTCGTCCCGAAAATTCATCTTTAATGTGTAGGGTTATAGCAAGTATTCGATGGTCGGGTGTACGTTCCTGAAACGAATCGTGCATTATCTGTGGGAAAGGTTTCCCCGTTGCAACAAATAGCTTTCCCATTTTTTTACCCAATGAAATACCCTTAGTAAAAAGATTTTCTCCTGCTATTCGATCAAGCTCGCGAGCAAACTCACGTGCCTGAAAATTTATTAAATCATTCCCTTTTTTAAATTGATCAAGCTCTTCGAGAACTACAATTGGAATAATTACATCGTTATCCTGGAAATTGTATATACACTTGTGATCATGTAACAACACATTTGTATCAAGTATAAAGATTTTTTTTTCAGCCATATCTTATTTCTATTATGATTATAACCTAAATATATCCATTTTTGGATTTAATTTTACAGCAAAATGAAAAAATACAATACATATAAAGACGCAATTAACTTCCTGTTTACTCAACTCCCCATGTATCAGAGAATTGGAAGTTCGGCCTATAAAGCTAATTTAATTAACACAATTAAACTAGATGAATATTTTAATCATCCTCATAAAAACTTTAAATCAATTCATATTGCCGGCACCAATGGCAAAGGATCTGTTTCACACATGCTTGCCTCGGTTCTATATGAAAATGGATACAAAGTAGGGTTATACACATCACCTCATCTTATCGATTTCAGAGAGCGTATTCAGGTTAACGGAATAAAAATAAGCACCCAACATGTAACTGATTTTATTAATCAAAACCATTCAATTATTGAACAATTAAATCCTTCATTTTTCGAAATAACAGTTGCTATGGCTTTCGACCATTTTGCTAAAGAAAAAGTCGACATTGCTGTTATTGAAGTTGGAATGGGAGGTCGTTTAGACTCAACAAACATTATTACTCCGCTTCTATCGGTTATTACCAATATAGGGCTCGATCACACTCAATTCCTGGGCAACTCACTATCTCTTATTGCAGCCGAAAAAGGAGGCATAATAAAACCTGACATCCCGGTTGTAGTTGGATCTTCAAACAACGAAACACATACAATATTTGAAAAAATTGCCTCAACCAAACATAGCAAACTTATAGAAGCCGAAAAAAAATACCAAATTCCCTACTCAACACAATCAATCGATAACAAACAAATTTTTCAGGTATACAATAATGATAAACTTTTATTTCCAAACTTAAAAACTGATTTACTCGGCATTTATCAACGAAAAAACACCTGCACCGTATTGACTTCCATTGACATTTTAACAGAAAATGGATTAAAAATCTCAACTGAAGCTATTTACAATGGAATTGCCAACACAAAAAAAAACACAAACCTAATGGGACGATGGCACATACTTGGCTACAATCCTCTTACTATCTGCGATATTGCTCACAACTACGATGGAATTAAAGAAATTGTCGCTCAATTAAATGAAACACCATACCAAAACCTCCATTTTGTTATTGGTTTTGTACAAGATAAAAACATCGATGAAATATTAACCCTTCTTCCAAAAAATGCTACATACTACTTCACCCGCGCAAATATTCCAAGAAGTCTTAACGAAAAAGAACTTAAAAATGCCGCTTTAAAACACCAATTATCGGGTTCCAATTATCCAAACGTACACGATGCTATAGTCAATGCAAAAAAAAATTCATCGCCTAACGATTTGATTTTCATTGGAGGAAGCACTTTTGTTGTCGCTGAAGCTATCTGAAATGCATTTTTTTTTTGCAAGAATAAAAAAGACTCCTATCTTTGCATCGCTTAAAAAACAAGGGCGATTAGCTCAGTTGGTTCAGAGCATCTGGTTTACACCCAGAGGGTCGGGGGTTCGAATCCCTCATCGCCCACTCTTGTTTAAGCATATTTTATTGGGGCGATTAGCTCAGTTGGTTCAGAGCATCTGGTTTACACCCAGAGGGTCGGGGGTTCGAATCCCTCATCGCCCACTAAGTACGAATACTGTATCATTCGTTCTCCATCATTTAAAAAGGATATCACAAAAGGATATCCTTTTTTTTATTTTAAACAATTCCGTTTCATATATTTACCAAATTAATTAATATAATATATAATGACACTTCAATTAAAAGAGCTTTGCGACAAAGTTGTTGATCTGGCAAGAAAAACCGGTCAAATCATAAAAAACGAAAGGAATAATTCAACACTCAACATCGAATCCAAAGGGAAAAACGATTTTGTTACTCACATCGATAAATTATCAGAAAAACTCATAATTGAAGGCTTACAATCTTTTCTCCCTCAATCGGGTTTTATTGCCGAAGAAAATACAAAATCAAATAAAGGAGAAATATTCAATTGGATTATTGACCCCATCGATGGCACTACTAATTTTATACATGGATTATCGCCTCATGCTATTAGTATTGCTCTTATGCAAAACGATGAAATTGTTATTGGTGTTATTTACGAGCTTGGCCTTGACGAATGCTTTTACTCTTACAAAGGGGGTAATGCATTTTTAAATGGTAAAAAAATATCGGTTTCGACAAACAAAACAATTGCCGACAGCCTTATTGCAACCGGCTTCCCTTATACTCAATACGAAAGAATAAAACCATTCATGAAAACACTGGAACATTTTATGCACAAAAGTCACGGAATCAGACGACTTGGCTCTGCCGCTACTGACTTGGCTTACGTTGCATGCGGTCGTTTCGATGGCTTTTACGAATATAACCTTAATGCATGGGATGTTGCGGCTGGTGCATTCCTGGTTCAGCAAGCCGGCGGAAAAGTATCCGATTTCTATGGCAGTAATAATTATATTTTCGGAAAAGAACTCGTTGCCTCAAATACAATTGTTTTTGACGAATTCCTGTCTGATATTAACAAAATTATGTGCGAATCATAAAAAACAATTGTTTTATTGTAACCCAAATATTTAAAGCCAACTTTTTTTAACCTGACATCTGAAGTGTTTGAACTTCATCAGTCGAAAAAATACAAACATCTTGAATACAATTGCCATTGTTATATTAAATTGGAATGGAGAAAAATTATTAAAACAATTCCTTCCTCACGTTATTGAAAACTCAAAACATGAATATACAAGAGTTATTGTTGCCGACAACGCATCTACCGATAACAGTATACAATTGCTAAAAACAGAATTCCCATTTATTGAAACAATATTACTTGACAAAAACTACGGATTTGCCGGTGGTTATAACAGAGCATTACAACAAATAGATGCAGACTATTTTCTTCTTCTAAACTCCGATGTTCTGCCTGAAAAAGGATGGATCGACGAATTACATAAAGCAACATTAAACTATCCGGCAACCGCTATTTTTATGCCTAAAATAAAAAGTTTCAAAGAACCCGATAAATTCGAATATGCCGGGGCTGCAGGTGGTTTTATCGATAAATACGGATTCCCATTTTGCCGTGGTCGAATATTTGACAAAACAGAATTTGATAACAACCAGTATAATAATAGTAGTGAAATTTTTTGGGCAAGTGGTGCTGCATTCCTTATTAAATCAGAACGTTTTTTTGAAGAGCACGGTCTCGATGAAGCTTTTTTTGCTCACATGGAAGAAATTGACCTCTGCTGGCGATTAAAAAACAAAGGCCACTCTATTATGTACATCCCTACAAGCGTTGTTTTTCACGTTGGAGGTGCCTCTTTAAACCAATCACACCCTTACAAAACATACCTGAATTTTAGAAACAACCTTTATCTTCTGGTAAAAAACGCACCATCTAATGGATTTATATCTTTATTAATAACCAGATTATTACTAGATAACATAGCTACTGTTAAATTCCTAACCTCTTTTGAACCCAGTTATTCTTTAGCTGTTATAAAAGCTCACTTATCTTTCTACAAAAGGCTCCTTTATTTTCTGAAAAAACGCAGACTTTTATTACATGAAATAACAGAAAACAAACACAACGAAATGTATAATAAAAGTATAGTTTTCGACTATTTTATCAGGAAAAAACAAAAATTTTCACAACTCAATTTTATGAATTAAAGATATGGCACTACCTTTTCCAATGCATTTCCTCTCGATCCTTTTATCAATATCAAAGCTTGCTGTATTGGATTTTCTAATAAAAATTCACACAAAACATTGGTAGTACTATAATAACGAAATCGTTCAATCCCTTTAACTTCATTAAACTCGGCTCCAACAATTAATACACATTTTAAATTAATTATACTTAAATAGTCACATAGCTTCTGGTGCTCTTCAAGCGACACATCACCAAGTTCCTTCATGCCACCAATTATAACCACTTTATTGCTATGCTCTATTAAATCAAAATTTTCCAAAGATGCTTTCATACTTGATGGATTAGCATTATAAGCATCTAACAATAAGGTATTATTATCTGTCGTGATAAGTTGTGATCTGTTATTATCAGACACATAACTCGTTATAGCATAATTAACGCTCTCCGCAGAAACCCCAAAGTAACATCCAACAGAAATAGCTGCCATAATATTTGGAGCATTATATCCTCCAATAATCTTTGTACATATTCTATATTTTTTTTTGTTAGTATTAAACCACTCAATATCAACTTCCGGTTTCTGAATCATCGATGACATTACATAATCCGAATATATGTTAGAATCAATTGAATAAGATACCTTTTCAATATCTGGCAAAATACTTTTTAAAACACTATCATTAGCATTATAAAAAATTAACGATCCAAATGATTCAATGTAATCATACAACTCCTTTTTTGTTTTTAATACACCCTCAAAGGATCCAAAACCTTCAATGTGAGCCTTTCCTATATTAGTTATTATTCCATAGTCAGGACAAGCTATATCACACAACATTTTTATCTCGCCTATATGATTAGCTCCCATCTCAACAACGCCAAACTCTGTGTCTTTAGTCATTGATAATAAAGTCAATGGAACTCCTATATGATTATTCAAATTACCAACAGTTGAGCTAACATTAAACTTTTTCCTTAAAACAGCAGTAACCAGTTCCTTTGTGGTTGTTTTTCCATTTGTTCCGGTTATTGCCAAAATTGGAATGCCAAGTTTTTTGCGATGATAAGTGGCCAATTGTTGTAAAGTTGTTAATACATCATCAACCATAATAAATCGATCGTTAATTACTTCGGGTTTTTCATCGACTACTGCGTATGCACAACCTTTTACGATTGCTTCGTCTGCATAAATATTTCCATTAAACCGATCGCCTTTTAATGCAAAAAATATACTATTCTTTATACAATTTCTGCTATCGGTAATAATTCCACTACTACTCAAAAAAAGCTCGTATAATATTTCCACACTCATTAGAACACCTTATTACATAAAAAGAGGCTGATACAACTACCAACCTCTTATTTATTATGAAATTTATTTTTTTATCTTGCCTGAACCGGTCTGCCAACTCTAATCATTGCACATCGAAAACCTAAATCATCACGACTTTCTCTTTCATCAAGATAACGTCTTGCTCCAGGTGATAACCAGATTGCTCTATCACGCCATGAGCCTCCTTTATAAACTCTTGTTCTATCTGTAACAGTACTACTCATTACCGAATTCTCAGCTCCACCATACATAGTTTTTGTGTTAGACTCAGTATCCAACCAACTATCACCCTTAACCAAATTTGATCTGTTATCTCCGTCATGAATATTAATATTATCAGCAGTACGATAATTTTTTCGTTCCAAAATATCTTTATCTGTTTCTGTTCTATACCTTATTCGTCCTAAACTATCTTTCTCAACAGGGAATCCTTCTTCGTCTAGTTCTTTTGTCTTAAACACATTACCTCTGTATGGGCTAAATTCATCTACATCATCAAAACTCAATGGCCGATAAACATCAGCTACCCATTCATTAACATTACCAGCCATACAATATAATCCATAATCGTTCGGATAATACGACTTAACAGGAACAGTTATGTCACCTTCGTCATTTAAGGCACCTGCTGTACCCATCATATCTCCATTTCCTCTAACAAAGTTAGCCATCATTCGGCCTCTCTCCTTTTTATCAGCATTACGAACTATATGTCCGTTCCATGGATATATACGACGATCAGTCATTCGTTCATCCCATGTATTTCCAATAAGAGCAGAAGCAGCATATTCCCACTCAGCTTCTGTTGGAAGTCGGTATTTTGGCAACAACTCTCCATCTTCCCAACGTACTTTTCTATAATCGTTATTAGGATTTAAGTCTTCCTTAGGTTTATTACCCTCAATACCATCGTATTGACCCAATAAATAAGCTTCGGTATTAAAGTTATTTTCACCGGCCTGATTTACATCCAATTCCAAACGTCCGTTAGCAACTAATATCATTTCATTTACACGATCAGTTCGCCATGCACAATAATCATTAGCTTGCAACCAGTTTACCCCAACTACCGGATATTCGCTGTAAGCCGGATGACGCAGATAGTTTTCAATATATGGTTCATTATAGGCCAATGAACGTCTCCAAACCAACGTATCTGGCAACGCTTTTCTATAAACATCAGGATATTCCGAAAACACTCGTCTTATCCAAAAAAGATACTCAAGGTAATCAACATTACGAATCTCTGTTTCATCCATATAAAACGAAGGAACAGTGACCCTGCGAGGCTTATTATTCCAATCAAACATCACATCCTGTTCAACGCGACCCATAATAAATGTACCACCTTCAACAAATACCAATCCAGGCCCGGTTTCCTGTTCGTAGCCATAATTGTATTCAAATCCTCCATTTTCCGGCTCATTATATTTCCAACCGGTAGTTGACGAAACCATTCCTCCTCCTTTATTTGAACAGGAGGTAATAATACCTAATGCTATAACAGCAAAGAAAATACTGGTTATAAATTTCATAGCTTTATCTTCTTTTAAGCTTTCAATTAATTATAGTTAAGGGCTTGATTTAAGGCCACTCTTGCACGTTATACTGCAAAAATAAAAAAAGGTTATATCATTTTTAAATATTTCCTTTTTTTTTCAAACAGGCACAAACCATATCCTTGTTCGAAAATTATTAACGTTAAAGATAGAAATTTCTTATACTATATTCTTATTTTTTTTTGTTTTTTCAAAAAACACAACCTTTATATATTTTTATAATCACAAAAAATTATTTGTAACTATTTAGTCTTTTGGCATATCTGTAACAAATACTTTTTTTTCACTAAAAAACATTAAACAATTTAAAATTACACTTATAATAAAAGCAATAGTATATCGTTTCATACTTAAAACATTTCTATTTCTAATTTGTATTACTTTTGTTTATTATTTCTTTAATGGAAAACACATTTCAAAAAATTAATATGAAACGAGCATGTTCGTTAAAAACACTACTTTTCCCAATATATTGGGAAACACGGATGAAAATATTTTTTCTATTATCATTATTCATTCTCGCGCATATCCAGAAAACAATTGCCCAAATCACATCTGTTAGTAATGTTTCTAAATATTTCATATGGGATGATAACTCTAATATTACCCCTGATGCATTGAATGTTTTTAGTTTCTCGTTTAACGATTATTCGTTACGCGAAGATTTATACCATTTACCGGCACACGAAGAGTTAATGCCTTTAGATTCGTGGAATCCACTCTCTGATAGCATCTCAATATCAATATCACATTCTGATAATATATTTGTTACACCTTTAGAAAATAATTTTCTTCAAAAAAAAAACGTCAAAAAAAACATTATATCTCACGATATTACTTTTATTAGTGGGAAACCCCATTTAAGAGTCACAATCTTTCCATTTATTATTGACACAACCCGAAACTATTATAAGAAAATTAATTTTATACAACTAAAAATTGCACATACTCACATTAAAAACAGCAATTTAAAACAGATATCATCAAATTACGCAAACAACTCACTACTCGCAAATGGGAAATGGGTAAAAATAAAAATCACAAAAACAGGCGTGCATAAAATACCTTATTCTTTATTATCAGAATGGGGGTTTTCCAATCCTGCCAAAGTTAAAGTATATGGTATGGGTGGAAAAATGTTGCCCGAAAACAATAGTGTTGAAAGAGGTGATGACATGATACTAAACAGATCATTACACACAAATAATGCCATCTATTTTTATGCATCAGGGCCTGTTCAGTGGAAATTCAATTCATCTAAAAATATGTTTGTTCATACAATCCATCATTACACCGATGAGGCATACTATTTCCTTTCGGAACAAGATGAAAATGCCGAAATTGAAAACGCCGAAAACTTTAATCTCACACCTAACAATACAATAACAGCATACGATTACTATACTTATCACGAAACAAACAAAACACTTTTAATAAAGTCAGGAAGAACGTGGTATGGAGAGATATTCACACGCGACATATTAAACACTCAATCATTTCAATTTAACATACCCGATTTAGAATTAAGCTCAAACGTAAGAGTTGCTGTTGATGCTATTTCTCGATCTAACTTAGCCACTTCATACAATACTTATATTAATAACCACCTAAATCCTATTGCATCTATGTCAATAGCAGCAGTTAATATATATAAAACTGACTCTTTTTATGCTCAATCGGGTACATGTACAGGCAACTTCATTCCCGACTCGGAGAATATTACGGTAAAACTAAAATATAATGCCTCATCCGAAGATTCGAAAGGGTATCTGGATAAAATAAATATTCAAGGCAAACGCTTATTAAAATACAATGGAACACAATTCTCATTTCGCGATTACAGTTCAATAGGATCAGAGAATATTACAAATTTTACCATTTCATCAACCGACCCAAGCATACAAATATGGGATGTAACCGAGGCTCAAAACCCAAAAGTGGTTAACACGAATAAAGCATCTTCAACTGTAAGTTTTAATTACTGCACACCTGAACTAAAAGAATTTGTTGCTTTTTCACTAAATGAGAATTTACCTTCACCCGAATTTGCCGAAAATATTTCAAACCAAAACTTACATGGATTACCTCAAATTGACTATTTAATAATAACACCCGATGATGACAAAATAAAAGCTCAGGCCAATATTCTTGCTCAACTACATCAGGATTACAACAATTTAACTACTGCTGTGGTTACCCAAAAACAAATATTTAACGAATTTTCTTCGGGACAACCCGACATTGTTGCCATACGATCGTTTGCTCGAATGTTTTACAAAAGAGCCAATGGTAATGAAGCTTTAAAACCAAAATATATTCTGTTGTTTGGAGATGGTTCGTACGACAATAAATCGACAGTTAACAATACTAATTTAATATTAACCTACCAGAGTGACAACTCGATACATTACATACAATCATATACAGCCGATGATTTTTATGGCATATTAGATGACTCTGAAGGAGATAATTTAAGTGCGGCATCGCTCGATATTGGAATTGGACGTTTCCCAATTAAAAACGAAAATGAAGCAATTAATGCAGTTAATAAAGTACGAATGTATTTAACATCGCAGCAACAATCGCCTTGGAAAACAAAAATTGCTTTTATAGGTGATGATGGCGATGGTGTTATCCACATGTCAGCCGCCGATTATGCAGCCCAAAAAATTGAAACAAACAATCCGGAATTCGAAATTCAAAAAATATATCTCGATGCCTATCCAAAAAAAGTATTATCAAACGGAAGCAGATACCCCGATGTTGAAAAAGCTATTGATAAAGCCGTAAACGAAGGAATTCTTATTTTTAATTACTCGGGACACGGTGGAGAAAAAGGATTAGCACATGAACAAATTGTTACCATCGAACGAATAAGAGCATGGTCGAATTTAACCCGTCTACCCTTATTCTTAACCGCTACATGCGAATTTAGCCGATACGACGACAAACTGTTTACCTCGGCTGGCGAAGAGGTGTTTTTAAACCCCGATGGTGGTGCCATTGCACTATTAACAACATCCAGAATCGTTTACAGTTCGCAAAATAAAACACTTAATGATAACTTTTACGATTTTGCTTTTGTTCGCGACGAAAACAACAACAAACTCCGCTTGGGTGACATATTAAAAAAAACAAAAAATAAATCGGGAGCTACAATAAACAAGCTTAATTTCACTCTACTTGGCGATCCTGCATTACAGCTATGCTATCCCGATAATGCTATAAAACCGGTTATTTTAAACAATAATAACATATCATCATCCGACACACTTAAAGCTCTATCTATAAACACAATTACAAGCAAAACAATTCCATACGAGAACAGAAATGAAGCAATTGTTGATGACTTTATATTGACAGACTTTAACGGTGATGCAAAAACTACTCTCTACGACAAACCTGTTACTATAACCACATTAGGCAATGCCGGCAACAAACAATTCACTTATAATACATACCAAAACATCCTTTTCAAAGGATCATCGGCCGTTGAAAATGGCAATATGACAAATATATTTGTTATACCTAAAGATATTAACTACAATTACGGAAAAGGTCGGTTTAGTTTTTATGCTTCATCTACCCAAGGCAATGAAGCATTTGGTTCATATAACATTACCATAGGCGGTACAGATACCGGAACAGGAGATAATCAGGGGCCGGATATTGAAATGTTGTTAAACTCGGAGGCTTTTAAAAACGGTCAAACAGTCAATACAACACCATTACTTATTGCCAATTTAAGCGACGAAAATGGAATAAATGCCTCGGGTAGTGGAATTGGTCATGATTTAGTATTAACGCTCGATGACGGATCTGTAAAACATAATCTAAACAGTTATTTTGAATCGAAAAAAGACGATTATAAAAATGGCTCTATCTATTTTCAATTACCCGAATTAACAACCGGCAAACATACTTTAACATTAAAAGCATGGGATACCTACAATAACTCCAGCGAATCAACCATTTCGTTTAATGTATCATCGTCCGATAACCTATCGGTCACCAATGTTTCAATGTATCCAAATCCATTATTGCGAGGTGAAACAATTTACCTAACATTTAACCACGATGCGCCAAATACAAAAATACACACAACAATAAACATTTACTCGATAAATGGATCACTGGTATATTCAGAAGAAGAAAAAATAGCATCGGAAACTGCATCTGCTTTAATTGAAATTGACGATACCCGGTTTTTCCTACCCGGAATTTATATGATACATATATTATTAAATACCGAATCGGGGAAAAATGGAACTATTTGTCAAAAAATTGTCGTTATTAAATAATATTTTATAATTTTTGCGTTTTCTAAAATGTATTTAAAACGTATAACAAAAACATACTCGAACATGAGGGGAATAACTTTTAGTAAAATCCTTGTAATTGTAGCAATATTTACAATATCAAATAAGCTATATTCACAAGATGACACCTACGATAAATTAAGTGGACAACAAAACATTATACCAACCGCAATACCTTTTCTTGGCATTTCGCCCGACAGTAGGGCAGCAGGCATGGGTGATGCTGGTGCAGCAACAACCCCTGACCTAAACAGCCAAGCTTACAACCCAGCAAAATATGCCTTTTTAGATGCTGACTTAGCTGTCGCTGCCTCTGTTACACCTTGGTTGCCAGATTTGGTTGATGACATTAACCTATACTATTTAGCCGGATTTTACCGCATTGACAAAATGCAAACTATTAGTACCTCCTTAAGATACTTTTCGTTAGGAACAATAACCTTTAGAGAATCTCTGGAGGATGCAGGTTATCCTGTTAAACCAAACGAATTTGCTATTGATGCAGCTTACTCCAGACTTTTATCGGACAAAATTAGCGGATCGGTTGCATTTCGTTATATACGATCGGACTTATCAGGTGGAAAAAGTGATGATATGCAAGCCGGTAATTCTTTTGCAGCTGATGTTTCATTTTTTTACAACAATCCCAAAATAAAACTAGGCCGACAAAAATCAAATTTAGCCTTAGGTGTTAATATATCAAACATAGGTAACAAAATATCATACGACGGAGGAAATACAAAGCAATTTATTCCAACAAACCTACGATTAGGCGGTGCTTTATCAACCGACATTGATAAATATAATTCAATTATGTTCACCCTTGATTTTAACAAACTTCTAGTTCCAACACCTAACATAGTCGATTCATCAACCACATTTATTGAAGCATACGGAAACGCATCAACAATAACCGGTATGATTAATTCATTTACTGACGCACCCGGTGGATTCGAAGAAGAGTTAAATGAAATAAAAATTTCAGCAGGCCTTGAATATTGGTACAACAAGCAATTTGCTATTCGTGGCGGTTATTTTCACGAGCACGAAACAAAAGGTAACAGAAAATACATGACTGCCGGTATCGGTTTAAAGTTCAATGTATTTACTATCGATGCATCATACATTATTGCTGTGGCTCAAAACAATCCGCTGGCAAATACCATCAGATTTAGTCTGGCCTACAATTTCTCCGATATGTAATAAACATTAAAATGTTTAAATTCAGAACAGGAATTGGTTACGATGTTCATCAGTTAGGCTCTGAAGAAGAGTTGTGGATTGGCGGCATTAAAATAAAACACGAAAAAGGCAGCATTGGACATTCAGATGGCGATGTATTAATACATGCCATCTGCGATGCCTTGCTTGGAGCTGCTTCACTAAGAGATATTGGTTTTCATTTCCCCGACAATGATCCTTCTTTAAAAGGTATTGACAGTAAAATATTACTGAATAAAACTGTAGGTATTATACGATCAAAAGGTTTTGAAATTGGAAATATTGATTCAGTTATATGCCTGCAACGCCCAAAATTGAAAGATCACATTCCAACTATGGTAAACGTATTAGCCTCAGTTATGAAAATCGAGGCTGAAGACATTTCAATAAAAGCTACTACAACAGAAAAGCTTGGCTTTGTTGGAAAAGAAGAAGGCATCTCGGCTTATGCATCAGTACTTATTTATAAAAAATAGATGAATTGCTATTTTCTTCGAAAGTAAAGAGTATTACAGATACAGCAGAAATATAAGTTTAGATGAGTTAGCACAAAGAATATCAAAACCTTACAATCTTCTTTTTAATCTGTAATTTTTTTTACTTAACAAAATACAATCTGAAACATATTTGCAACCAAGCAATATGTAATTCGTATCTGTTATGTACAATTATTGTATGTACCCCCTTAAAAATAAATAAAATATTACATGAGAAAAATAGTCTTTTTTGCAATAACACTTTTAATTAGTGTTAATCAACAGGTTATCCATTCGCAATCAATTAATGACTCATCAACACTATCTCTGCTATTTTTAGGCGATATTATGGGGCATGACTCGCAAATTGCAGCAGCATATAACCCCAATAACAAAACCTATAACTATTCAAGTAGTTTTCAATATGTTGCACCAATAATATCCTCAGCCGATATAACATTTGCAAACCTGGAAGTTACCCTCGACTGCAAACCTTTTAAAGGCTATCCTAGCTTCTCATCACCTAAAGAACTTGCTATAAACATGAAAGAATGTGGAATTGATGTAACAGTAACTGCCAATAACCACTCGTGCGACAGGGGACGAAAAGGCATTGACCGAACTATTGCCATATTAGATTCACTAGACTTTTACCGTACAGGTACATTTATAGATTCGGCAGATAAAAACAATAACCACCCTCTACTTATTGAAAAAAAAGGGTTCAGAATTGCACTTTTAAATTATACTTATGGCACAAATGGAATCCCGGTACCCAAAGGACGTATAGTAAACCTGATTGAAAAAAAACAAATTGAAATAGATATTTTAAAGGCAAAAAACCTTAACCCCGACATCGTCATTGCCTTTATGCATTGGGGATTAGAGTATCAAACCTCGCCCAATAAGTCACAAATTGAACTTGCAGATATATTGCATAAAAAAGGTGTTCAACTAGTCATAGGATCTCATCCTCACGTTCTTCAACCAATGGAATACGATACTATTCAAAACCAAGCCACAATTTACTCACTTGGAAATTTCATCAGCGCACAACGTACAGCACCACGCGATGGAGCAGCAATGGTTAAAATAGAGCTCACGAAAGACACCACTAAAACGCTCATTAGCAAAGTTAACTACATTTTAACCTATGTACATTATCCAATAATTAATAAAAAAAGAGACTTTATAGTGGTTCCTGTTGCAGATGTCGAAAATGGATTAATATCCAATAATAATGGTTGGGGACGACTTTGGGATTTTTCGAAAGAGGCAAGGGCTATTCTTTCTCGAAATATTTCTGTAACAGAACTTATTCCGGTAACAAAACATTAATCATTAAAAAAAAACTTCTTACATACAACAAATTAAAAACAATAAACTGATCACTTAAAAAAACAAAAAAGAAAGTCAAATATTTTTGAATCATACTAAAGATTTACTAATTTGTTATAAAAAACTGTTTTTTACATTGGTAAATTGATGAAAAGTTTGGACTTTAACATATTTGAAGCAACAAAGCCTAAAATAAAACCTGCAAAAGGAAGGGTTTTAATAGCTGAACCTTTTTTACAGGGTCCCTACTTTAACCGATCAATAATTATTCTAACAGAACACAACAAAAACGGATCTGTTGGGTTTGTATTAAACAAATCTTCAGAACTATATCCCGATGAAGTAATTGAAGACTTATTAAATTTTAAAGGAGAATTATTTATCGGAGGTCCGGTATCTTCTAATACACTCCATTTTTTACATACACTTGGCGACACAATTCCCGGTGCAATTCGTGTCACTAAAAACCTTTTCTGGGGTGGCAATTTTGATAATATCAAAGACCTGATCAATAAAGGTGAAATTGACGAATCATCAATAAAATTTTTTGCCGGATATTCGGGTTGGGAACCCGGCCAACTAGAGCGTGAAATTGCTGAAAATAGTTGGATTGTTACCAACTTAGATGTGGAGATGATAATGTCTAACAACATCGATAATATTTGGAAAGAAAGCATGGAAAAAATGGGAGATGTTTACAAAACATGGTCTAATTTCCCCAATAATCCCACATTTAATTAACACCCAACTGTTAATTATCAATTCAGCCACCATTATCACCAATTTTTAACCATCAAAACCACCTGCAAACACTATAATTGTAGTTTTTTAATCAAATAAATATCAATATGAAACTAAAAACTATACTAATTGCTACATTATTATTTTTTCTGTCTGGTATTTACCAGTTGTCGTTTAGCATTACCCCCGATATTATTGTAGCAACCGATGGAACAGGTAATTTTACAAAAATTCAGGATGCAATTAATGCAGTACCTTCTAATCAAACCGACCGGCGTACAATTATTTTTATAAAATCGGGGTTATACAATACCGAAAAACTAATTGTTCCCACAGATAAACAAAATGTAACAATTATTGGCGAAAGTCGCGATCAAACTATCATATCGTATCATATTTATGACTGTAGCAGTCCCGAATCAGGTAATAAATGTCCAGCCGAAGATGCTATATTGTGGACTGGCGACAACATCAGAACATCTGCAACACTAACCATTATGGGTGAAGGTTTCCGTGCCGAAAACATAACAATTAGAAATACAGCCGGCCCCGTTGGTCAAGCATTGGCAATTACAGTTCAGGCCGATAAAACAACATTTATTAACTGCGATATTTTAGGATATCAGGATACTATTTACTTATGGACAGCCGGCAAAAGAAGCTATTTTGAAGGATGCCTGGTTTTAGGAAGAACCGATTATATTTATGGAGCAGGTATCGGTTTTTTCGAATCATGCGAGATAAGAAGTTATGGTGGTGGTTGGATCACCGCTCCTTCAACTCCGCAAACACAAAAATATGGATACGTTTTTAACAATTGCGATGTAACCTATGCAACCGGCAGCCCACGAAATGGAGACGATGGAGCTTTAGTTAGGTTTGGCCGGCCATGGCACGAATATCCAAAAGTTACATGGTTAAATTGCAACATGACAGAGATGATTCATCCCGAAGGCTGGGGCGACACCTGGAATATGGACTATGCAGCTACCAGTACTGATTTACATCTATATGAATACAACAATACCGGCGCCGGTGCCGACATGAGTGGAAGAGCTAACTGGGCTGGAATAAAAGCATTAAACGAAACAGAAGCAGCTGAATACACTCCTGCAAAAGTATTAAATGGCACTGACGGTTGGGCTCCATACGAGGAACCGCCATTAGTGGCTACATATAACTGGGATGGAGGTGGCTCCAATGCCGACTGGTTAACCTCAGAAAACTGGGATCCTGATGGAATACCTGCATCTTCTGAGGTAGCAAACGTTATTGGAAACATAAGCATAGAAGCCAATGGAGGAACTTTTGCGGCTGATATTAACTTAAAAGAAGGAGCTACTTTAAATGTTATATCAAATAGCACAGTAGCATATTTAATTTGCGAAAAAGCAACAATTTCTGCATCAACGGATGTAACATTAAACGGTAAAATTGCAACTAAAGACACAATAACAATGTCGGTAAGTGCAAACCTAACAATTGCTGGTGAAATTTATGGCATACATAATATCATTAAAACCGACACTGGAACAGTTATATTAACCAACAATAACACTAATTATTCCGGCATATTCACTGTCGTTGAAGGAACAATAAATGCCAGTACTGCCGGTTCATTAGGCAATGCAGATGTAGATGTTAAAAGCGGGGCATCGTTAATTGTAAACAATGATGCTGCATTCTTTCCCGAATCGTCATTAAAAGTAGTTAATGGTGCAATACTAAATTTAAATAGCACAGTTACCTTAAGCGAATTTTATATCAATAATGATTTGCAAACTGTTGGCACTTACAATGCAACAACTAATCCCGAACTAATTACAGGAACCGGATCTATTATTGTAGGCCGACCAAGTTCATTCACTTTTTCCGGTGGCACCTGGGATAATATTGCCAGCTATACACCGGCATTATTACCGGAAACCGGAGAAACTGTATATTGCGAAGGAGAAATGGAAACATCATCTACTATAAATCAGGCAAACATTATTTTCGTAGCATCAAAAGGCAAACTTCGTTTAAGAGGAACTCACACATCAACAGGCACATTAACTTTTAATGCAGGTAGCAGAATTAGCTATGCTACAAGCGGCGATGGCTTTACATTAAATGCTCCAATAGTTTTTAATGCCGATATCAATTTAGAAATGAATGGTGGTACTAATAGTGGCAGTAGTTCAATGACACTTACCGGGACAATAACAGGTTCATCAAAAATTATAGCAAAAAACACAAAAAGTGGAATGGCAACCAAAGGAACTGTTTGGCTTAATGGTGATAATAGTAATTTTAACGGAGTATGGGATATTACAACTCATGCTACTGATGCGGGTGGAACAGTTGGAATTACAGGTGCGAGTGCAAATGCTTTTGGAACAGGGTTAATAACAGTAGGCTCAGATAATTTCGTTCAGTTTGATCACGCAGAAAGTGTTTCATCAAACAACAGCGTTATACTGTCAACGGGTTCAAAAGCAATTGTTAACACTAATATTTCTATTGGTTCATTAACTCTTGGAGGTATCAAATATACCAATGGGACATTCACAGCAACATCTCATCCCGATTATATTGACGGAATAGGAACAATAACAATATTATCGACTGGAATAAATAATTTACAGCAACCCGAATTTAATGTTATTTATAAAAATGGGATATTAAATTTTAATACGGCTATAACTACGTTAGAAATAACATCTATTAATGGTTCTAAAATAATGACGAAAAATATTGATTCTAAATCAATAAACATTAATTTACCAAACGGAATCTACCTTATAACAACAAATAAACATCAGGCTACAAAACTTATTATCAACTAATACACTTATATAATAATTATAAAGGACGGCAATAAACCGTCCTTTAGTTATATATATAACAATTCAGCTCCCTGTGGATATTAATAGTTTTAGAACTGTAAAACCGCTTATTATCAATTCCAACAATCCAGTTAACACCCTGAATTGCATTTGTTATAAACAACTCATCAGCATCCATAATTTCATCGATAGATACTCCGGGCACTTCCATTACTCTTATACCTTTTTTATTGGCTAACTCAATTATAACTCTTCGCATTACACCGTCAACACACCCCGAAGAAACAGAAGGTGTTAACAAATAATCACCCTTAAACCAAAACAAGTTAGAGGCCAAAGCCTCTATTATCTGATTATCAGCATTTAGAATAAAAACCTCACTTACCCCCATCCTTTTTTTATATAGTCCGGCCAATACAAATAACAAACTATTTGCAGTTTTAAATGGAGAAATAATACCGGGGCTTTTTTTCATCCCATTGTAAACAACAGCAACAAGTCCCTTATCGTTAAGTATATATTTATTATCGTTAAGCGGAGATACCTCAATTAAATAATTACAATCGTTCGATTGTGGAGTGTACAAACCTCCATCGTTACGAAACAGGGTTAAACGAACCCTTGATGATATAAATATTTTGTTCTTATTAATAAGAGATTCAATTCTTTTTAACAAGACTTCGCGAGACGGAATACTCTTAATATTAATTTCGAGAATTGCCAAAGCCCTGAAAAGCCTATTATAATGTAAATCGAAAAACATGGGTTGATTACCAAAACACCTTATAGTTTCAAACACGCCATCGCCATATCGAAACGATCGGTTTTCTATACTCAAATGAAGTTCTGAAACGGTTAAAATTTCCCCGTTAAAACAAATATAGTCCCTTGACTTCATTCACTACATTTTAGAAATTTGGCGACAAATATTAACAATTGATGAGTTGGAATCAATTTTAAAACATTGTTTCAACCCGGCACTATTTCCGGCTTCAATATCTCTTAAAGAATCACCTATTAAAAACGACTGACTAGGATCAATATCATATTTTTTTAAGGCTTCCAAAATCATTCCAGGCTTCGGTTTTCGACAATTGCAAACCGAAACTGAATCGTGATGAGGACAATAAAAAATATCAGTTAAATATATATTATGCCTTTTCAATTCATCTTTCAGGTAAGAATGTACTTTAAAAACATCTTCGTGAGTATATTCCCCTTTAGCTATGCCGGCCTGATTTGTAACAAGTATTAGCTTAAACCCTGCATCAGATAGTATTTTCAATCCTTCATAAATTCCTTTATTAATTCTAAAATCGTCAACCTTGTATATGTAATAATGCCCTGTATCGTTATTTATCACTCCATCTCTATCAATAAAAACCGCCTTATTCATATTAATTTACAGTATAGAAATCAATTTATAAAAAAACAAAATAGCTAAATCAGAGTTAAGAGCTATGGGGAATAAAAAACCATATAATGCACCCCAAAAATGAGCATCATGACCAATATTATCAATGTTTTTCTTCGACATTATTTTAGAATACACAAGATAAACCACCCCAAAAACAATTGCCGGCACAGGCAAAAAGTAAACATAAATCAGGTTATAAGGTTCAAACACAATTGTTGTAAATACAATAGCCATCACACCACCCGAAGCACCTAATGCATTATAGTAAAAATTGTCTTTTTCCTTCACTAATGAATATATGCTCGATATCACTATTGATGAGACGAATAAAATAAAAAACCAAAGCTCTCCGTTTATTTCCAATACATAATTAAATAAAAGTATTGTTCCATTTCCAAAACTATAGAGGACAAACATATTTACCAACAAATGAGTCCAGCCACCATGCACAAACGCATGCGTTATAAGTCGGTAATACTGTTTTTGATGAACAATTTTCCATGCATTAAACTGTAATTGCTCTACTAATTGTTGATTCGAAAACCCGTAAACGCTAATTGCTCCAATAACAATTATTAAAATAATATGAATTCCCATCTAGTGCATCAATTTAAATATTAGTTCTTTCAACAGCTGCTCAACATCAGTTGTTGGCGAATTAAACCCCTTACTTTTCATATCGTATTCGCGAAGTAAAGAAATTGCATCAACTACCTTACGAGCATTATAATTACGAACTCCCAAAGTGTAATCCTGCACAAAATAAGGGTTTATTTTTAAAACTTTGGCAACATTAGCTTGCGATTTATCAGGCAAATAATGAAACATCAAAAGTTTGATGAAAAACCCAAACAACGTTGATATGGTAACCTGAATAGGATTTGCTTTAGAATTTTTACCAAAAGCAAAAATAATACTGTTAGCTTTATTATGATCTTTAGTCATAACAGCTTTTTGAAGCTCAAAGTTGTTATAATCTTTACTGATTCCAATATTATTCTCAACATGTTCGGGCAATATATGCTTTACACCCGATCCTAAAGCAATAGATAACTTGTCGAGTTCATGGGATATTTTTGATAACTCACTACCCAAAAAGTCACTAATTAAGACACTTGCTTTTGGATCGATAGTCATCCCTTTTCCCTTCAAATAACTGTTTATCCACGATGGAACCTGATTATCATACAATTTTTTTGCATGAAACATAATTCCATTTTGCTCAAGCATTTTATACGCTTTTTTTCGCTTATCAAGTGTTTTATATTTATAGCACAAAACCAGGATAGTTGATTTCAAAGGTTTATCGGCATACAGTTCAAGTTTATCAATATCCGATAAATTCTGAGCCTCTTTAACAATAACAACCTGATATTGCGACATCATAGGATAACGTCGTGCCGCCATAATAACATCAGTAGTTGTTGTATCTTTACCATACATTATTGTTTGATTAAAACCTTTTTCTTCTTCGGTTAAAACCGAACGGGCAATGAGATTTGATATTTCATCGATATACCAAGCCTCCTCTCCCATTAAAAAATATATTGGTTTGTAATCTTTATTTTTTATCGATGTTATAATCTGCTCAAAAGTCATATTTCTATATCCAAAATTACTAACTATTAAACCGCAGGTGACGAACTGATTCTCCTTTATTAATTAACTCTTTCATCGATTCAATACCTACATTCAAATGGGTATCCACAAACTTTTCGGTTACTTTTTTATCGCTAATATCAGTTTTTATTCCGGTTGAAATCATAGGCTGATCGGAAACCAACAATAAAGCACCCGAAGGAATTGAATTGTAAAAGCCAACGCAAAAAATTGTAGCCGTTTCCATATCGATTGCCATAGCTCTTGTTTTACGAAGATACTTTTTAAAACGCTCGTCGTACTCCCAAACCCTTTTATTAGTTGTTAAAACTGTTCCTGTCCAGTAATCAAGCCCACGGTCAACAATACACGATGAAACAGCACGTTGCAAGCTAAACGCAGGCAGTGCAGGTACTTCGGGAGGCAAATAGTCGTTCGATGTACCATCACTTCTAATGGCGGCAATAGGTAAAATTAAATCGCCTAATTTATTTTTTTCTTTTAATCCACCGCACTTACCTAAAAACAAAACCGCTTCGGGTTTTATCGCACTTAATAAATCCATCACAGTAGCAGCATTAGGACTTCCCATTCCGAAATTTATTATAGTTATACCATCGGCCGATGCATTAGGCATATTCTTATCAAGCCCTAAAATAGGTACATTGTACTTTTGGGCAAACATTTCAACATAATGGGTAAAGTTTGTCAATAATACATGGCGTGTAAATTTATTTAACTCTCTCCCTGTATATCTAGGCAACCAATTCTCAACAATTTCTTCTTTTGTTTTCACGAGAATATATTTTAGTTATTTTTTTTGATAAAAATATAGGTTCTGAGAGAACTTTTACCATAAAAATAAGTTTATTTGCTCACATGGTTGAACTCAATTTTCCAAAATATCAGTTTCGCATAAAGCATAATACAAACCGAGATCTCATTTTCGATATCGTTCGTAAAAAATATATTGCATTAACCCCCGAAGAATGGGTTCGACAACATGTTATTAAATACTTAAACGAAAAAAAATTATATCCTGTTTCCTTGATGGCTGTTGAGGCATCAGTAAAAGTTAACAGACTTAGTCAACGTGCCGACATAGTTATTTATTCAAAAACAGGAATACCCAAAATGATAATTGAATGTAAAGCTCCGTCTGTAACAATCGACCAAAAAGTATTTGATCAGGCAGCCAGATACAACATGTCATTAAATGCTAACTACTTCCTGCTCACAAATGGGGTTAACCACTATTGCGCCATAATTGATTATAAAAACAACTCTTATTCATTTATACCAGAGATACCGGAATTTAAAATGTTAGAGTGATACTTATTAAACTATACTTTTAATAATTGATAATGGTATTCATCAACAAATCCCAATGCTGTTTTTAACCACTCCTTACGGATACCAATTAATTTAAAACCAGCATTTTCAAAAAGCTTTTGACTGATTTTATTATCGGAAGAAATTGAACAATAAAGCTGATGAAGACTCAACGTATTAAAACAATAATCGACAAAACACCTTAACGCAACAACAGCTATTCCCCTTTGCCTGTATTTTTGATGAATCATAATACCCACACCAGCGCGTTGATGATATGGATCAAAATCGTAAAGATCAATCATTCCAACAGTTTCACTCCCTGTTGTTGATTCTTTATAATCAATCATCAACCTAAGCTGTTTCGACTGAAACACATCCAATGCACTTAGTTTAACATATCTCTCAAGTTGATGCTTAGAAAAAGGGGTAATGGTATTACTCACAATCCATATCTCCATCTGGTTTTCCCACAGATATAACAGATCTATATCAGCAGGTTCAACAGCACGAAGAATAACACCATCATTTTTTATCATCGGCAGTTTCTATCAAATCGTCATATTGTTTAACATCACGAATAAATGAATCTGAAAACGGAGACACCTTTAACACCTCCTCTTTGACCTTTAAAGTAGCTTTATACCCTTTAAAAAGGCCATAAGCATAACGATACATACTATTTTTGCACTTGTATTCTTTAACCAATGTTGTATCTAAACCCTTGAATGCATCTTCCCACGAAATAACCGGCTTATTTAAAGTCAAAATCTGTACGGTATAATAAGGTATATCATCATTTGCATCTAATGGTTTAACATCACTAACTGCAACATCAGTTGTTTGCTTTGGCTCTTCTTTAACAATAGAAGCCATTGTTACATCATCAACTTTTTTTGCTGCCTGAAGATTAGAATAAGTCATGTTTCGGGTAACAGGCAAATTAGCCACATAATCTTCAAACCCTTCTCCGGAATATTTTAATTCATAAATCTTTTCAGCTTCTAAAATCATCACATATTTTCCGGTTCCTGCATGTGGACAATACTGACCAACTAAATCACCACTCTCTTTTTCGAACACAAAAACACGTACTGTTTCAATTGGCGCATCATTTTCACTTTGTATTGTTCCTTTTAAAACAGCCAATCTATTTTCCACTGGTTCTTCGTACTGTACCAAATAAATATCCATGCCTCCATGATTATCTTCAAAACGCGACGAAGCATAATAAGCCTGATTATATGAAACAGTTGGGACAAAAAAGAAATCATCATCGGGAGTATTAATCGGATATCCCATATTTACTGGTTTACTCCATATACTATCGGGTTGAATACGACTAATAAAAATATCAAAACCACCCATGCAGTTATGCCCTTCAGATGCAAAATAAAGAGTTCTTCCATCGGGATGTAACATTGGAGTCTCTTCATCATATTTTGTATTAACCTCAGACCCTAAGTTTTTAGGAGAAGCCCACTTTCCATCTGGCAAACGACGAACTTCGTAAATATCCAATCCGCCATAACCTCCGGGTCTGCTGCTTGTAAAATACATTACAGATTTATCGGGACTTAAAGTAACATGAGTTTCATCGTAAATTGAGTTGATTGGTTTAGGTAATTTAGTTGGTTCCGACCAGCTAGATCCATCATATAAGCAAACGTATAAATTACGACCTTCAATATCATTACGGTACAAATACAATTCCTGTCCATCGGCCGACAACGCAACACACGATTCGTGCCCATCCTTACGAAACAGCTTACTAATAATATCACCTTTCGTCCACTTATCACCTGTTTTTTTCGAATAGAATATTTTTTCACTATACTGACCATCGGGCAATAACTCATTATATTCAGATTCACGACGGGTTGTATAAAATATCAATTCTCCATCGGCCGAGATAAGAGGGCTATGATCATCATCACCCGAATTTATTGCGTCGCCAAGATTAACGACTTCAAGTTTAACAGGTTTATTAACCAATTCCTTTCCATTACTACATGTTTCTATTTCGCGTTTTATACGATCTTGCATCTCCACATCTTCATCCGGAATGATTAACAATAGTTTTTCAAACTCATCAATTGCCTGATCAAATTTCATTTGTAAATGATATGATTTTGCAACGGAATATTGTAAATCAACACCTAAACTACTATTTCGATCTGCTTCAGGTAAAACCATCAATCCTCTTTGAAAAAAAATCACAGCCGAATCGGCTCCATTGGTGCAATTCAAATAACAATAACCAAGGTAGTATAAAACCTCAGGTCTTTCCGGATCTTCTGAAACCAACCGTTTTAAAAGACTTATAGCTTCATGATAATTCTTATCTTCTGCATAAGCCACTGCTTCTGAATAAATTTTCGATAATTCTTTTTTATTAGACTGAGAATAGACTGTGGTTTGTATAATTATATATATAAACACGCATGCAAAAAAAACAGTTTTCTTCATTTTAGGTAAGGATTTATATAAAGTACATTAAAACAAAATTGCTTTAAACAAATTACTTAAAAAAATGATCAATTTGCAACTTAGTTTAAAAGTTATGGTATTATTTTACAACTGTTTAAATATTATTATCCATGCGAAAAATCTAAACCCAATTATTAATTATCAGCCCCAATAACTATTGCATCTAAATAAGTAGCCCAGTTTCCACTCCCATAACTTCCTCTTCCTGACAAATCGAAAGTTTTAACAATAGTTTCATCTGTTGTTTTATAGGTTATTTGGTATTTTGCTTCATAACTATTACCAGCAGGAATAATCATAACATATTTACCGGTTACAGGATTTGGTCTGTAATAACCTAACAGTTCGCCCGTTCTATTATCAGTTAAGGTAATAGTTACATTTCCATAAGGCTTTTTATTTTCATCAAAAATATATCCAGCCACAACACCAAGCGAACGAGGGTCGCTTTCATCAAACTCAATAAGATATATATCAGATCGACCTTCGCCACCAGCTCGTCTGCTGGCAAAATAAACCCTTTGTTCGTTTGCAGTAGGAATGTAAAATAAATCATCATCAGGAGTATTTATCGGATAGCCAATATTAACAGGATTACTCCATGTAGCACTATCAGTTAACTCAGTTTTGAATATATCGTATCCACCCATAGAGTTATGTTCAGTAGAACAAAAATATAAAGTTTTACCATCTAAATGAATAAACGGACTCTCTTCATCGCCTTCTGTATTTATTTCAGATCCCAGGTTAATCTCTTTACCCCACTCGCCGTTAGGCAATTTCCGGGACATGTATATATCTTTACCTCCAAAACCACCAGGCCTGTCACTTGAAAAAAATATGATAGATTCATCCAATGTAATAGAAGCATGAGTTTCACTATATTGCGAGTTAATAGGTTTAGGAAACTTTTCAGGAACAGTCCATCCATCAAAAGTCATCTCACTTTTATAGATATCGCCTGATACCCCATCGTGCATATAAACAAACAACGTTTTACCATCGGCACTAATGCTAATTGTTGCGTTATTTCCCTCTGTATTAATATAACTACCTACATTTTGAGCCGGAGTCCAGCTTTTTGATCTATAATGAGATACATAAATATCTTCGTAAAACAATCCATCGGGAGTTTTAGTATCACCGGTTCCTTCGCGATTAGATGTAAATACCAGCATCTCTTCATCGGCTGAAACAACCGGGCTGTGCTCATCGTAAGGTGTATTAATTGTTGAACCCAGGTTTGTAATTTTAAATTTTACCGGATTTTTTTTCAATTCAATAGCATTATTATTGTAACGCAATTCTTTCTCAATTTGAAAAAGCAATTCGTTTTGCTTTGATGGCACATCAGACTTTAATTTCTCCAAAATTTTATTGGCTTCATCAAACTGATAATTTAAATGATAAGCCTGCCCCAAATAAAATCTGGCTTTAATAGCATTATCATTTTTCTTTTGTTTCATCTTAAAAGCATCACGAGCTATTTCTAACTGTTCAACAGCTTCCTTCTCGTGCCCATCCATACTTAAAAGAGTTATTCCCAGCAACAGATTTAACTCTTTATCGTTGGGGTTGTTTTTTATTGCATCATTTAATTGAACAGATGCATTTTCAAAATCTTCTCTTTCTATAAGTCCCTGGACATTACTTTTAATTTTTTTAATGTCGTTTTTCTGTCCTGTTAATGTAATACATACAAACAACAAAACGACCAATGATAATCCTTTAAAATATAAACGTTTCATTAGATATGATTTAATGCTTTTATTTACTAAACTATGCAAAATATTTAATTGTGTTAAATTAATAAATTATCTTTTTTGAATGGTTCATTAATTATGTTTTTTATTCAATAAAAAACACATTTAATTACATACATAATTTTCTAAATCAAAAACATCCGTCAAAACTCATCTTCTTTACAAAATAATGATTGAATAAAACCACATAAAGTTTTTCGTTTTGCCTTTCGATATTGATTTTTATAATTTAAAATGTCATCAGCAGACGCATCCTGATTTAAGATATGCCAAATTTCACCCCATCCCATAAAACCACCTATATTTCTATCGTCAATATATACATCAGCCAATATTTTACGACTAATCGACTCATTAAATTCCTCTTCGGGAAAATTACTGTTAACAGCATAAAACTCAACCCCGTTTTTACGACAATACTCAACAGCATCATCAAGTTCTTTTCCGTTACGATAAGTCCATAATATTAATTGATGTCCTTTTTTCTGAAGTGATTTTAGCGTTTCAAAAGCAAAAGTACGTTCCTTTCCTATGGCAGGATATTTATGTTCAACTATGGTACCATCAAAATCAACAGCAATAATCATTAATCTAATCTTTTCGTATTAAACAACTCACTCTCCGAAATTTGCATATCATCGGCAATTCGGGAATATGATGGGTAATTTATAATAATAACAACCATAAAAATGGCAAAAATAACAAGAAAAGTTCCATTAGCCGACAGCATAAAACCAACCAAAGAGAGTACTCCTAATCCTTCTGTTAAAAATAATTTTATAAAAAAACTCGACTTAAAACTTTTTAATAAATCAACAGGTTTCATTTCGAGCGACAAGTGTTTCATTCTTTTTTTATGATAATAATAGCTTGCCGGAATGCCAGCCAAAGACAACAAAATTATAACTGACTCAAAATACTGCAACTGAACCGGAGTAAAAAGTACTAATGCGCCCTTTTGCTTAACCAGAAAATATGAAATAAGAAAAAGCACAAACAAGCCAACTGATACAGCAAAAAAGATTACACGTATAATCCTCAATTCATTTTTTACATTCATATTATAATATTACAAAGTAGATTCAAACAATTGTCTATTAATTAACGATCGTCCTAATGTAACTTCATCAATAAATTCAAGTTCATCACCAATGCTCACTCCCCTGGCTATTGTGGTAATTTTTACCGGTTTTTTTTCAAATTTCTTGTACAAATAAAAGTTTGTTGTATCACCTTCCATCGTTGTAGGCAAAGCAAAAATTATCTCATCAATTTGATCATTCTCAATCTTCTTTTCCAATGAATCGATAAATAAATCTCCCGGGCCAATGCCATCCATAGGCGAAATAACACCTCCAAGCACATGATAAACACCCGAGTATTGCTGAGTATTTTCAATTACCATAACATCTTTCACAGATTCAACAACACATACAATACGATGATCGCGATGCACATTTGTGCAAATATCACAAATCTCAGAATCGGAAATATTATTACACTCTCTACAATATTTTACATCTTCTCTCATTAGCCTTATTGTATCGGAAAACTGAAATACATCTGTTTTATCTTGCCTTAACAAGTGCAAAACAAGTCGTAATGCAGTTTTCTTACCTATTCCAGGCAATTTCGAAAATTCATTAACTGATGCTTCTAGCAACCGTGATGGGAAATGCAGTACTGACATTAACAAATCATTTGCCGTAAAGATAACAATTTAATAATTTCACTAAAGATATTCTATCAAGTCACCATTTAATAGAATAAAAAAATTATTTATTTGAATCCATCAGTCTATTTTGGTTAAAATCCCCTTATTAACAATAATTTCTGATCCATCTACAGTTTTGGCAATGGCGTAATACAGGTATTCTCCGGATGATAAGTTATTATCAACAAGCTGTGTTTGGGTTACGGGTACTTTTTTTACCAGAACCGCATTATTTTCACCATTTTGCCGATAAATATGTATCTCCTTAATAGTTATATTTTTGGGAGGAATCCAGCTTAATCGAAATCCTTTTTCAAGATGTTTGATTGATATTAACATTTCGATTTCAGGCATGATGGTACTAACATTAACTTTTGTTCGCACAATACCAGGAACACCAGTTGAACTTACCGCCTCAACTTCGTAGGTGTAGCTGTTACCCAATTCAGTGGTTTTATCAACAAAGTAATTCACTTCAATCGGAATTAGTTCGTTATTAAGTTTTTGCTGTTTTTTATTTTCGTCGGTACGATAAATATTGTATCCGCCAACATTAACGTTGTTGGACAATGATGTCCATATTAATCTAACACTTTGAAGTGAGTCGATGATGTAATTCAACTCCTTGGGTGCCGGAATGGGTCTCTCTTGATGCAACCTGAATGTAACCGTATCTGTTGATAAGCTATTTATAAAGCCATCGCTAATATTTACTATGTAATAACTTACATCATCACCTATAAAAGTACCTAATTTTTCGTCGGTAAACGAGCATTTTTCTCCATTTTTTACACCATGCTGATGAAGAGGCATAAAACTACCTTTTGCACCTGCTTTGCGATATATTCTTGAGTATAAAGCATTATTTCCCATGACTTCCCATTTGAGTTTAACTTTTCCATTTTCCATTCCGGCTTCAAAATTAATTGGTGCCAAACATTTTTCGGCAAACGTGCAGATGCCATGAAACCTTACTGACGGGAACTGATAGCCAAAAAAATCGCGAATTTGAATAAAATAATAGTAGGCTTCGTTTGATATATCCACAGCATCGATATATTTTACGGCATTACCGGGGAGATGAGCAATTAACTCGTAGCCATTATCATAATTAGTGCTTCGGAATAAAGACAGCGCATTAACTGTAAAATTATAATTAAGCTTCCAGTTAAGTTCAATGGCTTTGCGGTTGGTAAGAGATTTTGCATATACCGAAACAATTGCAGGAGCTGGTATATCGCCCATGTTATGACCGTACATTTTATCGGACATTAATACAGTATCATTTTTAAAATGCAGAAGTAAATAGTATTTATAGATGCCTTTTTCAGTTAAGGTTGTATCAATAACTGTGTAAAAAACAGAATCATTTCGGCTATTGGAAATAACAATAGTTTCAATTTTTCGAAACTTTTCGGCTTTGATATTGGTGCGCCAAACGCTAATACTATCCTCACGTAAAGAATCTTGAGTAACCCATTTCATTTCGGGGTGGTTGCCCCTGTTTACAGATTGTATGCCCTTAACCTGCTGTGACAAGAGAAGAGTATTAATGCTGATTAACAACCCGATAATTATAATTAATGATTTCATTCAAATGTTATTTTATAATGAAATAAATCTCATATTTATTCTAATAGATTTAGTTAATTTTATTTAGACGGACCTGAACATGAGCCCTCACTAATATTAAAATTAAATCCATTATTGTAAATGCAATCAGCTTTTAATGAAAACCTAAGGCTGGTTGGAACTCCTAATGCTTTAAGAGGTGCTGTGCAATAACCATCAGACCAACCTTTTCCGGCAATCGACAAACAATTGCTGAACGAAAAAGAACCGTTATCATAACCACCTGATACTATGCCATGGACATCAATGCCAACTCCAACACGGCATAATTTGCTTAAACCAGCCTCTCCATGCAAGCTTGCATATGCATAACCTCCAATTAAAAATTCAGGGTCAGATCCGAAATCTCCATTGACAAATGCACCTAAACCGGCTTTTAATGAAGCATCAACAAAAATGAGATCGTATGATTTGTCAAGAAGCTGTTTTTCACCTATGGTGTAAAATCCGGTTAAAGAACCGCCTTTAAAGAATGGTGGTAAATATCCTTCTTTAAATGCTTTTTTTATTTGAGTTAAATCTGTTGGATTAATATAGTTGGTATTGCCAATCACAAAGCCACCTTTCCATCCATCGTTAACTCCTATTATTAATTGACTGTTAACGGCAAAATAATATCCATGGCTGTCAAAGCACATTTTCATTAACCCTTGTTTTATTGTTGCATACCCCAATGGAAGCATGTTAATATTTAAGGTTCCCGTCATACTGCCCGAGTTGATGTCGTAAACCATCGTCATACTACCCATTCCAACATCAATATTTGTAACTTTAACATTGCTGCTCGAAACATCAATGGCTCCATTTACTTTAAATTCCAGTACATTATTTTTGTCCTCAAGTCCATTGATTGATTGGGTATATCCATTGTAACTCAAAATCCCCCAATTGTTATCAGAGGTGTTAATTAAACCCTCAAAAACATCAACACTATTACTACCAATCACAACCTTTTGGAAGTCAGCCCCCTCATATAATTTATTATTATCAACCTTAATAACCTTAATATCACAACTGGTTTTGGTTTTGGTTAAAAACCCGCGTAAAGTAAACGATTCACTATTGGCACCATTACCTCCGGCTATTGTAAACGTTCCATACGAAGTGTATTTTCCTGTTGAAAATGTTTGTGAGGTATTGTTTTTGTCAAGTGAAAAAGTAACATTGCCGGGACAGTCTATTTGTCCGTCTAAAAACTGCATTTCACCAATAATTTTCCCTTTATCAAGTTTATATCGCATGGTTGTTTCAGTTGGGAAAAACGCCGGAATTCCGGTACTAGGCTGCCCAACCAAATCAAAATATCCATTGCCGGTAACAATTCGATTGACTTCCACGTTGATAATATCAAAAAACGTAAAAGCTCCGTTTATCGATAAAGCCTCGGTTTGATTACTAAGTATGCCAATAGAGTTAAACTCAATCCGATCACTTGATTTCATTTCGGGCAAGCCACTGATATAACCTGCCGGAGTACCCTCTGACAAAGATCCTACAACACTAATACGATAATGACCAATATTGTCGTAATTGAATATGGGTTTTAAACCTGGATTGAGTGTGATTTTTTTAATACCACCCAAATTAATTCCTCCTTCAATATCCACCTCTGTTTCGCCAATATAGTTGGGGCCAATATGCATATTTTTAAGTGTCACATCAAGTCCTACGCCTGTGTTAACCAGTACTTTTTTAAGTACAATAGCTTCTTCGTTTTTATCGAAATACCAATCGTCTTTTCCATACAATTTCCACTTTTCCAGATCGAAGCTAAAATCGGAATAAGGCATTTCGTTGAGTGTTACTTCTGAATTTGTTACAATTATATCTCCAACATTAATTTTTAAGTCGAGATTTTCTGAATTAATTGATGTGGGAATATCGGTATGCAAAATTGTTGGAATGAGAATTTTATCGTTCACCAATTTTGATTTTTCGTTTAAAATTGAACTTGCCCTAAAATTATATACCATATAGTTCTTAAATGGTATTGGCTGCAGGTTGTCGTCAAGACTAAAAACATTGAACTCGGCATAAGCAGTTGAAATAGTATTATTTGAATAGTTTGCACCTGTAACGTTTAAGGTATTTGTGTTTTCCGTATTTATGTTCTTTATGTTGGTAGCTTGTTTAACGTTATTTGATGCATTCTGCATTGTGCTTTGTTGCATAACGCTGTTTATCGCATTCTGTACCGAGGCAATGTTTGTTGAAAACATGGTTGTTTTATTGCTTTGTAAATTATCGCCCAGAAAAAAGCTACCGTTAAAGGAAGTAGAAACGTTAAACGAATTTAGGTCTAATCCTGCCATTCCTTTAATAACCGCAAAATCTCCTTCTTTATTAATTTCCAACGACTTGTTTAAAATTGTGTTTGAGCCATATTTTTTCATGTTTTTAAGTTCTCCCTTAAATGTTCCGTTAATGATGAAGGGAATAGAATTGGCCGTTAAGATAATTTTATCGGTAAGTGGTACTCCCTTAGCGTTCGATAGTTTTTTAATATCTAAATTATTAAAGGGTATTTTTAGATTGGGTTGTTGGATTTCTACTCCTTTTACACTTGGAAGATTATAAAAATAACCACTTATTTTCGCCCTGTCGGGATTAGTTATGTTCAGTTCAAATTTCTCGATAGCCACCGGATATCCCCATATGTCTGCCATATCCCATCCCTCAAGTGGTTCAATTTCGAAATTCACATTCACATAAAATTGACCCTGCGGAAAATTAACTGTTGCAGTTTTACCCGTATAGGTTGGGTTGTTGCCCGGTTTTACAATATGTACTTTAATAGAAGTGGCATCTGATGGAACGCCTTTTAGCCAATAAGAGCCATTAGCATCAGTTTCCGTTTCGATATAGAGTCTTAACCCATTTTCATAACTCAACTCTGAAAATATTTTCACTCCGCTCACTAAGAACTTGGTTTTTTTATTAGTTACATGTCCGCTTATCGATTTGCCGTTTTTAACAACAAATACATGCCGTTTCCAGCCGGGAGTTACCTCTAACTCTATAATTTGCTGAATTGGTGAATAATCATCGGGTGGTATAATTTTAACAACAAACTGGTTGCCTGGCGAAGCAAATTTGAAACGCGCAATTCCCTGCGATGTGGTTTTTACTATAATATCGTTGATGGTAACTTCAGCATTTGTAATAGGTTCGCCTTTTGAATTTTTAACCAAAATTTCGGGACGGTACAATTTTTTGTAAACAATTATTTCCAAAGGTTTTGTTGGCAGTTGAGTAAGCGTGGTATCGCATCCGAAATAGGCACTCGATTTTGGTTCAACACTAATTTTCGGGTCTTCATCGTAAAAAGGGATTGAAAAAAACTCGTATTGTTTACCCAAAAATATTTTATTATAAGTTTTATAAAACGGCGAATACTCAGTTTTAACATACGAAACAACAGGATTTCCATCTTCATCTTTTACAAGGCCTTTTAATGAGTCGGCTCGCTCCAGGTTAATGTCTTTAAAATCAATTAACGTCCCTTTTTTAATGTTTAAGAGATCGAAACCCGGTTTTGGCAATAGCACTCTTTTATAACCAGGGTGTGAAATGTAAATACTCCTGTATGGGCCGTGTATATAATTGTTTTTAATGGCAATAGGTAAGTTTTGGAATCTGAAAATACCTACATCGTTTGTGGACTGCTCAGCCTCTATTGATGTTGAAGAAACTGGTAAAGATGCTTGCATCATAAAACTACTTAGGGAATAATATCCTCCCGGATCGTCTTTTTTATACAGTTTAACACCAACATCGCTCATTCCCAGATTTTGTATATTGGTTTGAGCCATAACCCTGCCTTTTATTTCAGGGTTTTCGGGGTACAAAGTGCAATCAAGTTCAAAAATTTCCGAGTCTTTGTATAAATGATTATAAGTAACAAACGCCCCTGGATAACTATTGCCCCCGGACATAAACTCAGGTCGCTGGGTTGCCGAAGTAATTTTATTATCGGGTATGGGAATAAAAACCGATTTGTAATTATACTTTGTATTTTCGTATTCGCTGCTTGAAACTGTAACATCTCTAACCGAGAGGGATACATAATATTGGGGGTTAAAACCGGCATGTTTAATGAGGTTTTTGAGATAAACCAAATCGTTAGGAGCTGCTCCCGAAATACCTTTGGCTACATCTTTAAACTCTCCATAATTATTAGTGGTTTTTGAATTTAGTTTTTGCCCTTCGTAACGACGCAGTATTTCTATTTCGTCCTGCGAGTCTGAATAATCACGAAATACCTGTACGTTAACATTATCCATGGGTTTGTTGCGTTCGGCAATTTGATTATCTTCGTCAGAAGCAATCCCTCTTACTATTAAATCATACGTTTTAACTTTTGCTACCTGATCGGGTATGGCTAAATTATCGCCGGGCATTACAAAAATGTCAATATCGGGACTGCAAAATTTTGGGTTTTCAACTTCTATTTTTAAACAGATATATCCGCCTCTATCAAACAAAAAATTGGTATTTGTTCCGCTCATCACTTTTTGCTGCTGTGGAGCTTGAATGTTTTCATTCACAGTATTATTGTTTAATCCTGCAGCACTATTGTTTTGTATGGCAATACTATTGTCAAATGCCTGGATATTATTTACATTAAAATTATCGGCCCCAGGAAACACATTTTCCATAACCCAACCTAACTTATCACGGGGGTTTTGCATCAACATATCTTTATCTAAAGAAGGGGGCGTGAGTTCGTCGAAATAGAAATGACCTGTAAAAAAATCAGAAGTAAAATCGAAGGTGAAATTACCATTTTCATCTGTTTCGGTTACAGCAAGTACCACATCTGCAATTTTATAAACATCAGTTCTGTTTTTCTCAAAAAGATCGTAGAATTTATAATAATTACCAGCTTCACCCACATTTCCGTATTTTGGAAAATTGACACCCCCCACCAAATCGCCTTCAGGAAGAATGGCATACCGACCCACCAGTTTTACCCGTTGATTTGCAAGTGGCTTTACATTTTCAATTTGCTCGGTGTTGCCAAAATAATAAAAAGGTGCTTTTTTAATGCTGGTTAAAAAGTCGGAATTATTTGTAGTTCCTGTGGAAATATTGTTAAGTGAGGCTTCACTTTTCTCACTTATTTGTGTTTTCGAAAAGCCAGAACCGGCATTTATACTAATGTTACCGGCATTGGAAACGACAATATCGCTTACATTTACAATATCAGAATAGCTAAATTGTTTTACCTCCTGTGGCAGCGTATTATTTTCGGGTAACGATTTTTGCGAGTCATTTTTCACCGATGGCCCGTAACGTTTTGAAATATCAATACTACCTATTGGTTGATCGGGCATGGTAATTTTTTCATTGTTTTCGAAAGGCATACCATCCAGAAGATAATTGATCGTATTGTCCGGAAACTTTGAAAAAATACGACCGCTAATTTGTGTTGAAGGAATTAACTCAAATTCTTTTTTAAAATCTTCAAGAATGTTGTCAAGCACAGGGCTTTCATCATCAGTGTAGGTTGTTTGAATAACACCTATGTTTGGTTCATTGAATTTAAACCAGAACACTTCACTGTTACCATCATTTTTATATTTTTGTCCTGTTTCAGAATCCAATGCCTTAACCTGGAACGCATAACGTAATCCGGGCTCCAGAAGTGGTTGAGCGGGACCATATAAAAATGAAGTTTGTAAAATAGTGGTTTCGAAAAAAGGGATACCCGATAAAACTGCATCTCCGGGCGATTGTGTGGAATCGCGCAATTCAAAAATCTTTAACTGATACGAAGTCCATGGTGGAGAGCCCGGTGATGGTATCCAATTGAAAATTATGTTTTGCATTATTTTGGAATCAATAACACTCTGATTTACCGGGGATATGATTGTTGGAGGATTGACATAAGAGATTTGAAAGAAATTACTACATCCCGAAGGAGCTTCATCTGACCATGGGTTTCCCAGATGAAAAACACGTGCGCAGATCTGGTAATCGCCTTCGGGCAGTCCCTGGCTTTGCAACTCATGAAGTCCAATTCCTGAAACGGATAAGTTTGCAAGTCGGAAATAATCGAATAAATCATGCCCGGTAAGTATTATTGGTGCTCCATTGGTAAGGTTAAAGGTTGGGTATTCTCTATCGGGTAATGACTGAAGAACAATGCCATTGTTACCAATTATTTTTATGTGTAGATAACACTCTACGTTATTTATGTCAGCAAGAGATGCTGTTATGATAATTCTTGTTTTGTCGGCATACGACTCAACATCGCTACCATAAGGCGGGGTAACTATGGTATTGACAAAAATTCCCTGTCCGCTTGCAGATAAACATGTTCCTGCAAAAAGCAACATCCCACACAATAATCTTTTTATGCGGTTTTTATTTTGATTACCAATCATAGTTTAAAATGTATATGAGTATCCGATTTCACCCTTATTCTCTGTAAAATTTGTTGATGAACCATTTAAACTTTTGCTTTTATGGTTATAATACGATAATCGAAACCTGTGTTGTTTTGCAATTCGATAAGAGCTGTTTATCGAGATTATACCCAATTGATTATCATCGACTGAATTTACAATTGTTTTATAAAACGAATTGCTTACCGAAAAATTCAGCTTGTTTTTAAAAAATGCTGCCGAATAAGCTATTACAGGGCCTCTTACGTGTGTGTTGATGCTTGCTAAATCAAACGATGATAAATTATAGGTTACACTAACATTCATTGCTTTAGGGATATAACTCAAAAAATAGGAGCCGGAAAACATGTTTGAGCTATAATTGTTATATGATGCTGAATTTTGGTTGTTATCTTTAAGTTTCTGATTATTAAATACTACAAAAAAATTATGCGCAAAAATTTCTTTGGTGAAGTTAAAGTTCTGATTCATGTTGAACGATCGGGTCGTTTGAGATACCTTCATTAAGGTATCTATCTCCGATAAGCCACGTTTCATTAAAGTGTTGTAATTCGATATGGTAATATCGGCTTTATACCAGTTCCATGGCATTGCCGAAAAACTTAAAGAACCAATAGTTCTGTTTGTTTGGTATGGAGTTGTTTTTTTAATATTATCTTTTTGAAATCCAAGACTACCGTTTAGGCTGTATTTTTTATTGCAAAAACTATAGCGCGGTTCGATGGTGATGTTACGGTAATCATTTTGTATATAGTAGGTTCCCATTGAGCGAAACCCCGGGTCAATTTGTTTAAGGCGGAGGTTTAACCCAACCATCTCGGTATTATACCCAAAATGAATGTCAATCACATTGCTCTCGGTGGTGGTGGCATTGTATTTTATTAGGCTGGAAAAAAATGAAGATCCATTTTTTAATGAATCATTTTGAGTATCGCTGGTATAGGCACTTTTAGCGAATTCGAGCCCAAATTCATATTTTTTAGCTATTTTTTGTTTGGTACTGATGGAAATAACGGCATTTTCGGCAGGTTTTATTAGTGTTTGGGTTTGACTGTTTACCGAAGAAACAACATCTAAACCATGAAAAAACGAAATGTTGACTGAATTAGTTCCACTGCCATAGCCTAACATTAACCCGGTACCGTTGCGTTTGTAATATGGCACTTGGTATTTGTCAGGATTTGAAAGCAAAAGAGGGTCGGAGTTTACTTGCTTGTACAGCCGCCCATGCATGATCCCAATTTTAAATTTTCCGGGAGTAAACTCACCACCAGCGCCCAGTATGGTATGCCCGCCAAGTGTGTACTGCGAAAAAAACGGATTGCGGTATCCCAGATGTAATTTTGCCCATTTATAATAAGGGCTCACCCCAATTTTATTAAATGGCTGACTAAAACTACGATGCTGGTCACTTATGGTCATCGAAAACGGGAAGGTGATGCCATAAAGGCTAATGACAGGATTACCTACAATCATCCATGAAAAATCGGGTCTTGTGGTTTCCCGCCCATCAACATGGTATGATACCATAGAGGCACCTAATTGTCCAGAAATATTAAAGAATTTTTCATTTTTTAGACCAGCAATATCCTGACCATAACTATTGCTATCTATACATAGCAATTTTATTAATAAAAGGCAGGTCCATCTGTATTTCATTGGTTAGGTTAAGTGATTAAAATACAGATACAATTTAGAACTTATTGTTTAAGTATCATAGTTAAATTATATATATTTAATTATTGTAGGTTCATAAATTACTTCATCGATCACCTCTAACCGACTGATTACATGTGATTAAACAACACTGCATAAATCCAAAACGTATTAGAATAACCCTAAAAGTCCACCTAATTGCACGTTGCTAAAAATTGGACTTTCAAGATTGGACTTATTAAAAAGATGATGGAATAATTCCGAAAAAAAACACAAACAGCTCTTCAAACCAGATAAAATGTGTTTAACATGACATTAGATTAATAATGATTCTGATATATTGAAAATATCTCAAAGAATGGTTTGTGATTAAAAAAAATATGAAAAAGGGCTGATTATATCAATCAGCCCTTTTTATATTTACTATTTCATTTGATTACTTTTTGATGAATTTCAAAGTATAAACTTTAGCATTATTTCTTACACGTACGAAATAGGTTCCGATTGAAAGTTCACCAACATCAACGGTGTTAATTACTCCTGTTTGTTCAACAGCTTTTATCATGTTTCCGGTAACACTGATTATTTCAATAACAGAACCATTAAGAGACCCCAAATCAATGTTTATTTCACTTCCGGTAACAGGGTTTGGATATACTATAATATTATTTCTGCTAATATCTTCACATCCTGTACCAGTTGTAATAGTGACGATAAAACTGTGTGAGATTGCATTCTCTCCTGCATCTGTAACCGTCCAGATAATTGTATGTTGGCCAACAGAAAGCGCTTTACCTTCTAGGGTTGTACCTTCAAATAGATTGTTTGATACCGTATAGTTAGTACAATTATCGATCACATTTTTAGGATCAAATTCATCACCCTGGATAATGTATTCAGTTTGTCCGGTTGTTATAAGAATCTCTTTATCCTCGGATATTTCAAATGTTGGGGCAGTCACATCATCCACAACCACATTTTGAGTGGCAGTTGAACTGTTTCCGTTACCATCGGTAAATGTCCATGTAATAACATACGAGCCTTGTGTGGTGTAAGTCAGCGGATCGGTGGTTGTACCTGTTACAGTTCCAGCGCAGTTATCCTCAGCTGTAGGAGCAGTAACTGTTACCGTACACTCACCTGTTGCATCTGTTAATGTTGGAGCTACTGGGGCAGTCACGTCATCCACAACCACATTTTGAGTGGCAGTTGAACTGTTTCCGTTTCCATCCGCAAATGTCCATGTAATAACATACGAGCCTTGTGTGGTGTAAGTCAGCGGATCGGTGGTTGTACCTGTTACAGTTCCAGCGCAATTATCCTCAGCTGTAGGGGCTGTAACCGTTACCGAACACTCGCCTGTTGCATCTGTTAATGTTGGAGCTACAGGGGCAGTCACGTCATCCACAACCACATTTTGAGTGGCAGTTGAACTGTTTCCGTTTCCATCGGCAAATGTCCATGTAATAACATA
>JAFGBR010000064.1 GCA_016933045.1 Marinilabiliaceae bacterium | reverse complement strand
ACATCGGTAAAATCAGTTATGGTATCTACTTATTTCATCTTCCATTGCCGGCACTAACACGAGTTCTTTTCGAAAAATTCCCTGGGAATAAGCTAACCTTTCACCATGAAATGATTAGCATTTTATTCTATACTCTGCTTACTATTTTTTTGGCACATATCTCCTTCAGATTCATCGAGAAGCCATTCCTTCAATTAAAGACTAAATTTGAGTAAAACCTTTCATTTCTTTGTTATTAATGAATAAGACTCATATCTCCATCATCATCCCCGTAAAAAACGGTATTGCGCACATTCAGACAAACTAAAAGTCCTTTTATACATGAATACAATGTAGCAATAAACCAATTAACAATTCAAAGTAACAAAAAATGATACTGAAACTAAATAACAGGAGAAAAAAAAACATACTAATAGTAGCAGACACCCCCAATTGGGCATATCATCACATTGCATTATTTATAAAAAAAAAACTTAGTTTAGATTTCAACATCTACATTGATTTTACCTGTTTATATGAAACAAGTGGTTTTCGGCAAAAGATTAACAATTTTAAGCTCAATTTAAAATACTGTAATAAAAGACTGGATAAAAAGTATGATTTAGTTGTATTATTAGGATTTTATTTCTTTCATAAAGAAAAGATACCATACAACTTTAAATATTTAGCTAAAGGTATTTATACTTCAACATTTCCACCACAAGGCACTGATGCTGACAGCTGGGATCTTAATAAAGAGGCTTTTTTACAGAAATACTTCAACAATTGCCATCTGATAATTGCCGGAAGCCATGATATATGCAGCTTCTATAAAAACGACTATATACCCATTAGATATTGCAACGCCCCCCCCATAGCCGAAACCAAGTATACGGAGAACAAGGTTCTAAGTTCAAATCAATCTACTCTAACAATTGGATGGACAGGAAATCCAAACCGTAACTTTAAAGGGTATTATGATATAATATTGCCTGCAATTGAAAAATTGCAAGAAAAATACAAAGACAACATAGTATTCAAAACGCGTTTTAAAGGTTCGATTGACACCCTCGTATCATTTTATTCCGATATTGATTTAGTTCTTATTGCGTCAAATGGCGACGCTGGGCCTTCATTATTTTGGGAAGCATGTCTGTCTGACATTCCTAGCATTGCAACAAGCAATGGTTGGCCATCCGAAGTTATCGAACATAATAAGAATGGTATTATTTGCGAACGAACTCCAGAAGCATTTTATACATGGATTGAATACTTATTTCATAATAGAGATTTATTATCTTCATTTTCCAGAAGAATTAAACAGGATGCGATAGAAAAATTAGGAAGTGAAATAAGTATTAAAAGGTGGAAAGACGCATTAAATGAAATAATTAATTAATGCTTAATTTCATAATCACATGAATAACAAAACAGTATCAATAATAATTCCAATATACAATACAGCTCTCTTTCTGAAGAAATGCATCGAATCATGTTTAAATCAAACATACCCATACATAGATGTAATTGCTGTAAATGATGGTAGTACAGACAATTCACTCGACATTGTTAAATGTTATGCAGAAAAGGATCGGCGGATTATAATAATCAACAAAGCAAATGGAGGCCTAAACAGTGCTAGGAAGGAAGGTATTTACGCAGCAACGGGTGAATATTTGACAATTGTCGATGGAGATGATTTTCTAGAAAAAGATGCTATTGAAAAGCTAGTTAAGATTATTGAGGTTGGAAATGCCGATATTGTTCAAGCAGGAGCAAATGTGGTATTTGCTGAAAATGGTAATTTGTACAAAAAAATCGAACATCCTGATTTAGAACTACTAGAAAAAGAATATACCAAGCGAATACTAGCAAACGGACCAAATACCGTTTGCATGAAGCTATATAAAACATCGCTACTTCGAGAACCGACAGAGTACCCAAATATTAAAGCAGGTCAAGACCTGCCATTAACAATCCAATGGAGTCTGAGAACACATAAAGTTATTCTAACTTCCGAAATTGTGTATAATTATGTAGTAGCACGCAAAGGTTCTACAATGAGTGGAAATCGAAAAATATTTGTTGAAGCAGGTTTCGATGCTTTTTACTTCACATTTGAGCTTCTTTATAAACACCATCACCTGTCTTCATTTGACAAAGAGCTTACTAATGCAACTTGTAAAAAACTATACACCTACCTATTCGACATTAATAACAATATGTCAGAAAACAAAAAAATAATCTCAAAGATGAATTCTTTTGTTTTTAGTAACAGGCAATTCATAGATAGCAGACAATTAAAAATATTTACTTACCTTATTAATATTAATCACATTTTAGCTCACTATTTTGTGGCAATAATGCAAAAAATAAATCCTACATTGAATCCTCACACCAAGTAAATTCCCAACACCTAATCGAAATTATTTCCTTGTGGAAAAAAAAATAACTATATCAATTATAATCCCCGTTAAAAACGGTATCGCCACCATCCGTCAATGTTTGGATGCTATTTATGTACAAACACTAATCGACCAAGCCGAAGTGATTGTCATTGACAGCGGCAGCACTGATGGCACGCTGGAGGTGCTTCAGCAATATCCGGTACGGCTCTATCAAATACCACCGGAAGATTTTAATCATGGAGACACCCGTAACTATGGAGTATCATTGGCCAAAGGAGATTTTGTGGTGATGACAGTGCAGGATGCGGTTACTACGGACAATAAATGGCTTGAGAAGATAACTCAACCCTTTAATGATCCGCAAATAATGGGTATTTGTGGCCGGCAAATGATACCAGAAGAAATTGACAAAAACCCGGGAGCGTGGACACAGACATTTTCAAAACCTGTATTTAAGAAAACATCCTTT
>JAFGBR010000007.1 GCA_016933045.1 Marinilabiliaceae bacterium | reverse complement strand
TCTTTCATACAACAAATCTATAAAATTGATTTGTTGCGCTAGATTATTGAACTTAGGCCCTTTTATTTAAATTACAATTTACAAAAATCAAATATGTATAACCTCGCCATAAGCAGCGGCAGCAGCTTCCATAATAGCCTCCGACATGGTTGGATGAGGATGTATGGCTTTTATAATTTCATGCCCTGTTGTTTCCAGCTTACGAGCTGTAACCAATTCAGCTATCATTTCAGTTACATTGGCACCTATTAAATGAGCTCCTAACAGCTCTCCATATTTTGTATCAAAAATGAGCTTCACAAAACCATCTTTCTGCCCTGCGGCACTAGCCTTACCAGATGCTGTAAAAGGAAATTTACCAATCTTTAATTCATATCCCTTTTCTTTTGCAACTTTCTCTGTTAATCCTAAAGAAGCAACTTCGGGTGTAGTATATGTACATGCTGGTATATTATCATAATCAAGAGGTTCCGGGGCATAACCCGCAATTTTTTCAACACAAATGATCCCTTCTGCCGAAGCCACATGAGCTAACGCCGGACCTGCAATAATATCACCAATGGCATAAATGCCATCAACATTAGTTCTATAATATGAATCAACCGTAACTCGTCCATTATCAATCACAACACCCACATCTTCCAGTCCAAGTCCTTCAATATTAGGAGTAATTCCAACAGCCGATAAAACAATCTCAGATTCAATAATTTTCTCACTTCCCTTTTTATCCTTCACTGTAACTTTAAGAAGCTTACCTGATTTATCAACCTTTGTTACCTCGGAACCTGTCATTACTTCAATTCCTGATTTCTTAAACGAACGACCAAGTTGTTTAGATACCTCCTCATCCTCTAATGGAACAACATTATCAAGATATTCAACTAGTATTACTTTTGTTCCAATCGAATTGTAGAAATAAGCAAATTCACTTCCAATTGCACCTGAACCAACAACTACCATAGATGCAGGTTGTTTTTCTAATATCATAGCCTTTCTATAACCAATAATGCGCTCCCCATCTTGAGGCAAACTAGGTAACTCCTTACTGCGGGCTCCCGTTGCAAGTATAATATGTTTTGCATTAAGTTCATGTTTTAAGCCATCTACATCTGTAACTTCAACTAAATCTTTTCTTATTATTTTTCCAACTCCCGGCACAACTTCAATCTTATTTTTCTTAAACAAAAATTGAATTCCTTTACTCATACCATCGGCAACTGAACGACTACGATTAATCATACCCAAAAAATCAGGCTTCACCTCTCCTATTATTTTTATACCATACTCATTTGCATGAGTAATATATTCATAAACCGATGCACTTTTTAAAAGCGATTTTGTGGGAATACATCCCCAGTTAAGGCATATTCCACCCAACTCTGCTTTCTCCACAACTGCAACTTTCATTCCTAACTGCGATGCCCTAATGGCCGCCACATAACCACCGGGTCCACTACCAATAACAACTAAATCGAAATTCATTATATTTCTTTTTTACATTCATTTAAATAACAACTAAAATCATTCAATGTTTAAACATATTAGTTTTTAACAATAAATTATTAAACATAAAAAAACCCGGATATAATCCGGGTTTATAATTATTCCATTTTATTATTTACTTCAATAACTCTTCAATTTTCAAACTCAACTCTTCGCCACGCAAATTCTTTGCCACAATTTTTCCGTCTTTATCTAGCAAAATTGTCGACGGAATAGATTTAATACCGTATGTTTTTGACACATCACCATTCAAATCTCGCATTTGTATCCATGTTAACTTATCTTGTTCAATTGCCGATTTCCACTGTTCTTCATTCCTATCTACCGACACACCCAATATTTCAAAACCATTTGCACTAAAACGGTTGTACATTTTAACAACATTAGGGTTTTCCATACGACAAGGATTACACCACGATGCCCAAAAATCAATAAGCACTACTCTTCCTTTATATGAATCCAATGTAATTTCATTACCATCAACAGACTTAAGAGTAAAGTCGGGTGCAATATTTCCAATTGCAGTAGCTTTTTCAGCATCCTCAAGTATCTTCATGTCACCTAAAAAACTCTTAACATTCTTCACATACATGTTATTTCCCATTGATGAGGCTTCAAATTTTGAAATTAAACTTTCTAATTCTTCAACAGTGTATTTATTTTGCGAAACCAATCCTATACAAAGCCATGCACCTAAATCATTATCAGAATTCTGTTCAACTACTTTTTTTACAAAAGCAAATTGCTCTTCTGATAAAAGTTTCAACTCCGCTTCCAAATCATTTAAGCGAACTGTATCTCCTGTCATTTGGGCTCTCGAGTATTCATTTCTAATTGATTCCATTCGCTCTTTTCCCGGTAAATTGCGATTAAATGCAGCAAAATTTTCAGTAACCAATCCTCCATTAATTACCATTTCTGAAATATTATCTACAGATCCGTTTATTGTAATATTTTCTTTACCCCCAAAAACAGCCAATGGCTCACGGTGACCTTCAAAAGAAATTAAAAATAATTGAGGCATTATAGTGTCAATCTCAAATTTCATCTTGTTATCAACCATTTTAACAGTATCAATCGGAAATGGCTTATTACTTTCCATACGATATAATATAACCGATGTAGCATTATCTACACCTTCAATATTACCAGATATTTCAATGGTATTTTCTGAAGTACAGGCAAAAAAGAATAGTACTGCGACTACCCCAATAAAAATTTTTCTCATTCTAAAATTATTTATATAATACGGATGATTTAATAATACATGTATATTCATCATCCTAAAAAATAAACATGCACCTTCTTATTTTTTTAAATTACTAAAATACAAATCCAATAGTTCCCTTGCTGCAATAAAAGAACTTTTTTTATCATCCATAACATCCTGCTGATACTCTTTCAATACATCCTTAATTTCGGGATGTTGATAAAAACTATTTCTCAAATTCTCGTGAATAGTTTCATACATCCAGTACGAAGACTGATCAAGCCTGTTATTTTCGAAAAAATGATTTTCCTTGATCATTTTTACATAATCGAGTATCATCTCCCAAATATCGCTAATGCCATTATTATGAAGTGCTGAGCAAGTTTTAACCATCGGTATCCAACCCGATTTTGACGGAGGAAAAAGATGCAAAGCACTTGAATACTCAGCTTTTGCTATGTTAGCTCTATTAACATTACTACCATCGGCCTTATTAATGGCTATGGCATCGGCCATTTCCATAATTCCACGCTTAATACCTTGCAGTTCATCTCCTGCTCCGGCTATCATTATCAGCAAAAAGAAATCGACCATTGAATGTACAGCCGTTTCTGATTGACCAACACCTACTGTTTCTATAAATATTGTATCATAACCTGCTGCCTCGCAAAGAATAATTGTTTCGCGAGTTTTACGGGCAACTCCACCTAACGAACCTGCCGATGGAGAAGGCCGGATATAGGCATTTTTCTCGGCCGAAAGTAGTTCCATACGTGTTTTATCGCCCAATATACTACCTTTTGATCGCTCGCTACTAGGATCGATAGCCAATACTGCCAGTTTGCCTCCTCCCCTTACAATATACATTCCCAACGACTCGATAAACGTACTTTTACCTGCACCAGGAACACCTGTAATGCCTAATCGTATAGATTTTCCACTATGTGGCAAGCATTGTTCAATAATTTGCTGCGAAATAACCTGATGTTCCGGTTTTGAACTTTCAACCAGTGTAACTGCACGACTTAGAATTGTAACATCGCCCTGTAAAATGCCATCTACATAATCGTTCAATGTCAATACAGCCCGTTTATTGTTAATCAAACGATTAGCAATATTAGGATTAACAGACGGTGGCATCTCTATGCCTTTATTTACAGACAAACCCCCATATTGGGGGTCATTCTCGATATGATTGTGCTTATATTTCACTAATCGTTAATTTCAATTATTTCACCTCTACATTACCCGAAATACGCAACAATACCGTAGAATTTTTAGGATCGTTAGTTATTATTGTAATCGACTTATTCTGACGACCCGATTTTCCTCTTGAATCAAAAACAGTTAAAATCTCTGTTGATTCACCAGGAGAAAGCAAACTCTTTTGAGGTGTAACAGCAGTACATCCGCACTGTGCTCTAACCTTTCTGATTATCAGATTACTCTTACCTTTATTGGTAAGTACAAATGATTTCTTTACCTCTTCATCCTGCTTAATAGTTCCAAATTCAAAAATCCGCGTATCAAAATCAGCAATCGGTGCTTTTGCCAACTCCTCGGCTGTTAACCCTGAAAAATCTTCTTCTATTGTTGCACTTATAACTATACGTTTATTATAATTCAGTTCTTTTTTAATCGCAGACTTATTATTTACTAATAAATATATTGATGTATTTACAAAACCCCAATCCGATATTTTTGAAGCATCAAAAGTTGCAATAATCTTACCCTTTTCCTTTGTTTTAATAACTGATGGTTCTAATTTTAAAGTAATATGAACAGGCACATTTTTAAATGCCACACTCAAATTTTCATCAGAACCATTATATACTTCAAGCTCTTCAGTTTTTAATGAACCGGGAGTAACCCTTGTAAATGACAGATGACCTGCTTTTAAACGCAAACCATCAATTTCACGCGGATATAACTCTTCTATAGTTAACGGTTTTGGAGTTACTTTACCGGTTATACGTAAAACCTTCGAACTTTGCTCGGCATTTGAAGATACTGTAATGGTTTTATTAAACGGACCTGGTCGGTTTTTTGGATTATATGCAACACTAACATATCCCTTGCCTCCCGGTGGTATAGGCATTCTTGTCCAATCAGGAGTTGTACAACCACAAGAAGCAATAACATTATGAATTACCATTGGCTGACCTCCAATATTGGTAAATTCAAATTTATAACTCACATTACCATCTTCTTCTTTTAACGTACCAAAATCGTGCGTTTCTTTAGCGAAAGAAAAACTTGGTTTGCTATGCTGAGCCTGTATTGTTAAATAACTCAACGCAAATAACAAAAAAACTGAAATCTTTTTCATTTTAAACCTTTTTGATTTTCTAAAATATGTTGAAACCATAATCAGACGAATATTTCCATCAAAAACCATACAAAACTAATAATTATTCAAAAGAAAAAAATTGTTATTCGATTGATATATTGAAATAATTAATATGTTTTCAAATATATAATACTTATTGCTATACAAATTAATAAATACCTCTGCTTATCTTTGCATATAATTTTTTCGATATGGAATTAAACATTAGTCAAGTAATTATTTTGCTGGCAATTGGCTTAGCCAGCGGTTTTTTAAGTGGCACAATGGGGGTTGGCGGTGGTATTATTGTTGTTCCTGCCCTGGTGTACTTTTTAGGTTTTTCGCAACATATGGCGCAGGGAACCAGCTTAGCGCTATTATTACCTCCTACCGGAATATTAGCAACCATGCATTATTATAAAAATGGGTATGTCGATGTTAAAGTAGCCCTAATACTTGTAATAATGTTTATTGTTGGTGCTTATCTCGGATCCTTACTATCTCTTAATATCCCGGCTAAAGTTTTAAAAAAGATCTTTGCCTTTTTTATAATAATTGCAGCTACCAAAATGATGTTTGAAAAGTAAAACACGATGATTGTTAAAGATGAAATAAAAAAATTTGCTGAAAAATACTTCAACGAAATTATCGAAATAAGACGACACATTCATAAACACCCCGAATTATCATTCCACGAATTCGAAACCTCTAAATTTATTCAATCAAAACTTAACGAATACAACATTCCATTTAAAACCGGATATGCTAAAACCGGAATTATTGGATATATAAAAGGGGGTAATCATAATAAAAAAATAATTGCTCTACGAGCCGACATGGATGCCTTGCCAATTCAGGAAACGTCAGATATTTCTTTTAAATCAATAAATAATAATGTAATGCATGCTTGCGGACACGATGCTCATTGTGCTTCTTTACTGGGAACCGCAAAAATTTTAAAAAACCTGGAATCAAAAATTGATGGTACTATATTATTAATTTTTCAACCTGCCGAAGAACGATATCCCGGTGGTGCTAACATTATGATACAGGATGGTGCTTTAAATAATCCGGAACCCGAAATTATTATCGGCCAACATGTATTACCTGATATGCCTGCTGGATACATTGGTTTTAAAGATGGTAATTACATGGCATCAGGCGATGAAGTACACATTACCTTACACGGCAAAGGAGGTCATGCGGCAATGCCACACAATCTGGTCGATATAGTCCTTTTAGGATCGCAAATCATTTTAAACCTCAACCAAATTATTAGCCGGTTTGTTCCTGCAACAATTCCGGCAGTTCTTTCTTTTGGCAAATTTATAGCAAATGGATCGACAAACGTCATTCCCGATAAAGTCGAAATATCAGGTACATTAAGGGTTATGAATGAAGAATGGCGTACTAAAATCAAAAAAAAAATTAACGATATAATTAACTCTACAGCAAAACAATTTGGTAGCAATTGCGATATCGTAATTCACGATGGTTACCCAATGGTTTATAACAACCCAGAAATTACCAACAGGTTAATCAATTATACTACCGACTTTATAGGCAGTGAATTTGTTAAAACGCTAGAACCTCGTATGACCTCAGAAGATTTTGGATACTTTTCTCAAAAATATCCAAGCTGCTATTATAGATTTGGTGTTGAGCAAACAAACAAAGTAACCGGAGATCTACACACTTCATATTTTAATTTAAATGAAGACTCACTAAAAACATCTATGTCTGTTATGGCTTGGCTGGCGTATTCATTATTAACACATTAATCAATCCCCAATAATACTTTTAACATTATTTAAAAATAAAAATAAAAACCAGTTATTTATATTTATTACAAATAAAACTAATTAAGAGATTGTTTATTTTTTTTCTTCAAAAAAGCCAATACTTTTGTTTTTTATTAAAAACCAAATAATAATTAAAATGGCATACGTAATTACAGAAGATTGCATCGCATGTGGAACATGTATTGATGAGTGTCCGGTAAATGCTATCTCAGAAGGAGATATTTATAAAATTGACCCTGAAGCATGTACTGATTGTGGTAGTTGTGCAGATGTTTGCCCAACTGAAGCTATTCATCCGGCTTAATAATCGGACAAATAAAAAATTTAGGGGTTTTTCTCAATAAATAAATTGAGATACCCCTTTTTTTGCACTCAATTACTAATTAACAATTATTCATATTTTTCATTGCCCCCATATAATCATATCCATAGGAATATCATATTCATCAACGGGTATTTTTTCAACTTTCTGAATATTAAATCCCACACCAACCTTACACGAATTATTCATTTGTTTTAAAACTCTGTCGTAATAACCTTTACCCCTCCCCAATCTATTTCCCAAATCATCGAAAGCAACTCCGGGTACAACAATAAAATCAATAAGGTTTAAGTTTTCCAAAACACTCCCCTGCGGCTCCAAAATGCCAAACAATTTATTTATTTGCATACTTCTCACGCCATCGAATTGTTTAAATATCAGCTTTGAACCTTCTATTACCGGCAAAAAAATAGTCTTGAAAAAACACCATTTCTCAATAAATTTATGAGTTTGAACTTCATCAGGCAACGACCAATAGATAGCTATTCGTTTTGAACTTAAAAAAACATCAAGACTCTCTATCTTACTAAAGATAAAAGCTGACTGTTTTTGCTTTTCAAAATCTGTCAACTCTCTTTTTAAAGCTCTAATCAATAAACGAATATTATTTTTCTCAAATTCAACATTTTTCATTTAAATACTATCTTTTAATATCAAGGTCGATAACCCGATTGCCTGATAATTATATGAGCATCATGGTTTGTCATCAAATCACTTAATGATATTTCAGGATTCGACTTTAGGTATGCTTCAACAATTCGAAATCCAATATAAGTTCCGGCACGTCCGGGAGAGTCCTGACCAAAATAATATGTAAACGGAGCATCGCCAATATACTTTTTAACTATTAACGGTTCATTACTGAACACATGTTTATTCTCAACCATTGAAGCCCACATTTGTTCCTCATTCGATTTACACCATTCAAGCTCATTTTTTGAATAATTAAACAATAATGTATCGACAATGTCAGGAATCATCTGTTTTACAAACCATAAAGCTTTGCCCTGATATATTATATTATTAGCAACATCGTTAATAGAATCATTCATGGGAAAATCAATATATGCAGTAGCTCGCATCAAATCGGGCACAATGTTTTGAGGCGACATTTTAGCGCGTAAATAAACTGGAAACGCTAATCGTTGATAAAAATCACAATCGGCACCTAAATACTTATCTAAACTAATTGAAATAAATCCTGAATCAGCTATCATTGACTGGTTAAATCCTGAGATATGCAAATAAATATCAGGCACATACCCATTAGGGAAATAATTTTTATAATACCTAAAAGCATTTTTTATTTCCAGTTCAACAGATGCAAAATCGGCAAACATCTCATTACATTTTTCAAAAACCTCAACATTAGGCTCATATTCTAAAAAACTCCTCAAATACTCAGCATAATGCTCATTATTAACCGATCCTACATTAATAACTTTAGAACTGTATACTTCGAGATAATTACCATATTTATTTTTCAAACCGGGCAGTTTCAAATCCAATTCCGATGGCTTAATCGAAAATAACTCATTATAAAAAGGTATTACATTAATTTCGATATCAACATTGCTTACATCTGGTCCTTTATCCTTACAACCCGAAAAAAGAATTACCACAAAAAACAATATTGGTATAATATTTTTAAACACTTGCATATTATTAAAATTTTATTGTACAAAATTATATGTTGTTTGATGTATAAACGTTAATTTAGATCAACTTTTTTTTACTTAATACAGGTTTAAGGCAGATATTTTGTTTTTAAAATAACCTCTTTTATATATTTGTAGCAAATTTGTTATATCATTTGTTTAAGAAAAATATATTAAATAATTACAAAACAAAGCTCATGATAAATATTAAATCAATTTCACTACTATTTTTTTTAACTTTTACATTGCAATCGTTCAGTCAGGATAATTATTCGAAAATTCGCTTATCAATGAACTTAAACCCTCAACTATCATGGTTAAACTCTGATGATGATAATATCAGCTCGGGTGGTAGTTTATTTGGATACAATTTCGGTATTAATGTTAATAAATTTTTTGCTCCCAATTATGCTTTTCACAGTGGCTTAACCATTAATACTACAGGGGGCATTTTAAAGTTCAAACCCGATTCGACTACCGAATTTAATCTTAAATATATCGAAATACCATTTGGACTTCATTTAAAAACAAACGAATTTCACCGTATGGTTTATTATGGTCAATTTGGATTGGCTACACAAATGAATATTAATGCCAAAGATGAAGATGGTAATTCGTTAAATTCCGAAATCCACTTTTTCGATCTTTCTTATCATTTCGGAGGTGGTATTGAATACTCACTTGGCGGAACAACCTACTTAACTGCCGGCGTTCAATATAATAACGGAATTACCGATATTACTAAAAACAACGATAAAACAGTTTTAAACCGACTTGTTTTTCAAATTGGTTTAATCTTTTAAATAATAATCATTTATATTTTAATACTTAAAGCTATCATATTTGCTAAAGTTGAGGGCTTTTGTTATTTTTGTTATGTTTTAGAACATAGTTTTAAAACACAATTCTATGACAGAGAGCAACAACAATACCAGTTCAGAACCATCCATTAAGGATATACCTCAACTTTTCAGTGTTTTAACACCTGAAGAAAAATCATATCTTCTTAAAAACCATAAAGTTTTAAAATTCAAAAAAAACGCATTAATATATCACGAAGGAGAACGTCCATCGGGTTTAATGTGTTTGGCAAATGGTAAAGTTAAACTTTTTAAGGAAGGACTTGGAGGACGCGATCAAATAGTACGTATGGCGAGTGGCCCCGGTTTTATTGGCTATAGAGCTCTTTTTGCAGACGAAAACCACATCGCATCAGCTGTTGTTATTGAACCATGCCATATTTTTTTAGTCCCTCGTGAGGTTATTTTCAATCTCATGTCAACAAATAATCAGCTTTGCATTAACATTATAAAATCGTTTGCTACCGAACTTGGTTTTATGCGTTATCGAATGGTTACACTTACGCAAAAACATATACGTGGCAGATTAGCCGAAAGCCTGATGTTATTAAAAGAAATATATGGCTATGAAAAAGACGGACATACATTAGGTATTTATCTTTCGAGAGAAGACATTGCAAATTTCTCGAACATGACAACCTCTAATGCAATAAGAACACTTTCATCGCTGGCAAACGAAAATGTAATTGAATTAGACGGTCGCAACATCAAAATACTTGACGAGCAAATGCTTGATCGGATTTCACGCTTAGGTTAATTTGTTTACTCCTGATAATAAATTCGTTTTACTCTTCGTCCAATACTTGTTAATACTTCGTAAGGAATAGTACCCATCTTTTCGGCCATCATAATTATTGGCAATTGCTCACCAAAAATAATCACTTCATCTTCTTCCTCGCAATTAATATGTGTTACATCAACCATACACATATCCATACAAATATTACCTACTGTTTTAACAAGTTTACCCTGAATAAGAAACTCACCATTTCCATTCCCTAACCTTCGATCTAACCCATCGGCATAGCCAATAGGAATAATAGCAATCTTACCTGCTGTGGCCAACCTTCCTCTCCTCCCATATCCAACAGTTGTTGCAAAATCAATCGGTTTTATTTGCGAAATGTAACTTTTCAACGTTGCAATGTTCTGAATTTCACTATTTTCTATCGACGATATGCCATACAATCCAATCCCAAGCCTTACCATTTCGAACTGAGCTTCGGGAAACCTTTCTATTCCTGCCGAATTAAGTATATGGCGTAACACCGGATAATCAATATTTTGAATAATCTGATCACAACAAAATTTAAATGTTTCGATTTGATGTCCTGTAAATGAATCATGCATCTGATCCTCACTCCCTGCCAAATGCGAAAATATTGACATAATTTTTATATGCGAATGACCATTTAACTCTTTAATCAATTGAGGTATTTCATCCGGTAAAAAACCTAATCGACGCATACCAGTATCAATTTTAATATGAACCGGATAAGATGAAATACCTTCATTTTTAACAGCTTCAGAAAACTGTTTTAATATCTTAAAACTATATATTTCAGGCTCTAGTTTATACTGAATCATTTGCATAAAACTTCGCTTTTCGGGACTTAACACCAATATTGGCAAATTTATACCCGACTGTCGCAACTCTCGGCCTTCATCAGCAAAAGCAACTCCCAAATAATCAACATGCTGATGCTGAAGCACACCTGCAATTTCGAATGATCCACTACCATACGAAAATGCCTTAACCATAGCTAACAGTTTAACATTGGGTTTTAACATTTGCCTAAAAGCATTCAAATTTGTACGTAAGGCATTAAGATTAATCTCAAGTACTGTCTGATGTTGCTTTAGCTCTAGCAATTCTGTTATTTGTTCAAACATAAAATCACGTGATCCTTTTAAAAGAATCACCCTGTTGTTTATTCCATTCAACAGATCACTTTCAATTAAACTTTCAGTTGTTTTAAAAAACAAAGCCTGCTCCCCAAATAAATCTCTGTTTTGAAACAAATCAGATCCAACACCAATAAAATGATCGACATGATAAGAACTTAACATATTTGAAATTCGCTGATACAATTCACGTTTAGGCAAACCACTCTGAAACAAATCAGATAAAACAACCATGCGTTGCATCTCATTACGTCGAGCTTGTTGTTTTAAAAAATCAAGTGCTAGTTCTAATGAGGTAATATCAGAATTATAAGTATCATTAATAATCAAACACCCCCTCCTGCCTTCTTTCTGCTCCAATCGCATTGCAACAGGCTTCAAACCAGCCATTCGGGTCAATACTTTTTCTATATCAACCCCCATCGATAATACAATTAGTAATGCATGCATTGCATTTTCAAATGATGCATTGTCAATAAAAGGAATTATTAAACGATAATTATTCATTTTCCAGCCAACCCGAACAATAGTTTGATTATCAGCAATTAAAACATTATTAACAATTAAATCTGCATCATTATTTCGTCCCCATGAAATCAATTCTGAACCAACACAGGCAGTTTTTAACTTACTGTAAACAACACCATCATCAATGTTAAAAAATATCTTTTCACAACCACTTAACAGCTTTACCTTTTCATTTAACTTTTCATCTACTGAAAAAAAGTTTTCCTGATGAGCCTGCCCAATATTTGTAATTAACCCCCAATTAGGTTGTATAATACGTTTTAAACGTTCCATCTCTCCCATTCTTGATATACCTGCTTCAACAATACCAAAGTCGGATTGTTGTTCGAACATAAACAACGACAATGGCACCCCAACCTGACTATTAAAGCTTTTAGGAGACTTATTAATTATTAATGAATCTCCAGTCAGTTGAGAAATCCACTCTTTAACAATTGTTTTCCCATTACTTCCGGTTATTCCTAAAATAGGATAATTTATTTGTATCCGTTGATATGCTGCAAACGACTGAAGCGCGTCTAATGTATTATGAACTATTATAAAATTAGCTTTATTGACAATTTCAGCAATCGAAAAACTACTATCTACAATAAAATTACAAACCCCTTTTGAAATCAAATCACCTACAAAATCATGTCCATTATGATTAACCCCTCTAATAGCAACAAACAAAAGGTTATCATTTCCAATTGCCTTTCTACTATCTATTAACACCTGATTGATAGTGATATTTCCCGAGCCAACAAGCGTACCATTAACTATTTCTGTAATCTTTAATAATGAACAGGCTACTATCATTTTAAATTATTTTCATTTTTAACACTATTGAAACATTTACGACAAAGAGGCTCATAAGTCGATTTTTCACCTAAAACAATCAAATTATTATTTGCAGTTAACCGATGTGAAAAACTTGCCAAATCTCCACATCGAATGCAAATAGCGTGCACCTTTGTAACATACTCTGCAATAGACATTAATTGAGGAATAGAACCAAACGGCATCCCTTTATAATCCATATCTAAACCAGCTGCAATAACCCTTACTCCCTGGTTAGCTAACTGTTGGCAAACGCGGGGCAGCTCCTTATCAAAAAACTGGGCTTCATCTATACCTACCACATCAACATTAGAGCTTAACAACAAAAGCCTCTCAGATGAATGTATCGTAACAGCTCCAATACTTGTTTCGTTGTGCGAAACAACATCACTTTCGTGGTAACGAATATCGATATGAGGTTTAAAGACTTCAACTTTTTGACCTGCAATACGGGCTCTTTTCAACCGACGAATCAGTTCCTCGGTTTTACCCGAAAACATACCTCCTGTAATAACTTCAATCCATCCACTATGTTTATCCCTGTTTGCTTTATTCTCAAGAAACATTTTTTACTGGCTGTTATTCATTTTTCTATCACTAACTTTGCAAAAATAATCAAAAGGTTTTTACTTTTGGAGAATAAAAACCTTTACAACATGCTTACAAAATAATATTTCATCCGAAAATAATTATAATAATAAAATCGGATTAAATATATATATGAACTATAGGTTTATAAAAGATAATTATTATTTTTCGTAGCTGTTCCATGATACCAATAAATTAATTAAAATATACTCTTGTGAAAAAGGAAGAATTAGTAAAAATCATACTCAACGGCATTAACGAAGTAGGGATCCTGGTTCAAACCTTTAATGAGCCCGGACCTGTAAACCAGGCATTTTTAAAACTTACATTACAAAAAATAATATCAATTCAACAAGAAATTGAATTACTTAGCTCTATTGCATCCGATAATATAATTGAAACTCCTTTGGAAGAATCTTTACCCTCCAAAAAAAATGTTCAACCCGTAATATCAGATACAACAAATACTCATATTGAACAACCGGTAACAACAAATAAAAATGAGCAAAAAAAACCAGATCTTACTGATAACGAAATACTTATTATTAAAGACAAAATAACAAATATTCAACAAGACACTACATTAATAAAAGAAATATCAGTAAATCAGGATAATACCACAATAAAAGAAAACAAATTAGAAATTGAAGATACACCCCTTGTCGAACCCAAAAACCCATCGATACTTGGCGAAAGCCTTGGTAAAAACATTCAATCTGTAGCCGATAAAATAAATGCTAGTAAAGAATCAAACAAAGTTCTTATTGGCAAACCTGTTCAAGATATAAACAAAGCAATAGGTATTAACGACAGATTTCTTTTTCAACGTGAGTTATTTGGAGGAAACAGTTCAAGTATGAATCAAACTATTGATCAACTTAATCAACTCAATACATTAGAAGAAGCTCAACTTTTTTTAAAATCAAATTTTTCGTGGGATATGGAAGATGAAACGGTAATAGCTTTTTTTAAAACAATACAACGTAAGTATATTTTGTAAAAAAATAATGGGCAAACTATATCTTGTTCCAACTCCCATAGGCAACCTTGAAGATATGACTTTAAGAGCAATTAAAACACTTAAAGAAGTGGATTTAATTTTGGCCGAAGACACTCGAACCAGCAGTAAATTACTGAACCATTTTAATATTGAAACAAAAATGGTTTCGCATCACAAATTCAACGAACACGCAACACTTGACAAAACGATTATGCGGTTAAAGAGTGGCGAAAACCTTGCTGTTATTACCGATGCAGGAACTCCTGGTATATCTGATCCGGGTTTTCTTTTGGTACGTGAATGCAAAGAACACAATATTGACGTTGAGTGTCTGCCGGGAGCAACAGCTTTTGTACCTGCACTAGTAACATCCGGTCTATCTTCAGACAGATTCCTATTTGAAGGTTTTTTACCTCATAAAAAAGGTCGTCAAACACGCTTATTACAACTAAAAGATGAAGATAAAACCATAATTTTATACGAATCGCCACACCGTCTTATTAAAACACTTAAACAATTAGCCGAATTTTTTGGTGAAACCAGAAAAGCTGCTGTTTCTAGAGAGATATCTAAATTACACGAAGAAAACAAAACAGCAACACTTTCCGAGTTAATACAATATTTTGAAGCAAAACCCGTTAAAGGAGAAATTGTAATTATTATAGATGGATTTAATAAAAAACTAAACGATAATTGATATGAAAAAACTTATTTTACTTTTTGCAATTATTTCTACAATCGTATCTTCATGCGACTTGGGTCCTGGAAAAGAAGAGTTAAAACAAAAAAATGATTCGTTATTTTTAGCTACTGCAGAAAAAGACAGGCGATTTAACGAATTAATTGAATCACTTGTAGAAATTGACGAAAACCTGGCTCAAATTAAAGAAAAAGAAAATATCATTTCATTAAATGCCAGCGAAGCTAATAATAATGAGAAAATAACAGATCAAATAAACAATGATATCAAACTAATATATGACCTGATGGTTCAAAATCAGGAAAAAATATCATTATTAGAAAAACAATTAAGAAGTTCAAAAAGCAATAATTCAAAACTCGATAAATTCATCGCTAGTCTTAATAATCAGCTTTCCGAAAAAAGTAATGAAATAGTTCAACTAAAAGAGCAATTAAAACAAAAAAATGTTGAAATTTCTGATCTAAGCTTTGCTATCGACGGTCTTCAGGGCGTTCTTGATTCAATAAGACTTATAAACTTAAAAACCACCGATAAACTTGAAGAAACAACTACAGAACTTAATAAGGCTTTTTATGTTATTGGATCAACAAAAGAACTAAAAGAAAAAAACATACTTAATACCGAAGGTTTTTTAAATCTTAAGAAGAGCGTACTTAAAAAAGATTTCGATGAATCATATTTCGAAGAAATTGATATCAGGCAAACAATTTCAATTCCTACTCACTGCAAAAAAATTAAAATTCTCTCAACTCATCCCGAAAACAGCTATAATTTGGATGTTGATGAGAACGATATGGTTGTAATTACAATAACTAATGCACAAGCATTTTGGAGCACTTCTAAATATTTAGTAATTCAATCGTAAAAACATAAAAAAGCTGTCTGAAAAAATGGTTTTCTTTAATGCAAATTCGATTCAATAATATCATTAATCGAATAAAGTAATTGCATAAATAGTTTTTTATCCATTATTTCAGACAGTTTTTATATTTCTATATAAAAACCTTATTGTAAATAGTTTCTAAAAGGATTGCCTATCGGTCTATAATTTTTTCATCTAATTGTCCATTATTAAAATATAGACTCGTGAATGTAAAAACTAAATATGAACATCTGTTTTTTGATCTCGACAATACCATTTGGGATTTCACTGCTAATTACAACGAGGCTTTAAAAGATATATACATCAAGTATAATTTAAAATCCTTATACAGTATTTTTGATAGCTTCAAACACAAACTAAAACAATATAATTACAGTTTATCTTTTTTTTTAGACACAATATTACCCAAAAAACTTTCCACTCAAATAATTAATGATTTTGAAGAAATACTATCAAAAAAAATAGCATTAATTCATGGAACCGAAAAAACATTGAGTTATTTACAACAAAAATATACACTTCACATCATTACCAACGGAACAGCACCTCATCAAAAACAAAAAATTGAAAATACAAATCTTAATAAATACTTTAAAACTATTTATATTTCTGATGAGATAGGCGTGAAAAAACCCCAAAAAGCCTTTTTTGAATATGTTATTAAAAGTTCAAATGCAAAGAAAAACAAAAGCCTAATTATAGGTGATAGCTGGAATTCAGATATATTGGGAGCGAAAAGCTTCGGACTTGAAGCTATATATATAAACAAAAAAAATAAAGCAATTAAATCAGATGCTATTATTCAAATATCTGACATCACACAATTATGCTTAATCCTCTAAAAAGGAACATCACTTTCAAATCCTGCTCTAAACGGTAAATCATTTCCCGGTTGTTTTACAACTTCACCAGCATTTGCTATTGGCGCAATTGCCGACTCATTATTCATTCGCGATCCTAGTGTTATGGGAGCCGCAAAATCTTCAAACGAATTACTATGATAATCTTCGAAACGAGCTAACTCCTGCCTAAACCTTAATCGCACATCACCTGTTGCCCCATTTCGGTGTTTAGCTATAATTATCTCAGCAATACCAATTAATGAATTTCCCTGTTCATCTTCGGTAATCTTATAATATTCAGGTCTGTGAATAAAACAAACCATATCGGCATCCTGCTCAATTGCTCCTGACTCTCGTAAATCTGATAATTGAGGTCGTTTTCCTTCGGCCCCGGCACGACTTTCCACGCCACGATTTAACTGCGAAAGAGCTATTATAGGCACATCAAGTTCCTTTGCTAACCCTTTCAACGACCGTGAAATCATACTCACTTCCTGTTCCCTGCTACCAGGATTCATTCCGCTGGCACTCATTAACTGCAAATAATCAATAATAATCAATTTCAACTTATGCTGATTCATCAAACGGCGACATTTTGCCCTAAGTTCAAATATTGATAAACCAGGAGTATCATCAACATATATTGGAGCATCAATCAATCGTTGAATCTTATGATCCAATTGCTCCCATTCACTCTGTGTAAGGTTGCCGTTTTTAATCTTTTCGGCAGGTAACTCAGTCTCTGACACAATCAATCGATTAACCAATTGAAGATTAGACATCTCCAAAGAAAACACTGCTATTGGCTGGTTCAAATCCAATGCCATTTGGCGGGTCATCGATAATACAAAAGCGGTTTTCCCCATTGCAGGACGCGCAGCTATTATAATCAAATCAGAAGGTTGCCACCCCGATGTCATTCGATCCAAATCGGTATAACCGGATGGATTCCCACTCAAACCATCAGTTCTTTTAGAGGCCATTTTTATCCTCTCAATAGCATCATTAATAACACTGTTAATCTGAACCGCTTCCTTTTTCATACTGCCTTTAGAAAGGCTGTAAAACGAACTCTCTGCCTCTTCAAGCAAATCATCTACATCAACAGTATCATCATACGCTTTGGTTTGCAATCCACTAGCCAATCGAATCATTTCGCGTTGAAGATATTTCTGATATATTATTCGTGCGTGATATTCAATATGTGCTGCCGATGCAACCCTGCTTGTCAATTGAGAGATTACAAATGCCCCACCAACCTCTTCGAGTTTACCCAAGTGCCTTAATTCTTCTGTAACAGTAAGCATATCAACGGGTTGCTCCCGGCCAAATAAATTCACAATAGCCTGATATATATGCTGATGTGCTTCTCTATAAAAAACATCTGCTTTTAATATCTCCGAAACAGAATCGTATGCTTCACGCTCTAACAGTAATGCTCCTAATACAGCCTCCTCAAGTTCTTGAACCTGTGGTGGCATCTTTCCCATTGTAAAATCTATCTCCGGACTCTTCTTTGCTCGTGATCTGTTATCGGCCATGCGTATTCATTTTTTTTAACGACCACAAATTTAATAATTCTGTACGGGTCTAAATAAGAAAAATATCATAGTTTATCAAATTAGAATAAACAAGTAATGTTGAAATCTTTTTTCTTTGTACAACTATTTCAAAACCAACAAAAGACAGATAATGATAGATTTTCCGAATGCAAAAATTAACCTGGGACTAAATGTCATTGAGAAACGTACAGATGGGTATCATAATATCGAATCAATTTTTTTACCAATCGAATTAAACGACATACTGGAGGTAATATTTGGAAAAGATATTAACAATCCATACACTTGGATAAACAGTGGTTTGATTATTGATACTCCCCCCGAAAATAACATTTGCATTAAAGCACTAAAACTAATTAAACAAAAAGGTTTTAATATTCCTGCTATCGAAATTCAACTATACAAAAACATACCATTTGGAGCTGGGTTAGGCGGAGGCTCTGCCGATGGTGCATTCATGTTAAAACTACTAAACAATAGCTTTAATTTAGGCATCTCAAATAACGAATTAAAACAAATGGCTATAAAACTAGGAGCCGACTGTTCCTTTTTTTTAGATAATAAACCAGCTTTTGTAACTGGCATTGGTAACATTATTAATCCTATTGAAATTAAACTCGATAATTACTTTATTGGTTTAGTCATTCCAAATATTCATATTTCAACACCAATGGCCTATCAGAATATTAAACCAAAACAACCTCAAACAAATCTGCTAGAAGCAATTAAATATCCAATTAAGGAATGGAAAAATACTATTTTTAACGATTTTGAGCTTTCGGTTTTTAATAACTTCCCCGAAATAAAAACCATTAAAGATGATCTTTATCGGCAAGGAGCAATATACGCCAGTATGTCGGGAAGTGGATCTTCTGTTTATGGTATTTTTGATTCGGAACCCCAGCTTAATTACCCGAATTTATTCACTTGGTCTGGAAAAGTACTTAATAAAAAAGGGCGCTAAGCGCCCTTTTTTATTCTATCTCAATCATGAGAAAGTCTTTGGGAATTCGCCCCCCTTCTTTCACATAAATCTCTTTAATCTTACCATCGAAGGGCATTGCAATCTGGTTCATCATTTTCATGGCCTCAAGAACCAATATTGAAGAACCTTCTTTAACTTTTTGTCCCTTCTTAACATTAATTTTAACCACGGTGCCTGGTATGTACGATCGAACCTCTTTAGGGTTTGGCGCAACATAAGGCTTCCGCATATTAAATTTCCTTGTTAACTGTGTCTTATACTTTCGTGATAAAACTTGAAAGTCAACCAACTCTTTTTTGCTCTCTTCCATATTCTGCATGTTTAAAATGGAGGAATTCCGTGTTTTTTGTATGGTCGGGCATCTTCTTTATTAGCCGATACCTCTATTGCATGTAGTAATAACTCACGTGTTTCCTGCGGCTCAATAACAGAATCGATATAACCTTTTGCTGCTGCAACATAAGGGTTTGCAAACTTCTCGATATACTCTTCAACTTTAAGTGCCCTCATAGCTTCAGGATCTTCAGCTTCTTCAATCTCTTTCTTAAAAATAATATTAGCAGCTCCTTCGGGTCCCATTACTGCAATTTCGGCAGTTGGCCATGCAAACATAAAATCAGCACCCAAATGACGTGAGTTCATTGCAATATAACCACCTCCGTATGCTTTACGCAAGATAACTGTAATTTTAGGCACATTAGCTTCTGAATATGCATATAAAACTTTTGCCCCATGACGTATTACCCCAGCATGTTCCTGATCAATACCAGGCAAATAACCAGGCATATCTTCAAGAGTTATAATAGGAATATTAAATGCATTACAGTAACGTATAAAACGAGCTGCCTTATCGGAACTGTCACAATCTAAAACACCCGCCAACACTAATGGTTGATTAGCAACAAACCCAACAGTTTGCCCATTCATACGACCAAAACCAATTACAATATTAGCCGCAAACAACTCTTGAATTTCAAAAAAATCAGAATCGTCAACAATAGCTCGAATAACATCGCGAACATCGTAAGGCTTTTTAGGATCGGAAGGAATAATATCATCAATTTTTCCTTTAAACTTAGGCTCTTTGGGAGGAAATAACTTACTCTTTTGTCTGTTACTCCAAGGAATAAAAGTCATCAATTTTTTAATCTGATCGAAACACTCCTGCTCACTTTCTGCAAAAAAATGTGCATTACCTGTAATCTCAGCATGTACACGTGCTCCGCCAAGATCTTCCATTGAAATCTCTTCTCCTAAAACTGTTTTTATTACAGATGGTCCCGTAATAAACATTTTTGAAATGTTATCAACAACAAATACAAAATCGGTTAAAGCAGGTGAATAAACGGCACCCCCGGCACATGGACCTAAAATAACTGATATTTGAGGAATAACACCCGATGCTAACGTATTCCTGTAAAATATCTCTCCATATCCGGCCAAAGAATTTACTCCTTCCTGAATACGAGCACCTCCGGAATCGTTAATACCAATTAATGGAACCCGCATTTTCAAAGCATGATCCATAATTTTCGTAATCTTTCGGGCGTGCATCAAACCCAAAGACCCTCCTGCTACAGTAAAATCCTGTGCAAAAATACATACCGGTGCTCCATAAATGGTTCCGGTTCCAATAATAACTCCATCTCCATGAAGTTGTTTTTTATCCATGCCAAAATCACGTGCTTCGTGCTCAGCAAAAAGATCGTACTCCGTAAAAGAATCCCTGTCTAAAAGTGCTAAAATACGGCTACGGGCAGTCATCTTACCCATTGCAACCTGTTTCTCAATGGCTTTTTCACCACCTCCCATTTGCACTTTCTCTCTTCTTTTACGAAGATCGATAATGTGTTTTTTCAATGACATAATTCTCAATTTAATTTAACCTCTTGTTGAACAAAGAGATAACCTCCCGTTCCGTCAAATCCGGCTACATAATTACAAAGTTTTTAATTAAAAAAAAAACAACAATACTTATATAATTAAAAATCAACATTTTATTTATTTCGGTGCTTTATAATATATAATTAACCCAACTAATGCAAACACTATGTTTGGTAACCAAACCGACAATAACGGATTCATACTTCCTTTTATTGCAAATGTGGTAGATACTGTCATAAATAAAATATATCCAAAACTAAGAGCTAAACCAATTCCAATATGCATTCCCATACCACCCCTAACTTTTCGTGATGCCAACGAAACACCAATCAAGGTTAAAATAAAAGCTGAGAATGGCGATGCAATACGTTTATATTTTTCTATAATAAACTCTTCAATATTGCCCATGCCTCTAGTCTCCTGTTCTTCGATATATCTACTAAGTTGATTTAGGTTCATCTTTTCGTAATAATACTTCTCTCTCTTAAAATCGCTCGGCAACATATTTAATATTGTATCAATAGCTTCACCTTGCGAAACTTTCATGGTACTGTCATTAATAAAATCTCTAATCAAATAACCTCCCTCTAAATGCCAACGGTTACTTATCGAATCGTAACGAATTGTTTTAGCTGTTAGTTTTGATAATAACCTCTTTCCATCAAACTTTTCTACTGTCAAATAATTTCCTTTCTGTATGTGAGGATGAAAATTATCTAAATAAACAAACACACCCGGTTGAATTTGCAAATGAGTTGAACCACTATCTTCATGACGCTTACTACGAACATAATTAAACTCAAACTCCAGTCGAACCTTATTTGCCGGCGGTATAACATAAGAACCTAATAAAAATGAAAAAACACCTATAATTAATGCCCCTAAAAAATAAGGAAACATCAAACGCCTAAAACTCACCCCACTGGATAAAATAGCTATAATCTCTGATTGATAAGCTAGTTTTGATGTAAAAAAAATAACAGAAATAAATACAAACAAAGGGGTAAATAAATTTGCGAAATAAGGAATGAAATTCAAATAATAGTCAAAAATAATACCATGAGTCGGTGCTCCCTTTTCTATAAAATTATCTATCTTCTCGGTGAAATCAAATATAACAGATATACTTAATATCAAAATTAGGGAGAAGAAAAATGTCCCTAAAAACTTTCGCAATAAGTATAGATCAAGTTTCTTCAAATCAGATCAATATTTTAGTTAATGGAAATACAAAAGAAGAAAAATTTACTTAAAAAATATCTATCAGTAACACTTTTTACAATCGCCTACTTAATTTAGGCATAATATTATTTTTCCATTCATTAAATGTGCCATTCATTATTTGTTTTCTTGCTTCTTCGACCAGCCACAGGTAAAAAGATAAATTATGAATAGAAGCTACTTGCGATGCCAACATTTCGTTCGAAACAAACAAATGTCGTATATAAGCTTTACTATAACTTGAATCTACAAATGATGTACCATTAACATCGAGTGGCGAAAAATCGTTTTTCCACTTTTCGTTTCGCATATTCATTATTCCTTCGCGGGTAAAAACCATGCCATTTCTTCCATTTCGCGTAGGCATAACACAGTCAAACATATCTACACCCAACGAAATAGACTCTAAAATATTTGCAGGAGTTCCAACTCCCATCAAATAACGAGGTTTATTTTTTGGTAAAACATCAGTTACAATATCGACCATCTCATACATAACTTCAGTAGGTTCTCCAACAGCCAACCCTCCTATTGCATTTCCTTCCATTTCAAATGATGCAATATATTCGGCCGACTGAATACGAAGATCTTTATAGCCTCCGCCCTGCACTATCGGGAAAAATGTTTGAGAATAATCATATAAAGGATCCGTTGTTTTAAAACGAGAAACACCACGTTTAAGCCATCGATGTGTCAGTTCCATCGACTTTTTTGCATATGCATGATCAGAAGAACCCGGAGGACATTCATCAAATGCCATAATAATATCGGCTCCAATTATTCGTTGAATATCTACAACATTTTCGGGAGTAAAATAATGTTTAGATCCGTCAATATGACTCCGAAATATAGCCCCATCTTCGGTCAATTTACGATTTTCACTTAACGAAAAAACCTGATAACCACCGCTATCTGTAAGTATAGGACGATTCCAACCATTAAACTTATGCAAGCCTCCGGCTTTTTGTATTACTTCAATACCAGGACGCAAAAACAAATGATATGTATTACCCAATATTATTTTAGCCTGAATATCACTTTCTAATTCTCTAAAATGAACTCCCTTTACCGATCCTAAGGTTCCTACCGGCATAAATATTGGCGTCGGAATTTCACCATGATCTGTTATAATAAGTCCTGCGCGAGCTTTCGACGCTAAATCTGTTTGTACTAATGAAAAATTCATTTAATAATCTTTTTCAACACTGCTTACTTCCATATTTTATAAATAAAGCAATATAAACTTTATAGTAATTATTATTGAGTAAACTGTTTAATAAATAAAAGCCCGCAAAGATACAAATGAAAATTTAAACAGCATTTATAAAAAAGAATTAGAGTGTATCAAAAAAAAAAAACGATATCTTGTTTTTCATTGCTAAAAAAATTCGCATTTTTGACAAAAACAGAATTGAACTTGCAGTTTACATCATTTTCGGTATCAGAGTGGATTATTTTTGTGGTCGTAATTATTTCTTTTTGCATACAAATAGGAATATACATAGGCTTATTTACAAAAATAAAATTTTACAAACCAGTTATTTCAGATAAAAAGAAAGAACCGGTTTCTGTAATTATTTGTAGCAGAAACGAAGGTAATAACCTAAAACAAAACCTGCCTCTTATACTCAGCCAGAATTATCCCGAATACGAAGTAATAGTTGTTAATGATGGATCGGAAGATGACACCGACCTTATTTTATCCGTTATAAAAAACAAATATCCTAATTTTTATTACACCACAATTCCTGCTGATAAAAAATTTGTTCATGCAAAAAAACTAGCCATCAACATTGGCATAAAAGCAGCTAAATACAATCATCTGCTATTTACCGATGCCGATTGCTATCCCACCAGTAACGATTGGATATCAGAAATGATGAATGGCTTTAATAACGAACAAAAAGAGTTAGTAATAGGCTACTCCCCATTTGAAAAACAAAAAGGCTTACTTAATATATTTATTCGATACGATGCCTTTTGGAATGCAGTACAATACCTTAGCTTTGCCATAAAAGGTAAAGCTTTTATGGGTGTTGGGAGAAACATGGCTTACACAAAAAATTTGTACCATAGTATAAAAGGTTTTAGCAAGCATCTTTATTTATCATCGGGCGATGACGACTTATTTATAAATCAAGCCGCAAACAAAACAAACACATCAGTAGTATTATCAATTAACAGCCACATGATTACACAACCCGAAACTCGTTTTTCGGATTGGCATCGTCAAAAATCACGACATATATCAACATCCCCTCATTATAAAACAAATAACAAAACAAAAATACTATTAGAAATAACTACCCGACAATTATTATGGATGGCATTAATCTATTCTATTTTTTTTCCTAATTTTGCATGGTTTTTTGGCGGAGCATTAACATTAAAATTATTTATTCAAATGATTATTCTTAGGGGTGCAGCCAAAACACTGGACGAAGGAAAAATATATTGGGCAGCATTATTTTTTGATTTCACTCTGCCATTATTTTTATTTATATTTCATATAGAAAACCAGTTCAGATCAAAACAAGTTAAATGGAAATAAATCCTAATCTCTCTGACAAAGCCAAATATGACCTGGAACTAGTGCATAAAGCAGTAGCCGGGGATCAAAAAGCATTTGCTGAACTTATGGGGAGGTATCGTGATGCAATATATTTTATGCTTTTAAAAATGGTTAATAACAAAAGCGATGCAGAAGATTTAACTATTGAAGCATTTGGAAAGGCATTTAAAAACATACAACAATATTCTCCCAATTTTGCATTTAGTACCTGGCTTTTTAAAATTGCATCAAATAATTGCATAGATTATTTACGAAAAAAAAGAACCAACTTTGTATCAATTGATGGTGGAATAGGCGATGATAAAGACAATGAACCTACAATTCATTTAAGAGATGATACGCCTGACCCCGAAGAACACTTGATAAAAGGGCAAAAAGCTATTTTAATGCGAACAATAGTTAAAAAGCTTAAACCTAGGTACAGAACCCTTATCGAACTCCGGTATTTTAAAGAATACAGTTATGAAGAAATAGCCGTAGAACTCGATCTTCCAATAGGAACTGTTAAGGCACAATTGTTTAGAGCAAGAGAACTACTATTTCAAACATTAAAAAACTCAGGAGTTAAGTTTGATTAAAAAAATAAGGGATTGAATTATCAATCCCATTTTTTCTTTAATGTATGGAAATAATTAAAAAATACTTCCCAAATCTGAGTGCTATTCAACTGGAAAAATTTGGAAAACTCGGAGCACTTTACAACGAATGGAATCAAAAAATCAATGTAATATCACGAAAAGACATTAACGAATTATATACTCGTCATGTATTACACTCATTAGGAATTGCAAAATTTTGCTCTTTTTCTCCCGGCACCTCGATTATTGATGTTGGTACAGGAGGTGGTTTTCCGGGTATACCTTTGGCAATCATGTTCCCAAACTGCCAATTCCATTTAATAGATAGTATTTCAAAAAAAATTACCGTAGTAAATGCAATTGCAAACAATCTGGAATTAACTAATGTAAAAGGTGAACAAGCCAGAATTCAAGATATTAAATTAAAATACGACTTTATAATTAGCAGAGCTGTTACCGCATTTCCCACATTTGTTGAAATGAGTAAACATGTTGTAAAAACAAAAAATATAAATTCTATTTCTAATGGAATATTATACTTAAAAGGCGGTGATTTTAGCAATGAACTCAAAAGTTTTAAAAACAATTGTTCTGTTATTGAACTAACAGACTTTTTTAATGAAGATTTTTTTGAAACAAAAAAATTAATTCACCTCTCAATATAATTGAGAAAACTATTATTACTAGCTAATAATTATATAACATATAAATAAAAAAAGCATTTTTCAAATAGGTTAATATTTTTCAAATTTATTATTGTATTTTATAAAAAAAGGTCTATTTTTGCATTCCAATTTTAAGAATAATAGAGAATCGACGATAAAACAAGATCACGATGAAAAGGACATTTCAACCATCAAACAGAAAGAGAAAAAACAAACACGGTTTTAGAGAAAGAATGAGTACTCACAATGGCCGTAGAGTTTTAGCATCACGTAGGGCAAAAGGCAGAAAAAAATTAACTGTTTCTGACGAACCTAAACACAAAGCATAAGTCTATATAGATATATAGTACTATTAAAAGAATCCAAAAAGGATTCTTTTTTTTGTTTAAGCCTATTTATCTTTTTTAAGTTGATTGTTTTATACTATTTTTGAACACAATGTTTTAGCATAAAAACTAAATACAGCTTAAAAATGCAAAAAATGAAGAATACACTTCTATTTCTTATAAGTAAACTATTTCTCAAGCACATTGGTATTGCAATTGGAATTCTCATACTTTTTATTGTTAGCACTTTTATTTGGATGCGATTTTACACACATCATGGCGAAGCTTTTAAAACTCCCGATTTTACCGGATTAACAGAATACCAGTTTGCACAAATGATTGAACAAATGAACCTACGATACAAAATCATTGATTCTGTTCACTTTATAAACTTAACGCCTGGTGCTGTTGTTGAACAATCACCAAAACCAGGTAATAAAATAAAAAGGAACCGGAATATATTTTTCACCATAAACGCCATAAACCCCGAAAAAGTAATGGTTCCAAGACTAACTGATTACTCTTTACGTAACGCTCAGGTAGTTTTAGAATCGTACGGATTAAAAGTTGGTCGTTTAATTTACGTACCATCCGAATATAAAAACCTAATATTAGGACAACACTATAAAGGCAAAGCCATAGAGCCCGGCATACCTGTTTTAAAAGGTAGCACTATTGATTTATTGGTAGGCCGAGGATTAAGTGACGAAAAAACCAATCTACCCAATTTAACAGGTCTATCTGTTACTGAAGCATCTAATTACCTTAATGGCATATCACTAAACCTTGGCACTATTGCATTTGATTCAACTGTTATCACTTCTGAAGATTCGGCTATAGCATTTATCTGGAAACAAACCCCCGATGCAAAATCAACTGTAAAACTACAGTTAGGTTCATCTATAGATATTTGGGTAACATGCGACTCGGCATTAATACAAACTGACTCATTATTGACTAAAAACAATGAACTAGACAGCGATTCTGACAGCTTCGAATAATATGACAACATACAATACAGACGATTTTAATGATGAAATAGATGATCAGGAAGAAACAGAAGAACTTCATGAACATTATAAATTCGTTGCAGATCCAGGACAAACCCCTCTTCGAATTGATAAATTCCTTCTAAATCGCATTGAAAACGCATCACGTACAAAAATCCAAGATGCTGCCGATGCAGGAAATATTTTTGTTAACGGACAAAAAATATCTAAATCAAACTATAAAGTTAAACCTAATGATGTCATCACCATTATGATGACACATCCTCCCCGGGAAATTGAAATTATACCCCAAAATATCCCTATTGATATTGTGTACGAAGACGACCAATTGCTGGTAATTAATAAAAAACCAGGAATGGTTGTTCATCCCGGACATGGAAATTATACCGGTACACTAGTAAATGCATTGGCTTATCATCTTAAAGATATGCCTCTTTTTAATTCAAAAGACCCTCGTCCTGGATTAGTGCATCGAATCGACAAGGACACATCAGGCTTACTGGTTGTTGCAAAAACTGAAGAAGCAAAAGTTCTTTTAGCACGACAGTTTTTCGAAAAAACATCAAGTCGCACATATCAGGCTATTGTCTGGGGTACTCCCAATCCTGCTAACGGTCGAATTGAAGGGAACATTGGCCGAAGCCTTAAAGACCGAAAACAAATGGCTGTTTTTAACGATGATGAAATAGGAAAACATGCTGTTACACATTACAAAACACTCGAAAATTTCGGCTATGTTACACTTGTTGAATGCCGTTTGGAAACTGGCCGAACTCATCAAATACGCGTTCATATGAAACACATCGGCCATCCATTATTCAACGATGAAAGATATGGTGGTGATCAAATTCTAAAGGGTACCACATTTACCAAATACAAACAGTTTATACAAAATTGTTTTTCCATTTTGCCTCGACAGGCACTCCATGCAAAAACATTAGGCTTTGTTCACCCAAAAACAAACGAATTCATGTCATTCGATACTGAATTACCCGAAGATATGAAACTGGCAATTGAAAAGTGGCGCCAATACACTATTGGACGAGAAGAATAATAATAAATCAAAAACATAAGCTATTCTAATAATCAGTAATATTAATAATGAAAAAAATTATTGCCCTCATATATGGAGGATATAGCTCAGAAGAGATTGTATCAAAAAAAAGTGTTGAAGGACTAAAAAATTTTATTGACAACAATAAGTACACCATATACCCTGTACATATTTGTATGAATAAGTGGTCGGCTATAGTTGACAATAAAGAATACAATATCGACAAAAATGATTTTTCATGCCAAATTGAATCCGATATTATTAAGTTTGACTATGCATATATAACTATACATGGTACTCCCGGGGAAGATGGATTGCTGCAGGGTTATTTCGAAACCATTGGCATTCCTTACAGTAATTGTAATGTATTGGCTTCGGCAATTACCTTTAATAAATTTACATGCAATACATATTTAAAAGCCTTTGGAGTAAAAGTTGCCGATTCAGTACTACTACGCAAAGGCAATACTTTTAACAAATATGAAATAATTGAAAAAACAGGGCTACCTTGCTTTGTAAAACCAAATGCAGGAGGATCCAGCTTTGGAGTTTCTAAAGTTATTAAGGCATCGGAGATAGATGATGCAATAGAAAAGGCTTTTAAAGAATCGAACGAAGTAATTATTGAGCAACAAATTAAAGGCACAGAACTAACTTGTGGGTTATACAAAGCCAATGGGGTTCACAATGTTTTCCCAATAACAGAGGTTGTAAGTAAAAATGATTTTTTCGACTATGAAGCAAAATACACAGCTAACATGGCCGAAGAAATAACCCCAGCCCGAATCGATAACAACACCACTGAAAGAATAAAAAAAATTGCAACATTAATTTACGACATATTAAACTGTAGTGGCATTATTAGAGTTGATTTTATTCTGTCGGAAAACAGTGTGTTTTTATTAGAAGTAAATACAACACCTGGCATGACCCCAACTAGTTTCATCCCGCAACAAATAAAAGCTGCCGGATTAAATATAAAAGATGTTTTTACCGAAGTAATTGAAGAAACCTATAAAAACACAAAGAGATCCTAACGGATCTCTTTGTATACACACAATTAATTAAATTCTCTTTTAGTCTACCCTTTCTTAATAACTAAACCTGTCAGAAATTTTCATTAAATCTTCAATTGACAAATTTGCTAATTCAACAACCGATGTTTGCAATATTTCATCATTCGATTTACTTAAAATTTCATTTACATTCCCCTTTTTTACAAAAAGAGTTGACATCATCACTATGGCTAATGCCACAAATACGACTCCTCTTAATGTTCGATTCCCTTTCATAATAAAACATTTAATTATTCATATTCTTATATACGATCAAATAGGTAACGGGTTACCAAAATACAAATAATTAAATGTTTTTAACTTATATTCACATAACAATCACCACTTTAAGCAGTGTGATTATTTGAATTCACACAAGTACAAACAAGATTCCTATCGCCATAGGCATCATCGATACGTGCAACACTTAACCAAAATTTATTATGCCTTATCCAATCAAGAGGAAATGCAGCTTTTTCTCTACCATAAGAATGTTCCCATGTATCAGAAACAACTATATAATCGGGGTGTGGTGCATTTTTAAGCACATTATCCATCGCATCAGCCTTTCCATCTTCAATCTCTTTTATTTCATGATAAATAGATACCATTGCCTCAACGAAACGATCTAACTCCTGCAACGATTCACTCTCTGTTGGCTCTACCATTAATGTGCCATGAACCGGAAATGACAATGTAGGCGCATGAAACCCATAATCCATTAATCGTTTTGCTATATCAGCCTCTGAAATTCCTGTTTTACTTTTGAAATGACGACATTCAAGAATCATTTCATGAGCAACACGACCATTTTCTCCGGTATAAACTATACCGTAGGCTTCTTTCAAGCAACTTGCCACATAATTGGCGTTTAAAATAGCAATCTCTGTAGATCGTTTTAACCCGTCAGCACCCAACATTTTCAAATACCCATAAGTAATAGGTAAAACACTGGCACTGCCCCAGGGAGCAGATGCTACGGCCGATATTCCAACCCGATTATTTTCAACAACCGGGTGAGATGGTAAATACTTAACCAGATGCGCTGCCACTCCAATGGGGCCAACTCCAGGTCCTCCTCCACCATGTGGAATTGCAAATGTTTTATGAAGGTTTAAATGACAGACATCAGCACCAATAATAGCAGGACTTGTTAATCCAACCTGTGCGTTCATATTTGCACCATCCATATAAACCTGCCCCCCAAACTGATGAATAACATCACAAATCTCTTTCACTGACGACTCAAAAACACCATGGGTTGACGGATAAGTTATCATCAAACATGATAATTTATCTTTATTCTCTTGGGCCTTTTGTTTTAAATCGTTTACATCAATATTTCCACGCTCATCGCACTTCACAATAACAATATCCATTCCCGCAGCCGATGCTGATGCCGGGTTTGTTCCGTGTGCCGAAGAGGGTATCAACACCACACTTCTATATGCTTCCCCCCTGTCGTGATGATATGCCCTAATAACCATTAAACCCGCATATTCGCCTGCGGCTCCACTATTAGGCTGAAGACTAAAATCGGCAAACCCTGTAATTTCACACAAATCATGACGCAGTTCATGAAACATCTCATGATAACCATTGGCCTGATCGATTGGAACAAACGGATGAATACCTCCAAACTCAATCCAGCTAAGTGGCAACATTTCGGTAGCTGCATTCAGCTTCATAGTACATGAACCCAATGAAATCATTGAATGTGTAAGTGATATATCTTTACGCTCAAGATTTTTTATATAACGAACCATTTCAGTTTCACTTCTATATCGCTTAAATACATCCTGTACTAAAAAAACACTCTTGCGCCTAAAACCACCATCAATATAGCAAGTGCTTTTAATTTCATGCATAACAGCATATTGCCTATGACATGCTTTTGCAAAAACTTCAATAATCCAATTAACATCTTCAATATTTGTTGTTTCATCAATACTAAGTCCTACATCGCCATTTGCAAAATATCTGAAATTCATCTCTAATCCAAGCGATAATCGCTCAATATCAGACATATGCACTCCCGTTGGAAGAGCAAAACGTATGGTATCAAAATAATTGGCATTTAACTGTTTATAACCTAGCTTTTCAATTTCATTGGTTATTAAACAAGCAATACTATGAACACGACTGGCGATACCGGCAATTCCTTCGGCACCATGATAAACAGCATAAAAGCCGGCCATAGTTGCCAACAAAGCTTGAGCTGTACATATATTTGATGTTGCTTTTTCACGTTTAATATGCTGTTCGCGTGTTTGCAAAGCCATTCTAAGTGCCCGCTTTCCATTAACATCTTTAGAAACACCAATAATACGCCCCGGCATTGATCGTTTTGAACTTTCACGCGCTGCAAAAAAACCAGCATGAGGTCCTCCATAACCCATTGGAATACCAAAGCGCTGGGACGATCCAAAAACGATATCAGCACCCCACTCTCCGGGAGGTATAAGCATAGCCAAACTTAACAAATCAGTTGATGCCGAAATCTGACATCCGGCATCATGTGCTTTGTTTGCTGTTGCAACATAATCAACTATTTCTCCCAAAGCATTTGGATATTGAACCATGCAACCAAAACAATCGTTGGAAAAATCAAACAATTCATAACTCAAATAACGAATCTCAATCCCTAATGGAGCAGCTCTTGTTTCAAGCACTGCTTTTGTTTGTGGCCATATTTCATTATCAACCAACATAACATTAGCATCTGCTTTAACTTTATCTCTCGAGCGTGAATTAAACATCATAATCATAGCCTCTGCGGCTGCCGTTCCTTCATCGAGTAATGAAGCATTGGCAATTTCCATCCCTGTCATTTCGGTTATCATAGTCTGATAATTTAACAAAGCCTCCAATCGTCCTTGTGAAATTTCAGCCTGATAAGGTGTATATGATGTATACCAAACCGGGTTTTCCAATACATTACGCAGTATTACTGCTGGCGTTATTGTATCGTAATATCCCATTCCAATATAAGTATTAAACACCTTATTTTTCGATGCCAACTTTAAAATTTGCCTGTAATACTGCCGCTCTGTTAAACCACCCGAAATATCAAGCGACTTATTCATTCGTATCGAAGAGGGAATTGTCTGTTCAATTAGTTCATCGATTGATAATACACCAATTTTTTTAAGCATTATCTCAACCTCATGATCCCTTGGACCAATATGACGGGAGACAAACATATCTGATGCCATTTATATATTTGTTTATGTTGTTTTAAGCCAAATATGGATTACTTTTTCGCTCTGCACCTATTGTTGTTGAATCGCCATGACCTGGAAATACTATTACATCCTGATCGAGCGTTAACAATTTATTTTTTATGCCCAATATAAGTTGATCGTAATTTCCCATGGGCAAATCGGTTCGACCAATACTACCTTTAAATAAAATATCTCCAGAAAGTAAGAACTGTTGCGCTCTGTTGTATAATGCCACACAACCGGGAGAATGACCCGGCACATGAATAATTTCCACTTCAGAATTACCAAATTTCACCACATCACCATCATTAACACAACCAGATAATGAAGGAGGATTAGAGTGTATAGATATCCCAAACTGAATAGCATGCGACTTTGTAGTACTTAATAAAAATTCATCATTTTGATGTGCCAGAAATGAAATATCGTATTGACTACAAACAAATCCACATCCGAAAACATGATCGAGATGTAAATGAGTATTTAAAACCATTTTAGGAATTAAACCATTTGAATCAATAAAATGCAACAATAACTGCTGCTCATTATTTTCTAAACACCCCGGATCAACAATAACACACTCCTTAGTTTCATCAAATAATAAATAGGTATTCTCCTGAAAAGGATTAAACACAAATTTTTCAATTGTGATCATATTATTTTATTTATTTTCAACTCCAGACAACATTGGAACAAAAGCACAACTCCCAAATTCCTGCTTCTCAAACTCATCGACCGAAAGTCTTTTAATTTTTGTCATAACCTGCTTTTTATCTCCAACAGGAATAATCATTATACCCCCTACCGACAACTGCGACAATAATTCTTTAGGGATAAAAGGAGCCCCGGCTGTTACAATAATTTTATCAAAAGGAGCATAATTGGGCAAACCTTTATAGCCATCACCCAAAAAATGTCGTAAACGATAACCTAATGCATTTAAAAGCTCTTTTGTTCGAGTAAAAAGTTCAGGCTGACGCTCAATTGAAAAAACCCTGGCGCCCATACATACCAAAACAGATGCCTGGTATCCTGATCCGGTACCTACTTCCAACACCTTATCATTTTTATTTATTTCCAACTGTTGTGTTTGAAATGCTACAGTAAATGGCTGGCTAATAGTTTGACCAGCTCCTATTGGAAATGCTTTATCCTGATAAGCGAATTTTATAAAACTCCTATCGATAAATAAATGTCGGGGAATAGAACCAATAGCATTTAATACCTCTTTATCATTAATACCTTTTTGTACTAGCTCACCAACCAACCTGGCTCTTAGTCCCTTATGCCTATAGGTATCCTCTAAATTATTTATCATGATGCAAAGTTAATTTTTAACCGGAAAAGAATAAAACCAATTATCCAATTTTAAAAACAAGATATGAACAATCTCCATAAACAACATTTTTTTATTAATACCTATGCTAATTGAATAAGAAAGATTATTTTGCATTTTATTTATAAATCAGGAATTATACTAGTAATGGGGATTCCCAAAAAAATTAATTACAAAAAAGGCACTATTTTCGTATTAATATGCGATATAACAATAGCTTATATTCTTTTCTTAACACTTAAATTTTGGCAGCCATCTATCGAATTTATTTTACCCAAAATATTTTACGAACCACACACAACCCCCGATTCATGGGAGCTTATTTTATTTGTATTTTTCTGGATATCTCTATTGGGTCTTTCTGGTTTATACCGACAATTAAGAGAAAAGGGTTTTATGATATATTATCTGCACTTTTCTATTGTTTTATTTGCAGGTCATGTAGGTTTTACATTTTTTTTCCTGACAAAAAATGAATTTTTATATGACTATGGTTTTTTTCACTTCTTCTTTCAATGCTTTGCCTATATTTTACTGGCTTTTTCTCTCCCCCGTTTCTTATACTTCAATCTCATTTATTGGGGAATGAAAAAACAAAAAATTGCAATTTACGCGATTCTAATAGGTGATTCGGAAAAAGCAAAAAATGTATTTGATGACTTTTCGGGATATAATAAATATTTGAATTATTATTTTATTGGATACATTAAAACACTTAATTCAACAGAAAAATCAACAACCATTCCTCTAACCGATTTAGGCTACATTGATAACCTACCTAATATAATTAACAATAACGAAATCGACGAAGTAATTGTAGCACTTACTAGTAGCGAATCGGCAAATATTCAAAAAGTATTAAACATTGTTAAACAAAAAGATATTGTAATTCGAATACTTCCTGACATAAATGCTATTTTAGAAGGAACCGTAAAAATGAGTAATTTAAAAGGTATTCCGTTAATTACAATTCGGAACAACCTAATGCCGGTTTGGCAAATGGCATTAAAAAATGGGTTAGATATTATTGGATCATTATTAGCATTAAGCATCTGTTTACCTTTTTTACCTATAATTGCAATTGGTATAGCAACAAGTTCAAAAGGACCAATTTTTTTCACTCAATTGCGTATTGGAAAAAACAAAAGACCTTTTAAGATGATTAAGTTTCGGTCGATGTATATCGATGCAGAACACAAAGGACCTGCTCTATCATCGTTGCGCGACCCCAGAATCACTCCATTCGGACGCGTACTGCGAAAATGGCACATTGATGAATTACCTCAGTTTATTAACGTTTTACTAGGACACATGTCAATTGTAGGGCCACGCCCTGAGCGACAGCATTTTATCGACCAAATATTACCTATTGCACCTTATTACGCACACCTTTTTCGCATTAAACCCGGAATTACATCATGGGGAATGGTAAAATATGGATATGCCGAAAATATCGACCAAATGATAGAACGACTTAAATACGACATTCTATACCTTGAAAATATGTCACTTTTAGTCGACTTAAAAATAATCATACACACATTAAAATCAGTACTTATTGGCGATGGGAAATAGACTAATTATCTTTTTTTTTCGATAGCACACTACTTAAAAATATTTAAAAAATTACTGATTGTTTTTTTCTTATTTTTGAGTTAATTTAATTACCGTAACATTACAAAATCTATTGTTACCCGGGTTTTAATTATCACCTTTATACAATGATAAAACACATATTAATAATTATTTTATTATTCATTTCGGCTTATGCCAATGCAAAACTAACAGTTAATGAAATTCGTCCGGCTAACTGGTGGACTAACCTTCATTATAATAACTTAGTAATAATAGCAAAGGGAAGCGAATTAGCAAAAGCAACTATAGAAATAAACAGTAAAAACATAAGATTAATAAAAACTGAACCTTCTCAAAACCCAAATTACCTGCTCTTCGAAATAGAAATAAACAAAAATGCTCAACCCGAAAATATCCCTATAAACTTTTTACAGGATGGAAAAGTTAAATCATCAATAATATTTCAATTATTAAAAGAAAGTAAATCAAACAGAATTCCAATTAACACAAGTGATGTTTTATATCAAATTGTTCCCGACAGATTTAAGGATCATAATCAGGAAAACAATAACCCCAAAGAATATATAGAAAAATACGACAATAAAAACCCTGCTGGAATACATGGTGGCGATTTTGAAGGCATTATTAACAGCATCGATTACCTTACAAACCTTGGAATATCAGTTATAGACCTAACTCCAGTTTACGAAAGCAACCAGTTTTTTAATTCATACGATCATTGTGGAGTTACCAATTTTTACAAACCCGATATAAGACTTGGAACCATTAACAATTTAAAAGAATTATCGACAAAGGCAAAGATAAAAAATATGAAACTTTGCCTTACCCTGGTGTTAAACCAAATGGGAAAACAACATGACTTAATTAAAAACAATCCGTTCCCAAACTGGACAGTTCCTGATTTTAAACTTTATTCCGAACCCCGTTTTCAACACATTTTTTCAGATCCTTATGCAAGTAATAGCGACATAACCAATAAACTACAAACATGGCCCGACATGGACATATCGGCCTTAAACCAATTCGACAACCATTTAGAAAAGTTTTTAATACAACACACAATATGGTGGATTAACACTATTAATGCCGATGCTATTCGCATTGAAAAGACATACATGAACACCCCTGCATTGTTAAATAATCTTTCTTCTACTCTAAATATTGATTTCCCCGGGTTAACAATTATTACAGATTATGAGCAAGCCCCTCCTCCCGCAGCAGAATTTTTTTGCAAAAAATTACGAAAAGAAAATATCAACATAAAAATTTCCGATTATCATCTGGCAAACTCCATTTCAAATTCTTTTTCATCATTTATCGACTATAACGAAGGAATTGAAAAATTGTACCAAAGCTTATCTGATGACTATATTTATAATAATGCACTAAATAATATTACTTTTATTGACAATAACAAATCGTCCAGAGCTTTTTCTTTAGCCGATAAAGACCCTAACCAGTTAAAAATGATGCTTTCTGTTTTATTTACACTACGCGGCACTCCACAAATTTTATACGGAACAGAGGCATTACTTGATGGAATAATTACCGGTGGAGTAGGTTTTGTTCGCAAAAATATGCCTGGAATTAATTATTCAAACAAAACAAACATATTCACCAACAATGGACTTAGCAACCAGCAAATTGAAATTATTAAACTCATAAAACAACTTATAGCAGTTAGAAAAAACAGCAAAGCATTATCGATTGGTAACACAACTCATTTTATCCCCGAAGATGGATTGTATCTGATTTTCAGAAAATACAAAGATGAAACAGTAATGACTGTTATTAACAACAATCCTAATATTGAAAAAAAACTGGAATCGGAAAAATACTCCGAACAATGTGAAAATTTTTTAAGTGCCATAGATTTAATTACAAACCAAGAGTATTCTGATATCAATAATATTATTATTGCTCCAAAAAAAGTAATGATTTTACAACTAAAGCCTTAAGGAAAAAGATTCAATAACCAATACATTTTACTAATTTCAACACCAAATTTAACTGTCAAAAAATGTCAGCACAAAAAAACATAGCAGTTGTTCTATCGGGTTGCGGTGTATATGACGGAGCCGAGATACATGAATCTGTTTTTACATTATACGCCATTGAACAATTGGGTTATAACTATCAAATATATGCTCCTGATATTACACAGGCACAAGTAATAAATCACACGAATGGAAACCAGACTAACGAAAGCCGCAACGTATTAATTGAATCGGCACGAATTGCAAGAGGCAACATTAAACCTTTAAATGAGCTAAAATGCGATGATCACAGTGCCATTATCTTCCCGGGTGGCTTTGGTGTTGCTAAAAATCTTTGCTCATTTGCCATTGATGGATCAAACTGTTCGGTTAACAAAGATGTTGAAACTGTAATAAAAACATTTCACAAAAGCAACAAACCTATTGGAGCCATGTGTATTAGTCCTGCCCTAATCGTTCGAGTTTTAAACACCGGTGAAGTAACAATCGGAGACGATACATCAACAGCCACGGCCATTGTAAAAATGGGTGGAAAACATGCCAATACAAATCACGAACAAATCGTCATTGACAACATAAACAAATTAGTCTCAACTCCCTGTTATATGCTCAACGCAACTATTTCACAAATAGCAAATGGAACCATGAACCTGGTAAAGGCTGTAATTAAACTATCTAATTAACATTAAATACAATAATTTTTGAAATAACACGTTTAAGAAACACAACAAACTAAAAAAAATGAGACTTATAAAACCACTTCTACTAATCATTACATTAACATTGCTTAACGCAAATGTATCAGGACAAGAAACCCCGGCTAATCCTCTCGAAACAGGAACCGTTAAAGATCAATTTGAATATGTTATTAACAAATCGGGGAAATACGAAGACTACAGGGTTATTAAAAATGGTTGGGTATTTAAATTACGAAGTAATACATTAGACTCAATTAAAAAACTTGATAATACAATAGATAACCTCGATATAAAATCGAAAAATCAACTAAGTACTATTGACTCATTACAACAAGTTCTTAATACAACCAACGAAAAACTCGAAGAGGCCATAACCAAAAAAAACGCACTATCGTTTTTAGGTACCAACATGGAAAAATCAACCTATCAGAATACTACATTCACAATTATTATACTACTAATATTAGTAAGCATTGGAGTGTTTTTCCTTTATAAAAAAAGCAATATTATAACCTTGGAAACAAAAAATGCATTATCCGATCTTCAAAACGAATTTGAAGCACACAGAAAAAGAGCATTGGAAAGGGAAAAAACTATGGCTCGTAACCACCTTAACGAAATTAACAAATTACGAAACCAATAATTTTATAACAACCCATTATCTAGGCGGATGACAATATTCTCAATCATTTTGTCATCCCCTTCTGGATCATACTCATCCTTTAAATTCGACCCAAAAACTCTGGCAACTGATTGCCAAAAAAATGCTGATACGCCACCCTTATACTCTTTAATTAAATTATAACCGGTATCACCTGTTTCACGATCAATAAGATTAATTAAAATTCGCCCCTGGGTAAAGGTTAACTTTCTTAATGGGGCTTCAAATTCATCAAAAAGCTCCTTTTCGGCCTGTTTTAGGTATATTTTTTTTTCCTTATCGGACTTGATAGTTTCGAGATGAGCATTTATTTCTCTAATTTTTTTACCTGCCATACGGGCATACGGCAATGTCTTTTTAACATGAAACACAAGTCTGCTATACCTCTTAACTTCTCGTTTACTCTTAAATTTCCAAGGGGGCGTTACGTAAACAACCGGCAAATTATAATGAGGTATTGTATCTCCATCCACTACAATGCCTTCTAATAAATTTAATTCACCATGCTCCAACTGCAATTGTGCTTTAGCGTTAATAACGCCACAAAAAAACAATATAACAATCCACTTCTTCATCAAACTTTAATCTGTTTAAAACAGGTAAAGTACCAATACAAATGTAATACCGAAACAGTATTTTTATTTACCCTAATTCAAACTCTCTTAACATTTTAATTTCACTTTCCCACAAATCTTCATCTGGAGTTTCAAGTATTATTGGTATGTTATTAAAACGGTTGTCTTTCATAATCCACTTAAAAAATTCCACACCCATAGCACCCATACCCAAACTATCATGACGATCAACCTTACTTCCAAGCTCTTTTTTTGAATCATTCAGATGAATTCCTTTTAGATAATCAAATCCTACAATATCTCCAAACTCATTCCATACTTTCTCATAACCATCTTTAGTTGCTAAATCATAACCAGCAGTATACGAATGGCATGTATCTATACACACTCCAATCCTGCTTTTATCATTAATTTGATCTATTATTTGTTTCAAATGCTCAAACTTATACCCCACATTACTTCCCTGTCCGGCAGTATTTTCAATAACAGCAGTAACCCCAATGGTTTTCGACAACGCCCAATTAATTGATTCAGCTATTATTTCCAAACACTTATCCTCGTCAATAACCTTTAAATGACTTCCCGGATGAAAATTAAGAAGTTTTAGCCCCAATTGCTCACATCGCTGCATCTCATCAAGAAATGCATTTCTTGATTTTGATAATGCATATTCATCATGATGCCCTAAGTTAATTAGGTAACTATCGTGTGGCAATATATAATTGGGTGAAATACCAACTATTTTACAATTATTTTTAAACGATTCAACACTATTAGGCTCAAGAGGTTTTGCAATCCATTGTCGCTGATTTTTTGTAAACAAAGCAAATGCATTTGCACCGATTTTTGCTGCATTTAACGGTGCATTTTCAACTCCTCCCGATGCACTAACATGTGCGCCAATAAATTTTCCACTCATTTTCATCGAATATTCCTGTTAAACGAATTCAACTCAATATTGTTAATAAATAAACTCGTTTTAACAATTTAATTTTTAATGTAATCAGAATTAAACAATGCCTTAAATATAATGCTATAAAAAAAAAGAATAAAAGTTTTTATCATAAAAACAATCATATAAATTACAGGATATAACCCTCCAAATCAACTTAATACAATCATTTAAGCCAAAATACACCAACACAAAACAATAAAGAAACACTCTTAAATTATTTATAATTAACAACCACACTTTAAAATATTTAGCAAAATAATTACTTTTGAACCCGTTAAGGTGTTAAAAAAATGGCTAAAAATAAAAAAAGCAATACTACAAAAAAAGCTGTCGATTATATCGATCGTAAAAAAGTACTAAAACGAAAGCACCGAGCTGGCTTTATGTTAAACGATAAAGAGTTAGAAGCTGTTGATGCCTACTGCAAGAAGTATAAAATAGACAATAAATCAAAATTTATGCGCGAAACAGTTTTACGATATGTAATGGAACAATTTCTCGAAGATTACCCTACTCTATTTGAAAAACAAGATTTAGACCGATTACGTGTTTAACTACTTAAACATTGTTTTAATTTGTTCAATCCATGTTCGAATACGATAGTCAGTTAAATCAGGCTCATTGTCTTCATCTAAAGCTAATCCAACCATTTTTCCATCAACATAAGCTCTCGACTCGCTAAAATTATAATCATCGGCCGGCCATCGCCCAACAATTGTACACTCTTTTTGTCGAAGCAATTCATATAAACGCCCCATACCATCGCAATAAGTATCGGGATAATTCATTTGATCGCCCAAACCAAACATCGCAATAGTTTTTCCGCTTAAATCGCAAGCCATAAGTTGAACAACAAATTTATAAAAATCATCCTGAAAACTTCCAACACCCCATGTAGATGTACCTAAAACTATATTATCGTACAATTCAATGGTTTCTTTACTCAAATCTTTAACTGAAAGCACTTCGGCATTAACTAACAATTTACCAATTTTTTCAGCCACAAAACGTGTATTTCCAACTGTTGAACCATAAAACACTCCTGTTTTTGACATAATCTAATTTTCAAAAGAAACAATTCAACTTAACAATTTGTTTACTCCACAAACAATACCTGTTTCTTATACACAACATTGAATCTATTTTTTACGGATCAAACTAATCCCATCACGAATTGGTAAAATAACATTTTCAACTCTGGAATCATTTTTTACCAGTTCATTAAATTCAAGAATACCTTTGGTATATAAATCATTAGTTTCAACATCATTAATTACCTTACCATCCCATAAAATATTATCGGCCAAGATAAAACCACCCCTACGAAGCTTTTCGAAACACAAATGATAATATTGTGGGTATTGACGTTTATCGCCATCAATAAAAATCAAGTCATAAACTTCGGTAAGCTTTGGAATAATATCAATAGCACTACCAATATGAAATTGAATTTTTTCTTTAACATCACAACGTTCGAAATACGATTTAGTAAACGGAACCAGCTCATCATTTACTTCAATAGTATCGATACGGCCATTATCGGCAAGCCCTTTTGCCATGCAAATTGCAGAATACCCGGTAAATGTACCTATCTCTAATATTCGTGTGGGATTAAGCATTTTGCATAGCAAATACAATAATTGCCCCTGCAAATGCCCACTTAACATTCGTGGGCGTAGAATTTTAAGATGAGTTTGCCTATTGAGTTCTTTAAGAATTTGATCTTCTTCAGTAATATGATCTAATATGTAATTATCTAGTTTTTCTACTCCAAAATCCATGTCACTTTTATTTAAAAATTAAAGTAGATAACTGATCTTTCGAAATAATTTCATTGGCAATATCTAAAAGATCAGAACCCGATATCGAATCAATTTTTCTGTATATCTTTTCCAATGAATCAACTTTATTGTAAAAAAGATAGCTTTTGCCTAACGAAAGCATTAAACTCTCTTTATTTTCCATCGAAATAGTTAACTGACCTTTCAGTTGACGCTTTGCTTTATACAACTGCAAATCGCCCAATTTCACATTTCGTAATAAATTAAGCTCACGCTCAATAATACGAAGGCTTCTTTTTAAATTTTCGGCATCGGTACCAAAATAAATACCAAAAATTCCGGTGTTATGATATGGGGAAAAGGATGATTCAATATTGTATGCTATTCCATTCTTTTCACGCAATGCCATATTAAGTCTTGAATTGCTTCCGGGACCAGCCAAGATATTACTTAACAAATGTAACCCCAGTCGATTAGGATGGTTTAAATCGTAGGCTACATTACCAATAATAATATGATTTTGAAAAGTACCTTTCTCAATCTCTTTATACTCGGGTATATAGCCAATTACAGGCTTTCGCTCTTCGATTCTTAAATTTTCGGGTACTTGAGCAAAATATTTGTTACAAAGCACAGTTAATCGCCTAAAAGATATATCTCCAACCACACACAAAACCATCTGATTGGTATGATAATTATTATGAAGAAATTTAAGAATATCCTTTTTGGTAAACGACTTAAGAGTTTCAGGAGTTCCAAGAATATTACGCCCCATTGGATCATTCCTGAAAACCATCTCTTCAAAGTCGTCCCAAATTAACTCCGATGGACTATCTTTATAAGAATTTATTTCATCAATAATTACCTCTTTCTCTTTTTCAATTTCTTTCTCGGGAAAAACGGAATTAAAGGTAATATCGTGAATTAGCTCTATGGCTCTTTCCATATCTTGCTTAAGAAATGAAGCATAAACACATGTTTCCTCTTTAGTAGTATAAGCATTTAGCTCACCACCTACATCATCGAGTCTGCTAAGTATATGATAAGCCTTTCGCTTTTTAGTGCCCTTAAAAATCACATGCTCAATAAAATGAGCCATTCCATGTTCATTCTCATCCTCATCTCTCGACCCGGTATTTATTATTAATCCGGCATATCCAACTGCCGAATTACCTTCGGAATGAATTAACCTTATTCCGTTTTCTAATGTATATGTGTTTATCTGCATTCAAAAAAAAATAGGATGCAAAAATACTAAACATCAACGACATTCGAACAGAGAACAAAAAAAATACATCCATATTATTTGAAAACATTTTGAAGTAAAAATTCTTTGTGTATATTTGCAGCGCATTTGCGAAAGGTGCCATAGCTCAGTTGGTAGAGCAAAGGACTGAAAATCCTTGTGTCCCTGGTTCGATTCCAGGTGGCACCACAAGCAAAAACATAACCATCAATATTTATTTGATGGTTTTTTATTAAAAATTATGGCATGGTGCCATAGCTCAGTTGGTAGAGCAAAGGACTGAAAATCCTTGTGTCCCTGGTTCGATTCCAGGTGGCACCACAAAAAAAAGAGATTGATTATTAAATCAGTCTCTTTTTTTCACCCCTCTTTTCACAAGCATTCGATTATATTTTCCTAAAATCAGTTATTCTAAAATGCCTTTAACAATAAGACTGCATTTGAGGTTTATTAATTAAAACATTATAAATAGCAAAAACACTAAAGCCCCCTGAAAATCAGGGGGCTTTAGTGTTAAAAAAGTACCCGGAGCGGGACTTGAACCCGCACAGCCGCAATGGCCACAGGATTTTAAGTCCTGCGTGTCTACCAATTCCACCATCCGGGCAGACCTGAGCGAAAAACGGGATTCGAACCCGCGACCCCAACCTTGGCAAGGTTGTGCTCTACCAACTGAGCTACTTTCGCATTCATTAAAATAATATCGTTTTCTCAAACGCGCTTGCAAATATAGATCATTTTCTGAATCTGACAAACACTATGATGAAAATTATTAAAAAAAATTACAAGTCACTGTTTTTGCCTATTTCAGACCAATAAGCCGCTTAATATCATTCAATTTATTAAGTGCCTCAATAGGAGTCAACTGATTAACATCTAGTATTGATATTTCATCGCGAATTTGTTTTAGAACAGGGTCATCCAGCTGAAAAAAACTTAACTGCATTCCTTCGCGATGTTGAGCAACTTCATTCATAGGTTTTGACAACTGTCCGTTTCGATGAGCATCTTCCAACTCTTTTAAAATTTCATCGGCTCTCTTAACTACACTCTTGGGCATACCTGCCATACGAGCAACATGAATTCCAAAACTATGATTACTACCACCCCGCACAAGCTTACGTAAAAAAATCACTTTATTATCAACCTCTTTAACCGAGACATTATAATTTTTACATCTTTTAAAGGATTTCTCCATTTCGTTTAACTCATGATAGTGCGTAGCAAATAACGTTTTTGCCCTTCCTTTTTTATTTTCATGAATATACTCTACTATTGACCAGGCAATAGAAATTCCATCGTAGGTACTTGTTCCGCGTCCCAGCTCATCGAACAATATTAAACTGCGATCTGAAAGATTATTTAAAATACTTGATGCCTCATTCATTTCAACCATAAAAGTCGATTCTCCTTGCGAGATATTATCGGAAGCACCAACACGAGTAAATATTTTATCAACCACTCCAATTTCAGCTGATTCGGCAGGAATAAAACTACCAATCTGTGCCATCAGAACAATTAACGCTGTTTGCCTTAACAAAGCCGATTTACCCGCCATATTAGGCCCCGTTATAATAATAATTTGCTGATCATCTTTATTTAAAAACACATCATTAGGTATGTATTCATCATCGACCGAAAGCTGTTTTTCAATTACCGGATGTCGTCCATTTTTTACATTCAACACATCGGAGTCACAAATAACCGGACGAACATATTTATTTTGTATTGCCAAATTATTAAAACCAGTTAAACAATCTAACCTAGCCAATAAACCAGCATTTAACTGAATAACCGGAATGTAATCCATTAAGCTAACTAACAGGTTATTAAAAAGCTTTGTTTCAATCGATAATATCTTCTCTTCGGCACCTAGTATCTTTACCTCATACTCTTTAAGTTCTTCAGTAATATAACGCTCGGCACTCACAAGGGTTTGCTTACGAATCCAGCAATCGGGCACCTTTTCTTTATGCGTATTTCGCACCTCTATATAATAGCCAAACACATTATTAAAACTTATTTTTAAACTTGGTATACCAGTCTCTTCACTTAAGCGATCCTGAAGATTCGACAAGTAATCTTTTCCGCTAAAAGCCAATTTACGAAGCTCATCTAATTCGGCCGATACACCCTGTCGAATTACACCACCTTTCGAAATCATATTGGGAGGATCCATCTCTATTTCATGGTCAATCTTATCGCGAATTGCCTGACAAAAATTCAACTGATCACCAATATTTTTAAGACTTTCATTGACTGATGCCACACAAGCAGTTTTAATAGGCTCAATACTATACAAAGCTTTTTTAACCTGAACCATTTCACGGGGCGACAATCTTCCGGATGCAATTTTCGAAACCAATCGTTCTAAATCGCCAATTGAACGTAACTCTTCAACAATCTGATTTTTCAAATCGGGATCTTTAAATAAAAAATCCACCACATCCAAACGGTCGTTAATCTGTTTCACATCTTTTAACGGCAATGCCAGCCAACGCTTTAACATACGACTGCCCATCGAGCTAACAGTCTTGTCAATCACATCAACTAACGAACAAGCTCCTTCGTTTGAAGAACCAAACAACTCAAGATTTCGAATAGTAAATTTATCGAGCCATACGTACTTATCTTCTTCAATACGCGATATTGTATTTATATGCGCTAGTTGATTGTGTTGGGTGATATCGAGATAATGCAGTATTCCACCGGCTGCAATTATTGCAACTTTTAAATTATGAACTCCAAAACCTTTTAACGATTTTGTTTCGAACTGTTTTAATAAACGCTCACTAGCCGATTCAGGAGCATAAACCCAATCTTCTAACCCGTAAGTATAAAACTTAGATCCAAACTTATCTTCAAATACCGATCTTTTGGTTTTCTCAAATAACACCTCCTTAGGCTTAAACCCATTAAGTAATTTTTCGACATATTCAAAACTACCCTCAGCCAGCATAAACTCGCCGGTTGAGATATCTAAAAAAGCAATTCCTGCACTAGTCTTTTCAAGATGAATACTGGCTAAAAAATTATTCTCTTTATGTTCAAGAATATTCTCGCTAATAGTAACACCTGGAGTAACTAACTCTGTAACTCCTCGCTTTACAATTGTCTTTGTCTGTTTTGGATCTTCAAGCTGATCGCACACAGCAACCCGCTGACCAGCCCTAACCAATTTTGGCAAATAAGTATCTAATGCATGATGGGGAAACCCGGCCAATTCAACAAACGATGCAGCACCATTAGCTCTGCGGGTTAAGGTAATGCCTAATATTTCAGAAGCTTTAATAGCATCATCTGAAAATGTTTCATAAAAATCGCCCACCCTAAAAAGCAATATAGCATCGGGGAATTTCGATTTAATCTGATTGTATTGTTTCATTAGTGGCGTTTCTGCCACTTTTCCTTTATCATTTGCCAAAACACTTTATTTTTTAGGTAACGCACAAAGATATAATATAAATACGCTCTTAAAAACCGTTTTAAACATTAAAAAAAGAACATAATGCACTAAACAAATTATCTTTACAAATAAAATCACAAATAATGCAAAAATCAATCAACCTCTCAAAAATCAAAAAAAGTATATTGTTATTTGGAGCTTCAATAACTCTATTAACAACATCTTCTTTTGCCACAACAGGCACGTGGGAAAGCTCAGTTACTGGCAACACAATAATGTATACAACAACTGAATCACCCACACCGGCTAAAGATGCAAATGGGAAATTTGCAACTGTAGTTTATCTCGAAAATATGAGTTACGATAAAATTGGAACTAATAGCAATACAGACGATGTAAATTGGTTACTATCGAACGGTTATCGGGTTATTGAATTAAACTATAATAAACACGACAGTGCTAAATCGCCAAACATTAATTCCGATATAATTTTAATTAACGATGCCATTGCCAGTGGTTCATTTTGTGGACTAACCGATTGTTCAACCAATCAATCGTATGTACTTTTCGAAGGATATAGAATAAAACGAAATGTCCCCTATTATATCGACGACCCAAGTGTATATGGTTATGGATCTCAAAACGATTCACTATACATGGACATTATTTACCCGGCAAATTCTAACGAAAGAGTTCCGGTAGTTCTATCATTTTCATACAGCAATAGTGATCAAAACAATCCCCATTCCCGCTTGTTTTTAGGATATACATTGGCCATGTTCGATGATTCATTCCTCGAAGGTGCACCTGCAAGAAATATAGCATGGGCCATTGCTGATCATCCTAAATATGCTCCTTGGGGCTATGGTGATACAAAATCGTTTGAAGTAAACCCCGATGCAGCCCGCAAAGTTAAATCGGCAGTGCGTACATTACGAGTATTGAGCGACACCTTAGGTCTATCAGGAAAAATTGGCATATATGGTTTCTCACGAGGTTCCGATGCCGGTTCTATGGCTGTAGGAGACAAAGCTGATGCTACAATTGATCAATATGGTTTTAATATTGGCGTTTCATCTGCGGTCCAGGCTGCGGCACTCGGCTCAGGAGTATTTGACTTCACACAGATTTACAATACTATTGATGATGGAGATAAAAACCTTGAAAATCTTTGTCCTGAATTATGGGGTGACCTTGCAACAAACTATGAAAAATGGTTTTCTATGGGGGCAGTTTATTTTGTTGAAACATCAGCATCAGCACCAGTATTGTTTTTTTACAACACTGATGATTCGCCCTACTACATAGACCAGATTGCACATTTTAAAACAAAATTAGACACAACAGGCATTTCGGTCGACTCACTTATTAACTACGATAGTGGTCACAAAGTACCAAAAACAGAAGATGCATTAAACAAGCTATACAACTTTTTTAATGAAAAGTTCGCATTGTCAACCGAAATTAAACAGCATAATACAGATAAGCCAAATAATAATTCATTAACAATTTATCCAAACCCTGCAAACAGAGAAACACAAGTTTCGTTTAGTTTAACACAGGCAAATAAAGTGCAAATAACATTAAGGAATCAGCTAAATGTTGTTATTTTTCAAACTGATAAACAATATCAAGCAGGATTAAATAATACAACTATTAATTTAGATAAACTGCAATTACCCGAAGGAATTTATTTTTTAACTATTAATGTAAATAACAAATCCTCAATACAAAAGCTATTGAAGAAGAACTGATATCAGTAAATACTAAATAATTTTAAAAGAGGGAGTTAATTATAAACACCCTCTTTTAGTTTATTCGACTGTAAATTCTTTCGTAATCCTATTAACAAATAAATCCCGAATATTAATTATTTAAATATTTTATTTCGAGGTATATATTTGTTTGAACACATCCCACAATACAATTCCGGCACTAACAGAAACGTTAAAAGAGTGTTTGGTACCAAACTGAGGAATCTCAATACATACATCACTCCGCCTAACCACCTCTTGCTGAACACCTTTCACCTCATTGCCAAAAATAAAAGCATATTTAGCCGTTGATACAGTCTTAAAATCGAGCAACGACACACTGTTTTCAACCTGCTCCAAACAACAAATAGAATAGCCCCCCTTTTTTAACGAGCTGATGGCATCTAAACAATCATCAAAATATTCCCATTCAACCGAATCTTCGGCGCCCAAAGCTGTTTTATGTATTTCGTTGTGGGGAGGTGTTGCTGTAATACCACACAACATAATCTTTTCAATACGTAATGCATCACATGTTCTGAAAATGCTACCAACATTATTTAAACTTCTGATGTTATCCAACACAACCACAATTGGATATTTTTCACTTTTCTTGAACTCTTCGACAGAAATTCTGTTTAATTCTGTAATAAGCAGCTTTCTCATTGTTATAATTTTATTGCAAAAATAACAATAGAATGTAACGATTAAAAAACAACAGTTACATTAATTAAATATGATTTACCTTAACAATCAGTTATGAATATTCACGAATACCAGGGAAAAGAATTACTCAAAGAAAACGGAGTACGCATTCAGGAAGGAATTATAGCCAATAACGCAACTGAAGCTGTAGAGGCAGCACAAAAACTTAATCAAACAACTGGAACCAACTGGTGGGTTGTGAAAGCCCAAATACACGCGGGCGGACGCGGGAAAGGTGGTGGCGTAAAACTTGCCAAATCGATTGAAGAGGTCAAAACACTAACGGAAAAAATTATAGGTATGAACCTTATCACCAACCAAACAGGCTCCGAAGGTAAAATAGTTCACAAAGTATTAATAGCTCAGGATGTATATTACCCTGGCAATAAGGCAACCTCCGAATTCTACATTAGCATTTTACTAAACAGAACAACCAGCAGAAACATTATCGTATATTCGACCGAAGGTGGTATGGACATTGAAGAAGTAGCAGACAAGACACCTCAACTAATATTTAAAGAAGAAGTTGATCCCGGGGTTGGACTGCAACCATTTCAAGCCCGAAAAATTGCATTTAACCTGGGTTTATCGGGCAAAGCCTTCAGTGAAATGGTATCGTTTGTAACTGCTCTTTACTCAACCTACGAAAAGTCCGATGCGTCCTTAGTTGAGATAAACCCGGTATTAAAAACATCTGATGATTTAATTTTAGCTGTCGACGCCAAAATTAACCTCGATGACAACGCGCTGTTTCGTCACCCTCGTTACCAGGAGATGCGTGACCTATTAGAAGAAGATCCTGCCGAAATTGAAGCATCGAAGAACAACCTTAACTTTATTAAACTAGATGGGAATGTTGGATGTATGGTTAATGGAGCCGGATTGGCAATGGCCACAATGGATATTATTAAGCTATCGGGAGGTGAACCCGCCAATTTCCTTGATGTAGGCGGAGGAGCAAATGCACAAACTGTTGAAGCAGGTTTGAAAATTATTTTAAACGACCCAAATGTAAAAACAATACTCATAAATATTTTCGGAGGTATTGTTCGCTGCGACAGGGTTGCAAGCGGTGTTGTTGAAGCCTATAAGAAAATTGGAGAAATAAACATCCCAATTATTGTACGACTTCAGGGTACAAATGCCGAAGGTGGTAAAGAAATTATTGATCAATCAGGTCTTAAAGTTTTTTCTGCAACAACATTGAAAGAGGCAGCCGATTTGGTGAAAAAACTGGTTAAATAATAAATCCCACAAAGACACCAAACTAACAAACAAAAAAACAACTTTGTGCCCTTAGTGCCTTAGTGGTAAACAATATTAAAACTCAACTAAAATCTTAAAAACCTTACCCGGAGCATCAGCCCACTGTTTCATTCCATCAGAAGCCTCATCAACTTTAATTATTCGGGTAATCATTTTATCAATTGGAAAAGTTTTACGCTGCAAATAAGAGATAACAGCTCTAAAATCAGATGCTGTTGCATTACGCGAACCCATTATATCCATCTCTTTCTGGACAAACAGTTTTGTTGCAAACGACACATCATCTTTAGCATATCCAATGCAAACAACACGCCCGGTAAATGCAACTTCATTCACTGCTGCCAAATATGTTTTTGGATTCCCGGCAGCTTCAATAATTACATCCGGACCTGCAGGAACAATGCTCTCCAACTGTTTGTGCAAATCTTCTTTTAACGAATTAATAGTATACTGTACACCTAATTGCCGAGCTACCTCTAACTTATCATCATCAATATCTACAGCAATAACAGTTGCACCTCTCAATACCGATCGTACAATTGCACCAACACCAATCATTCCGCATCCAAAAACCAAAACAACGTCACTATCGGTAACCCTACCTCGTTCAGTTGCATGAAAACCAACTGTTAACGGTTCAACCATGGCCAACTCTTTTTCAGTTAATCCTTCGGCAACCAACACCTTTTGCCAGGGAACAGCAATAAACTCGCTCATGGCACCATCGCGCTGAACACCCAATGTTTGATTAAACTGACAAGCATGTTGACGACCATTTTTACACGATGGACACTGACCACAATTAGTATAAGGCACAACAGTAACAAACATTCCAGCCTTTAAATTATCAGGTACATTGCATCCGACACTTTCAATCACCGCCGATATTTCATGGCCGGGAACACGCGGATATTTAACCATCGGGTTTTTACCTAAATATGTCGACAAATCAGATCCGCAAAAACCAACGTATTTTAACTTTAAAAGTACTTCGTCGTTGCCAACCTGCGGTTTTTCTTTCTCAACAACCTGAACCAGTTCTGGTTCCTTAATTTGTATTGCTTGCATATATTTTTCCTTTATTATATTTCCATTAATCCAGATGATACGCTTTTAAAGCATTCAACCCCATTATTTGTTGCTGTTCGCTACCCGACAACTTTGATATTGTCTTTTGCACTATTTTAACCCAGTTGTGGTACTCCACACCTACAAGGCAAACAGGCCAATCCGACCCAAACATAAGTTTAGAAGGAGTAAACGCATTCAAAACAACATCGAAGTAAGGTTTTAACTGCTCCTCATTCCAGTTTGTAAAATCGGCCTCGGTAACCATCCCCGATATCTTACAAAACACATTATCTCTTTTCGCCAATTCCTCAATATTTTCTTTCCAGGGAGATATAACCCCATCTTTAATAAGCGGTTTTGCTATATGATCTAAAACAAAAGTCTGGTTTGGATGCATATCAACAAAATTAATCACTTTTTGTAAATGACGTTCAAACACCAAAATATCGTAAGTAAGATTATATCGTTTCAAATGAGATATCCCCTCGTTAAAGCCCGACCTAAGAATATAATTATCATCTGGCTCACCCTGTATAACATGGCGTAAAGCAACAAGCTTATGAACAGATGCATATTTATCCAATAACAACTCAAAACCTGCATCAGCAATTGGCAACCAACCTACAACACCTCTCATAAAATCGTATTTCGATGCCAACTTTAAAAGCCAATCGGTCTCATCTACTAATTGTCGTGCCTGAACGGTTATAACACCATCAACCCCGGCATCATCAACAGTAGCCTTGAGATCATTTGGTAAAAAATCTTTCCTGATGATTTTCATCTTATCATCAATCCAATCGTATTCAACGGGATTGTAATTCCAATAATGATGATGCGAATCTATTACCATTATTTACCTAAATAAATGAATAATCAGATGATATTAATCCGGCTTTTTTCATTTCAACCCAAAACTCATTAGGTATTTTAGCCATCATTGTATCTACGTTACGATGCATGGTTTTCACTTTACTGGTATTTAAAGCAATAGCTGCAACTGCAGGATGAGACATCGCAAATCGAATACATGCTTCCGATGGATTGATACTGTACAAGCTGCAAATTTTATTAAATTGATCGCGCCATTGATATATAAACTTACCTTCTTCCGAGTCTGGTTCTACTTTTCGATAATCGAAAAACTCACCTCCGGTTAAAAAACCAGCCTGAAAAACAGCAGAGTTAATTACACCAACACCATCTTTATATAACTGATTTATAAATTTCATAAAGTCGGGCGTGTGTTTCATAATTGTAAACGAGTTGGCAATCATAACCCAATCAAACTTAACCTGATCGTACAGTTCTCTTATAATCGTCCAATCCTTTGAACCAACACCAACTGCTTTAATCTCGCCTTTTTTCTTTAATTCAAACAAGGCTTTATAAGCTTCAAGTATATCAGCAAAACGACTTATGCGATCTTCTTTATTAACTGCGGCAGCCAAATATTCATCCGGGTCGTGTACCGAAACAACATCGGCCTTATATTTCCCACCAAGCAATTCATTACCCTGTTTCCAGCACTGAATAATGCCATCGTAACTTATTTTCTGAACAGCATCGTATTTAAGTCCTTTCCAAACTCCGGGCTCGAATGTAGGTTCTTCAGTTTCCAGAGGAACTCTGTACCACCCTAGTTTATTGCTAATAACAATATCAGATGGAGAGATATTTAAATCGGCCAGTATTTCACCAATCATTTCCAATGCCAAACCGGCACCATATTTCCCTGCCGAATCAATAACAACAGGTCTTTCGGTACAATCGAACCAACCCTGAATCAGTTCCTTTTTATATTCGTACGACAAATCCTGATACAAATTACCTAAGTAGCTGGTACCATATATTATTGGCGGCACCTCAAGTCCTGTGTTTCCAAGTTTATTTTTAGTGGTTAACTTCATCTTTTCTCGGTTTAATCCTAATCCATTTTATAGATTCGTTCCATCAGTTGCCATTTCTCATCAGCCGACGCATCTTTCGAAGTATTTTGAAACTGCGACACATAAGCTTCCCATTCGCTCTGACGTGGCATTTGGGCAAGCTTTGCCATTGCTAAATCATGATCAAAACCGGGCACTGTATCCATAATCATAAACATCTGGTTACCTAATATGTAAATCTCCATATCTACAATTCCAACATCTTTCATACCTTGTGTTATTTCGGGCCAAACAGCACCAGGAGCATGCACCTTTTTATAAGCCTCAATTAATTGAGCATCATTTTTTAGCGTTAGTGCTTTGCAATATCTTTTATAATAAGCCATGTATTTACTCCTTATACCTTTACAATATTTTTTGAACGATAAAAAGCATAAGCTCCTATTACAACAAAACAAATAAGTGGCAATAAATACGACAAGTCAACGCCAATCATATCAATTAATGCACCCTGAAGTGGAGTAAGCAGTGCACCACCAAGTATAGCCATTATTAACCCTGACGCTCCAACTTTTGTTTCTGCATCATTTAACCCTTCACTTCCCATTCCAAATATTGTTGGGAACATTAACGACATGAAACCAGATATACCTATCAACGAATAAACACCTATTACACCTCCAATAAATACAACACTCAACGATAACAAAGAAGCCATTATAGCCGCAGTTAATAACAATGAATGATCATTAAACTTCTTCATCAATGCGGTAAATATCCAGCGCGAAAACATAAACAGTGTTAACGCACCGGTGTGATACTGCAAAGCAACTTCGGGTGTTACGTGCAAATGCTCAGGAATATAGAAGTTTGTATATGTCCAAACAGAAATTTGTGCACCTACATAAAAAAACTGTGCAATAACAGCATACGCATAATTCTTCCTTTTAAATAACTGACCAAATGTTTTAAAAATATGAATCTGTTCATGCGAATCTGTCACCTTCGGCATCTTGGTAAAAGCAATTAATAACCAAACCACAACTAATATTGCAGCTATTGACAGATATGGGAAAATAACAATATTAAGAGCTTCGTTAATCTGATCGGGTGCAATAGAAATATTACCATCGCCATCGAGAGGCATACGAGCCATAATTAATATCTGACATAAAACAATTCCGGTAACTGCACCAATTGGATTAAATGACTGGGCAAAGTTTAATCGACGTGTGGCAGTTTCTTTTGGCCCCAATACTAATATATATGGATTTGCATTGGTTTCTAAAATTCCAAGTCCACTTGCTAACACATAATACGAAAGACAAAACAAAATAAACTCCTGAAGTAGAGTTGCAGGATAAAGCATAAAACAGCCTAGTGCATACACTCCAAGTCCGACTAAAACGCCTGTTTTATATGAAAATTTTCGTGCAATTGCAGCACCCGGTATGGCCATACAGAAGTACCCAAAATAAAATGCAAATTGAATTAACGATGCCTGAAATGTAGATAGTTCGCCAAATACGGCCTTAAACACCCTCACAAGCGGATCGGTAAGATTATTAGCAATACCCCACCACATAAAGCAGCTGGCAAGCAGAACAAATGCCAATATATGCTTCTTCTCAAGCAATGCATGTTTTTTTAATGTTGATTCCATTTAAATAGATTTTTTCATTAATGATTATAGATTTTAAACCGATTCTCGTTTTATTAACCTTGCTTTATGATATATCACTTCAGCAATACTCTTATTTTTTGAACTTATTGCATTCATAAGCAAGTCGAACGATGTCGTGGCCAACTCACCAATGGGCTGCTCCATTACTGTTTGTGGAGGGTTTAATAACCCACTAAAAGGGTCGTTTGCAACGGCAATAATAGCTACATCACCGGGTATTATAATTCCATTTTGATTACAAAAACTATTAACACCTGCCGACAAAGTAAATGAATCGCATAGTAAAGCATCGGGTTTTTCAGCATAACTCCATATCTTTTTCATTGCATTAAAACCATCGGCTATTTCAAACTCCTTGCTTACCTCATATCGTAACTTATAATCCAAACCCGATTTTTCAAGTGCCGAAAGATATCCTTTATGCCTGTCGGAAAATACATTTATGTGAGACGGCCCCGTAATATGGCCAATACGGCAATACCCCTTTGAAATAAAGAACTGAACTGCTTCAAATGCAGCTTTAAAGTTATCAATCATTACCTTCGAGGTATCTATATCCTGACAAACCCTGTCGAAAAACACCAGCGGCACTCCAAAATCGATAAGCTGCCGAAAATGAGATGTATCAATTGTACTATTCGATATGGAAGCAATAACTCCGGCCACTCGGTTTTGCATTATTATTTTCAGTATCTCTTTCTCATTCTCATAATTCTCTTTCGACTGAAATACCGAAACAACAAAACCATTCTCCTGCGCCAAATCGCTTACACGGCTAATAAAATTCGAAAAAGTATAATGACTAATATTAGGCACAAGCAAAGCAATTTCATTACTCTGCTTGTTTCTAAAGTTTAACGCACCCTGGTTAACACGGTATCCCTTTTCTTTTGCATAAGCTACAATCTTACTTTTCGTCTCTTCTTTAATACGAAAATCGCCACGTAACGCACGCGAAACTGTGGTATGATGAATATTAAGCTCTCTTGCTATATCTTTTATTGTAATCTTCTTTTCCATAATGCACACGTGTGCTAAATTATAACTTTTTTACTGTATTTTTACTTTTGTTGAAAAAAATAACTCGAAATAATTAGATTGCAACAAATAAACAAACACCAAATAAGTATATTTATAAAAACAAATAATTAACATATAAAACAAGTATTGAACTGAGGTTTACATACACGAATAAAACGCAAACCCACATTAGTTAAAACGTCACATGCAAATAAAATACAACCTTAACTATTAATTTTTTTTTAGATGAAACACTTATTTTTTGCAAAAAACAGCACATTAAAAAAACGGTACGTTGCATTAAACATTATATCGTTAATAATAACACTCTGGAGTTGCGCACCTGCATACATTCCCAATGTTATTAACACACCTATGATGAGCAATAAAGGGGAGTTCAGAGGTGCAGCACATATAGGAACTGCAGGCTTCGACCCTCAGTTAAGCTATGCAATAACCGACAACATTGGTGTATTAATGAATGCAAGCTTTTCAAATTCAACATCAGACTCAACAGATTCATATCATAAACACCATTTCCTCGAGTTAGGAACCGGATACTATAAAAAGATTAACCATCTTCATATTGAAGTATTTGGAGGCTATGGTTTTGGTAAAATTAAATCGCACTACAACAATAATATTTGGAACGATTATACCGACGTTAATATACAACGATATTTTCTGCAACCATCAGTAGGCTTTGGGTCTAATTACTTTGATGCAATATTTACACCACGGGTAGTACATGTTAACATTGCTCAATCGACACAAAACAATAGAAGTTTTTTTATTGAACCTGCAATAACACTTAAATTTGGACCAAAACACGTTAAGTTTATCGGGCAAATGGGGCTATCATTTCCATATCACAATTCGCAACTCGACTTTGAATACAACCCTTTTCTGTTTTCAACAGGCATACAAATAAATCTTGGGAAAAAAGAATTTAAAAACATGAAACAACCCGAATAACTCAAACAACCAACTACAATCTATAACACAAGCCATGTTCAGCGACAAAAACAAAAAGAATATATACTTAATAATAAACTGAAAAAATAATATTATGAAGCTACTTGAAAAAATATTAGTTCCGGTTAAGATAAATGAGATATCGACAGATCAATTAAATGTAGCTGTTCAACTGGCAACAAACTTTAATTCACAAATAATATTATTACATGTACTTCCTGCCGAAGCAAAAAAAGAATCGATACACTCCCTTATAATAGAATACGTAAATAAAGATTTCGAAAAAGTTTTAACCGACTTGTCGGTTAAAGGCATAAAAGCTGAAAAGAGAATTCAATATGGAAACCTTTTTGAACAAATTATTTCGGTTTCTGAAACAGAAAATGTAAATCTTATTTTACTTACCAACGAAACAGAACAAACAAACAAAAATCAAAAAATTGATGTTGTTACAGAAAAAATAATCAGGAAAGCTCAAAAACCAGTTTGGATAACAAAAACCGGATGTACTATCATTCCTAAAAAAATACTCTGCCCGGTCGACTTTTCAGAAGCATCGGAAAGAGCACTTAACAATGCCATTAAAATATCAAGAATATTTAAAGCAACATTAAACATAATAACAGTATTCGAACCCCTTGAAGAGAACGTTTCAATGCGCTACGAAATTGACTATAAAAAAGAGAATGATGAACTAAAGAAAGATACCAACCAACGATTTAATGAGTTTATACAAAAATTTAACTTAACCGACATTGATTATGTTACGAAACTAATTAAAGGTAAAATACATAAGAAAATTTTAGATTACGCTGTAAAAAACAAAATTGACTTAATATTTATGGGAGCAAACGGCAAATCGTTAATTCAACGGTTTTTGCTTGGCAGCGTTACCGAAATGATAATAAGAGAACTTCCTGTTTCAATGGTAATAACCAAATCGGAAAATATTTTGAACTCAAATATCGATTCCTGATTTTTTTAATAATTAAGATAATACAATACGAATTAAAATATACTCGCGTGAAAAAATACCTGTCATTAGCCGATATAATTGTAATAACAATTACTTTTTTACTATTTGTTATTGCCCTTTTCACAAAAGGGTTTACTCATAATTTATTATTAGAGGCCGGTGTTTTATTAGTTTCTGTCAAAATAATTATGATGAGCTATAAAACCAATCAATCAAACAAAACCATCCTTAATGAGTTAGAAGATATTAAAAAAACTTTGCAGGAACTAAAACTCAATAAATAATAAGGACTAAAAAGTATTGGAAATTAAAATCTTTTCTGATGCCAACAGTTAGCTGTTTTGAAAAAAATTTATACATTGTAAAGCTCTTTTAATTTACTCAAGGGAGCAACAAAATTTTCTCCCTTGAGTAACTAAATTTTCTCCCTTGAGTAAATTTATTTCTTCCCTAGAGTAAATTTATTTCCTCTAGGGAAGAAATTTACAAGCTCCCCGAACGAGTATTATCGGTTATATAATATAAACGATAACAAAGGGGACAGGGGTACGACCAATTAAAAATAAAAACGCAATTTTTAACCCTGCCGTAGGTTCCTAAACTTATGGCAAAAATCAATTTAATATGAAATATAAATTAGTACAGCGGTCGAACCCGCTTAACAAAACAGCCGAAGCTAAATGGTATGCCAACGCAGTAAATGAAGGTAAAATTTCGAAAACCGAAATATCGAAAGAGATATCGGGCCGATCGTCGTTAACCCGTGGCGATGTAAGCAACGTTATCGAAAACCTTATCGACGAGCTACCCAAGTACCTGGCTATGGGAAAAAGTGTGAACCTGGGCGACTTTGGTACTTTTCGCCTGTCGTTATCGAGCGATGGTGCATCGTCGGAAAAAGAGTTCAATGCCGGTATGATTCGTGGTGCAAAGGTTATTTTTACTCCCGGAAAAGAACTTAAAAAAGTCATTGAAAACATCTCTTTCGAAAAAGGAGAATAGCACAGTTGCCACGAGCCTACTGATTAAAACCGGGGGCTCGTGCCCTGTAAAATTGTTTAAATTTGGTTTCCAAACAAAGTCTGTTATAAAAAAAAGGGTACAAGCAGACGCTTGAACCAACATTTAATTATTACAAAAACTTTATTGCTTTTTGGAATATTTAGATTAGATAAGAACATATCGAGTGGCACAAGCGGACGCTCAGTTTTTTTGGTATTAATTTTTAGCCTTTGTTGCATTGGGTTTCGAAAAGCACGCGTTACGTAAACTAAACGCGCTATAAAAGGGCGCCAGTTGAGGAAAAACCCTGCCCACAAAACAACACATCCCGCAATAACACACAAGCCAACGCTTCAACCTTTTTTTGCCGAGAGAGTTGTTTTATTGCCTGCGCTCCCGTGCATTTTTATTACATTTATAGATATAATCAAAAAAGTATCATGATGTTAAAAAAAATAACATTAGCCATATTAACCTTTATTCTGGTGCCTGTTTTAGCCATCCAAAGTCAGAATAAGGAAACATTAAAACCACGTATGATAGTTACCTCTGACGGTGAAATAGATGATGAATGTTCCATGGTTAGGTTTTTATTGTACGTAAACGAATGGGATGTTGAAGGAATAATCACATCAAGTTCTCAGTATCATTGGCATGGGCATAAATGGGCAGGTGATGATTGGCTATACCCATATCTTGAAGCATATTCTGAAGTATACCCAAACTTGATATTACATGATAAAGGATACCCAACACCTGAGTATTTAAAATCAATTTCATTTCTTGGAAATGTTGAAACAGAAGGAGAGATGGATTCCATCACTTCTGGTTCACAGCATATTGTTAAAGTTTTATTGGACGAATCAGATAATAATCCAATTTGGGTTCAGGCATGGGGTGGCACCAATACCATTGCAAGGGCATTAAAAACCATTGAAGAAGAACACCCCGAAAAAATGGAATATGTTGCCAATAAACTCCGCTTCTTTTTCATTTGGGAGCAGGATTCTACTTACCAATCGTACATCAGACCGCATTGGGGAAAATTTAATATTCCAACAATTATATCCGACCAGTTTATTGCAATAATGTACTATTGGAAACAAACCTTACCACAGGAGCAGCAAAAGTATTTTACAGGCGAATGGATGAAGTCACATATATTACAAAACCATGGGGCATTATGTTCTTTATACAAATCGCATACAGGTGATAAAAAAGGATTTGACGATGGGGATTTTAGGTCAGAAGGAGACTCTCCTGCATTTCTTCATAACATAGAAACCGGCCTTAGAAATATGGAAGCACCAAATTATGGAGGCTGGGGAGGCAGATATGTCAGGATTCGTGAAAACATATGGCTTGACCCTGTTGCAGATACTCTCTATAAATATCCGGAAGGAAGATGGTATGGCAGTTCTGCATGGGGACGCCAACGACTTAAAGAGAATATACCAAATGACTCTGTGCTTTTGGAATATCTTAAACCTGTTTGGCGATGGGCAGATGCCTTTCAAAACGACTTTGCTGCCAAGGCAGACTGGTGTGTGAAACCATTTAATGAAGCCAATCATCCTCCTGTAGTTAACCTAAATCATGAATTGGATTTGAATGCCAAACCCGGTTCTACAATTCAGTTGAATGCAAAAGGAACATACGACCCCGATAAGAATCAACTTACTTACAACTGGTGGTTTTATAAAGAACCAAGCTCTTTTATAGGAAATATTAAAATTAAAAATTCAAATTCTCAAAATGCATCATTTGTAATACCTAAAGATTTGAAAGAGAAAGTAAGCATTCATATCATCTGTGAGGTAAAAGATGATGGAATTCCACAATTGACAAGATATAATCGTGTGATTATACATGCAATACCATAAATAAAATATCATGAAAAAATTAACAATTCTATTAGCAATATTTCTTTGTGTAAATGGCTATACCCAGCAATTAGCATTCCCTTCTGCCGAGGGTTACGGGAAATATACCAAAGGCGGTCGTGGAGGGGTTGTTTACGAAGTGACAAACTTAAACGATAGAGGAGAAGGTAGTTTAAGGGCAGCAGTTGAAGCATCGGGCCCCCGAACTGTTGTTTTCAGGGTTTCAGGAACTATACACCTTGAAAGTCCTCTGAGCATAAAAAATCCTTACATAACCATTGCCGGACAAACAGCTCCAGGCGATGGCATTTGTCTTAGAAAATATCCGCTCAACATTGGAGCCGACCACGTAATTGTAAGGCATCTCAGGGTGCGGTTGGGTGATGAGTCGGGGAATGATTATGATGCGGTATCAAGCAGATTTACCAAAAATATCATTTTAGACCATC
>JAFGBR010000063.1 GCA_016933045.1 Marinilabiliaceae bacterium | reverse complement strand
TAAAATCCTGTGAATATATATTTTCTATTAAAGTTAAAATAGTAACTATTATAAATAACTTTTTCATAATTAAGTAATTAAAGTTTGTTATATTATATAGATGCTAAAATATTATTAAAAGTAATACTAGGCCGCGTTGCTTTAGCAGTCATTTCAAAATCGGGCTGATAATAACCTCCAATATTAACCGGTTTTCCTTGTGCTGCATTTAATTCATTAACAATTACTTGTTCATTCGCTGTAAGTTTTTGAGCTATTGGTTCAAATTTTTCTTTAAGTTCTGCATCATCGTTTTGATTGTTTAATGCTTGTGCCCAGTACATTGCAATGTAAAAACTACTTCCCCTGTTATCGAGTTCATTTACCTTGCGCGATGGCGATTTAGCAAATTCCAGATATTTTTTGTTAGCCTCATTTAGTGCTGATGCAATAATTTTTGCTTTCGAATTGTTGGTTTTTATACCTAAATCTTCAAGAGAAACGGCAAGAGCTAAATATTCACCCAATGAATCCCAACGTAAGTGACCTTCCTCTAAAAATTGTTGAACATGTTTTGGAGCAGACCCCCCCGCTCCTGTTTCATATAATCCACCTCCGGCAAGTAAAGGTACAATTGACAGCATCTTTGCACTTGTACCAAGTTCCAATATTGGAAACAAATCAGTCAGATAATCTCTTAATACATTACCTGTTACCGAAATGGTATCTTTACCCTCTTTAACGCGTTTTAAGGTGTACTTTATAGCTTCCTCTGGCGACATTATATCTATTTGAATATCATATATGTTAAAATTATTCAAATAAACTTTTACTTTATCTATTATGTTTCTATCGTGAGCTCTGTTTTCATCTAACCAAAAGATAGCAGGTGAACCGGTAGCTTTTGCCCTGTTAACAGCTAGTTTAACCCAGTCCTTTACAGGTAAATCTTTGGTTTGACATGCTCTCCAAATGTCACCTTCTTCAACGGTATGTTCCATAAGTACAATTCCGTCCGAATCAATTACTTGTACTACTCCATTAGCTTGAATTTCAAATGTTTTGTCGTGTGAACCGTATTCTTCTGCTTTTTGCGCCATTAAGCCAACATTAGAAACATTTCCCATTGTTGATACATCAAATTTCCCATTAATTTTACAAAAGTTAATGGTCTCTTGGTAAATGCCGGCATAGCATCGATCGGGAATAATATACTTAGTATCTTTTAATTTACCGTCAGGCCCCCACATTTGTCCCGATGTACGAATTGCCGCCGGCATAGATGCGTCAATAATAATGTCGCTTGGAACGTGCAAATTTGTAATTTCTTTGTCGGAGTTTACCATTGCTAATTTTGGCCGTTGAGTATAAACTGCTTCAATTGCAGCTAAAATTTCATTTTTCTGATCGATTGGTAAATTATCAATTTTTGCATACACATCTCCCAACCCGTTATTGGCATTAATTCCTAATTTGTTGAATAAAACAGCATATTTATCAAAAACAGTTTTATAAAAAACTTTTACAGCATAGCCAAACATAATTGGATCTGAAACCTTCATCATGGTGGCTTTTAGGTGAAGTGACAAAAGAACATCTTTATTTTTAGCATCTTCTATCTCTTTTTCGTAAAATTTACATAATGCATTTTTACTCATTACTGAACCATCAATAACTTCACCTTCAATAAGTTTTAAGTTATCTTTTAAAACATTAGTTGAACCATCTGAAGCAGTAAAAACAATTTTTACTATATCTGTTTTTTGCATTACAACAGATTTTTCACTCCCATAAAAATCGCCATTTTTCATGTGGCTTACATGTGATTTTGATGTAGAAGACCAGTCACCCATCGAATGAGGGTGTTTTTTTGCAAATTCTTTAACTGCCTTTGCAACTCTACGATCAGAATTACCTTCGCGGAGTACCGGGTTTACTGCACTTCCCAACACTTTTGCATATCGGTTTTTTATCTCGTTTTCGGCATCATTTTGTGGTTTTTCGGGATAGTCAGGTAGCTTATATCCATGTTCTTGCAACTCTTTAATTGCTGCTTTAAGTTGTGGAATCGAAGCACTAATGTTTGGTAATTTAATAATATTTGCTTCAGGTTTTTTTGCTAACTCTCCTAGTTCTTTTAATGCATCGGGTTGTTTTTGGGTATCTTTTAAATAATCAGGAAAATTAGAAATAATACGACCAGCAAGAGATATATCACTCTGTTCTACAATTATATTAGCAGCATCGGTAAATGTTTTGATTATTGGAAGTAACGAATAAGTTGCCAATGCTGGCGCTTCATCGGTTTTTGTATAAACAATTTTAGCTTTCGAAGTCATAACTGATTCAATATTATTATTATTATTATTATTATTATTATTTCATTTCGATACAAAAGTTAACCAGATTGAGTCATAAATGTTCACAAAATCTAATTAACCTAAATCCAAGTCAAATCTATTTTTAAGTTCTAATAATGAAGGGTTTTTTTCCATCATTAGTTTAAATTTATCAGAAGATGTAAAGGCTTTTGTTGTTCCCTCCTCTTCTTTAAGAAATTCAATTTCGAGAGACAGATTTGCATTTTTAAGTTGTGTTTTAAGATAAATAAAAATGGAATTTTTTTCTTTCTGTATCTCATCGGCTTGCATACGGTTTTTCAGTTTAAGCAATACAACTGTTTCATCCATAATTACCGGTATATGATTTTTCATTATGCTAAAGAGTCGTGGATTATCAGGTTCTATTTGTTGACAATAGATTAACCATGTTTTCTTAAGCGAATCATTATCAATAGTGTTATTCCACTTAGGATCTATTATTTGAGACGTGTTATCTTCATTGTTACTTTCAGTTGATTCAATTGGTTTTATTACACCGTCATTAACCGATTTTTTAATAGAATAACTCTTTAATTTAGCCGTGGTCGAATTGCTATTAGTTTTTGATTGTGATGAAATATGTGCAATATTTCCATTGGAGATAACTGGATTTTTAATGTTTTGAGAAGATATTGCAGAGTTTTGTTTTGCTTTTCGTTTGGCTGCTAGTTCAATTCGTTTTTTTTTTCGGTTTGCAAACGAGCTAGTTTAATTACTGCAAATTCAATATGCAGTCTTTTATTTTTTGCATTCCGGTATTGAAGTTCAGCTTCTGATGCAATGTTTAAAGCATCATATAAAAAATCAATTGTGCATTTAGCAGCCTGATCGGCATATTGTTTGGCAATGGTTGATCCTACTTCAAGTAGTCGTGTTGATTTAGGATCTTTTGATACTAAAAGATCACGAAAATGTGCGTTTAATCCCGAAATGAAATGTAATAAATCGAATCCATTTTTTAATATCTCATCGAGGATTAACATAGAATCTACAATATTATCGGTTAAAAAAGCTTCGGTTAACTTAAAGTAATAGTCGTAATCAAGTACATTAAGATTTTCTATTACTTGCTTATATGTAATATTTTTACCCGAAAAAGCAACAATCTGATCAAAAATTGAAAGAGCATCTCTCATGGCTCCATCAGCCTTTTGAGCAATTACGCTTAAACCTTCCTCTTCTATGGTTACCCCCTCACTTTCAGCAACATACTTCAAGTGATTTGCTCCATCTTGAATTGTTATCCGATTAAAATCAAAAATTTGGCAGCGCGAAAGTATAGTAGGTAAAATTTTATGTTTTTCGGTGGTTGCCAATATGAAAATGGCATGTCGGGGAGGTTCTTCCAATGTTTTTAAAAAAGCATTGAATGCCGATTGCGACAACATATGTACCTCGTCGATAATGTAAACGCTATATTTGCCAATTTGAGGTGGAACACGAACTTTTTCAATTAATAATCTTATATCTTCTACCGAGTTGTTACTAGCTGCATCGAGTTCATGAATATTATACGATCGGTTCTCGTTAAATGATTGGCATGATTCACATTTGTTACAGGCTTCAAAATCGCTTGAAATATTCAAACAATTAATTGTTTTGGCAAATATACGCGCACAAGTAGTTTTTCCAACCCCTCGGGGGCCGCAAAATAGGTATGCATGTGCCAATTGATTGTTTTTAATGGCATTTTTCAGAGTCACGGTGATATGACTTTGCCCAACAACCGAAAGAAAAGTAACTGGTCTGTATTTACGTGCCGAAACTATAAATTCCATAATTAAAAAAAGACGATGTGCAAATATAACTTTTTAGGGTTGTTTTACAAGTTTGATTTTATTCAAGTTATTAACAAAATTGAATACAACTATTTAAAAAACAATACTTAAAAAACTTATATTAATACTTTATATAAATAAATTAATATATTAATAATGATGTTTTTATGATTAATTAGATTATTATAAGTTAAGGTATAGCAATTATTATTTTTTTGTAAATTCAGATTCAATATCATCTTTAAAATTTTCTTTGTCTAAATCTTTCTGCGCAGAAGAATCCATTAATATTAGTCGTCCAAAATTGGTTGCTCTACTGTTAATAATTCTGTAAAGGTTTAGTAATTCAAGATGTATTTTACTTGATTCTATGGATTTACTTTCAATTGAAAAGAGTCGTTTATAATGATTTAGTTCTAAATCGAATGCCATATAGGCATATTTTCTATATTTTTCTTTTAGCCTTAATGCATGGTTGTAATCTCTGTTTTCAATTAACAGTATAGCTCTTTTTAATTGTTTAACACATCTCGAATGATAATATTCAAGTTCATTTTTTCCATCCTTTGAAAAATCTGCATTTGAATTTATCCATTTTTCGGCCTGATTGTATATGTTAACCGAAACTAAATCGGCAATTTGTTCCAATTCATTAACCAAATGCAGCAATTGATATAATTCAACCGGCCAGTTTTCTTGCGATGAAATCTGTGCCGATTTAAGCCAAAATTCGTTAATTTTTTCTCTGTATTTATCGGTTTCGCTCTCCATCTCTTTTAATTTAGGGAGCATAGTGGAGTTTTTATTAATAATAATATTTATTGTCATCTCTACCATTTGAATTACAATGTTACCCATAGCTAGTAATTCTTTTTTTAATAAAGTAACAGATAAACCGGGAGTGTTTAAAACATCATCGTTCAAATACTTAAGAGAAAAGGAATTTGAATTGTTTGGAATGTATTTGTCGAACCATGTACTAACCTGTTTGGTAAAAGGAAGCCATGCAACAAGGAGAAAAAAATTGAATATTGTGTGTGCATTGGCAAGGTAATTTCCAATATTTTTTGTTGAATCGCCCGATATCCAGGATGTAAATTGATGCCAAAATGGAATTATTCCAACAAATAATAATGCTGTTACAAATTTAAAAAAGGTGTTTACATAGGCTACCTTTTTTGCTTGTCGCCCTGCATTTAATGAACTTAATATTCCTGTAATTGTTGTTCCTATGTTTGAACCCAGTATCATAGGAAGGCAGGTTTCGGCACTTAATAAACCTGTTGAACCAAGAGAAATAAGTATGCCAATAAAAGCAGCACTGCTTTGAATAAGTGCTGTACCAATCATTGCTATAATAAGTGCTATAATTGGGTTATTAAATGTAATAATAATATCTACAAATGGTTGGTAGTTTTCTAAGGGTTTCATTGAATTCGACATTAGTTCCATACCATAAAAAAGTATACCTATGCTTAAAATGGTTTCAAAAATATACTTCCATTTTCCTTTCGATATCATACTTAATAAAAACCCAATGCCTATTCCTAATAATGCAAATTTGCCAATTTTTATAGCTACCAGTTGGGCAGTGATGGTTGTTCCGAGTGCGGTTCCTAAAATAACAGGTAGTGTTTGTTTGAATAACAGTAAACCTGCTTCGACAAAACCAATAATTACAACAGATGCAGCACTGCTACTTTGAAATAATATTGTAAAAAACACTCCAAAAAAAGCTGATGATAAACGGTTTTTTGAAACAGTACCGAGAAAATGGCGCATTTGTCGCCCAGCCAAATCTCTCATGCTTCGGCTTAGCATCTGCATTCCTAATAGAAACAACCCTAAACCACCTGTTAATCCCATTATAAGAAACAGTGTGTTTTCGTATGTCCAAATACTCTGATTCACATTATTTATTATAACTTAAATATTTAGTATAAATAATATATATAAAACTTTATTAAATAATTATTTATACTTTATTATATTATTTAATAACATAATTAATGCAGTTTCTGAAGTCTGAGAAATAACTCTTTCACGTATTTTTCCTAAAGAAAAAAGTTCGGAGTATACATTATTATCAGGAGAAGCTATTGCAATCCAAACGGTGCCAACTGGTTTTTCATCAGAACCTCCTGTTGGTCCGGCTATTCCCGAAGTAGCAATTGCCCAGTTCGTATTCATAATTTTTTTAACACCAAGAGCCATTTCTTCAACCACCTCTTTGCTAACAGCTCCATATTTTATAATATTTGATTCGGAAACGCATAAAATTGTTTGTTTTATTTTGTTTGAATATGCAACAATAGAACCTTTAAAATAAGCAGAAGCTCCCGGAATAGATGTTATTAACGATGCAATTGTTCCACCCGAACAACTTTCGGCTGTAGAAATAGTATGATTTAGCTTTAAAAGCTCTTTACCAATTAATAATTGAGGTGATTCGTCATCAATACCATAGATTTGATTACCAATTATTGGGTATAATTTTTCCGTTGCTTCAAATATTTGCTTTTCCAGTTTTGTTCTATTACTACCCTTGGCAGTAAGTCGAAGCCTTATTTTGCCAGGTTGTGGTAAATAAGCTATTTTTATTTGCGATGGTAATGAATCTTCCCATTCGGTTAGCATTTCGGCCAAAACAGCTTCGGGTATTCGATATATGTGAATTGTTTTATGAATAATTACGCCCGATTTGAACTGTTTTGTTAAACGAGGTAATATTTCATTATTCATGGCATGTTTCATTTCGAAAGGAACACCGGGCATTGAAATAATCGCTTTCCCCTCCTTTTCGAACCACATAATTGGGGCTGTTCCTACAGTATTTTGTATTACTGTACAATTTTCGGGTACCATTGCCTGACTACGATTTAGTTCGTTAATGGTTTTAACTCGTCCTTTAAGTAATTGAACCACATTGTTATAAACCGTTTCGTTAAAAACCAGTTTTGTTTTGAAAAAGTCGCATAAAACATGCTTGGTAATGTCGTCGCGCGTTGGGCCTAAACCTCCTGTAATTAATACAATTGATACTCGGTTTAATGCTTCGGCTAATGCATTTTCAATTTCTTCTTTATTATCACTAATTGATGTTATGCGATTAATATCAAAACCCAGATTATTCAACTCCTGTCCCATCCAGGCTGAGTTTGTATCGATAATCTGGCCAATCAATATTTCGTCACCTATGGTTATTATTTCGACTTGCATTGGTTTAGCCTATTAAATTTTCATTTGTGTATTTATGGTCGTTTCATTTTTTTTATTGTCTCAATTCGTTTTAATAAAGGAGGATGTGAGTAATGAAAAAATACATAAACAGGGTGTGGTGTTGGATTACTTAATGCATTAGCTGAAATAGTTTTTAATGCAGATACCAGTTTTTCGCCATTTGAGTATTTACTGGCAAATTTATCGGCAGCAAATTCGTTTTTGCGACTCATTATGTTTATTAACAATCCAACAACTGTCGAAATTGGACTAAATAGTATTCCAAACGTGATCAATCCAATGTGGAATTGAGCTCCTTCTACTCCCAGTGCTTTTGAAAAATCGGGATTACCTACAACTAAAGAGAATATATATAAAATAACTCCGGTTTGAAATAATCCTAAAATAGTACCGGTTAATGTGTGTTTTAACTTATAATGACCAACTTCATGTGCTAAAACAGCAACAATCTCATCGGTTGATAAATCGTTAATTAATGTATCGTATAAAATAATTCGTTTTCTACTGCCTAACCCGCTAAAAAAAGCATTTGCTTTTGTTGATCGTTTTGACCCATCCATAACAAAAATATTATCGAGCTTAAACCCGGCTTTATTACTAAATTCTTCAATTGCATTACGTAACTCGCCTTCTTCAAGTGGTTTTTGCTTATTAAATAAAGGAAGGAAGATGGATGTATAAAACATAGTCATAAAAATGGTGAAGCCACCAACTAATAACCAAGCATAAATCCAAAACCAAGTACCGGCAATTTGGTAAAACCAAATAATTAAGGCCATTATTGGTGCGCCAATTAAAACTCCTAAAAGCAATCCTTTTAATAAATCGAGCCAAAATGTTTTTTGTGTAGTTTTATTAAAACCAAATTTTTCTTCAATTACAAAGGTTGAATACCAACTAAATGGTAAATGAATAATGGTTGATGCCAATCCAATAATACCAAAGAAAATAAGTGCTCGCCAAATGCTGTTTTCGCTTATGGATGCAGCCCAGCTATCGACTAGTGCAAAACCACCATAAACAAGCATTGCAACAATTATTGTCAGATTAAACATTTCACTCCAGCGTCCAAAGTTATAATTGGCAATGCGGTATTTTTTATGTTTTTCAAATTTGTCGGTTGGATAAACATCTTTTAATTCAGAAGGGACTTCGTCGACCCATGCTTTTTTGTTTAACGAGTCTAGTACCCGGTCTAGCATATATTCAAATAATATTATTGCTAGTATAATTATCAGAAAAAGATTTGCAGTTACCATATATTTATAATTTAAGTTTCAAAAATAGGAAAAACGAAGATAATACTATGATTGGTATATATTACCGATGTTTTACGTTATTTAACATTACCCGGTAGCTTCTTTTTGTAGATTTGCAATCTTATAATTTAAATAAATGACCAAACACGCAAAGAATATATATGAACTTGAAAATGAATCGATACCAAAATTAATACTTCGTTACTTTGGTCCTGCATTTGCAAGTGTTGTAATTCATTCGCTTTATAATATTGTCGATAGGATTTTTATAGGACAAGGAGTTGGAGCATTAGCATTATCGGGGTTAAGTGCCATTTTTCCTATTATGACAATTATGATTGCTTTTGGAATGCTCATTGGAATGGGTGCCGGCGTAAGAGTATCAATAAATTTGGGAAAAAAAGATTTTGACAGAGCCGAAAAGGTTTTAGGAAATGCCTTAATATTGGTATTTATTATTTCATTAATAATTACCATTTTGGGTTTTGCCATTAAAGCTCCATTGCTTCGTTTTTTTGGTGTTAATGCCGAAACTTATGGATATGCCGAAGATTATCTGGATATTATTCTGGCAGGTACTATTTTTAGTACGGTTGGTTATTCAATGAATAACATTATCAGATCGGAAGGAAGTGCCCGTACGGCAATGTATTCAATGATGATTAGTGCCGGGTTGAATATTGTCTTGGATCCGGTTTTTATTTTTTGGTTTAAAATGGGCGTTAAAGGTGCTGCTTATGCAACTGTTATTTCACAATTTGCACTTTTTATTTGGGTTGTTCGTCACTTTAACAGTAAGTATTCAATTATAAAGTATCGAAAAGTAAATTTTCGGATTCAGAAAGATATTGCCTGGAATATTTTATCAATTGGTTTTGCTCCTTTTTTAATGCAATTAGCTTCGAGTGTTGTTTTCGGAACATTTAATGTTCAACTAATTAAGTTTGGTGGAGATATTGCAATTGGAGCGATGGGTATAATTATGAGTATTGCCATGTTAATGGTTATGACTATTTTTGCTGTTAATATGTCGGTACAGCCAATAATTGGTTTTAACTATGGAGCCCGTAATTACATAAGAGTTAGGCAATCGTTATATGTAGCTCTTGTTTTTGGAACTATTATTTCACTATTGGGTTTTGCTGTTGCCGAATTATTTCCAAAAATAATTATTCAGCTTTTTAATACAAATAATGATGAGTTACTGGCAATTGGTATTAGGGGATTACGAATTTATTTAATGGCATTACCTATTGTTGGTTTTCAAATAATTACCGAACTAAAGTTCCAAATTTAAGAAGTTGATAATAATTGATCATCTTCGCGAGCAAAAATTTTGGTTTTATTTATGGAT
>JAFGBR010000062.1 GCA_016933045.1 Marinilabiliaceae bacterium | reverse complement strand
TTTTACTATCAATTCCAATCCACGCGAATGTCCCGAACCTTGAGTTTCAATTTTGTTGCGCCAGTTTCCGTCGCCCATTAAGTTCGAATAACCTTCCCTGTACATTATCAGGTTGTTGAGGCTTTTGGTGTACAGGTTCAGTTCGGCTTCAAGCATTCCCTCTAAAAAACTGCCGCTCCATCCTATCGTAAATTGTTCCGAATCCGAAGGGTAAATTCCTTTGCCAGCAGGCACCCATACTTCGTTGCTCATTATGCTTCCTGCTGTAAAAAGCAAGTGAGCATATTGGTAAACCTTTTGGTAGGTGAAATTTAGTGTTTGATTGGGCAGAACAGAGATGTTGACTGAGATCCTCGGCTCGAAAGCAGGTTCGGAGTAACCCGATGTAAAATAACTTACCAAGCGGCCACCGGCATCAATACGGGCTATTTGACCAATATTGACTAAACTGTTGACATATGCCGATGTTTCAGACGCTGCAATCTGCTCAGCCCCCGAATTGATTTCCTTGCCATCCTGTAAGGTTTGGTTGGGGATGAAACGGTAAATGGTTTGTTTGCCACCAAATTGCACCGTAAATGCGTTCGAAAGCTTCCATTGCCAGTCGCTCCGCAATGACAAATCCTGAACAGCCGAAGAGTATCTCAGATTGAAATTGATTGTGTCAGATTTGCTTAGTGCCTGGAATGACTGTTCCATTTTAAGTCGATAACGTGTAACCGAAAAGGTATTATCGCTGGTAAGGCGTGGGGTAAGAATACGATTCCAACGTGCCGAGGCCAACCAATTGCCCCAAACATTGTTGATGCGGCTTTTTTCGTTGTTGCTCTCGGTTGGCTTACCGAAGTAAAAAAGATAGTCATCGCCCTGATAAACATTAACAAAGTAGCTGTTTTTTCTGTTGGGTCGCCACGATAATTTGGTGTTCACATCGTGAAACCCATAGCCTACAATAAAGTCGCCACCTTGCGACAAGTTACTTGCCAGCATCATCAGCGGATCGGTAAGGGTTTTACGGGCAGTAACAATAAAACTTGAATTATTATCGAAAAGCGGGCCTTCAATCACTCCTGAAATGTTGGTTAGTCCATAACTCAATGCTCCTTTTAGCTTATTTTTATCGCCTTCGCGCTGGGTAATTGCTACAATTGATGAGAGCTTGCCGCCGTATTTGGCCGGAAAACCTCCTTTGAACACTTCGATGTTGTTGATCATATCGGGATTGAAAACCGAGGTAAACCCACCCAGGTGGTTCACGTAAATAAGCGGTACGTTATCTATCAGGTAAAGGTTTTCACCGGGGGCTCCACCCCTAACGCTAATGTGGCTCGTTCCTTCCTGTTGCGATTGTATGCCGGGCATCATCTGCAACGATTTCAACACATCGGGTTTTCCTCCCAGTGCAGGTATGGCCATCATCTCGGTTTTGGACAATACCGAAACATTGGAAAGTTGATTTTTCCTACGTCCATATACACTGATTTCGTCAATCTCGGTTCCGCTTTCTAGCATAATAAACATCACCGAATCGGTAGTTATGTCTATTTTAAGTGTTTTGTAGCCAATGTAGGATACGGCAATGTTGTTGCTATGAGCTAAATGCGAGAAATAACCGTTGTTGTCGGTAATTGTTCCCCGCATGTTAGTGGGTTCGTAAACTGTTGCTCCAATTAGTCGTTCACCTGTTTGTTTGTCGAATACATACCCCGACAGCTTTATTTGCGCCAGTAATTGTATGTGCATGAAACCCAATAAGAAAATGGTGTATAACTTAAGTTTAGCGTTCATAGACAGGTTTTATGGTATCGGAGAACATTGATGAATATCCGGCAAAAATTCCCGTACCGTTTGTTACGTTCGAGAAAAGTGGGGCAGCGGTCATGGTTTCGGTTATCCCGTTTGCAAAGCGTCCCTGTTCGTATAAATAATATTGCTTGCGAAAGCGGTAATAGTTATAGCTTACTGTACGGAGTTCTATTATAAGAGGATACAAGGAGGTTCGGTAAGCGCTTCCGTTAGATGAAAATGATCCGCCCGTAGTATAATTTACATGCATGGTATAAACCGAATCGGAAATCAATTCATTGCTAAAAAGCAAAATAGGTAAGCCTTCGTTTAAAATTACAGGGTCAACAACATTAAGGATATTGGGAAAACTAATTTCATCTTTATATGCAAACAAGCTTATTTGTATCTCGTAATAAGTTCTAATATTTGGATTGTTGCTGAAAGTTAACCTTATTGCAGGGTACGAGGTTCCTTCTTCATCTTTACCCGCAATATTTATGTGTTCGATTTTAATAATTTTTTGCGCTAATGGCATTTTATCACTGCAATACAAAGTATCGGCATCAGGTATGATTGCTTTGCAAAAGTATTCTTTTCCACCTTCAACAACAGTTTTTCCTATGTAAAGTGAGTTTTCTATATGGTTTAGTTTTTCGGCAAATACACCATCAACATAAAGTTCAACCTGTGCATTTTCGATGGCTTTGGCTGGTAGGGTATTCAACTTACCGGCCAAGGAAACATGTACCTTAACCGGATAACCTTCTTGTAAAATGGAATTTACTGTTGTTAAATCATTCATTTGGGGTGATAGATGGTCGATTGGTTTGTAACAGCCCGAAAAAAAAATGACAACAAAAAACAATTCGATCAACATTGATCTTGTAGATGTTTTGAAAATTTGTGTCAGCATTAGTACTTTTTTAATATTTTCATTAGAGAAAGCCCATATTAAAACTTATAAGCTATACCATATTTAATATTTAATCCATTATTATATTCAAAATTGCGATATCCTAATTGTAAGCTTAAACCTAGCCTATCGTTAAGATATATATTACTGCCCAACATTAGTGATAAATCCAGATACCTTCCATACTTAGGAAAAATCTCAGGTTGTTCTATTGAATTTAGAATAATACTACCAACTTTACTAGCTAGATAAATATCTAAACGTTTATTTCTTTTTTTGATTAAAAGAGGCAACAAATGAATATTGCATGACGCACCAAAAGAATAGAAATTGCTTTGACCTTTTGATGTAAACGACACCCAATTGTCGCCTTTATCAATAATGTAAATTGGTAGGATCCCATACCCTCCATACCCTCCAATTCCAATAACCTGTCTAACTAATCTAGTATATTCGATTTCGAGTCCGGGCATTTTTTTTTCAAATGTGGAACTCATATCTTTAATTGGAATTAATGAGAAATATGAATTTATTATGTTTTTAGACATAGTTCCGTCTATTGCCTTAGCATCTATAGAGATGAAAACTAATACTACTGTGAAAACTTTAATTACTTTATTCTTGATCTGATAATTATTCATAAATAATCATTTTTTATAGAAATTATTTTTAGCATACCACTCAAATTGATTCGAGTATTTTTCACCAAATAGAAATAAGGGGTTGCGTAATTCTAGGTTGTGAAAAAATTATATCCTTTTCAATTTACACAACCCCAATTCTTTAAAAAGATATCATTAAAAAAGAAATCAAAAAAATTAATTACAATTTTCATTTAACGTTGGTGCTTTTTTATTATCAGCCCATACTTTATAATTAGTAAATACAGGATAACAATCCTCACAAGTAGGAATAAATCTTGCCGATATTTCGACAGTTTTACTCATGTGTTGAGCGTTATTACAACCATCAACATGGACTAAAGAACCGAATTTCCAACCAACCCATTCAGACTGACTATTACTTGATGTTGTATCCATATATTTAAAATCTAAGCTAACATCAACTTTCATATTTCTTGTACACCAATACCATATACCTAAAAAGCCTTTTTCATAGTTTCTAGCAGTAAAATTACATTCAAGCTTACTACTACTTTTTCTTTTTACATCTATTTCAACTTTAAGTTTTTCATTTCCTGATACTTTTCTCCATGTGTGCTTATTCCCACAATTTGTGTTAGTACTTTTAAGATTATCACCTTTTTTATATTCTAATATTTCATACTCTCGACCAGTGCCTCCATCATAAATCAACATGCTGTTCTTCTGCTTTAAATATTCTTTTTCATCGATATTACCAATCAATACTATTTTATCAATATACTTATAATACAAATCACTTATTCTATACATTTGATTTTCATTTAGAAAGTATCTATGAGGGATATTGCAATTTTTAGTTTCCAACTCAAACTCCCCATTTTCATCTTCAACCAATTTCAGCAAGTGGCTATTTTTGTCAACAAAACTTTTTACTTCGTCAATCGATTTGAATTGCTCGGGGTCGATGCTTTCATACAAACGCTCAGCTTCAAGCTCAATGGATGTAAAACCCTTCGACTTTTCCCATACCAAACGCTCTTCATAGGTCATGTTCATAACCTTCACCAATTCGGTGTTCATTTCTTCAAACGAATCGAAATAAAGCATGTTTTCACATTGAACTTCTTCCTTTGGTTCAATAAGTTGTTCGTTGTTACATGCACTAAAACCAATGGCAAATAAAAACAAAAAAATTCCTAATTGTATTCTCATAATTAATTAATTTTGCAAGCAGGGAGTTGCAACCTCCCTACTTAAGTTTATACTAAGTATTAAAGGTATCGTGTGTTTCGATT
>JAFGBR010000061.1 GCA_016933045.1 Marinilabiliaceae bacterium | reverse complement strand
GTCACCAATATACAAAAAACCTGGCGAAAGTTTTTATATGAAAACGTATATTGTGCAAGAGGCCGTATGGAGCTTTTTATCAAGGAATACAAGAATCATTTATCTTCAGATCGAACTTCGTGTTCAGGTTTTTCCGCTAATCAGTTTCGGTTATTCATGCACAGTATAGCCTATATATTATTACACACTCTGCGTGATAATTACCTAATGGAAACGGATTGAGCCAAGGCTCAGTTTAACACAATCCGGGAAAAGCTGTTAAAGATCGGTGTCGAGGTACGTTGTCTAAGAACTCGAATAAAAATTCGTATGCCAAGTTTATACGCCTATAAAAAGGATTTTTAAAAAGTATGGTTAGCTTGCAGTTCTCCCTGATGTCGTCGTCTCTTTTACGGCGGCTTATTGACATATTTGTGTATATTCCGGGGCCATGGAATCGTATAGCCTTTTCATGCCTAAAATGTAATAAACTCTATTGTTTATCCAGTATTAAGTCCTTAAAAGTGTTTAGAAAAACAAATTTTTACTGATTTTTGTCTTTGGTTCAGCCCAAATCGGAATTTAAGCTTAAAATTAAAAAATTTATGAATTATTCAGGCTAGTGTCATGTCAAGTTAATATTGCTGGATAGAGTCTTTTTAGTTTAACTCTGGCATCATCAGCTGTAAATTGCCAGTCTACTTTTGCCTTCTGAAAATTACGCTGATTTTGCCATTCATGTACTTCAGATTTTAGAGTTAGTATGTCTGGAATTCTTTTGTTTAGACACTGACCTGTTAGTACTCTGAGTTCGATTTCAACAATATTGAGCCAACTTCCATGCTTTGGAGTATAATGTATTTCCAAACGATTCAACAATTTTCGAGCTTCCTCTGGAGGAAAGGCTTCATACAAAGAAGCGCCAGTATGGGTATTGAGGTTATCCATAACAAGAACCACTTTTTCTATTTTTAGATAATGAACATTCAACATGGTTTTTATCTCATTTGCCCAATCAACCTTTGTTCGACGTTTTATTATCGAAACGTATCTCTTTCCACCAAACGGTTCATAAAACATAAACAAATTACAGACTCCATTTCTTTCGTATTCATAATCAATGCGCTCTGGATTACCTTGTGTTACCGGTATTTTTTTGCGGATTTCTTTAATCAATTGTTTAGTCGTTTCATCCATACATATAAGAGGTTTATCTGGATCATAAAGACGTTTGTATACTTCAAGTATGTCTTCCATTGCGCAAACAAATGTGGCGTTTGCATTGGGCGGAATACACCATTGCTGCTTTTGCCAGGGTTTCAATTCGTTTTTTTTAAAGCCTGGCGAATAGCTTCATGGGAAATACTTTCAACATATCCAAGTTCGACGATTTTATCCGCTAATAAACGAAGCGTCCACCTGACCCGACCTTTGGGAGGATCGCTACATGAAAGAGCTATTAAGTGTGCTTCGACATCACCATCAATCTTTCTACGAGTAACTTTTTGCTTATATTCTCGTCGAGAGAGAACTGCGTCGAATCCTTCCTCAACCAGTTGTTTTCTAACTCGTTCAACTGTCTGGATCGTCACTTCAAAAGCTTCACAAATTTTATCGTCTGGCCATCCAGGCCCACTATCACTTTGGTCAGCCTTCAGTAATATCCGCGCTCGTGTAAACATTCTAGCAGGACCGCGACCTGATGATACCAATTTTTTTAAGGTACTACGTTCATCTGCAGATAACCGAACGATATATTTTTTCATCATGATCCTCAAAACATTTGTGAATACAATGATTTTGAGGAAATATGCTGCTTTTATTAATAAAATGCAACAAAATTACCCAACAATATTAACTTGACATGACGCTAAACGTATAAAGTTTCTTTTTACCTTATTTAAGTTGATCTATTTTCTGTTGCGTAGTAGACTCGCGCTAGTGATATCTTCACTAATTCCAGAAATAGCTTTTATTTAAGAAGTATTTGTACAAAGACGAAAAACCTTTTATCGATCACCTTAGTTAATTCCTTATTACCGTTGAGAATTAAATCCTATAAGATATACAAACACTTTCGCAAAAGATTTCCAAAGTTTGGGAAAATGCAAAATTATCGGTGGGTACAAAATAACAGCTTTCCAGATGTATTTTAACGCAATAATTCGATAGCCTTGCTTGGCGACATTTGGCGCTATAGCTTCTATCCATCCTCGGGAAAATTTAATTTTTAAAAATTTAACCAATTTATGCTTTTTGTCGATCCTATTTTCATATGAAACAATACGTAAAAATTTTTTATAAATTGTAAAAGCTTTTTTTTCATATTCAACAAAATGACGATACTCTGTTTGTTTGTCATGAATCCTTCGGAAAATTAAACTTTGACCTAATATGGCAATCGGATAATTGATCAACACTTTAGGCCAAAATAATTCATCGGTTGCGATGACATCTGTATCAAAATATCCGGTTGTTCTTATTTTTTCCATATCAAACATTACACTGGAGCAGGGAATATACGAACCATGATGAACAACAAATTCAAAAACTTGTCCTTTTTTATATACTTTTGTTGGTTTAAAACCTTGAGCCACAACAATATTACCAGAACTATCAATAAAATCCTCATTCCCACCCGCAAGAGCAAGATCCTGATTGGTTATTAAATAATTATAAAGAATTTTAACAGCATGAGGTTTTAAGTTATCATCTTGATGTAAAATGATTAAATATTTCGTTGTACAATATTCAAAGCATCTGTTCCAGTTAAACGGGTACCCTAAATTTTTTTTATTACAAAAATACTGAATACTATGTTGCGGATATTTCTTCATTAATTTATTAACAAGTTTTTTAGTCCCATCAATAGAAGCATCATCAGATATGATTATTTTATCAACAGGATAGGACTGATATACTATACTTTGTATAGTATCCGCCATAAACTGTTCTCCATTAAAAACAGGAATTGCTACAGTAACCACTATTAAATCACCATTTTATCCCAACTTTCGAAAAAACCGTTTATTAAGCTCTGTAATGCAAACATGAAAATATTCAATAGTTACAATAAATCTTTTAATTTTACTTATTAGTATCACAGTTCTTGCTATCTTTTTAAATATCCTTTATAAATAAGAAATGATATTAATTGACAACTGTTTTAAAAGGCAACTAATGGTCGTTAAAAAACAAAAGAAAACATTTTAATTTTGTTGCTCTTCAATTTTACTTCAAATTAAATAAGGCCATTATAATGACATTGTTATATGAGCCGTTCGTAAAAATCTGATTTTTTAATTTGCCTTCGATTTTAAAACCGATATGTTGATATAACTTTTTAGCATTTTCGTTTGTATCTATTACTTCAAGCATTATTTTATTCAGATTTAAAACATCAAAAGCATAACGAATCATTAATAGTGTAGTTTCTTTACCAATTCCCATGCCTCTTGCTTGTTTTTCACCGATCACAATACCAAAGTAAGCATATCGATGTATCCAATTAATGTCGTACAATTTTGTAAAGCCAACAAGTTCTTTCGTTTCGACCAATTCAATTCCGAAAACAACAAGATTGTTATTTACCTTTTCAATATTTGATGCATACCATAATTTTTCCAATTCTTCAGATACGGGGAAAGGGTGCATCATTGCAAGATTTTTTATTTCCGGATCATTTCGCCACAACAATGTTTTTTGCCAATCATTTTGCGAAAGTACCCTCAGTATTATTTTTTCGCCTTTTATCATACTAATTTTACTCGTCCATTTTTATTCTTGAAATTATATTTTGTGAATAATCTTTTGCCAGATTCAAAACTTGGGAACGATTTTTACCTTTAACAATTACAAATCCGGGTCTTTTTTTACTTTCAGTAATTTGCTCTACTTTTTCTCCGGGTTTTATTGCAATATTTGCAAAAACTAAATTTTTATAACTGAACAAAGTAGAATAATCTTCAATCTTGATAATTTTTTTACCAACAGGCAATTCAAAGTATTTTATAAAAGAAAATTGGTTTAACCTTTGATAGACTTGTGGCTTTTCATCAAGAGCAACATTTATAATTGCTTCATCCATGTTTACACCTGTCGAGGCTAGAGTCAGATTTGAGGAAATAAAATCACCTCCCCCCCTCGCACCGATTTCAACCATCTTGGGACCGTCCGGTGTTAATTTTATTTCAGCATGTGAAGCAGAATTATCTATACCTATAGCATTTATTGCTGCCTTTACCACCCGGTCGATTTGATTTTTCTGATGAATGTTTAAATGTGCCGGCTGCAAATGGCCCATTTCAACTGTATATGGAAAAGGCGTAATGAATTTTTCAGTATGCTGTATGATTGTAGTATTCCCATGGTAGGTAATGCTTTCCACACTGTATTCATTTCCAGGGAGATATTCCTCGAGAATTATTTCACCATTTTGGGAATAATAACTCGTCTTTTCACGATTTTTTATAACCTGCTCGTAACAATCGACTTTGAAAACACCCTGACTGGATGTCGCGTCTTTAGGCTTCATAATTAAGGGATAGCCTACCTTATCGCAAATGGATTTATCTACCTCATTTTGATTTTTTAAAAGGTATCCCTTTGCACATGGTACGCCATTATGTGCAAAAGCTTGTTTCATCAGCCATTTATCAAGACTGCGCTCCACCACCTCCTTTGAATGAAACAGCAAATTTAGTTCCTGTGCCAGCTGTGCCATTAAACGTAACGGTTTTTCCATTTGAGTGGTTGCCAAGCCATTGACATGATGTTTTAACGCGATTTGTTTAGTCATTTCATAATCCGCTCCGGCTACATGATAAAAATAATCTGCAATATTTTTACCTGGTGCTACAGGATTCGGATCGAGCACAATACTTGATATACCTAAATTTTTTGCCGCCTGAATCAAATTATATTGGTTTAAACCGGCACCAAATATCAAGATGGTTTTACTCAAAAAAAATCCATGATTTCTTAAAAATTTCTATTTCCGAATGATCCGAAAATCGATAGATCAATAACTGCTATAAATGATAGATAAATATCTTTGATGCGAGTAAACTCTCATCGATTCTCGATTTTCATAAAATATATTTCAATTTAACGGCACATACAATGCAATACAATTTTTAATCTAAAAAAATTATTATTCTAAACGTTTTTAGCAACGATAATTTGGTGAGTAATTAATTTCAGGAACATTAAATTAGCAATATAAGTTTTGATTTGTTTTTTTACACTATTTTTAAAATTAAATTTTCGTGATATATCCTCAGACTTTGTATCAATATATTCACCCATTATTACACGTGGCGTTTTAGTCCATTTCCATATTGGACTTAAAATTGGTCTATTTGGTGGGAAAGCAGTAACCTGGTCCTTAT
>JAFGBR010000060.1 GCA_016933045.1 Marinilabiliaceae bacterium | reverse complement strand
TGAAGTTGACAAAAATAAGAATAAACGATTACCCAAAAAACTTTTTAATGCATTACCGCAAACTTTACTAACAAAATAACATTAAAATCAATGTTGGCCAAATATTACATGTTGTAAAAAACATATTATCAGGTAATTGTCGGTAAAAAAATCATTGGTCACTATTTACGGCTCATTCATAAACACAATATCGTAGTTAATCAAAATTAGCTTGTACAAGTCAACAATTCTTTATTCTTTTGATTCAGAAATTGACATTTGTCAGTTATTTGACCTGGCTGATGTTAATTGCTGAAAACAAGCAAAACCTTTTTACAGGGGAGGGATGTTTGCACGTTGAAAGTGTGAGGCAATGAAGGGGTATGAAAAACGAGGAACATTCTAACTATATAATCCAGCTTCGGATAATGACACTTTTTTATATCGTAAAAACAATATAATTGAATATAATAATATTCAAACAGGTGTTTTTTACGCCTAATTGTTGCTAATAGAACAAACAAACCATGATGTGAGTCTCAGTTATCAGATTGAGAAACAGGAGTGTGAGAATGATTGAGGGTATAAAAGTAATTGGGAAAACAAGAAATTTTAGCGCAAGTTGCCATGGCTTTATTGTGCTTATTTTTATTGCCATGTTTTGGTCAACAAAAACATCGGCTCAATGCAGTGTTGGCCCTAATGATTGCTATATTTACGAAGAAACCCTTTCACAATTTTCAAACGAAAACACCAAAGTTGTTGGTGTTGATGTTGCCTCTAATGCAAATCTAAATTTCTCATCAGGCGAAATGTTATTGGTTCCCAGCGGACAAACATTTACAGGAGGTATAAATGGAAATAATCATACTAATACAATGATCTGCGTTGCCAATGGCGCAAGTTTTTCTCCTTCGTATATTAATAACTTTTTTGGAACTATCAGGAATTATTCTGCTTCGTTAACAATTGCGAATTCATTTGGTGGAAATATTGAGAACTACAACGGAACTCTTACAGTAAATAATAACTCCCAACTTAGTTATGGAAAGTATTTGTTGAATTGTGATGGAACGATATTGTGGAATAGCAGTTTAAATGTTAACGGAGGTGAAGTTTATAATAATGGAACATTAAACATACGTGATCAGGTAAGTGGTGGCGGATGTATTTTTAATGAGGATAACATAGTGTTAGGTTCATCTATATCAAATGTTAATCAACAGGGTTACACCGGTACTATTACATTATACAATAACGGATTACTTTGCATACCCGGTGAAATGCAAGGACAAGGGATTGTTGTAAATGAAGGATGGATGACAATTGGTGGTTATGTGGGGCAGAATACTTTTACAAATTATGGCAAGGTGGAAGTGGTTGGAACCAAACTATATTTTAACTCATCGGGCAGTTTAGATAATTATTGTTCGTTTTTTTCAAATACCAGTGGTGCTGAGTTTCAAAATAACCAAAGCATTAACAACTTCGGGCTCATTTATTTACCGGTAGGGAATTGGCACAATCAAAATGGAACTTTTTTTAATGGTCCAACTGGTGTAATCCGGACCCAAAACCTTACCAATCAGAGTGTGGTTGCCGGTAGTGGAAGGTTTTATGTTACAGGCAATTCGAATAACTGGAATAGTGCAGCCCTTTTTGGAACCGATGGTGGTGCCATCAATTTTTATGATGCTTCGAATCCTGGCAATCCGGGGCACTTAGACCAAAACACAGGGACAATAGGTAGCAATGTATTTTATTCACAATTTCCTATGCCCGAATATTCGCCCGACCTCTCTAATTACGAGTGTGGCGATATTATTTTAGCCGGTAGTGTTCAGCCCGGTGAAATTGCTGCCAGTCAAGTGCTTTGTCAGGGAATTAATCCACAACCCTTTACCAGTGTTCAAGATGCTTGGGTTGATGGTGGTGGCGCAATAATTACTTACCAATGGCAAAGCAGCACCGATAATGTCAATTTTTACAACATTAGCGGTGCCAACCTAAACGTATATACCGTACCAAGTCGCCCCACGGCCATCACTTACTACCGCCGACGCGCCAAAGCTACCTATTCGGGTGCCGACTCCATCAAAAACGCCATGAACAACAGCAACGTTTTGACCATTACCCCGGTTGACGATCCCCCACCTTCAATTACTGTAAATCCAAGCAATGTTTCGACCTGTTACAATACTCAGGCACAATTTACCGCCGCAGCACAAAATGCCGATAGCTACCGTTGGCAGGTGATAAGCACCGAACCCGAAGCTGAATGGACCGACCTTTCGGATGTTGCACCCTACTCGGGTTCGAGTACAGGTACCCTTACCATTAATCCCACGACCACTGGTATGAATAATTATCAGTACCGTTTGGCTGCAAGCAGTATTTATTGCGGAACAGTTCATTCTACTCCTGCTACTTTAACGGTTTTGTCCCCCGATAAACCATCAATTATTCAGCAACCTGCCAATCAAATGCTTTGTCCGAGCACAAACAGTGCAACGTTTAATACCAACACTTCGGATTCGGATATTAATTACCAATGGGAAATTAGTACCGACGGAGGTACAAACTGGACCAACATTACCGGCGAGAACTATACAGGTGCAGCTACTAGTCAATTAAGTGTGAACGAAGCCGGTTTAAACGAAAGTCATTTGTACCGTTGTGTATTGAGTGCTGTTTGCGATACATCCATTACTCATACTGCTCGTATCTATCAAGTAGTGCCCGAAGTAAAAGTGAGCTCAACCCCCGAAATTAAATGCCCCGATACCCTTGCCGAACTTGGTTTTAATGGCCTCGATAGCGATTACCAAATGGGCAATTCGGAGGTAGTTTTTGTCGTTCAACGCCTTAGCGAAGGGCCTTTCAATTGGTCTTTCAGCTACGAGCTTACCTTAACAAACCCCGAATTGCTGGCCGAAAATCCGCCTCAAACAAGCAATGCCACAATAAATGTTGATAGTGCCGATGATGAATACGTACTGGTTTTTTACCTCGAAAACCAAACCGAGGATGCTGTTGGTATAACGCTTAATTTAAGCGAAGTTTCGGTTGAGGATTGTACCGAAAGTTCGGAAGGAAATACCAACCATAGTGCAACAACAACTGTAAGGCGAATGCCTGCGGTAGGCGCGTTTAATGCATATTGATATAAACACATTAAAAACAACATATAACAACTAAAAGAATTATTT
>JAFGBR010000059.1 GCA_016933045.1 Marinilabiliaceae bacterium | reverse complement strand
TCTTCTACAGAAAAGTTTTCATCAACAATTTCAGGCTTTAATTTAAAATTGAATAAATGCCTTTTTTTAATCAATCCAATTACTAATTTACTTCGTAAACTTTGCATAAAAAATCATATTCATAATCGATACAAAAATCTATAATTACAGTCAAAAAAGAATTCACCTATGTTAATTTTTGAGCATTTCTTTGATTTTTCACAAAACAATCATCAAAATTAATAAAACATAGAACTTGTTAATAATGGCAAGGCGTTGTTAATGAATACATCTGTAGTGTGACTGGTATGTGTGCCGTTATGCATGTATAAAACATGGTTGATATTATTTTCCTTTAACTTTTTACTTTGCCCACTTCACTTTTAACGTGAATAGTTCCGTGATGTGCAATTACCAAGTCCTTGGTAAGCGATAAGCCAATACCAGAACCTCTGTTCTTAATATTCTCTGGTGTGTCGATTTGATAAAACCGTTTAAAGATATGATCGATATGTTCAGGGGAAATTCCGATACCGGTATCGGTAACCTGAATTAAAGCAGTTGGAGCCTGAACAGGTGAATCTGTTAATTTCGGATTTGAATTAAACGTTAAAGAAATACTTATTTTTCCATTTTCAGATGTATGCTTAAAGGCATTTGAAAGCAGATTGAAAAGTATGTTTTCTAATTTTTCATGATCGAACCAGTGCTCATTAATAGCATCTTCATGGGTAAATGTAAAGCTGATTTGTTTTTCTTGTACCAACTGTTCAAATGAAGTGTATATCGTATTAATAAATGATATCAGGTTTCCTTTTGTTACTGTCAGATTTAACTTATCGGTTTCAACTTTTCTGAAGTCAAGCAATTGGTTAATAAGATAAATGAGCCGTTGCACATTGCGATCGATGATTAGAAGTGATTTTTTAGTCTCATCAGGCTCAGGATTGGATGTTAGTAGTTTTTTTACCGGCCCGGCAATAAGAGTAAGCGGGGTCCTGAATTCATGCGAAATATTGGTAAAAAAACGAAGCTTTAATTGATTGACATGCTGAACTTTTTTATTCAGATCGATCAGTTCGTCGCGTTGTACCGTGATCTCTTCCTTTTTAATTGCAGAAACATAATCTCCGTTTATGCTTTGCAAATCTCCGGGTATGTTTTTGAAATGATTGTATTTACGTGTTAACTTATCCAAACAATAAAGGCCACTGCCTGCTGTGCCAATCCATAATGTTTTTTGATCGGTGTATATTGAGTTGATTACATTGTTGTTGTTTGTTTCTTTGGGCAATGGTTCAATAACAATGTGCTTAAATTTCTTCTGATGTACATTATAGTGATTTACGCCTCCCATGTGAGTTCCGATCCAAACATTGCCTAAACTATCGGTTTCAATACATGAAATCAATTCATTGCTCAACGCATAGTCATTATTGCTGCTTACAGAAAATTGATAGAATCTGTTTTCTTTCCTGACGAACTTGTATAAACCATTTATAGAACCTATTAGCAGGTTGCCTTCGATGTCCTCGTTAATTGTATTTATTGCCGAATTTGAAATATCTGACTGGTTGCCGGTATCGAATAAGAAATATTTGATTTCACCTGTTGCCTTATTCAACCGGTTTAGTCCATTCCAGGTTCCAATCCAGATATATCCATATGAATCTTCAAAAATGGATGAAACAGAATTGTGGCATAAAGGAGGTGTTTCACCCGAATTGAATCGATACACCTCGTAAGTATTGGTACTTATAGATAATTTGTTTATCCCGTTTTCAGTCCCAATCCAGAGCTTGTTTTCTTTGTCGAGAAATAATGTATGGATCGTATTACTTGACAAACCTCCAGATACATTTGGGTTATGTTGATACTGTTCTGTAATATACTCTTCATTGGATGATTTTTGAATGCGAATTAACCCCTGAGAGTGAGTTCCTGCCCAAACAACCCAGTTTTTATCACACACAATATCTGTTACTATATTGTTGGAAATGCTATCTGATTTCTCAGGATTGTTAAACAGAACTGTAAATGTGTTTTTTTTAGTGTCAAATATATTTAATCCATTTTCTGTTCCAATCCATAAGTTACCTTCTAAATCTTCACAAATACAATGAACAAAATTGTTTGATAAACCAAGTTCGGAATTTTCCGCTTTGTAAATTTTAATGGAATATCCATCGTAACGATTTAACCCATTTCGGGTGGCGAACCAAACAAAGCCTCTGCTGTCTTTATGAATATCATCAATTGTATTTTGGGATAGGCCATTGTCACTGGTTATGTGATTAAAACGGATATTATAGTTTTGTGAATATGTAGAAGACATACAAAGCACCAAACCTGCAAATAGGAGTGATGTTTTTTTTAATAAGTAATGTAATTGTTGTATGTAGTACTTATTATGAAGCAATTGTCGTTTTATGCGAAATTTATATAACATCAGTTAAACTTTATTCCTGACCTAAAGATATTTGAAAAATATTGCCTCGATGTATTGATAAAAAAAATAGTTTGTTCGAACAAATATTTTAAATCAATTATCTTTTTAACTCGGTTTCAAATAACCCATAAATTAACAAAAATGCACGGGTGCGTTTGCAAAAAACAACTCTTTTGCAAACTTTGGTTTGTAGGGCTGGCTTACAGCCGTTTGCAAATGTGTTGTTTTGGGCGGGATACAAAATAAATTTCCCTCAAACTGCACCACCCTATCAACGGAGCACCAATCCAGTCTATCCGTTTTTTGTAATTATTTCCACTTTATCGAGTTGGTGGTATTTTGTTGCTCATTATTCGTAACGTTTTGATTGAAACAAAATATTTCTTTACAAACAAATGAACATATTGACATCATAATTGAATAACATTAAAAAAGCACCCCTTTAAAAAGAGGTGCTTTTTTATTAAATAAATAACATTTGAAATAATTAAAAAATAATTTATTTACGAATAAGTTTTGCTAGTTGAACCGATTGACCAATTTGAATCTGAATTATATATATACCTACATTTAAATCACTAATATCAATTGTTTGGGTAAACATATTGCTTTCTGTTTCTCCAAAATAAATAGTTTTTAATAAAGATCCAGTAGCATTATATATATTTACCAAAGATGTTGATCCGTTTATTACAGATGTACTAATTGTTAATTCATCGGTATTGTTAGGATTTGGATAAACAAATAACCCCCTCAGCTCCGGCAAATTATTCGTTTCTTTAACCTGGAATTCAGCACTTTTTAAACTGGCCAATTCAAATTTAAACTGTTGCCATTCGGCACCGCTTGTGCAATTCCATTGTTGAATATTTGCCCCATTTGAAGTACTAGCCCCTTCAACATCTAAACACAAACCACTATTTCGGGCAGCAATTGTATAATAGCCATCACCAGTACTATTTAATTGATATTGTTGTCCAGTACCACCCCAATAAGACCAAACATTAATATTAGCCCCACTCGATGTTGAAATATTATATACATCCATTCCCAAAGATGTTGCATGTGATGGTTTTAGTGAGTAATAACCTGTTTCAACCTCAGAAACAATCCACTTTTGGTTGGCACCACCAAGGTATGCCCATGTTAATACATTAGCTCCATCGGAAGAAGAAGCTCCTTCAACATCAATGGCTAAACCACTGTGACGTGCTGTAATAACATACGTTTCGCCCGAAACAATTGAAGCCGCAGCCAAACAACTGGCTGCAGAAGGAGATGCACCAGAAACCGACATGTAATCGATATTTCCTAATCCAGTTGAGCCTGTTGATTCAAGACGTACGTCATTTGTGCCTGCACTAATCGATACAGTAACCGATACAGTACTCCAGGTAGTCCACGCCCCTGTTGACGGAAAACTGATATTTGAAGCCATTATAGTACCCCCAACAATTAGGTTTGCAGGTCTTTCAGAAGTACTGGCATACCTGAAAGTAAATGTATAATTCCCTGCTTTACCAAATGTAACCTTATAATCAACTCCATTACCCAATGAATTTAATGTGTTGGCAAACCCGTCGCCGGTAAATCCATTATTATTTGAATCTACAGTACCATCAACACCGCAAAAACCTGTTTCGTTCTCCTGTATTGTAATGGTTACATTTGAATTTGGAGTTCCACTGGCAATATTGGAGTTAACTGTATTTCCATATATATCAGTCGATTTAACCCAATAATAATAAGTTGTGCCATCCGACACATTACTATCTGTAAAACTATTGATACTATTCGAAACAGTCGCAATACGCACCCTTCCCGAAGGGTCACTGTCGGTATCGCGGAATAATTGATAACTGGTCGAAATATTTGTTGCCGACCAGCTTAAGTTTACCTGCCCAATACCTATACTGGCCGATAATGAAATAGTACCTGGAGTAGCTCCAACAAGTTCAATATTTGGTGCTGATGGCGTTGACATACCCATTCCTAAATAAAAGCTTGTATGTGCAGATTGATTATATCCAACATTTTGCCATGCAATACTTGTACGGTAAAGCGGGTCATGCATTAATGTATAAATTCGCTCAGTGCCACCAGTTGTTGATGTGAAAATTTTCAATTCGGTATTTGACGAGTTTCGCCAAATAATCTCTTCACGCCAATCTCCTAAAATATCAGCAATTAAACATGGATTATATTTAGTGCTGTTATTGCTGGTTACATCGTAGTTATAAGCGGTTAAAACTCTGTCGGTACTGCCCGATGAAGCATTCCATTTGGTAATGACAGTCCGGTCAACCAATTCTCTTAAAACGTCACCATCGTACCAAACAGCCATATTATATGTTGCACCACCTCCGGCTGTTGTAGGGTAGGTGGTAGTTATTTTAGTGCCAGTACAACTATAAACCCCCGATCCGTCAGAACCCCAACTTTCAGCACCAATAAAATTCGGATCGATATCGGCAGTTAATCCTCGTCCAATATCACCGCTGGCTTTAATACTCCAAAGCACATTACCATTAGCCGGATCTCTAAAATCCAGACCCGGAATAGTGCTTCCATTAGCTGTTTCGTGACACATAAAAAATTCCAACCCAGACCTGTTAGGATTGAAGTCACCTAAATGCCCTGCATCACCATGTCCAAATCCGGTCGAATATAACCCTTTCCCATTGTGATCAATGGCACATGATCCATACTGAATCTCATCATAACCGTCACCATCAAGGTCTCCAACAGCTAAATTATGATTTCCCTGACCATAATAAGAACTATACCCATTATCGCTGTCAAATATCCAGCGTTGCGACAGGTTTCCATTACGATAATCCCATGCAACTAATACAACTCTTGTATAATAACCTCGACAAAAAACAAGACTAGGCTCTTTTCCATCCAAATAGGCCACACAGGCTAAAAAACGATCAACCCTATTCCCATAGCTATCACCCCAATCCGACACAGTTCCACGAGCAGGTAAATAATTATTTGTTACCAAAGCAGCTCCTGTTTTTCCTGAAAAAATTGTGAAATACTCAGGCCCTGATAAAATGTAACCCGATGAATTCCTATAATCTGCCGTAGTACTACCAATAATTACTCCAGTACCATCAACAGTACCATCGGCAGTTTTACAGGCAACTTCAGCTTTGCCATCACTATCAAGGTCATACACCATAAATTGAGTGTAATGGGCTCCCGACCTAATATTTTTCCCCAAATTAATAGTCCACAATACAGTTCCATTCATTTCTAAACCCTGTAAAATGGTATTACCGGTATATCCCGAAGTAGAATTATCTTTTGAATTAGTAGGCATCCATTTCAATACTATTTCGTAATCGCCATCACCATCCAAATCGCCGACAGAAGCATCATTAGCTTCATAAGTATACGAAACTCCATCGGGAGTTGTACCCCCCGAAGGCGCAGTAATAGGAATACTTTTATAAAAAGTACTCCAAACACTCACTGCATCAGACAATTTCTGTTCAACACCATTTATCACAGCAGCAACACTGTAAGAATAATCAATCGCTGTTGCATCTGTATAACAACTGGCACCTGTTATTGGTGATGAATTTAAAAGCGTTGTTCCCCTATAAACGTTGTATGAGGCATTGTCGAATTCTGTACCTAAAATCCTCCAGCTTATAAGAACCGAGTTCGATCCGGTTCTAACAGCTAAAACACCACGGTTCAAGTTCTCCATTTTCTTTTGGGCGTTTGACGGCACCAATATAAAAACAGACAATAGAAATGAAATGATAAATGCGCTCATTTTAAGCCCACATGTTTTGTGGAACTGCTCATTTTTTTCATAAAAGCAGATTTCCTGTTTAAGTAGATTTTTCCTCATAGAATGATTTAATAATATAATAAACAATTAAATACCACCATATAAGCAGTATTTAACAATTAATAAAAGTCAAAAAAATGAACCACTTGTTTGTTACGACAATAAAAGTTAATGGTCAGGTTAATTAAAAAAGTATTGCAATGTAAAATTTTGTTAAAATATGTCAAAATATTATTGTTAATTATAATGCAATTTTTTAATAATTAAAAACTATACAATGCGCAACTATTTGTTTTATAGTTATTTAATCGAAATGCAAAATAAAATTTATTTTCAAACCACTAAAAAAAACTTTTCTTTTTTATTAATGTTTCAATATTATACACTAAAACAATAATTATTGTGATAATGATTAATTATTCAGCTTTTTAATAACGCTTAAACCAAAATAACTCTGTAACTTTTAAATAGTGAGGTCGTAGGAAAAATCACATAAGTATTAAACCCATTATAAAAAAAAACTATGAAAAACCCATGTTTTGCAAACACAAACACTCATAAACAATTTTTTTCACATGAGTGTTACTCCGAAATAATGGAGCATACTATAAAATTATTTCGAATAAATAATAAATACATATTTTTATTAATAATCATTTTTCCCCTTATAGGAACAATTGTTAATAGTCAGAATACCCCTCAGCTAGTGTATCATAAAGACAGTACTTTTACAGGTATAAAAAAAATAAAAGTTGATGCTAAATTCTGTAAAGTAGAAATAAATAATTCATCAGATAATACTATTCACCTCAGTGGGGACCTAAACTCCGATAAAAACGATCCTGCATATACTATGTTAATTTCTGCCACAAATGGCATTCTCACATTAAATGTACAGTATCCATCATCAGGTTGGAGTTCTCATTCAGGATCAGTTTTACTTAATATTCCTAACGGTTTAGAATTAGATATTGAAGCATTTTCAGGACAAATATATATTCAAGGAACTCAATTATTAAAAGCTACCATTAAAACAAAATCGGGAAATATTGAAGTAAAAGAGTCATCAGGCGATATAATAACAGAAACAATAACTGCTAAAATAAATATTTCAAAGCATAATGGATTAGTAAAAACAAAATCAAAAACAGGCTCTCAATATTTTTCAACAATCACCGGTAAAGTATCAGCATTAACTTCAGAAGGAGAGTTAGTATTAGCAGATATAACAGGCCCAGTAAGAACCGAAGCAACATCTGGCAATACTGATATTGACAGGATTCAGGGCGAAATTATTTCAAAAGCAGCTGCAGGTTCAATTAAAATTGCCGATTCGAATGGCAATATTACAGTGACAACCTTTTCGGGTTTTATTAAATTGTTTAACATAACCGGAATTGTAAATTTACAATCAACAACAGGTGAACAGGTAGGAACACGAGTTGAGCTAACAGCATCTTCAACTTTTAATACTACCGAAGGAAAAATTAAAATGCAGATTGATAACCCAATTGAAAGTTTAACTTTTAATCTTGAATCAACCAATTCTTTTTTACAGGCTGCACAAAAATCGAAAAAGAAAAAACTTAAAGTTGGCAAAGGATCAATTGTGATAACAGGTATAAGTACCACAGGAGGTCAGGTATACAGCCAAAAATAAAAAAGAGAGGGAAGGATGACTTTAACTATTCTTTCCCTTTTTTTATTTGTTACTTTTGTGGAAAAAATAATTGATGGCACTAATATTATCTATTGAAACTTCAACCCAAGTTTGTTCGGTAGCTCTAACTAATAATGGTAACCTGATTAATAATAAGGAAATATGGGCTAGTTTTTCACATGCAACCCATTTAACTGTTCTTATTGATGAACTATTTGAAGAAGTTAAGTATAAAATATCAGATATTGATGCAGTTGCTGTAAGTTGTGGGCCAGGTTCTTATACCGGGTTACGAATAGGAGTATCTACAGCAAAAGGAATTTGTTATGCCTTAAACTGTAAATTATTAGCAATAAATTCATTGAAAATTTTAGCCTGGACAGTTATTAACCAGCATAATGATTTATATGAATCTAATGATTTATTTTGTCCAATGATTGATGCCCGAAGAATGGAAGTATATACCGAAATATTCGACAAAATGCTAAATTCAAAAATAGAAATTCAGGCTAAAATAATTGATAACGAATCGTTTGCAAAAACAATGATTAATAATAAAGTAATCTTTTTTGGTAACGGATCAGAGAAGTGTAAAAATACAATTACACATCCAAACGCATCATTTATTGACAATATTCATCCGCTTGCAAAAAACATGGGTCAATTAGCATATGAAAAATATTTTAATGAAGAATTTGAAGATGTTGCATATTTTGAGCCATTTTATTTAAAAGATTTTGTTGCAACAACCCCTAAAAATAAAGTATTTTAAAAGTGGCCTGATAATTGTATTTATCACAAGTAAAATTAATAAGTCATGTTAAAAAATTGGAAATACTTTTTATTTTTTGTGCTGGCAATTGCAATTACAAAAAATTTGAATGCACAAACAAAAAACAGCTCATATAAAATAGGTGAGAAACTCGAATACTCACTAAATTATGGCTTTATTAACGGAGGCAAAGGAGTACTTGAAGTTAAAAAAGGTATTATTGACGGAAAAGTTTTAAACCACGTTATTTGTACCGGCGAAACAGTTGGAGTTGCTGATGCCCTGTTTAAAGTAATAGACCAATATGAAAGCTACATAAATCCTGAAACCAATTTACCTATAAAATCAATTAGAGATATTAAAGAGGGGAAATACCGTTATTATGATGAAGTTACTTACGATCATGACTCGTTATTGGCAAAGAGTAAAATAAAAGGCACAGTACCGGTTCCATCGCGAATACAAGATATACTTTCGGCATTTTATTACGCCCGTAATGTTTACTTTAACGATAACTTAAAAAAAGGAGAGGTGATTCAAATAATGACTTATTTCTCAAATGAGTTATGGCCATTACGAATCAGATATAATGGGATAGAAACCATAAAAACCGAAGTTGGAAAAGTAGAATGTTATCGTTTCACTCCTATAACAGAGGTTGGCAGAGCTTTTGAAAATGAAGATGATATGGAAATATGGATTTCGAGAGATTCAAATAGAATTCCTGTTAAAATAAAATTTAAACTTTTCGTTGGCTCATTTACCTGCGATTTAGAGAAATATAGCAACCTGATGTACCCATTTAACAGTTTAAAAAAATAGAATTAAATAGAACCCTTTTCATATAAATGCTTTTTTTTAAGATAATTCACTTATTTTTGCGCCGTTGTATAAGATTAATATCTTAAAAATATTGTTAATAAAATAAATATAAATGGCAACAACAGCAGATTTTAGAAATGGCATGTGTATCGAATACAATGGCCAGCTATATTTTATAGTTCAATTTCAACACGTAAAACCAGGAAAAGGTCCCGCATTTGTTCGAACAAAATTAAAAAATGTTTCAACAGGAAAAGTAATTGAAAACACCTTCTCAGCAGGTGTAAAAGTTCAGGAACAAAGAGTTGAACGCCGTCCTCATCAGTTTTTATATAACGATGAAGCAGGCTATCATTTTATGAATATGGAAACTTTTGACCAAGTACCTATTGCAAAGGACTTAGTAGATAATCCTGATTTGCTAAAAGAAGGACAAGATGTTGAAGTTGTTTACCATGCAGATACAGAAACCCCATTAATGGTTAATTTACCTCCATTCATTAATTTCGAAGTTACATATACAGAACCTGGTGTAAGAGGTGATACTTCATCAACTAATTCGCTTAAACAGGCTACTATCGAAACCGGAGCTATTATAATGGTTCCATTATTTGTAAACCAGGGTGATAAAATAAAGGTTGATACACGCGACCGGTCATATTCGGAAAGGGTAAAAGAATAATTTTTCTTCTCTCAATTGCAATTAAAGCATTCATTATTATAGTTTTAAAAAAAAATCCCATTATCGGGATTTTTTTTTTATTGAAAATCAAATAACTATATTGAAGTAAACATCATAAAAATTTAATATTTTTATTAAATTATTGCAGATAAAAATTCGATGGTAACCAAATTAAAAAAGAAAAGCTTAAATCTATACAACGATCGTTTAAATATCATTCTTGATATTGCCCAAACGATTAATCAGGATCATAGCGTTGATGATTTGCTATCGGAATTTGAAATTTTACTTCGTGAAGAATTAGAAGTTGGCAAAATTCTTGTTTATACATACAAAGAAAATAGTTGGATAAATATACTGGCATCAGGGGTAAGCGAAATTGAAATAAATGCAATTAACGTTGAAAAAGATCTACTTCATTTTAAAACAATTGAAGATATTACGGTTACACATCCTCCTCATTTAAAGGGATTTGATGCTGTAATTCCTCTTTATCACCGTTTTCGCGAAATCGGTTATGTGTTAATTGGCGATATAGAAGAAGAACAACAAGGTATTAGTCCCACAATAAAACACCGAAAGCTCATACAAATTATTGCTAACCTGATAATTGTATTTATCGAAAACAAGAGAATGCAAGAAGCACTTCTTGAGCAGGAAGCTTTAAAACGAGAAGTTCAACTTGCTGCAAAAATTCAAAAACAGTTGATTCCAGGAAAAGAAGATCTTCCAAAACTTGATTCTTTAAAAATAGTAACCCATTATCAGCCTCATTATGGTATTGGAGGCGATTATTACGATATAATAAAATTATCGAAATACAAAATTGGCTTTTGTATAGCTGATGTATCGGGCAAAGGAGTTGGAGCTGCAATGCTAATGTCAAACTTTCAGGCCATTATACGCTCACTTTTTACTTCGGGTGTAAACATGAAAAAATTGGTTCATCAACTTAACCGAAGAGTTAATGAAAGTGCCAATAATGAAAAGTTTATTACTCTTTTTATTGGGCGATATAACTTACTAACACGAAGACTAACCTATGTTAATGCAGGTCATTTACCTCCTTTATTGTTCGAATCAAAAAAGAAACAAATGTCAACCCTCGATTTAGGATGCATTGGATTAGGTATGCTCGACTTCATTCCTCAGATTGAGAGTGGTTCAATTACAATTAACCGAAATTCAAAATTACTTGCTTTTACCGATGGGTTAGTTGAATTGGAGCAGAATGATAAAGTTGAAACAAATATGTCCGAACTGGAAAATATTTTATCGCATAAAAGACCTATCGAAGAAGACATGTTAATCATTAAAACAAAAGTGGCCGAATTAGTTAATTCAGGTGCAGTATTTGATGATATTGCACTAATTGGTATGGAATTTTTTTAATCTATTAAACTATTAGTTTTTGCAAAAAGATGATCCATTTTTAATAATAAATCATCTTTTACAATAGGTTTATTAACTCTCTCACTAAAAAGATTATCATAATTTGAATAATCAGAGTCATTTGATAACAATGAAATAACAGGTAATTGACTATTATGTTTACTAATTTCGGATATAAGACTATGATAATTCTTTTTTGATAATTGATAATCTAAGAGAACCAAATCGAGTTTATTCTTATTACGAATAAGTTCACGACCCGAAGCTATTGTTCGGGCTGAGATTAAAGTAATCCCGGTGTTTTCCAAAAACTTTCGTAATTGCAGATGTGTACTGCTGCCATCATCAATTATTAATACAATTCGATCGCCCCAAACAAATGACTTATGTCTTTTATTTTTTTCCGTTTTAACTGTTTTTTTTGGCAACAGATCCTTTATTAACTCATTATTATCAATCTGAGATATTGTATTTGGTAAAAAAAAGGTAAAACGAGTACCAAGTCCAACTTCCGATCTAACAGAAAGTGTTCCGCCCAACATTTGTATAATATGTTTACAAATTGACAATCCTAATCCGGTACCCCCAAATTGAGAATGTATGTTTTCATTGGCCTGTACAAAAGGCTGAAAAATTGCATCTATTTGTTTAGAATCAATACCCATTCCTGTATCCTGAACATAAAACTCAAATGCATCGTTGCGAATGGTATATCCAAGCTCTATAAAGCCTTCTGAGGTAAATTTAATGGCATTTTCGAGCAAATTATTAAACACCTGAGTTAAACGATTGGAATCAGTGTTAATTTGAGGCTCATAATTAATCTCTGGTATATTTATAACCAATTTTACCAACGACTTGGAAGGTTCAGAATCAATTTTACGTTGAAAAATACGTTGTATATCAACAATTAATTCATTAACTGCAAAAATTTTTTTATTTATTTTAAACTCACCACTCTCAATCTTTGCAATGTCAATAATATCAGTAATTAAAGCCATAAGGTTATCGGAACTCTTACTAATAATATCTATAAATTCTTCCTTTTCGGCCGTTGATGTGCTTACCTCTTTTAACATAGCCGAAAACCCAACAATTGCATTTAACGGAGTTCGTATTTCATGACTCATATTAGCTAAAAAGGCTGACTTCAATTTATCGGCCGATTCTGCTTTTTCTTTTGCCTGGCAAAGTTCTTTTTCCCATTTTTTTCGTTGAGTAATATCACGCCCCACACATAAATAGGAAACAATAATGCCAGCTCCATTTGTTTCGGGCGATATAGTCCATTCAACGCAGTACTCTTCATCAACAACTAAAGAACCGGCTTCTATTTTACGATTCGAATCGGTTATGTATGAATCATTACACGTAAATATCGATGAAAATTTTTTAGGAATAGCACTAATGACACCAATTTCCAAACCAATTGTATCATCCCTTTTAATATTATAAAAGCTAAAAAAGGCATTATTCCCAAATAAAAGAATCCCATCTTTACTAATTCTTATTATGTGATCACGAATATTTTCGGTTAAAGTACGGAACTTTTTTTCACTAATAAGGAGTTCATTTTCATGACGTTTACGTTCGGTGATGTTTCGTAACGATAAATAAAACAGTGGTTTCCCTTTGATGGAAATAGCGGTTCCAAACATCTCAACATAAACCAAATCACCTTTGCTGTTTTTTATAATACCGTCAGATTTATAATCATCACCATGCGATATTTTTTCTATTGCACGTATATATTTTTTATTAATATCACCTCCTTCAAACAATTTTACAACAGAAATATTTCCAATTTCGTTTTTCGAATACCCTAAAAGGTCACATCCGGCTTCATTAACAAACAAAAGATTATCGGCCGATTCCAAAATAAATACCCCTTCTTGAGTTGTTTCCAAAATAATACGGGAACGTTCTTCACTTTCTATTAATTCTATTTGAGTTTGCTTAAGTGCTGTAACATCTTGTGCAATAATCAAATATGAATCGTTAAAACCATTTATTGGACAACATTTACCAACTACATTAGTATTAACCAGGTTGCCATTTTTATCTTTCATGGCAAGTTCCATAGTTACAATATTCTTTTGCTCAAGAGAGTCGTAAAATTGCTTACCTTTTGTATTACTTTCGTCGATTGAATAATAAAAATCACTAATATTTCTACCAATTAATTCATTTTCATTTAACCCAGCCATTTCCTGTATTGGATTATTGGCAAAAAGTATTTCACGATTTCGTAATAATAAAACTCCAACAGGTATTGAGCTTAAAATTGTTTGAAGAAACTGTTCCTTTTCCTTCAAAACTTTTGTTAGTCTTACCAATTCGCTATGAGCTACTTTCAATCTATCAACAGCCATTTGCCTATCGAGGGATGAAGCAAGAATGTTTGAGATAACAATAAAAGTATTTAATTCGAACGACGACCATTTCTTATCTTTATGTAAGTCGTCGAAACATATAAAACCCGAATATTTTTCACCTGAAAAAACCGGAACAAACAGTTTAAAACTATCATTTCCTGTGTCGAGAAATTTACACGCACTATGCATGTTATCCTCGGTGCAAAGCCTAATTTTTTTTTGCGACAGTAATTCTTTTAATTCAGGCAAATTATTACTATACGATATTTTCTGAAATGAACTGCCAAATGCTTCAAATGGCTTATTAAACCATTCATGAGTTACCTGGCAATAATCGTTATCGATATTTTGAAAAATTGCAATACGTCCAAAACCAAAAAAATTAGCAGTTTTTTCAAATACTCTTTCTATTTGAAGATCAATTTTAGAATTATCACTAAATATTTCAGCAACATTAAGCAAGTAATTATTAAGAGCCTCTTTTTTTTCGTTATCGGTTTTATACCTGTTCTGCTGAAAAGCATACGCAATCATTTTCGAAGCAGATGCCAACATATTTATCTCAAAAATGTGCCAACTCCTATTAAAATATTGCTCTTCGAAAGCAATAAATCCAACAATTTCACTTTGTCCGGCTAAAGGTATCATCAACAACGAATGTGGTTCTTCATTATTAATCGAAAAAAACATCTCAAATGAAACTGGCAGATCTGTATTATTAAATATTGATCCTGAAACTATATCAACATTATTTTTTAAAAATGATTGCATATCGTTCCACGGTATAACAACAGAACCTGCCTTTGGGAGCAAAATATTGCCATTAACACATTCAATAGAAATATGCGATTTATTAGTAGAATTATAATGAAACAGTTGAATACGTGAGCAGTTAGAAAAAACAAATAATTCTTTAAGTACTTTCTTTATTTGTTCGGGAAACAAATCGTTTCCGTTTAGTATTGCATCAATTTTATTAGGTAAAAAGGTATTTTCATTATTAGAAACTGAAACGTTATATGTTCCTAATTCTCCATTAAGATAACGTTCGAGTTGCTTTTTCAAGTGCTTATTTTCGGCACTTATTGCATTAAATGTTTCAATCTCATCAGACATATATTCAAATAAAACCTTTAATAATAAAATGCAATACTATTGTTGAGTGCCAATTTAACAAATTAATTAAAGAAACTGTTACTGAAATCAATTCATTTTTTAAATATTATTAACATTTAAATATATTTTCATTGTATTCATTATTCGTTTAATAAACCTTCAATAATCTGATGAATCTTATCCCCATTCCACTTGGCGGCTCCTCTTTTATCAATTACAATACGCCCACTTTTCGAAACTACAAAAGTAGCAGGAATGCTTTTCGAGAAAAGTTCATCGGGTATTTGCCCCGAAACATGGTAATATATTGGCAGATTATACTTTTTTGTTTGTATGAAATTATCAATCACAGCTTTATCTTCATTGGTAATTAGTAAAAAATAAACAGCATTACCATATTTTGAATATAGCTTCTGAATATCGGGAAGTTCAGCTATACAAGGAGGACACCATGTAGCCCAGAAATTTATAAATACCACTTTACCTGATAAGTCATGAAGTGAAATTAAATCTCCGTTCTCACCCTGAAGTATCCAATTTGCTGATAACTCATTCAGGTATTTTACCTCTTTGGCTTCGTGGGGCTGAAACATGGTATAACGTATAACAAACGACTGAAGCTGTTTACGTGTTGTCGGAATTATAAAAGCAATTAATAACAGCACAAATAGAAAATCGAAAAAAATTGCCATCTTCGATTTTTTAGCAATATACCGCGTCCATCTCTTTTTAAAAATATTTGCCACCCCACTATTTTTTAATTCATCCAACTAAATAAAAAGCCTCTAACCAATGAATCATTAATTTACCAAACAAATTTTAGTAAAGTCTTTTTCACTACTGTTCCATTTACCATTACTTTTACTCTAACCCATCTATAACTTTTAAGTTCGATAATTTTTTCGTAAAACTGCTCCAAATCAATAACCACTTTATGGCTGGTATTGTTTGCTAGCGTAATTGGAAATGAATAAGGATTATTATTTACATTAATACGGTATGATTTTACCGAACCGGGTTTTACAAACTCTACAACCGGAGCATCAAATGTTTGTCCGCTTTTTGTTGTGTTAAGAAAAAAAATTTGCAGCATTCGGCGTTTACTCGAACGGTGCTTATATATCTTTATACGAACCAGTATTAATGCAGGCATAATTTTTTCAAACCATCCTCGCCTTTGTGCAACAAATACAAATAATACCAAACCTACCATTACCAGGTATTGTAGCCACTGGTTACTCATTGGCGATTTATCATCTTCCGGTGTTTTTTCATATGGTGCATGATACAATGGATCGGATTGAGTTGTTATTTGTTTCTCGCTAGCAATCTCACTTTTATCGCTATATAATATATCGGGTCGGTATTTACACCACTGTAATACTAAAATCAGCAATAATACTCCAACAATAACAAGCCAATTTTTTTTAAAAAAATCTATCAAATTATTCATACCTCATCATATTATCTGGGAAACGATTGTAACCCTTTATAATTTATGTAATATTCTCCATCGGCAATCGGTTTTGCCATTTCTTCTTCAGTTTGCCCATTTGCATTGGCAATGCCAACACTAGCAAAATAACATACTGCATTGCGCTTACGGGCAACATGCAACACATCACTTGCAACATGAGGATATAAAACCCCCATGTACGGATAACGAGCTGTTTTTACTGTAATGAATACAAATCTTCCATCTTTTTTTGCCAATATTTGTGGATTAACATCCATTTCTTTACGAATATTCAAAACATCATAGCCTTTATCGATCAAATCTTTGTAAACAACTTTTATCCCAAGATAGTGCAATTCTTCGTCAGTCATCATATAAACTTCACAAATGTGATATTGCAAAATTTGACAAAAAAAACCGAAGCACAAAATGTACTTTAACCAATATATTTGTTTCACTCAATTTCAATATTTTTTAACATTTTTATTTTGATTCTTCTTCGAGCTTATTAGTTATTTTTGCAGCATGATATATATTGCGTTACTAATTATTATAGGAATTATTGCAGGGATTATTGCCAATAAACTAAGTTCAAAAAAAGAAGAACCAGAGGCAAAAACAAATAACAGACCTATTGATTGTTGTGGTGGTCATGATGTTTGCGAAAGTGAAACATTACTTAGCTCATCGGAAAAGATTATTTATTTCGAAGATGAAGAGTTAGATGCCTTTAAAGGTATTTCACCTCACGATTATAACGACAACAATATTGAAGAGTTTAGGGAAGTATTAACAACTTTAAAAGAATTTGAAGTGGCCGGGTGGTTACGCAGTTTGCAGCTTAGAGGTATTGTGCCGCCGTATATTGTTAAAGAGGAGGCTTTAATGATTGTGGCAGAACGACGTGAAAAAGGAAAAAATGACTTAATATAAAACAATGTTTCATTTTTATTCCACTCTCTGCAAATACATTAAAGCCGAACAATTGCATGGATTACCGCAAACAGGACAAATATATTTACGTATAATACTATCGCGTTTCCAATAGTTATTAACCTCACATAAAAACATAAATCCGTTATTTCTTAATATTCGTTCAACTTTTACAGCTCCATCATACTTCCACAAAACAGAAAGCAAATATTGAGCATTTACAGATTTTAAAATCGAAATAGAATCATTCATCAATTGTGTACCAATTCCTTTGCCTTTATAATTTCTATGTAACGCAACTGTTTTAATAACACCTATTAAAGACAAATCATTAATGAAATTATTGCTAATAGGGATTGTTGCTTTAATTTTTTTAGCCAACTCCAAATAACAAAACGAAAAACCTATTACATTATTTTTATTTCGCACAACTCGTATAAATGAATTATTATGCTTCTTTAAAGAATAAGGCACACTAAAATAATTTTCACCAAATTCTGCATCTGATATGTCATTTATAGTTTCAAAATCAGTATTTAAAGCATCTTCAATTGTAAAATTTCCTGAAATATTTTGCTCAACAGAAATTGAATTTATCATCTGATTATTAAATTATATATCAATAAATTAACATGAATTTGTATGATGAAGATAAAACATCTGACTTGAATTACGTAAAATGGAAATAAAAAAATCCGGCTCCATAATATCAGACGCCGGATTATCTAATGCAAATTATTTAATTTTTATTTTTTCAAAGGATTAGGAATTATTGGAGGATTTTTCTTAATCGGTTTATTATTTCCAGTCAATTCTACATCTTCCAACAATAAAATATCAGGATAAATAAACGATGCAGGGGTTTCTGCATATTGCCTGTTTCCATAATGATAATTATGGTATACATTTAATACTTCTTCCTGATTAGAAGCAGCCACCACATCTTTTAACGACTGAATTCCAATTTTACTGGTGTTAACACCATAAACCTGGGTCTCCTCCCCTGTTTGTAAATCAACCTTGAAATATTCTATGGGACTCAAAAGGCTTCCCTTAACTGCCGGTCTAATAACCATTGCATAATCAAGACCTTCATCATCAGCAAGCTCGCAAAGTTTACTACGAAGCTCTTTATCCGATTTATTATCGGAACATTTAAAAAAGACATTTCCTGGACCTATTCCTTTGAAAATTTGTCCATTATTATTAGAAGTACGACAATGTCCATTTGATTTTTGAATTGTTTTAATAGGTATGCGATCGGTTAAAAGTGATCTCAATACCCCTGAATCAACAAGCGGAAGTGTATCGACAGGTATTACACCTTGATAATCGATTGCATAATAACCGAATAAATCTATACCTTTATAATTTTTAACACACGGAATATCATAAATAAATACATTTTTCGATGCCACCCTTTTATCCATTCGTTTTTCCAATGTATTGTTATTGGCCAGTAAGACTCCATTATTTTTTGTTTTAATAAGTGGCTCCCTTGATGCAATAAAACCATTTCCCTTTACAAAAGAACGGTACAGTAACAAACGATATATTGCCTGATTTTCGAATAAAACAGGACCCGAATAGGAGTCTTCCCAATTATCAAGTTTTGCCATTTTTAAAAGCTTACCGGCAAAAGTATGCAAGTAATTTTTTAATGAATCAATCGGTAATAGATGATCTTTATCCTGTGCATCGAAATACAAACCTTCGCTAACTACTTCATTGCTTTTGTTATATGTTGATGCTACAATTTCGAAATGAATACGTTGCTCCGGCACAGCAATTTTAGTGCCTTCGGTATTTAAATAATAACGATACATATCGGTTTCGATAATGTTTACAAACGACTCTACAATATCGGAATATGCTTTAAATTCGGCACTTAACAGTTGCGATAATTCACCCAAATCAATATTACTTTTTTGCAGAGGCTGCTCCTTAATTATATACTCACGAGGCTTTTCCTGAGTAAAATCAGGAGCCGGCAATTCGTCAATTGACATATTTTGCTGTTTAAGTGCAGCATTTTTATTTCGATAACTCTCCGATGCGTTTTTATAAACATTATTAGTTGCTAGCCAAAAATGACGACGAATGCCATCGTAATTATCCTCATACGGAAGAGCAATACTGCCATCGTTATGCTGATATCTGTTGGTTTGATCCTGAAAATTTTCGTCAGTTAATTTATAATCGCCAATCATAACTCTTGCATAACCTTGTTTTCGCTTTTCGTTAGTAAATTGATATACACCTCCCAACGACGAGGAATAACGGTTTAATTTTAAATCGAATAACGAATATGCTATGAAAAAAGGTTTTTCAAAATCTTTAAAAACTAAATCTTCTTTGTTTCGGGCTAATTCATCGTTCATCGCCTTCATTATTGTTTCGCTATACTGTGCATTAATAACAGTCGAAACCAAAAGAATAAATATCAATATGAATGAGATTTTATTTCGAATCATAATTTTTTTCTTTTTAATTGTTTAAAAATAACTTATTCGTTAATTGCTTGTGGAGCAGGCAAAATAATTGGCTGTGCAAATTTTAATGCCTTACGCTGTGTTTCAACCTTTTTAATATATATCGATGGAGAAACAGTAGCTACCGGCACCCATCCCGACTCAGCTCCACAAAAACCATTAAAAATATCTTTAGTATTTCCGGCCGCAGCAATTTCGGAAAACATGGCTAGTGGTGTTCCAATAAAATTTACACCGCGCACTAATTCATCAGGCCGACCATCGACATATACCCGGTATACTTCGGTGGGAGTAACATTAAAAGCATTGGGAGTATAACGCCCTCCATTAGTAAAACCTCCCGACACAGATTTAACGTAATAACCATAATCCTTTTTCTGCTTCTTACACTCTTTAAGCATAATGCTTTTTAGTTTATCTTCCAAAACAGGCTTATTGGACTCAATAAACATATTTGATTGACGTGATACTGTAGAACGTCCGGCCGAAGCACGTCCATGTCCGTTACTCTGCGACAAACCGGGAACAGGAGTTCGGTTCATAAGAAATGTTTTTAATGTTCCGTTTTCAACAATATCAACTCTGCGAGCTTTAACACCTTCATCATCATATAAATAGTAACCATTTAAAAAGGTATCATTAAAAAATTGAATAGTAGGATCGAAATAAATACTAAAACTCTTAGGTAAAACGTTTTTATTAAGCATTGTTTTAAAGGTATTGCCATCATTTTCATCTTTAAGCCTGTGACCCTCAAGACGATGACCAAATATTTCGTGAAAAAATACGCCTGCTGCTTCTGGGGCCATTATTACAGGGCCGGCATAAGGATCGGCAACCGGGGCTTCATTCAGTTTAAGCAACATATCTTTAACCATAACTGAAGCTTCCATTAATGCTTCATCGTTAGGTAAATCATTGATCGATTGAGCAATGAAATTTTTATAAAAAGGAGTGTCATTTCCATCATCCGACTTAATAGAACCATTTATACTAAAAGATGTATTTCTACTATTCTGCACAATTCTGCTTCCATCGGAGTTAAGATAGTACATACGTTTAAACCAATAAACCAAACCGGTATTTCCTACTGTTATTTTATCACTTTCTTTAAAAGGTTCACTATATTTTTCCAACCTGTTTTTCCATTTTTGTTGTTCAGCTTGCGAAAATTCAATATCATCTAATGGTTCAAAATAATTATAAGTAGTTTCTTTTGAAAAATCATTATGTATATCTTTTTGCTGAGCTTTCAGTTTATTTTTTAACTGAGTGTAATCGCTTTTTACCTGCTCGTATAATTGACTAACATTGCGCCATAGCTGTTGCTGTATCCCTTCGTTACTATTTACCGGCAAAAGAAACGATCGTGTAAACGTTTTTTGCTGCTCTCCTTTTATTAAATGAGTATTATCGAATTCATGGTTGCCATATCGCATGGCTATTGTACAATGAGCATTTTTATTCTCAAAACAATTTGTTATATACCCAAATGAAGCATTTATATAATATGCCTTTGCTGATTCAATTCGGTATTCAAGAAAGTATAAATTACTATCAACCTTTTGCAATGCAGCAAACTCTCTTTTTATTTCATTATCGAGAACTTCATAAAATTCGTCATCAATTGCAAACGTTTTTAACACTGTAAATAACAGTATTACCATTGTAAAAAATAATTTTTTTGTCATGAGATTATTGTTAGTCTGATTTTCAATTACTAATATGAGAAATTGCACATTCGATTATTAACAAAACAAAATTAATATTCTAAACAATTTATACAAGTTGTTTAACATTATTTTAAATGCATTTAAGCACTTCACAAAAATTATAGTGTATAACAATGTAATTAATCAACCAAAAAGGCGTTACCCTTTCGGATAACACCTTTTTAAATAATAGATTCCCAATATAATTAAAAAGAAAGCGATGTAATTCGGCCTGAAACAGTAAAAGTTTTTATCTGACTGCCCCCACTATACACACCTCCTGAATATAATCCATCTTTAATAATTCCGGTACAAGTACCTCCTTTATAAATATTATAAGTACCATTAGCAAACTGCTGCGATGAAAACAAAAACGAATAAGAAGTGCGAATGGGCTTAAAAGTTACTATATCATTGCCCGTTGCATCCTGAATTCGAATAATAGTATTGGCAGTAATACCCGATGAATATAAAACGTACAATCCATTTTGCAATGATGTAGAGCTCATAGCCTTATTCATATTCGACTTAGTCCCTGCTGCCATTAAAAAACCTCCGTTAACAACAAACGTACCGTTAAAATCTGCTGCTTCTTCCATATTCGAAGTTGGCCCATGAACCAGCAAAGTTCCTCCAGTCATTTTTATGTTTCCGTTACTATCAACGGCATCACCGGTTGTAGAGCTAACAACTACATAACCTCCTGTAATTAACAGCAAACTACCATCGTTTGTTTCAGTACCTCCGCTGGCAGTACCATAAGTAGCATTAAATGCATCGTCTGATGCCACTACACTCAACTCTCCATCATTAATGGTAATCAGGGGACTTTCAATTCCCTCAATGGACTTGTTAATAAGAACTTTTCCTCCATTTTGAATAACAGATGTTTTAGATTTAATACCATCATCGGCCGCATTAATAGTAATTACCCCAGATGAAATAGTTACAACTCCATCGCATTTAATGGCTTTTGCTTCGTCATATACTCCGGTAGTTTGACCACCTCCCGTCCATCCACCTCCTGATGTGGCTGAGATTGTAATTTTCGAACCTGATGTTGTAATACTAATAATTGGCATATCAGAATCTTCACCTATTATTAAATCTTTATCACAAACAATGCCCTTTCCTGCTGATCCTGTGCTGGTAGTAATGATATCTCCTCCGGCAATTGTAATATTTCCATCAACTGTAATTGCAGTTGATGAATAGGAGTCTTTAGTGCCCTCTTCGTTTATATATGTAGTTCCATTCCCTGTTTCTTTAATAACAAGTTTACCTGCCAACATATTAAAATCGCCATCGGCCGAGACCCCTTTATTAGCAACCCCAGTTCCATTGATGGTAATATTTCCACCTTCGATGGTTACTTTATCTTTACTTTTTATTGCAGTACAATAAGACGGATCATAACCCGAACCTGATGCAGTTAATGCCACACCACCACTTGTACTAATAGTAACTGTTCCACCTGTAATTTTCACTTCCTGCCCGGCTTTTAGGCCTTTCGATGCAGTTCCGGCAACATTTACAAGAACAGTACCTCCTGATATTGATAAAACACTATCACAATCAATACCGTTTGAATCATTGCCAATACTTATTGCAGTAACATTACCCGATTCAATTTCAATGTATCCTCTACCTCCATCAATAGACCCACTATTTGACGTAGACGATACTGTTGCTCCACAAATCTTTACTCCTTCTTTTCCGTGAATTCCATCTTTATCCGCACTAATAACATTAACAGTTCCACTTATTAGTTCTATAAATTCATCACTTCTAATACCATCTTTCCCAACACCAACACCTGTTACCGATAAACTTCCACTACCCCAAAATTCCAAATCGCCCTCGCTAAAAAACACTGCTTCCTGATCTTCGGCAATTCCTTCAATACTATGAGGCGCATCAGAATACGTTAATCCATCGGCCAAATAGTTTATTGATTCATCGGGCATAACAATAAATGTTTTTTTATCCGTTTGAATATTTATAGCCGGCCCATATAAATTGGTAATATTAACATTATTTAAAAGCAAGGAACAACGTTTTGCGGTATACAACTTAAATGAACCATTGGAAGTACAACCTGACAAAAAATAATTAATATCGCGGTTTTCATTCTCTGATTTGACTATAACATCGGCACCATTAACATATATAGAAATACCCTCGAATGCATAAGGGTTTACAATAGAAACAGAATCACCGTTATAATTTATGTAAACATTATTATCGCAACCAAAAGTAATACTATCAACCAAAGAAGCCATATATTCTACAACAACCTCATCCATTGTTATATAGGTAAATAATTCATCATCACTAAAATATATACTATCAATTGTTGAAAGCCAAATTCCTTCAGTAATTTTATCATTTTTATGAACAAACATCCTCTCTTGAGCCATTGAAAAAAAACCACATAACAGACTCAATAATAATAAATTACACCTTCTCATTATTTAACAATTTTTAAAAACTGATTATTAAATGATACAATATAAATTCCCTTAGGCAACTTGTGCAATGATATGCTCTGATATACTTCTGTAACAAATCTTTGATCTTGAATAATTCCATTTAAACTATAAATGATTAAATTAATTTTTTGCATTGTTAAATTATTTACAATAATGCAACTGTTACTTTTATCATAAAAAAAAACATTTTCAACATTATTTATTAATTTTAATCCAGATATAACATTATCAAACACAACATTTTGAATATCAGAAATATTATAAACAACATTAGTTTCTGATTTTAAATCAATAACAAATTTACCTCCTGATAATGTAACCTTTTGAACACCACTCAAAAGATCAGACTGAATCTCTCCATTCTTCTGCTTTACAACTATTTCCTGTGATTTTAGAATATAACTACCCATAAAAAAAAGCAACAAAAACAAAACTGTTTTATTCTGTAATAACGACATCATAAAAATCGGTTTAAATAAATTATATGCTGATTAAATAATAAAAATGGCAACACATTTCGAAATGATAAATCATTTTCAATGAACTATTTAAAAAAATCAATGAATAACAAAAGCCAACATATCTAATTAATGCAACAAGCAAAATGAATAATAAACAAACACAAGATGAAGAAGCCAAAAAACAATCGTATTTTCTTAATATATTTTGTATATTGAATAAATTGTTTAATTATAATTATCGATTAATTGATATAAGAAGTTGAATCTATTATGTATACCTATTTTAATAAAATAATTTTTATACAATGAAAATTTTTATTGGCATTGATTTTTCGGAGTGTTCAATAAATGCAGCTCAATGTATTGTTGCAATGATGAAAAATAAAAAATGCGAAATATGGCTTGCACACTGTTATTCCGAGTTTATCGACCTAAAAGAATTTAAAGAAGAGTATAAGTTAAAAAAGGAAGAAATAGAACCCAAATATTTCGAAAAACTTAGAAATATTAAAAATGAACTCTCTTTACTATTATCAGGTGATGAGAAAAAAAATATCAGTTTTTATACCGAACTGCTACATGGTTATGCCGAAGATATGCTATCAAAAAGAATTAATGAATTAAACCCCGATTTAGCAGTTATGGGCTCCCCATTAGCAAAAAATTCGATTACAGAACTAATGGGGTCAATTATTTCAGATCTTTTACAAAAAGTTACGGTTCCAGTACTAGCTATTCCACCAAACAAAAGCATCCAACTATGCTCATTAAACAACATAATGTTTTTAACCGATTATAAATCGACAGATTTTAGTTCTCTTCACCGACTTTTAGAGATGATGACTTATGAAAGTGTTTCGGTTCATTGTATTCATTTTTGCAATTCACATATTGATAAATACGATGAAATGCGCCGTGCAAACCAGCAAATATATTGCGATGAAACATATCAGAATCATCGTTTTTACTGTAAAATAATTTTAAGTGATGATATGATAAAAAGTATTAATGAGGTAATTAACAAAAACAATATTCAACTAATTGCTTTAACAAAAGTAAAACGAAACCTAATATCAAAACTATTACATCCCGACATATCGAAAAAACTACTTTTTAATGCACAAATACCAATAATTATATTTAACGAATAATTAAAACAATATGATTGTAGAAGAGTAATATATTTTATAAAATTGCCCTCTTCAAAAAAATATCAATTTTTTCTTTAATAGTTGATATAAATTTTAATCTCAAAAGAGATTTATTATGCGTATAGGAATTTTATCAGCAGGGGGTGACTGTCCCGGAATCAATGCAGCTATTAGAGGCGTTGGTAAAACAGCTATTGTTGAATACGGCATGGAAGTTTATGGAATATCCAATGGTTTTACAGGCCTAATAACTAAAGATGTTGTTTTAATGGACGAAAAACAACTTTCAGGTATTTTAACTTACGGGGGAACAATTTTAGGTACTTCGCGAATGAAGCCTTTTAAACATCAGGACGGAGACCTTGTTGAGAATAAACCGCAAACTATTAAACAGAACTACGAAGAATTAGGCCTTGATGCACTGGTTTGTATAGGAGGAAACGGAACACAAAAAACAGCTGCTCTATTAACAAAAGAAGGATTAAATGTAATAGGAATACCTAAAACCATCGATAATGATGTTTGGGGTACCGATATCACTTTTGGATTCGACTCGGCAGTTTGGATTGCAACAGAAGCCATTGACCGACTTCATACAACTGCCAACTCGCACAAAAGAGTTATGGTAATTGAATTAATGGGACATACTGCAGGATGGATTTCGTTATATTCTGGAATGGCAAGTGGTGGTGATATAATATTATTACCCGAAATTCCTTACGATATGAATATTGTGGCCGATGTATTATTAGAACGTTACCATGTTGGAAAACCCTATTCAATTGTTGTTGTTGCTGAAGGAATTATGAAATCGAAGAAAAAAAGTGCAGGACAGGAAATTGCTCAACAAATAAATAAAATGACTGGACTTGAAACCCGGGAAACCATTTTAGGTTATATACAACGAGGAGGAAGCCCTTCTCCGTTCGATAGGCTTTTAGCAACCAATTATGGCGCACATGCAGCCGAATTAATATCAAAAAAGAAATTTGGATACATGGTATCAATGCGCGATAATAAAACTACCGAAGTTCCACTGGACGAAGTAGGTGGCCGATTAAAACTAGTTGAACCCGATAACGAACTTATTGAACGCGGTCGTCACATGGGTGTTTGTTTTGGAGACAAGAAATAGTATCGCATTATTATTGAACTTAAGAAGCCGGGGGTTAAAAGAACTTGAATGGCTTCTTTTTTTTTGTATTTTTACGCATCATAAAATATTATCTGGTTATGCAAAAAGAAGAAATAGCAGCTCTGAACGAGCAATTTTTACATACTGACCCACGTGAAGTTATTTTATATTTTACAAAATTGTTTGGTTCAAAAATAGCATTATCATCGAGCATGGGTGCCGAAGATCAGGTTTTAACCCAAATGATAATCAGCTTAAGTCCCAATACAAAAATATTTACACTAGATACAGGTCGTTTATTCCCAGAAACATACGACTTAATAGATCGCACATCAAAAAAATATAAAACAAAGATTGAGGTTTATTTTCCATCAGCACAAAGAGTTGAAGAAATGGTTAATAAAAAAGGTATTAACCTGTTTTTCGAGAGTATTGACAACCGAAAAGAATGTTGTAATATTCGAAAAATAGAACCATTAAAACGAGCTTTTGAAAATTTAGATGCCTGGATTTGTGGTCTTAGAGCCGAACAGTCTGTTACACGTAAAGATATTGGAGTTATTGAATGGGATGAGGCCAATCAATTGGTTAAAATAAATCCATTAGCCTTTTGGAGTGAAAAACAGGTTTGGGATTATATTAAAACAAATAAAATACCTTATAACCCATTGCACGATAAAGGATTTCCAAGTATTGGATGTTATCCCTGTACCAGGGCAATAGAGCCGGGTGAAGATGTAAGAGCTGGTCGTTGGTGGTGGGAGAATCCCGATACTAAAGAGTGTGGATTACATAAAAAACACTAAAAACAGTATTTTTAAATTATTGATATTTAATTTATTAGATAAAAAGCAAAAGAGGCATGTTAAAAACATGCCTCTTTTATAATTATAACTTTATGTTATTTAGGCAATCCATAATTATCAACAATAAAATCAATATCCTTATCACCTCTTCCACTAAGATTAACAAGAATAGACTGTCGTGGGTGTTCTTTTGCTATTTTAAGAGCATGAGCAACAGCATGTGCACTCTCCAAAGCTGGAATAATACCTTCTAACCGACTCAATTCGTAAAATGCATCAATGGCATCTTTATCTGTAGCAGATGAATATTTAACACGTTTTAAATCGTGTAACATTGAATGTTCCGGACCAACACCTGGATAATCCAAACCACTGGCAACAGAATAAACAGGAGCCGGTTCTCCTTTTTCATCCTGCAAAGTATAACATTTAAAACCATGTAATATTCCCGGAGAACCATGAGTAATAGTTGCAGCATGTTCACCAATAACACTTAAATCTCGTCCGGCCGGTTCAACACCATACAATGTAACTTCTTCATCTTCAATAAATGCCGAAAAAATACCCATCGCATTACTTCCTCCTCCAACACAAGCAACCACGTTATCGGGCAGTTCGCCAGTCATATCAAAAAACTGCTCTTTGGCTTCAATACCAACAACACGCTGAAAATCGCGAACCATCATTGGAAATGGGTGTGGCCCAACTACAGAGCCAATACAATAAATTGTGTTTATTGGATCTTTTAGGTATGCTTCAAAAGCCGAATCAACAGCTTCTTTTAAAGTTTTCAAACCATGAGTAACAGGTACAACTTCAGCACCTAATATTTTCATTCGAACTACATTAGGATGCTCTTTTTTAATATCGACCTCTCCCATGTGAATTTCACACTCTAAACCAAAATAAGCTGCCGCAGTAGCTAAAGCAACCCCGTGTTGTCCGGCACCAGTCTCGGCAATCAACCTTTTCTTTCCCAAATATTTAGCCAACAAAGCCTCTCCCATACAATGGTTCAATTTATGAGCACCAGTATGGTTTAAGTCCTCTCTTTTCAAATAAATACGTCCGCTATATTTTTCCGACAATCGGTTACAATAGTACACAGGCGTTGGTCGTCCCTGGTAATGTTTGCGAATACTTCGAAGTTGGGAAATAAATTCATGCGACTTACTAATTTTAAAATATGCTTCTGTAATTTTTCGCATCTCTTCTTCCAGTACAGGTGGAATATAGGCACCACCATATTCGCCAAAATATCCTTTTTCGTTGGGATAAGTTTTAAAATAAGATTTAGACATAACGTTAATATTTTGTAAAATTATAATTAAACAAACAGTTCATACATCCGAATAAAGTTATGAGAGCGTTACAATATAAGTAAAAGATGATTAGGTTATGTACTTGAATTAGCTAAAATGTGCTAATTATTTTTTGATTAAATTATATTTGTCGATTAAATATGGAATCTACACAAAATGAGATTTTTAATTATTAATAGTGCACCATACACATTATCATTTGTCGACCCAATAATTATTGCTTTACAAAATAATTTATTTGATTACGATTTAGTGACTTATAATAACATTCCAGATAGTATGCTAATGTATAATGGAATAATCATAAGTGCTTCGCCCAAGGGAGATGATATTATTAATGAACATATACCATTTTATAAGTGGATTATTAATAGTCAAACCCCACTGCTAGGAATTTGCCACGGTCACCAGTTGATTGGAGTAATGTATGGTGCTGCTTTAAATAAAAAAGATCAAAGTGAAGAAGGAATGGTCAAAATTGACGTAATAAAAAACAATCTTTTACTTGGTCGTAAAGGAACCTCTCATATTGTAGAACATCACCACGAATATGGAATCTCATTACCTTGCGACTTTGAATTACTGGCCAAATCTCCAAATTGCGAAGTACAGGCTATGAAACATAAACACAAGTCTATTTATTCAGTTCAATATCATGCCGAGCATCACATTAAAACAATAATGAATTTCATTAACATCATTTCACGAAATCAGTCGACTTAATTTTTCTTTCCAGTCATCTATTTTCTTTTGTCTTTCAATTGAGAATGCTCCCGATTCACGGTCAACATAATCCATTAATAAAACGGCCTTTTCAAAACTCTCAATCGATAATTCATTATTCTCCTTTGCATGCCACAATTCTCCATCTGTCGCAAATAATTCTGCCAGTATTTCTATATGACCACCAGTATAATTATGATCGTTTAACAATTTATCGGTTAATTCATCTTTCTTAATGTTTCGAAAAAACGAAGCATCTTGTTTTAAAAAATCGTAAAAAACTTTTTCGAGTGCTTCCTCGGCCTTTTCAAATTTACCTTTCTTAATATAGCCTAAAATACCCGCTATTAATTCACCAAGCATTTCAACCATTCGTAATATAAAATCGCGTTGATACATCATAAATAATAAAAAATGTAATTTAACAAAAAAAGTTTAAAGAAAAGGCATGAGAACTATCCCATGCCTTTTTAATAAAAACCTAAAACGTTTTACACCGATTGTAAAATATCCCACACGAAGGCACGAATGCCAACCTCCTCATTCACCGAATTCATTTTACTTATCTTATCGAGTATGACATCAACTTTGTCATTATCAACCATAGTTAACGTGGCCGAATTAATCTCGGGCCATGTATGCGTTCCCATATGAGGGTCGCCACTCACCGATCCACGACCTGAAACATCACCCCATTGAGTAAACCCTCTTATCTCCAATCGATCAAGCATATACTCAACTTTTTCGGTAAGGGCCTGGTTATATACTATAAATATTGCCTTCATTCTTATTAGTCTTTTAAAATAATTACATAAACATGTATTACATATCCATAAATTTGAACTTAGTCCTTACAATTTGTTTTTTGTCGCGTTCGCCTTTATGAGCCATAAAACGATAAAATACCGGTACAATAACCATGGTAATAACAGTGGAAAAAACTAAACCACCAATAACTGAAATACCCATTGGACTCCAAATTTCAGAACCTTCACCGGTACTCATTGCCAAAGGCAACATTCCTAAAATGGTTGTCAATGCGGTCATTAATACAGGTCTTAATCTTGATTTACCTGATATAACAATAGCCTCATCCAGATCAATGCCACGGTCTCGCATCAGGTTAATATAATCGACAAGCACAATAGCGTTTTTAACAACAATACCAACCAGCATTATTATTCCCAAAGCCGAAATACTGCTGATGGTGGTATTGGTAATCCACAAAGCAAATAACACACCGGTTATGGCAAACGGAATAGACATCATAATAATGAATGGCATTTTAAGCGATTCGAACTGCGATGCCATAACAATGTAAACCAATATAAGACTTAACAGGAAAAGCAATCCTAAATCGGCAAAACTCTCCATCTGGTCTTCGTATGCACCACCTACGTTAATCATCACATCTTTTGGTCTATCAGCTTTATCTATTACCAGTTGGATGCTGTTGGCCAATTCGCCCAACGATGTTTTATAGGGTGTTACCGAAATAGTTACAAGGCGTTCCCTGCGTTTATGTTCAATATTTGGAGGTGTCCAATACTCTTTTACAACACCAATTTCACCCAACCTAATTATTTTGCCTGTAGGAGTAAACAATGCAGTGTTTTCAATATCGGTTATTGACTGACGAAACTCTTCTTTAAACCGTATCACCACATCGTATTCTTCGCCTTCTTCCCTGAACTTTGTTGCTGTTAAGCCGGCCACCCTATTATACATAGCTGTGGCAACCGATGCAGTATTCATACCCACAGAAGCCATTTTTTCGCGATCTAACTCAATACGAAGTTCAGGTTTTGACTCTTCACGGCTAATCTCAACATTTCGGGCACCTTCTATTTGCTTAATCTTATCCGACAGTTCGTTGGCCAGATAGGTTGTTTTATCAATATCATATCCGAATATCTCAACATCAACAGTATTTGATGTCATTCCTGAATTGCTGGTTTCGATGTTAAAATTCACTATCTCAGGAAATACAGCCAATTCAGATCTGATACTTTCAGCTATATCCCAAACCGAGCGTTCACGATCTTCCACATCCTTCAATTTTATCACATAATTGATAATGTTTGAACCTGAAGCACGGAACATCGACATCATACCGCCGTTTTCATCAGCACCCGCAGATGTAGAAATGATTAATGCTTCGGGATATTTATTAATGATAGAGTCAATTTGACGAGCCAGTTGAACCGACCGCTCCATTCTGGTTCCCGACTGAAGTTCTACAGCTATGGTCAAGCGTCCTTCGTCACTCTCGGGCATAAATTCGGTGCCTAATGACCCGGCTAAAAATAAACTTGCAACGAACAGAAGTAACGCAGATATTGTCACTTTCCATTTGTTATGAATACTCCAATTTAATACACGGCCATACCAATTGTCTAACTTATCAAATTGGGGCAACAAAATTTTATCGAAACTGAACTTTTTCTGTGGCGCATCTTTATCCTGAAGTTTCAGCATCTTCGAACTTAACATTGGAGTTAATGTAATAGCTGCTAATGTTGAAGTAACCACAGTAATGGTAACAATCCATCCTAACTCGCGAAACATAATACCAGTCATGCCACTTATCATGGTCATTGGGAAAAACACTGCAACAACAGTAAGCGTAGTAACAATAACAGCCAGCCAAACCTCATTGGTGGCATAAATAGCTGCTTCACGCGGACTGGCTCCCCGGTCGATATGCTTGGCAATATTTTCTAAAACCACAATAGCATCATCAACAACCATTCCTATAGCAATAGACAATGCCGAAAGCGAAATGATGTTAATGGAACTGCCGGTAATATGAAGAAAGATGAATGAAACAATTAACGAAATAGGAATTGTTAAAACAATAATAAATGTTGCACGCCAACGACCTAAAAATAATAATACAACCAACGTAACAAACAGTAATGCGTACATCAATGTTTCAGTAAGGTTGCTAATAGAGCCTTTGATAAAAGTACTGGTATCAAAAATTGTTTGCATCTGAATATCGGCAGGCAGGTCTTTTTTCAGTTCTTCCAGTTTTTCATTAATCTCTTCGGCCACTTTAACTGTGTTGGCTCCCGATTGTTTGTTAATCATCAAACGCAGACCTTGAACTCCGTTTATCTTTTCATCAATGGTCATGTCTTTTATTGAGTCTCTTACTTCGGCAACATCTTTTAAATAAATCACCTGTCCATTGTAGTTACCCAAAACAATGTTTTTGATATAATCGCTATGTTCAAATTCGCCCTCAACACGCAATGGATAATCCATTTGACCCATTTTAATATTTCCCGAAGGCATGTTAAGATTTTCAGCTTTAAGGATACCGCCAATTTGTTCAACGCTAAGGTTATAGGCTTCAAGTTTACGTGGGTTTATATCTACACTTACTTCGCGTATGGGAGTACCCATAAGACTAATGGATCCAATACCATCAATACGGTTCAATGGGTTGATGATTTTCTCATCGAGTATTTTTTCAATTCCTTCGTAACTCTCTTCGGCAGTTACCGCAAACATAAGAATCGGAATCATACTTGAATTAAACTTAAAAATCATCGGTTTTTCAGCATCTTCAGGCAGATAGTCTTCAACCAACGAAATTGCATCTCGAATGTCGTTTGCTGCTTCGCTCAAATCCACTTCATATTCAAATTCCAATGTCACTACCGAGTAGTTATCGCGCGATACCGAAGTAATCTCTTTTAATTTATCAACGGTATTTAAGGCATCTTCGATAGGTTTTGACACGTTAATTTCAATATCGGATGCACTGGCTCCCGGATAAGTTGTGTAAACAGTTATTGCCGGAAACTCAATTTCGGGATATATATCAACAGGCAGGTTGATGAGTGAATAGATACCAAACACTATCACTGCCATAAATACCATTATTGTGGTTATCGGTTTTTTTACCGCACTTCCGTATATACTCATTTTTTGATTTTTTTAATGGTTATACAGGTTAATTATTAGCAACCTTTAGTTTTGAACCATCCATAAGGTTAGCCTGGCCTTCGTATATCAGTTGTTTACCATTTATTGGTTCCTGACAAATAATCTCTATTTTTTCGTCAAAACGTTTGCCTATTTTCACAACAATTTGACGCGCAGTACCATTTTCATTTACAAAAATATACCTTCGGTTTGTACCTTCTTGTTTTAACACTGCAATAGCAGGTACCACAACCGCTTTAACAACATTTAAACGAATTGAAATATTACTGAACATACCCGGGCGTAATGCTTCATTATTGTTGTTAATAACAATTTCAACTTTAAAGCTGCGGGTATTGGCATCAATAGTAGGATAAACCATAGAAATTGTTCCATCGAAAGTTTGGCCGGTTAAAATATCGCAGGTTATTTCAGCTTTCATGCCGGGTTTAACATCATTATAATAGGATTGGGCAATGCTAACCTCAGCTTTTATTGGGTTAATCTGCATAAGCGTAAGTATGGCAGCCTTGCCCGCTTGAGTATTTGGGGTTCCCTGATACATTTCGCCATTTTCGAAATATTTGCCGGTAACAATACCGTCAACAGGCGATATAAGCGTGCTATTTTTTAACAGATTATCGTACGATGCCTTCTGAATCTCATAATTAGTTTTTACTTGTTCATACTGCTGTTCCGATATACTTTTTAATTGATACAAAGTATCAATTTGCTGGAAGTTATACTTAGCATTTTCATATTGTGAACGAACCTGGTTAAGCTGAGTTTTGTCCATTTCAACCAATATTTGGCCTTTTTTTACTTTCGAACCAACCTCAACATGTATCCTATCAATTCTTCCGGGTATTGCAGGTGCATAATTTATCTCTTCATTTGGGATAAGGTTCGCTGTGTAATCAAGAGTCCTGATTATCTCTTGTTCGTTAATAGTAATGGTGCGAACGGGCGTAACTTTTACCGAATCGGTTACAGTTTGCCCATTTTCACTATTTGCTCCATCTTTCGGGCTGCACGATACAAATATCATTACAAGCATGACAACAAACAAGGGCATATCTTTTAAATTATTACGTTTCATAAGTGTTTGATAATATTTTGTTAGTATTATAATGTATTAAACAATTTATCGAGTTGAAGTTTAGCTTGCAACAATTCCAGCGATGCATTTACATAACTGTTTGAGGCACTTAAATAATTCATATTTACCTGGGTCAGGTCAAGGCTCGATATCATACCATGCCTGAATTTATTCAGATAACTTTCGTTCACCCGTTTTGCTACTTCAACATTTTCTTTTTGGGTTAGATAGTTCTCATAAGCATTACTATAATTGTAAGTCAACTGATTATATTGCATATATAAGTTATCTTCGAGCATTTGTTTACTATTTAGAGTTTTTTCAAGTTCAATTTTAGCCTGACTTACTTGTGCCCTTTTTGTTCCTCCTGAAAAAATTGGCACACTTAAAGTAGCACCTGCAACATGATTAGGGGCAAAATCAAGACCACTAACCAACAACTTTTCGGTGTATGAATAAAAAGCACTTACAGTTGGTGCATAAGCCCATTTTTTAAAGTTTACAGATTTTTTATCCAATTCTTCTTTCGATAATACCAATTGATAATTGATGTTGTTGTTAATATCGAACTGGCTTTCCGAGATTGTGTTGTTGGCAAAATAATTAAGGAAACTGTCAATATCATCAACTAATTTTACCGACTTACCCTTTTCGAGACCTAATGTAAACTGAAACAAGTTGTAAGCATATTTTAAACTTCGTTCAGTACTGTTTTTCGAGTTTTTTAATTGCGACAAGGTCACCCTAATCTGATCGACATCTGTTTGTTCGAGCAATCCTGCCTTAAACATGTTATTGGTATGGTGTAAAACATCTTCGTTTTCGCTGATACTCTGGTTCAGATTATTCAAAAACTGATGAGAAACCAGAATGGTGTAATAAAGGTTGGTAACCTGTTCTTTTGTTTCAAGTTCGGTTAACATGTTCGTCTTCTTTGATATCTCTTTTCCCAATTTGGCCAGCTTTAATCCCATAAAGTATTGCCCACTAAAAATAAGCTGGGTAACCTGAATGTTGGCATTCGACTGATCTTCAAGTTCAATTGGTGCGCCCATTAAGCTTAACTTGTGCTGAAAGTTGGTAGAATAATCAACCGATCCATTAATTTGTGGCAATCCCTGGCCAAGAGCTTCTTTGTACTGCTCACGCGCTATCAACACATCTTTAGTCGCATTCTGAAGATTCTTATTATTCTCTAATGCGTATTCGTGGGCTTGCTGAAGTGATAAGAGCAAGGTGTCTTCCTGGGCACTAATTGACATAAAACCCAAAAGTGCCAATCCAATAATCCATATTCTCTTCATTTGTTACTATATTTTAATATCTTTTTTAATTCAAAAAAAATTTAATGTTTATAACTAATCGAACCATAGAAATTATTTACAATTGTTTTCCATGATATTTCGATTCATCTAAACGTATAAGCATATCGCTCATTAAATGAACCATTTTTGAAATAAAAACCGAGTTAGAAGAGTTTTTATCAGCTTTCAAACTAATTATCTTCTCAAGAAAAATAAGAGTTTCCTCAATCTTTTTTTTATGATCTTCGATGACTTGGTCAACATCGAGTTTTTTTAGCTGAAAATAACGTTTACGGTCACCCGGAATGGTAATATATTCAATACTGTTTTTCAATTCAAGTATTTTCAGGGCATTGCTTGCCGAGCTTTTACTAATTTGCAACTCTTCCACTATCTCATCAAACGAATATTGTTCTTTATCCATAACCATTAACAAACCTAATATTCTGCCAGCAATAGGCTGAAATCCCTCTTTATCGAAGTGAATACCAATAATCTCAACCAACTCTTTTTGTTTTTTTATGCGTTCTTCCGATGTCATTACAATTAGTTTTTAATAAACAAGCCACAAATATATTCAATTGTTCATTTAGTTCATAAAAAACCGAACTAAAAAATGTTAAAATTATACCCCCATTAAAAAATTAATTGAAAAAATATAAATGTTACTATTTTTATAAAGCAAACAACTATTAATCCTATTTAAACAAATAACCAATCTAACATGTCGGAGTTTACAAATACACAAGAACAAAGAATAAATAAACTGCTCGAATTATCATTATTAATTATTGAAACAGGCAATGCACAACAATTTATTGCAAATAATAAAGATTTTATCCAATTAGTTATACCAACTGATTTCATAGTGTTGTTCGACGAACTAATAAAAAAAGGAGTAACCATTGAAAAGCTAAAACCACTTTCAAATAAGATATTAAACATTTTTCATATTCCAATAGAAGCATACAATCGATTAGAACCAGAAACTGATTCCTTTCTATGGGTTTTAGAGAAAAACAATTACGAAATGGAACTTATTTTAAATAAAATAAAACCCGTTTTTAAACTTTTTGTAAAAGATATTTTTAACAATCAGATAAAAACTGAACTAACTTCTCTTTTTAAGAAACTTAATTTATTTAGCAATCATTATTCAATAATAGAGAATGTATTATTTCCCAAAATTGAAAAAACTTGGCCCGATTACCGTTGCATTCAACTAATGTGGTCGTTTCACGATGACATAAAACGAAATATTAAATTGGTAATTAATCAGCTAGATAATGAAATTTCTGACATGAAAAAGTTTAACAGATTGGTTGGCGATATTTTTTTTAATATGCTGAATATAAAATTTCGCGAAGAAAAAATTCTATTCCCATATATTATTTCAACAATAGATAAAACAACCCTTAATAATATGAATAACGAAGGTTTAGAAATTGGATTCCCTTTTGTTAAACCTACAAGAATTAACAGTGTACACATGTCTGATAAAAGCAATGAAGGTCTTATAAATATTGGAACCGGCGTTTTATCAATAGAACAGATCAGACTTATTTTTAATCATTTACCAGTTGATATTACTTATGTTGATGAGAATAATCAGGTTCAATTTTTTTCAACTCCAAAAAAAAGAATCTTCCATCGCACTATAGCCATTATTGGACGTCAGGTAAATAATTGCCACCCACCCGAAAGCGTTCATGTGGTTGAAAAAATTATACAGTCGTTTAAAAATGGTGAAAAAGAAAAAGCCGATTTTTGGATAAAAATGAAAAACGAATACATATTAATTCAATATTTTGCTGTTCGTGATGAAAAAGGAACATATAAAGGTATTATTGAGGTTACCCAAGAGATATCGGCCATTAAAGCCCTGGAAGGTGAAAAAAGACTACTTAATTGGTAAATAATAAGCATATTTAAACACATGAAACGAACATGTTCGTTAGAAACACAACTTGTCCCAATATATCAGGAAACACAGATGAAAATAACTTTAATTGCTATAATTTGGTTATTCCTTATTTTTTCAGGTTATGCCACCGAAAAAACAAAAACAGGATATACCTCAAAAATAAAAATAACATCACTCGGGAAAACTGAAAAAGTTCAGTTTAAATGTTTAATTCCAAATGATATACAAAATATTCAAAAAGTATTAAATATTGAATATTCCATTCAACCCAAAGAAATTATTACCGAAAATGAAAACAAGTATGCTATTTTCATTTTCGATCCGAATGAATTAAACAAACTTGTTATTAATGTAGATATGGAAATATACAGGTATGATTTCTCTTCTATTAAAAAAAATCTTGATGATATGACTATTCCTGTTATAAACCGAAACGCTTTTTTAATTGCCGAACGTTATATTGATAAAAACGATCCACTGATTAAAACTGTAGCTCCACGCTTAATTACTGATGATACATTAAAAACAGTAATGAATATTTTTAATTTTGTTCAAAAAAACCTGAGTTATTCAAAAAATATGACTCATGCCATAGGTGCAAAAAACGCACTAAAATCAAAAAAAGGTGATTGTAGTGAGTTTTCCGATTTATTTGTAACACTATGTCGTGCTAACAACATCCCATCGCGCGTGGTTAAAGGAATGGTTACAAATCCATCTGGCAAAAATCCTCTTCATGCCTGGGCCGAGGTATATACCGGAAAATTTGGATGGATTCGTGTTGAACCTACTACTAACCGATCTAAAAATTTTGCATCGTTAGATAATAAATACATTCAACTAACAACTATACGAAACGATAAAATATTAAATAATAATGAATTTATTGACTACACATTCTGGGGCGACCCTATAAGATTTAAAACCAGAATTAAGCCTAAATAGATATTTGTTATTGCAAAACTAACTTAATAAACAAAAAAATTACTACCATCAATACCTAAATCAAATCGTCCGTTTGAAACTGACATTGGCTCATCATCAACAAGTATCTGAAAATCGAAATAACCCGATATTATCGATTTAACCTTCTCCTTATCAACAAATAATATTTGCGCCTTTTTAAAATAAAATTGCCCTTTAAGCATTTTTGAGTCGATAAAACTATTATCAATTTTTATTTCAACTATACAATCGGTCATTTTCAAATCGATAATTGAATCATTCAACTGCACTAAATCAAAACAATCCTGTGGTTTAAAATTTGGGACTAATAATTTCATTAACATATCGTCAGTTGAATAGTAATTACCATTATCAATACTTCCATTAAAATAAAAAGTTGTTGTATCGTTATGCACAATTCCCCCTATACCGCAGACATTGACTTTTTTCGCTAACGGGTTTGAATTTTGTTTGAATCTTTTATTTTTGTTAGTCTCTATG
>JAFGBR010000058.1 GCA_016933045.1 Marinilabiliaceae bacterium | reverse complement strand
CCCACACTCTGCTAAAAATCAGAAATATGTCAAAGAGCTTATATTATACGGCACTATGGCCGCTTAAAAATTAACGAACTATTGTTAATATTATATAGTAAAAAAATTTAAACAGTTACTTATTATTTTTCATTAATACTATTTTTATTTTAATTCAATTGAATTAACTATTAAACCTTTTGAATTAACCTTGTTATTATCCCTTATATAAATCTTATTTTTATTTTTGCTATCTATACAAATATACAACACCCCTGTTTGACTATTTATTAAATATTTAAGAAAAAAACACCTTTATCATGCAATCAACAAATGCAAAACACCCCAAAGGACTATGGATTTTGTTTTTCACCGAAATGTGGGAACGATTTGGATACTACCTCATGCTGGGTATTTTTTCGCTTTATATGATAGATAGCCTTGATAATGGAGGAATGGGATTTAACCTTCAAAAAAAATCTGATATTTACGGTACTTACCTAGGACTAGTCTATTTAACTCCATTTATTGGAGGACTAATTGCCGACAGAATTTTAGGATACAGACGATCAATTATAATTGGTGGTGTATTAATGGGTTTTGGTTATTTAACCATGTCTATGCCTGGCGAATCTGTTTTTTACATTTCACTTTTACTCATAATATTTGGAAATGGTTTTTTCAAACCAAATATCTCAACCCTCTTAGGTAATTTATATAACAGTGATATTTTAAAATCGAAAAAAGATGCCGCGTATAACATTTTCTATGCCGGCATTAATATTGGAGCTTTCGTTTGCAATTTTATCGCCTCATATATGCGAATTAATTACGGTTGGGGATGGGCTTTTGCTGTTGCCGGCATTGGAATGTTTATAGGAGTTGCAATTTTTATTTTTGGTTCAAAACATGTTAAAGAAGCTGATGTTCTCAAGCCTACTCAAAAAGGAGATATGCCAACTGGGAAAATTCTTTTAAGCGTTATTGTCCCAATGTTTATTTTTGGTCTTATCGGGTACTTCATACCCGATAACATATTTGGGTCTGATACAAATGACGCTTTTCTTATAGGATGCCTTCCTGTCATTGCCTTTTTTATTTTTTTATATGTAAAAGCAAATAAAAACGACAAACGTCCAATAGGGGCTCTACTGGCCGTATACGGCTGTCTGGTTGTTTTTTGGGCTGTATTTCATCAAAACGGCGATGCACTTACCATTTGGGCCGAAAATTACACCAACAGGGAACTGCCCGAATCTATCTCCCAGCCTGTTAACTCAATTGGACTAGCCCAGGTTCTGGTAAATGATTCAACAGATATCAGTTACTCAAAATATCTTGCATATACACAAAATCTTCCCTCCGAAAATCACCCACAATATGGCTCCAATCTTAAATTGGCATCGGCTGAACTGTTTCAGTCTATAAACCCATTTTGGGTAATTGTATTAACCCCTGTTATTGTTGGCATATTCGCTCTTTTCCGTAGGTTTGGCAAAGAACCTTCTACCCCTTCTAAAATTGCAATAGGGTTACTAATTACAGCACTATCTGCAATTGTTATGGTTATGGCTGTTGAATCGGTAAATGTTGAAAATGAAAAAGCAAGCAGCTTCTGGCTATTCGCCTCTTATGGAGTAATTACTATTGGCGAACTCTGTTTATCGCCAATGGGGCTTTCGCTGGTTTCAAAACTATCACCAACCCGTATTACAGCCTTAATGATGGGAGGCTTTTTCTTATCAACATCGGTAGGAAACAAACTATCTGGCATATTATCAAGTATGTGGGAAACATACGAGGATAAATCTCATTTTTTCATGATGAATTTTGCACTGGTTTTGCCGGCAGCAATATTAATGTTCTTCCTGTTAAAATGGCTCAACAAAGTCATGTCGGAAAAAGGCATTAAATGATTTTACATATTAACAGGAATATGAATACATTAAACGAAATACAAAATTTCGAAGGTAAATACCCCAAACAACTCTGGTATCTTTTCTTTTCCGAAATGTGGGAACGGTTCTCATTTTACGGCATGCGTGGAATGTTAACCTTTTTTATGGTGCACCAACTTTTCATGAAAGAAGATGTGGCAAATCTTCAATATGGAGCAACTCAAGCCTTTGTTTACGCCTTTACATTTATTGGAGGATTATTTGCCGACAAAATTTTAGGCTTCAGAAAATCCTTATTTTGGGGTGGTATATTAATGATTATTGGAAGTGTTATATTATCTATTAACCCACAACAATTTTTCTTTTTAGGAATCAGCTTTACTATTATAGGAACCGGTTTCTTCAAACCTAATATATCAACAATGGTTGGTGCTTTATATAAAAGCAACGACAACAGGCGCGATGCCGGGTTTTCACTATTCTATTCGGGCATTAACATTGGAGCATTACTTGGCGGATATGCCTGTGTTGCAATTGGAAAAAGTTATTCGTGGAATTTAGCATTTGGACTTGCTGCAATTGTAATGGCAATCAGTTTACTTACTTTTGTATTCACCCAAAAAAGCTTAGGCCCAATAGGGCTATCTCCTTTTGCAGCAAAAGATAAGCAAGGAAAATCAACAAATGGAAATAAAATAACCGGCACTAAAAAATGGTACGAATATCTCACCTATTTAGGATCGTTAGCCATTATTCCTGTAATTATGATCATGGTTGCTAAAACACAGTACACCGACTGGTTTATGTACGTTATTGGCCCGGCAACCTTATTATATGTATTCTACGAGATGACTAAAGTAACAGTACCTGAGCGAAAAAAACTAGGTGCTGCCATGGTTTTTATTATTTTTTCAGTTCTTTTTTGGGCATTTTTCGAACAAAGTGGTGGTTCTCTCAGTTTATTCGCAGCCAACAACCTAAACTCTTCATTACTTGGATTTACCGTTGACCCTAACGGAGTTAACAATGCTGCTAATTCACTTTTCGTTATTGCGTTTGCAGCCATCTTCGGGCTAATTTGGATTGGATTAGCAAAACGAAAAATGGAACCAAATACCGTTGTGAAATTTGGGTTAGGATTTCTGTTTCTAAGCCTGGCCTTTTTCATTTTTTATTATACTCGTTTTTTTGCAAACGAACATGGAATTACTTCACTTGATATATTTACAATTGCATACCTGGTTATTACATTTGGCGAGTTATGCTTATCGCCAATTGGGTTAAGTATAATGACTAAACTAGCCCCTAAACGATTACAAGGTGTAATGATGGGAATGTGGTTTTTAGCCAGTGCTTACGGACAATATGTTGCTGGTATTTTAGGTGCCGGAATGACTGTACCCGGCGATGATGCAACTGCCATTGAAAAATTAATCTCATACACACAAGGTTATAAACAGTTGTCGATATACGCTCTAATAACAGGCATTGCTCTCATTGCCATATCGCCTGTTGTAAAAAAATTGATGCAAGAAGTAAAATAAAAAAATTCAATATAACAGGATAGCCGACTTTTAAGTTCGCCATCCTGTTATCTAAAACCTATTTTTAAATACCCATTCTAATGATCATGTTCGTGTTCGTGCAAAATCAACATTGGATGTTCGGGGTGCAATACCATTTGCTTAGTAATACTTGGATGAAAGAGCCTGTCAATAATTCCTACATTATGACGCACTAATGCTATCATATCGGCTTGTTTATCATCCATAAATTTATTAATACCTTCTATCACATCATCATCTTCAATAAAATTGAAACTCACATTAATTCCGGGAAAATGAGATGCAATTTTCTCTTCTGCATCAATTCGGTTTACATACTCTTCTTCAAGTACATTTACAAACAATAATGGAGCATGAAACATTTCAACTATATCACGTACAGGCTCAACCATTTCATCCGACTCAAAATCTTTCAAATCGGTTGCAAATATTACTTTTTCAGGTTTTTTAAATTTTGCATGTTTAGGAATAAGTAATATAGGAGCTTCTATATTCTTTATTACTTCGTAGGCTCTGCTTCCTAACAAAAAGTTTTCCAATGCCGATTCCCCACGACAACCTAAAACAATTAAATCGTAATGATTCTTATTAACTTCGTTCTTTAACACTTCAAGCAAAGATCCAAAGAGAGATAGTAGTTCAACTTTTGCATCGGGATACCGTCGACGAATTAGTGCCAATTCGTTTTTTAACCCTTTTAAACTTTCAGCAGCAAGTTCTTCCTTTACCTGCATTATATATGGGCTGCCGCTAAACTCTAAATCGTATGCATTTAGCAAAAAAAACTTTGCTTCATTTTCCATCATCTTTAATGCATACATTGCGGCATTCCTCGCAGTATCGGAAAAATCACTAAGCAACAATATTCGTTTCATATTCTAGTATTTTATTCGATAAAAACTAAACACACAAAACAATACGGTGCCGCAAACATCAGACCGTCTATAAGACTCACACTCAACCATTGTTGAACTCGCAGATTAACCGTTAAATGTTTATACGTAAAGAAAATAAATAAGTAATTTTTTTAATCAACAAAAACCCCACATTAAAGTAATAAAAACATAAATTAATCAAAACAACGATGTAGCTCGAAACTCATTTTCAATACAAAAAATAATGGGGGTGTATCATTATTATGAAACACCCCCATTACTATATTGATGTATAAATATTAAGCAACAGCCTGTCCAATTAAAATAGCAGCAACAAGTGCTAATATTGCATACAATTCGGGAAATACAGCCAAAATAAGTGATTTACCAAATAAATCATGACCTTGACCAATTCCGGCAATACCATTTGCACAAACCTGCCCCTGACGAATTGCAGACAATAGTCCAACAATACCCAATGCTAAACCGGCTCCAAATACAGCTCCAGCTTTTAACCAAGTGATTTCGGCATTAAGCAACGATGACAACATAAAATAGCCGATAAATCCATATAACCCCTGCGAACCGGGTAAAGCACTCAAAGTTAAATAGCTACCAAAAGCTGATTCATTCTTTTTCATTGCGCCAATAGCCGCATTACCTCCCATTGAACAGCCATAAGCACTCCCTATTCCTGTCAATGCAACCATTAATCCAATACCTAAATAAGCTAAAACGATAGGTTCCATAATTGTTTATTAATTTAAGTTATATATTATTCCAAACTTTGTTCTTTATAGGGACTATAAGGTTTTCCTCCACCTTCAAATCCTGCATTTTTAAAAAATTCAACAAATGTTAATCGCAACGGATGCACCATTGATCCTAATCCCGACATAAATATATTGATAGCATGACCAACTAATAAAACTATTAACATAAGAAAATAGCCTATAATTTGCATCAACAATCCGGCATCGGGGTCAACCAATTTAGTGCCCAAATCATTAAAAACAAATCCAAGAATAGCACTAGCCAATCCTAAAGCAAAAAGCCTAACATACGATAATAAATCGCCTATGCCACCAACTATTGTATTATAGGCATCCCACAATCCAATTCCAAAATTCACAAATAAATTTTTACCCGGAGAATTCATGAAAAATATTCCAACTCCAAAAACAAAACTAATTAACACAAAATACCAATTAAAAAAGTTATCACCCGATGTGACAAAGTAATTTATTATTGAAGAAACAATTAACAAAGCCCAACTTAAAGTTGAAATGGCATGTTTAAAACCTGATTGATTTGTAATTTTTACTGCTCGCAAAAACATTCCAAATAAAATCTGTATCAATCCTAGTGCCAATGATGCCTTAAGCATTATATCCTGTATTAATTTTCCAATTGGCAGCTCCTCTGTACCGTATAACTGAGCAATATTTTTATATATAGGCAAATTTGTGTTATACAATTCTATTCCAAAAAATGTACCTCCAAGCATTCCAAATAACATTGTTGATGCTCCAAGTAACTGCACTAAAGATAAAATTGGCTGTGGCTTTTGCTGTTTCAACTTCAAAAAGGTACTAACTAAAACAAACAGTAAACCATATCCAGCATCACTAAAACAAAAACCAAAAAATAACAAATAAAATGGTGCTAAATAAGGAGTTAAGTCCAACTCTCCATAATTAGGTAATGAATACAACTTACCAATTGGTTCAAATAGTTTATTAAAAGAGTTATTCTTTAACAAAACAGGTGGATTATCTGTTATATTGCCTCTTTCCTGCAAATACAAAATTGAATTCTGTTCCAGATATTGATCTATTGATACTTTCTTTAACTCAGGAACCCATCCCTCCAATAACTTAACAGTTCCTGCAACCTCATCTCCCGTATGTAATTGAACACGACTATCTACAAATGTCTCTTTCAAATCCAACTGATACTCGACTAAAACCGGCAATGAATATTGTGCCATAGAAGCCAACCTACCATTTAAATTATCTAACTCTTCTTTAATATTTTGAATTTGTTTATGTATCGTCTCTATTGTTCTTGCGGGCAACAAAATCTCATCAGCTCCAAATTCGGGCAGTTCTTCTTCATTTTTTTTTACCAAAATAAAATAAGTAAAACCTTTTTCTTCGGCAATTCTTTCAATGCAATAAGCCTCTTCCCACTCTTCTTTAAAATTCCGGTTCGCACAATAATAAAAATGAATATCTAAACCAGCTTCCTTTAACCGTTCAACACTTTCCCACGAAAAAAAACCCCAAGGAGCCAATTGTTTAGCCTCTTTTTCATTTACAACAAGTTGCTGCTTTTGTCGTTCTAAACTATCCTGGTATTCTTTAATTAAAGACATACACTCTTCACCTGTTTGAGGTAAATCGAACTTCACAGGAGTGTAAACCTCTTTAATTAAATTCAAATATTTTATAGCCTTATCAACCTCCGACATTATTCGCAATGACTCCTGCATCTCAACAGTCATCTCCTGTTCCCGCTCAATAACATGAAGAACCCCAATTTGCTTCAAATCATCAACAAATTGATTATAATCAACATGGTGCACTAAAAACGAATACCGATACATTGGAACTATCATGACTCAACCTCCATTTTTTGCTGACGGGTTTTTACAATCTTCTGAGCTGACTTTGAAAGATTCTCTTCATCTTCGAGAAAACGTTTTATTTTCAATATAGCATCCTGATATCCGGGAATTTGAACCTTCTCATATAAATTCACCTTCTGGGTTGTTTTCTTTCGAGCCGAATCAAGTAATACCATTTTTTGATGAAACACTTCACTTTCAATAGCTAATTGCGCCAATTCCTTAATAATATTAACACCATCTAAAGTCCAAACCGGACTGTTAAAAAGCGAAAATGGTTTCATATCGAAACTAACACTTTCTAAAACAGGTGTACGCACACCAGCAATTTTTTTAACATCAAGATTAACATCTTTAATACGTACCAATGATGTATCAAACTCACCCCATAACTTAGCCATATCGTTATACTGATTAAGCTTAACACTCATCTGCTCCTGCAATTCCTGGGTTTTATCTTTGGCTCGCTTAACTTCAACCCGAAGAGCCGATTCTTTATTTTTTAATGTTGGCAAAGCTCGTTCACGCACCTTTAATTGCTTCTCGAGTAATTGCTGAGCTGTTTTATTATATTGAAATTTTATGGCCACCTATTTGTGTTTATTCAATTTTCCACTTTACAATTTACTTTTCTTCCCAATACAAATCCATAAACTCTTTCTTCAATCCAACTTCGGCCTGATGAAAATGAGTTCGAAAAAGATTCCAACTCACATCAAGCATCTTTTGAGTATCAATATTCAAATCAATAGCTAAAATCTGTTCAGAATAAGCTTTAGCAAAATCAAGTGTTCTTTCATCGTAATCGGTCAGGTCAAAACCATTTTCCAACTTTGTTTTGGCATTAGCAGCATCAGCATATAAACGAATAGCTGCATTCATAACCTGAGGATGATCATTACGTGTTTGCTTGCCAATAACTAACTGTTTTAACCGCGATAAACTTCTAAACGGATCAACAATTACCTTCCCAATATCGGTATCGCGCCTCAAAAACAGCTGCCCTTCGGTAATATAACCAGTATTATCGGGAATAGCATGGGTAATGTCACCACCCGAAAGTGTTGTTACTGCAATAATTGTTATTGATCCACCAGATGGGAACTGCACTGCTTTTTCGTAAATACGAGCCAAATCGGAATAGAGCGATCCGGGCATACTATCTTTAGAAGGAATTTGATCCATGCGGTTCGATACAATACTCAAAGCATCGGCGAACAGGGTCATATCAGTCAATAACACCAATACCTTTTCATTTTTATCGACCGCAAAATACTCAGCAGCTGTCAGTGCCATATCAGGTACTAATAATCGCTCTACCGGTGGATCATCTGTTGTGTTTACAAAACTAACTATACGATCGAGTGCTCCGGCATTGTCGAAAACATTTTTAAAGTAAAGATAATCGTCGTTCGAAAGTCCCATACCACCTAGAATAATCTTATCGGCCTGGGCACGCAATGCTACATTGGCCATTACCTGATTATATGGCTGATCAGGATCGGCAAAAAAAGGAATTTTCTGACCAGTAACCAATGTATTATTAAGGTCAATGCCGGCAATACCTGTAGCTATTAAATGCGATGGCTGCATACGACGAACTGGGTTTACCGATGGGGATCCTATATCGCGCGTTTCACCATCTACAGAAGGCCCTCCATCAATAGGATCGCCATAAGCGTTAAAAAAACGCCCTGCTAACTGTTCACTAACTTTCAACTGGGGAGGACGACCTAGAAATGCCACTTCAGCATTTGTAGGAATACCTTCTGTACCTGAGAATATCTGTAGAATAACCTCATCGCCCAATATTTTCACAACTTGTCCTAAACGACCATGAACAATAGCCATTTCATCGTATCCTACATCACTGGCTTTAAGTGAAACAGTTGCTTTTGTTATATTGGTTAATTTCTTATATACTTTTTGAAATGCCTGACTTTCCATGCTGTTAATCTAATAATTTAATATTTCGTTCGACCTTCATTTAATTGAGCTGAGCTTTCAACATTTCATCCAAATCTCCCTCATATTTAACAAATGTATCTGATTGAAACTGCGAATAGTTCATTTGTTTTAATTGGTTAATAACCCGTTTAAAGAAATCACTAACCTGTTCAAATCCATTGAACCTGAATGAAGAGTTGGCAACGCTCAAAACCTTATTTAACATATACTGCTGTCGATCGAGTGGTGTTGAACAATCAATACTATCAAATGCATCTTGTTGCAAAATCACAAAATCAATTAATTCAGATTTCCAGTAACGTTCATGAAAATCAATAGGCACACCATCATCGCCTAAAATATTTATTTGTTCCTGAGCCTCTTTCCCTCTTAAAAGCATATCTTTCGCTTCTATAACCTGTTCCAGCCATTTGTCGCCCACTTGCTTAACAAGGTATTCCTGAACTTCGGGATATTCCAGATATTTTGAATAACTATCTATTGCATCGATAGCCGGATATCTTTTACTATCGGCACGCGCCTGACTTAAACCATAAAAACAACGAGCTGCCTTTCGTGTCGATTCAGTAACCGGTTCCTTTAGGTTACCACCTGCTGGTGATACTGTTCCAATAAAGGTTATTGAACCGGATAAACCATTATTTAACTTAACATAACCAGCCCTACTATAAAAATTAGATACAATGGCCGACAAGTCCATTGGAAATGCATCAGGTCCCGGAAGCTCTTCCAATCTATTTGACATTTCACGCAATGCCTGTGCCCATCGCGATGTAGAATCGGCCATGAGTAACACCCTTAAACCCATTGATCGATAATACTCTGCCAAAGTCATTGCCGTATATACCGATGCCTCTCGTGCTGCAACAGGCATATTAGATGTATTTGCAATAATAGTAGTTCGTTCAATTAGTTTTTTACCGGTACGGGGATCGTCCAATTCAGGAAATTCTGTAAATATTTCAACCACTTCATTAGCACGTTCACCACATGCTGCAATTATAACAATATCGGCTTCTGCTTGTTTTGAAATAGCATGTTGGAGCACTGTTTTCCCTGTTCCAAACGGACCTGGAATAAAACCGGTACCTCCTTCTGTTATTGGATTAAGAGTATCTATACAACGAATACCTGTTTCGAGCAGTTTAAATGGCCGTGGCTTTTGAGCAAAAGCACGAATGGCAACTTTAACTGGCCACTTCTGAACCATCGTTACCGAAACATCATTCCCTTTAGCATCAGTTAAAACAGCCACCAAATCATCAACTTTATACGATCCTGCACTAACAACACTCTTAACGCTATAAGAACCTTGAAACTTAAATGGAACCATTATTTTATGAGGCATACCATTTTCCGATACCTCACCAAGCCAATCGCCTGCCTGAACCGTATCACCAATATTTGCATCCGGCTTAAAATCCCATAGTTTTTCACGATTTAAAGGATCGGTATAATCTCCACGTTTAAGGAAAACCCCATCCATTTTATCAAGGTCATTTTGTAAACCATCGTAATTACGCGAAAGAATGCCAGGACCAAGAGTAACCTCAAGCATGTGCCCTTCAAAAACAACAGGCATACCTACTTTCAAACCCCTTGTACTTTCAAATACCTGCACATAAGCATTTCTACCCATTATTTTAATAACCTCGGCCATCAAAGCTGTTTCATCGTGCTGAATAAAACATATTTCATTTTGTGCCACCGGCCCGTCAACTTCTACAATAACAAGGTTTGCAATAATACCGGCAATTTTACCTTTGGTTTTATCTCTTCTTTCCATGACTTAATTTAAATTCTTCGGGAAATTCATAACTGGTTTCCAAATCTTTCAATAATTGTTCAAATAATTGTTTGCCTTTTTCCGCATCAAGGTTAAACCAGCGCTCGGCAATCAACAATTTTACAACACTCCCTAATATCTTATTGATATTAAAATAATCAAAAAAGGTTATCTCATCAATAAATGCCCATTTTAATGTATCGAGCTTCATCTCTCGATCTAAAATATTTGACATTTCAAAAATTTGAAAATACAAATCAAGATTATCAACATCAGTTGCTAATCCAAAATCGCGCGAACGACTTTTTTTAAGTGCTTCTGTAACAACATCATGGCCAATCAAATCATTTTCGAAATTAACATCAAACTTTCGTCCATTTAAGGCAGCAAAAATGTTTCTTACTGTTATTTCGTACGAAGCAAATGTTTGGATAAAAGAATTACCTACCTGTAACACATAACTATAATAGCTATCGACAAATATATGTCCGGCTTCATATTCATTTATTTCCTTGTCACACAACAAAATATCACTTACCACATCTACTATATAACGGGGGAAATTTATACTTAACCCCATTTCAAGTTCTTTCTTATCAAGCAAATATGATATCTCCTCTTTTGTATAAAGCCCTCTCTCATCAAACTCATCATTTTTATTATAAATTAAGCTGATGATATTTTTATGATCAAAAGGCAAAAACAATAACTGAACAAGTTTATAATCGGCAGGATGTAACTCTTCGCTCAAATAATTACGAAACACAATAGCAGATACCGGCAACTTTTTATCGTCAATAACCCAATCGGGTAACCCGGCAACCAAACAATAATAATTTCTTTCAATCATTTATTTCTGCTCAAATAATAACTGAATTGTTTTAGGACGGAGATAAGCCTTAAAAAAATTGATAAAATCGTCATCACTAAAACTTATTAGATAACTATTATCATCAGGTCCAATTTTAAATCCTGAATCAATTTGATTATCAAATTCTACACTCACTCCTTTATTTAATTCGGCAGCCAAACTATTTTTGAAAAAAAATTCCATCTCATCTCTATCTGATTCAGCTAAAATAATTTTCATATTCATTTGACCAGATGCAAGCCATCCTTTTACAACTTTTTCAATTAACGATTTCATAAAAGATTTATCGGCAAAAACTTCACTTACCGATGGAGCAAGAATGTTCATCGTAATCATATCGGCAACCGATTGACGAATAGAACTAGTTGCCTGATTAGCTGCCAATTTCATTTCAGCCTCAATATTTCTCTTTATCTCTAATGCATTTGATTTTGCCTCAGCCTCAATTTCAGATGCCTTTAATTTAGCTGTTTCAATAATTTTTTCAGCCTCACTATTTGCATTATCAATAATTACCTTCGCCTCTTCTTTACCTTTCTGAACTCCCTCGTTATAAATCTTATCAGTTAAATCCTGAAGCTTGCTTTGCATAATATTTTAACTTTAGTGGATTACTAATTTTTTTTAGTAGGTGAATATAAAACATAAAGAACAATCGACCAATAAATCTGATAATAATTATTTATGCAATCACATTACTTATTGTTAATTGTCATTAACAATAAGTAAAAGGCAGCCTAAAGAAAAATGACGATCCTTCATTTTTTTTCGATTCAACCCATATTCTTCCCTGCATGTTTTCGATAAGGTTTTTACAAATAGTTAAACCTAATCCATTTCCCCTGTCAATTAGCCTACCATCAGCATTAAACCTTGTAAATCGATCAAAAATAGTCTTCTGTTCTTCATTTGTTAAACCTACTCCTGTATCGTGAACAAAAAACAAAACATTATCGCTATTCGCCTCAAAACCAAATCTAATAATCCCTTCATTTGTGTATTTTATAGCATTATTAACTAGATTTAATAGAACCTGTGTTAATCGCACATGGTCGGAATATATTATAACTGCGCTATTAGGTATAGAATAGAAAATTTCTATTCTATCTTTTTTATCAATAAAATATTTATTACCCTGACACGACAAATAAATATCGTTAATAAAAGCTGTTAAATCAAATTCGGAAAGATTTAATTTGAGATTCCCCGATTCAATCATTGAGATATCAATAATATCGTTTAACAAACTAAGCAGATAATCGCCATTTATCCGAATCATTTGTACAAAATTCAATTTCTCTTCTTCAGTAAAGGCATGGTCTATAAGTAAATCGGAAAAACCAATGATAGCATTCATTGGGGTTCTGATTTCGTGTGACATATTAGAAAGAAATGACGATTTTAAACGATCAGAGTTTTCTGCTCTGTTTTTTGCTATTTCGAGATGACGTGTTCGTTCATTAATTTTACAATTCATATCGTTAGTCAATGACTCAATTATAACTTTTTGCTCCGATAATAATTGCCTATGGTGTATAGCTATATTTCTCTGAATTTCAATTTCACGTTTTTGAATATCGACTTTCTTATTCGACTCTCTAAGTCTTTCAATTAACGATTTTTTCTCTACTCTAAGGCGTACAAACCTAACTCTTCCTATCAGGAAAATTATAATTAAGCCAAATAATAAAATGAAGCCAACAAACCAAATTTTTGGCCAATGAGGAGTGTTAATATTTATTTTTAACGATTGCTTATTAATAAAATGATTAAAATCACTATACGTAGCACCAACCTCCAATTCATATTCACCTGGTTGTAAATTATTTAATACAACAAGGTTATTAGTCCCTAACGACACCCATTTATCACTATGGGGCAAAAGTCTATAGAAGTACTGAATTGCATTGGTTAATGAAAAATCAAGTGCAGAGAAACCAATTTTTAAATTTCGTTCATCACTGGATAAATCCAATCGATTTTTATAACTCAATACTTGAGCATTATTACTTATTTCTCGTCCATTACAACTGCCAACATCAACTCTCTCACCATTAATTTCGAGCATTGTAAAATACAAAGGTACATTTTGCTTTTTCTTATTAATAATTGAATCATATTGAAATGCCATCCATCCTTTTTTACCTTCATAAGTAAAATAATCATCTTTAAAAAAAGAAGTTGAAAAAAAACTATCTAAATCATTAAAATGTTTTTCATTAAACACCTGACCAACCACATCAATCGGAACAAATACAAGAAAATATAACACAAATAAAAATTGAACGCTACGACTGACGGATTTCATTTTTTACATTTAAACAAGCATTTTTCAAAACGCCTAAATCAAAAATACCACAAGCACAACACTTTAATAGCTATTTATTTTTATGGTAAAAAGCAAAATATAAAAGCAATATTAAACTTACCACAATTCCAGCTAAAATGCCATATTTTTCATTCATCTCAATACCGCCTGCAACATTAGGAGCAACAAGAAAATAACTTATACACACCGAAGTCATAAAAGCTGCCGGAACAGATACTAACCAATGGTTCTTTTTGTTAATCTTTAAATATACAGCTATAGTCCACAACACAATTACCGAAAGAATTTGGTTCGATAATCCGAGATATTTCCATATAACAGAAAATTCTATCTTTGAAAGAGTAAAACCAACTACAAAAAGGGGAATACTTATTAACAGTCGTTTTACTATACTTGCCTGAGGAATTTTAAAAGCATCAGCTACTATAAGCCTTGCACTACGAAATGCAGTATCGCCTGTAGTAATAGGACAAACAACCACACCAATTATTGCCACAATAGCACCAAATGTACCAAGCCAGCTTTTACTAATCGAATCGACAATAACAGCAGGCCCCATTCCATTATAATTTGCATCATTTAAGCCGTTGGGGCCTCCAAAAAAGTTCATTGCAGCCGTTGCCCAAATCAAAGCAACAATTCCTTCTGCAATCATCGCTCCATAAAAAACCCGCCGACCATCTGTTTCTTTCTTAACACAACGAGCCATCATTGGCGCCTGGGTAGAATGAAAGCCCGAAATAGCCCCACACGAAATAACAACAAACATCATTGGAAAAAGAATGTTTTGATCGGGATTATGATGATAATTTTTCATCGAAACAACCGTTAACTCAACAATATCTAACTGACCCGAAAACCACAGGTAAACAATGGCTATAAAAATACCAAGAGCCATTAATAGTAAAAAGCCTCCAAATATCGGGTAAATCTTACCAATTATTTTATTAATGGGCAGCAGTGTAGCAATTAAATAATAAGCAAAAATACCATATATCCAATATACCATTCCACCTCCGGTTAATTTATCGAGTAGTTCTGCCGGCCCCGACACAAAAGCAACACCAACAAAAACAAGCAATATAAGTGTAAATATCCTTAAAATAACCAATGCTGGTTTTCCTAAATAATGGCCAACAATTTCGGGAATACTGGCTCCATTATGCTTAATGGATAACATACCCGAAAAATAATCGTGAACAGCTCCAAAAAAAATAGCACCAAACACAATCCAAACATAAGCTAACGGGCCGTACATAGCACCCAAAACAGCTCCAAAAATAGGCCCTAAACCGGCAATATTCAAAAACTCAATAGTAAATACCTTCCATGTAGGTAAAACTAAAAAATCAACCCCATCGTTTATTTTAACTGCCGGAGTAATATTCGCATTATTTGCACCAGCTAATTTTTCGACATATTTTCCATATATCGAATAACCCAATATTAAAACAACTATCGATAAAATAAAAGTAATCATTGATACGCAAAAGAATATTAATTAAACTCCAAAGATAAAAATTACTTTTTTGCAAACAGACTGTATTACATCGAAATTAACCAACATATTATATGTACATATCAAATAGCATTTAAATAAAAATTAAAACAAAAAAAAGGCTGTCTAAAAAGACAGCCTTTTTTTTTATAGAGAATATGATTATTCAGTAACCATAACTTTAACGGCTTCACCATCAACATTTACCACATAAGCACCAGCCTGAGCAGGGATAGTAGTAACGCCTGGTTCAACAACTTGCTGAGAAACTACCTTACCATCAATTGTATAAACAGCAACAGTTGATTTAGCAGCAACTTGTACTAAAATTGCACCAGCCTGAGCAGCAACCTGAACACCACCTACTTCACTTGGAGTGTCAATAGCCTCTAAGTTAGCACCTAATATCCATTCTACCGATTTCACTAACATAGTAGCTCCTTCTGGTGTTGCATACAATAAACCATCAGAATATATACCTAAATGAACAATTCTGTTAGTTGTAGTCAACAACTTGTATAAAGAAGCATTACTAGCATCTTTATAACGAGTATTTAATACTGATCCTTCTGGAATAGCATACCAGCTATTCAATGAAGTTCCATCAGCTGCAATACGACCAAGTGCAACAGCAGTAGGAACAGCAGTCGACAAGTTATATGACTTAATTTCTCTACCAGACCAATCAGCTGAATCAGGAGTACCATTATTCCATTGAATCATCTCTTTAACCTGGAAATCATTAGTAATATAATGATTTGTGTTAGTTACCATCATCTTAATAGAATCAATAACAGAATAAACTTTAGTAACATTCATTTCAATGTTATCATCTTTATCTGTAGTAATCCAACCCCACTTAGTTTTTCTAGGTCCATCAGCTTGCATATTAACACAAGGAATTTGATAACCATCCTGAGCATATACTAAAATATTACTTGACGATTCACCTGCAGCAATAATCAATGCTGAATAAGGAGAATAATCAAAAGTATCTCGTGGTTGAGCTTCTAAACCTAACAAACCTTTTTTAGCAAATGTTACAGAATAACCAGCATCTACCAATGCTTCATAAGGTCTTATATCAAGTTGTTTTGCACTAGCCACAACTCCATTAGAATTTGCACTTAAGTACATTACCTCTTCAGCATCCTGAACGTGAACAGCAACATTGTAAACAACAGAGTCGTATCCAATAGGTGAGTAGGCTATAACATCGTACATAGCATAACTTCCGTTTGTTAAACCTGAAATTTCAGGAATCACAACACCACCACTGCTCTTTGGTCTTGCAACTAACTCAGCACCTGTTGAATTAACAGGAAGTGTTAACGCGTAGTTAGTAGCATTATCGTAATTAAATGTACCAGCACTTGCACTTAAACTAACAGATATTGAATTATAAACCGGAGTAGCAGGAATCTCATCTTCCAAACCGGCTGCACTATATATTGCATTTCTCCAAAGAGTTAAGTTTGCTTCTGTCATGTTACCATCGTTACAGATAGCACCATAATTTTGAGAAATTGCAATCATTCGGGCTTTCAAAGTATCTGCAGTTCCTAAAACAGTACCGGCAGGAATATCGTTAAGACAAATAGAAGTATCGGCAGCCGAAACAGCACCCTTAATCATACCTAATAAAGTAGCGTTATTCGACATATCCAATTTAGTTACATACTGCATAGTTTTTGCACCATCAGCACCTAAATCAGTAGCACCAGCATTAAATAATTTAACTGAATCGCCTGCAAATGCAATTCCTTTAAACAATGGATTAGCCTGTTTCAATGTATCGACTTGCAAATATAAAAATGCACCTGGGTCAACAGCACCACAATCAGCATCAGTAACCGCTTTACCATTTTTAAATGCATAAGCTTTATTATAAATAAATGGTACAGTCATATATTCAAGACCAGCTAAACCAGCAGGTGTCCAAATTTTTCCACTTGACGAGAAAGGCTCCTGAAAAACAACTGCATCATAAGCACTTAAATCGGCCTGAAGAGAGTCTTTAGAAACAAGCATTACTTCTACATCAATATTTGGATCCATATTTAACATCTGAACAATAGGATCATTTGCTGGTTGATTTTTAGACGCCATTACTTTAGCCTCTGTCACATAAGCAACTTTCTTAGGCAAACGGTAAATCTCCCAACTGTCAATGTAATTATTATCATCGGCATCACTAATGCCCCAATTATTGAACCACATATTAGCATCACCTAAGTTAGTAACAGTGAATTTAACTGATATTGTATCCCACTCATTTGTTTTAGTAGACTCAGTTAAAACAACTCCACTACCTGTGTTTTCGAAACCAATCTGGCACTTTCCTGTTCCTTCTACATAAACAATAGCACGTACTTCATAAGAGTTACCTTGTTTAAGAAGTTTTTCAAATTCAAAAATATCAATAGAGCCACCGTTTTGTCCGGTTATTTTTCCACTAGTTAAACCAGTTTTAACAAAAGCAGGGTTCACATTAATGCTCTTAGATCCCCATCCTGCAAACTTAGTTAAGTCTGTAATTTCAGGGTCAGGAACAAGATTATCCAAATTATCGTACAATGGAATAAACTCATTAACCGATGATACAAAATAAACAGTATAAACATCTGAAGCGCTATTGTCTTGAGAAGTTACAGTAACAGTTGCAGTTGCAGAACCCGATGATACATCAATAGCTCCATCACCTGTTACAATACCAGTCCATTTAGGAGTTGCAGCTACTGTTAATTGAGTAGAATCAACAGGAATAACCACTACATACTCTTTTGTTGCAGGGTTAAAAGCTGGTGTTAAAGCAGCACCGGCAACTGAAAGATCTGTTAAAATAGCTGTTTTGTTTGGATCAAGAACACCATAAGCTATTGCTTTATTCTCAACAGTAGTAATGTCCATAACCCCTTCATAAATATTAAACTCATCAATAGATCCATTATAATTCCTATCACCCCATGCACTAGGACCTTTAAAAAGTTGAGCAACTACGGTATCAAGTGTACTGATGTAATCAGCTCCATTAGTTAAACTTTCTGCAACAAGAATTCCATCTAAATAGTATTGCAATGCAGATGAAGATAACGTAACTACAACATGATGTAATGCCCCATCATCAACCTCAACTCCACTTAAAGCAGCTGTAATAGTTGATGACCCATTATCGGCTTCAACCCTAGACTCAGTTCCATTACGAGTTGGCTGAAACCACAAACATTTATCGCCACCTAAGTTATTACCAAAATAACCCATCATGGTATAGCTACTATTTAAAGTATTTCCACTTTTTACATAATACTCCATAGTAATAGCAGAATAAGAATACAATGCCAAATCTGCACCGTCAAATGCAACATAACCATCAGTAGACGCTGTAGAACCGGCAACAGTACAACTACCATCTGCAATAGAAATCTTAGATCCGTTTAGTGTGCCATGTACAGGATTAATCGACACCGTGTCATAGGCCTTTGTCGCAGTATCGCTATCGAACGTGTAAGCATGCTTCAGTGTTTGAGCAAAACTCAAACTTGAACCAGCTAACAGAGCTACTGCCGAAAGTAAACAAGTAAAAATTGTTCTTCTCATAATAAATCTGTTTAGTTATTAAAAATTACTTTTTTTAAAAGGGTTTATAAATTTAGAAAAAGAAATGAAAGCGTAAACATTTTTTAAGAGTTTTTTTTGATTATTATAAAAAAATCAAAATAAAAACCCTGTTTATAATGGAAACGTTTCCAAAGTGCAATTTATGTTAAAATTTATTAAATACAAAAACACAAAAGTATTTTATACATTTTTTTCAATTCCAAAATATGAGCATTTTAAATTAGAGAAAACACATTAAACATATACTAAATATAATGAATACAATCAAGCCCAAACAACAAAAAACAATATACAAATGAAAACGTTTACATGTACATACTTTACATTTTGCAAAAAACAAGGATATTTTATGCCGACTAATGCAACTCGTTTCGTTAATTATTAATTCCTTAATTTTACATCGAAAAAAAGACACATTGAAAGCAATAAAATTATATAGCTCGGCACAATTAGATATCTTTTCGTCCGAAAGTGAATCGTCACTTGAACTGCCGTTAATTGAAGAAGTAAGAGCAGGCTTCCCATCACCTGCAATGGACTTTGAAGACCAAACAATAGATCTGAACCGATATTTAATTAAACACCCGGCAGCAACTTTTTATGGACGGGTAAAAGGATTTTCAATGAAAGATGAAGGTATTGCTGAAGATGATCTTCTTATTATTGATAAAAGTCTGGAACCAGCAAACGGCAAAATTGCGGTTTGCTTTGTTGATGGGGAATTTACCGTGAAAAAAATCAGGATCGAAAAAAATACTTGCTATTTAGACCCTGCAAATGATAAATTTGAACCTATAAAAATAACAGAAAATAACAACTTTGTAATTTGGGGTATTGTAACACATGTAATAAAAACGGTTTAAAATGTATGCCCTTATAGATTGCAATAACTTTTATGCTTCGTGCGAAAGAGTGTTTAATCCGGCACTTGAAGGTAAACCTATTGTTGTCCTTTCAAACAATGATGGCTGTGTTGTAGCCAGGTCAAACGAGGCTAAAGCAATTGGCATTCCCATGGGAGCTCCTGCTTTTGAATGCGAATCGATATTTAAAAATAACCATGTTCATGTGTTTTCATCCAACTATCCATTATATAGCGATATGAGCCATAGGGTTATGAATATACTATCGGAATTTTCACCCGATGTTGAAATTTACAGTATTGATGAAATATTTTTAAAACTAAAGGGCTTTGAGCTATTTGATTTGCAGACCTACGGTGAAGAAATGAGGCTTAAAGTAAAAAAATGGACCGGTATACCTACCTGCATAGGTATTGCGCCCACTAAAGCATTAGCAAAAGCTGCAAATAAAATTGCAAAAAAATTCAGTGAAAAAACTAACGGGGTTTATATTATTAATAATGATGAAAAAAGGACAAAAGCTTTAAAATGGTTACCTATTGAAGATGTTTGGGGAATTGGACGTCAGTACACAAAAAGATTAAAAAAGATGGGCATAGTGTCAGCTTTTGATTTTACCCAATTATCAGATCATTATGTAAGAAAACAATTATCGATAATTGGCTTACGATTAAAACACGAGCTTGAAGGCAAAGAAACCCTTGATATTGAATCGTACACAATAAAAAAAAGCATTGCAACAACACGATCATTTGAAAAAAACTATACAGAAATAAATGAAATAAAAGAACGAGTATCATCTTTTGCTGTTTCGTGTGCCGAAAAACTAAGAAAACAAAATTCGTGCTGCAACGAATTGATGGTATTCATTCACACTAATTTTTTCAGGAAAAATCTACCTCAATACAATCGTAGCATTGTTTTAAAACTACCTTTCCCTACAAATTCAAATATTGAATTATCAAAATTTGCCAATCATGCACTTGAACAAATTTTCATACCTGGGTTTAGTTATAAAAAAGCTGGAGTAGTTGTAATGAATCTTTCACAGGAAACAAACAAACAGCTCAACATATTCCAAAATAGTAATCCCAAACATGTTCCACTTATGAAAGTCGTAGATAAGATTAACTCAACTTATGGCAATAATAAAGTAAAATTAGCATCACAGGATTTAAAAAAAAATTGGAAAATGAAACAAGAAAAATTATCACCACGATACACAACAAATTTAGATGATATAATTACAATTAATACATAGTATTTTTTCGCTTCCCTTATAAAAAACACAAAAAAACTACTTTTTTTTCCAAACAATAGTAACTAATACAGCATACTAAAAAAAGACCTGCTTGGGAGGCAGGTCTTTTTTAAAAAGGGAATCTACTTAATTGTTTCATTGACACCTTTGGGCATCAATAAAAATTGAATAACAGTTCAAGTATAGGAAAGAATTTTAAAATAAAAATCGCCAATGTGTGAAACCCCTCGAAATAATGATGAAACTACCTACTTATTGTATAAAGTAAAATTATACAATACTATAAAAAAGTAATTAATGCAGGATTAATAAGGAATAAGACAACAAAAAGTCTTCATTTTTTTTTAAATTCACAAGTGTTAATAAATCGAATAAAATAAATAGATGCTAAAAAGTATTATTATCGACGATGAAGTTGCCGCACAAAGAAGTCTATCGAAAATATTAGAAATATATCTTCCCGATAAAATTATTAATGAGGGAGTTGCGGGAAATTTAAGAGAAGGCATTGCATTAATAAAAAAGTTAAAACCCGATGTGGTTTTTTTAGATATTGAAATGCCCGAACAAAGCGGACTAGAACTATTCGATTATGTCGAAATCGACTTTAAAGTAGTAGTTATTACCGCCTATAAAGAATATGCCATTGATTCATTACGATGCGGAGCTACCGATTATTTATTAAAACCCATTAATATTAAAGATTTAAAAGCATGTATAGAAAAAATAAGTGATAATTTCAGAGAAGAAAAAAGCCTGATTCTTGACAGTTCGAAATACCAATGGGGCAAACTAATGGTTCCTCACCAAAAAGGCTTTTATATAGTTGCCTACTCCGATATAGAAGCAATTGAAGCCAATGGAAACTATGCCTGGATATTCAAATCGACAGGGGAAAAACTACACATAAGCCGAACACTGGGAGCAATTGAAACCCAATTGCCACTCCCCTACTTTTTCAGAACACACCGTTCGTCAATAATTAATTTAAATTTTGTTTCAGAGGTTAATCGCGAAGGAGGACAAATAAAACTCAAAAACATACAACAACCTATTTCAGATAAAAATATAAAACCATTACTTGAAAAACTACAAGAGATACTTGATGTTGAGTTATAAATTATTTGTTTTTATATTGGCATTCGTATTTATCTTAACGAAAAATATATCAGCACAGCCATGCTATTATATCCATCACACAATCGATAACGGCCTGCCATCAAACGAAATAAACGACTATGCCATTGATAAAAATGGAGTATATTGGTTCGGAACTAAGGCCGGGCTAGTAAGATGGGGAAATAGCTTTGAAGTATTTACCATAAAAAACGGATTACCAAGTAATCATATTAGTGCAATAAAATTTGACAACAACGGCAACTTATTTATTGGCACCTCCGGAAAAGGAATTGCACTATTTGAAGGTGAAAAATTTACACATCTTAATAAAAAAGAGGGGTTACAAAACGATAAAATCAAATCGTTAAATTACTCCCCCAAACATCAACTTATATTTATTGAATCTCTTTTTAATATTTCGATTTTAAAAAACAAAACAATTATACAAACAACACAATGCAATTGTCATTTATTAAAAATGATTTCCGAAACTGATTCCTCTATCATATTTACATCCGAAAACAATAACTTAATTACCTATAACATCCGGTCAAAAATATTTAATTATAAATTAATTAGTAACCAAAACAACACACAATACAATTACAAACCGGAACTTGAAATGGCTAATTATAACATTAAAGATTTGCCTGTTCCTGCAAATGAAATCAATTTCATAGATTATAACCAACATGACCACACTTTAATAATAGGCACAAAAAAAACGGGATTATACATTCTGCCTCAAAATATTTTTCAATGCATTTCTTATCCCGATTCACTATCTACAACACTTTCAATTGAAAAAAATGAACAAACAATAAATATTTATGGCAACAAACATTTTTCAATAAACACATTAAATAATAATATAATTGTATCAGCTGCAAAAGAAACCGGCTTTATCAATCCTGTTAACCAACTAACATTTAACGATAACATTGTGTATTACACCAACAATAAATCATTTTACAGCCAAAACATACACACACGCAATATAAAAACCAAACTAATATTCCCCGACTCTTGCCTCTATTTTGCAAGTTATAACGATGAAATAAGCTGTTGTTTCACCAATACATTTTCGGTATTTAACAAAGGTGATATGCAACAGATAATTAAAATAAATACACCTACAGGCATACGAAAATGTATTACAGGAAAACAATATATAATATTAATTTCGCATGAATACGGAGTATATGTACTAAACAAAACAACTAAAAAACTTCACATACTGTCAGATTTTATCAAATCACTCCCCGAGAATATTATTGATGCTGGTTTTGATAATTATGAACGCCCCATATTATTCGATTCAGATGGAGGTATTCATATTATCACCATTTATGAAAACCATGCAATCCTCAACGCCACCATAAATCCACCCAACACACTAACCGAAGAAACCTTAAAATGGTTTTTATGCGATAGCGATGATAATATATGGATTGGCACCCAAACATCACTCCATCATTTTAATTCAGGATCCGATCTGTCAGAGCCCATTTTACAATGCTGGGGAAAAACCGAGGGGTACAATTTTCCAAATGCATATAAGGCAATAGAACTAAATAAAAAAATATTCATTTTCACTCCACAAAAAATAGCTCATTTTCAGCCAAAGGATTTATTTCTCATTCAACGAATACCATCCATTAAACTATCACAAATAAGTTTTAAAGGAGATGCAATAAACTGGAAATACGAAGATCGTGAAATGCTAATAAAAGGAATTCAATCGGATGAAAGCAATAAAATTGACATTAATTATTCAAAAAATTCAATTGCATTTAATTTTGAATCGACCAACACAATTGGGAAAAATCAAATTATGTACCGGCATAAACTAATACCTGACAAAACAAGTTGGAGTCGCTTTTCAAAAAACAACAGCGTTTATATTCCCAAATTACGACCAGGCAACTACACCTTAAAAATTCAGGCCTATTTTGAAAAAACACCATCAAATGTACAAACCATTGAATATAATTTCACAATCAAACTGCCATGGTACCGCCATATTATTGCTTACGTAATATATTCATCACTGTTTATTACTATCACTGTTTACATCTTTTTTAACAATATAAAAAAAAACCAAAAAAAAGAAGAAGCAAATTTACTCATACGAGAACGAATGGCATTACTAAAAATGGAAGCATTACAAATGCAAATGAACCCTCATTTTATTTTTAATGCCTTAAACTCATTACAATATCTTATTTTAGAAAACAACACAGAAGAATCGCTCGAATTTGTAGGTGAATTTTCGCAATTAATCCGATCTACTCTTGATAATGCTTCAAAACAACTAATATCATTAAAAGAAGAAATCAGCTATATTGAAAATTATTTAAGAGTTGAAAAACTGAGATATTCAAAACACATAGAATATTCAATAAGTTACACCGACGATATTGATCTCGCTCGTTTAAAAATACCCCCAATGCTAATTCAGCCCCATGTTGAAAATGCCATAAAATACTCAATAACCGAAAATATCAGTTACATAATTATTTCAATTGCCAAACTTAATGATTGCATAACCTGTATGATTGAAGACAATGGCATTGGACGATCTCAATCATCGCTACTAAAGAAGAAACATCAAAGCCGCGGTCAAAATATCACAAAAGAACGACTAAACTTACTTAACTTTTACTATAAAAAACACAATGACTACCGATTTGAAATTGAAGATTTATTTGATGAAACTCAAAATCCAACAGGAACAAGAGTAACTGTTTTTTTTCCTGTCATTATTTATGATAATTTATAACACCTAACCAACTATAAATGCAATATATCGACCTTACTCACAAAATAACCTCAAACATGCCGGTATTTCCGGGTGATAAAAAAAACAAAATAATTCAACTAAATACCATCGATAACGACGGATTCTCAAACTACCAGTTAACAACAGGCATGCACATTGGCACTCACATCGATGGCCCACTTCACATGCTTACCCACAAAAAATACATTGGCGATATTGATATTTCAAATTTTATTGGCAAGGGAATACTCATCGATCATACAAAAGAATTAAATATCGACCAATTAAGCAGTACTAATTTTCATAATAAAATTGCTATAATATACACAAGACATTATAAGCACTTCCACACACAAACATATTTCACCAAATACCCCATAATAACTCCTAAACTAATCGACTTCCTTATAGACTCTAAAGTTAAAATAATTGCAATTGATACTCCGTCACCCGATTATTATCCATTCCATACTCACAAAAAAATTTTCAACGCTGGCATATGCTTAGTTGAAAACATAACCAACTTAGAACCATTAAAATACATAAATCATTTCAATATTATTGCTTTACCCCTAAAAATTGAAACTGATAGTTCTCCATTAAGAGTAGTGGCTCAAATAACTCAACATTAAATTTTAATTATCCACATATTTAACTATAAAATATTAATAAATGAAGGTAACAACTTCACACTTCATATATTTCAGCAAAAGAAAATAATACTAATTTTATAACCTTATTTAATATTAAATGAAAGACTTCAATTATTTATTTAAAGATGATGCTGTTTGGGGAGAACAAGAAGTTGTTCGATTCAGATGGGTTTTAATTGGTGCAATATTACTTTTAATAGCATATATCTTTAGCTCAGGTCATACCGAACGAGGATTAATATCGTTAGCATTAGCAACATTTTACATCTTCTATAACGCCATAATTAACATACTTTTAAAAAAGGTAGGTAATGCTTCATGGATAAAGTTCCTGTCATCAACCATAGATGTTACCGTTTTAACAATTCATATATATAACTATTCCGCCTTATTTAGCCCCATTGCTGTTGCTACTGCCGCATCTACTTTTTTATACAGCATACTTATTTTATTAAGCGTATTAAGATACGACGGCCGTTTAGTTATATTCACCTCAATATACGTTGTATTTTGCTACAATCTTATTTATCTTATCCGCCGCCCCTATATTGACCCGGAACTCATTGAACAAGTAGCCTCAACCGATTGGGCCGGACAGTTATATAAAAGTGTATATTTTCTTTTAATGGGTTATTTTTTATTTAGTATTCCCAAAATGATTGACCGTCTTGTAAAAAAACAAAGCCTCATTATTGATGAACGAAAAAATATGGAGCTTAAACTAGCTCTGGAGCAACAAAAAAGAGATTTAGCCATTCAAAAACTTCAAATGGAAAAAAACCTCAACAAACAATTGAGCGAACAAAAAATACTTATTGAAGATCAGAAAAACACACTTCAGGATTTAAACTCCACAAAAGATAAATTATTTTCAATCATAGGCCACGATTTAAGATCCCCTTTTTCGGCCCAAAGCTCTCTTTCTGAATTACTTATACAAGACTTTGATAACTTTTCGAAAAAAGAAATTCTTGAATCGTTAAAAGCCATTAATAATTCAGCAAAAAATGGACTTGAATTGTTATCAAACCTGCTCGACTGGGCCAAAACCCAACACAATTTAACCGAACTAAAACAAGATGCTTTAACCATAGAACCACTTGTTAACGATGCTCTCAATCTTCTTTCTAATAACTTACGAAACAAACGCATTTCGGTAAATAAAAACATCGATCCTGATATTTTAGTCAATGCTGACGAAAATATGATCAGGACTATTATTCGAAATCTACTTTCAAATGCTATAAAATACAGTCATCAGAAAAGCCAAATTGATATTAACTGCTTTAATGAAAATGGATTTGCACGACTAGAAATTGTAGATTATGGCATAGGTATTGAGGCTGAACAACTAAGAACCCTTTTTTCACTTCAAAAATCAACTTCTACACTTGGCACTGATAACGAACCGGGAACCGGACTTGGTTTAATATTGTGTAAAGAACTTGCCGAAAAAAACATGGGAAAAATAAGTGCTGAAAGTGAAATTGGTAAAGGCAGTAAATTCATTCTATTACTGCCTGTCGAACAACAATCTCTTAATTAAGTCCTTTCATCGAAAGCTGTATGCGTTTTCGCGACTTATCAACCTCTAAAACACGCACTTGAACATGCTGTTGCAAACGTACAATTTCGTTAGGGTCCGATATATATTTATCGGCCATTTGCGAAATATGAATTAATCCGTCCTGTTTAACTCCTATATCAACAAAGGCTCCAAAATTGGTAATATTAGATACAATACCAGGTAAAATCATACCCTCTTTCAAATCATCTAATGTTCGTACATTTGGGTCAAATTCAAACACCTTTATCCCCTTTCGCGGATCACGTCCAGGCTTATCAAGTTCCTTAACAATATCGGTTAATGTTGGTAATCCAACTTTATCAGTTACATACTTTTCAAGTTTTATTTGCGATGTTAACTGATGATTACCTATTAATTCTTTAACCGACACCCCTAAATCAGAAGCTATATTTTTTACTACCATATACGACTCGGGATGAACAGCAGAATTATCTAACGGATTATCAGAAACATCAACCCGTAAAAAGCCTGCTGCTTGTTCAAATGCCTTATCGCCCAAACGAGCAACTTTTTTCAATTCCTGTCGCGAGTTGAATGCCCCATTTTCAGAGCGGTAATCAACAATATTTTGTGCCAATACCGGTCCTAATCCCGAAATATAAGTCAACAAATGTTTACTTGCTGTATTTAAATTAACCCCCACCTGGTTAACACACGACTCAATAGTTTGATCTAAAGCACTTTTTAAACGCGACTGATCAACATCGTGCTGATACTGCCCTACTCCTATACTTTTAGGATCAATCTTTACTAATTCAGCTAAAGGATCCATTAACCTTCGGCCAATAGAAACAGCTCCCCTAACCGTAACATCATAATTAGGAAATTCATCTCTCGCTACTTTACTGGCACTGTATACCGAAGCTCCATCTTCACTTACAACAAACACCTGTAAATCCTTACCAAACCGAATACTTTTAATAAACGACTCAGTTTCGCGCGACGCAGTTCCATTTCCAATAGCTATAGCATCTATTTTATAGGCATCAACTAAACTATCAATTTTTTTGGCTGATAAACCCCACTGATTTTGAGGTGGATGTGGATAAATCGTTTCGTTATGCAACAACTGTCCCTGGGCATCCAAACAAACTACTTTACACCCCGTCCTAAAACCAGGATCGAGTGCTAAAACACGTCGTTGACCCAATGGTGGTGCTAATAATAACTGACGCAGATTTTCAACAAAAACTCTTATTGCTTCTGTATCAGAACGCTCCTTTGCCAAGTTTATAAACTCGGTTTCTATAGAAGGTTCGATTAATCGTTTATATGAATCAGCAACAGCCTCCTCTACCAAAATAGAAACCGGCATATTACCTTTAACAAAAATACGGTTCAGATTTTCAAGCACATGATCATTATCAGGCGATATACTTATTTTTAAAAACCCCTCCTTTTCACCTCTCAACATCGCCATAACGCGATGCGAAGGGCATTTTTTTAATGGCTCTTCAAACTCAAAATAATCACGATACTTTATTCCCTCTTCTTCTTTACCTTTTACAAGTCTCGATGTAATAACTGCTGAACGCTGAAAAGCATTTCGAACCACATCACGCGACCTCTGACTCTCGCTTATCCACTCTGCTATAATATCTCTAGCTCCTGACAAAGCTTCATCGACCGAACCAACCTGATCATTTACAAATGAATTAGCTCTCGATTCAATATTTCGTTCCTGTTGAGCCATAATAATCTTTGCCAACGGCTCCAAACCTTTTTCTTTAGCTTTTGAAGCTCGGGTTTTTCGTTTAGGTTTATAAGGCAAATAAATATCTTCTAACGTATTATTATCATAACAATCTTCGATTTTTAATCTCAACTCATCGGTCAAAAAACCCTGCTCTTCAATCGATTTTATTATGGTTTCCTTTCTCTTTTCAATAGCAGACAGCTTATCTAACCGTTCCTTTATCTGGCCAATTACAACCTCATCTAAACTACCGGTCATCTCTTTTCTATAACGACTAATAAACGGAATAGTAGCACCATCCTGAAGTAATGTAATTGTATTTTTCACCTGCTGAACAGTCAGGTTTAATTCTGTTGATATAATTTTCGAAAAAGTTTCAATCATGATATTTTCTAATTCGATTTATCACTCCTTTTATGCTTATTTTTAAATGTACCAACCTTATTAAATCGTTTTTTAAAATGGCGTTCTTCAGTTGGATTATATGCAGGCCCCTCCCCTAACTCTTCGGGCAAAGCAATTTTATAAACCTCTTTTTCTATTAATTGCTCAATTTTTTTAAATTCACGCTGCTCTTTATCGTTTACAAAAGTTAATGCAACACCTTGCGATTTAGCCCGGGCTGTACGACCAACTCTATGCACATAATCTTCTGCATCTCTAGGAACATCAAAATTAATAACCAAATCAATCTTTTCAATATCAATACCCCGTGCAATAATATCGGTTGCAACCAAAATCTGCACTTTCCTGTTTTTAAAATCAAGTAATACATCCTCACGCTCAGCCTGTTCTAGGTCAGAATGAATAGCTTTTGCATTAAATCCGTTTTTTATAAGTGAACGTGTTATCTCTTTAACATTAATTTTTGTTGATGAAAAAATTATAATAGAAACTAAATTTTTTCCTTTTAGCAAATGATTAACAAGATCAATTTTTTGAGTATCGTAAACAAGATAAGCTGCCTGTAATATACCTTCGGCAGGTTTTGAAATTGATAGCGAAATCTCTTCGGGTAAAACTAAAATCTTTTTAGCCATATCCCTAATTTTCGGGGGCATAGTTGCCGAAAACATGAGTGTTTGACGCTGCTCCGGTAACATCTTTACTACTTGCATAATATCATCAAAAAAACCCATATCAAGCATTCGATCGGCCTCATCTAAAATAAGATGCTTAACTGTATCGAATGACACATATCCCATTGACATGTGCTGTAACATTCTACCGGGCGTTGTTACAACAATATCAGCTCCGCTAGTAAGCGATTTTTTTTGTCTGTCCCACTCTGCACTATCATTACCTCCGTATATAGCTGTTGATGTTACCGGTAAAAAATATGCAAACCCCTGCAACTGCTGATCAATTTGTATAGCAAGCTCACGGGTTGGAACCAAAATAATTGTATTAATATGATTATGACCTTCAACCACAAGTTTGTTAAGTACCGGCAGTAAATATGCTGCTGTTTTACCGGTTCCTGTTTGCGCACAGGCTATCAGGTCTTTACCCTGTTTTATAATGGGAATTGCCATTTCCTGGATGGGAGTTGCTTTTTCGAATCGCATAGATTGCAATCCTTCAATAACCTCATCCGAAAAACCAAAATCGTTAAAATTCACTTATTTATATATTAAATTAATATCGATAATTAATCGACATATAAAACCAAACCTTTTAAATACTCTCCTTCGGGATGATAAATATTAACCGGATGATCGGCCGGCTGAGTAAGCTGATTTAAAATACGAACATGACGCCCCGATTTTGCAGCCGCCGAAAAAACAGTTTTTCGAAACATATCTTTTGTAACTACCTGGGAACACGAAAAAGTAAATATTATTCCTCCTTTTTTTATCTGCTCAAAAGCTTTTGCATTAAGTTTCCTATATCCTTGCAAAGCATTTGACAACACATTTTGATGCTTTGCAAATGCAGGAGGATCGAGTATTATTAAATCGTACTTGTCTTTTATTTCTGAAAGATATTTGAACGCATCAACAGCATAAGCTTCATGCCTGTTGTCGTCAGGGAAATTCATATCAACATTAGCCCTGGTTAATTCAATTGCCCGCTCGCTACTATCTACCGAGTGAACTATTTTAGCCCCTCCCCTCATGGCATAAAACGAAAAACCACCAGTATAGCAAAACATATTTAACACCGACCTACCTTTCGAATACGACTCAAGCAAGAATCGATTTTCGCGCTGATCGACAAAAAAACCGGTTTTTTGACCTTTTTCCCAATCTACACCAAACTTTAAACCATATTCTAGTGCAAACGACTCAGCAGAATGCCCACAAACATAACCATTTTTCGGGTTAATATCGGCTTTAAAAGGTAATGTACCCTCTGATTTTTCATATATAGCAGTCAATCTCACCCCCAACACCAGTTTTAACGATTCGTAAATCATTTCCCTGTTAAGGTACATCCCAACAGAATGCATCTGCGCTACACACGTGCCATTATAATAATCAATTATTAACCCGGGTAATTCATCACCTTCACCGTGAACTAACCGAAAAGCATTAGTTTTATCACTTTCTGCAAGTCCTAATGACCTCCTAAGCTGATAAGCATTTTGAATCTTCTCAACCCAAAAATCAATATCCAAATCAACCTTTTTAAATGATAGGATTCGCACAGCAATTGAACCAATCTGATAATGACCTATTCCTAAAAAAAAACCATCATTATTAAATACCTCAACAGTATCACCCTCTACTATATGTTTGTCAGTTTTTTTTATTGCTCCCGAAAATACCCAGGGATGATATCTTAATAAACTCTGATCTTTTCCAGGCTTTAATACAACTTGTGAATATTTATTCATGAAATGTAATTCTAAAACTCAAGTGTTTCCAATATAAGCGAAGGCTCATACAAAAACAATTTATTATAAATTTCTAATGAAGCCCAGGCATCAGTAGCTGCATAAATAATTTGAGCCTGCGACAATTCATTTGTCTCCCAGTTTGACAAACGCTGACGTTTTGAGATTCTCACTTTCATTAACATTGCTGCTAGTTTTTTCAAACTGGTATCTTTAAATCCTAAATCGGTAGCAATAGTTTGTAATTCAACAAAACCTTTCGGCTGAAAACATTTCAAACGACGCAAAAAACGAAGATCATCGCGAATGCCAACACCAACTTTAATAATTGTTTCATCCTCTAATAGTTCAATTATTCGATAATGCAATCCAATAATATTCAAACGAAATAAATAAGCAGTATCAGGGGTTGATAGTTGCAACAATGCAACTTGATTAACTGATCCTTTTTTAAAAGATGGCTTTGTTTCTGTATCAAAGCCTATAACATCACACAAACTCAGTTTATACACCATTTCATCAACAGCCTCTGTATTTTCAATTACTACAACATTACCTTCGAAATGCCGAAGGGGTAATTGATTCATTTGTTCATTTGAAATGGTTTTGGTCATAATAATTTACCTTATTTTTGAAAATTATCTTCGTCAATTTCCCATTCCTTTTGTCGACGGGTAAAAATCCAATCTTCAGTATTTCTATTTTGCTCCTTTTTATCTTCACTCTCTTCTTCTAACAAATTATCATCTCCAAAGTAAATATTATGCAATGCTCTCTGGCAATTAACTGCTTTTTGCCCCCAATATTGTTGAAAATTATTCACACACTCTAAAAGTGCATCATTCATAATTTCGGTAATAGCACTCTTGTAATTTTCAATAAAGTCCTTCAAATCTTGGTAAATATCGGCCAAATCTTCGGCTATGCTCTCACTAATGGCTCCTTCACTACGATCAATATCGGGGGTAAAAACTTCCAGATAATCGTTAAATTTACCAAGTTTTACTTTTACCGAATCAAGTAAATACTGATAATCCTCTTCCTGAACCAATTTCTCCAACGCCTCATTCAACATTGGCTCGGGTTTTTCCAAAACTATTATTTTCAAATATAAAAGAGGCAATAATTTTAGGGCAACCTCAACAAATTGTTTTCTATCAAAATCATTATTTGTTTCAACAAAATGACAATACTCTTTTGCAACCGTAACAAATTCAATGACATTTTTGGAATATACCAGGTGATCGAATGTTTCTTCCATTTAGGATTTAGCAGATCAATTAAACAAATTATTATCAATTATCAGATTCTATTAACATAAATCTGACTTACAAAAATAAGTAATTTATCGCATACTCACTATTATTCATTACTCTTTCACCACATCTTCGCTTAATATATTTATAATCTGTAAATAATATTAATCATAAAACGTTCACTTTTCTGTCCATTCAAACAAACCATCATCTTCTATAATCATAGCATTATCCTCAAGCCAACGTAATACTTTTACCACATCATTCTTATCAAAACTCAATTTATTTATTACCATATCAACCGACAAACTCCCCATTAACAATTCATTTTTTATTTCGGCTACAATAGAATCAAACTCATTCTCGTTAATATCTGTCTTTTTTTTATTTTGACATACATCACATTTACCACAATTATCACTTTTGGTCTCTCCAAAATAATTCAACAACATTTTACTCCGACAAATATAAGAGGTTGTTGCATAATCAATAACAGCAAAAACCCGTTTTTCAAAATTTTCTTTTCGTTCATCGTAAACCCTGCTGTTAATTACTATATCGGGTAAATCTTCGCGCGAACGGGTATATAATATATGAGGACCTTTTCGCTGTGGAATATATTTTATCACTTTTAAATGATTCAACCTCTGTAAATATGTATATACCACATCAACTGTTGTTGATGCACGAGATGCCAATTGTTCCTCGTTAATAACAACATAATCGATAAATAATCCGGTATACGAACGCAATAGCAATTTAATAAAACCATCAAATGCCTCATTAGCAACCTGAAATTTATACAAATCATCTCGCTGCATAATAAAATGAATCCTCGATGCCATTTGCAAATCTTCATAAAACTCAAGGTATTCAGCCCGTTCTAATATTTTCAAACTACTCAATACTGTATTCATATTAAAACCAAATGATTCACAAAACCTCCCCATATTAAAATCGTAGGTCATTAAATAACCAGCTCCAACCGGCAATTGAAAAAAATTACCCAATGCTACATAAACTCTTTTTACCACATCACGATCGGGAAAATTAGTTGAAATTTTCCTCTTCAACTGAACCTTGTCATTATTTGACCAAAGCAATACAGCAAATGCCTTTTTTCGATCACGGCCTGCACGGCCTGCCTCCTGAAAATATGCTTCCAACGAATCGGGAGAGTCCATATGAACCACAAGCCGAACATCTGATTTATCAATACCCATTCCAAAAGCATTTGTTGCAACCATAACACGTATTGCTCCATTCATCCATCGCTGCTGAATCAAATCGCGTTTATCATGACTTAACCCTGCATGATAATAATCGGCCGATATTTGTGCTGACACAAGCAGATGAGCCAACTCTTTTGTTTTTTTTCTATTTCGCACATAAACAACCGCGCTGCCATTCACTGCTCTCAATATCTTTAACAGTTCATCCTCCTTTTGTTCTGAATACCTTACCACGTAAGCTAAATTTGAACGTCGATAACTCATTTTAAAAACACGACCGTTACTAAATCTCAACTTGTTTTGAATATCATCAACAACTTCAGGAGTAGCAGTAGCAGTTAAGGCCAATAAGGGCACTTGTGGCATCAAATCTCTTATCTCTGCCACTTTTAGGTACGAAGGACGAAAATCGTAACCCCATTGTGAAATACAATGAGCTTCATCAACTGCAATAAACGAAATATTCATTTGAGGCAATCGCTCCCTAAACAACACAGTTCCTAAACGTTCGGGCGAAACATACATGAATTTAACTCCTCCAAAAGTTGCATTATCCAGTGCTATCGAAATCTCTTCGCGCGATAACCCCGAATGAATGGCAATTGCCTTAATCCCCTTACTTAACAGGTTTGCAACCTGATCTTTCATTAATGCAATAAGTGGTGTAATAACAATACAAATACCATCAAAACATAGTGCAGGAACCTGGAAAGTAATCGACTTGCCACCCCCGGTAGGCATCAAACCAAGCGTGTCATATCCACCAATTATAGATTTTATAATATCGCCCTGTAAATCACGAAAGCTATCATAACCCCAATACTTTTTTAATATACCAAGATATTTCTCCAATTTACTGCTTTTTCTAATTTACAAAAAAGTGTTTTTTCAATTACAACTTATTATTAATAAATAAACCACCCTCAAAAGTACAATCTTAAATTTACACTTCACATTAAAGGTAATGTTTAAAAAAGTAATACTTTCTTAATAAATTTTAACTGCATCAGCTGATATTTTTTTGTATTTTTGCCAAAATTTTCAAATTTCTAAATCACCAGTCGATGTCATTTATTGAAGATAAAATTATTTCGGACGGATTAACTTTTGATGATGTGTTGCTAATTCCATCATACTCAGAAGTTCTACCACGTGAAGTTGATTTAAGCTCGATGTTTTCGAAAAACATCAAATTAAACACCCCAATTGTTTCTGCAGCAATGGACACAGTTACCGAGTCGCGATTGGCAATGGCAATTGCTCGCGAAGGTGGTATCGGTGTTATTCACAAAAACATGACTATTGAAGAACAGGCAAAGCAGGTTGAAATAGTTAAAAGAGCAGAAAATGGGATGATATACGATCCTATTACAATTCAAAAGGGAAAAACCGTTGCTGATGCACTTCAATTAATGGCCGAATACAAAATTGGTGGTATTCCTGTTGTTGACCACGATGGTTATCTGGTTGGCATTGTTACCAATAGAGATTTAAGGTTCGAACTTAACATGAAAAGAACCATCGATGATGTGATGACAAAAGACAATCTAATCACAACAAATCAAAGCACCGATCTTGAAGCTGCTGCAGCAACACTTCAAAAATATAAAATTGAAAAATTACCTGTTGTCGATAAAAACAATAAACTAATAGGACTGGTTACTTATAAAGATATTACCAAGGCAAAAGACAAACCCTTTGCTTGTAAAGATGAAAAAGGCCGTTTGAGAGTAGCTGCTGGAGTTGGTGTTACCTTTAATACATTTGAAAGAATTGATGCTTTGGTAAAAGCTAACGTTGATGCAATTGTAATTGATACTGCTCACGGTCACAGCCGAGGTGTACTCGACACTGTTAAGGAAACAAAAAAGCGATACCCTAACCTCGAGATTGTTGTTGGTAACATAGCTACAGCACAAGCAGCATTAGATCTGGTAAAAGCAGGAGCCGATGCTGTAAAAGTAGGAATTGGGCCAGGTTCTATTTGCACTACACGTGTTGTAGCCGGTGTTGGGGTTCCCCAATTATCTGCCATATACGATGTTGCAAAAGCACTTGATGGCAGTGGCATTCCTGTAATTGCCGATGGTGGCTTAAGGTACTCTGGCGACATTGTTAAAGCCATAGCAGCAGGGGCTTCCAGTGTTATGGCCGGCTCTCTTTTTGCCGGTGTTGAAGAGTCGCCCGGTGAAACAATTATTTTCAATGGCCGAAAATTTAAATCCTATCGTGGTATGGGATCCATTGAAGCTATGCAACATGGCTCAAAAGATCGCTATTTTCAAGATGTTGAAGACGATATTAAAAAACTTGTTCCCGAAGGTATTTCGGCTCGTGTACCTTACAAAGGAACACTCAATGAGGTTATTTATCAATTAATTGGTGGCTTAAGAGCCGGAATGGGATATTGTGGAGCAAAAAAAATTATTGCAATGCACAATGCTAAATTTACACGCATTACCAATGCCGGGTTTGCAGAAAGTCATGCTCATGATGTAACAATAACAAGTGAAGCCCCAAATTATTCTCGTTAAAAAAACTCAAAACAAATATCAATGCCTGAAAAACTTTTGTTTTTCAGGCATTTTTTATTTTCTTTAGAGCCGCTTTTATGGTAAAAAAATAAAAACAGTAATCTGTTAAAATTTATTTATTTTTTTATCGTTTTAGCAATATCATTAAACATCTAATCAAGAAATTATTTAATTCAAAATGAAAAGAGTATTCATTTACTAATAACTAAATAAAACTCATTAATTAAATTTTAATTTTTAAACATGTAACGAGCCATGAGCAAACCTTAATCACGATTATTGATGATTATTGGCGAGTTTCATGTGGCTAATGAAAAATAAATTTTAAACGTATGAAAAAGTTAATTCTTTTTGCCTTAATCTTGGTTGTAATCTCAACCTCATTTGCCGAAAAAAAATCAAAACCTGTAATGAAAATTAACGACCAGTTTTTTACTGTTGACGAATTCAAATTTGTTTATAACAAAAACAATCAATTGAGCCAGTCGCCACTATCTCCACAAGAGTATCTCGACTTGTTTGTTAATTACAAACTGAAAGTTAAAGAAGCTGAAGCGCAAGGAATAGATACGACCAAATCATTCTTAAAAGAATTTAATTATTATAAAGATGAATTAGCTAAACCTTATTTAACCGACAAAAAAGCAGAAGAAGATGTTATTAAAGAAGCTTACGATCGATTAACCCAAGAAGTTAGCGCCAGCCATATTTTAATTCGCTTCCCGTCTATCCCAACACCCGAAGATACTTTAAAAGCTTACAATAAAGCATTAGAGGTAATGGAGAAAATTAAAAAAGGTGAATCGTTCGATGATCTTGCATTAAATTATTCCGAAGATCCATCGGCAAAAAGCAATAGTGGTAAACTTGGATATTTTACAGGTTTTAACATGGTTTACCCTTTTGAAACAGCCGCATTTAACACTCCAGTTGGTAAAATATCGGACATTGTTCGAACCAATTTTGGTTATCACATAATAAAAGTTCACGACAAAAGGCCTGCAAGTGGCGAAATGAACGCTGCTCACATTATGAAAGCTTTTCCACGAAATTCTACCGATGATGTTCAAAACAAAGCAAAAATTACTATTGATTCTATTTATCAATTAATTCAGCAAGGTGGTAATTTTGAAGAACTTGCAAATAAATATTCCGACGACCGAAACTCGGCTGCTAATGGTGGTGAAATTGGATGGTTTAGTTTTGGCCGCATGATACCAGAATTTGCCGAACCCGCTTTTAATCTTAAAAACGATAATGATATTTCAAAACCAATTAAAACACCTTTTGGTTGGCACATTATTAAAAGACTTGGTCATAAAAACCTTGCCTCATTCGATGAAATGAAAGAAACAATAACCAAACGAATAGCCTCTGACCAAAGGGCTTATGCCGGACAAGAAGCAGTTCTTAAACGAATAAAAACAAACTACAATTACAAACAATTAAATGATAACCTCGACACTCTTAAATCGCTTTTAACAAAAAAAGATATTAATGACTCTGTTTTTTATACAAGTGCATCTATAATAAACAATCCGGTTATTACCTTCAACAATCACACCTATTCTGTTGCGCAATTTGCCAACTTTATACATACCGGTAAAAATTTTAATGTAAAAAGAGGTAGTTTGGAATTAGATAAACAACTTGATGAATTTGGTAAAAAAATGATTCTTGACTACGAAAAAGAAAACCTTATTAAAAATTACCCTGATTACAAATATCTTGTATCAGAATATCACGATGGACTTTTAATATTTGAAATCAGTCAGAAAGAGATTTGGAATAAAGCCTCTGCCGACACAACAGGATTAGAAATCTTTTTTGAAAAAAACAAAGCTAACTATCCAAAACCAGAAGCCTGGAAGGGAACCATCATTTACTGCAAAAATGATTCTGTTAAAAACATCATATCTAAACTAAAATCTAATGTTGCAGAAATAAACGATTCGATACTTTCAGCAAACAACATTAAAAAAGGCATGACAAAAATTGAAAAAGGCGAATTTGTTAAAGGGAAAAAAGACTTTACCGATGTAACCTTCTTTAACGACACAACAAAAAACACTATTTATCCTAACGGATATAATTGCGCTATAACCGAAGGCAATATTTTGCCTGCAGGAATGTACACCCTTAGCGAAATAAGAGGTCAGGTTCTTTCTGATTATCAAAATGAAATTGAAAAAAACTGGATTGCTGAATTACGAAATAAATATGCACCAAAAATTTATTACAATACTGTAAAAAAAATAAAACCAGTAATAAAATAACAACCAATGGCTTTGCAAAATCAATTGATCATAATCATCTTAATTTTTTTGACATTGACTGCTTGTAACAACAAACCAGTTGATCCATTATTAGAACCTATTGTTAGTATTGAATCATCAACTCTGACAAAAAAAGAGTTGTATGATGCAATACCTTCAAAAACCGCTAAAGAAGACAGCATAATATTTGCTCAAAACTATATTGATAGATGGATTAAAACTCAATTGATTTTGCGAAAAGCTGAATTAAACCTATCTCAAGAAGAAAAAAACCTAGATAAACTTATTAATGACTACCGAACTTCTCTTTTAACTCACCTTTATCAGCAAAAACTATTAGAACAAAAATACTCTCCCCTTATTACAAGTGGCGAAATTAGAGAGTATTACAATACTATGATAGATAACTTTAAATTAAACGAAATAATAATTAAGGGCGTATTTATTAAAATTGAAAAAACGGCTCCAAACATAAGTCAAATTGAAAAATGGTACACCTCAGATAATAAAAATGACCTGATCAGCCTTGAAGCCTATTGCTTCCAAAATGCTAAAAAATACGACCCATTTTTTGACCATTGGGTACCATTTGAAAAAATAAATTCCGAACTACCCGAAAAAATTACAAACAGCGAAAATGTTCTAAAATGGAAAAAATCTTTCGCCAATAAAGATGACCAATACAACTATTATTTATCGATAAAAGAGATTCTTTTCATTGGTGAAACAGCACCAATAGAATATGTTAACGATCGCATAAAATCAATATTACTAAACAAAAAACGCATCGACTTTATCAACCAACTCGAAAAAGATCTTGTTATTGAAGGTGAAAAACAAAAAATAATAAAATTTCATTAAACCCCATACTTAACCACTAAGTTATAAAGTATAAAAAATTGATCCGTCATTTTTAATATATTTGCAACTTAAATTGCAAAAAAATTCAATCAAGAATAGACTAATATGAATATACTAAAACTTCTTATTTTCATAATAACACTAAACCTCATAACAATTCACTCAATATCTCAATCGAACGTTATCGATGAAGTTGTTGCCATTGTTGGAGATGAACCCATTTTAAAATCAGACATTGAACAACAATACCAACAAGCACTTATGGAAGGCGTTGTTTACGATGGTGACATAAAATGCAGGATCCTTGAAGATCAGCTAATCCAAAAACTAATGTTAAACCAGGCTATTCTCGACAGTGTTGAAGTAAGCGAAAATGAAGTAATAAACGAAGTTGATCGGCGCATGAACTATTTCATTAATCAAATAGGAAGTAAAGAAAAGCTTGAAGAATACTATAATAAATCCCTTATTCAAATTAAGAGAGATCAAATGGATATGATACGTAACATGATGCTTACCCAGCGAATGCAGCAAAACATCACAAGTGATCTTAAAATTACTCCCGCCGAAGTAAGAATCTTTTTTAAACAAACTCCTGTTGACAGTCTCCCTATGGTACCGGTTCAATATGAATTACAACAAGTTGCAATATACCCTCCTATCAAACAAGAGGAAATTGACAATGTTAAAAACCGATTGAGAAATTTTCAAAAACAAGTAAATGAGGGACGAGATTTCGCAACGTTAGCAGTTCTCTATTCCGAAGACAAAGGAAGTGCTACCCGGGGTGGAGACTTAGGATTTGCTACCCGATCTACTTTTGTACCCGAATTTGCAAACGTTGCCTTCAACCTACAAGAAAAAAATAAAGTATCGAAAATTGTTGAAACAGAATATGGCTTTCACATTATTCAACTCATCGATCGAAAAGGCGACCGTATTAACGTACGCCATATTCTTTTAAAACCCAAAATTAATAATGAAGATAGAGAAAAAGCAAAAAATTTCATCGACTCAATATCGCAAATTATCCAAAACAATACGATTACTTTCGACGAAGCAGCACTAAAATATTCAATGGATAAAGATTCACGTGCAAATGGTGGCTTAATGGTAAATCCCAATAACAGTTCATCAAAATTTGAACTAAACGATATGGAACCCGAAATAATCAGAGCAGTTCAAAATTTAAATGAAAACCAAATATCAGCTCCTGTATTAATGAAAGACACCAAAGGTTACGATGTATACCGAATTTTTAAATTAAAAAAGAAAACCGATACACATAGAGCTAATTTAACAGATGACTACCAATTACTAAAAAATATAATGTTGGCAAAAAAAAGGGAAAAAATCATTAACGACTGGATTATTGAAAAACAGACTGCAACATACATCTCAATTAAAAATGATTGGATAAACTGCGACTTTAAATATTCGGGCTGGGTTAAATAAACCTGTAATATTGTATGAAACACCCATATTTTGAAAACACAAACACTCATAATTATAATTCTTTATATGAGTGTCCTTCTGAAATGTCGGAGCAATATATTCTACCTTTCAAAATTAGTTTTGTTCGAATTAAACAGCTATTTAAAGTTTCAATTATTCAGTTATTTACTTACTTATTCGCATTTAGTTACTTTTTTTTCGCAATAGAATTTAATTCTTATGGACAATCAAAAAAAAAGATGCGAATTGATTTGGTCAATGCAGATTCCCTAAATGTTGACGAAAAAAAATATGGTAAAGGAAATAATGCCATTTTTGGGAACGTTAAATTTCGACATGAAACAACAGATCTTTTTTGCGATAGTGCTTTTCAGTACAACGATTCAAATTACATTAGTGCTTATGGTCGTGTTCACATTATACAAGATGATTCTATTCATTTATACGGAGATGAATTAACTTATTTTGGAAATACAAGCATTGCCAATGTAAGAAAAAATGTTAAAATGATTAATGGAAATGTAACCCTTTTAACCGACTTTCTCGACTACGACCGAAAAAATGCTGTTGCATACTATTTCAACAGGGGTTCAGTAAAAAATGCCGAAAATACTCTTAATAGTAACTGGGGTTTTTATCACCCTAACACAAACGAACTGTTTTTTAAAGATAGCGTAACACTTTATAATCCAGATTACACGATATTCTCCGACACATTAAAATACCATACACAAACCGAAATTGCCAGTATATTAGGTCCTACATTCATTGTTAATAATTCCAGTACAATATACTCAGAAGATGGATATTACGATACAAAAAACGACTATGCACAGCTTCTGAAAAACAGTTACGTTCAGGGCAAAGAACAATTACTTAAAGGAGATACTATAAACTACAACCGAATAACCGGTATTGGTGAAGTGTTTAGTAATATGGAGATTATTGACACAATCAACTCAATAATTATTAAAGGTGATTATGGTTTTTATAACGAACTAACAAAAGAAGCATTAAGCACAAAAAATGCACAATTGTTACAATATCAAAATGGCGATACACTTTTTTTACATGCCGATACCTTACGCTCCGACCCAATTCCCGATACAACATCTAATATAATACGAGCATACCACAAGGTGAAATTTTATAGACGTGATATGCAAGGAATGTGCGACTCAATGGTTTATAACCAACTCGACTCAACCAATACCATGTATAAAGAACCGGTTATTTGGTCGGAAGGATCACAAATGACAGCGCAACAAATTACCATGTTTAATAAAAATAATGTATTAGACAGGGTTGCTTTAGATAAATCAGCATTCATTATTTCGCTCGAAGATTCATCAATGTATAACCAAATTAAAGGTCGTGACATGATGGGATATTTAGTCAACAACGAAATATATAAAATTGACGTTGATGGCAATGCCCAAACAATTTACTACCCAAAAGATGGAGATGTAATTATTGGTGTAAACAAAGCTGAAAGCACTAATATGACTATCTTTTTTAAAGAACGTAAGCCTAATCGCATAATACTTCGAAATCAACCATCAGGAATAATGAATCCGCCTTATCTGTTACCTGCCGAAGAGTTAAAACTACAAGGATTTATATGGCTAGAATACTTTCGTCCAAAAAACAAATTCGATATTTTTAAAGAATCTGTTATTCCAAAATCTGAAGCAAGAAAAACTTACAATGAATACTACGACGAAGGCGTAGGAAATCTGAAAAATTAAAATAAAAAGAGGAATAAAAACATTCCTCTTTTTATTTGTTAATATTCATCTTCGTTAAAAAAGAAATCATCTTTACTTGGATAATCGGGCCAAATATCTTCAATACTTTCATATATTTCGCCCTCATCCTCAATTTCTTGAAGGTTTTCAATGACTTCTAATGGGGCTCCACTACGTATGGCAAAATCGATTAATTCATCTTTCGATGCCGGCCATGGAGCATCCTCCAATTTCGATGCTAATTCAAGTGTCCAATACATAACACTCCTGTTTAACTATTAAATTATTATATTATACAAACTTTTCTATTAAGGCGAAGATATAAAAAAAGTTGATTAAAACAAGTTTGGTTTCCATCTTATTTCATCAACTTCGAAATAGTTTGATAAATATCGCGAAAGTACAAACAAATAATCTGATAGTCGATTCACATATTTTATAACCCATGGGTCAACATTATAAACATCGGATAAACTAATAATCCGTCTTTCTGCTCTTCGACAAACGGTTCGACAAATATGACAAGCAGATACAGCTTGATGTCCGCCAGGCAATACAAAATTAGTCAGAACCTGCAAATCAGACTCCATTCTATCCATCTCTAATTCTAACAACTCTATTTCATTGTTATCGGCCTTTAAATGTTGTTTTAAATCACTAACCGAATCGTCAGTTGCCAAATATGCCCCAATAACAAATAACTGGTTCTGAATTTTCCAAATAAACTCCTTTACCGATGGCTCAATATCGAAAGCCCAAATTGTACCTATAAAACTATTTAACTCATCAATGGTTCCATAAGCTTCAAGTCTGTCATTATTTTTACTTACACGGGTACCTCCAATTAAACTTGTTTTACCACTATCACCACCTTTTGTATAAACCTGACTCTTTTTCATTTTTTAATAAACTATATTTTTTTATAACTCAAACATAACAAATCACTAATGGTTTAAAAAAAATACATTTTTGTTAATTGAGATATAAAATCACAACAATATACTATGCCATTACTTTATTTTCATTCACATAATCCGACTCAACCAAACCATCGCGTAACCTAATAATCCGATGTGCATGTAATGCAATATCTTCTTCGTGAGTAACCAAAATAATTGTATTGCCCAAAGAATGTATATTATCAAAAAGTCTCATAATATCAATCGATGTTTTAGAATCCAAATTCCCGGTTGGCTCATCTGCCAATATTATTGATGGATCATTAATCAAGGCTCTAGCAACTGCTACACGTTGCCGTTGCCCTCCTGATAACTCATTTGGCTTGTGAGTCATTCTGTTTTCTAACCCAACCTTAATTAATGCCTGTTCACCTTTCGTATTACGTTCTGTTTTTGGTATGCCTGCATAAATTAGTGGTAGTACAACATTATCTAATGCATTATATCGAGGCAATAAGTTAAATGTCTGAAAAACAAAACCAATTTCTTTGTTACGTATATGAGCCAAATTTTCATCAGTCATATGGCTCACATTAGTCCCGTTTAATATATAATCACCTCCAGATGGAGAATCAAGTGCTCCAATAACATTCATTAATGTAGATTTACCCGATCCCGAAGGCCCCATAATTGCAACATACTCTCCTTTTCGTATTGTTAACGAAACGCCTTGTAAGGCACGAACAACCTGCGTACCAATCTCATAATTCTTTACAATATCTCTCAAAATAATTACTTCCGAATTCATATCTTCATTTTTAACAAATTCATTTCAGAACCTAACAACATAATGTTGTTTCTGACACTCTTTTCTAAAAAAAACAATCCCCAAACGATAAATATCGATCGAAACCACAACTCGCGGATCTTCGCATATAAGACGCCATGCTTCACTCATTTCCTTCGACCAATGAATATCGTCAAATATAAATATTGTTTCATTATTAATCTTTTTCAAACATTGATTAAAATAATTCAATGTTGCTTCCTTACGATGATTGCCATCAAAAAAAACAAAGTCAAGGCTATTTAATGAGTTAAGAACCAATGGCAACTTATCGTCAAAATTTCCTAAATGCGCTATAACATTCTTCAAACCCAGCTCATCAAATGTTGTTTTTGCAACTTTCAAAGTATTAGCACAACCTTCTATTGTATTTACCCTTGCACGTTTATCTGGCAAAGCTAAATACAAAGTACTAATACCTATTGATGTACCAAGTTCAAGAATTTCTTTTGGCTTAAACCTTGCAACCATTTTAAAAATAAGTTCACCATACTTTACTGGCATTGACGCATTTTTACACAAATACGATATCGATTTATATTTATATGGCTCAATATCACCTCCAACACCTAAATCATTTATTTCAATAACACACTTATTAGTTATATATTTTTTTCGTATAGAATCAATTGTAGTCATTTGATAATACATTGATTTATCATAAAATAAATTACGTACCAAATTAAATACAAAAGGACTATGTATTCCATACCCCTTTACATGACGAAAAAAAAATAAATATTTAAAAAAAGACTTAATACGATAACTATTAATCATAAATTAAAATCAAAAATCATAAAAAAAACACTTAATTAACACACCAACACATACTAACTAATTGAAAACATGATATAAAAAGTTTTTAATAATTATATCATTTTTTATATGCAAATATGTAACTTTACATTAAATTTGTAGTAAAAATTTGTTATATTACATAGTTATGTAATAAAAAAACATTTTATAAACCCAAAACCTATTTTTTCATGAAAAAGTACATTGCTATTTTATTCGTTGCGCTTTTTGCTGTTGCTTGCGCTGGTAAACAAGAATCAAAAGCTACTGAAGCTACTGAATCTGCTGTAGAAACCGTTGCTGAAGAGGCTACTGTTGCTGAAGCTGATTCTACTGTTGCCGAAGCTGATTCTACTGTTGCTGAAGCTACTGAAGAAGTTGCTGCTGAATAAGTGAAAAAACAAAAGTGAAAACCGTCTTAATATAAGACGGTTTTTTTTTGTCATTTTTTTTCATTCATTTTGTTCTTCTATTTTTAACAGATATAATGTCTGATCTTTCTTCACAAAATATCATGTACCTACCCGGTGTTGGTCCTAAAAAAGCCGACATACTAAAAAAAGAACTTAAAATAGTTTCTTTCGAAGATTTATTATACTATTTCCCATACAAATATGTTGACAGAAGCCAAGTTTACAAAATTAGTGAATTAAATGGCAACATGCCTTACATACAAATAAAAGGTAAAATAATTCAATTACAAACCATTGGAACTGGAAGACAACAAAGACTAACTGCAAAAGTAACAGACAACACAGGCTATTTGGATTTGATATGGTTTAAAGGTCATAAATACATTAAAGAACAAATAAATCCCGATCGGGAATATTTAATTTTTGGTAAACCATCGCTTTATAATGGACAAATAAATATTATACACCCTGAAATGGATATGATAAAAAGCGACATACCACCAATACATTTAGGATTGAAACCCTTTTACAACACAACTGAAAAAATGAAATCGGGCTTCATCAATTCTAAAGCAATACAAAAATATCAAAAGGCCATTTTCGATACATATATAGGCAAAATAACAGAATCACTACCTTCATATATCATTAACAGTCAGAAACTTCTACTTTTACATGACTCTTTAAAAAACATCCATTTCCCCGAAAACGATCAGCTACTACAAGCTGCACAATACCGATTAAAGTTTGAAGAGTTATTTTACATACAATTAAATATTTTAAAACTAAGAAATCAACGTTCAGTAACAATTAAAGGTCATCAATTCCCGATAGTAGGTGAATTTACCAATAACTTTTACAATAATAACCTTCCTTTTGATCTTACTCACGCACAAAAAAGGGTTATCAAAGAAATTAGAAGAGATTTAGGATCGGGAAAACAAATGAATCGTCTTTTACAAGGTGATGTTGGAAGTGGAAAAACACTAGTTGCTTTTATGGTTATGTTAATTGCGTCCGATAATTATTATCAGTCGTGCTTAATGGCTCCAACCGAGATATTAGCTATTCAGCATTACAAGTCAATAATAAAAATGGCAGAAGGATTAAACTTAAAAGTAGCACTTTTAACCGGATCAACAAAAAAGAAAGAGCGAGATTATATCCATTCAGCACTTTTATCAGGAGAAATAAATATTTTAATAGGGACACATGCGCTTATTGAAGATATTGTTCAATTCAAAAATCTTGGTTTGGTTGTTATTGACGAGCAACATCGTTTTGGCGTAGAACAACGGGCAAAACTATGGAAGAAAAATTCCACACCTCCTCATGTTTTAGTTATGACTGCAACTCCAATACCAAGAACCTTAGCCATGACAATTTATGGAGATCTGGATGTTTCAATAATAGACGAACTCCCTCCCGGACGTAAACCAATACAAACAGTCCATTATTACCACAATCGCCGAAATAACTTAAACCGTTTCATTAGAGATGAATTAAATAAAGGTAGGCAAATATATGTAGTATATCCATTAATTGAAGAATCGGAGAAGTCAGATTTTAAGAACCTTATGGAAGGATATGAATATATGCAACGAGTTTTTCCTGATTTTAAAATATGCATGGTTCATGGCAAACTAAAACCATCAGAAAAAGAAGAAGCAATGAAATTGTTTGCTGCAAAAGAAGCACAAATTATGGTTGCCACAACCGTTATTGAAGTTGGTGTAAATGTACCTAATGCTTCAGTTATGATAATTGAAAGTGCCGAACGATTTGGCTTATCGCAGTTGCATCAGCTTAGAGGACGAGTTGGACGAGGTGCCGAACAAAGTTATTGCATTCTTATGACCTCGCATAAATTAGCAGAAGATACCCGAAAAAGAATAGATATTATGGTTCAAACTAATGATGGTTTTGAAATATCAGAGGCCGACTTAAAATTCAGAGGTCCGGGCGACATGGAGGGAACACAACAGTCTGGATTACCATTTGACTTAAAAATATCAAACCTTGCAAAGGATCAAAAAATTTTGCAATACGCCCGCAATGTGGCCGAAAATATACTGGCTACCGATCCTTTACTCGAATTGACCGACAATCAATTACTAAACAGGCAGCTTTCGAAACTGTCGAAAAAGAAACTTGACTGGAGCATGATAAGCTAAATAGTTCTTTAGCTCTGACAAAAAAATAATCAGATACAGTTTATAACTATTAAATACTATATACCACTCTACCTATTAATCTTTTAACATTTTTTTATTATTAAAAACAATTCTAAATTAAATACAAACGTTTGTATTTTCTCCATATTGGTTATTTTTGAACGGTTTTTAGACTTATGAAACTAACATGTTAGCAACAATCTAAACACTAATAAAAATAGCAAACATGGAGTTCCATCCGACAATTAAAAACATTTTTTTACGGATGAAATCGATTGAAAACATAGAACATGAAGGAATTGTCGAATCGATAGTTTCTTCAACTGTAAGAATAAGAATTATAAGTGCATCGGCATGTAGTTCATGTCATGCAAAAGGAGCATGTAGTGCAGCCGATTTAAAGGATAAATTGATTGAAGTAGTCAATCCCAATTCAGATAATTACAAAACAGGACAAAAAGTAATAATCATTGGACAATCGAATCAGGGACTAAAAGCAACATTATACGCATATATATTGCCAACTATTTTAGTTATTTTTGTTATGATGACAACATATATAATAACATCCAACGACTTATTATCGGGAGGCATTGCATTAGGTTCATTAATTCCTTATTTTACATTAATTTATCTAGCCCGGAAAAAATTTCAGAAATCATTTTCATTCACGTTAAAACCACTCTAACGAATTGCTATGAATGTTGTATTGATAACCATTATTACTTTGTCTGCTCTTGGAGCAACCGCAGCCGTGATACTTTATTTTGTGGCTCAAAAATTCAAAGTATATGAAGATCCGCGAATCGATCAGGTTGAGGAAATATTGCCTGCTGCAAACTGTGGTGGATGTGGATTCCCGGGGTGTAGAGCTTTTGCCGAAGCTTTAGTTAAAGCCGATGATTTATCGGGCTATAATTGTCCGGTTGGAGGAGCCGACGTTATGTCGAAAGCTGGTAAAATATTAGGTAAAGAAGTTACTCCAGCCGCACCAATGGTTGCTGTTGTGCGTTGCAACGGAACCTGCGAAAATCGTCCAAAACAAAATAACTACGACGGAGCAAAATCATGCTCAATAGCATCTGCACTATATGGAGGAGAAACCGGCTGTACCTTTGGATGTTTAGGTTTAGGTGATTGTGTTGAAGCCTGTCAGTTTAATGCCATGTACATGGACGAAAAAACCGGATTACCTGTTATTATTGAGGATAACTGTGTTGCCTGTGGAGCCTGCGTAACCGCTTGTCCCAAAAACATTATTGAGTTAAGAAACAAAGGACCAAAAAGTCGAAGGATATTTGTATCGTGCGTAAATAAGGACAAAGGAGCACCTGCAAAAAAAGCTTGCAGTGTAGCTTGTATTGGTTGCGGAAAATGTGTAAAAGTGTGTCCGTTCGAAGCCATTACGTTAGAAAATAATTTAGCATATATAGATTTCAATAAATGTAAATTATGCAGGAAGTGCGTAACCGAATGTCCAACAAACGCTATTCACGAACTAAATTTTCCTCCCAAAAAGGAAAAAACAGCAATTGAAACTGCTGAAGAAAATTAACAATAGTAAAATAAATAATACAAGGAGGACTTATCGTGCTTAAAACATTCTCGCTTGGAGGTATACATCCTGACGAAAACAAACTATCGGCCGATGCACCTATAGAAGTTTTACCGGTTCCGGAAACAGTAGCAATTCCAATATCACAACATATTGGGGCACCAGCCGAACCAATAGTAAAAAAAGGCGACCGGGTTAAAGTTGGCCAACTAATAGCAAAACCATCAGGATTTGTTTCATCTTATATTCATTCATCGGTATCGGGTACTGTTGATAAAATTGACGAACTAATTGATGTATCGGGTTATAAAAGAAAAGCTATAATTATTAAAACCGAAGATGATGAATGGGAAGAAACTATTGATCGAAGCCCTGATTTAATAACAGAAATACCAGCAACTCCCGAAGAAATAATAAAAATGATTCAGGAAGCAGGAATTGTAGGATTAGGAGGTGCAACATTCCCTGCACACATTAAGTTATCTCCCCCTCCCGGCAAAAACTGTGACATCCTTATAATTAATGGAGTTGAGTGCGAGCCATATCTCACAAGCGATCATCGAGTAATGCTTGAAAAAGGCAATGAAATTATGGTGGGTGTGCAAATTTTAATGAAAGCACTTAAAGTTAACAACGCGATAATAGGTATTGAGAATAATAAGCCCGATGCTATAAAACACATGATTACGCTTGCATCGAAATATTCTGGTATTGTTATTGAACCATTAAAAGTACAATATCCCCAGGGGGGAGAAAAACAACTAATCGATGCTTGTATAAAACGCCAGGTTCCATCAGGAAAACTACCAATAGAGGTTGGAGCTGTTGTTCAAAATGTTGGAACAGCACTCGCAGTTTACGAAGCAGTACAAAAGAAAAAACCACTCATTGAGCGCGTTGTAACTGTTACCGGCAAATCGGTTAAAAAGCCATGCAACCTTATGGTTCGTTTAGGCACCCCGGTTTCTGCACTGATTGAGGCTGCCGGCGGAATTCCGGAAGATACAGAAAAGATAATCGGAGGTGGCCCTATGATGGGAAAAGCACTTTCAACGCCTGACATACCTATCACAAAAGGCAGCTCTGGAATATTGTTAATGCCAAAAAAGATTGCTACTCGAAAACCAGTTCAAAACTGCATTCGTTGTTCAAAATGTGTTTCGGTATGCCCAATGGGACTTTCGCCTTATCTATTAATGACACTAGCCGAAAAAGCAATATGGGATCGCGCAGAAGATGAAGCAATAATGGATTGTATAGAATGTGGTTCATGTAGTTATACCTGTCCTTCATCACGTCCATTACTTGATTACATAAGGCTTGGCAAAAGTAAAGTAGGACAAATAATGCGCTCAAGAACAAAATAATATAGATCGATAAAAAAGTCAGATATGAATAAATTAACAGTTTCACCATCACCGCATGTTCATAGTGGCGATTCTGTGAAGAAAAATATGTATGGGGTACTTATTGCATTGCTCCCGGCGTTGTTTACTTCGCTCTATTATTTTGGCATTGGAGCACTAATAGTAACAATAACCTCAATTGTTTCATGTGTATTATTTGAGTATCTAATTCAAAAATACTTATTAAAAAAAGATCCATCCGTTACCGATGGATCGGCAATATTAACAGGCTTATTATTAGCCTTTAATCTCCCATCAAACGCCCCAATTGCTATAATAATTATTGGTGCTTTAGTTGCCATGGGAATAGGAAAAATGGCATTTGGCGGTTTGGGCAACAATCCTTTCAATCCGGCTTTAGTAGGAAGGGTTTTCCTATTAATCTCATTTCCGGTTCAAATGACATCATGGCCAACCCCAATTGCATCACGCTTAGCTTATACTGATGCAGTAACAGGCGCCACACCACTTGGAGTTATTAAAGAAGGGCTGGCTAAAGGTGATATTATGAGCGATTTATTGACAAAAATACCTTCATTCAGCGATATGTTTTATGGCAATATGGGTGGAAGTGCAGGAGAAATTGCAGCTATTGCACTTTTGATTGGATTCATTTATCTGCTAATGAAGAGAATAATAACCTGGCATATTCCGGTAAGTGTAATAGGTACGATATTTATTTTTACAGGTATTCTGCATTTGGCAAATCCTAACATATATATATCACCCGTATTTCACATATTAACAGGCGGTGTAATGTTAGGTGCAATATTTATGGCTACAGATTATGTCACCTCACCTATGTCGAGAAAGGGAATGATTGTATTTGGTGTTGGCATTGGAGTAATTACGGTAGCAATTCGTGTATTCGGGGCTTATCCCGAAGGCTTATCGTTTGCAATTTTAATTATGAACGGATTTGTGCCTTTGATTGATAAATACATAAAACCAAAACGTTTTGGAGAACTAATAAAACCTGCTAAAGCATAATTTACCATGGCAAAAACAGAATCATCATTAAAAAACATGTTTCTTACGCTATTGGTCATCGCACTAATAGCAGGAACTTCTTTAGGTTTTGTTTATAAATTTACCAAAGAACCAATAGAAGCATCGAAATTAGCCAAACAACAAATGGCTATAAAAAAAGTATTACCGGAATATGATAATGACCCGGCATCTGAAATTTATGAACTAAAATCGCAAGAAGGGTATGTTTTAAAAGCCTTCCCTGCAAAAAGAAATGGAGAACTAGTAGGGGTAGCTATTGAAACAATAACAAAAAAAGGCTTTTCGGGAGAAATTAAAATTATGGTTGGATTACAACCCGACGGAACCATAATAAATTACGATGTATTAGAACACAAGGAAACTCCCGGATTAGGTAGTAAAATGGCATTTTGGTTTCGCCCCGCAGACAATTCTGCTGAGAAAAACAATAATGAAAAAAACTCATTTTTTAAATGGCTTTATGGCATAAAAGATGGTGGTGGCGGTAATCGTAGTATTATTGGCAAAAACCCTGGTAAATCAAACATGAAAGTTTCGAAAGACGGGGGTGATATTGATGCAATTACTGCGGCTACAATTAGTTCAAGAGCTTTTTTAGATGCCATTAGTATTGCCTATGTAACCTACACAAATGAAAAAAATAAAACCAACGCAAAAACAGGAGCTTCCAAACAAATAAAAGAAGGAGGTAACAATGAATAACTTAAAAACATTCACGAATGGTTTAATAAAAGAGAATCCTATTTTTACTCTTTTACTAGGCATGTGTCCTACTTTAGGAGTCACATCATCGGCAACTAATGGGCTAGGAATGGGATTGGCCACTGCATTCGTATTAATAATGTCAAATTTAGTTGTTGCATTAATTAAAAATCTAATTCCCGATAAAGTACGAATTCCATCATTTATAGTAGTTATTGCAACATTTGTTACTATTGTTGAAATGACAATGCAGGCATATGTTCCGTCTTTATTTGAGTCACTGGGCTTATTCATCCCTTTAATTGTAGTAAACTGCATTGTACTTGGACGAGCAGAAGCTTTTGCATCTAAAAACAATCCAATATCATCAATTTTAGATGGCGCAGGTATGGGTATTGGTTTTACTCTTGGGTTAGTAATACTTGGAGCAACCCGCGAATTTTTAGGTAGTGGTAAAATATTTAATGCTAACATATACCCCGAAGATTTCGGAATGCTTGTATTTGTATTAGCTCCGGGAGCTTTCATCGCTCTTGGATTCCTAATTGCAATTATTAACAAGATGAAACAAACAGCATAAAAAGGAGGGTTAAAAAATGACATACGTACTTATCATCATATCGGCTATATTTGTTAATAACATTGTACTGAGCCAATTTCTCGGAATTTGTCCATTCCTGGGAGTATCGAAAAGAATCTCTACTGCAATAGGAATGACTGGAGCAGTAACCTTTGTTATGGTTATTGCAACCATTGTAACGTACTTAGTTCAAAAACTGATACTAGATCCATATAGTATCGGATATTTGCAAACTATTTCATTCATATTAATCATTGCTGCCTTAGTACAATTGGTCGAGATAATCCTAAAAAAAGTAAGTCCACCACTTTATCAGGCTTTGGGAGTATTCCTGCCACTGATAACAACAAACTGTGCCATTTTAGGTGTTGCTATAATGACCATTCTTAAAGATTACAACCTAATTAAAGCTGTAGTTTTTTCAGCATCAACAGCTGTTGGATTTGGACTTGCATTAGTATTATTTGCAGGAATAAGAGAACAACTCGATTTAGTTGATTTACCTAAAGGCATGAAAGGAACACCAATTGCACTAATTGTAGCTGGATTACTTGCCTTGGCTTTTATGGGTTTTGCAGGACTCGCTTAAAATATATAACAAAAAGATGTCCCTTAAAAAAGATGTCTCTATTTTTAAGGGACATCTTTTTTTTTATTATAATAAACCATGAAAAACAGGGATTGTAAATAATATAAATCAAAGATAAATTTATAGCATTGCCAATAAATATAAATAGCAAAGGCAACCTAACAGAAACCCACATTAATAGTTGGGTAAACAGTATTCACACTTACTATAAAATAATCTCTTTTTTTTCATAACACATCAATTTATTCAGAACTCTTTTTTAAACTACTTATTTTTCACTCAATTCAACTAATATTTGCTCAAGATGCTTCACTTTTGGGACTAAAACCTTATCCTCTATTCTTGAATGATTCTCAAGATCAGCTTCCAAACGAAACAACTCCATAAGTAATTTCTGACATAACTCCTTACACAAAACCGGAGGCAAATGACGCATAATAAGATTTTTTAAGTCACTCAATTTAATCTCCACATCGTCATGTGTTCGCTCGTATTTAGATATGGGTTCCTTACGTATTTTGGTCAATAAATCAACAGAGCATTTATCCACTTCTAACGATTTTTCTAACTCTATTATATATGGAAAAATAATATCATCTTCTCTTGAAAAATGTTTAACTAACTCATTTTTATACTCTTTAAAAAAGTCACTCAACAACTTAATATTTTTAATATTTTCGGGAGCTACCCGCTTTTCCATCTCACTTATATATCCTTCTATTTCGGGAACTTTCGATTCTAAATAATACTTATGAGTCCGTTTTAAATAATCAATAATTAATTGTGCTTTAAAATTTTGCAATTGTTCTTGAGGAAAATAATCGCTATTATGGTATGAGTTAATAATTTCCAAAAAAAACCAAACATTTATACTATGGTTATGACAAACCTCCAAAACAGTTTTATTTCCAAATCCATAATTAATACCAAAACGTCCAATTATGGGAATAAGTCTGTAATCGAGATGAATGACATCTGCCATTTTTGTTTTCGTTGTAAATGGTAAATTTATGTTCATATTGTTTCTTTTATATTTCATTAACCTAAAATCATAATACTAAAAACTGTTTTACAAAAATAATACTTGATCTAAAGCTAAAAAATCACCATTTATGATGATTTATCAATATAAATGGTGATTAATTCTTTTGTAAAACATTTTTACGATGCATATGAAATTCTTTCATTTTACCAAGTGAGAATATTGAAAGAAATCTCAATTTAAAGAAACACAAAATAATAAACTGTAAACCTACTCTAATTCTTTAAAACTTTACTACACACAAAATTACCATCAATAATAGCATTTATAAAATAAATACCACTATGCAAATCTGTCATATCGATTGACTGATCAACCATATTTTCAACCTGCTTTAACAAGCTTCCGTTTATATTATAAATCTCAACTAACTCAACGTTTTTATCTGTAATTATTGACAATGATTCTTTTACCGGATTTTGAAAAAAAACCAGATCAGGTGTTCTGTTATTTATAATACCATCAACAACTCCAAAATTCAAATCAATGTAGGTATCGTCAGTTATAGTGTACGACAAAGTTTCGTTTGTCCCATTCACATCGCCAGTCCAACTGGTAAATGGATCATTACCATTTGCTATAGCCTTAATTTTAACAACCCTGCCAGAATCGCACAAAAAGCCTCCACTTAAAAACTCATAACTACCATTTCCAACCACATTAATATGTGTTTGGAATATTTTACGAGGTGTATTTTCCATAGCCGTAGCAGCCATTAAAAAACCACAATACCCATGAGGATGTTTCGATGCTGGGCAAGTTTCCTTGCTTTTTCCCACATACGAGCTATAACTGTCTAAAATACCCATACTACCAACATAACTACTTATTACTGGTCTGCTATAAGAATCTATTGTAATATAATTCTGCAATCCGACCCAAGCTTTATTTACAACATCCATATAACTATCATCAATATATCCCTGATCAATTGCATGTTTCAAACTATAAATAAACATACCGCTACCGCTCGTCTCAATCCAGTTGCCTGTCGAAGTTCCTTTATCGACTACCTGATACCAAAGTCCAGTTGTAGCATCTTGTGTGTTTTTCAAACCTTCTGCTATATTCTGCATTAAAGTAATCATCTTACTGTAGTTTGCATCAGTTTTAGGCAAATACTTCAATATATCAACCATTGCCATAGCGTACCACCCCATTGCTCTCGACCAAATTTCGGGCGACACACCTGTTGTTGAATTAGCCCACGATGCAGTTTTTGTTTCGTCCCATCCATGATAAAGCAACTTTTTTGTTTGATCATAAGCATGATCGGCCAATAACAAAACCTGAAATGTTGCTTCTGCACTACAATAAGCTGTATCGTTAAACAAATTTCCATATTTAACCAAAAATGGTTCGGCCATATATATTCCATCCAACCACATCTGATTTGGATAATTGTCCTTATGCCAATAACCATTTGATGCGTTTCTGGGATGAGAATTAAATTTGTTTCGGGTATTTTGAGCTGCTATCTTATATTTTTCAAGTCCGGTTTGCTCATATAAAAAGATACACAATAAGCTTGGATGAAGTAAATCTAAATTATTAGCTGTGGTTTTATATTTAATATTCCCACTTTCATCTACATAATCATCTACAAAATTTTTAATGTAATTCAAATATTTAACATCACCAGTTTCTTCGTAAGCCTTCTCTATTCCATGTAGGACAATACTATTTGAATATTCCCACGATTTACCGGTCATATCATTAATACTGTTTGGCCACCTTGCAATGATCGCATCAGCAAACTTAACAGCCCAGTCCGAAGCTTGGGTATAATTATTTGTTAAAGTAAATAACATTAATAATAACACAAATACTCTTTTAAATATTTTCATAATTATATTGAATTATTAGTTAGTAGAAATGCGAAATTAATCAAAACGTTTTAAAAATAAGGTAGTTCAATTAACCAATAAGGTGCTATTTATTAAAAAAATATCAATGTAAAATATTTATCAACAACCTAACAATCAATATATTTAACAATAATCATCGCTTATTACTATTTTTATAGTCATTTATTTATAAAAATAATTTGATAACTATTTTTATAGTCGTATATTTGATTTATCAAATCATTAAAAAATGAAAGAATTAACCAAAGCAGAAGAGCAAGTAATGCAATACTTGTGGAACATTGGAAAAGGCTTTTTAAAAGATATCGTAGATCAATACCCCGATCCAAAGCCTGCCTATACAACAATTTCGACTGTAATAAGAGTTTTGGTAAAAAAAGGGTTTATTGCACACAACACCTACGGGAAGATTAACGAATATTATCCAACCATTTCAAAAGAAAACTATACAAAATCATTCTTCTCAAAAATGGTTAACAACTTCTTCAACAACTCGCCAAAACAATTTGCTTCGTTCTTCACACGCGAAAGCAATTTGTCGGTAGCAGAACTTGAAGAATTAAAAAACATGATCGACCAAACCATTAAACAAAAAAAAGATGATAAGTGATTTCTGGCTCTACCTGATTAAAGCAACCAGCATCTCTGCAATTCATTATCTGTTTTACTGGTTGTGGTTAAGGCGCGAATCGTTCTTCTCGCTTAACAGATGGTACTTATTGTTATCGCTCGTGTTCTCGTATTCGGTACCGTTGATCAATATCCGCGTTGAAAAGCCTGTAGATACGATTCAGAACTTCGCGCCTCAATGGCAATACGCTCTGAACCAGTTCCAGTTTGAACCATACGAAATGCAAACCAATCATCAGACAATGATAGATTGGAACACTATTTTATTCTATCTCTATTTGGCAATTTCAGTAGTTTTTGCAATTCGCATTATAGCTCATCTGTTGAAGATCGCCCATGATATCAGAACGCATCAAAAAGTGAAATCTGATGAACATACGATAGTGATTACAAGTAAACAACCGTCGTTCTCGTTTTTCAGATTCATTTTTCTATCAAAAGATTTCTTAAACACCAGCAACGGTAAAACAATCATAAAACATGAGTCGGTTCATGTACAACAAAAACATTCGTTCGACAGAATGTTTCTTGAACTACTTATGATGCTTTCGTGGTGCAATCCACTGCTTATGTTTTATAAACGATCGTTAATTGAAGTTCATGAGCTTCAGGCCGATCGAAAAACAACTTCGGAAATTGAGTCGATTCAATCATATTACAATTTGGTACTGGATTTGGCTTACTGCAGACGCCATTCTCCATTTATTAATCATTTTAGTTATCAACAACTTAAAAAACGTATTAAAATGGCAACACATCATTCAAATCCTTATAAGAAAGGACTTATCATTTTTCCAATTCTTATTGCTACACTTATTTTTGGCATCGCTTGTATCGATATCAATTCAGGAGAGGAAAACACTTCATACATTGATAATAAAAATTGGCCAAAAACTGATAAAGACAAACCAGACTCAACTTATTTCTGGTTTGAGGGCACTCCCTTACAGAAAAAAAAGTTTGGAGAGAATTTCACTCAGATCCTGATCAACTGGAAAAATGAAATTCTTGTGGGCATTAAGAAAGGCGAAATACAAGACATCAAACCTTTTGTAACAACATTTCTAACTCAGAATACAAACATTAAAGAAATATTACTGGCTAAAGATATCAAGTGCTACAACGATTTTTCAAACAAAGTGTTGCAGGAAGTATTGGAAGCATACAAAGATGTGCGAAACAAACTGGCACTCGAAAAATTTTCTAAACCATACGAAGACTGCAATCCTGACAGCAAAAAAGCTATTGAAAACCAGTATCCAATCATGATTCATTTTGAACATAAAAACATCGGGCCAACCAGTAATTCAGCAAACTTGAATAGCAAGCCATTTATTCTACCAATTAAAGAAAACGAAATTGCCTCTATTCCAGCAAGTTGGGGATGGAGGATTCATCCTGTTTATAAAATTAAGAAATTCCACAATGCGATTGATTATAAAGCCGAACTCAACACCAAAATAATTGCTATTGGCAACGGAATAGTACGTGAAGTACAAAGTGACACCACCGGTTATGGCAACTATCTCATTATTGATCACGACAATGGCTTCTCTTCTCTGTATGCTCACGTAAATAATTTTAAAGTCGAAGCAGGTCATCATGTAAAGCAAGGCGATATTATTGCATTCGTTGGTAATACAGGAATGTCAACAGCGCCACACCTTCATCTTGAAATAATGAAGAATGGCGAAAACATTAATCCATCATCGGTTATTCAAAACTGAAAATTTTTCATTACTGACATATCTGTTTGTTATCAGGTAAATGTAACTATCAAGATGGATAATAACTGTGTCGATCTTCGATTAATACATATTCATTAGCCTCATATAGTTAATCGTTTTGAAACACAACACTAATCAAATAAAAAAGTGGACTCATTAAGCCCACTTTTTTATTAACCAAAAAAATATAACATTAATACAAAAAGATCGTTATAAATTAATAAATACCGCTAAAAATAAAGCGTTTCGTTTATTGCCTATCGATAATAAAAATATATTTTTGAGGAACAGTTAAAGTGAGTGAGATGTATATAGGAGCAAATAATTCAAACAACCACATAAAAATCCTTTCAATAGTTACATTAACAGCTATTTCGTTGCTTTCGATGCAGCTTTTTATTTCGAGTTCTTTACCCGACGGAGATAACGAACCGAACAATTCACCCGAAACGTATGCCATCGTTTCACACGAAATTCCTTTAGGATTAAACTTTGCAAACGAACTGGTTCCAATTGAACAATACGAAGTGAAAGAAGCTTTCGAACGAGAGTTATTGGTGAACTCTTATTGGCAATCGCAAACCCTGTTATTCATAAAACGTTCCAACAGATATTTTCCAATTATTGAACCTATTTTAAAGGCCGATACTGTACCCGATGATTTTAAATATCTGGCTCTTATCGAAAGTAGCTTTTTAGAGCGGGCAGAGTCGCCTGCCGGTGCTGTTGGGATATGGCAATTTATGAAAGAAACAGGCAAATCGTACGGCTTGGAAATAAACAACGAGGTTGATGAACGATACCACATAGAAAAAGCAACTATTGCTGCATGCAAATACCTTAAAAAAGCTAAAAAAACTTTAGGCAGCTGGACCCTTGCAGCTGCTTCATATAACGCAGGAGTAAATGGCATTCAAAAACAAATAAATCGTCAAAAAGAAACAAATTATTATGATTTGCTTTTTGGCGAAGAGACAGGAAGATATATATATCGTATTTTAGCTGCAAAAACTATTTTATCAGATCCACAAAAATATGGCTTTGTGGTTACTCAGGACGAACTATATCTACAATTAAAGACTTACAACTTAGAAATAACTGAATCTATAACTGACATTGCTGAGTTTGCAAAATCTAACGGAGTTACTTATAAAGAACTAAAAAATCTAAACCCATGGTTAAGAGAAACCCAACTTACAATTTCAAAAGAGAAAAGCTATTTTATTAAACTCCCGATATCAAACCTTAAAAATGACACTTCAGAATTATCAATAAATCCATGAATTAACGTCAATTGTTAATGTAAAATATTCGAATAACTCCATCAATCAGAAAAACAACTAAACATAACTAATAAAAAATTTGAGGTATTTGATACTTTGTGTATACATAAAACTTATCCCCAAAATCTTTTACTATTTTTGCAATTCACTATTGAACAACAACAAATTTGAATCAGAAGGACGACATAAGAGACGAGCAAATTGAGGTTGAAGAAGATGCTATACAGGTTTTTGGAGCAAGAGTTCACAATCTTCAAAATATTGACATCACAATTCCACGCAATCAATTGGTTGTTATTACCGGATTAAGCGGAAGTGGTAAATCATCATTGGCCTTCGACACTATTTATGCCGAAGGCCAGCGCCGATACATCGAAACATTCTCGGCTTATGCCCGCCAGTTTTTAGGCGGCATGGAACGGCCAGATGTAGATCAGATAACAGGCTTAAGTCCTGTGATATCAATCGAACAAAAAACAACCAATAAAAACCCTCGATCAACAGTCGGAACCATTACCGAAATATACGACTTTCTGCGTTTACTTTACGCCAGAGCCGGAGAGGCTTATTCGTATGAAACAGGTGAAAAAATGGTAAAATACACCGACCAACAAATTCAGGATCTTATTCTTGAAAACTTCAACAACAAAAAAGTATACATAGTTGCCCCCTTAGTCAAAGGCCGTAAAGGGCATTATAAAGAACTGTTTGAACAAATACGCAAAAAAGGGTTTATACACGTTCGCGTTGATGGTGAGATAAAAGAATTGGTTTATGGAATGAAAGTAGATCGTTACAAAAACCACTTTATCGAATTGGTTATCGATCGGATTCACGTTTCACCAGATGACACTAAACGACTTTCCGAATCGATTAAACTTGCCTTGAAACAAGGCAAAGGCATTATGATGGTAATCGAAAAAGAAACCAACGAATCGCGCTATTACAGCCGCTTGTTAATGTGCCCTACAACCGGAATTTCATATAACGAACCTGCCCCACACTCTTTTTCATTTAACTCACCACAAGGGGCTTGCAGCAAGTGTAAAGGACTTGGGCAAATTGACGAAGTGGATATTAACAAAATTATTCCCGACCCAACGCAATCGATTTTCCAGGGAGGAATTGCACCACTGGGAAAACACAAAAATTCTCTTATTTTTTGGCAAATTGAAGCCATTGCCGAAGAACACGGCTTTAAACTTAAAACACCTATTAAAGATATTCCAGAAGAGGCACTTGATATTATTTTGCATGGATCAAGCGAACCTATAAAACTTAAAAACACACCTCTTGGCACTCAAACAAATTACTTTTTAAGTTTCCAGGGAGTTGTTAAATACATAATTGACCAACAAGATAACGACACCTCTGAAAAAGCTCGCAAATGGGCCAATCAATTCATTCAAACCATAAAATGCCCCGAATGTAATGGCTTAAGACTTAACAAAGAAGCCCGACATTTTAAAATAGCCGATAAAAACATTTCCGAATTGGCCGAAATGGACTTATCTATTCTTGCTAATTGGTTTAAAAATGTAGAGAAACATCTTTCAGACAAACAAAAAAGTATTGCCACCGAAATTTTAAAAGAAATTCGTAGCCGGCTAAGTTTTTTGATTGATGTTGGATTGGATTACCTATCGCTCAACCGAAGTGCAGTAACACTCTCTGGGGGTGAAAGTCAACGTATAAGACTGGCTACTCAAATTGGATCTCAGTTAGTGAATGTGCTTTATATTTTAGATGAACCAAGCATAGGACTACATCAGAAAGACAATCATCGACTCATCAACTCACTTTCGCAATTACGTGACTCGGGAAACTCTGTTCTAGTTGTTGAGCACGATCGTGACATGATGCTGGCTGCTGATCACATCATTGATATGGGACCACGTGCCGGAATTCATGGAGGCGAAATTGTAGCACAGGGCACCCCTGCCGAAATGCTGGCAAGCAAATCTCTAACTGCCGATTTTTTAGCAAAACGATTAACTATACCTGTACCAAAAGTAAGACGTGATGGCAATGATCAAAAAATCATTATTAAAGGAGCAAAGGGCAACAACCTAAAAAATATTACCGCCCAATTCCCATTAGGCAAATTTATTTGTATTACAGGAGTATCGGGAAGCGGAAAATCAACATTAATAAATGAAACATTATACCCAATATTAAATCAATACATCTACAAATCGGTTAAAGATCCTTTAGAATACGACTCTATCGAAGGTCTTGAATACATCGATAAGGTAGTTGACGTAGATCAGGCCCCAATTGGCCGCACCCCACGATCGAACCCTGCTACATACACAAAGGTATTCGACGAAATAAGAAAACTGTATGCCGAGCTCCCCGAATCAAAAATCAGAGCATACAAACCCGGACGTTTTTCATTCAATGTGTCAGGAGGGCGATGCGAAACCTGTAAAGGAGGAGGTGTTCAGGTTATTGAAATGAATTTCCTTCCTGATGTAATGGTTCATTGCCCCGACTGCGATGGCAAACGCTACAATCGTGAAACACTTGAAGTACGTTACAAAGGAAAAACCATCAGCGATGTTCTTAACATGACTATAAACCAGGCTGTTGAATTTTTCGAAAACATACCCTCAATTCTTCATAAAATTAAGGTCATTCAAGATGTTGGACTGGGCTATATAACCCTCGGACAACCATCTACAACCCTTTCGGGTGGAGAGTCGCAACGCATCAAACTATCAACCGAACTTGCAAAAAAAGACACCGGAAAAACAATATATATTTTAGACGAACCTACAACCGGCTTGCACTTCGAAGATATCAGAATTTTATTAGGTGTATTAAACCGTTTACTTGAAAAAGGAAACACCGTTATTGTAATTGAGCACAATTTAGATGTAATAAAAGTAGCCGATCATATAATCGATATTGGCCCCGATGGAGGTAGAAATGGCGGTGAAATAGTTTGCTCAGGAACACCCGAAGAAGTTGCAAAACATCCATCGAGCTACACAGCACAGTTTCTTCGAGATGAGTTAAAGTAATTAATTTTATAATATGCACTAAAATAGCTACTTTAGTTTTGTAAACTAAAAGAGAATTATCCATGATAAAAACAGTTCCTATTAAGTGCATAAACAATAACGTCATCAAAGAATATCCGAAAGAAACAACTCTACTCGAAATATCAAAAGATCTTAATATACAAATGAAAGCTCCTATTATAGGGGCTCTTGTCAACAATAAATTAACCGATCTTAACTTTGAAGTTTACCACCCAAAAAATGTCCAGTTTATTGATGTTACACACAACGAAGGAATTAGAATGTACATGCGAAGTATGTATTTCTTACTATACAAAGCAGTCAACGATTTATTCCCTCAAGCCAAACTAACAATTGAACACTCTGTTTCTCGTGGAATATATTGCGAAATTCACAATACAAACAATCCCGTTAGCATACAAGACGTTTTAAATATTGGTAAACGCATGAGAGAACTGGTTAAAATGGACATTCCGTTTGTTAAACACCAGGCCGAAACAGATAAAGTTGTTGAATTATTCGAAAAGCAAAACCTTCTCGATAAAGCCGAAGTGATGAAACACCGGGGCAACGTTTATACTTCGTATTATACATTAGACGGGCTAGCCGATACATATTACGGTTTCTTAGTTCCAAGCACCCGATATTTACAGGTTTTCGATTTGAATAAATACTTCAATGGCATGCTGCTTCAACTACCACGGCAAGATCAACCCGATATGGTTGAAGACCTCATTATTCAAAACAAAATGTTCGAAATATTTAGAGAACACACCAACTGGAATCGCATTTTAAATGTTAGTAATATTGGCGAACTCAATAAAAAATGCGATGCCAAAAACACCGAAGACATAATTAAAATTGCTGAGGCACTACACGAAAAAAAAATAGCCCAAATTGCCGACCAGATATCATCACAAAATGGAAAAATAAAAATTGTTTTAATAAGTGGTCCTTCATCGAGTGGCAAAACTACATTTAGTAAACGATTAGCAATTCAACTTAAAGTATCAGGCTTAAAGCCACTCAATTTATCGCTAGACAACTATTTTGTTGATCGCGAACACACGCCTAAAGATGAACATGGAGAATACGATTTTGAATCTCTTGAAGCATTGGATATTGAACTTTTTAATCAGCAATTAATTGATTTACTTAAAGGTAAAGAGGTTGAAATACCAAAATTTTCGTTTGAAAAAGGACAGCGCGTGTACGATGGCGAAATGATACAAATGAAACCCGATAATATTCTTATTATTGAAGGAATACATGGATTAAATCCTAAACTAACTCATTCCATACCTGCCGAATCGAAATTTAAAGTTTATGTTTCGGCATTAACATCAATTAATGTTGATGATCACAATCGAATACCCACAACAGACAACCGACTTATTCGAAGAATTGTACGTGACTACAAATACCGTAATTATTCGGCTAAAGAAACCATTTCGCGCTGGCCAAGCGTTCGCCGTGGCGAAAAGAAACATATTTTTCCATACCAGGAAGAGGCTGATGTAATGTTTAATTCAGCACTAATTTACGAACTACCGGTACTAAAACCTTTTGTTGAACCTATTCTATTACAAGTTCAACCAAACCAACCTGAATATGCCGAATCGACACGATTATTGAAATTCTTCCGATATTTCAAACCCATATCACCTCGCGAAATACCACCTACTTCTATTGTTAGAGAATTTTTAGGAGGAAGTAGCTTTAGTTACTAAAGTAAAAATTTATAAATAGGTTTCTTCATTGCTTGTACGAACTATAAGCAATGACAAAAATAATTATCAATAATTATAATTACACCTACAAAAAAACACTAACTTCATTTTTACATAAAAAAATTGAATATAAAAAACAAAATAAGACAATACAGCTTCAGATGGTCACATCTCGAAGCATGGTTCTGGATCTCATCAATACTTGCTTTGGCATTATCTAATCCTTACGGTGAAAAGCATTATTCGCTATGCCTGTTTCATTATCTGGGGTTTGATTTTTGTCCCGGCTGTGGATTGGGACATTCAATAGCTTTATTATTTCGCTTAAAATTTATTGAGTCATTTCAGACTCATCCACTTGGTGCTTTTGCTGTTATTATTCTTATTAAAAGAAGCTATACCATACTTTTTAAATCAAATAAAATACCTAACACTATTAATTATGAACAGAATTCTACAGTTTCTACCTGAAATTGAAATGGACGAAGCTATTTATTTAGATATGCTGATGAAAGAAAAATCTGATGAGCAAATTCGAAATTTCACAATGATGTATCGTTCGCGAAGAAAAGACCCTCAAACTATTCTTCTCACAACATTACTTGGATTTTTTATAATTGCAGGAATACAACGTTTTATGATAAACCAGATTGGAATGGGAATACTTTACATTTTTACCGGTGGCTTATGCTTTATTGGAACAATTGTTGACCTTGTTAATTACAAATCACTTGCATTGGAATACAACCAAAAAATTGCTCGTGAATGTGTTCAGTTCATTTAATAAAATATCTTTTTAAATAAGAGAGAGTGTTACATATATAAACACTCCCGGTGAATTCAAGGAGCTAGCGCAACAAATGTTAAT
>JAFGBR010000006.1 GCA_016933045.1 Marinilabiliaceae bacterium | reverse complement strand
TATCAGGGTTTTAAACAAATATTTTCAACTCTTATTTTGCTGTAAATCAATATTTTATGTCATTATTTAACGAACTATTGTATATAATATCGACATAAAACATATCTTTGGTTTGATAATATCTATAATGCACAATAAAAAAATGATATATTACATTATGTTTTATATTGAATTATAATAACTAAATATTATTGTTGTGAAAATTCTTGGTATATCAGCATACTATCACGATTCAGCTGCTTCCATAGTTGAAAATGGAAAAGTATTGTATGCAGCACAGGAAGAACGGTTTACAAGAATAAAAAATGATGCTTCTTTTCCCGAAAATGCAATTAAATTTTGTTTGTTCGAATCGGGCTATTGTATTGAAGATATAGATATTATTGCATTTTACGAAAAACCTTTTTTGAAGTTTGAACGATTGTTAGAGACTTATTATGCTTATGCACCCAAAGGTTTCTGGTCATTTGCAAAAGCTATGCCTGTTTGGTTAAAAGAAAAATTGTTTCTTAAACAGATTATTAAAAAACGTATTGATGAAATTGGGAAACATAAAAAAATCATTCCTATTGTTTTTACCGAACATCATTTATCGCATGCAGCAAGTGTTTTTTACACCTCGCCATTTGCTAAATGTGCTTTTTTAACTATCGATGGGGTTGGTGAATGGGCAACAACATCGTATGGTATTGCAAATGGTAACAAAGGAATACAGGTATTAGGAGAATTACATTTTCCCGATTCACTTGGTTTGTTTTACTCGTCATTTACCTTTTTTTTGGGTTTCGAAGTGAATTCGGGAGAATATAAAATGATGGGGTTGGCTCCTTATGGCAATTTAACATCGGAAAGAGTTGTCCATTTTATTAATATTATAAAAGAAACTCTTATCGATATAAAGTCAGATGGATCAATTAGGTTGAATAAAGCATATTTTGAATATCCGGTTGGATTGCAAATGGTTAATGCCAAAAAATGGGAAAAACTTTTTGAATTTAAGCAACGATTATCCGAAGATAAACTCGAACAAATACATGCCGACTTGGCATTGGCAGCTCAAAAAGTATTAGAAGAGATTTTGATTAAGATTATTAAATATGTTAAACAAGAAACAAACGAACAATATTTGTGTTTAGCTGGGGGAGTGGCACTTAATTGTGTTGCAAACTCTGTATTGTATCATCAAAATATTTTTGATGATATATTTGTACAACCAGCTGCAGGTGATGCTGGTGGTGCTTTAGGTGCTGCTCTGGCAGTTTCGCATCTTAAACAAAATTTGTTATTTAAAGGTCTTGATAAACCGTTTAATCCGTATTTGGGTAGTAGATGTTCGCTAAATGATATTGAAAAAATTTTGCGAAAAAACAAATGCAATTACAGATATTTCGATAATAATGAAGATTTAATTAGAGTTACTGCGCAATTTATTGCAGAAAAAAAAGTTGTTGGTTGGTACAGAGGTAGAACTGAGTTTGGTCCCAGAGCATTGGGCAATAGAAGTATATTTGCTAATGCATCCGATCTTGAAATGCAGCAAACATTAAACTTGAAAATTAAATTCAGGGAAGGTTTTCGTCCGTTTGCACCTGTAGTTTGCGAAGAAGATTATGATGATTACTTTGAGCATAGTAAACACTCGTATTACATGTTGTTTACAAGTGAGGTTAAGAAGTCTTTAAGAAAAAACTTGACTGAAGAATTTTATACGTTTAGTTTAGAAGATAAGCGTAAAATTGCAAAATCGGATTTGCCGGCAATTACCCATATTGATTTCTCGGCCAGGGTTCAAGTGGTAAAAAAGGAATTGAATTCGGTATTTTGGAGTTTGATACAAGAATATAAGCAACAAACCGGAATAGGTGTGTTTATTAATACAAGTTTTAATATTAAAGATGAGCCAATTGTAAATACGCCCGAAGATGCTTATTCTTGTTTTATGAAAACAGGAATGGATGTATTAGTTTTGGAAAATTATATAATTGAAAAGTAATGGAGTTTTTGAAAGAATTTTTTCTTTTTTTGAAGGAACGTAAAAAATGGTGGCTTGTACCATTGATTGTAATATTACTGATTTTTGGAGTGTTAATTTTCTTCACAAGCGGTTCGGCATTAGCTCCATTTATTTACACATTATTTTAATGAGCAGGGAAAAAGCACTTGAAACAATTATTGTATTAGCTTTTGTGTTGTTGCTTATTTATTTATGGCGCGATATTGAATGGCTTATTTTCGTATCGGCAGGTTTATTAATTTTGCCTATTATATCGAAAAAAGCTACCATATTAGTGAGTAAGGTATGGCATGGTTTTTCGAATTACTTTGGAATATTTATGAATCATATTATTATATTTATAATTTTTTATTTATTCTTGTTTCCATTGTCCCAGTTACAAAAGTTGTCAGGTAAAAATCAAATATTAAAAAAGAAAAATTCGGTAACATACTTCCATAAACGTAATCATTTATTTTCTTTAAGGGATATTGAACGTCCTTGGTAGTATTTATTATTACTCAGATTGATTCATTTTATTAAGCATTTTATTAATTGTTGTATCATTAATCCCTCTTTTATTAGCCTCAATAAGTATTTGACGTGCCTTTTCGGTTTGGTTTGCTTTTAATAATACAGTAGCTAGTTGTTGTGCTGAAAAACTATTTTTTGTAAGATGGTTGTATTTCGAAAAATAAAAAATTGCTTTTTTAATGTCATTTAGTTTTAAACATATATCTCCGGCATATAAATATAAATTTGTCCAATCAGGATTAGTAAGAATGTCCGATTGAATAATTCGTAAACATTGTTCGTAATTTTTATTTTTTTTATACCATTTATACGCTTGCAACATAACCTGATCTCTGGGTGTATTGTTTTTGAATAGTTCAATGGCTTTATGTTGTTCAAAACTGGTATTATCTCTGAATGAGTATTTTTTTTCATATCTATTACCGGCACGTTTTAAATCGAAAGGCCATGATTTTTTTAGATTATCAATTATCATTTTGCCACATATCGAATCAATAGTTGTTATTGGAATGTCATTAAATGCTTCATTAAATGTTATATAATTTTCCCAACCTTTAATTAAGTTTAATTCTTTTATTTTGTTGTAAAAAGCATCTGCCATTACAAAATAGCCTTCAATATTAGGATGTACATGTTCGGTTAACAGTTCATTGCCAATAATACATTGGTTTGTGTAATTTTGAAAAATATGTTTCATATTTATCAGGTGGCAATTATATTTTTTTGATAATAATTCAATTACTTCATTTATTTTTTCGGGAGCTCGAAATCGGAGTAAGTCAAGTTCTTTAGCCTTATGAAGATATTTTTTTGCTGAATCATTGTTTATTTTCAAATAATGTTGTCCTAATAAATATGCGGCATTTGCATTACTGTTTGCCAGTTCAATTGTTTTTTTATTATTTAGGTTTAATTGTTTAATGAACCGGGGGGTATCGATGCTATCACTTATAAATGGTTTTATGTTTTTTTCGTTACAAACAAGTGTAGATATTATTACTGGTATGCTATTTTGTTTATACTTGTATAGTATTTTTTCCAGATTTGTCTCAAACTGGTTAATTCCTGCATGGAAAAGTTTCGAATTGTATGGTATGCGTTGTTGTTTTACCATTGCTTCCATTCCGGTAATATCTTTTTTTACTTGTTTAGTATTTTGACTTATAAGTTTTGAATAAGTATTTTCGATTAACTGAAACAGGCGAAGGTTTTTGGCTGTTATATACATTCGAATAATAGCCGGATAACTACCAACGTAGCTGGTTGAACCTACGCCTAATGCTCCGTAATATTCGTTGTGTCCTGCATAAATGATTACTACATCTGGTTTTTGTTTTATTATTTCATCTGTAAAGTCCAGAAGTGTGTATGTGTTTGTTGCAGAAATGCCAGTGTTTATTATCTCAATATTTTTCTCGGGAAATGTTTGCGATAGTCTGTGTTTTAACATGTTTGGAAAAGAGCCGCTGTAATAATATGGAAAGCCAACAACTGTAGATGCTCCTTGAATAAAAACACGAAAAGTGCTGTCGTTTTTTGTTTTAAGAAATATATCTCCTTGGTTATCGGAATTGAAGTTTTTATTAACGAAATATTTTTTTCCTATGGCCGGATTCAATACAAGGTAGTCTGATTGGTTTTTTGTTTTAATTTTATTAAAGAGGTTATAGTTTATTCCATATCCGGTTATTCTTAAGCTAATTTCAATAAATGCAATTATGATTATAGGAAGTAATACGGCAATTATTTTAAAAAAAGTTCTTTTATTCAAAACAGACATATTTAATTGTTAATATTTTTTATAGATCCATTTTATTATAGATTAACTCTCAAAATTTTTAACTGGTATGTTTTTTTTAAATATGGAATAATAGCCCGGATTATTCATAAATAATTTAATCAAATATAAAAAAATGTTTTGTTAATTTTTTTAGTACTAGCGCATAAGTAAATATCCTTTATATTTTTGAAAAATGTGTCAGCTTATTTTAGTATAAGTTACCCATATTGGTTATACAGCGTGTTAGGCTGGGGTGTTCTTTATAATCAATTGGTTTTTAGTTTAAAACGAACAAGTCTTAATGGATTTCCGTTCGTTTCTTTTAATGTTTGTAAGCCATAAATATAACCATCTTTAAATACCATTTTATTAGTACTAATGTTAAGGTCATAATCATCGCATATAAAAGTGCATTTTGTTGGAAATTCCCCAACCTGATTATATACCCAAACGTGAAAGATATTTGCATCCTTCTCTTCAGGAATTTCAAAAAATAATACATTTCCATCTGAATCTTTAATAATGTTTGAAAATGATGGTTTTGCAATAGGTGTATTTATTTTTCTCAGGTCTTCTTCCATCTCTGAAATCATATTTTTATATGCTTCCAGGTTATTTTGGACTCTTTTATCTCCTTTTTCGATATAGGCTTTATAATCATCAATTGCTTTTTGCTGTATTGTCTTTTGTTCTTCGACTGAAATGGTGTTGTTATTCCAATTAATTGCACTTTTTGATTTAAAGTTTCCTTCTAAATCATATACAAGTATTTCACCTGTATTTGGTATGGCAACAATTAATTTGTTTTTTACAGTTGTTATTTGAGGTGGGAGGCCTTTACCTGTCTGTTTTGAATAAGGCATAGTTGTGCAAGAAATCATTCCGCCTTCATTTAATTTTATTGAGTAATTAAAAGGGGGGCGATTTTTTAGTTTCTTTCCATCGCTTGAAATTTCCCTATCATCAAAATGTTCCCAAATTACTTTTTCTTTGTTGGTTTCATAATCAACGATTGAAATAAAAGTTCGGAATTTTTCAGACCATATTACCCAGCCAACAACGGCAAACTTACCATTGTTTAGGGCAATTATATCTTTGGTCATATAGTTCAGGGTCAGTGTTTTCTTATATTTACCATTAAAATCTGAACAGGTCATTTTTCCCATGTTGTCAAGTCCGGTAAAAAGTGTATTATCATTTATTACCCCCATAATAGCTTTATGCCCAGCTTTTTCAATCGTAAATTCTTTTTCATATTTTCCTGTGGGTGAAAATTTTGTATGGTAATCTCTGTATGCGTGGTTAACAATTAAAGAGCCATCAGGTAAAACAACTAATGATTTTCTCATACCCATCGGTTTGTTGTATAAAGTGTCGTAATAAGAACGGAAAATACTGTTCCAATCATTGTCTTGGGCATATTCTATATCAGGTACTAGTTTAACGGTTCCAGTTTTATATTTACTTATTAAGTTCTGTGAAAACAAAGGGAACTGAATTATTGTAATGGCTAAAATTATTATATACTTTTTCATTTTAAAAAATTTTATAAGTTATTAATCTTCAACCAATCGTCATCGGTTTTCATAATTAGTATTTGATAAGCTTACCTTTTGAATCTATTATTTCAATTACCATTTCCTGTTCTGATAATGGCAAATTTGCATTATATTCATTTTCAATTTCATATGAATAAATAAAATCAATTTTATCATTTGATTTTTGATGAAAAATGAAAAATAAAATAATTAAACAAGCTGCTGAAGTAACATAAACAATCTTTTTTAGATGAAAATTAAAAGCCTTTCTTTGGTATTCAGGCTCCTGAAATACCGGTACATGTACTTCGTTTTTGTTTAGCGAACCTAACAACTCTTTAATTCTATTTGCTGTAAATTGTCTTTCTTCCACTTTTTTAGCGCATTTACTACAAGTTGTAAGATGACTTTGTACAATAGAGCTTTCTTTTGAAGAAGCTTCTTTATCAACAAACTTTTGGATTAATTCATCACTAATACATCTCATAGTTCATCTTTTTTAAAATTTCATCAAGTTTTTTTATCGTCCGGGATAACATTTTACCAACAGAGGAAAATTTAATCCCTGACAATTCTGATATTTCTTTATATGACATTCCTTCGCTATATAATAATGCAAGTGTTTTCTCTTTAGGTTTTAGTCTTGATAATGCCTGTTTTATAATTTTTTCTTCCTGATTCTTCTCTAGTGAATCATCAATAATTGGAATTGGTTCTATACTATCTATTTTCAAATGCTTTTTTTGACACTTTGAATGGTCAATACATTTATTAATAGTTGCTCTTACGAGCCAACTTTTTGGGTTATTAATTGTATTCCCATTTTGTGAAATTTTATGGTAATAAATAAATATTTCCTGAATAATATCGCAAACTGCATCTCTATCATTAATCATATTTAGAGCAATACAATACATCTTTTGATAGTTTTCTTTATATATGGTTTCGAAATTATTCAATGCAGTGTCTTTTATTATAAGTCTATTGTAATAGCTTATTTGTGACAAATAGAAGTGAATTTTTCAAAAATTTATGAAAAATTAAGTTGTCGGATGCTATTTTCTGTTAGCCAATGTAAGTTTACTGTTTACAATATGGCTAGTAAGGGATTGCGAGCTTTTTACTTATTAAGGCTGACGAAAAGTTGAAGCGGGCTAAAAATCTTGAATTTTTTACGAACACGCCAATTTTGTATGTACATTATTAGCGGTTCGTCGTTTTTCTATTTGTTCCATTTTGGCATTTTTCCAGTCTGCTCAACAAAGTCTTTTAGCATGAAGACCTGTTCTTTCTTTTGTTCGTCTTTGCCATTCGTAACATACCAATAAATGTCAATTGCGTCTGTTTTGTCTTTTAGCATTTGATAAGTCCAACCAATTTTTCTTGGATTCTTGTCGTAATGAATTCCATTGACAATTTCATTAAATAGTCCACCAGAATTTGAGTACCCGATATATACCAAGTTGATTTTTCCGTTACGCAATTCTAATACCTTAAAAACTCCATCTTTGTCTTTTGGTGCATTGCAAACTTTTTCTAAATCCTTGTCTGCTTCAAAAAAGAAATGGTCATTATCGCCATAGTTTTTAGGCTCTTGAAACATTGTTTAATGGTTTTTAGTTGTTTTTTTATTCAATCTGTTTACTGTAATTATTCTATTGGTATAAGAATTTATTGTCAATATAACATTTCTATAATTGTTTGTAATGTAAATATTTTTCCCAGTCTTTTGAAACTTTGTTATATCAGTTTGTTCAATGATTTCATATATCATTTTCTCTATTTCCTCTTTCGGCAGCTCAATATTTAATTTCTTATTAATCCTTCCGTAAACAAGATCAGTATAACAAATATTTTTTAAAATTTCATTTTTATAATTAGTCATTTAATGATTATCCAATAGCCTGTGAGTAAATAACTTTTTCGTAATCATTCAAACCCATCGTTTCATGTAGTTTGTCTCGGTTTACTAATCCAATTATAGCGGTATTTAAACCTGCTGATGCACGGTATAAATAAACATTTTGACTTATAAATCCTGTTTCGGTCGTATGTCGATCTTCAATCGCTTTCATCAATGGAAATGTCAATTCTTTTTGTGGTTCTGTCAGTTTTATGAAATCATTCATTTTCTAAATATTTTTATAGTAAAGCTAAATCGCTTTAAAATGAAAATTACTATGAATCAAATAATTTTTTCAGGGGAATTTTAAATATACATTGTTGGGCGTTGGCATTAATCTATTATTACAAATTCTCTAAAATTATCTTTGTCTATTACATTACTTTCTGCATTATATGATTCAACAAATGTTTTAGGTAATTTTGTTGTCTTTTTTTTATTCCATTTGAATTCATATCCAATTATCTTTCCACTGTTTTCTTCAACAAAATCAACTTCTTGTTGTTGTTTTGTTCTCCAAAAATAGGTTCGAGCAAGGCTTTGCTTATACTCGATTTGTTTCATTCTCTCAGAAATTAAAAAATTTTCCCATAATGCACCTTTGTCTGTTCTTAAGCCTAGGGGATTAAAATTTCCAATAACCATGTTACGAACACCATTATCATAGAAATAAATTTTCTTATTAGTTTTTATTTCATTCCGAACATTTCTACTAAAACTACTCAATTTGAAAATAATATAACCTTGTTGCAGTATATCAATATACTTGCTAATTGTATTCTTATCAACATTAACAATCTGAGCTAATTCCGAATAATTCACTTCGCTACCTACCTGAAGAGCCAATGCCTGAACTAACTTTTCAAGCACTTCAGGCTTTCTTATGTCTGAATAAGATAAGATATCCTTGTACAAATAGCTATTTATCAAATTTCGCAGAATACTAATTTCATCTCCAACATTATTTAAGACGTCAGGGTAAAACCCATAAAGTAGTCTATTTTCTAATTGTTGCTCTGAATTCAAATACCCGTGATGATTTTCAAATTCTTCCCAGGAAATTGGGAAGAATTGATACTCCCACTTTCTGCCTGTCAATGGCTCATTTATCTTATTGGTTAAGTCAAAAGAAGAAGAGCCACTTGTAAATAACTGAACATCTTTGAACCTATCTGTAATTATTTTCATTGTGAGCCCAATCCCTTCTATTCTTTGAGCTTCATCGATAAATACAAATTTGTATTTACCTATAATTGTCCTAATTTGTTCAGTATTAGGTTCTGTTAATATAGTTCTTGTTTTTGGGTCATCTCCATCAAGTAGCAAATAGTCCTTTGATTCAAGTATTGATTCAATAAGAGTTGTTTTTCCTACCTGTCTTGGTCCAATAACAACTATAGCTTTACCCGAACCTAATTTACTCTCAATTTTCTCCCTTAAATATCTTGAATACATTTTCGTTTTTTATTCAAAGATAAAACTTTTGGTGATATTATTCACTTAAAGTTATGCTATTTTGTGAATTTGATCATTCATCTGCTTATGTCCAACTACTCTATATCTCCAATGCTATTAATATATATTATTTTGCATGTAATAACATTTAAAATATTTTATATTAATGTGACGGAGGGAATCGTTTATTGTAGTTTTCTTAAATGTAAAATATAACTTTTTACTAGTTTTTAGTTTAATTTTAATAACATTAAATAGTCTCCATCGTTTTCTTCAATAATTTCAAATCCAATTTTTTTGTAAAGTTTAACTGCATAGTTATCTTTTTGTACGCTTAATGATGTTTGTTTATATCCGCTTTTTTGTAAATAATTAATCATCTTGTTCATCATCTTTGTTCCAATACCTTTATTGCGATATTCTTTATATAATGATATTACAAACTCAGGTGTTTTGTTATCAATGTTTCCGTACCCTTTTATTTTTCCTGTAATAATTCTTACCCAAACGGCTCCAATAATTTTTCCATTTAGGTCTGCAACAAAACAATGATCATCAGTTGACTTACCAAATTCATTAATATATGCATTTACTTGTGGAACTTTTATTACATCCCTTGGAATTGGATTGTTTTTATCTGGTTGATAAACTGCTTCGTATAACATATCCTCGAGTTTATCAATTTCATTTTTTTCGATTTTTCGTATTTTCACTTCATACATAAAATTTTTTTTATTTAATTTTTGATTTGTTATAATTTTTTTTTGAATTTTTCAATCGGAAAATAAATCAACCCAATTAAAAATCCAGTAATTAATCCCCCCAAATGTGCTGCCATATCAATCATTCCACTTAATCCTATTAAAAGGTTAATGCCGATAAAAATCAGAACAAATTTGAGTAATCCTTTATCGATATAATTAATAAGCATTAAAGCTAATACTAATCCAGACATTCCAAAGATAGCACCAGAAGCGCCAACACTAATTGTATTTTCATACCAGTATATGCTAACAATGCTGGCAACAATACCACAAATCAGATATATAACCATGAATCGTTTACTACCAACAAATGATTCCAAGAATATACCTATTAAAAACAATGAAAATAGATTATACCCAATATGCATTAAACCTCCATGAACAAAAACAGAAGCTAAAAGTCTCCACCATTGTCCATCAGTAGTTAAACTTCTTAAATTGCCACCCCACGCAATTAAGTCATTACTTTGTGGATGAATAATACTAATCCCTGAATACAACATTAATATAAATACAATAATATTCAAATCGATAATTATTGGAATTGCCCAAAAATTTTTATTTGGGACAAATAATTTCAGGAAGTCTTTATACTCTGAAAGTTCCTTTTTTCTTGCTTTTTCGTTTCCAATATTTTTAAATGCAGCTGTATTTGGTTTGACTAAAATAACCATTAAAAGCCATAATAAATTTTCTCCTAATAAAGTTGCAATCATCCAAGGGTAGCTTTTTTTTGTTCTTGATTCGTAAGTCCCTTTTTCGGCTTTTAATATTTTTAGTTTTGAAGAATTATAGGGTAGTTTTGTCCTGTTTACAGCCTCAAGAAATGCTTCTTTTTCGTCAGAATTAGGTATTTTAACTAAATACGAAGTATTAAAGTTATGATTCTCATATTTTTTATTGCTTCCTGGATGAACTCATTAATCAATTCTTTTTGTTCGTCCTTATCAAATGCGCTATTTCCAAATTTTTCACTAAATGTAACACCAAGCCAATTGTTTAGTTCTCTAACCATGTTTGGGTTTTCAACAGACTTATCAATTACCGGACAAGCAAAATAGCAAGTTATCCGAATTTCTGTTTCATGTTTATTTGCACTGGTTTTGGTAGACCAAAGTCCACCATATTGTTTTAAATCGGTATGCTCATTAATAGCATAGTATTTTGATTCATTGCTTGATTCAATCTCGGAGGGGGTATTAACAACAGTTAACTTGCCCGATTTTGTTTCAACATAAAATTGCCCAAAAATTACAGGAGCAGTTAAGAAAAGCCAGAATATAAATCCTCAAAATTCGCGTGCTTTTTCTCCAATTTTTAATGATTTAATCCTACTGCGCATAAATAATAAAATCAATAGTCCGGAAATGCCTTTTGGAATCCAAATATTCACAAATTCTATTTTTGGTTCAATTAGATGTAAGTGGTAAATAATCAACCAGTTTAGAAATGTGTAATCAAATAAGTATCCAACTGATAATAATAAAAATGGAATATATAATTTTTTTATTTTTTATGTCATTTTGTTTTAATTTCAAATTTAGCTATTCCGCTCGATAGGTAAACATAATTCTACCACCATCCGCTAAGGTTTTCTGAAAGCATTTCTTTTCTTAATTTGTAGCTTTTGTAATGCTTCATTATCCCCAAATACGAGTTCATACTGCTTTGAAAGGCTTGTTGTTGTTCTTTTGTAGGTTTGTGGTCACGGGCTATTTGGTTTTGATTTTCTATGGCGTTGTAAAAGTTATCTTTGGTTCTGTCGGAAATATATATGCGGTTTGGCAAAATAACTGTACCGAGGAATTTTACTCCTTTGCAGTAATGCTGCAAATATATTTTCTTGGGATGAATGGTTGTTTGTAGTTCTGATTGCAAATACTCCGAAAGTTTCGGTATAAGATTTCTTAAATATTCTTTATTCTCGTGTACTATCACAAAATCGTCAACATATCTGCCGTAATACCGTATTTTCAAATCGTGTTTTACAAAATGGTCGATGCTGTCCATGTAAAAGGTGGTAAACACCTGACTGGTAAGGTTGCCAATGGGTAAACCGCAATTGGGTTGGCTGTGAAAAAGGCTTTTATTCGGGGGTAAAGCGTCCCAATTGCTTTTATTTCCTTTTATGATACAATTTTTTGTAGGGTCGTTGAATATTACTTGCTTGCAAAGTTTTATTATCAAGTCTTTATCTGGATGGTGGTACTTTTCTTTGATAAACTGTTCGAATTTCTCGAAAAGTATGTTTTTGTTGATGCTCATAAAAAAGCCCTGTAAGTCGAGTTTCAGTATGTAGCAATCTTTGGTATAGTTTGACGAGCATTGCCGAATAAACCTATCAATACGCTGAATCCCAATGTGTGTGCATTTCCCCACTCTGCAATTGTAACTATTGTGTATAAATTGTTTTTCAAAAAGTTGATTTAATTTTCCGATAATTAAATGATGAACCACCCTGTCTCAGAAATCGGCAGCAAAAATTTTGCGTTTCACAGGATTATCAACGGTAAAGGCTATGGAACGACCTATTTGATAGGTTTCGTTGTTTATTTCCTTACAAAGTTGCACAAAATTGCTTTCGTAATCAACCTCAAAAGCTTTAGCATTTGCGGTGTTTCTTTTATTACTTCGACAATTAAAATATGCCTCGAAAAATTCCTCGAGCTCAATTTTCGGTTTCTCTTTATGTGGTATGTCGAATAATGAAAGTTGCACAAATCAGTTTGTAAAGTTTAATGTTTTTTAAGAAAGAAAACACTATCAGTGCCTTTGCAGATGCTGACAGGTTTTCTTTAAAAAGGTTTGTTTAAAATTCCGAACAGCACGCACACTGTCTCTGTTGTTCTTATTGTTGTTGTTCTGGTTGCCATTGTTGAAGTTTTGTTTCCACGCGTTGTTGTTATTGTACTCGGTAGAATTTCAATAGTAGGCACTTGCAAAACCGCTAACCGGTAATTTGTTTGCCTATGCTATCCATTAAACCCGATAGCTCGGCTTGCTTTTTTATTGCTAAAATTTGAAATACACCTTTGTGTGGATATGAAATTTTTAGCAATAAAAAATCGTCTAAAAATGTTTCCAGATAAACAACTTTATCCTTTGCTCTATTGGCTCTATAAATACTTCTTACAAGCTTTATGGCAAAGCTCGTTTCATGTCTTCTCCCAAAGTATATTTGTACTCCCGAGGAAACTCCTGTGTATATAAAAACACTTTTTGAACAAGCGTGTAAACATCCTTAAAAAACTGTAATTCGTAGTATAATGCCATAATCAAAAAAAATCGACCGCTTCGCGGATAAATTTTAAATAGATAAATGGTTAAAAAGCCCGAACAGCACGCACCCTGATTACGTTGGTCTTACTGTAGTTGGTCTGGTAGCCATCGAAGAAGCTCCGTTCCCACGCGTTGGTGCTACTGGCCTCGGTAGAACTCCAATAGTAGGTACTAACAAAACCGCTGCCTCCGTTTGCCACTGCGGTAGCATCAATAGTTGCCTTGTTTTGATACATTAAATCCAATTCTTTTTTTGAGGGAAGATACCAATCGCCGTAAGTTTTGCCACCTTCAGTAACTTGTAAATCGTTACATATTTGAGCGGCATAATCACTACCATCATCACCAATTGAAACTTGTGATGTTATAATTATTGCTGTATTTAATTCGCCTGAAAATGGTCCATCTCCGGTTGCTCGTGTTACACCAAAGGTACCAGCATACCATCTCACTCCTGTGCTTTGGTCTTCTTTAGCAGCTACCAAACCATGCTGTCCTGTTTCGTCTACCCAGAATACGATACCGCCTTGGGCAAATTCCCCTACGGAATATTTTGTGACTGTCGGGTCTGTTTCGGTTTCAATGTAAGTGCCTAAATCGCTTATTTGGCTCTCGGTTATTCCACCTGTAAGCGTTTCAGCTGTTTTTGCATGTAATGCATAAGGTACACTCAATAACTGGCTTGTACCTGTAATACTATAATTAGTTCCTCCTGCCGGGTCGGTTTCGGTTTTAATAAAATAGGATCCGGCTGACCAATCAATTGCATCAAAAGCTGCACTGCCACCTATTTCAATACTTACCAAACCATTGGCATTGGTGGTTGGAGTTTGGGTTTCGGTGTAAACTACCGTTCCGCTTGCAGAACCTTGCAAAATGCTTATTTGCATCCCAATTTGGGTGTTGGTAACTAAGGCATCACTACTATTGCGGACAACTGCCTGATAGCTCATTTTTTCGGGTGATTGAGCAAACACACTTACCGTTAATAATACGGCTGCTAATTAATGTAAATAATTTTTTCATTGTTTTGTACTCTTTAATTTTTAATGATTTTAAATGTTTTTACTTCTTTGTTTCCTTGAATAACTTTTACAAAATAGGTGGCCGGGACAAGATTGCTCATAACAATGCTTGTTTGACTACCGGTAATTTTTTCGTTTTGCAAAAGTTTTCCGTTCATGTCGTAAAGTTGATACGATACATTTGAAATTTCAAATTCATCAATACGCAATGTAAGATAATCGGTAGTTGGATTAGGATAAGCCGTAACCGTAAGGTTTATGCCTTTGGCTTCTTTTATTCCCGTCACTACCGATATCTCGTAGGGTTGCTGCACGCCTTGTGCTATCGAACCCGATTTTCCAATATTGGTAGTGTAAACAACCTGTCCAACGGAATAGCTCGCTGAGCCTCCGCTACCCGAAGCGTTGCTACCTGTGGCGTTAAGGCTTTCTTGTGCTTGCACTCCTGTTAGTCCAAGTCCTAACAAAAGTACGGCACTTAATTTTAACTTTTTGTGTCTCATTTTTGTCCTTCTTTTTTATTGGTTATTAATCATTTTTATTTATCTGTTCATTGTTAATGTTTCAATGCTGTTACTAGTTTTCTCCACTGAATGCTAACTACTCTATATTCTTAATGTAATTATTTGGTATAAAATATTTTATATGTAATAATTATATCGATCAATATATTGAAAGAATGTAATAAAGCGGGTATTTAATTAGTAGTACATTTTACCAATTGTTTATTGTTACCGATTTACCTGTTTTTAGTTCTTTTTCAACAAATATATCTCGGTACTTGAACTTAACCTTTCTATTGAATGTTGATATAATTTTTACTGTTGAAAGTTTTCCATTTTTCCAATACATGTCAATTTCCAATCCACCGCGAGCTTTCATGCCTTTAATTGATCCAGTATGCCATTCGATAGGTAATGCAGGTAATAGATGAATATATCCCATGTGACTTTGTATAAGCATTTCGGCAATACCGGCTGCACCACCAAAATTTCCATCAATTTGAAATGGGGGATGGGCATCGAAAAGGTTTGGGTATGAGCCTCCCGATCCGGGGCGATTTGGGTTTGATTGAGGGCTTAATAACATTTGTATCATTTTATGAGCATGTTCACCATCGAGAAAACGAGCCCAGAAATTTATTTTCCATGCTAAACTCCATCCAGTACCATCATCGCCTCGGTAAATAAGCGATTTTTTTGCTGCGTTCATCAAATCTACAGTTTCTTCCCAGTTTATCTCATTACCAGGATGGACTCCCCACAGGTGAGAAATATGTCGGTGCGTATCGGTTGTGTCATCAATATCTTGCATCCATTCCTGTAATTGACCATATTGTCCAATTTTATCTGGAGCAATGCGATTTAGTTTTTGAGCAACTAACTCTGCATATTTATTATCGAGGTTAAGAATTTTTATGCATTGTAATGTTATTTTAAATAACGATCGAATTATTTGATGATCCATTGCTGGTCCTGCAACCAAGCCTCCATGTTCTGGTGAATTAGATGGTGTGCTGATCAGATATTCTGATTTTGGATCTTCCGATAAAAAGTCAATGAAAAAATTAGTAGCTTCTTTTATTAGTGGATAAGCCTTGTTCTTTAAAAAAATGGTGTCTTGCGAATATAAGTAATGTTCCCACAAATGATGGCATAACCAAGCACCACCTGTTGGCCAAATGCCGTGGTTCGAATTGTTAATAGGTGCTGTTCCTCTCCATTGATCGGTGTTGTGGTGTAAAACCCAACCGTTTGCGTTATAATGATTTTTTGCAGTTTTTGCACCGGCTTCTGCAATTTCGTCAATCATTTTGAATAATGAATTGTGACATTCTGAAATGTTTAAAGGTTCAACTGGCCAATAGTTCATTTCGCAATTTATGTTTGTTGTGTATTTGCTACCCCATGCCGGATGTATTTCCTTATTCCAAATGCCCTGTAAGTTGGCCGGATTGGTGCCTTCTCTACCCGATGATATCATTAAATAACGGGCATATTGCACATAAGTTGCTGTTAAATCATTATCGGGGCGTTTTAAAATGCTGTCAATTCTTGTGTTTGTAGTAAGTAGTCTGTTTTCTTTTTGGCCCAAATCAATTGAAAAACGATTAAATAATTTTTGGTAATCTTCAACATGGCAGTTTTTTATATCATCGAAGTTTAACCCGGCAACTTTCTTAAGCGATTCTTCAGCTTTTTTCAAAGGATCTGCACCAACTTCTTTATAGGATATGTAATTGGTATTTGCAACAAGTTTAATAGTAGCACTATTGGCTTTTGAAACCTTTATAAAGTTATTGTCTGTAATAATAGTTCCCCCATTAATAGAAACGTTCATTAAAGCAGTTCCTTTCATTACACCATCTTCAACTTTTACATTTAACCCTAATGTATTATCGTTAAACTTGAATATATTATTAATTTCATGTACACTTTCAAATGTTGTATTAAAACTGATATTTCCCTTACCTGTTGCAGTAATATTGATAATTATCACATCGTTAGGAAAACTTGCAAAATATTCACGTTTGTATTTTACGCCATTAATATCGTATGTAACTGTTTTTATAGCTTTCTCAAGGTTTAAACATCTTTTGTAATTAGTAATATTGTCATGTTTTTCAAAGTCGATTTTAATTTCGCCAAAGGGTTGGTATGAAGCTTGGTATTGAGGGTAAAAAGGAGGTTTTTTATCAATAACTTTGTATTTCCATGTTCCTTCAATAAATAAGGGATTAGTGGTTTTATTAACAGGTATAATATTCATTTTAAATGGTGGTTTTCGCACTGCATTAAAACCACCGGTTGATGTGTAGTTGTTAATAAGAATGTTTAATGTGTTTGATCCTTTTTTTATACATCGATTAGGAATTATATATGTTCGATTTGTATTTCCTCCATCTAATGACCCAATAAGGTGGCCATTTATAAATGAAAAATCTTGGTCTTTTATTTTACCGAGTTCAATTTTTAAATCTAATCCAATCCATTCATCTGGTATAACAATAGTCTTTCGGAATAGAACAGCACCATCCATATCGGGTAATCCTTTTCGTTCCCAAACACTTTTGTTATTAATATACATGGTATCCCAAAGGTTGTCGTTGTAACTGTTGGCATTTGACTCTACTATTATTGGTAAATTAATAATACTATCATACCATTCTTTTTTTAACTTATTATAATCATTTTCATATAGCTGTTTCCCCATAAACGCTTCCGAAGCAATTTTTTCTGCTTCTTTTTTTTTGTTATCAAAAAGAAGTGTTCTTATGTTTTCTAAAAATAAATGAGCATTCTCATTGTTGTAATCACGAGGTTCTCCATTCCAAAGAGTTTCTTCGTTAAACTGTATTTTTTCATTAGTAGTATCTCCATATATCATAGCTCCAAGTCGGCCGTTGCCAATAGGCAGTGCTTCTTCCCATGTCGATGCCGGTTTATCGTACCATAATTCAATGGTTGATGAATCTTTTATATTGCAGCTATTTATTGTTAAAACAAATGATGAGATTAAAGTTATTTTAAAGAATATTTTCACGTGATAGAATTTTATTAATTGTATTATTTTAAATATTTATTTAGAAAAACTATATGAGTGTTTCGTAATTATTGTTTTATTGGTTCTTGTTTAATAGGTGGTTTGCAGTTTAAACAGTTGATATTTTTACTTTTTGAGCCGTATTGTTTAAGATAAATGTTTTTTGCTTTTGTTTTGATAATAATATTTTCCATATAAAAATCGCGGCAATCAGTTAAATTAATTATTGAATCGTTAGTGTTGATAATTAAGTTATGAAGTTTTACATTTTTTACATCGTTGGCAATAATAAATTGTTTCGAGATGATTTCGGAATTTGAAATGTTTAAGTTTTCGACCGGTGACTCGGGGATGCCAAAAATTTTTAAAAAATGATCGCAGTTTTCGATAATTAAGTTATTAATTGATATGTTTTTGTAACTAGGTGTTAGTTCATTTATCTCTTTTTCGGGGAGCCTGTGTGCTAATTCACCAACAGAATTAACGCTACCAAGCATATCCCATTTAATAGCAGAATAGCGTAAATTCATTCTTATGCGTTCGTAAAATAAATTTTCACCACCACCACCACGAGATCGACGTGTTTTAAAGCGAATGCCAACACCAGTATTTTCAAATACGCAATCGTGAACATATAAATTACGTATTGTACCGGCTGTTTCGCTTCCACAACTAATTCCGCCGTGTCCCTCTTTTGCTAAGCAATATCTTACCACAACATTTTCAGTTGGTTTGTTAACTCTTAATCCATCAGTACCTCTACCTGCTTTCATGGTAAAACAATCATCGCCACAACTTAGGGTGCAATATTCAATAAGAACATTTTTTGATGATTCAATATCGACTCCATCGCCTCGGGGAATACCAACTGAGTTAACTGAAACACCTCGAATTATTACATTTTTGCAATATATAGGAACGATGTTCCAAAAGGCAGTATTTTGCAGAGATACGCCTTCGATATATACATTTTGACAATTTATTGGAGATATAAACATTGGGGAAAATAAGAAATATGTTGTTTTCCCGTCGTATATTCTTTTTTCTACAGGTTTGTTTAATAAAACGGCATTGTCAATAATATTATCGGTAAGCATTTTCGATCTTACTGGACCATCTGAAGGACCAAATAATTTGCCATTGCCGGTAATTAATATGTTTTTTTGGCTATTGGCATAAATACAAGCACCTAACGACATGAGTTCAATTCCTTCAATTCGGGTTTTTACAACAGGTAAATAATCTTCAACATTACCGGTAAAGTGAATTTCTGCGCTATCATTAAGGTGTAATTCAATATTATTTTTTAATATAATTCGGCCACTTTTCCACTTGCCGTCAGTAATAACAATAATTCCTCCTCCATTTGACGAAACTGAATCAATAATATTGTTAATTATTGGAGTTAGTATGGAGTCTTTTTCATGAATATGATCAGTTATTAAAATTCTTTTTTGTTTTATAGATGGTTTTTTAAAATTAATAATTTCAAATGGTGCTTTTATTTTTGCAATAGAATCGGGGAGAGCATCTTTTCCAACTTGTTTTATTTTAGGAATAATTATTATTTCATTTTTATGTTTATGATTACAACTTATAAAAATGTTACTTAATATGAAAAAAGATGAAATAATAGTAATACATGATAATGGGAAACGAATTGATGACATACAATTGATAATTATATTATATTAATTATACAAAAATAAGTTAATCAGGTTTTTTATAGAGAAATTTTCATTTTAATTGAAAAAAAAAGATTTTTTTTTGAGTGAAATTTGGTAAACATCAGAAATACTCTATATTTGTAAAGGAAAGTTAATGAACCTATTTTTATTAAACCCTAAAATTAACAGTTATTATGAACAAGGCTCAATTAATTGATGCAATTGCCGGTGAAAGTGGTTTGACAAAAGCCGATGCCAAAAAAGCCTTAGATGCTTTCGTGAAAGTTACTGGTGATGCTTTAAAAGGAGGTGATCGAGTTGCCTTAGTAGGTTTCGGATCTTTCGGTGTTTCTGAAAGAACTCAGCGTACAGGTAGAAATCCTCAAACCGGCAAAGAAATTTTAATTCCGGCAAAGAAAGTTGTTAAGTTCAAAGCAGGTAGTGAACTTAGCGATGCTGTAAATTAATTTTTTATTGCAAAAAATATTTAGAGAGTACGAAAGTACTCTCTTTTTTTTTCATATTTCGAACGATATGAATACAGAATATATTTTAGAACTTAATAAATTTTTAGAGTCATTTATTTTAGAATCAAGAAACGAACAGTTTGAAAAGGTTTTGAATGAGCGAACGAACTATTTTACAGTTGTTCTTGAAGATATTTATCAACCCCATAATGCAAGTGCAGTTTTAAGAACCTGTGATTGTTTTGGAATACAAAATGTTCATATTATTGAAAATAAAAATCATTTTGAAATTAGTCGTGATATTGTTTTAGGATCAGCTCAATGGCTCAATATAAATAAGTATTCGAAAAGTGAAAACAATACACCACATTGTCTTTTTAGACTTAAAGAAAAGGGGTACCGTATTGTAGCAACAACACCTCATTTAAATGATCAACTTATATCTGAGTTTGATGTTACAAAAGGTAAGGCTGCATTTGTGTTTGGAACTGAGCTTAAAGGGATATCGGATAGTGTAAAAAATATAGCCGATGAATTTGTTAAAATACCTATGTATGGATTTACCGAGAGTTTTAATATATCGGTTTCGGCAGCATTGGTTTTGCACTCAATAACAGAGCGTTTACGAAAAACCATAATCGATTATAATTTAACAACAGATGAAAGAGCTTGTGTAAAACTAAAATGGCTTAGGAATACTATTAAAAAAGTAGAGTTGCTTGAGGAAAAGTTTAACGAGTTGAAGTGATTGGTGTAAGTTGTTTTATATCAACAATGTATTGTTTTTTTTGATTAGCTTTTTTAAAAATTAATAGTTTTTAGTGTATTATTTGTATCTTTTTATCAATAATATGTTGTTATTAGTAATAAAAAAAACATATTAAATAAATTAATTTGACAATTATTGTATTAAATTTGAAAAAAGTCCACACAATATGAATTGTATTATAATTGACGATGATAGATTTTCTACCAAGGTTATAGAAGAATTTGTAAATAAAACCTCGGGATTAAAACTATTAGGAACCTATGAAGATGCTGTTACTGCATTAAATGTGTTAAATAGTTCAAATTCGGAAAATCCAATTCATCTTATTTTTTTGGATATTGAAATGCCAGAGATGTCGGGTATAGATTTTCTTAAATCGTTAACTGTATTACCCCAGGTTATTATCTATTCATCGCAGGAAAAATATGCATTGGAAATGTATGAGTATGATGTAACAGATTATCTCTTAAAACCTGTACAATATGCTCGTTTTATTAAAGCGGTTAATAAAGCAAGGGAACGTTTCGATAAAAAAGAGAACGTTGAAAAGGAGAGTACTGAAATATTTATTAAAAATAATTCTTCATTGGTTCGTGTAAAATATGAAGATATTCTGTGGATTGAAGCGCTTGAGAATTATGTGGTTGTTAATACCTTCAAAGATAAATATACAATCCATTTTACAATGAAAGCTATTTCGGATAAAATGCCGGTAGATAAATTTGTTAGGGTACATAGGTCGTTTATTGTGAATCTTAGTAAAATAAAATTAATTGAAGATAATTCGGTTGTAATACGAACTGAAAGTGGTTCGAAGGTTATACCAATAGGAAAGTCGTATAAAGATAAGTTGATGGATGATATAAATTTAATTTCGAAATAAAAAAACTGCTAATTGGCAGTTTTTTTTGTTTTATTATAATCTTTTTTTTTGTAGAGTTGTTATAAATATAAATGGTTTTGAAACTTAAGGATGGAAAAGCTATTAAAAGGAATTGTTGAGTTTAGAGAAAAAGATTATTATGAGCATGAAGAACTTTTTCATACGTTAGGAAAAGAACAAAATCCTCATACTCTTTTTATTGGATGTTCCGATTCGCGTATTGTTCCCAATCTTATAACAAAAACACTTCCCGGAGAATTGTTTATGATCCGAAATATTGCCAATATTGTTCCGTTGTATCGCGAAGCCGACGAGTTTTTGGCAACTACATCGGCAATAGAATATGCTATACAGGTTTTAAATGTTGATAATATAATTGTTTGTGGTCACTCTAATTGTGGTGGTTGTGCATCTTTGTATTTAGATGAGGATGCTTTTTTGAAAATACCTCATACAAATAAGTGGTTGGATTTGGCACGACCTATAAAAGCGAAGGTTGAACAACAACTTATTGGAAGGAATATTGCTGCTCGTGAATGGTTAACTGAGCAAATTAATATTGTTGAGCAAATGAAGCATCTGTTGTCATATCCTTTTATTAAAAGTAAGTACAAGAATAAAGAAATTACTATTTATGGATGGTATTATATTATTGAAACAGGAGAGATATTTAACTATAATATTGAAAAAGGTTTTTTTGAGCAGGTAGAAGTTTAATAATATTTTATTGTTATATTTTATGAAATAAGAGTATGTTCAAGTAATATTTTAATTCCAAGACCTATTAAAATAATTCCACCTAATATTTCCATTCTATTACCAAGGTGAAAACTTGCCTTTTTACCGAATAGCATCCCTAACATAGCAACTATATATGTAAGAGATCCTATAAGTAAAACAGCTAGTGTAATATTAACCTTAATTAATCCAAAACTAACACCTACAATTAATGCATCAATGCTTGTAGCAATTGATATGCCAATTAAAACGGCTGTTTTAAAAGGATTGAAATCTTTTTTATTTTCGTCTTTTTTTTGTGCATCAATAATTATTTTAATACCAAGTATTGATAGTAAAATAAAAGCAATCCAGTGATCGAAATCTACTATGTAATATTTAATACTATTGCCTATAAACCATCCAATAAAAGGCATTAATCCCTGAAAAAATGCCATTACTACAGCTAGTTTTGTGGCTTGCCAAAAGCGAATGTTACTAATAACCAATCCGGTTAAAATAGAAACAGCTAATGTGTCAAAAGTTAAACTTGACGATACTACAAAAAGAGATAAAAAATCCATGTGTACAAATATCCGAAAATTAGTTACTCAAACGATGTGTTGCATTTTTTTGTTACATAATAAGAATTTGTTACATGGTAATATCTTATTGTAACATAGATATATATGTTTTGATAAAATTGATATTTTAGATTGATTTTAGATAATTTTAATTACAGGAGTAATTTTTTGTGAATAATTAATATTTTTTTTGATTGGGTTGGATTGACTAAGTTAGGTGTATAAAATAAAGTAAATTAGAGGAGGCATTCAAATTTAAATACCTCCTCTTTAAAGTAAATGATTATGCTATTATTAATATCAGTAATCGATTAATTGTAATAACCTATGAGAATAAATTAGCCTTTGTCGATTAATGATTTATTTGCTCGTTTGGTCAGTTGAAGTTGTATTATCTGAAATTATTTCAACATCTTCTGGTTTTGGGATAGTTTTACCTTTTAGGTAATCGGGTAATTCCAATCCTGCCATTTTAAACAGTTCTTCAAAAGGAGGTATTGATCCTAGCATTCCTGATAGAAAGTTAGCGGTAGTAGGTGATTTACCATCTTTCCCTGAACCCATGGTATCCCAAACAGTGATTTTGTCGATTTTAAGGTTTTTAATTGCTTCAACCTGGGTTTTTACAATATCGGGTAGTTTATCGGCAATCATCATCATTACTGCATTTTTAGGATCGGAACCCGAAGCTTTAACCAGTTTGTCGAATCCTTCGGCTTGTTTGCTTAGTATTTCATAAATACCTTTGGCTTCGGCCTGCATTTTTACAAAGATAGCATCGGCATCACCTTTTGCATGACGTCGTGTTTGTTCGGCAATTGCTTCGGCCGATATTTCAACTTTTTGTTTGTCAATTTCTGCGGGGATAATGATATCGGCCATTTGGGTGGCACGTTCACGTTCCGAACGGCTCATTTCAGCTTTTTGTTCAGCAACGTAGGCTTCTTCTAAAGCACGAGCCTGGCTGATTTTTTCGGCAGCAACGGCTATTCTTTCGGCTTCAGCTTCTTTTTCGCGACGTGTGGCATTTGAGTTTGCAACAACTATTTTGGCATTGTTTTCTCCTTCAACAGCTTCGGCATCGGCTTTTGAAACCTGAACTCTTTGTGTTTTAAAAGCTTCAGCTTCGCCAATTGAACCATCACGGTTTTTTTCAGCAACACTTTTTTTGGCATCATTTATTGCTTTTGCTGCAGCTTCTTTTCCTAATGCTTCAATGTAGCCCGATTCATCATTAATATCTGTTACGTTTACGTTAATTAGTTTAAGACCAATTTTTTTCAATTCGGCCTCGACGTTACCGGCTACAGCAGCAAGAAATAGATCGCGGTTACTGTTTATTTCTTCAATCTCCATAGTAGCAACCACTAACCTTAGCTGACCAAAAATGATATCTTTTGCGAGGTTACTAATGTCGTCCTGTCGCAAACCTAATAAACGCTCAGCAGCATTATCCATTATACCTGGTTCTGTTGAAATACCAACAGTAAAACGCGATGGTACGTCAACTCGAATATTTTGTTTACTAAGCGCATTTGTTAGGTTTATTTCTATTGAAATAGGTGTTAAATCTAAAAAAGCATAATCCTGAATGACAGGCCAGATAAATGCAGCTCCACCATGAATACACTTTGCAGATCGATGTGTTGTTCCCGTTCCTTTTCCAACTTTTCCATATACTACTAAAACCCTATCGGACGGACAGCGTTTGTATCTTTTAAAAAATGAAATGATGAGGATAAAAAAGAATACAACCGCTGCTACGATTAGGTACAAAAATAAATCGTTCATAAATTGATTTGTTATTGGGGTTTAACTATTAATATATCACCATCAACGTCTGTTACTTCAATAAGTTGACCGGTTTTTATTTCTATTTCATTGTCAGTAATGGCGTTAAGGGTTCTTAATCCATTAAGATTAATTTGTATTTGTCCCTGACCTTTTCTCTTTGGGGGGATAGTCAGATAGACTGTACCAATCTTTTTTACAGCTTCATTGTATTGTATACTGCCATCTTCACTTAATTTGTGTAACCCGTACATTATCGAAGCCATTATTAACATTGTTAATAACCCAACAATAAGCGATATTAAGCTTGTCCAAATAAATGGCATGTCTGATTTAATGCATATTATGGCAGTCCAGCTAAACATGGCAAAGAATGCCATGAAGTTTTTAAGAGATAAAAACTGGAAGTCAATTCCGGTATCGGAATCGATTGCTACATCGGCATCACCTCCCGCATCCATATCGGTAATATCACCTCCTAAAAACATTAAAATAATTTGTATTATCAAAATACTAGTAGCACTTAAGGCTATAATCCATAGAACTTGTTCGGTTATTGTAATGGATGACCACCATGAAGAGATTGTAAGCATAACATTTTGATTTATGTTAGGTAAAATTAAAAATATTATTGAATTAATACCTGTATATGTTTATCAGATTTTAAATAAATTGTAAATTGAACGGGTGTTTGGTGAATTTTTTATGCAATAAAGGCTGATCGAATAGATCAGCCTTTATTTTTATTAATCATTATTAGTTATTTATCCTCCAATTAATGAAATAAGAACCCCCGCAGCAACGGCCGATCCTATTACACCTGAAATATTACTAGCCATACAATATTGTAGTATGTGGTTGTTTGAATCGTGTTTTAATGCAACTTCGTTTGCAACCCTTGATGCCATTGGTACAGCACTTAAACCAGTAGCTCCAACAAGTGGGTTTATTTTTTTCTTAGCAAACAGGTTATATACTTTAACTGCAACAATACCGCCAGCAATTGAAATTGCAAAGGCGATAAAACCACCTACAACAATGCCAAGTGTTTTTGGTGACAGAAATACTTCTGATGTCATGGTTGCACCAACTGACAGTCCTAAGAAAATGGTTGCTGTATTCATAATTGGTCCATTGGCAGCTTCGGCCAATCGGCTTGTAGAAGATCCAATTTCTTTAACCAAATTACCAAATAGTAGCATGCCTAATAAAGGAACCGATGAAGGTACAAATATTGCAACCACCGTACCTAATACAATTGGGAATACAATTTTTACTGTTTTAATGTTTTTAATCTGATGCTTTGGTGGATAGAGTTTATCCATTTGTTTCATGTTAATTTTAAACTCTTTTTTGGTCATTAACAAGTTAGCAACCAATGGAATAATGACAGGAACAAGTGCCATGTACGAATATGCTGCAATTGCTATAGGTCCAAGTAAATGAGGAGCAAGTATAATAGTAGTATAAATGGCAGTTGGGCCGTCGGCACCTCCAATTATGCCTAATGAGGCAGCTTCGTTTATGGTAAACCCAAGTAACATAGAAACAATTAATACAGAAAAAATTCCTATTTGGGCTGCTGCACCAAAAAAGGCAAGTTTTAAATTACGAAGCATTGGTCCAAAATCGGTTAATGCTCCAACACCCATAAAAATAATGGGAGGAAGAAAACCGGTTTTTATTAATGCATAATACAAATAATTTAAAATGCCATAATCGTGAGCAATTTCAAAAAGGTTTTTGTAATGACCATCGGGCAGTTCTATGTTTTCGGCAGCAACAATTCCCATATCAGCACCGGGAAAGTTTGCCAGTAAAACGCCAAAACCAATAGGCACTAATAATAATGGTTCATATTTTTTTTTGATACCCAAAAAGAGTAACAAAAAGGCAATTGCCCACATGATGACAGTTTTGTATGTAACAATTCCAAAAGCAGTCATCTCAAATAATTTCGAAAATATATCCATGTTCTTATTGTAGTTTAATTAGAACATCATCTTCTTCAACTGCAGCGCCATTACTAAAACATACTTCAACAACTGTTCCAGCTTTATCAGATGAGATTGCGTTGTATGTTTTCATCGATTCGATGTACCCAATTAAGTCTCCTTCTTTAATTACATCCCCTTCTTTAATGGCTTTTTCGGTTGAGTCTTTTGTTAAAAAGAATTTACCCTCGAGTGGAGCAGTAACCTCTTTCATATCTCCCGAAGCAACAGGTGCTGGTTTTGGTGATGATTCATTTGTTTGAGATGTTGCTGTTTGTACATCTCCATACGATACATTAACGACATATTTCTCGCCATTAACCTCGATATTTAAACTCTTTGGTTCAAAAGAAGTTGGCAGTGATGCTGATGCTGATGAAGTTTGATTTGCAGAAGCCTGAGTAATGCCTCTTTTTTCGGCCAATTCGGCTTCGAAATCGGCTTTTGCTTTGCCTGATTTGTATGCTCGATATTGCTCGGGGTGCATAGCAAGTTCGAATAGTTCTTCATCGTCCTGACCAAAATCCCAGTTATTTTTTTTCATCTCTTCGCGGAATGAGTCAAGGTTATCAGGATATAAATCTTGTGGATTTCCGGTGTAGAATTCGTGTCCTTGTTCTTTTGCCAGTTTGATAATTTCTGGAGCCAGTTCGCCAGGTAATTTACCTGATTTACCTATAATCATATCCCAAATATTATCTGCAATCATTGACCAGCGTTCTCCTCCTTTTTCGAGTTGGATAACATTCATTAACGCAAGGTTTTTAACATATTGACTAAATGGAGTAACCAATGGAGGATATCCAAGCATAGGCCAAATATGTTCAACTTCGTTAAATAGCTTGATTAGAAGATCATCTTGTGTTAACTCTTTTTTACCTCGTTTGCTAAGCCATTTGTTTAAGCTTGATAGGTTGTTTTCCAAATCGGCCATCAAACTACCCATCATGCCACCAGGTAAACCAGAACCAATTAATAATGAATTCATCAATCGGTTTTTTGGGTTGATATAGTAACCTAAAAAGTCATCGATAAATTCCTGTGTAAGAGCTCTAACTTCCATGTAGGCTTTCATGTTAATATCAGGAACTTTAAAACCTGCATCTTTAAGCATACCTTGTACAGCCAAAACATCAGCATGACCAGTTCCCCACGAAAGAGGTTCCATTGCTACGTCAACATATTCGGCACCGGCGCGCGCAACTTCTAAAATAGTTGCCATTGAAAAACCAGGACCAGAATGACCATGATATTCAACAGGAATATTTGGATGTTTATCCTTAATGTTTTTAACAATTTTACCAATGAAAGCCGGACGGCCAATTCCGGCCATATCTTTGATGCAGATTTCATCGGCACCCATTTCAATTAAAGTGTCGGCTAAATTGGTATAATATTCAACAGTGTGAACTTTTGAAATTGTTAAACTTAAGGCAGCCTGTGAAATCATACCGCCTTCTTTGGCATATTTTATTGAACCTTCAAGGTTGCGAGGATCGTTTAAACCGCAAAAAGAGCGTGCTATATCGGTTCCTTGGAGTTTTTTTACTTTATACATTAATTTTCGAACATCAGCAGGAACTGGGCTCATACGAATGCCATTTAATGCCCTTTCGAGCATGTGTGTTTGAATACCGGCATCGTTAAACGGTTGAGTCCATTTGCGGTTTGCAATATTTGGGTTTTCTCCAAATAATAAATTTATTTGTTCAAAACCACCACCATTTGTTTCAACACGAGCAAAACAACCCATGTCTATTATGGCAGGGGCAACTTTTAATAATTGATCGACACGTGGTACATATTTACCTGATGATTGCCACATGTCGCGGTACAATAAACTGAACTTAATTTCTTTAGCCATGATTTTTACTATTATTGTTTTGTTATTTTAGTTACTTTTCCTCTGCCATTGGTCACTATTTCCACTGCTGCAATAATTGCAGCAACTGCTCCTTTTGATGCAGAAGGATGATTACTTTTAGGTGCTGATTTTTTCAGATCTTCATCGGTCCAGTATTTATTGGTTACACGTATAATTAGGTTGCCAATAATTACTACAAGCCAAAGGATCATAAAGACTGTTGCCATTCCAACAATCAGCACATTTAATGCGTTACTTAATCCTTGTTCCATATTTATAAATTATAATTTGTAAAATTGATTTGTCATTAATATTTTTAATACACAATGATATTTCATGTTCAAAAAAATTTGAATTTATATTATTGTGATTATTGAATTGTTTTTTTGTATTGTTATTTTAAACTTAAACAGTGATTTTCGGGGGTGATAAATCTGATATGAAAAAAGTATCTGTTTTAGTTGGATTATTTCGAAATGAAATAAGTTTTGCATTAAACAATTCCAATGTAATATTAGCAAAAATGCGATGAGATATCCCATCGCATTTGATATTTTTTTTCGAGCAGGGCTCGTTTGTACAAAAGCAGATTGTTTTACAGGCACTTTGTTTAGTGCTTGATGTTGTTATATTTATTTGGATTGTAATTATTTTATCATTTATTATTATTTCATTACAGTTAAGAGTTGGTAACTGTGAAAAAAATGAAAAAATAATATTTACGATAAATAATCCGTGCATTTTTTCTGATTTTATATATCAAAAATAAAAAAATGAACCAATTATATGACCGTAAATTGATTATTTATAATTGTTATAAACTATTTATTATTAAGACAAAAATATATAAGGATATGTTAGACAGGCAGAACAGAATAATTATACATCCAGTACTTATAAATTCTTTTATATCTTGTTTATCTGTTTGAAATTTAAAAATCTTCTTGTTATCAGATTTACATGAAATGAGCATGTTCGTAAAACTCAAAATTTACCGTTAAAATTTAAATGCGAGTTCCTTCGTAATTTCGTAGCAGGCTATCAGGCTTTAATTTTAAAAATATTTACTGATGAAAAGTAAATATAAACAGTCTTTTTTTTTGTGTAAAAAAAGTGTTTGTTGGCTTTAAAATCATATTTTTGAAAATGTAATTATGATTAAACTTTATTAATAATGAAACGAGTTTAATTCGCTAATAAATAAGCACGGATGAAAACACAATTAATTATATTTTATTTTTTATTTGTTACAGTTTTTGTATTCTCACAACAACATGAAATTAAAAGTCCCGATAGTAAGTTGCAAGTATTTTTAAATAATGATGGAGGAAAGCTATTTTATTCGGTAAAATACGAAGATAAACTAATGCTTGAAGATTCACCTTTGGGATTGTTGACCAGTATTGGTGATTATAGTTCAGCATTAGAAATTACATCAACGAATGAAAATAAAATTGAAGAAATATATAGTGTTGACAGAATAAAAGAATCGACATCGCATTATGAAGCTAATGAGTTTATTATGACATTGTCGAACAGCAAAAAAGGAATAATTGAAGTAGTTTTTAGGATTAGTGATAACGATATTGCTTATAGTTATCGTTTGCCAATGCAGGGCGAAACAGCATCTTGTGTTGTTGAAAGAGAGTTGAGTGGATTTAATTTTCCTGAAAATGCAACCTCATTTTTATCGCCACAGGCAACACCTCAAATAGGATGGAAAAAAACAAAACCCAGTTATGAGGAAGAGTATGTGCCGGATCAGGCATTGGGAACTCCCTCGAAATATGGTTTAGGTTATACTTTTCCATGTTTGTTTCGAATTGGAGATTATGGATGGATTTTAGTTTCTGAAACAGGTGTTGACAGTAGATATTGTGCTTCGCATTTAAGTGATGGAACTAAAGATGGAATATATACAGTTGCATTTCCGCATGAAGATGAAAATATGGGTGTTGGCAATTCAAACCCGGTGGTTTCATTACCTGCACAAACTCCGTGGAGAACAATAACTGTGGGTTCTGATTTGAAACCAATTGTAGAAACAACCATTCCTTTCGATTTAGTAAAACCATTGTATGAGCCATCGCAAGTTTATAAATATGGACGTTCAACCTGGAGTTGGATTATGTGGCAGGATTGGAGTATGAATTATAATGATCAGGTTGCATATATTGATTTAGCAGCTCAAATGGGTTACGAATATATTTTAATGGATGCGCTATGGGATACCCAGGTAGGATATGAAAGAATGCCAGAATTGATTCGTTACTCGCAGTCGAAGGGAGTAGATGTTTTTTTGTGGTATAATTCTAACGGCTATTGGAATAATGCACCACAGGGGCCAAAGCATAAAATGGATAATTCAATTGCTCGGAAAAAAGAGATGAAGTGGTTGAAAGAAATGGGAGTAAAGGGGTTAAAGGTCGATTTTTTTGGAGGTGATAAGCAAGAAACTATAAGGTTATACGAAGATATTTTATCGGATGCTAATGAATATGGATTAATGATTATTTTTCATGGATGTACACTTCCTCGTGGATGGGAACGAATGTATCCTAACTATGTAGGTAGTGAGGCTGTTTTAGCATCGGAGAATCTTATTTTTACCCAACATGCAAACGACAAGGAGGCTTATAATGCCTGTCTGCACCCGTTTATACGAAATGCGGTTGGTAGTATGGAGTTTGGTCCTGTTTTGCTAAATAAACGACATAACAGGAATAATAATGGAGGAAGTATACGTCGTACTTCAGATGTTTTTCAACTGGCAACCGCAATTTTATTTCAAAACCCAGTTCAAATGTTTGCTATTGCTCCTAATAATCTTAAAGATGTTCCTGCATTTGAAATAGATTTTATGAAAAATGTACCAACAACATGGGATGAGACACTTTTTGTTGAGGGATATCCGGGGAAATACTGTGTTTTGGCTCGACGAAATGATAAAACATGGTATGTGGTTGGTGTTAATGCTAAAAATGAGAGTGTGAAATTAAAAGTTAATTTACCAATGTTTGCCGGAAAAGAAGTAACCATTTTTGCCGATAACGAAAAACAACCGTACTCCAATCGTGTTAAGGTTAGAAAAAATGGATTAGTTGAATTAGTTATTGAGTCTAATGGTGGTGTAATTTTAACAGATTAGTTGGTTTTTACCTCAAAATACAGATAAGTAGAAGTTACGTTCCGACCTGATTTTTTCATTTTGTTATAAATAATAATATAATCATAGTTTAGATATTTTTTCAATCACTTATTTGTAGCAGTATATTTTTTAAATAATGATAGCAGCAACAAGTAAACTGCGCTAAACAGTATAACCAAAATAGCACCTGTTTGTGATTTCATAGCGTCGGAAAGAATGCCCATGAAAAATGGGATAACGGCACCACCAAAAACGCCTGTTATCATCAATCCGGATATCTCATTCCCCTTGTCGGGATGAGCTTGAATAGCCATTCCAAAAATGATTGGAAAGATGTTGGCAATAGTAAAACCAATGATACCATACAGGGTAAAAATGAAATACTTTTCACCAACAAACATCAATGTAATTAGAGCAATAACTGCAACAATCATATTGAGCTTAAAAAAATTAGATGATGAAAATTTAGCCAGGATGAATGCTCCCAGAAAAGCACCTAATGTACGCATTGCAAAGTAAACACCCGGTCCGTATCCCGCTTCAATGGAGTTAAGGCCGCATCGTTCCATTAATATTTTAGGGGCAGCAGTATTTAATCCCACATCTACACCAACAACAAAAAGAATACCCAGAAACAACATCAATATGGTTTTATCTTTCAAAATTCCAAATACTTGTGCGAATGAAGTTGAGGTATTTTCAACAGCATCTTCTTCTATTGGTGTTGCCATTAGCCAAACTGTAGAAAGAACAGTTACTAGAGCATATATAGGAAAAATATATTGCCAGTTGCTCAACATTCCGCCTGCAAAAGCTGCAATAAAAGGGGCGCTAAACGATGAGATGGCTTTTACAAATTGACCGGCGGTCAAGCTGCTTGTAAGCTGGTCACCTTTTACCACATTGGTTAATAATGGATTGAGTGAAACCTGTAAAATTGTATTTGCGACACCTAAAAGTGCGAATGCTAATAATGTCATTATAAATGAATACTCTATCAGCGGCATAAACATGGCTACAATGGTAATAGCATTACTCAGTAAAACTGTTTTTTTACGTCCGATACGGTTCATTAATATACCAGTAGGAACCGAAAAAATCAGGAACATTAAAAACAATGCGACAGGAATCATGTTCGAAAGAGTATCTCTGAATTCAGGACTGAAACCATTCAGCAAATCCTCTTTAACATGCGATGCTGTAATACCTACTACATCGCAAAATCCCATCACAAAAAAGCCAAACAAAACGGGTAAGGTTTTTGATATATTTATCTTATTATTCGTCATGAGTTGTGTTTGTTTAAATCAGGAAATGTGTTTTACATTTTTGAAAGAACAGGTTTAATGCTTTCGTAATATTCAGGATCGATTATGCGTGCACTTCCAATGATAGCAGCATCTTCTTTTAATTTGGAAATTGCAATTTTGCCTGTGAATCCAAACTGTTTTAAAATTGATTCGAGAGATGAACCAAATAATGAATAAGCTCCTGAAATATTACCTCCAATTATCAGAACATCAGCTTCGAATTTTGTAAGCCAAGACCCCAAAAAGTAGCCCATATTTCTACCATACTCAAAAAAAAGCGATATCGCGTTACGATCCCTTTCTGCTAAATAGGCAATCTCTTTAGCTCCATTAACCGTTTTTCCGGATATTTCTTTCCATCGCTTAACAAACCAACGTGTTGAAAAATAATCATCACCAATGCTATCTTTAAAAGGAAGATGCCATAAACAACCCATTTTAGGAACTCCATCACCTTCTACAACCGGAATATCATTAATTAAAAATGCAGAACCAAATCCTGTTCCCAAAGTAACAGAAACACTCTTTGATACGTTAGATGCTTGACCTAACCACGCTTCGCCAGCAGCAAAAGCAGAAGCATCATTCATAAACCGAATGGGAATATTGAGGTTCAATCTTTTTGATAGTTCAAAAGCCACTCGAATGCCATATAGGTTTTCAAACTTATCAACACTTTCATCGAATAAAGCAATTCCCTGATCGTACACGAAAGGTCCGGGCATAGCAAATCCTATACCGGCAATCTGTTCTTTTCCAACTTTAGTTATTGTTTCAATCAGTGCTTCACTCCACCCATTTAAAATTTCCTCGGCAGAAGCTTTGTTGTTGATTTTCTTTTCAGTCAGACTATTTTTAACCATATTGCCTTCAAACATATTAACCAAAGCACTGCTAATATGGCTTCCGCCAATATCGACTCCTATTGCAAATCGTTTTGTCATTGTTGTTATTTGTTATGTTATTCTTTGAAAGTACTAATCGAGTATTGGCCTTAGGCTGACAAATACGGATATAAATCATGAGCGAGTTTCTCTAAATTAACAGAGCTCGATATTCGGTGATAGCATAAAATTATTTAGGGATGAATGACTTCACTTCAACCGGAAACATTCGCTTCCATATTCATTTGGAATTGATAGAAATTTACCATTTCCCACTTCCGCTCATTTGTTTTGACTCTTTGTCGGTAATTACCGGGGCTGTTAACTTTACATGAATATTTTGAGCTTCATCATTTTTAATTACAGGGTTTCGATAAAGTTCATTGATTAGGATAATATCATTTGTTTCGGCTGGTAGTATTGAAGAACTCATTTCGGCATGAGCGGGCATTGCAAAACCCAACATAATTGGCAATGCAGGTACTTGAGCCTGTGTGTCATTGGTATATATCCGAACACGGTGATTTTTACCGGCAATGGTTGCCAAAACGTGTACCGTCGATTTTGGCATGCAGGGAACGAGTTCCAGTTCAACATCGGCCCCCATGGTATTTTCGCGCAGGTAGAGCAGCGGGCCATGTTTTATGTCGCCACGACAGTCGCGAACCAACACATTTGACCCCAGAAGAAATGCACGTTCGGTACCAAAAGCCTGGCAACCTTGAAGTACAGTCCGGTTTACGGCATCATTAGTTCCACCTATTTCAAATCCGGCGCGTGTGTTTTTGGCCGTACAGTTAGTCAGTGTCACTTTTCCCACCCCGCCATAGGTGCGGAAACCATCTTCGCATAACGATTTGGTGTAACCCGAAGTGATAATAAAACGACCATCGCGATTTTGGTAAACACTTCGATAATTCAATTTCTCAGCCAGTCCGCCTGTTTCTGCCAGTATTTCGTTGGTAGTGCGAACAGCACCTTCAGCATAGCAGTCTTCTAACACAATGTCGCGTGTATCGTGCCCCTGCGTTTGTATGTAAAAACAATGACCAAAAGCACGACTGAGAACCTTACATCGTTTAAGGGTGTTGTTTTGGCCTGCAATCATTACGCCACTTTGTTTTTGCATGTGGGTAAGCGATGGTCCGCCTTTTCCGAACAAATCGCCATAACCATAGGTCGAACCACGAACATAAACCTTAATATCTTCGAGCAGGGTATTGTTGCCAAAAACTGTTAAAATATTACCATTGCTGCCTTTATCTTCCGGTCCGCTGTTTTTTATTGTTAAACCTTTAAGTGAGTTACCGTTGCCATCAATGAAGATACAGCGCATGTAACCGTAAGGAAGTTTGCCGTATAGTTCGGTATCGATTTCGATGGTAACACCTGTAAAATCGAAGGTGTTGTTATTGCCACTAAAACGCAAGAACCAACGGGGAGGTCTCCTCTGTTCTTCGGTTTGGGGTGGTAATTCTTTAAGTAGTTTAGTCATTTTCTCCTCATTCAAATAGTCGGTAAGTGCATATACTCCCGGTTTCATTCGAATGTGCTGATTATCATTGGCAGAAACCTGCACAAGGGATTCAATAGTTTCAATTTCTTTAATATTTTTCTGAGCCTGTAAAGCAACAAAACTTACCAAAGTGATGGAAATTGAAAAAAACAACTTCCTATTCGTTATTATCTTCATTGATTTTTCATTAAAAATTCATTTGAAAAACAGATCAATTCTTAATCTGTTTTTATTTCTTAAATACTATTCCCTTGGCGTATTTACCAATATGAATATTGCCTTCAATTGCATTCTCAATCACTTGCCCATTAATTTTCAACCCTTCAATTCGTATGTTTTTCACATTTCGATCTTCGGTGTAACCAAATATTTCAGATGGATTGGCTGAATACCCGTTATAATGAATATCTTTCAACACAACATCATGAATTCCGCGTCCTGCTGCATGTCCATATTTTTCGCTGTAAAAAACCTGGAATTTGAGTAACATGCCCTCTTCGAAATCATCAATTCTAATATTTTCATATTTAATGTTGCGCACAAGGTTGTTGTCACCTGCAGAAATTCCAAAACAACCCTGAGCTATCCTAGTATCTTCATCATGTTCTAAAATATCAATGTTTTGAAAGAGAACATTTTCTATGGTATCGCCATCAGCCTGTGCATTTCCATGAACACCTATGTTGGTTGGATGGGCGACATCGGCCCAAAGCGTTGAGTTTTTAATTTGAATATTTCGGGCACTTCCATAAAAATCCCAGCGATGACCATAAATGGCAATACAATCATCAGATGTTCGTAAGAAAACTCCATCAACCACAACATTGGAGCAAGACATCAAGTCAATACCATCCGTCCATGGTTTGCATGCAAACGACTTGATATTGTGCAAGTTCAATCCGGTGGAAGCACCCCCATAAATTGTGTAATGGCTGGGGTTAATAAATATTGGGCCATCAATTGTTATATTTCTGGAGTGGCGGATTTCAACACCCCGCTCAGGTTGAAAAATAATTCCGTGGCCAATAATTTTCACATCGTGAGCGCGGTCAACCATCAATTTTGCTTTCACTACTGCTCCTCCATCAATAAATACGGTTTTTCCTGAAGTGATATGAAATACATCGCCGGGCAAATCCCCGGGACGATGAACGCCCGGTCCAAAATAGATGACATCAGGATCATTGGGATCGGGTTTATCATTTCGAATTGGATTGGCAAACAGATGCATATTATGCAATTTATCCCCATTCACTTCCAATGAAATATTCGCGGGCTGCTCTAAACTAAAAGTGATTATGTTACTGTTAATTTCGGGAATAATATCGAATGATCGCGGTCGGATATCTATTGTATTAACAAACCCGTTGTTTTTTTTAACCCACACATCCACCTTGCCAGAGAAATCGAAATAAACCATTGATGCATCCTGGACTTTATCTAAATCGACCTGTACATTGTATTCGTATAAATCCTGCCATTCACCACCCGGCACACGTACTTTCACAGTAAAATCGTCGTTATGAGCACTATAAAGCATTTCACGGGGCACTTCATAAGTAATTAGCTCTTGCGCCTGCACAACTAACGAAAAGAAGAGGAATAAAACACTTGGTAACTTTTTCATTTCAAATTTTATTATCCGGTTATCTTACAAATTAAACCAACAACTGCGACCATATTATATTACTTTCAATTTACGAAGACTTTAGATAAAAAAATAAACCATCATAAGAATTAATTTTTTCACTCTCAATACATTATACGGGATAAGAATGAATTCTCATCCCGTATAATTTAAAAATTTTATTAATGACACATTAACACGATCTTCACTTCTTGATTATTTTTTCACTCCATGACTTTTCAGCCCCATTTGTAATTCGAACGATATATATTCCGGCTTCAAGAGTATTTACATTAATATTTGTTTTTATTTTTGAAATATCATCTTTTATCAATCGCCTTCCTGAAAGATCTATTATTTCCACATATCCATTTTCAAAATCATCAGGTAAATCAAAATATAATACTGATGTAACTGGATTAGGACTGATATTGATATCAGTCAACAAATTATCAACAGGATAATGTTTATTCAAAGGACATGATTTTAATGAAGAAATAATAACAATTTCCCACTGTGCATTTACATGACTGGTGTTTGCATATTGTCCAAGAGCCTCTCCATTGGCAGTGTGTCCCATTCCATCCAGAAATAGTCCGGTTCCACGGTTTGAAATTCTGTAATAACTACCTTCGTATTGTTCTACAATCCATTGTGCATTAATATGGGTGGTACTGCTGTTATATTGAGCTACATCTGAACCATTTTCGGTGCGCCCGTAACCATCCATCTTCATTCCTGTTCCTACGTTTTTCAAATAATAGAAAGTACCTTCGGAGCTGTTGACATTAATCATTTCCCAATGTGAATTAGGATGCGTTGTGGAACTTGCGTATTGGTTAACAGGATCGCCATTTTCGGCATTACCATAACCATCGGCCACAAGCCCTGTTCCTCTGTTTTTTAGTTGTACAACAGAGCCATTAAACGATACTCCGGTGTTACCGGTAATTGGAATTAATTCCCATTGGGCGTTTACATGCGAAGTGTTGGCATATTGTCCTACAGCTTCACCATTGGCAGTGCGTCCCAATCCATCGAGGAACAGCCCTGTTCCCCGGTTTTGAAGTCTGTAATAACCGTTGTATTGTTGAATTACCCATTGTGAGTTAATATGCGTAGTACTGCTTTCATACTGTCCGGCATCGTCTCCGTTAATGGTACGTCCCAAACCATCCATCTTCATTCCTGTACCCACGTTTTTAAGGTAATAGAATGACCCATTAGTACTGCCGGCATCAATTATCTCCCATTGTGAATTGGGGTGTGTAGTTGATGATGCATATTGCCTAACAGGATCTTCATTTCCGGTAAGTCCATAGCCATCTATAACAAGACCAGTCCCCCTGTTTTTTAATTGAAATGTGCCAGTAATACCTGAAACGCCGGTAACAAGGACAATGGAGCCACCACTAGCATCGTCACCATAATGAGTCAGCGAACCGAACCCGGGCTGGTCGTATGTTGTGGCATGACCTCCGGGGCCCCATTCAGGTCTTTGTTGAGCAGCAAAAGCAGTAATATAGCCAATATCAGCTCCCTGACCGACCCTGTTTGTGTAATGATTATATATCATTTCCCAGATTGGGCGAGCCTCTCCTCTTCCTGCATTAGAAATTACAGTTTGTTGATTATATGCGCAAGTTGTACCACTACCCCAGGAATAAGTAGTAAAAGGCACCTCTTGTCCCATATTGTATTTGGCAACATATTCTGCTCCCTTCCTAAAACGGTTATCATCGTAACCATACATATCGTCTCCCTGATTCCAGGCTATTTCACAAAAACTGGCCATAAGCCCAACTCCTAACAAGGAATGCCCCTGATCGCGGCCACTCTCCTGCCACTGACCATGATATTGAGAATGAATAAATGGAACCGCCTCTCTAACGGTACCATTGCCCAGCCTGCCACGTGCGTATACAGGATGATTTTTAAAGTATTCAAGATTGCCTTTAAAGTATTCAATGCCTTTGTTATAAATATCGCGGTTATCGCACAATACCCCAATTGCAACCATCGCGGCCATGTTGCATAAATCCCAGTTGGCCCAGTAATTGCTAATACAGGCATCGTTGTGGTCCCTGCCAAATTGGTCGTTACCGATTAAAAAACGCTCTACCAACGGGTAATAGTACACGTTTAACATATAATTTTGAAAACGTCCCAAATCAAAACCCGAATAACCGCGCATCATTTCGGCGGCATTTGCAAACTGATATCCAAAGATGCCCGAAGCAAGATACCTGTCTGCCGTTCCGGTAAGGGTTGTGTGGATTGCTGACCAAGAATTTAAGATATCACGTGCTTTATTGCCATGATTGGTGTTCCCCGTAATTTTCCAAAGTAAAGCATGTTGATAGGCAGCTTGTACATCCCGGTATAATAATGCAACGTTATCGCCTGTGCCACCCCGTATGATCGTGGCTGTAGCACGAGGATTCCAACTGAGTTGTGCCTCTGAGCTGTTTACTAATAACTCATAGCTGCCTAAATAAGGCTCTTCCCCTGCATTGACTTTCTTAGCCATCCTGTCGAAATCTGACTGGGTATGCAGGATCCCCGGATGCACAAAAGCTTGCGAAAAAGAAGAAACACTGACTATAAAAGCCAATAATAGTAGACATAAAGATTTTTTCATGATTTCAGATTTTAATTAATGAGCGTTAGATTTTTGCTGTTAATTATTTAAATCGCAACAAGGATTCTGGATATGGTTGAAAAACAAACTCTTTTCTATTCCTTTCTTATATTCTGTCTAATTTTTGATGATTTTAAACACCTCTGATGTTTTTTCGGTACGCACTCTCACCAGATACAATTTTGATTCCGATAAATAAAAGGATGTATTTTGTGCTGATGTTGTAAATTCCTTCACGATATTGCCCGACATGTCAAAAACAGAAACGAAAGCAGGTGAACCAGGGGAGTGTAAATTGAAATTTCCGGATGAGGATATGGTTGGAACAATTAGCATTTCAGGTGCAGTATAATTGATATTTGGCAGTTCCGTTGGTAAATTGCCCTCCATAAGCTGAGTGATCTCTGATTGAGACAAAGCTGTTTTATAAATTAGCAACTCATCTATTGTACCCTTATACAAAGGATCGGGCCATTGCGATTTGCCAATATAGTTTTGCGTTGTAATTCCCAGATCAGAAGGATTAATTGACATTGCACCATTACTGCCTGCCAACACCCCATTGATATATATTTTTGCTGTATTGCCCGATTTTGTAATAGCAATATGAGTCCATGCAACAGTCGATGGTGTTTTTGTTGTTGTAATTTGCTGTTCGCTGCCACCTGCCTTAATGGCAAAACGCACAAATCCATCGCCAGCTTTAGTTGTTAGAAACATGTTGTAATTGGTATTCACACCAAAATCAAAAACACGTGCCCACATATCCAGTACATCAGGTTTAACCCAAACAGAAATTGTAAAATCATTTAATGTGCTGATAAAATTATCAGGTAGTTTCACATATGAAGTTGCTGCTCCGTCGAACTTAATTCCGCCATTGTATTTTCCTGTTTCTGTCCATATACATGAGTTGATATTGCCATGGTTTCCGCACCAGATATCTTGCGCAATGGTTCCGTCAGTTTCATCCATTGGCCAGTATGAAAATGAATTTTCATTCGGTACAACTATTATCGAAAAGGTTAACGGATAATCTGTTCCATCTTTTGAATAGATAATGGTAATTTCACTTGCTTCCTGTATGTTTTCCAATACCTTGTTTTGAGATGTCTCACCGGTGCTCCAAAGCCAGCTGCCTCCTTCCATTCCCGGCTTCATAGTTGGCATTAAAGTGACCGTCTGACCGACAACAACTGTAACCTTATCGCGGTAAATAACATCTCCATCCCCAATTTTAAAACTATGGCCCAAAGGTTCAACATGAACATGGAAGTTGATTGTTGACTCTGCACCGCCCATGTTTTTACCAGTTACTGAATGGATTCTATCTTCATTACCAACCAATACTTCAACAGCACCGGATGTTTCGCCTGTATTCCACAAATAGGTGGAATGCCATGATGAAGCGCTTACTGAAAGTATTACTTTTGAATACTGACGAACTGTAATTATAGTATCATTTACAACACCTTCACTTGACGTTGTTGAGTAATAATAAACATCAGGTCTGCAATCACCATGTACCGAAATGCTGAATAATTGGGTACTCTTAATTCCGTTTTCATTTGTGTATGTAACGCGGTACAATGAACTGCTATCGGCTGTAATTTCCAGATTTTTTGATGTTTCACCTGAACTCCATAACCAGTTTCCTGTGTCGGTAGCTGTATCGGGCAAAACAGGAATAAGTTTTAAAGTGCTGCCTTTACTTACATTATTCAGTTCACCCTGTCTAATCGTGTCGCCCTGATAAACAATCTGAGTTTCCAGGGAGAGGGGGCTTTTGCTAAATGAAATTGCCGGACGTGTGCAGGTTAATGTTGAATATCCTAAATGGTCATAACCGCCACTTGTGCTTCCACCACCGCCACCATCGGCTATCACCAAATCGGCCATTTTATGAGCAAAATTCAAGTTAATGCCTTTAACACCTTTATAGTGTCCTAAAATCCTATCCCAATAAGGTCGAAACTGACCTCGGGCTGAAGAATTAGGACCTGTTTGTTTCCATGAATTTGCCAAAGTGGTTCGTACATCATGATACCAATAATCTGTCCAGGGTAAATCGTCGGTTCCGGAATTGTACGCAGCTACAAATTCTAAACCTGCTAACAATCTGTTATCCATATATCCATATAAATCATCGCCCTGGTTCCATGCAATCTGACAAATATCTACAGCCAATCCCAGTCCCATGGTTGCATGCCCCTGGTCACGTCCCGACTCCTGCATCTGACCTAAATATCCTGAAGCACTCCGATTATCTTTATGAACCACCGGAACCAGATTCCCAATAAACTCGGTGAGTCCCCAGTTGTCGACAAAAGTTAATGTACTGTCATCTTTAAAAGTGCCAATTTTATCGTATTTGTAATATGCAATCCCTTGATTATAAATATATTCATCATCGCACAAAATACCGATGCTTATCATGGCCAGCACATTGCACAATCCCCAGTTTGACCAATAATGTCCAGGTGTGCCATTTTTCCAGGTATCGTGTCGTCTGCTTAAAAAATCGTAAACATAAGGATACCAAACCGTTTGCATCCAATTCTGAAATTTCTTAAAATCGGAGCGATTCCAACCCACATAATCGCGCATCAGCTCAGCAGCATTTGCAAATTCATAACCATATAACCCCGATGCAAGCGATACATTGGTATTGCCCCCAAGAGCTTTTGTAACTGCAGCCCAGCTGTTGAGAATATAGACTGCCCTGTTAGCATGTGCCACATCGCCACTTATTTTCCATCGCAGTGCATTCATGTATGCAGCATGGGCACCACGGGCAGCATTGATATAATTCTCATCTCCGGCAATGCCTCTTTTTATGATTTCGACTGGCCATGTTGTAACATTAGACTGCGACCATTCATTATTTTTTAAATTGTTATACCCTGCAACAACAGCAGGCTCATTCGCTGCCAACTGTGTTATAATCCTTTCAAAATCTTCCTGGGTGTGCAGCAATCCGGGGTGATTAAAATTTTGAGCAAACAATAACACTGGCCATATAAAAACAGCTAGTAAAATTTTTCTTTTCATATCATTTGATTTTATTTTTTTTGTAAACATTTGATCCTTTTTATGTGATTACATTTAGGCTATACCATATATTTTATCTTTTAACATTGCCTATTCAATTAATATTTAGTTCAAGTATCTCTTAGCTCGTGTCAGAGCTTCAAAATAATAGTAATCGGCATATATAATTGAGGCATCTACCTCTGAATTATGAGGTTTATGACCAGTAGAATGAAGCAAGAACGACTGGTTCTTATCACCACTTAAGTAGGCATTGCTCGATAAGGCTGCCAATATTTTAAAGGCTTCAGTATTATAGTGATTCTTAAGATCTTGGTCTTTTACCACCATACTCAATTCGAGCAGGCCGGAGGCAGCTATGGCAGCGGCAGAAGCATCTTTGGGGGCATTTGGAATATCGGGATCATCAAAATCCCAGAATGGAATTGCGTCTTCCGGTAAACGGTTAATAAAAACATCTGCTAAGTTTTTTGCCGTTGACAGGAATTCAGGCTTGCCTGTTTCCCTGTAACACATGGTAAACCCATATATCCCCCAACTCTGACCACGTGCCCATGTGGAGTTATCAGAGTATCCCTGGTGAGTATAGCCATTGATAAAATGGCCGTCAACCGTGTCAAACACTGCAACATGGTAAATCGAATAATCAGGCCTGATAAGCGTGGTCATACAAGTCTCAGCATGTTTAACAGCAATATCATATAGTTTCTCTTCACCACCGTTCTTAGATGCCCAAAACAGAAGTTCAAGGTTCATCATGTTGTCTATAATCGTATTATGAGGCCAGTTCATTTCATCTCTCATAGCAGGCCACGACAGTATGGTTCCAACCTTTGGGTTGAATAACGTAGCCAGAGAATCGGCTGCCTTGAGTAGATTCCTCTTATAATCTTCATTCTTTGTATGTAAATAACCCTTTCCAAAGCTGTTATACATCATGAACCCTAGGTCATGATTTTCGACCGGAACACTTAAAACGCCTTCTAATAATTCAGTAAATTTCTCTGCATTTTTAAGAATAGCTGTATCGCCTGAAGTTTCATAAGCATACCATAATACGCCTGGCCAGAATCCACTTGTCCAATCATGAATACATACCTTGTTCCATTCTTTTTGATTCGACAGAATATTTCGGGGTAAGCTGTCTGTTTCACATAAACTAGCCATTGATACTTTGGTTTTTTCAACACAGTATTTCAACATATTATCAATGACTATCTTTTCATGACTCTTATTAACAGTACAAGATATCATGTAACTCAATCCTGTAATTATAAGTAATAGATGTTTGATTTTCTTTTTCATTCTGTTTTTCCGAGAAGTTATTATGCTATATTTTACCGTGTTTGATTCAATGAAACCATTCAAAAAACCATACTGCAAATTGTACAAATGCATTAATCAAAGCAAGATTTGGTGAGGCTAATAGGTGCCACTTTATAATTTGAAACCAGGGGTAAGTCGCAATTAACAGGGCATACTGTAAAAACTTAAGCGGCTGGATAACTAATTACAATGCATGTTTCGGGATAGTTTAACCAACTTCACGAAACTAACTTTTACATGCTAATGATTTTAGTGCCAAAATATAATCTGAAACCAACGAGATTTGGTTTTAATTAATTTTTGTGCAAAGATTTTATGAATTTGGCAACGACTTTCAATAAAACAAAAATGTTTACTGAGTTTTAACAGCGTTTAATATATATGCTAATCATTTACCATTTTGCGACAAAAACTCGGCAGGTGTTTTACCTGTTTCCTTTTTAAAAATCCTGTAAAACGAAGTCTTTGATTTTATTCCACAGCTTTCGGCAATAGCAATTAGAGTGTATTTTGCATATTTTTCGTCAAGCATTCTTTTTTTAATCTCAATAATCCGATAATGATTAATAAAATCTGTAAAATTTTGATTGAGATTCTGGTTTATAACCTGAGATATTTCGTGAATCGTATAACCTAGCGAATCGGCTATATGACTAATCTTCAGATCTTCTTTCATATAAACTTTTTCACTTTCTACGTATTCTTTAATGCGCTTGAGCATTTCCGTGCTTTTTTCAAGGGTCAGGTGAGATGATTCATATTTTTCTTTATTGGCAATTGCCCTATTGCCAGTCAACATCTTTTTTATTTTTTTCTTGGTTCTTAAAACATAAAGAAGTCCCTGTAGGATTAAACCAATAATTAATACTGCAATTGCAGAAACAATCCACAAATTCTGATGCCAGGCAGGACGAACGGCAATTGTTAATGATTTAACACTTGTCTCGTCAGGATAGCCAGCTCTATTTAGTAAACAAACCTCAAACTGATGATTACCTGGTGGTAATCTGTCATAAAACTTCGTGTTTACATGACCTAATATTTCCCATTTATCACTCTTGCTTTTCAGTCGGCAAGCATATTTATTTTCTGTAGGTGATAAATAATTTAAAGCAAGAAATTTAAAACCAATACTGTTTTGACCTCTATTTAGCTGAATCTGCTCAATACGACTTAAAGGCCTGTTAAGTATTTCGCTATTATAGGGATCAATCATATTTCCGTCGACAAATAATTCAGTTATAACAATTTTATCACTACACCTTTGTTCCAGACTGCCAAATGAATCAAAATAAACCAATCCTTTTTCATTTCCCAACCAAATTATATTGTCTTTATCCTTGTATATTGCAGATGGATTAAAAACCAACCCGGGAAGGCCGTCAGAAATCTGAAAAGTATAATATCTGTCGATTTGAGAATCGTATTTGCATAATCCTTTCAAGGTTGAAATCCAATATACACCAGGCTTAGATTCTGTAATTGCCGTGACTGAATTACTTGGTAGTCCATCGGCATCAGTAATGTTACTAATTGTTTTTAGGTCATCCGATAGCTTAAATAATCCGCCCTTTTCTGTTCCAATCCATATATTCCGGAAACTATCTTCGAAAAACGATATGGTTTTATGTACAGGCAGATTTATATATAAATCAATGGGTTTAATCGTGTTATCAATAATATCAAATACCAGAGTTCCGGTCATGGTACCTGCCCACAGCCTGTTTTGTGAATCGATGAAAATTGAGTATATTCTCTTATCCGTCAGCCCATCTTGCAGCTCTGAAAAAAAATTAAAACTGTCAGTTTTCGTATTCACGCAATACAACCCTTGTAAACTGCCTATCCAAAGGTTATTGTCTTTATCCGTGCCAAAGCCGTATATACATCCATTGTAAAAATCATCATTATCTATGAACGTTTCAAAAACATCCTGCCCTTTCGTGTAAACACTAATTCCTCCTCCATAGGTGCCAATCAACACTTTGTTATTCCAGGGATAAATGTTTAGAATAATATCAGATCTCAAACCTTTTATATCGTCTTTTTTTACCCATTTTATCTCTTTAGAATCGGGTTTCATGATGAACAATCCATCACGAGTACCTATATGTTTATATCCTTCAGTATCGAAATAGATTGACCTGACACTGCTATTTCCTGAATAAAAACTTCCATGATTATATATTTTAAATACGCCATTTGTTGGTAAGGAGTAACTTACTCCTCCAGAATAGGTACCAACCCAGTAACGCCCCAATTCATCGATGAAAAATGAGTATACCGCATTTGAAACGATCGATGAAGGATCTGAGTTGTCATGTTCTATGCTCTTTACTTCCCATGTAGTAACATTTACCACTTTTAAACCACCAGCATCCGTACCTACATAAAGTGTTTTGGATGAGTCGCCATGCATCGACAAAATGTAATTATTTCCAATGTCGGGCAGAGACCTGAACTTATAATTATTCAGATCGAAGGATAATACTCCTGAGGATTGAGTACCAATAAAAAGTTCATTCCCAATTATTGTAAGACAAGAAAATCTATTTACAGGATCATTATTCCGCTGACCCATCTTAAAAACCAGATGCTTCTTGTTTTCAGGATTAACCTGAATCAGTCCACCTGAAGTTGTTAACCAGATTTGTTTTTTATTTCGAACAACAATTCCAGTTACGTTATTTATATTATTTAATGTATCCGGATGAAAAGTTATTGTCTGCTGCTGAAAACTATAACTATTTATCAAAACCAACCCATTAGATGTACCGGCTATAACAATTGAATCGGTATAATTTGCTAAACAATTAACCCTGGTTTTTGATGAACCAATATTTATATAATTAAATAGGGGAGTTGATTTATTCCAACAATACAATTTAGTCTCGGTTCCAATCCACAACTTATTATCAGCATCTTCAATAATGGCATTAACACTTTCAGTTTTATTATCGAACCAATTCGAATAGTTTACAACCTCAGTACCATCAAAACGATCAATTCCATCCAAGGTGCCAAACCACATATACCCGTCTGAGTCCTTATATACAGATTTTACAAAATTATTACTTAACCCATCCTCAACCGATAAGTTCTGAAATTGCATGACCTGACTTGTTGAGTAAGATGGAAACATCAACAGACAGATAATTAAAGCAATCGATATGTGTAATTTCCTTCTTTTCAATGTGATATTAAGTGACAGTGTAAATTTAATTGTAAATTATGATACTGATTACCATATTTATAGATGAATATATTTATGAATGATTGTATAAATATCAATAGAATATTAATATGTTGTTATATGTTTTTAGTTTAGTTGATAAAAGTGAATTGATTTTAATGAATACTACTAATATTTCATTTTTAGAGTTTTATTACAAATATATAATCTAACAATTACTTAAACAATTAACACTGTTTGCTAAACTTTATTAGTTGTTTTAAAAAGTTAATGCGAATCAAGGGGTGAAATTATTTTTTTTAAAACTGCAATATTACTGTGAACGGTTCTGTAATAATAATATCCCTAAATTTACTGATTAAGATATATCTTTTTGTTATGCGCCGTCAGGAATATATTAAAGTAAGGCATATTTATCGTTTTGTAGATGAGTATTATAGTGACTGGTTTCCTCTATTGGTTAGTTATCAGGTGTTTAATAATAACTTAAGCCGACTTGGTGGTGCATTTAACCGGTTTATAGAAATATTGCTTTAAAACCATATGCCAGAAGACTGTATGTTTGACCAGAGTTTGTTAGATTCAATGTCATTAATAACACCTCAGGTAAACGACGGGACAATGAAAAAAAATCTAAATTCAGAAATTATGACACCCATTAAAGCTGTAAAATTGATGGTAGAGGTGATCAGACAAAGAATTAAAGCTATTTGTTGCTTTTATTAATCAAGGTTTTTAACTTTTGATTCGAATAGTTAACAAATAATTAGTAATAAATACAATGAATAGGATTTTCATAGTTATTATTGTTTTTTTTATTTCGAACATTATTGGGGCGCAGGTAACTGACTCATTATCATTATGCACATCTCTTAAGTTCATCTCTACGATTCCGATTGCAGCCGAAAAAGATATGCTTTCGCATTTCTATCTTACTCCCAATAAGATTGTTTGGGTATCGTCCGATTCACTTGTAACCAATGCTCATGTATTACTTAATAAAGGAATTAGCCAAGTGGTTCCGGGTATTAAATTAGTATGTAAAATAATAAATAAAGGTTATGATCAATCGGGAATAATTCTCGATTTTGGGCAGGAGATTCATGGAGGTGTTCAAATTACAACAATGCAAGGTAATAACAGTTATCCAAGAGTTAGGCTTCGTTTTGGTGAGTCGGTAAGTGAAGCATGTGGCGATTTACATAACGGTAAATCAGGGTATGGTGGTGGACTGGCTACCAATCATCATTCCATGCGCGATTTTGAACTTTCACTTCCCGGTTTTGGAACTATTAATGTAGGAAATACCGGATTTCGTTTTTTGAGAATCGACCTTTTGGGTGCTGATGCTAAACTTATTTTAAAAGAAATACGTGCAGTTATGGTTATTCGCGATATTCCTTATTTGGGTTCTTTTAAATGTAATAATGAACGTATTAATAAAATATGGGAAACAGGGGCTTATACTGTACATTTGAATATGCAAGAATACCTTTGGGATGGTATAAAACGCGACCGTATGGTTTGGGCAGGTGATATGCATCCCAGTCTGCAAACTATTAGTTCGGTATTTGGATATCACGATATTGTTCCGCGTACCCTTGATTTTTTGCGCGATAATACGCCACTTCCGTCTTTTATGAATGGCATCCCTTCTTATTCAATGTGGTGGGTTATTATGCAATACGATTGGTATTTGTATCATGGAAGACTTGATTATTTGCAGAAACAAAAAGATTACCTGTTTGATTTGCTAGAGATTTTTTCTAAATATGTCGATAGTGAAGGTAATGAACAACTTTTTAGTGTGGGTATGCGATTTATTGATTGGCCTACTTATGGAGATGATACAGCTACACATGCAGGTTTGCAGGCTTTGTTATCCATGACTTTTGATCGGGGTGCTATTTTGTGCGATTATCTGGATGAGCCTGATAGAGCTAATCATTATCGAAATTTAGCACAAAGGATGATCGCAAATAAACCTGATCCAGGATTCACAAAACAAGCCGCATCGCTTCTTGCATTATCAGGCATTATGGATGCAAAACAAGCCGATGAGGATATTATTTCGGTTTACGGATCTAAAGGTTTCTCGACATTCTATGGGTATTACATGCTTGAAGCACAGGCTTTGGCCGAAAATTTCCAGGGAGCTATAAACAATATCAGCCGTTTTTGGGGTGGAATGCTCGATTTGGGAGCTACAACCTTTTGGGAAGAATTTGATTTGGATGAAGCTGTTAATGCCGCCCGCATAGATGAGTTAGTTCCCGATGGACAACTTGATTATCACCTTCAAACTGGCAAAGAGTGCTATGTAGGTCTCCGCCGGAGTCTTTGTCACAGTTGGGCATCAGGTTCAACACCATGGCTGAGTAAACATGTTTTAGGTATTAAAATATTGGAACCAGGTTGTAAAACCATTCAAATATCACCTCATTTGGGTGATTTGGAATGGGTCGAAGGTACATTTCCAACACCTATGGGGCTTATTAAAGTGAGTCATAAGAAAAAAACTGATGGATCTATAAAAACTACTTTTGATGCGCCAAAGGGAATTACTGTTAGGTTAGAGTAATTGTTAAATCTTCACCACACAGGAAGAAAAGCTTCAGGGAAAAATGGAGCTTTTCAAAATGGCAGTTGCAGACAGGGATTCAGCCAGAAGCATGTATGCACAAGATAGCTGGCTGCAAAAGGCATTTGCCATCTTCTTTCTGGTGGCATGGTGTGGTCTGACCTTTATAATGCTCAACTACTTTGTTTTTCGAAATATTCACCTTGATGATTGGCAAATAGCCTTTATCAGTAGTATCAATGGAGGTATATCCACTAAACTAAGCACCATCATCGACTTCCTTTTTGGAGGGGCAATTTCCGGAGTAAACCAAGTAAACCTTAAACCTAAACGTAAGAATGAAACGTCCATGTCTGAATAATTATTTAAATGCGTCAGCAATAATTATTCAGTACATGGTAAGTTCCTTCTGACTTAAAAAAAACGAACACTATGCAGAAAAAAAGACATTTGATGAACTATTTGATGCTGTAATTCGGCACGAAGGCTATTATGCCAATGGTACCGGGGATAAAGGTGGCGAGACTTATATGGGCATCGCCCGGAACTTACACCTGGAATGGGAAGGCTGGGCTGTGATTGATGTGTATAAATCGGAAGTGGGAAAAATCAAACACAATGCCAAAATTGAAATTACAGGATTAACCTTCTTAGTAAAGGAATTTTACAGACATACTTTTTACCATACATACAGCATTGAATCCATTAACAACGGGGCTTTACAGGAAATCATTTTTGACTGGTGTGTCAATAGTGGCTATTGGGGAAGCACTGGCGTTCAAAAAGTCCTGAACCGATTCTTTGATTGTGACCTTAAAATGGATGGCATCATCGGGAACCAAACCATTGCTGCAATTAATTCCTGTGACCCGGAACAGTTGTTTAATGCCATTAAATCCGCACGGATACACTACTATCACGTTATTGCCAGAAAAGACGAAAATATCAAGTTTCTGGAGGGGTGGCTAAGAAGGGTTAATAGCTATGTATATTAATCTGGGCTCAAGGTTAGAAAATTCAAAAGCAGTAGCGTTCGGTTATTCTTATTCCGGCACTACTGCTTTCAATCATTTTTAACATTAAATCCAATCTCAGATTCTTGCTTCTAAGATTATATTACAAACCCAACCTAAAAGTCTCTATCTGTATTATAGACAAAAAAGCTATAGTCGAAAAATAGTAATCTACTTATTATGCAATGTGTGTCAATTGACATAAAATTAAAAGGCAATTTAAAACAAAAACTAGTTACCAACAGAACCTCGAATACTCTCTTATAGGCGTAGTTTGATGCTGTAAATTAAGCGTAGATTTTTCTACGCTTTTCATATTAGTAGCATTTGCTACCCCCCCCC
>JAFGBR010000057.1 GCA_016933045.1 Marinilabiliaceae bacterium | reverse complement strand
CAGTACAATGTCAAAATGTGCAGCCCTTGCAAAACATTATAATAAATCGTCCCGATATTTCTTCGGGATACCTTACAAGCGTCTGCACAATTGTTCTTATTGTACTGGAATATTTCTTCTGCATTTATGATCCACATGTTAACAAAATTAAAGAACCTAAGATTAAACATAACATAATATACGAATTATAAAACCCAATTTCCCAAAAAAAACGTTTAATAGAATAATGCGATTTAACTTGCCATAACATCAGAAATTTAATATCCGATTTTTAAATCTGAGATTTACAGGATTCTGCGACTAAACGTTCCTTAGTGTTAGTAACTTAATAGCCAACCTCTTCGCAACCCATTTATCCATTAATACTGAATATCCCGATATAGACAATGTGCGAAATATGAGTTCAAACACAACTTAACATCAGTAATTTAATATCAGAATTCTTCTTTCTTGAAAAATCCCGAATGAATGTATCGGGACTTGCAGCAACGAAACCATAATTTTCAAAGATCTATTGCAGTAACGCTCACTATCCCGGAGTGTGCGGGACAACATTCAATAAAAGAACTCGCGTTTTTTCATCAATCTAACAACAACGTTAATATAGGCACTATGTTATTAGCAGTAATATCAATAGTTTTTCTGACCGTATAAATCTTAGGTGGCAAATTAGTATAAATGAAAGAAAGTTTTACAGGGTATCTTCCTGCCCCTGGAAACACATGTTCTGCATTCGCTGTATTGGCTGTTTTCCCATCACCAAAGTCCCAGGAAATTATTCTGTTTTCTGTTGGTAAATTAGTTAAAATTGAAAAACTACGCCTTACACCATTTCCTGCAACATTAAATGCTAAAGATGCTTTTTCACCTACATTAATCTTATAATGCGATAAAATTGACTTATCTGATGGAGCCAACCAAACACTTGCCCCAGCATCACCATAATTTACAAAGTATTCTATTTTTGGAAGATCAATTTTTTTCTGTTCACCAAGATCAGAACCTGATAATCCACCATTTAATACCACCTGCCGGGTACCTGTTGTATAGGAAACTCCTTCGATAACAACATAATGGTCAGGGAAAATCCAACTGTTCCCTGTTTGTATTAGTACAATTAGTGGGCGATCATTTTTAATTTCATCTAAAATACTATTATAATTGGGAACAATACCTTCACTCGACACTTTTACACATGATGAACCAAGCGAATAGCCATAGTTTTCTGCGTAACCTATTCCATTTGCAATAGTCCACGGTAGTGTCATAGAGTTTTTGTTGAAACAAACTCCAAAAGAATTATTATAATCAAATAATTCTCGCATAGCATTTTTAATCTCTGGTACATTATTTGTTGTACCACTTAACCATTCAGTCCTCCCAAGCGGTAATTTCGCAAAAAGATCCGTTTTGCCTTTGAATTTTGACCAATAACCATAAACCGTTGCCCATGCAGTGTTAGCACACCCGACTGCATAGTCTGCTTCTATTGTTGGTTGATGCCAACGCGGAGTGTGGTATCCTTGAAATTTATTTTTTAAAAAAGTTGTTGTAGTTGTTGGTTGCCTTTTTTTAGCTAAGCTGGAGGATGTTTGGTATGCTGCATCCAGCTCTGCTCTTGTCAATGTTGGGTGAATCCCTGTTTCTATCGCTTTTTGCCTGAACTGGTTTATTTGCTCATTAAAAGTTTTTTCCTTCGGCATAGAATATATAGTCCAAGGATTGGATTCTATACCCATTGAACCAATTATTTTACCAGAAGTTAGGTCTTCACATATGTATGTAAATGGCGCATATCTATAAAGTTTTATATTTGAGTTCCCAGTTAAACTCACTATTTTTTCAAATGCGCCAATAGAAATTGGATTAGCCTCAGGGTTAATATAATCTTTTTTATTAACACATATTAATATATAACCTGCATCAGATGTATTATTAACAACCTTACATTCAAAGTAAGATATTCCATCAATTCCATCAAGATATATGGGGTAAGCATTTTGAATAATCGCATTTTCATCCCACAAGTCATCACCAGAGTATTCAGCACGTATATGCAAAAGTTGCGTAGCGATATTCATTGCTTGTTCTTTTGTGAGCAAATCAGATCCCTGTACAATTTGCATTATTGTAAATAAAAGCAAAGACAAAGTAACAATTCTATTTTTCACGAGTTAGTTTTCCTTTCTTGAAATTAGTAATTTTTTGTAAATTTTCTGTATTTATGATTTCACCGTTAACATAAGAACAAACGTAATTTGATATCAGTAATTTAACATCATAATTCTTCATTTCATGAAAAACAAACGAAACCATAATTTTCAAAGAACTATTCCAGCAACACTCGCTATCCCGGAGAGTACGAGATCACTTTAATAGTTTTCACAACCTGAACTGCCCCTCCGCTAAAAGCGACGAGAGGAGGTAAATGTTCAGGGCACACAGTTTACCTTTGATTTCACAAAATAGCTTGTTAAGAGCACCCGTACGATCTAAACCAAAGTTTCACCATCGACAACTATCTCATTACAAAGAAAGTCAATAATATTATTTGCCTTGTCTAATCTTTATTTGTTAAATGAATATTCGCAATAGTTGCACCATTCCCGTAGACACGAACCTTTTTACCTGTTGTAAAAGCTGTTAATAATGTAGCTAACACTCCCTTTGTTTGCTCTGCAGTACCACCAAACCATAACCATTGGCCAATTTCAACATTCCCAGCTTTTACATCTAACATAAATGTGACGTTACCAGGTAAATAACTTGGCTCAACAGTTATTACATGTCCTTCAACTCTATCGATATCACCAGCAAATGCAGTATTAAACATTCCAATTATAGAAAGTAATATCGCAATAGTAATTATTGTTGTAATTGATTTCATCGTTGTTCTCCTTTTATACATATCCTTTTTATTGTAATTCTTACACATTTTTGAAAAAGATTCTGTACCATGTCTATTATTGTACTGCACCCAAACCCCCGCCAGTACAATGTCAAAATGT
>JAFGBR010000056.1 GCA_016933045.1 Marinilabiliaceae bacterium | reverse complement strand
GGCTTTTTACAAGAAAAAATGTAGTTTCGGATGGCAGGACATTAAAACCTTCCAGGTCATCAATAGCTTCCTGTGTTCTTTTAGATTCTTTCAACCACTTGTCAACTCTAAAAGGATTATTAGTTTCATCAGACAGACAAAATAATCCTGCTTCAATAGCCAAGGAACTTATTCGCCAAGGCATTAGTTTATGCTTAATAATCTCAGTAATGTTAGGATGACCAATAAGATAGCCCAATCGCAGTCCTGGAATTACATATTTTTTTGTAAGTGAACTAACCACCACCAAATTATTTATTTGACTTGCTTCCTGTGCAAACGAAACAGCATTTGCTATAAAATCAATATAGGCTTCATCAATAACAAAAATGGTTTTAGTGAATTTTCCGGTTAATTCTTTTATGCTTTCTGACGAAAACACTTTACCATCGGGATTATTTGGGTTGCCTAACCAAACCATATCGTTGTTAATAAAGTTTTCGTTTTTTGAAAAATTATTGTTATTCCTATATTCTATTTTATGATTATATGTTTTACAGGCATCTTCGTATTCTGAGAAAGAAGGTATGTATACAACAGAACTAGCCCCTGGACGTAAGGATGCAATTAAATAAAAAGCTTCCACTGCACCATTGGTTACAAGTATGCTTTCTGCTTGAATTTTTTTTAGCTCACTAATTTTGTCCCTCAAATTTTCTGCAAGGGGGCTCGGATAATTTGTTATAGCATTAATGTGCTCGTATAAATGAGATATTAATGCAGGATTAATCCCCTCAGGATTGATATTGGAACTGAAATTTGCCCTGATATCCTTATAATTGTATATATCATCGCCATGTCCCTGTATCATGCTGTAATAATTTTGTAAAAGGTTTCCATATCTACATTTTCTCTTATATGTTGCGCCAGTTTATCGTATTCCTTTTGTTTGAATTCCTTATAATCGATAGTGGTTGCAGTTTTGTTGGTAAACGGTTTTAAAATATCTTCAATTACCACCCGATTGTCTAGTATTCCGTGCATATAGCTCCCCCATGTATTTTCCGATAATCGGCATCCTTCTGAAATCCCGTTATTGGTTTTATTTACAGGTTCACAACCTTCCGCAATTAGGGTGTTTCCCATGTGTATCTCGTAGCCGGTACATTTTGAAGTATAATTTTTATAATGAAAGTTTGTTTGCACGGTCTGTTTTTCTTCGCATAGTATCGTACTTACAGGCAAGATGTTTAAACCGGGGATGGCTTCAATTTCACCTTCAACCTGATGAGGGTCTTCTATACGTTGTCCCATCATCTGGTAACCACCACAAATCCCGATAACTGGTTTTCCCTGGCGTGCCAGTTGACTTATTTCAGATGCAATGCCATTTCTGCGTAGCTCAATAAGGTCGGCAATGGTGTTTTTTGAACCCGGAATGATAATTATATCTGCTTTTCGTAATTCTTCTTTATTGTTAGAATAATAAAGATGTACCCTTTCATCTTGCTCCAGGCGTTCAAAATCGGTGAAATTTGACATGCGGTGCAATAATACTACAACAATATTAACCTTGTTATCTGTTGCAAGCGTAGCTTTTCGTTCGAGCGAAACGGAATCCTCTTCTTCAATATGGATATGATTAAAAGATGGAATTACTCCCAATACGGGAATTCCTGTAAGTTCTTCCAAAATTGCTTTGCCTTTCTCAAACAAAGCAATATCTCCCCTGAATTTATTAATGAAAATTCCTTTAATACGTTCTCTTTCTCTCGTTTCCAATAGTTTAACAGATCCATAAACACTGGCAAAAACGCCACCTCTTTCGATATCGGCAATTAAAAATGTTGATGCTTTGGTTGCCACGGCAATTCGCATATTGGCAATATCGTTTTGTTTAAGATTGAGTTCTGAGATACTTCCAGCACCTTCAATAACAACCGGGTGGTGCTTTTTTGCTAAACGGTTAAATGCATTAATGGCTTCATTGAATAAAATTGATTTTAAATCTCCGTTAAAATAGTTCCCAGCCGGATAATTTCCCAAGACTTTGCCATTTAAAATAACTTGAGATGTTTTGTCGGAACTGGGTTTTAAGAGAACCGGGTTCATATCGGTATGGCAATCAAGCCTGCATGCTTCTGCCTGAACAGCTTGTGCTCTGCCAATTTCACCTCCCTCAGGTGTAACAAAGCTGTTGAGCGACATATTTTGCGATTTGAAAGGGGCGGGTTTATATCCATCCTGAAGAAATATACGGCAAAACCCGGCAGTAATAACGCTTTTTCCCACATCGGAACCGGTTCCAACAAACATTATAGGGTATAGTATCTTTTTGGGACTATTCATTTTTAAATTCAATTTTTGTATTGGTTTTTCTATATGCCGGAAAATTGCTCATTTGGCTGTTTTTAATTGCTGTAATGTCCGATAAATCAATGTTTGCAATGCAATAATCGGACTGAATTCCAAGGCAAGATGCTAACACCTTTCCTCTTGGGGATATAATCATGGCAGTACCGGCGTAGTTTTTCCCCGATGGTGTTTTCCCAGTAAGGTTGCAGGCAATCGCAAAACAGGTATTGTCGTAAGCGCGAGTTTGAAGCATTATACTTAAACGGTCATATTTTTCTTGTGGTGTTTCTCTGGGCGATGCATAAGCAAAGCACAGGATATTTGTTCCTTGCTGCTGATATGCCAAACTGAGTTCGGGATAATGACTTTCAAGACATAATTGCACGCCCATTGTAAACTGCTCAATACCAAATGCTTGCAATGATGATCCGGCTTTAAAAACCAGCTGTTCGTGAATCGAAAGGTGGGTTTTGAAATGGCAATCAATAATGTTTCCCATAAAGAAAGTTAATTGCCCAATACCCCATTCATTACCAATAGGAAATGGTAAACCAACAGAAAAAACAACCGAATATTTTTTTGATAAATTTTTTAATTGTATTAATACTTGGTCATGTATTTGAGTGTAAAGGTGCAAATTTTGTTTATTGTTGATATAACCTGAAACAGACAATTCAGGAAATAAGGCATAATCAACTTGCTTTTCAGATACAGCAGACAGTATTGAAGCCATACCATTAATGTTTTGCTTAATATTAAGAGGTTCGGCCCAACTATTTATGGCAGCTACTTTGATGCTGTTTTTTGTTGCTTCTGTCATTAATTTAAAATGCTTAATGTTTCTGATATCAGGTTTTCAACGCTTCCAGTTTTAAGTATCTGCATATTATTGTTCCAAAGCACATAAGGTTCTTTTGTACTATTTTCAATAGCTATAAACATATTTTCATTTTCTTTTGCTTTTACAGGGTTAATACCTTTTCGCATTAGTGCCCTACGCAACAATACATATTCAAAGCCATGACCTTTAATAGCCAGGTTGTTTTGGAGCTGGTAAGCTACCTTAAACATCCCGGTTTTGTTATCGAATTCAATTCCTTTTTTATTGAACATGTGTTGAAATGCATTATTTAATAATAAATCTTCGGGACTGCCTGCTGTTATTCCATTATTGCTTAAAAGCCATAATCTGTCCGACATTTGCAAGGCAAGATCAAGGTCGTGAGTTGACATAAGAACCGACTTACCTGTTTCTGAAGTTAGTTTTCTGAGTAATTGCATAATTTCAACTTTTGCCGACAAATCGAGAAAAGCAGTTGGTTCGTCGAGTAAAATAATTGGTGTATCTTGCGCTAGAGCCTTTGCAATGGTTGCTTTTTGTCGTTCTCCATCACTTAGCGAGGAGAGTAAGCTATATTTTTTATGGTTAATTCCACATATTTCAATGGCTTGATTTACTTTGTTTTTATCTTCACTTGAAAGCCGGCCAAGGAAACCGGTAAAGGGACTGCGGCCGTATGAGACAAGCTCAAAAACCGAAGCATTATGTACTTGTATTTTTTCGGTCAATACGGCTGCAACAATTTTGGCAAGTTCTTTCTCATTTATAAGTGAAATATTTTTACCTTTTACCAGTATTTCTCCATCAAGGAGATTAATAAATCCACAAATGGTTTTCAGGAGGGTGCTTTTTCCAGTGCCATTTGAACCAAGCAGACAGGTCATTTCACCGCTTTTCAAGTCAGCATTAAGATTTTTTGCAATAAGCTTATTTGTTTTCCCAGACTGGTATCCAATTTGCACATTGTGTATTGATATTGAATTTTCCATAATTTTTATCTTTTAGTGATCGTGCAATTGTTCCTTTCTTCGTTTCCAAATAACTGACATTACAACCGGAGCCCCAATAAAAGCAGTAACTGAATTAATGGGCAGTGCACTGTCTAATCCGGGTAAGCGTGCAATAAGGTTACAAAGCAAAGCGGTAGCTGCACCAAGTATTCCGGTGTTAGTAATTAACAATAAATGATTTGATGTTTTTGAAACCATTTTTGCCAAATGAGGAACTGCTATGCCAATAAAAATAATTGGTCCGCAAAAAGCAGTAACTGTTGCCGTTAGTATGCCCGATAGCATTATTATTATAAATCGAGCCCTTGAGAGTTTTAAACCCAAATTTCGGGCATAATTATCACCAAGAGCCAGTAAGTTGAGCCATTTTGCTAAAAGAATACAAGCAACTGAAGGAGGGATGGTGAAAAGCATGAAATAGACAGCCCTGTTAAGAGATAACCTTCCAAAACTTCCCAAGCCCCATATTACATAGGTATGCACATCTTCTTCTAAACTATAGAATTTCATAATGCCAACCAGTGAGTTGCTAAGGTAACCGATCATTACCCCCATTATAAGTACCGAAAGAGTACCGCCAATTTTTTTTGCGATAATCAGGATAATAAATAATATTCCCAAAGCTCCTACAAAAGCAGCAAAAAGAATTGCAACATCGCCAAAAAAACCAAGGCGTTGTAGAGAGAACCCAAAAAAACCTCCGGCAACCATTATTACTAATCCAACCCCAAGGCTAGAGCCTGAAGCAATACCCAGCACCGAAGGCCCTGCAAGCGGATTTCTAAATAATGTTTGCATTAACAATCCGGCAATTCCTAAAGCTATGCCGGCCGATAGTGCTACTATTGCCTGTGGTAGGCGTGAACGAATAAGAATGTTTGTATTTACTATATCTTCGTTTCCGCCTATAAATGTATCATAAACGTCTTGTAAAGGAATGTGTATTGATCCATAAACAAGGTTTAAAAAAAACAAAATAAACACTAACCCCATAGCTAGTGAAACCTGTATAAACGTTTTATATAGCTCTATTTTAATAATTCTAGTTTTCAATTTTAGTCCAGTAAACAGGTGAATGATTCAATTTTATTTCAGGATGAAAATGGTAAATATAATCGGCAAGAAGAATGTGAGGTTTTACACAGGATTCTTCTCTGTATGGTTTTTCTCTCAGATTGCAAACTAATATATTTCCGGTTTTAAAAGCCTCAAATTCAGCATAGCGTTCATCTTCAGCATTAAGCATGGCTTTATTAAAGCCCCTGGGTGAACTGGTAAGTACGCGCCAGTATTTTGCATTGTGAGCTAATTTATATACCACTTCATAATCCATTGGAACAGCTCCTGTTTCGTTGTTTTTTATAACATAATTGGCTCCGGCATCTCGAAACATGTGGGCAAAGAAGCTATTACCTCCGGCTACATACCAAACACCGCTTTTCATCTTTCCACTAAATACAGTTGGTTCATATTCGGCATTATTAGCAAGTGCTTTTAACCTGTTATACTCGTTGGCAGTATGGGTAAATAGCGAATCTGCCTTATTATATTCGCCAACAAAAAGCGACATGCATTTAATCCATTCAGCCCTTCCCAAGGGAAGTTGTTCGTCGTATGCAGCTATGGGCACAAGCGGAAATCCAAGATGAGTTATCGCATCATATCCTCCTGTTTTATATGGAGATACAAATATTACATCAGGATTTAGAGCAGCAATGGCTTCTGTATTAAATGCTCCTTCTTTCCCAACTTTAATTATTTTCCCTTCTTTTACTTTAGTGTTAATAGTTTTGTTAAACAAGTAGCGACTACTGTTTATACCAATTACATTATTAATGGCATCTAGTTCGATAAGATAAGCTAGCTGGGTTGAACTCAAGCAGATTATTCGTTGACATGGTACTTTTATTTCATTTGGTTTTAACTTTTTATTGTAATCATGAGGCAGCAAGTAAAATGTAGTAGAAACAGATAAGTTGTCATCTGTAATTGTAAGTCTTGTTTTTCCTTTAAGTGTGTCCATGCTGAATCCGTTGGCATAACCCAACGGAATATTTGTATAATCTGATTTTTTATCGGACTTGTTTTTTTTCTGTTTGCAGGAAAAAATAAAAAGAAGTGTTATAAGTAATATCGAAATAAATATGTTTCGTTTCATATTATAATTGTTTGTTTTTAATTTCTCTTTTTAGCCATTTCCAACTTAATATTATCCCGGTTACACTCACAACCAATCCACCCAGACAAAGGATAATTAAAATGGTTTTTCGCAACCATTCTATATTGTGAAAAATTGAGAAATTCAGTTTATGCAGACCTCTGGTTAACCATTGTTCTGCTTTTTTATTATTATGTAAATATTCAACGGCTTTACCCGATTGTGTGTCAATATATAATACTGTATTAAATTTGTTGTCGAAACTAATTTTATATGCAGGCAGCGAATGGAAATACATGCCGGATGATTTGTAATATCTGTCATATTTATCCTGTATGGTAATAGTAAAGTTTGCGCTACCTAGTTTTTCTATTGCATAAGACTTTATTTCTTTTTCGGTAGTTGATAAACGTATTAGTGTATCATTTTTTATGAAGTAATTTTCAGAAACATTATAATCGTTGTAATAGACTTCAATTGTAGGTTGTCCCATGGACGAACTCCATGCAATTTTTCGAAGTCCTTTTTTTTCAGGAATTAATTGCCAAATTCGTTTGGGATGTATGTTTAAGTTTGTGGTAATTTGTTGATTCCATATTGATAGAGGTGATTTTCCTGCGGGTTTGGCCGAAATCCATGAAGGAACACCTGTAGCATAAAAAATGCCACTTAATAAAAATGTAAAAAGGAATAAACCTGTAAACAATCCAAAAATATGATGCCATTTATACGACCTTTTTTTATAGATGGTAATGTTGATAATTTTTCTTTTTCTATCTCTTTTAAATCTGAAAAAAGCGACTATTATGCCCGAAATGGTAACTAGTATTCCTATTATTCCTAATATAAGAATTGTGTTTTTCCATAGCTTTGCATTCTGCTTTATTTGTGGAAAATACATTAAATGTGGTATTGCACCCAAACGAGCCATCCATCTTGAGTAACGGGTAGTGTGTTGTATAACTGTACCTGTTTTTGATGATATATATATCACAGAGCATTTATCATCATCCATATTGCATTTGTAAAACGGAAGCAATGGTTTGTAATAACCCCAAGGTATCCATGAATCAATACTGTTTATGCTATCAGTTTTTAAAACCTTTGCATTGACGTATTTCTCTGCTTCATAAATTGCTTGCGCCTTGGTAAAATTATTAATAGGCTGCAAAGTGTGAGCATCATATACTGCTTGTTCTTTACGACCATTCGCTTTTCTGTAAACAAGTTTACCCTGATATTTTTCCAGTTCAATATTTCCCGAATTTGTATCATCAAAATAAGGAAGATTAGCAAAGTCAATTTCGTTTAGGTATTCGAGTTTTTCGAAACGATCATGCCTGTTTGAATGCGGGAAACCCTTGAAAAGAAGAATAATGCCAGTGAAGCACCATATAAGAAACAAAAGGCTAAGTAAAGAACCTGTTGTTTTGTGTATTTGAATTAACAGTTTTTTCATTTACCGATTATTCTTTTCTCACAAACAGCCTTAAGCTCTGGCTTAAGGCTGTTTGACTATATTATTTAGCATCTTCTAATGTTACAATTCGGTCGAAAGAGTAACCTTCGGTAATAGTTAAACCTTTTGTTAATTTTTTATTTTCAATGTCATAAACATATACACAAGGTGCAGAATTTTCAGGATTTACACCAACGTAAGCTTTATTGCCTAAAACAACTGAACGTTGTGAGAAAGTACCTTCGCTGAATGGTAAATCCAATACAGTAATTTCATCTGTTGTTAAATCCAGTATAGCGTAGAAGCAGTTGTAATTGCTCCCCCAACCTGCTGCTTGTGTATACTCCGGATCCTGTACATAAAGAAGTGCTTTGCCACTTTCCAGCGATTGTACTGTTATCAATTTTCCTTTTCCGTTTGAACCGGTTCTGTACCCTAAATAGGATTGGTCAAAATCGGTTGCACCTGCTTTAATGCGAAGCAATGATCCGTATTGTTCGGTACTGCTTGTATTTCCATCGTCTATTTTAGTGTTGCAAGCCAAATAATAATCGCCGTTTTCATCAAAGAAAGCTTTATCTTGAAGTAACTGACCATAAGCAGTTCCGGCCATAAAAGAAGCGCGATTGTCTTCTACTGTTTTTACAACACTCATGTCATTAGCATTGATAAAAGCCATATAAACCTTGTCTCTTTTTGAGGAAGAATTGTGACAATAGGAGTACAATATCTGGTTATCACTGGCACGGTAATCAGCAAGTCCGGAGGTGCTGTATGCATCAAGGCCGTCTGTTAAACCTTCCAGGGTACCTTCTGCAATAATGGTCATATCTGCTGCATTGAATTTAGTCCATATAATACCATCTTTATCGCCATTGGCTGCGAGCACAACAAAGGTGTTGTCATCGATCCAGGCATGGGCATAACGGCGATCCTTGTAGGTGTTTGTACCAAAAGCAATTTCTTTAATAGTTTCGATACCGGTAGTTCCGATACGATATTTACCGAAACGGTCTTTTTCCTGGGGTATTTGATAATAGTATTGTCCTTTAATGATGGATTCCTGAAAAAGTTTCGCTGTTACATCAACCCCTGTTCCTTTATAGTCAATTACAGTTGAAGCGTTATCCAAATCTTTTGTATTTTGCACCAATTGAGTATTTTCAGAACCCATACCTCCGGTACCTCCAATTGATACCCAAATATCGAAATGGGCAGTGTCTAATGGATTGGGATCTACTGTTGTTTCTTCATCCTCACACGAGAAGAGGGTTAAGCTCATTGCCGCAATAAATAGCACGTTGAAATAAAAATTCAGTTTTTTCATGATGATATTTGTCTGTTAATTTAAAAATATTCGGAGTTTAAGGAAGAAATACCTTCCCGGTTTTTGCATTCTGAAATTGTCGTATATAGTTTGGTTAAGTATGTTTTTACAGTGAAAAGAGATATTATATTTTTCGTTGTTTAATGAATAAGTTAAATCAGCGTTGTTCATATACTGACTTGGAACTCTTGATTTACCGGGTTCATAACCGTATGCTTGCCAGCTAAAGTATTGCCAGTGAACGTATTGGTATACATAGGATAATCGCAACAAGGTATTTCTACGACCAAAGGGATTCTCTTTTCTGTAGTTAATTTCAAGATTGCCAAATAGCCATGGGCGGTTTGGGATTCGATTGTTGTAGCTTATATCAGGCTTGCCATTATCCTGATATTTTGTTTTATTTCTTTCATCCAAATAGGTAATGTTGGCAATAAATCCAAGAGTGTTACTATAATCGTAACGAAGTTCGCCTTCTATACCTTTTACTGTAACATTATTAACATTCTGGTACTGCCCGCCATCTCCTTCATTAATATCTGCCACATAGCGAATATAATCTTCAACCGGTCTGTAAAAGAGTCCGGTTTCGTAAAATAAATGATGTTTGGAGCCTTTGTTAAATGTGCCAAAAATACCAAAGTTGTAATTTTGACTATGCTCAGGTTTTAGCTTAAAATTAGCAACTCTATTCAAACCATCTCCTAATAATTCTTCTGCTAATGGAAGGCGAAACGTATGCTCATAAGATGCTTTTAAAGCTATTTGCTCATTAAAACTATATCGCGAACTAAAACCATATCCATAATTGTTAGTTACAGTTGATTGATTAATTTCTCGGGCACCGGTAATCCAGTAGTTGCCATCCTGTCCAATCTCCAAATGGCTGATATAGTCTTTTATAAAAAAAGCATTGTTCAATTTGTTGTTCCATAATTGCTGGTTATATGATAAACCAACTATATGCCTGCTAAATACATTCTGACTGGATTTAAATTCTTTATCTAAATCATCGTACAAATCATTTGTAAGGTGATTTAAAAGGTAATTAAGGTTTAGTGAATGCTTGTTGTTTATGGTGTATGTGAAGTTCCCTCTTACAATACCCAGAGGTGTGTTTATGTGCCGAATGGATTTAGCGCCTCCCAAACGTTCATTACGTTGGGATGGGGAATAGCTTCCATCCCAGTAATATTTACGATAAGCTGTGTCAGTTGTGGTTTTATAATCCCAGGTATAGGAAATATGTATATCGGTTGATAGTTTTTTTGTTAAGAATTTACTTTTTCGATATTGTGCGGAAACATGGTAAGTTTGATTGTTTTGAGTAACCATTCCATATACATGTTTTTGATTCGAACCGGTCTGTACATCTTTGTCAGCATTGAAGTAAGAAGCTGAAATAGAAAACAGGTCGGCCCATTTTGTATTGTTAATTCCTACAATAAATTGAGTTAGAAGCGATAGGTAATCATCATGAAATCTTTCTGCATCAGTAGTTACGAATTTATTGTCAATACGTGTTTCAACATCTTTCATTATATAATTATTCTTTGAATAATTAATGCCCACCGATGACTGAAAAAACAAACCAGATTTGGGATGTACATACCGTGAATTAAAATCGGCCTTATGGGTGTTAAATGATCCAATACCATAAGAGGCATCCAGATAGTTTTGCTTGTCTTTTTTAGTTATAATATTGATGGCTCCGCCTAGGGCATCGCTGCCTAAATGGGCTGGCACTACACCTTTATACACTTCAATTCTATCTACTATATTTACAGGTAGGTTGGCCAATGAAACGCCATTTCCCATAGAGGAGAGGGGTACGCCATCAATAAAGTACCGAACGGCATTGCCTGAAAGCCCGTTGATAGAAAGATCGAAATCAGATCCAACACCACCTTCTTCGCGTATTTTTATGCCGCTGCTTTTTCCTACCAGGTTGTTTAAATCGCTTAGGCTACTGGTAATATTTCTAACCTCTAATGCATTAACGGTGAAAGAACCTTCGCGCAGTTGTTGGCTCGTTGTTTTGCCATATACTTGGATTTCAGAAATATCAACCAATAGTTTTTTAAGGGTAAAATTGTGGTTTGTACTATTATTGATTTTAATGGTTTCCTTCTGTAAATTAAAACCATAAGCTGATATAGAAATAGTATGTTCCCCCGGTTTAACTTTCATAGAATAACTTCCATTGCTATCTGTATATGCTCCAATATTTGTGTTTTCAATGGTCACCATAGCTTGGGTGATAGGAGTATTAGAAGTATCTCTTATAACCCCGGATAACAAAAAACTTTTTTGTGCAGATACATTTATTGTCAGTAAACACAACAATAAAATAATAACTATTCTTAACACCTCCATTCCAAATACTTACTTCGTGATTAGATTAACCACTATATTTTATAATAATATACGGGCAAAGGGTTTACATCCACGATGCCCGGATAAACTTTTTTGTTATTCAGCAGCACTTAGGTGCGACATCCAGATAGCATTTATTTCGTCATAATCGCCCAATCCTTTCATAACATCAGTTACAGTGTAACCTTCTGCTTCCAGTCTTTCTCTCCACGATTGTTCGGCAGGGTCGGTTTCTCCGGTTACTCCGTTCATATCGTTATTGGCATGGTCTCCGGCTATTGACATTAATGGAGTAATGGTTACTTTATTTGGTTTTGGAGAAATTGCGTTTAAGCTTTTAATAATATTTCCGATAGATGTAGTTTCTGCTTCAAAACCAATACCTTCAACAGTACCAACAAAAAAGTTAGGATTAATAGCTTGTAAAGCATTTTGTAGTTTTATATATTGAGAATCAGCCATATGAGGCGTGCCATGTCCCATAAAACATACAGGTCCTTCAGTTATCTGGGTGGTAAACTTTGCTGCCATAACTTTTGCAACTGCCTTAATATCTGTTTCTGAATCGAGTAGTGGTTTGCCAATTGAAAATTCTACTCTAGGATATTTTGTTTTGATAGCTTCAACTGTTTCTATCATTTCATCAAACTCTTCTCCCGGAATAACGTGCATAGATTGCACAGTAAATTTAGAATACCCTTCTTTTATCATTGTCTCAAGAGCTTCCTCTGGTGTGTCGTTGTCTATTATTATACCATTTAATTCACCTTCTCCATTACCTTGACGCAATTTGTTCAGTATAATATCAGAGGTAAATCCCCAACGAATTTCAGTATTTGTAAATTTTGTTTTTGCTGCATTACTCATGTTTTTGAACGTTGCCTGAGGAGCTTCATACGATGAACCAAAGGTTACCAACAGTATTCCATTTTTGTCGCCAAGAGTAATGTCATTGTTATTGCTTTTGTCATCACACGCAGTGAAAATTAATGTTGATGCAGTAATTGCTAACATAATAGTCTTTAGATGTTTCATTTTTGAATAAATATTTAGATTGTTTAAAAATTGTCATTTTTTTTGATAAAATTAAAGTTTAACCCTGCAAACAAAGTTCTTCCAGGATTTAACGTTCCGTAATGCGAACCATACGGACGATTATCTACAAAGTCTAATAGGTTATCAATGCCTAAAATTATTTTGCAATTATACTGTTCATTTGAAAGTATCTGATGTGTAGTTGTGATGTTCCATAGTTGATAGGGTTCGGCATAAGTCTTTTCTAAATCATCTTCGAGGTAAAACTTATCTGATTTATATGTGCCTGAAAGGGTAATAACTAAGCGATAGTTCTTCCATGATTTTTTATAGGTCGTATTGCAAATTGCACTATGAGCTGATATGCCATTTAAACGGATATTTTCGGTAATGTTTTTTGCATCAACATAACTATAACCCAAAGCGAAGTTGAAGCTATTAAGGATAGAAATACTGCTGTGTATATCGAAACCTATATTACGGGCATTGCTTATATTAAATTGTTTATTTGTTTCTTCTATTCCTCTCCAAGCATGTTCGTACGAAGTTTCAATAGTTTTATATTCTATCATATCGTACAAGCGATTTAAATATGTCATGATATTGACATTGAATTTGTTTTGTTTAAATTCGCTTGAAAAGGATATATAATTTGATTTTTGCGGTTGCAGATTTTCATTGCCCAGGTAAAGTGAGTGTATGCCCATTCGCTCACTTTCATAATAGTAGTATAATTCTTTAAGTGTAGGACTCTTAAATCCGTATGAATAGTTAATTCGCCAGTTAAATTTTTGCTGTTTTAAAATTGCTGATAAATTAGGTGTAGCGATAAAGCCAAATTTGTTGTGATAAATAAATCTTACACCGCCTACAATATCAACTTTATTAATTGGTTTATAATCATCCTGAACGTATAACGAATAGGTAATGGCTTGTGCATTATTAATAAACAGCCGGTACTGGGCTCTTAAAAAATCAGCCATAACTTCAGCTCCCACATTAAAGGTGTGTTTTGGAATAGGTTTAGTAATTACTTTTACTTGTGAAATCGATGATTTTTGTTCATAGTTTTTAAATCTGTCGCCCGGATAGTATGTTTTTCTTACTAACCCATCAGGAGTAATATAGCTTTCGTTGTATTTATTTGGGTATTCTGTATAATATTTGTAGTTATACCAGGTGCTGTTGTATTCAATGTAATCAGTATTGTTTATTTGGTATTTTCCTGATGCAGTTATGGAAATATCATTATAATAATTGTTATAATTTCGTCCCCTGAAAGGGAAAAACAGTCTTTTTTCAAACCAAGAAAAATTGGTATTAATGCTGTTTTTTTGTGATAGTTTGTATCCGAAATCCTGGTTTATTGTGTAGTTATGCTTTTTATTTACTGGCATGTCATAAGTTGTAACCAGATATGGAAGGTTGTGATTATCTTTCCATTTGCTGTTATACTTCATGTTATTAAGCTGCCAACCATCGGTTTGCTTGTATGAGAAAGTTGTTTTACTATTAAAACTACCTTTAATAAAACTTATACTATTGTTCTGCTTAAAATCGGCATAGGCACCAATACGTGTATTATTTGATAATGATATTTTATTAGTTGTTTTTTTTGTGATAATATTTATTACACCACCAATGGCATCGGAACCATACAGTGTCGATGTTGCACCCTTTACAATTTCAATCTGCTCTACATTGTCCGGATTTATTTTGTCGAGTTCAGCATACCCTCCGGAAGCCTTTACTAATCGTTTCCCATTAACTAAAACCACCACATAATCGCCTCCCATTCCATTTATTTTAATGTTGGTTCCCATGGAGCTGGAAATAAAATCGATCGAAGATGTAATATTTGTAATTGCTTCTTCTATACTTTTAGCAGCAATTTTATCTAATTCGTTACGGGTTATAATTTCGGTTTGAACTGGTACTTCATTAATGCGGTATTTTGTACCAGTAGCTGTTACTACAACCGGTAACAAGTGATGTTCTGAAGGGATGAGTGTGATATCTATCTTATTATCACCTGGCCTTATTTTTACCTGTTGAACAAATTCATTGTAGTTAATATGTGAAACCCTTAGAATGTATTTCCCGGGATTTAATTTTGGCAGGATAAATGAACCATCTGCTTGAGTATTTGTATGGATATTTATGCTATCTAATATTACATAAGCATCATTTACCCCCTCATTGTTGGTTGTGCATAATACTATGCCAAATATCGAAGTTTCCTGTCCATGTGTAATAAACACACACAAGTATAAATGCAATAATGCAATTATAAAAACCAACTTTTTCAAGAAAATTGTTTTTAATAAGACCTTACAGTAAATGTCTTAACCCGAAATCGATTACTGTATGTATTTTTTTTGGCAGGTTTTCTGGCTCACCCCTGTTTTGCTAACCTTCCCATCCCGAAGCATCGGGACAGTGGATTTGTAGTGCAAAACAATCTTGTGGGGGTTTACAGCTGCGGGTACAGCTCCGGATTTTTTTATTAAATAAAAGCACCGGATTCCCTTTTATCCTGTTTAATGTATTTAAACAGAATCACCAAAAATCAGCGCAAATGTATCTATTCTAATTTGATTAACAAATAAAGAAAAGCAATTCTTTTTTGAAATGAACAATTTGATAGTATATAAATCACAAAAAATTCGTTTATAAACTGTTGATGTGCAATGTTTATGTTTTAAGAAATACGAATAATATTATCATTATCATAAAATAAAAAAAATGATAGTGCTACTTTATCTTTAACAACCGTTTTAGTTTGATTAAGACATTTTTTTGCTATTTCCAGATAAAAAGGCTCCGTTTGAGAAAATGGAATTATATCCTTTATTGCATTTGCCAATTTAATATGTTTAACTTTTTCTATTATTTCCAAAGGATAACCACATGTTTTCGCTATTTCAACAGCAAATTCAGGATTAAATGCACTGTTTTTACTGTGAGTATCTAGATGTCCTTCAGCAAGTTTTATAGCCTTACCTAGCATAACACCAAGTGTGATTTTTCGAATGCCTTTTTCGGAGGCTAATCGGAGGGTTTCTCCTATTAGGTTGCCGAAATGTATAAAAGCTGTATCAGGTAAATGACCATATAATGGTTTTAAAATATTTTCGCTTCGTTTTCCTGAGGTAAGTGCAATCTCATCAAATCCCGATTCTTTGGCAACAGAAACCTGGTATTTAATGGTAGATAAAAATGCCTCGTTTGAGTAGGGTATAACTTTGCCGGATGTGCCTATTATTGAAATGCCCCCCACTATTCCTACACGAGGGTTAAAAGTATTTTTTGAAATCTCTTCACCTTCGGGAACAAAAGGTTTTACTTCAATTCCATGTTCTATTTCGTAATAATTGCATAATTCGTTTAACTCAGATGTAATCATTTTTCGAGGTACAGGATTTATGGCGGGTTCACCAACTTTTACCTGAAGTCCGGGTAGGGTTACTATTCCAATTCCTTTTCCTTTTTTAAAATGCACGCCTGCTTTTTCAGTAAAAAGTATTTCGCAACCTATTTCTTTTCCGTGGGTAATGTCAGGGTCGTCCCCAGCATCCTTTATTACTACACACGATGCTTTTGATTGGGTAAGCTCATGTGGGAATATTAAAAATTTAGCTGTATCGCCATAGGGAATGGTTACATTTACTTGTTCCGGAAATTTTTTTTGTGCCAGTGCTATAAAACATGCTTTAGCAGCAGCAGTAACACAAGTGCCTGTTGTATAGCCTTGTCGTAAGTTATTTTTGTACTGATTAATACGTTTTCTTATTGTATACCAGGTTTGTAATAATTCTTTATCAGAACTTACTTTATAAGAAAAAGGAGGTAGTTTTGGTCGTTCAATAACCCATAATGGAATGTTGGTTTTTAGCGAAGCTTTCACTTTGCTCATGAAAAAGCCTGATTCGCCACTTTCTTTGCTAATAATAATTTCAGCATTGGTTTTTTTTATTAAGCTAACTAATTCATCTACATTTGAATCTGGGTTAGAAGGGATTATATATTTATTCTGGATATTGTTTGCTTTCGCAATTTCCTTGCTATGGGGGGTGTCTAGAATTCTGAAATAACATTTGCGACTTGATGTTATTTCATTAAAATGAGAAATGGTTTGCACTCCGGTTAAACACAATATATTTTTAAACTTGCTTGTCTTTAATTTATCTGTCATTTCCTTAAATGAAGAAAAAGTCGAAACGTTTTTCAGATGAATTAAATCAGGGAAAGACCTCTTATATCGAATAACCGGAATGTTAAATATTTTTGCAACATGAAAAATGTTATAATGAAGCACTTCAGCAAAAGGATGAGCTGCATCAATTATTAATTTCACGTTCCTTTTTTTACATAATATAGAAATATCATCTACACCTTTATCGCCAGAAATATGATTCCCTTTTATTTCTAATATCGATTTCGTTTTTGTAGAATACAAATATGGTTCACCTAGAAAATCGAGTAAAGCTGCTGTTTTTTTTCCTTCTGTTGTGCCTCCAAAAACGAGTATCATAGTATTTAATCAATTACCACAAAGGTAAAGTATATATCTATATATGATTCCTGTAAAGAAATAAAATGAGTTAGGATGGTTGAATAATTTCGAAAAAAACTTATCAATTAAAAAAGTATATTAAACAATTGAATTATAATATGCAAACCTGTAAAAAGTTTTATTTTTTTAATTAAATGGTTATCATAAAATAGTAAATTGAATGTCGTTTTGTTATAAAGTTTTTGCTGCTCAATTTTCTGAATAAGAACTTCCTATGTTTAGTTTTATCTTCAATAAACATAGTTTGTTTATTTTTGAATTTTATATATTGAATATCTGTAAATTATAACATGTATACATTTACATACATGTAATTAAAAATAATTCTAAATAAGTAATTATAATAAAAATAATCTAATTATATTTGTAGTGAGAATATTCTTATTATAATATATATATATCAGTATATCAATTAAATGTATTTATGTGATTAATTGTCATATAATGTTTTACCATTTTGTTGTTTTAATAATAAATTATAATACAACATAAACAGTTAATATAATAATATGTATACACTTCGAGTTGCATTTGCAGTAAACAGTATCAATAAATTTGAGAAAAAGCATTTTGGCGATGCTGACAAATATTTGATTTATCAGTTTCAAGGGGATAAATTTCATTATTATGATGAACTAATAAATCAGGCAAAAGATTTGGATGAATCAAATATTCATGGTTCAAAATTAAAAGGAACAAGCATTATCTCTTTTTTGAAAAATAAAGGAGTAAATGTTTTGGTTTCAAGGCAGTTTGGTAAAAATATTAAAATGGTTAATAAACATTTTATTCCTGTTATAATTGCCACTGAAAATATTGATGAGGCTAGTTTAATAATAGTTAAAAACCTGAAGTGGTTAATTGAAGATCTTCAGAAAGATACTGATAATTATAAATTGTTCAATTTACGATCAGGCAGTTTAAAAGAGGAGATTAAAACAAACTATAATGAAAATTAATAAAACAAAGCTAAACCTGATTATTGATATAGTCATGTTTATTAATATGATGGTAGTTGTAGGTATTGGTTTTTTTATTAAGTACGTGCTTGTTTCTGGAGCTGAGCGAAATTTAAAATATGGACGTGATGTTGAATTATATTTTTGGGGTTTCGATAGGCATCAATGGGGGTATATACATTTAATTGCGGGTTTTTTACTATTGTTTTTGTTACTGTTACATATTGTTTTTCATTGGAAGATGATTGTAGCATTTATTCGAAATTATATTTTGAATAGGTTTTTGCGATTTGTTTTAATTATAGTATTTGTAATTGTTTCTGTTCTTTTTGGTGTTATGCCACTTATGTTAAAACCTGAAGTTAGAGAAGATGTAACTCATCATTATTATCATCGTGATTATAAGGTTCTTGGCGGATTAAATAGTAATAATAACAAAGTTATGCAAAAAACAAATGTATATGATTCTATTACTTTAATTGTAAATGATATTAATGTTAATAATGAAGATAGATTGCATAAGAATGAACATAATAATATTGAAATTAATGGATCAATGACATTGAATGATGTGGCAAAAAAATATAACATATCATTAATTGATTTAGCATCTAATATTCACGTTCCCTTAACTCGATGTAATGAAAATCTTGGTAGATTGCGTAAAGAATATAGTTTTAATATGAATGATTTAAGAGATTTTGTGAAAAAAAAATAGAATTAATTAATATTTTTTTTATTATATATATAATTTAATGTCGATTAGATAAAAAGACTATATATTTTTATACAGATGATGATATGAAAAATGACTAATTAGATGAAATCTAATTAGCTCTGAAGTTTATTCTATCAGTCTTTTGTTTAAATATCTTCTTGTTTAATTTTGGAATAAGCTTAACTAAACGACACTAAAAAATAATTGTCTTTTTTTTGATTTAAGTTTATCATAAATGTGAAAATGTCTATTTTGAGATGAAGATAAATGATAATAATAAAACATTTCGTTTAATTAAGGGGGCACATGTTGAAATGCCAACTTCTACAGGTATGTTTTCTTTAATTCCTTTTCAGGAAGTTGATAATGGCCTTGAGCATATTGTTTTAATTAAAGGTGATATTTATGAAGTTGATGTTGTTTTAACTCGTATCCATTCGGCTTGTGCAACAGGTGATCTTTTTGGATCTTTGCGTTGTGATTGTGGAGATCAACTTAAAAAATCAATGCAGTTGATAGAGGAAAATGGATCTGGAGTTATTATATATCTTCAACAAGAGGGAAGGGGTATTGGATTGATGAATAAAATTAAAGCATATAAGTTGCAGGAAAATGGAATGGATACAGTTGATGCTAATATTCATTTAGGATTTGCGCCTGATGAACGTGATTATACTATTGGAGCTGCAATTTTAAAAGCTTTATTTATTACGAATGTTAAGTTGTTAACAAACAATCCGTTAAAAGTTGATGGTTTAGAAAAGAATGGAATAACAGTATCTGAAAGGTTAGAAATAATTATTGAATCAAACAGATATAATCATAAATATCTGTTTACAAAAGCTCAACGTATGGGGCATATTCTCGAAAATTATAAATAATTTATTATTATGAATAATAGGAATTCTGATACAGGAAAAGGTCGTGGACTTGGGTTAGGCGGTGGTAGAGGTCGTAATAAAGGTGGAAGTTTTGGGATTGGTGGATTTTGTATATGTGCAAAGTGTGGTGAGAAAATTCCTCATCAACAGGGGGTTAAATGCACAACGATAAAATGTCCTAAATGTGGAAAAACTATGGTAAGAGAAGAATTACTTAATAAAAATAAGAGCTAATAATTATATAAGTAATTTTTTGTAATTGAAATATTTATTAAATGAATCGATTATGTTTTAATAAATGGCACTAAATAATTCAATAATTCAATTTAAACCTATTGGAGTTTTTCGAACAGAATATAATATATTAACAGGAGCTCCTCGTCAGGGTATTTTAATGCCGGAAACAAAAGGTATAATAGAGATTTTTCCTCAATATTGTTCATGTTTAAAGGATCTTTATTTGTTTGAGTATATTATTGTTTTGTACCATTTAAATAAAGTTGAACAATGGGATTCAACGGTAAATCCACCTGCTTCGAAACATGAACATAATTTTGGATTGTTTTCAACTCGAAGTCCTAAAAGACCAAACCCTATAGGTATTGCAAATGTAAAACTCGAATGTGTAAATGATTGTTTTTTAACTATTTCGGGTGTTGATGCATTTGATGGTACTCCTGTGTTGGATATAAAACCTTATTTACCATCGGTAGATTTTGTACTAAGTAATCGTAATGAATTAATTGAAAAAAAACTTGGTCATCATGATGAGAATTTTATTACTGATTCAAAATTTTATAAATAAAAAAATATGCCAAAAATGAATGGAACAGGTCCCGAAGGTAAGGGTCCGCAAACAGGAAGAAAACTTGGACTATGTAATGAAAATGAGAAAGAATCTTTATTGTTGAAATTGGGAAAAGGATTGGGGTTACGCAGGAAATCAGGAGGAGGAAAAGGACTGGGTAAGAGATTAAAGTCTGATTTAAAATAAAATTATATGGTTACAGTATTAGAAATGCAGGAAGGGAAATTAGGTATAATATCTTCGATAAATGGAGGGGTTGGTTTGCAAAAGAAGCTTGAAAATATGGGTATATCAAAGGGAGCTGAGATATTTAAAATAAGCAGACAGTGGTTGAAAGGTCCGGTAATAATAAGGCATGGTAATACAGAACTGGCTATTGGTTATAATATGGCGATGAAAATTATGGTTGATATTATTTAATTGTTATGAAGATTTTGCTTATTGGGAATCCCAACGTTGGTAAGAGTGTTGTTTTTAACCGTTTAAGTGGAGTTGATGTAATATCATCGAACTATGCAGGAACAACAGTTGATGTTACTCGTGGATATATAACAATAAATAAGTTTCGTCATGAATTAATCGATGTGCCGGGTATTTATTCAACAGAACCATCCTGTAAGGCTGAGGAAATTGCAATTGATCTTATTAGTGAAGGTGATGTGTTGATTAATGTTGTTGATGCAACAAATCTTGAGCGAAGTTTAAATCTTACTCTTCAGCTTATTCGTTATAATAAACCTATTATTATCGCCCTAAATATGATTGACGAAATTAATCATATAGGTATTAGTATTAATATTGATTTGTTATCTAAATTATTACAGGTTGAATGTATTCCAGTTTGCGCAATAACAGGTGAGGGAATAAATCATTTGGTTAATAAAATACCACAGTCGGAACCATCAAATTATGCTTATACCGATAAAGAGCGATGGAATGAGGTTGGGAAAATACTTTCACAAGTTCAGACTGTTAAATATAAACATCATTCTTTTGCTAAAACTCTTCGTGATGCTTCGGTAAAACCAATAACAGGTATTCCCTTTTTAGTAATAGTTTTAATGGTAATGTTCTTACTTATTCGTGTAATAGGTGAGTCATTAATAAATTATTTTTTTTCTCCATTGTTTGAAAAGTTTTGGTCTCCAATAATGCTTTATTTATCGGGTTTGATACAAAATAATACCTTTTTGCACGATTTATTGATTGGTAAATTATCTAATGGACAAATAGATTATGGTGATTCTTTCGGATTGCTTACTACAGGTTTATATGTGCCTATTGGATCAGTTCTTCCGTATGTGTTTGCATTTTATTTGGTACTTTCAATAATGGAAGATAGTGGTTATTTACCAAGAGCTGCCGTGATGGTGGATAATATTATGCACAAAATGGGTTTGCACGGATTAGCAATTATTCCAATGTTATTAGGCTTAGGTTGTAACGTTCCCGGAGCATTATCGACCCGATTACTTGAAACCCGAAAAGAAAAATTTATTGCATCAACATTGTTGTCAATTGCAGTTCCATGTATGGCATTGCAGGCAATGCTTTTTGGTATGTTAGGCGAATATGGTATTAAAGGTTTGGGAATTGTATTTGTAACATTATTTTTAGTGTGGTTAATTATTGGATTTTTGTTACGCAGAATTATAAAAGGAACTTCACCAGAAATTTTCCTTGAAATTCCACCATACCGTATTCCGTTTTTTAAAGGAATGTTTAAAAAAGTTTTCACACGTGTAAGGTGGTTTTTAAAAGAAGCAGTTCCTTTTGTATTATTGGGGGTGTTAATTGCTAATCTATTATATACTTCAGGAATACTTGAAATAATAGCTCGTTTTACTGAGCCTGTATTTGTTTATTTATTAGGATTGCCCAAAGAGGCATCCGGGGCACTTATTATGGGTTTTTTGCGTAAAGACCTTGCGGTTGGCATGCTTCTTCCTCTTAGTTTGTCGTTAAGGCAATTAATTGTTGCTTCAGTTGTATTGGCAATGTATTTTCCCTGCGTAGCAACGTTTTCAGTTTTATTAAAAGAATTGGGAATAAAAGATATGCTAAAATCAACACTTGTTATGCTTATTTCAACTTTAATTGTGGGAACTGTATTAAACTATATATTAATTTTACTTTTAAATTGATTTTTTATTATTAAATAACATAAACTATGACATTACCAGAAATTATAATTAACGAATGGGATAATAAAGAAGATGCAGTTGTTTTAACAACAGTTTCATCTGTTGGCATTCCAAATTCTATTTATGCAACACAAGTTGCATTGTTTGAAGATAAGGTGCTTATTGCTAATAATAAGTTTAATAAGACACTTGATAATATCAAACATAATAATAAAGCCACTGTTCTTTTTATTACTAAAAAAAGTAAATCATACCAATTAAAAGGTAATATACAATATAAAATCGATGGAGATGAGTTTGTTAATATGAAAAAGTGGAACCGAGCAGATTTGCCGGGATATGGAGTGGCTGTTTTAACGGTAGATGAAATATATTCAGGAGCTGATAAGATAGAATGATTTGGTAGTAAATATATAATATAAAAACACCCATATATAACTATAAATAGAATGTATATTGGGTGTTTTTTTTAGTAAGGTGTTTTAAATAATTTTTTGTTATCCTTTAATACTAATTTCCATTAGTCTTTCTTTATTGATTATGGTAATTGTTTTTCCTTTTATAGTTAATAATTCATCGGCTTCAAATTCTTTAATAAATTTTACTGCACTTTCTAGTGATATTGACGCAAAATCAGCAATGTCCTGACGGTTTAAAAATGAAAATAAATTTACTTTTTTAAATTCTTCATTGGAAAGGTATAAAAGTGCTGATGCTAATTTTCCACGCATTTGTTTAAAAGTTACAGTCTTAATAATATCAAGGTAATGGCTTTCGTTATGGTAATTACGGGATGTTATACGCATTGCAAAATCTGTATTTTTTTGTAATAAATTTTTCATAGCTTCTTTGTCGATCATGCAAATTAAAGAATCGCTAAGTGCTGAAATAGAATATCGAAAAACAGTTTCGCCAAATATTGAAGAAAAAGCTATAAACTCACCAGGTTTAACAATATTTAAATTTATTTGTTTGTTAGCATTTTGAATATATATTTTGGCAAGTCCTTCAATCATATACAAAACATAGGGGGCAAAAGCCCCTTGTTTAAAAATTGTTTCGCCTTGTCTGTAATAAACTTGTGTTTTTTTCTGATTAATAAATTCAATTTCATCAGAATATAAATATTGAAAACATTTTGATCCTTTTTTACACTCTTTGCAGTTAACGCTGTTTAAATTTATATAATCCATAAATTCTGTTTCTGTTAATATTTATTACATCAAATTTAAATAATAAATGGAGTTTTATGAATAAAACTTATTTGATGTAAGAGCATATTTAAAACTACATACGACTTGCTCCAACATATATTGAAACATTTATGAACAAAACCATTCGAGTTCCTCCGAAATTTCGGAGCAGGATATCCGGCCTTAATTTTAAAATTATTTACTGATGAAACTGAAATATGATAATAAAAAGGTTATCATATTTTAAGAGTTCTTTTGAAATCATTATGTTGGTTTCTCTTTAAAAATATCTATGTTCAAAATACCTTTGTGTTAATAGTTTATGTAATGCTAATTCTGGTTAATCTTATTTAATAAATATTATAAATAAAATGATGAAACGAATTGCAATACCAGTTAATAATGGAATGCTAAGCGAATATTTTGATAAATGTAATCATTACGAAATTTTTGAACTTAGAGATAATTATGTGGTTAGCGATGAAATTGAAGTTCCTCCAAAGGATGATTTGTTTAGTTTGCCACAATGGGTTGCAAATCATAACATAACCGATGTTGTTGCTTATAAAGTAGATAAAAGTATTATTAATTTATTTAGTAAATATAAAATTAATCTTTTTGTTGGAATTGCAGTTCAGTCTCCTCAATTAATAGTTGAGGCATATATGATGAATAATTTAAAATCTGATGAAAATATAATATCACAAATAATAGCTTAATATGGAACCCAAAAATAAAATTACCGGAGCTGAAGCTATACTGCTTTCATTAATTAAAGAAAATGTTGATGTTATTTTTGGTTATCCGGGTGGTGCAATCATGCCACTTTATGACAAACTTTTTGATAAGAATAATGAGTTAAAACATATTTTGGTAAGGCATGAGCAAGGTGCTGCACACGCAGCACAGGCTTATGCGCAAGTTACCGGAAAAACCGGGGTATGTTTTGCTACTTCAGGGCCGGGTGCTACAAATTTATTAACAGGTATAACTAATGCTAACCTTGATTCAATTCCTGTTGTTTTTATTACAGCACAGGTTCCTTCATCATTGTTAGGAACTGATGCGTTTCAGGAAACAGATATGGTAAGTTTATCAATGCCTGTTACAAAATGGAATTGTCAGGTTACCTGTGCCGATGAAATTCCTGATGCAATTGCTAAAGCATTTTTTTTTGCAACAACAGGAAGACCTGGTCCTGTGTTAATTGATGTTACAAAAGATGCTCAAAATGAATTGTTTGAATATTCTTACAAAAAAATTAAGTCTATAAGGTCGTACTGCATAAAACCAGAATTAAATGACAAGGATATAAATGATGCAATACAACTTATACAGATATCAAAGAAGCCATTATTATTTGCCGGACATGGTATTTTGCTTGGTAATGCAACAAATGAACTTAAAAATTTTATTGCAAAAACAAAAATACCAACAGCGGTAACATTACTCGGAAAGACTACTGTTTCAGAAGATGACACTGCATATGTTGGAATGTTGGGGATGCATGGGAATTATGCTCCCAATATACTTACCAATGAGGCTGATCTGATAATTGCTGCCGGAATGCGTTTCGACGATCGTGTTACAGGCGATATTAATCGTTACGCAAAAAAGGCTAAAATTATACATATTGATATTGATAAAGCTGAACTTAATAAAAATGTTAAAGCAGATTTGGCTATACATGCTGATATAAAATGTTTTTTTAATGAAATAACGGCATCGTTGAATTATTTATCAGATGAGAAATGGCGAAATGAGTTTTATGTTCTTCACGAAAAAGAGGAGGATAAGGTAATAAAAAAAGAGTGTTTTCCGGAAATAGGAAAAATAAGGGCAGGTGAGGTAATTCGTTTATTATCAGATAAAACAGGACGAGATGCTATTGTAGTTACTGATGTTGGACAAAACCAGATGATGGGAGCCCGGTATTATCAGTTTAAGAATCCAAATTCACTTATTACTTCAGGTGGTTTAGGAACAATGGGATTTGGTTTGCCGGCTGCCGTGGGTGCTCAGGTTGGTCAGCCTGATAAAACAGTGCTTCTTTTTACAGGAGATGGTGGCTTTCAAATGACTTCGCAGGAATTGGGTACTATTTTTCAATATAATTTGCCAGTGAAAATTATAATTTTTAATAATAACTTTTTAGGTATGGTAAGGCAATGGCAGCAATTGTTTAACGATAGAAGATATGCCGAAACAAACATGCCTACCCCCGATTTTCCAATGATGGCTAAAGCTTTTGGTATTGAAGGTTGTGTTGTAAGTGAACGCGAAAATCTTAATAAAACTCTTGATACCATGCTAAAGCATAACGGGCCATATTTATTAGAAGTTAAGATTGAAAAAGAAGCTAATGTTTTTCCTATGATATACCCGGGTAAAGCAGTTGATGAAATAATACTTGAAAATTAAAAGTTGATATAATGGAAAAAGAACTATACACAATAACTGCATTTTCAGAAAATCATATTGGGTTATTAAACCGTATTACTATAATTTTTACACGCAGACATTTAAATATCGAAAGCCTTACAGTTTCATCAACTGAGATGAAAGGTATACACCGTTTTACTATTGTAGTTGAGGCGAGTCTCGATTTAATTGAAAGAGTTACAAATCAAATAGAAAAATTGCCTGAAGTACTTCGGGCTGCCTGGTATGTTAATGACGATATTGTTTATCGTGAAATCGCGTTGTATAAAATTCCAATAAATTATGCTATTGACCGTAATATTGAGCAGGTTTTGAGGGAATATAATGCTCGTTTAGTTGATATTCAAAATGATTTTGTAATTATTGAAAAGACAGGACATGTTGAAGATACCGAAAAATTATATGATGTTTTAAAACCTTATAAAATATTACAATTTGTACGTTCAGGCCGAATTTCTATATCAAAACATAAAAAAGAACTTGCAACATACCTGAGCGAATTGCCAATAAATGAATACATTAAAGAATAAGATATGAATATAAAGTATGAATTAGTAGTAGTTGGGGGAGGTCCGGCAGGTATAACTCTTGCAAAGAGATTAGGTAATAAGTATAAAATGGCTATTATCAGACCTGAAGATTATAGTATGATTTATTGTGCTATGCCTTATGTTGTTGAAGATTTGATTGAAAAGAAAAAATGTTTGAAAAATGATAATCTTATAACTGGTGCAGGTGTTGACTTGATTCGTGATGAAGTTGTATCAATTGATTTTAATAACAAAAACCTGTTATTGAAAAGTAGCGGTGAATTGTTTTACGATAAAATTGTAATTGCATCTGGCGCAGTTCCATTTATTCCTCAAATAGAGGGTGTTAACCTGGAAGGTGTAATGGGTTTTAAAACCCAAAAAGACCTTGAAAAAATCACTTCTTTTGTTCAGAATGGATTAAAAAAAGCTGTGGTTATTGGTGCTGGAGCCATTGGGATAGAACTGGCACAAGCATTAAAACATAAAGGACTTGATGTTTCTTTGGTTGATTTAGCCCAACAAGTACTGCCAAATTTGGTTGGAAATGAATTTGCGCAAAGAGCATCTGAGGAGTTGATAAAAAATGATATCCACCTTATTTTAAACTCGAAAGTGGAAAAATTGGTTGGAAAAAACTATGTTAAAGAAGTCCATCTTGATAGTGGTGAAATAATTTATCTTGATGAGTTTGCCCCTTGTACTGGTAATGATAATACGACCATAAAAGGACTTGTTATATTTGCAACCGGTGTTGTTCCCGATTTAAAATTTATTCCCTATAATTCAATATCTGTTGGCCGACAGGGTATCATTATTAATGAACGAATGGAAACCAGTATTCCTGATGTATATGCAGTTGGTGATTGTGTACAGTATAATAGTTTAATAACAGGCAACGTTTTAGGAGGAAAGTTGGCTACTAACGCTGTACCAATGGCGCGTATACTTGCAGATAATTTGTTGGGTCGGAAGTCTGAATATAAGGGCTTTGTAAACGGTGCAGCAACAAAAGTATACGAAAACTATGTTGGAGGAACCGGTTTAACTGTATTAGCCGCCGAAAGGGAAGGTTTTGAAGTTGTGAAAGCATATAGCCAACTTACTACCCAGTTCCCGATTATGCCCGGCAAAAAAGAGTTACGGTTGAAACTTGTTGCTGATAAAAAAACATCAAAAATAATTGGAGGTCAGGTGTTTAGTGGTGAGCCGGTAACAGGTATTGTTGATCTCATATCATTTGCTATTCAAAAAGAAGCCACAGCATACGATCTGTTGGATTTAAGTTATTCGGCACAACCCTATCAATCATTTTTTCCAGCCGGAAATATTGTGGTTACAGCTGCTGAACAGATTATTAACCAATTGGAGGGAATTCAGAATTGATTATTTATGTTAAATTTTTAGTAAATTATAAAAACTGTAAAATTGTGAATGAACTACCTGTGTTAGGTATAGAATTTAAATTACAGTTTTTATTTCTGCTGATTTTTAAAGAATTGTATAAAATAATAATATAATAAAGTTTTATTATTATGAAGAAAAAAACATTAATTATTGGAGCTAGTATAAATCCCGAACGTTATTCATATAAAGCTGCGCAGCAATTATTAGCCAATGGTATTGATATATATATGATTGGTAATAAGCAGGGTTTTTTGTTTAATAAGCATATTACAAAAGAACAAATTGCATATTCAGATGTGGATACAGTAACAATGTACGTGTCTGCTAAAAACCAAGTGGGGTATTACGATTATATAAAATCTTTAAATCCAAGAAGAGTGATTTTTAATCCAGGTACCGAAAATTATGAATTTGCAAAACAATTAGAGGAAAAAGGAATTATTGCTGAAGAGGCTTGTACCCTTGTGTTATTGGCAACAAATGTGTACAAAAATTAAACTTTTATGAAACGAGCATGATTCGTTACTTACATACAAGTATGAAAAAATCATCATGCGATTATTATCCGTTTTTACAATCTAAATTACTTTAGGATGAAAGAAAAAATTCAATTTTTTCCAATAACATCTTTTTCAATTATTATGGGATTAACAGGGCTTACCATTGTTTTTGGAAAATTTTATCATTTGCAGTTGATGCCAAAAATATTTTACGAAAGCCTGTTGTTTTTTACAACTGCATTGTTTCTCTTTTTTGTATTTATGTATGGGCGAAAAGCTATCAATAATTTCGATGAAGTTGTTAAGGATTTCAAGCACCGTATACGTATTAATTTTTTTTCGGCTATTTCAATATCTTTTTTATTACTCTCTATTGCTTATATGACATATTGGCCATTTGTATCGCTTATTTTTTGGTGGATAGGTGTAATTTTACATACTTTTTTTATGTTTCATACTATTGCCTTTTGGATACAGCATAATTTTGAAATTCAATTTATGAATCCTGCTTGGTTTATTCCTGTTGTTGGGAATATTTTGGTTCCAGTATCAGGTGTTGAGTATATGCCGAATGCATTTTCTTTTGTTTATTTTACAATAGGTTTTTTCTTCTGGATAATACTATTTGCAATATTTTTAAACAGGGCAATATTTCATCACCAGTTACCTCAAAAATTTATTCCAACATTGTTTATATTAATTGCACCACCCGCAATAGGGTTTATTGCATACATAAGGATTGCACAAAGTTGGGATAGTTTTGCTATGTTTCTATTGTTTATTGCGTATTTTTTTGTTGTGTTATTGCTTTTTTTATATAAAAGTTTTAAAAGTCTTGAATTTTTTATTTCATGGTGGGCTTTTACTTTTCCGTTAATGGCAATGACAATTGCATCTGTAGTTTCTTATCAGGTTTCAGAAATTAATGTTTATAAATATTTGTCGTTTATTATGTTTTTGTTGGCTGTAATAACTGTTGCTTTTGTAACATGGAAAACAATTATGAAAATGAAACAAGGGGGAATATGTGTGAATGAGGATTAGTGATAATATCTTTATTTTTTTTTAAGTAATAAAGAGTTGAGAAATAAAAAATATAATATGAAAACAAAAGTAATTATAATAGTTAGTCTTTTTTTTGGCTTTATTGTAGGTATAATATTTGCTGGTATTACAATTTCTATATCATCAGGTGAGATGATGGTAAAAGAATTTAAAAGTCCTTATGATTTTAATAAAACAGTCGAAGTTGTGACCAATAGAATTAATAATGCCAAAGGTTGGAGTGTTACCGAAATTATTGACCAAAATAAGGAAGTAAAAGAAAATGGTGGATACGATATTGGAAATTTTAAAATAATTAAATACTGTCATGGTGGTTATTCATCACGTATGTTAGAATCAGATGATAGAAAAAAAATTGGAAATATGATGCCTAAATCATTTGCTATATATGAAAAGTCTAATGGGCAAGTATTTATATCAACTATGAATGGAGGAATTATGGGTAAGCTTTTTGGAGGTGATACAGAGAAGATTATTGAAGAAGTTTCACTTGAGGTGGAAGATATGATGCGTTTTATTAATTTAAAATATACTTTGTTTTAAAATTTTCTTATTGTAGTTAAATGGCTCAATAGTATGTTATTTGATAATTTCAGCAGTTAATTCTTAAATCATTTTTTTTGCTTAAAATATTTATGTTCATATAATTAACATACAAATTGAGTAGATACAGATAGCAAAGATTTTAAAACCGTTTTGCGATTTTTTTCTTTGTGATTTTGTATCTACTCTTTTTCGTTTTAATGTCTTTTAATCTAAAACAAACAGTTCCCTAAGTTCTTTATTCGAAAGGTTACCTATCCAGTTTTCGCCGGTTGAAACAGTCATTTCTGCAAGGGCTTTTTTCTGTTGTATCATTTCATTTATGCGTTCTTCAAATGTATTTTTTGTTATAAAACGGTGTACCATTACGTTGTTTTTTTGTCCAATACGGTAAGCTCTGTCAGTAGCTTGAGCTTCAACAGCAGGATTCCACCACAGGTCATAATGAATCACATGGTTTGCTGCTGTTAGGTTGAGACCGGTTCCGGCGGCTTTAAGAGAAAGCAGGAATATTTTATCTGCATGGTTGGTTTGGAATTGTTCAACCATATCTTTTCTTTGTTTAAGGGTACAACCACCATGGTAATAAAGAGGTTTTTCACCATAGCGTTCCTGAATAAAGTGTTCCAGTAATTTGGCCATTTCGGTAAACTGGGTAAAAATTAATACTTTTTCATTGCTTTCTATAATACTGTCGAGTTTATTGAAAAGTAAAGACGTTTTACCACTCAAAGCAGGATTGGTAATCCCATTTTTCAGGAATTGAGCCGGATGATTACATACTTGTTTTAATGCTAGTATCATTTGAAGCACCAAGCCTTGACGCACAAAAAGTGATTGTTGGTCATTAATAGCTATTCCCTCAATCTGTTTTAAGGCTTCCTCTAGTGTTTTTTCATACAAGCCGGCCTGTTCTTTGGTTAGCGAGGCAAAAGTGTCTATCTCAATTTTTTCGGGCAGATCAGATATAATTGTTTTGTCTGATTTTAGACGGCGCATGAGGAAGGGAGCTGTGACTTTTTTTAACTTATCAGCAACGTCTGTATCATTTAGTTGTTCAATGGGGTTGCCATATGTTTCGGCAAACTCTTTTGCACTGCCTAAAAATCCCCGGTTGCTGAAATCCATAATGCTCCAGAGTTCGCTTAACCGGTTTTCGACCGGGGTTCCGCTCATGGCTATATAGTTTTCGGCTTTAATGGATTTTACGGCTTTGGTTTGTGCCGTGGTTGTATTTTTTATGTTTTGGGCTTCATCAATAACCATCGCGTACCACTTCTTTTTCTTAAGTAAATCAGCATCACTTCGTAATATTCCGTATGAAGTGATCAGGATATCATAATTACCGGTCTTTTCTAAATCGCGGTACGAGCCGTGGTAAATCTCAGCGTTGAGAGAGGGGGCGAACTTTTGAATCTCAGCAATCCAGTTGGTAAGTAGGCCGGTGGGGGCTACTATCAGTACTTTTTCTTTATTCAGATGTCCTTCTTCTTTAAATTTAAGTAATGTAACAATCACCTGAAGTGTTTTACCCAGACCCATGTCATCGGCCAGTACAGATCCGAAACCAATACGTGCGTTGCGATATATCCACGAGAAGCCACGTTCCTGGTAAGGGCGTAATTGTGCATTGATGCCATTTGGTAAAGGCATATCACTTAAATTCGTAAGTTCGTGCATGAGTTGCTCCACTTCGCTGTCGAAACTTATTGGAGCACCAAGGTATTCACCCGAAAGAGCTGCACGCATCATTTGAAAGGCCGACAGTTGTTTTGATGATGAGAAATGTTTGTGGATTTTTTCCAGTTCTTCTTTTTCAACATATATATAGCTCGATTTAAAGCGAATAAGTCCTTCCGATTGTTGTAATAATTTTCGAAAAGAAGCTTCATCCATAAGGTTGTCACCTATTGCAATCTGCCATTCAAAATCAAGTAGTTTATCGAGTCGAAGAAAACCTGAACTTTTTCCTTTGGACTTAAGTTTTACACTGGGTTTTGGTTTTAAAATTTGTTGTAACGATTTTGGTAGTAAAACGGAGATGTCGAGTAGTTGTATTGCTGGAACAATCTTCATCAAAAATGGTGCAAATTGTTGGGTGTCCATTATAATTTCTTTTTCTCCGGTTGAGTTAATGTAATCATCTAACCCGTCGATAAAACTGCTCATCATGGCTAACGATTGTAGAATCTCGTATCGCCGGTGCTCAAATTCGTGGGTGGTAAGCACATCTTTAAGGGACACCATGTCTTTGAAAACACTTTCGGGAAGCTGTACATTAATATCAACCTTGAAATTGTTGTTATTCAATTCATGAACCACTAACGACGGTTTGGCATCGCCTTGCGATAGATAGAATTTTTGAAGCCAAACCATTATGCCACCAGCAAGCGCTTCTTCGCCTGGTTGTGTAAAGGTGTAAGTGATGTTTTTAAAGAAGAGTTCAAGAAAGTGATCGTTATTCAGGTCAAAGCTGGCCAAATGAACCATCTCTGTAATTAGTAGTGACAATAGATTAACGGCTCGATCTTTGTTTACGGGTTTGTTCTTTTTTCGTTCGGTGCCTGTAAAAACATCTGGTGGAAGTATTTCGTCAAGATCGTTGCAAAGTTTTTTTACCCTTTTGTTAAGTAGAGCCGGAAGCCAGCGTATTGAGTATTCTTTATTGGGTAGTTGTACAATCTGAGGAATAATGGCACCATTAGCGGTAAGCTGTAATGCAAGGTGCAGCGCACTATGCAAGGCAGCTGTTGAAGGCTGATAATCAGGGGTTCGTGATCCTGGAATATGTGAAAGTTCTATGAGAAACTCGCTTACAGTCCATTCTTTTTGGTTGGTAATAACTTTGGCCTGAATGGCTTCATCCAGTGTTATTTGGTTGATGGTGTGATGGGTAATATTGGAAACGTCGGAATAGGTATCCCTGAAAAATTCTGGTAACGGCATTTTACCCGATGCTGCACGCTGGGTGTTTTTAACAACACGCTTTATAGTAGCCAGATATTTATCACGAAAATCGCTGGTCGATGCCGTATAAAAAGCCGGCATTGGGGTTAACAATGCGGTGAGTGGTTCGTGAAGTGGTTCCAGTTCAGAAAAATTTAGTTTCTGATAGGCTTTCTCTGTATTGTAAGGTGATTCATTCCCGGCTTTTTCAAACAATAAACTACTTATACGTGGTACTTCTGTTGCCTGGCTGTTTATTATGATTCCGGCTTTGGCCAACTCGCCTGGTAAGTCAACATTGTGCAATTCGAAAACCAGGAAAGGATTGTTGTCGATTTCGGTGCTTACTTTGTAAATTACTGAGGCCAGATGTTTACAGGGAACTGCCCAGTCGGGACAGGAACATTGCATTTTCAGATCACTCCACTGTCGGGGAAAAACCTTCAGTCCCGATTTTTCAGCAAGTGAAAGAACAGATGGATCAAGTTCGCGGTTAAGGAGTTTGGAAATGATAACCGGTCGTTGTTTTATTGCATTTAAAAAGTTGCCCAGCTCAGGATCAAAAAAAGGAGGAATAATGATATCTACATCGTAGGGCCTAACTCTGCTACCTGCAACTTTCGCTTTTATTCGATTGCCAGTAATTGTTATTTTTTTAACAGCACCTTTTCGTGCATAGGAAGCTCCGCGAGGTAAACGGTTGCTGTAGTCGATGTTACTGAGCGATTGGAGCCATTGTTGGCCCCACCAGGTTTTTCCGTAGGCTGATGACATATTTCATTTTTTATTTGGCTCAAATTGACTAAAATTCAAATTAATCTACAAGAAGTATCTCCTTTTTTATTAAAGAAAAGAACTTTATATTAACAGGTGGTTATCATTTCGTTATAATGTTATTGCCGCGTTAAAAAATAATATTTTGTTAAATTTAGGCGATGAGTTTATTGTTGTATAATTTTAACAAATAAAATGTATTTTTAAAGAATATATCATTTCATTTAAATGGTTAAATAGTATGTTTTTTTGATATTTTCAGTAGTTAATTCTCATTAAAATCGATTTTTTATTACAGCTTCTATATCAATAGTTCGTTAATTTTTAAGCGGCCATAGTGCCGTATAATATAAGCTCTTTGACATATTTCTGATTTTTAGCAGAGTGTG
>JAFGBR010000055.1 GCA_016933045.1 Marinilabiliaceae bacterium | reverse complement strand
CACACTCTGCTAAAAATCAGAAATATGTCAAAGAGCTTATATTATACGGCACTATGGCCGCTTAAAAATTAACGAACTATTGTAAAAAGTAAGATATGTTAATAAAGTCTGATAATATATGTTTGCTATTAAAAATGAGAGTTTAATTTTTCGCAAACATTATGATAAATTTAAAAATAAAAAAATGTGAGGATCATTGATCCTCACATTTTTTTTGATGAATTAAATAATCCAATTCTTGTTGTAAATAATCGTACTGTGTTTTAAATTTACGATTTAGATACAATAAAATAAGCATAGACATTCCACCCGAAATTGCTACATATCCCCAAACATCAACAATTTTTTGAAAAAAGGGAATCATTCCTAACAAAACAAAAACCAAAGGATACAAGATTAAAGCTGCACGATAGAGTTTAAAACGCACTGTTACTTTACCATTATTCTCATCTTGTTTAAATGCCTGAATATTGAAAAGCTTAATACGATGTAAATTGTATTTCGAAAAAACACCATCGTTCATAAAATCAAAATGAATAAAATCTTTTGTACAATAGTTTCTATCAAAATGATTACCTGCTCTTCTAACTAATGCTTCTTTTAACTCATAAAACGAAACATCAAGCATTAACTCTTTAAAATATAACATTTTTCCATTACTCATAATAACCTGATATTTAATAAAAACCAACAATACTTTTATTACGGTTTTAAACAAAAAAATGTTTCTTTTTTTTTATGATTATTTTACACTTTTTAACAAATAAAACTTACCACATAATAAAAGGATTCTTTGATAAATACGAATTATAGTATCGCACATCAGATGTAACCTCATTACCAATCCAATCAGGTAATTCCACTTGCTCATCAACACTTTTTAATTCAATTTCGGCAAGTATTAGACCTTTATTTTCATTTTCAAACTCATCAACCTCAACTATAACCCCCTTGTAATTAACAAAATAACGCGTCTTCACAATAACACCAGGCTCACAAATATTTAACAATTCCCTGGCATCAGACACGTCAATCTCTTTTTCAAATTCAAAACGCTTCATACCGGTAATGTCACTTAATCCTTTTATTGTTAAATATGCTTTATTTGAAGATATTCTCACCCTAACTGTTCTACTTGGCACTGACGACAGATACCCTTGCATAATTATATTTTTTGAATATGCTAAATGTTTAAACTCACCACAAACCAAAAATTTTCGTTCTATTTCGATATTTTTTTCTGCCATAATTAATAATCATAAATTTACTACCAAGATCTTTTATTATCTAATTAAACTAAAAAAACACTAACTCGAAATTATGATATGCTGTTTTTAACATATCTTACAAAAAAATTAACGGACAAAAAATAGTACATGGCTGTAGTTTATTATACCCCAATTGATTCAAAAACCTCAATTAATGATATTCAAAAAATATCATATCAATTACTAAATAAAATAATTGAAAAAGAAGAAATTGAATTAGAAACTTATATTCCTTTAAAAGTTCATTTCGGCGAAAAAGGTAACTATACATACATAAAGCCTGAATATTACATGGGAATAATTAATTTTTTAAAAGATCGCAATATAAAATCGTCATATATAGAAACCAGCGTATTATATGGAGGCAATCGAAATAAAAGCGATTTGCATTTACAAACAGCTCTTGATCATGGATTTAATCAATTACCAATAATTTTTGCCGATGGAGAACAAGGAGAAAAATATGCTGAAATTGAAATAAACAAAAAACACTTTAAATCATGTAAAATAGGATATGAGTTTTTAAAATACAATCAACTAATTGTCATTTCACATTTTAAAGGACATACATTTGCTGGTTTTGGTGGAGCTATAAAACAACTTTCGATGGGACATGCATCAAAAGGAGGAAAACTAGCCATGCACATGGGAATAAAACCTAAAATAATAAATAGAAAATGTAAACAATGTAAGAAATGTCTTTTACAATGCAACGAAAATGCAATAACCATTGGTAAAAAATCATTCATCGATTTAAATAAGTGCGTTGGATGCGGTGCGTGTGTTTCATCTTGTCCTCACAAAGCAATCACAATAACAACAGTAAAAGGAGTTTTAAATGCTATTTTTCAAGGAAAAAATTTTGGCGAAAAAATTGTTGAATATGCTTTTGCAGCTCAATTACACAAACGTAATATCTATATTAATTATGCTGTTAATATTACAAAAGGGTGCGATTGCGAACCACGAAAAATGAAACCTGTTATTAGCGATTTTGGAATATTAATATCTACGGATCCGGTAGCAATAGATAAAGCCTGTTATGATTTATCAAAAGAAAAAGGAAAGACTTTTAAAGGCCTACACCAACTCGATTATGCTGAAAAAATTGGTTTAGGAAGTCAAAAATATAACCTTATTGAAATTTTAAATAATAATGTTGATTAATAAATGCAAGAAACATATAACACTATTTATTATATTTCTCAGCAAAACGATCCTTCATTTCATCATAACCAACACCCTCCAGATCGCCTAATAATTGCATGGCTTCTTTTCTGTTTTTACCACAAACCAGCGGATCGAATTTAAAACCATCACAAACCTTAGGTCGGTCGGGCGAGTTAAATATTGCACATTTTAAATCATCGGTAAGATGAATACAATCAACGCCTCCTGGTTTTCCATTTGGCATTCCAGGTATAGGCGATGAAATTGATATTTGAATGCAACAGGCTCCACAAAATTCTCTGCAATACATTATATTTGATTTTTTAACAAACTTAAAAAAAACAAAAAAACATACCAAGTATGAAGTTTAAAACATCTCTTACTCATGGAACCCTTATAAAAAGATACAAACGTTTTTTAGCCGATATAAAACTAGATGATGGAAGTGAAATAACAGCTCACTGCACCAATAGCGGTTCAATGAAAAGTTGTTTGGAAGAAGGAGCCGAAGTTTTTCTATCACCTGTAAATGATCCTAACCGAAAAACTAAATTCACCTGGGAGATGATTAAAATTAATGGCAACTGGGTAGGTGTTAACACCTCTAATCCTAACAAACTGGCTTTTGAAGCAATTCGTGACAAACTTATCACTGGATTAGACATGTATGAGTCTGTTCAACGCGAAGTGAAATTTGAAGAGAGCCGCCTTGACCTTTATGCAACCAACAATTCAGAACAATGTGCCATTGAAGTTAAGAACGTAACCATGAAAATGGACAATTACGCCCTTTTTCCTGACGCAAAGACAGAGCGAGGATTGAAGCATCTTAACACATTAATGCGATTAAAAAAAGAAGGAATGAGAACCGTTATGCTATACATAATTCAACGCAGTGATGTAAACATTTTCGCCCCTGCAAAAGATATTGACCCGAAATACGCAAATGCACTAATAAATGCTCATAAAAACGGTGTAGAAATATTCCCTCTGCAGGTTAAAGTATCACCAACTGAAATTATTGTTGGCAATATTTTACCTTTTGAATTATAAAAAACAATTATTACCAAACACTCACATCAGTTTATTTCAATCCATAAACCTCTTTACAATATCATTATAAGCATCAATTCGTCGATCGCGAAAAAATGGCCAAATACGTCTAACATCTTCACTTCGTTTCATATCAACATCCACAACCATATTCTCTTCATCTGAATTACCTGCCTGAATAAGAAATTCGCCCTGAGGACCAACAACAAAACTATTTCCCCAAAACTGAATACCGTTTGTTTGTCCCGAAGGATCATTCTCATGCCCTACCCTGTTTACCGATATTACGGGCAAACCATTTGCAACTGCATGTGCCCGCTGAGATATAATCCACGCATTAAGCTGACGTTGTTTCTCATCTTCAGAATCGGAACTCTCCCATCCTATTGCGGTGGGATAAATTAACATATCAGCACCTCTCATAGCCATTAATCGGGCAGCCTCGGGATACCATTGATCCCAACACACAAGCACACCAAGTTTACCAACCGATGTTTGAATAGGAAAAAAACCTAAATCACCTGGAGTAAAATAAAATTTCTCATAATAAGCAGGATCATCAGGTATATGCATTTTTCTGTATTTTCCAGCTATCGATCCATCTTTATCGAAAACAACAGCTGTGTTATGATAAAGACCGGGAGCTCTTTTTTCAAATAACGAAGTAACAAGTACAATTTTATTTTGGATAGCTATTTTCGAGTAAAAATCAGTTGATTGACCAGGTATTTGTTCTGATAAATCAAAATTATCAACATCCTCCACCTGACAAAAATAAAGACTATTATGCAACTCCTGAAGCACAACTAACTCTGCTCCATTTTCTGATACTATTTTTATATTTTTGGCCAATTTAGCCATATTTGCACTAACATCTCCTATGTTCGATTGTTGAATAAAACCAACCTTTATCTGTTTTTTCATCCGATTTTTTTTATAAGTAAGACAGGTGAATTTGCACGATAATTTTTGATAACGTCTATTTTCAATTCATAAGTGTTATTTATAATCAACAAATCATGCTCATTTCATATCATTATAATCATTTAATAAAACTTACTGGAAATTGCATAGTAACACAATGAAGCGAACCATGTTGCTTAATAAGAGGTAAACAATCAATCATTATTATTTCACGATCAGGAAAAACTGACTTCATTATCAGTTTAACCTCTTCATCCTTTTCGCTTTCATAGGCTGGAACCAACACCGCATTATTAATAATTAAAAAATTGGCATAAGTAGCCGGCAAACGATGTTCATCAAACCAAACTTCATCAGCCATTGGGAGTGCTACTAAATTATATGGTTTTCCGTCTATTGTCTTTAGCTGTTTCAGCTCATCTTCCATATTTTTTAATGCGTGGTAATGCTCATCATTCAAATTGTTACATTTCACGTAGGCAATGGTATTTTCATTACACAAGCGTGCCAAAGTGTCAATGTGACTATCAGTATCATCACCTGATAAATAACCATTATTGAGCCATAATACTTGTTTTGCCCCCAAAGTATTTTTAAAATAGTTTTCAATTTGATCACGATTCAAATCTCCATTTCGATTTGCAGATAACAAACATTCGCTAGTAGTTAAAATTGTTCCTTTTCCATCCGATTCAATACTTCCACCTTCTAACACAAAACCAAGACGATTATCATAACCAACAATATCATTAAAACAACCATTATTATACATTGTTCGGGTAATCAAATTATCTTTATTTGATGCAAATTTCAATCCCCAACCGTTAAATTTAAAATCGAGGATAAAAGGTCTGCCATTTTTGAAAACACATATTGGACCATGATCTCTGGCCCAAGTATCATTACTATCGGCATTAATAATAACCAAGTTATTCTGCAAATTTTTAGGAATAAATTCTTTAACCCTTTTCTCCGATTGGCAAATAACAATCAATTTTTGGTATTGCAATACAGACTTAGCTATTTCACCAAAACATATTTCAACTTCATAAAGCATATCAGCCCAGTCGGTATTATCATGAGGCCATGTTATCATTACAGCACTTTGCAATGACCATTCGGCAGGAAATACAATTTTCTTATCATTCATAAGTACTAATCGTTAAATGAACAAAAAAACACAAGACAATGTCATTTTATTTTTTTCAACAATTTAAGTTTACGGTTAATCACTGGTTGCAACTTAAGCTCAAACATAATAGACAATACTAATGTTACCAAAAAAAGTAATGATAGAGCCAATAGAATTTTATCATTAAAATAATAACCGACAAGTTTCATAATGGGAAAATGAATACAATATATTGCATAAGAGATACTTCCAGAAAAAATCAAATATTTTTGAATTTTCACCCCTATTCTAATTACTTTACTAAACAACACTAAACGAATTTTCAACATGACCAATACAATTATAGGTAAAGCCGAATAAATAAGTTTATTTGAGTATTTTGAATCAGAAAAAGTCCAAATCAACAATAAAAGCACAAAATATAATGTAATAATAAATCGAAAATCAACAACTATCTTCTTGCTTAAAACAATTCCTTCGTGTCTATTTAAAGCATACAAAAAAAATGGAATCGAAGTAAAAGCAAATATGAAATGGTTAACTAAATTATAATAATGCGAACCAATATTTATTTTAGCTGCAATGGGCAATAACGACAATGACAATATTGCAATAATATATGAAACTTGAAATTTAGCACGATACTGATACACAAAATAACCCAAAAGCCATATTGACGAATATGCAAATATTGATATAATATGTTTTAGAATGCCATTAATGTTTAAATCGAAATAATTAACTATTGCTGCAATAACAGAAACAAACACCCAAAGGTATATTAACTCTCTTTTTTTAATTACAAAACAAAACAAAACATAAAATGCCATTTCGAACGAAAGCGACCAAAGAGCCAAATTTAAGCCAAATGTAGGTACTATAAAACCCTGAATAGTACCAAAAAAAAATACATTTCCCAAAATAGTTCCCACATCGGGTAATGTATTATCAATAAGCCAATATGCAATTAAAGTTATAACTACACTAATAATGAAAATTGGAACAATTCTAACAACTCTGTTAATTAAAAAATCACTTGCAGATTTGTGTGTTCTCTCCTGCGACATTGCAATAACAACTCCCGATAGTACAAAGAAAATAATTACCGCTTCAGTTCCCCACTGTCCAATAAAATTAAACAAAAAATTATTATTAGTTTTGAAATACTGAAAGCTATTAATTGCATGATTAAACACAACCAATATAGCTGCAATACCACGGGTAATTTCAAGAATACTATTTTTTTTTATGGCCATATATTTGAACAATTTATTATTTATTAAATCAATAATCTATTTTCAATTACCACATAGCATTGACTTTTCAATATGTACAAAACATATTGGGTATGGCTTGTTTAATTTGTAAAACAAAAAAGCCGCCATGGGCGGCTTTTAATATGTAAATCTATAATTAACTTAACTCTTTACAAGCAGCATAAATACCATCGAACAGCTCCTGAACATCTTTAACTGCAACAGCCGAAAAAGCAACACGAAGCATATTATTCAGATTAATAGTTCCAATACTATATTTATTAATTAATAATTTACGAACATCTTCACCATCTAAACCATCTTTTAACTTAACACACATAAAATAACCAGAATTATATGGCAAAGCCTTAAAAAACTCTTCATATTTTTTGTTCTGCAAAACCTCTTTTACTTTAGAGTAACGTGCCTGCATAATATCAAACTTCGACTTTTTCTCCTGCTTATATGTTGGAGAGTCAAAGGCTTGTAACAACAGCGATTGAGATAAATTACTAGAGTTTGATATGTTACCACGAACAGCACCGGCAGTTTTACTTTCTAAAGCATCGTATAACTGGGCATCACCTCCCTTAACTGCATAAGTAATAAAACCAATACGAAAACCCCAAACATAATCCTCTTTCGTTGGGCCATCGACTTTTACAGCTAACACATTTTCATGCAAATCGCTCAAATAAGCAAACGGCGACTGTCCGTCAATACCATCCTCGAAAATTAAACCAAAATAAGCGTCATCGCAAATAACAACAATTTTTTTACCCTTATCTGCAGCATTTTTAATAGCAGCAACAATTCCATTCATCTCATCAAATGTAGGCGAATAACCAGTTGGATTATTGGGGAAATTTAATAACAACACTTTTTTGTCGCCATCTGCTAATAACGAATTAGCTAAAGCTTCAACATCCATAGCTCCGTTATTAAACAAATTATAGGTAACCACTTTACCTCCATAAGCATTAATGAAGGTTAAATTATAGTTACCCCAAAATAAACTGGGAACCAATATTTCCTGCCCCGGATCAACAAACATATACCCTGCCATACTAATACCATGCGTAAGCGCATTTGTAACAATCGGCAAACTATAGGCTTTCCCTTTTAAATCAGGGTTTTTTTCAGCCATCATTTCTTTCCATTTTTTTCGAATATCCAGACGCCCAAAACTAGGAGCATAAGGAAATGATAAGCCTGGATCTAGATTAATTTTTGAATTAATGCACTCCAATCGCATAGGAGTATGGTCATCTTCAATTGCAGCTCCAATAGTTGCATTAATACGGGTACTTTTGGCATCGGCTGATTGGCCTAAAATACCTTTTTTAGGAAAAAAAATACTCTTACCACGTTCAGATAGCAGTTCAAAAACTGCTTGGTTTTTCGCAAGAATAATGTCGTTAAGTTCTTGTGCCTGAGGGTTCATTTTTTAAGTTTTTATAATTTTTGTATCAGAGCAAAAATACATCTTTTTATATCAAAGACAACACGAATAAAACAATTCAAAACACAATATCTTACATTTTTTTAAACAAAAACAATTAACTGTTAATATTTTAACAATCAACGGTTAATGAATTAAAAAATCAACACTTATTTATTACACAATTCAATTATATTCGAAGTAATAACTATTTTAGTGAAACAATAAAAATAAAAAGTATGACATTAGTGCGGTTTGGCGTTAGCCTCGATGATGAAACGCTTAATGATTTAGACAATTTTGTTCAGGAAAACAAACTTCCAAACAGATCACAAGGTATTCGTCATTTAATAAATAAAAACCAGGTTGAAAAAAAATGGTTATGTAATAACATTGTTGCAGGTGCTATTGTATTAGTTTACAACTATTGCAAAACTGATATTATTTCAAAAACCACTTTAATACAGCACGAAAACTATGATGTTATACTTTCATCTCAACTTTTTCATTTAAACAAAAATAATTGCCTCGAAATAATAGCGATTAAAGGCGAAGCCCAAAAGCTTACTAAATTAGCCGACCAACTAATTGGAATAAAAGGGGTAATACATGGCAAACTGGTAATGAGTAAAGCAGATTAATATATTGAAAAACTTTTATAAATATTCTTTTCTTTTTCTTTCTGCTTAATCTAAATATTAAGGTAAAACACAAAACAACAATTATTAATCATATCATAAAATGAAATTTACAAACGCAATATCAAGCAATAGAACCAATTTCAAGTCAAATTATTGGTTATGGATATATAGTATCATTTTTGCATCAATATGGATAAATACATTAATAGGGACTACCGACACTAACAACTGGCTTTTAGAAAACACACTTACATTTCTGTTTATTATATTTTTAGTTATTTCTATAAAAAGATATCAATTCAGCGACCTGTCATATCTATTAATATGTGTTTATTTATGTTTACATGTTTATGGTTCGAAATATACATATGCCGACAACCCACTTGGTTATTGGCTACAAGATACATTTAACTCATCAAGAAACCATTACGACCGCATTGTTCATTTTAGCTTTGGCTTTATGCTGGCCTATCCCATGCGCGAAATATTTTTAAAATGGTTTCAATATCCAAAAACAATTTCCTGGCTCTTACCTATCGAAATAACCCTTTCGGTAAGTGGTTTTTATGAATTAATTGAATGGGCGGTTGCCGATGTTTTTTTTAAAGCTCAAGGCGATGCTTATTTAGGTACACAAGGTGATATTTGGGATGCACAAAAAGATATGTTCCTTGCTTTTATTGGAGCAATATTAGCTACATCAATTGTTTCTATCATCAAAAAAATATTTCGTATTTATGATACAAGTACAATTCATTAATCACGAAATTAACCATACGAATTCCAACACCATTACTTAATAAATTGTTTTCGAAACAAAAAAACTATATTAAATTAAAACCATACTTTATCGTTTAAAATATCAATTTATAATTAAGTTTTATATTTTGAATACGAAATAAATTATTTTTATTAACTTATACCTATGACATTTAATTTTACTTGTATAAGATTTTTTAAATGGATACTCATCGTATTCTTCTTTTCACTTATAAATGTTGTAATAGATAGTATTGCACATAATATTCCATTAAATGATATAATTAAATCATCTCACTTCTATTATACATCATTGGCAATAGGAATAATTATTTCAATTGGTAGTATCCTATACTGGAGAGACAGAGATAAAAAACAACAATCGATAAATCAATACTCTAAAAACCTTAAAGCTCTGCTTGATGTTAATTCATCTTTTATTTCAACGTTAAATCTTAACGAACTAATGCAAATTATTGTAGATCAATCGACGAAATTCATTAAACTCGAAACCGGAGCCATATATTTATTAAAGGAGAACCGTTTATATTTGGCAAGCACAACCCCACCTCTTCCCAACAATTTTCCAGACGAATTCAGACGTGATGATCTAATCAATCACCCACATATACAAGAGGCATTATCAACGAATCAAACACTTTACATACCCGACATTTCAAAAGCAGAACTAAGTGAATCGGAAATTAAAATTATTAAACAACGTCAGCTTAAAACACTTTTATATATACCATTAATTGTTGAAAAAAGACCCGTTGGTGTTCTGATTTTAGGAACAGTAACTAGTCCCAGAAAATTATTAACACACGAAATTGAAATGTGCAATGCCTTCTCAGGAGAAGCTGCACTTGCAATTGAAAACGCCCGATTATTTAAAAACAGTGCTGAATATGCAAAAAGACTTGAGATACAAAATGCCGAAATTCAAATAATAAATACCACTTTAAATGAAAAAAACAAAAAGATAGAGCAGATAAACGAAGAACTGATAGAAGCAAAAAAAATTGCAGAGGAGAGCGATAGATTAAAAACAGCGTTTCTGAATAACATCTCGCACGAAATAAGAACTCCACTCAATGCAGTTGTCGGTTTTGCAAATTTAATTGCCGACGACTCCAACCCCATTGATCGAATAAAAGATTACTCAACAGCTATTCTAAACAGCAGCGACCGTTTACTCGAAGTTATTTCAGATGTTATCATCACATCGCAAATTCATACCGAACAAATTAAAACATTCCTTAGCGATTTTGACATACACAGGTTAATAAATATGACCAGCGAAAGACTTCGTATATTGGCTCAAAACAAAGGAATATGTTTTAATATAAAAAACAACATCGTTCCATATCCTCTTTTCATCCATTCAGATATTAGCAAACTCGAAAAAATAATTTACCATATTACTACTAATGCCATTAAATTTACACACAAAGGAACTGTAGAACTATCTTTTAACATAAAAAACGACAAACTCATATTTACTTGTACCGACAATGGAATTGGAGTTGAAACCCAATACCACGAATTAATATTTGAACCTTTCCGACAAATACAAATCGAAAAATCGTATGAATACGAAGGCAACGGATTGGGATTAACAATCACAAAAGCCTATGTTAATCTTTTAAATGGAATAATAAATTTCGATTCAAAACCTAATAAAGGCACTAATGTTAGAATTGAAATTCCTGTAATACACAAACAAACATCTAATTAACCAAACATTTACCTTATACTGTTTAAATATTTCTCCAACATGGTATAGCCATCAAAAGTCATTGTATTTCTATCTTCTGGGTTGTTTTTATCTTCGCAGGTTTCAGGCATGCCATCGTAATCAGTATCAATTAGGGCAGGTTTACTTTAAAAATCCAGCCATCCTCCCGCATCATTTTGTGCATCAATTATTCCATATTTTTTTGTTGTATTAGCAACCTGATATTCTTTTTCATAACTTTCACCCTCGTAAGTTGCATAACCACATATCACTTCATCGATAATACGCAAATCAATTGCATCTCTTTTAGGCAAAGTTACACCTGAATTTTAATAGTAATTTCAAAAGCAACTTCAGATGGATGATAACTATTTTATTGGCATAGATGACCAAGGTTCATTAAGTCTTATTTTTCCGAAAGGTATTTTAGTTTGTACGCCCCCGTTCCAGTTATCAATAGCAACAGCTTTATTACCTTCAACGAAATTTTTTGCTATATACCATTTCCCAAAATCCGTTTCATTTCTAACCGATGGATTAATAATCCGATACATCGTTTCAACCGGTTTAATTACGACACCTAACTTATAGTAATTACCAATAATATTAAAATATTATCATCTCCTATCTGTTTACTTTCTCCTCCATAAAAGCTTTGATAACCCCAATTATAAATTATTGGTATAACCATAACCTGATGTAATGCGAGAATTAAGGCTTGAATGATAAACCAAATGATTAAGAGGATAAGTTTCAAAATTACTACCCCAAATGCCAACAACCCCATGTGAAACTATTACGAGATTAAAATAACTCATACTTTCCGATATTTTGCTTAATAAATTGCAAAATCATAATTGTTTTTCCTACGCCACTAACACCAATAATAACAATTATACGACTTTCACAAGAAACACTTTCATATATATATCGTTTAAAATCAGTTGTAGTTTTTTACAAAAGTATTTCATATTTCTGATAAAGTGTTTCCATTTTATTAATATACTATCATTGCAAAGACACAAAATGCACAAAAAATTACACAATTATTAATGAAAATGTTCAACAAATAGTGCTGACTATAACTAATGGATGATTAATTAACATATAACATTCAAAAAGCAAAAAAGTCGCTTCCAAAAGAAAGCGACTTTTTTTTAATATATTAAAGTATTACTATTTCAAAAACATACCTTTTCCCACAAAAAGTTTCTGCATTACATTACCATCAATACTTTCACTAAAGAAAGTGCCCGGATTTAATGACGATGCAAATGAAACTCCAGCTCCAACACTTGCTGTAACTTCGAAAGGAATAATACCTACCCCTTCAACACGAACTGAGTGAGAAACACCTCCAACCATTTTATCCATAAATAATGAAGATTGTAATCGGCCAAGTGGTTTTAAATAATCAGCAACCGAAGCAGAATCGGCCAAAACGCCATCAACCATCCATTTACCTTCTTGTTTAATTAAAGTAAACGAACTATCGGCAGGATATGAAAACACCATTTTACTCCACTGAGCCGTATTGCTGTTAATAACTGTTCGATCGCGAAAATCGTTCAATTGTCGGTTCAAACTCATACCTAAAAAACCATCAACTGCGTAAACCTCATCTTCATCGGCAATACGAACATAAGTATTCATAGTGCCTTGTGGGCGACCATAAGGGTTATACTGCTGCATATTATTTTTAGGCTGGCGATACGAAAATTTACCTACATACACTTCGCCCAGCACATCACCCTCATTCTCGAACACAATTCGAGATGCCAATGAATCGGTTACTTCAAACGAAGACCAACGCTCTTGTTTTGTAGCTGCCATTCGGATAGGCTCCAATTTTTCGAATTGTTTTACAATACCCTGTATTGTTGCCGAATCGGCACGATACTTACTCTCACCGTCACTAACAATCCATCCGTCAGTTTGCTTCTCAAAGGTTAATTGACCACCATTTAAAGCCTTAGGATACAATTTAATTGTAGTAACGTCATCACTATTAAACTCAACCAAAACACTTTTTAGCGTTCTGTCACCACTGCGGCTATCAGATATTTTTACAATCACCGTAATTACTAAAAGAACGGCGAATACAATAGCCAATAACTTAATATTTAGTTTTCTATACATAATCACCCTCCATTCTTTTTAAACGTACAATTCTACGCTTTTGCCAGCGAAATATTCCAATCAAAAGTATTAATAACAAAGGCACTGAAAAATTCACTATTTTCAACAATGTTTTTGTTGAATCTTCGAGCTGATCGATAGGACGCAGTTTAATTTGTTTAGCTCTTAACTGTATAAGTCCTGAATCGTCGCTCATAAAGTCTACTGCATTAACAACCATATTAACATTATCAGGTTGTATAGCTCTAGCTTGCTGATCTTCGCCATTAATTGGAAAATCGCCATCGGTTACTACAACCATTTTAGCAGGTACTCCGCCATTAAACGATCCTTCGAACAAACCGGCAACTGACAGTTTTTGTAGTGGAAAATCATTATCTGTCCATTGTTTCTGAACATTAAAATATATTGGAGCTCTTTCAGTTGCTGATTTTCCCGATGTAAAAGCCAATGGTGTGTATGTTATCAAACTATCACCTGAATAGTTTAGAGTACTTGCAAATTGCAACAATAAACCACTCATACCATCAACAATTGAGTGTTCGGCAAACTCACTAATAATTGGTAAATAGGGGAACTGAACCTGTGTATTAAAACGAAATGGGCCTTGTTGTTGTTGCACCGAAACCGATCCGCAATTGGCATCTAACACAAAATTCTGATCAACAGAAATACCATACTTTTTCAACCACGATTCCAATCCTGTTGATTGAGCAAACCCCATTGATTGCTGAAAATCAGCTCTCACTGCATTAATTGCAACAAAAATATTTCCTCCCTGTTGCAAATAACTACTCAACAACTGCAAATGAGTTTCGGGAATAGAATCTGTTGGGTTAACAATAACAATTGATTTGTATTTCGATAAAACAACCGAATCTGTCATTTCAACCAACTCGGGCTGAAACAATACACTTAACCCTTCGGCAACCTGCTGCATAGATGACAATGATGCTTCACCATGTCCACTAATAAAACCAATTGCCGGCTTATCCTGTACTACCAGTTTCTTCAAAGCTGTTGTTAATGTGTACTCCATTTGAGCCTGAGGATTTACAAACGGAATTACTTCACTCTCTTCGCCAATTTGAATAACCACTCCCATGTAAGCACGTTTTTGAACGGTCTGATCTTTTTCACGGCTCGAAACAACTAATGGTTGAATGCCGGCTTCTGATGCTTTACGCTCAGAATCTTCATCTTCATTGGGGTTAATAAACTCATAAACCAACAAATTATGAGAACGGGTTGCATATTCCGACAATAAGTCTTTAAAATCGCGACGAACCTGATCGAATTGTGGCTGTAACCCTTCCGAAAAATAAGCCTTAATAGTAACAGGCTCTTCCATTTCGTTAAGTATATCAATAGTTGTTTGACTTAACGTATATCGTTCATCTTCGGTAAAATCCAATCGCATAAAAAAACGATCGGATAAAATATTAACCAATACCAGTATACCAAAGACGAGTAGCAAATAATATTTTAAATTTTTTCTATTCATTGTTTACCCGTTTTTAGTTTAGATTTCGTTTTACCAGTGCTATCTCTGAAGCTACCAATCCTGCAAAAATGATAGATGCAAAATATATGATATCCTTACTGTCAATTACACCACGTGTAATTGAATCGTAATGACCACCCAAGTCGAGATAAATAAGAATATTCCCTGCAACACCACCTATTGCCATAGCCAACATTCCAAACAACCACTGAAAAAAGATTCCAATGATTAATGCAAGCAAAAAAGCTACAATTTGATTACTGGTAATACTACTGGCAAATATTCCAATACTTATATAAGCTGCACTCATAAGCAAAAGTCCCAAGTATCCGGTAATAACTCCTCCATGATCTACCGGACCTACGTTCGCAATAGTAATGTAGTAAGGTATTGTCAATACCAACGCAATAACCACTAACAAAAATGTTCCCATAAACTTACCAACCACAACCTGCCAATCGTTTATCGGTTTAGTAAGAAGCAACTCTATGGTTCCAGTTTTTACTTCCTCGGCAATTTGTTTCATTGTTAAAGCCGGTATAAAAATAAACAAGGTCCAGTATGCTACTCCAAAAAACGATTGCAATGATGCAATGTTTCTAAAAAACACATCGCTACCGTACCACCACGTAAAAAAACCACTCAATCCCAAAAAGATGAACATCATTATATAAGCCATCAAGGAATCGAAATAGCTACTAAGTTCACGCTTAGTAATGATCCATATTTTATTCATAATTATTCTATTTTAATTCTCTTTTGTTACTTCCCTAAAGATGTCTTCAAGGTTTTTCTCAATAGATACTAACTCGGTTAAATACCATCCATTTTTAACACAAAGGTCAAAAATTGCCTTTTTAGATGATTCTCCTGCACTCGATTGCACTTCTAATAATTGGTTATTGTTCGATACTAAATCGACAACACTTACCGTTACCAACGATTTTACAGCATCGTACACAACCTGACGATCAGCACCTTCAACTCCTACACGCAAAATCTCATTTCCCTGAGCTGCCTTTCGTAATTCATCGGGCGTACCATCAGCAACTATTTTTCCCTTATTTATGATTAAAACACGATCGCAGGTTGCTTCAACCTCGGCAAGAATGTGCGAACTTAAGATAACAGTTTTCTCCTGACCTATCCGACGGATCAAATCACGTATTTCAATAATCTGGTTAGGGTCAAGACCTGTTGTAGGCTCATCGAGTATTAAAACATCAGGGTTATGAATAAGTGCTTGCGCTAAACCCACTCGCTGGCGATACCCTTTCGATAACTCGCCAATCTTTTTATACTTCTCTTTTGTTAAGCCACAAACTTTAACCATTTCCGAAATTCGAGCCGGGAGATCTTTTTTTACAACACCTTGCAACTCTCCAATAAAACTTAAATAATCAATAACCGGCATGTCGAGGTACAACGGATTATTCTCGGGAAGATAACCAATACGCTTTTTTACCAGCTCCGGGTCTTTCTTAACCGATATACCGCCAACGGTAATATCGCCAACATTAGGAGCCAAATAACATGTAATAGCCTTCATGGTTGTTGTTTTCCCGGCTCCGTTAGGGCCTAAAAAACCAAGAACCTCGCCAGTCTTAACCCTAAATGACAAATCGTCGAGGGCTTTTTGAGTGCCGTAAACTTTGGTAATTTTTTCTACAACAATATCCATTTTTTAACGTTTTTTTAAATGAATACCAAAAATAGAAAAATGTCATTTCCCACTTCATTCAATTTTGTTAAAAAATGTTATAATTTCCTTTTTTAACTGGTTATGGTTGTTATTTGATGGCTTTATTTTACTCGCCAATTAATTAAATCTATTGATTGTATTATCATGTAAACTTACTGTTTCAAAAGACAATTTGATTAATTGCTTTCTCAAACTGACTACTTCGAATTATAAATTATCACATTTAACTCATTTATTTACAAGGCTATATTTAAATTTATTTTCTAAACAAAATAATTAATATAATATTACAATTCAAAAAAATCTTGTTAATTGGTGACAAATTGGTTAATTAGGTAATAATAATTAATTAATAAGCAAAAACAATTATTGGTTTTAATGGCATTTACATTTAAATTCTTAATTTCAAAAAAACAAATACTTTAATTAATATCAAAAAATAATACTTATGAATATTGAACTCAAGAAAGACTGTCAATGGTCGCTCGTTATCCCAACAAGTATGGGTGTTCGTATCACACCAGCCAATGGTCAGCCCGTGCACAGCAGCGATCAGTTTTTTATGCAGGCAACCAGTGCCGAAACCAACGTTGCAAGTATAGCATCGTATTTAGGCTTACCAGTTAAAGTATTAACAACATTTGTAAAAGACAGTCCCATTGCTCAACTTATTAAAAGCAACTTACGATCGAGAAACATGGCCTACGAAGGTGTAGAAGTTCCACAGGGAGGCCCATGGGGATACCGTCACCAGTTTAACATAGCCGATAGTGGAGTTGGGTCGCGAGGACCACGTGTACAGAACGACCGTGCCGGAGAAGTTGGTCGCACATTAAATGTTAATGATTTTGATTTAGATCGCATCTTTGGAAAAGAAGGTGTTCAGATTGTTCACCTTTCAGGTTTGATTGGTGCTTTATCGCCAGAAACAAGTAAGTTTTGCCTTGAATTAGCCCGTGCTGCAAAAAAATATGGAACACGTATTTCATTCGATCTTAATTACAGGGCTACATTTTGGAAAGGACGTGAAAAAGAACTGCACGATATTTTCACCGAAATAGCAAGTGTTTCTGATATTCTTGTGGGTAATGAAGAAGATTTTCAGTTGTGCCTTGGCATTGAAGGCCCCGAGGCTGGCGGTAAAGATATTGCTGCAAAAATTGACAGTTTTAAAGAGATGATAAACCGAGTGAAAAAAGCATTCCCAAATGCATCGGTGTTTGCAACAACATTACGACAGGTCGAAAATGCAAATAGTCACTATTGGGGCGGAATAATGCTCGAAGGTTCCAACTGGCATGTGGTTGAACCCCGTCAAATAAACGTTCTCGACCGCATTGGCGGTGGTGATGGATTTGTTGGTGGCATGCTCTATGCCATACTAAAAGGATGGGCACCTGAAAAATGGATTCAGTTTGGATGGGCCAGCGGTGCTTTAGCAACAACTTTCTTAACTGATTATGCCCAACCTGCCGATGAAGACATGATTTGGAGTATTTGGGAAGGAAATGCACGCGTTAAACGATAACAAAATATTTGTACTTAGTATCAAAAAAGGCATCTTAAGCATTAAAGATGCCTTTTTTTGATACTCTATTATAAAGTTCAATCAGGCTTAGTAAAATTCAATATTTCAACTGGTGATTGAATATATGTATCAAAATATTTTGGTTTAACCTGAAATATAGTTAAGTAATTACCACTAACCATATCAGGATGAAATAAATTTGAACCATTTTCAGTTTTAAAACCCTCATCTGTAAATTTTATTACATCATCACAAATAAGACTATAAGAGTCATCAATAATTAAATTAAAATTATCTATCCATTTAACCTTAAATATTTCATTTTTTCTCGATATATATATTATTTCAATTTTATCAATTAATAATAAAATATTTATGTCAATATTTTTCTTAAATCCTCCTGTAAGCCCATAAGAATTTTCATTATTATTGTACACATATAACATATTACTAACAGATACAATGTTTTGATTAACAAGCTGCTTTTCATAAAACGCCTTCAAAGTATCTAATGTAATAGTAGTATCAGTTTTATTTATCCTTCTACCAATTTCTTCCACATCAGGCAATTTCAATAACCTTAAGTCACTAAAATTTATAAAACTTTGAAAACAATTATCAGGAACTTCATCTTTCCAATCGCTATACTTATGAACAATGTAATCATTATTATAAAGATCTTGTAATGAAATATTTCGCTTTTGTAATATGGAATCTAATTCACCTTCTTTAGTAATAAGTCCTATGCTATCGTCTCTAAGTTCATAAAATAGAGTATTCTCATTTTTATCCTCAATTATTGTTGCTTTAATACTCGAAGAAGGCTCATCACTGCCTGCAACAACTATCAATGTATCAATTACAGTTGGTACATGTCTGAAAACTAATTCATTAGGATAAACAACAGAAAAATAAAAATTATTACTTTTTAGTAAATAAGGAAATGTAATATCCCTTCGTTGTGAAGTGCCATATCCAAGTGTTAATCTTACCTTATATACTAAATCATTAATTTGAGTAGCCAAATCTGGAGCACAATAAAAGTCACATTCACCAGACGATACCGCTGGTTCAAAAACACTATTCAGTGATAAAGTTTTTTTTTCACTATTTTCTGAAATAATATTTTCAGCAAGTTCATTCTCTCTTTCTTCATTTCTTTTTTGAGAACTCTCTTTACATGAAAAAATAAAAACAAATAATATTAAGGCTATTCTTGTCATCTTAATTTTTTAAATATTATTAATGTAAAATTAATCAAAATACTTTGCTTTAGAATGTTATTCAAAGCATCAACATATAATTATTCTAGTAACATTATAATAAAAAACCAAACTGATCAGTTCGGTATTTTTACTCATCAACATTAAAACAAAAAAATATTTGATAAACATTTATATTGCAGTTTTAATTATTTAATTAGACTTATTAAACAAAAAATTAACTCATCTAAAATATCAATTCCTTTGACTATAAGGATTACAAAAATAAAACCACATATTATAATTCCAAACATTCAATTTACATAATCAAAATAAAAAAAATGTTTTGAAAACATCGAAGACTATAGTTATGCCTATTTGCTATTATTAACAATTATTTTTAAAAACAATAATCCATTTTTTTTCGATAAAAACAACGCCATTTTCAAACAAAATGACACACTAAGTATATGTCAAATTACTTTAAATTAGATTCAAAATCGAAAAAACAAAACAATTAACTATGACATACAACTATTTATTAACCAATTGAAATTGACCTGATATTTTAAAAAGTTCAGAACCAGAGGTCTATTTGGCATGATGATAATTATGAAAAAAATCTACTGTTCTCCTAATTATCGGAAAAACCTTACCGAACCTTAATTTTATTGATGTACTTTTTGGAATACCGGGGCTTTTCAAAAGCTAAATTTCCAAAATCAAATGAAAAAAAGAAGATTACTACTGCTATCCATATTTTTATGGATAGGGTTAAGTGCCTTTGGCGCTAACTATTATGTGTCGCCCTCGGGCAACGACTCCAACAGCGGAAGCCTGAGCAGCCCACTAAAAACACTCGAAAAAGCAGTTACATTAGTCGCACCCGGCGATTACATCTATTTAAGGGGTGGCACCTATAACATGACAGTATCGTCGCTGGTTATTACCCGTGACATGAGCGGTACTTCGGGAGCAATGATCAGAGTGTTTGCCTACAACTCCGAAACCCCGGTGCTTAGTTTTAACAACGTGGCCAACTCATCGAGCCGGGGCATTGTTCAAGATGGTGCCTACTGGCATTGGAAGGGCATAACCATTGAAAAAGCCGGGGACAATGGCATGCTATTATCGGGTAACAACAACACCATCGAAAACTGTGTATTTCGCAGCAACAACGATACCGGTTTACAGCTTAGCCGATACAGCACTTCATACACCACCATCAGCCAGTGGCCAAGCAATAACCTGATAGTGGGATGTGAGTCGTACAATAACAAAGATGCCGCAAATGAAGATGCCGATGGATTTGCAGCCAAACTCACCTGCGGAAATGGTAATATTTTCAGAGATTGCGTATCGCACCACAACATAGATGACGGTTGGGATTTGTACACAAAATCAGATACCGGCCCAATTGGTGAAATCACTTTTGAGAACTGCATTGCGCACAGCAACGGTACATTAACCGATGGTGTTACATCAGGAGGTGGTGATAAAAACGGCTTTAAGCTCGGTTCATCAAGCAACTCCGTTAATCACGTATTGCGCCGCTGTATTGCATTTAACAACGGCAAACACGGATTCACCGATAACGGTAATATTGGAAGTATAAAGTTTATTAACCTGACATCGTACAACAATGGTGATTACAATTATCACACGCGCGATGGCGCATCACATAAATTTGTTAATTGTATATCGTTTAGCGGAGCACATGCCGATAGAATTGTTGGCGATGCTTCGGGTTCCAATGCATTTACCGATACCGATACACAATGGCCTTATACAGCAAGCAGTGCCGATTTTCAAACAATGACTATTGGTGCAAACAATGCACCTACTGCCAACGGTTTCTTAAACCTGAAATCAGGAAGTCCTTTAATTGATGCAGGTAATACCTATTCGGGGATCGAGTACAGTAGCTCAGCTCCTGATTTAGGTGCCATTGAATACGGAGGAATCACCAATCCAACAACATATTACACACTAACCACCAATGTAAATGGTTCAGGATCTGTTTCACCCTCCGGAGGAAGCTATGCTTCGGGCTCATCGGTATCATTAACCGCAACCCCTGCTTCGGGTTACGTGTTTAGTAACTGGAGTGGTGATGTTTCTGGATCATCCAACCCCGCAACTGTAACCATGAATTCAAACAAAGCGGTTACTGCTGTATTCACACAAAGCGGAAACACAACTCCACCAGTAACCGAAGGCGACCAAATCCATAACTTTACCCAATCAGGAACAAACAGTTCTTTCTATACCATATCGGGCAACCTATCAACATCGAAAGGTACAGTATCATATAATGGGCTAACCCTTACTCAGTGTTTAAAAATTGAATCGAGCACATCCATTTCATTTACTTCCACCCAGGAAGGAGCCTTAACTCTCGTGTTTAACAACGATTTTAACGGGGGTATTAAAATAGATGGAACAAGCTATGCAGCATCAGCAGGAATCCTTACCATTAACATTGCAGCCGGCAGTCATACGATAACCAAGGATGCAACGGCAAATCTATATTATATAAGTCTTGCTTATGCAGGGGGAACAACCACCACCTATTCATTAACAACAACAGTTATTGGACAGGGAACAGTTACTCCTTCAAACGGCACATATGAGGAAGGAACCGTAGTTTCCATGACTGCAACACCTGCAAGCGGTTGGCAGTTTGCATTCTGGAGTGGCGGATACACAGGTACAACTGCTTCTGTTACTATGGATGCCAACAAATCCATTACAGCAACATTCACCCAAATTACTAATACCACCTCAATTCAGATTCAGGAAAACACAACAGGGTTCTGTGGTGTAGATGGCACTGTCGACAGTAATAATGCAGGTTATACAGGTGCAGGTTTTGCCAATACAACCAATGCCTCAGGTACCGGAATCGATTACAAGGTTAATTCCACAGGCGGCTCGGTAAGTTTAACAATTCAATACGCCAACGGCTCAACTGATCGTCCGGCAAACATAATTGTGAACGGGAATACCGTTGTTTCATCATTGAGTATGCCATCAACAGGATCGTGGACAAACTGGTCGTCAGTAACCACCTCATTCAATTTAATTAGCGGATCAAACACCATCAGAATTGAAACAACCGGAAGTGCCGGCCTTGCTAATATCGATTACATTCAGGTTACCGGTGCAGGTATCTCAGCTGCCGATTGCAATGGAACGGTTACTACCTATACCTTATCGACAAATATTACAGGATCAGGTACTGTATCACCATCGGGTGGCACATACAATTCGGGCACTGTAATAAGCCTAACAGCAACACCTGCAAGTGGCTATACGTTTACAGGATGGAGCGGTAGTGCCAGCGGAACATCCAATCCATTATCAGTAACCATGGATTCGAATAAATCAATAACCGCCACATTTACACAAAATTGCACTCCTACTGTTATTGTTCCATATGTTCAGGTTAACGGAGGTTCATGGGCACAATCTGCTTCGGCAAGTGTTGTAGCTGGTGATGCAGTTTCGTTTGGCCCTCAGCCATCTACTGGAGGTTCATGGATATGGAGCGGACCAAATGGTTACAGTTCCACATCCCGGCAAATTTCATTCACCAACCTTCAGGCTTCACAATCAGGTACATATACCGCTACTTATACCAACACCTGCGGTGCAATAAGCACACAGGCATTCAGTCTTACAGTTACAACAGCAACAACTACCATCCAGATACAGGAAAACACAACCGGTTTCTGTGGAGTAGATGGCACTGTCGATAGCAACAACGCAGGTTATACAGGTGCCGGTTTTGCCAATACAAGCAATGCATCAGGTACTGGTATCGATTGGAATGTAAATTTTGCAACGGCAGGTACTTATACATTTGTATTCCGCTATGCCGGCACATCTGATCGCCCTGCCAATTTAATTATTGGTGGTACAACCGCAGTATCTGGTGTAGCATTCGTATCCACCGGAAGCTGGACTGCATGGACAACAGTGAGTACCTCAGCAACCGTTTCTGCCGGAACCAAAACCGTACGTTTACAAGCTACGGGAACAAGTGGTTTGTCAAACATCGATTACATTGAAATTACAGGTTCTAATCCGCAAGCAGTAAGTTGCTCTTCATCACCAGATACTTACACATTAACAACATCGGTGAACGGTTCGGGAAGTGTATCACCATCAAACGGCACTTACGATGCCGGTAGCACTGTTACCATAACAGCAACACCTGCCAACGGATACCTGTTTACCGGATGGAGCGGTAGTGCCAGCGGAACCAGCAATCCGTTAACACTAACTATAAACTCGGATATATCTGTTACAGCTATATTTACACAAAGCACAACACCTGTTCCCGATAATTCAATGATAGGATATGCAACAGTTAACGCAGATGGTTATTCCACCACAACCGGAGGTCAGGGTGGAAATGCAACAACAGTAAACTCATTATCTGCATTACAGGCATGGGCTTCAAACCGCGAAAACAATACAACACCTGAAATTCTTTACATAAGCGGAAAAATATCAGCCTCATCAACCACCGTTGTTGATGTGAAACATGGAGCAAACGTTTCAATATTAGGCATTGGAAGTGCTGCTGAGTTACAGAATATTGGGCTTAACATATGGGATTACGAAAATGTGATTGTCCGCAACCTTAAAATTCATGAGGTTTTCTACCCTGACGATGCATTAACAATTGATGCCTGTAACCACGTATGGATTGACCATTGCGAATTACACAGCAAAATAGGTAGTGGCATTGGTGTTGACACCTACGACGGATTACTCGATATCAAACGTGGATCGAAATGGGTAACTGTTTCGTGGTGTTATCTGCACGACCACATGAAGTGCTCATTAATAGGACATACCGATAATACAAGTGCACAGGCTGCCGACAGCCAGATGAGAATCACCTACCATCACAATTATTTCTATAATACCGATGGACGTAACCCAAGTTTGCGTTATGGTGCCCTGCACATGTTTAACAACTATTTCAATACCATTAGCGATTATGGATTGGCTGCCCGCGACGGAGCACACGCTAAAGTTGAGAATAACCATTATAACGATGTAAAATTGTCGATGTCGACCGATAAATTTCCGGTTAGTGGTTTACCAAACGGATACATTTGTGCCAGCGGAAACATGTTTACAGGTACCACAGGTGCTCCTGTCATCTCTCAAACCGGCTGCGATTGGTGGACCTCGTCAACTCTGCCGTACTCATACACATTAGATGCTGCAAGCACTATATCAACAACGGTTCCTGCAAATGTGGGTGTTGGAAAAATTGCCGAACTTAAAGTTGCATTCCTGTCAGAAAACCTGAATGCAAATTCAGAAACGGTAAAAGCTGAATTAAGGCAGAATTATCCAAATCCGTTCACAAACGAAACAACAATAGAGTTTACGTTGTCTGAAGAAGAAAACGCAAATCTTGCAATCTTTAATATCTCAGGACAGAAAATTGCCCAATTAGTTGATGGAGTAGTTGAAAGTGGAGTTCATCAACTTCGCATCAGCGAAGCAGGTATTGAATTACCAAAAGGAACTTACGTATACCGATTAATTGTTAATGACCTGATTATTTCAAAAGTAATGATCAAGAAATAAACACTCAATCTATTCTTTTTGCAAAGGCTGCCTAAAAAGGCAGCCTTTTTTTAACCTAACTTCTCAAATATATAAGATTAATACCTGATTAAAAAATAAACCGAAACCAACACAATAGATACCAACATCAATGGTAAAGCAATCTTCAAATATTTCATAAAAGTTAATGGGTAAGCTGTTTTTTGAGAAAAACCGGCAGCAATAATATTGGCTGCTGCACCAACAATAGTTCCATTACCACCAAGGCATGCCCCAAGCGATAATGCCCACCATAGCACTTCAGTGTTTCCTTCGAGTTGAGGAACCATATCGTGAATTACAGATATTAATGTGGCAGTATAAGGAATACTATTTATAACAGTTGTAGATAATGCCGATAACCATAAAATAAACTGAGCTGTTAAATCTATATCACCATCAGTTAAAACTATTATATTCTTTGCCAGATATTTAATTACACCAATCTTTTCTAGCCCCCCAACAATAACAAACAAACCCATAAAAAAAAACAATGGAGGCCACTCAATACGACTAAGTGTTTCTTCTGTATCCTGACGAGTTACCAACATGAGCACAAACCCGCCACCAATAGCAATTGTAGCTAAACTTACTTGATGAAGCGGGTGCGCTACAAAACCGGCAATAACAATTAAAAAAACTGTTAAAGTTTCAACAAAGAATGATTTATCCTGAATGGCTCTGTGTTCATCAAACGACATAATATCAGCAGGTTCCAAATTACCAGCAATCATTTTTTTATAATAAATAAAACGCAATATTAATAATGTTACAGCACCAATAACAACTACAATAGGAAGATTATTGTTTATAAAATCAATAAACTCTAAATGCGACGAACCTCCAATCATAATATTAGGAGGATCACCAATTAATGTAGCTGCGCCTCCAATATTCGAAAAAAGAATCTCTGAAATAAGAATTGGAATTGGATCAATATTTAACGAATCGGTAACCGCATATGTTAATGGTACTATAATCAATACAGTTGTAACATTATCTAAAAAAGCCGATAACACTGCCGTTATTAACGATAGTATAACCAAAATACGCCAGGGATTTCCATTTGTCAACTTAATGCCACGTATTGCTATATACTCAAACAATCCGGTTTTTCGCATAACAGTCACAATCAACATCATTCCAAAAAGCAACCCAATGGTATCAAAATCGACATAATGTAACGCTTCTTCTTGGCTAACAACACGAAACGACAAAATAATGAATGCGCCAACCATAGCCGCAATGGCATTATTAACTTTTTCGAGCGAAATAGCTGCGAAAGTAACAACAAAAACAACCAGAACAACACCAACCTGAAAATCAGACATAAGCACTCTTTTTGTATTGAAAGCAGATACTATTAGTCATCTTTAACCAACGGTATCGATAAAAAATCCAACCTACTAAAAAAACCAATCAACTCATTTCCTGTTACAACTGGCAACATTGTGCGTTTCGATCTAAACAACAAATCGGCAGCATACGAAAGAGTATCATCGGGCTTTACTATCGGATATTCCTTATCAATAAAATCAGAAGCAGGATTATTAATAATTTGCCCTAAATGATTGGTAACCAAATCAATATTTGCCAGAACCGATGTATTTGCAATCGATTTCATATAAGTTGGCATAGCTTCATTTAAAATATCTGATTCGCTAATACAACCAATATACTCACCAATCTTATTAACAACAGGAACAGCACATAATCTATGTAAAACCATTACTTCAATTACACGCTTAACCGTAGATGAATTGCAAACAGCAACAATGTCTTTAGTCATATATTCTCGAACCAGTTTCATTGGAGTATTTCTAAATCAACTCTTTCAATATTTCGATCAATTAAATTTAAGTCATGTATATCCTTACCAACATATTCAACATTGGTCAATCCTACAGCAGAAGCATAACGAAGTACTTTTTCGGTATCAAAACCTTTTAAATATCCATAAATGAACCCCGCCAGGTATGCATCACAATACCCAAACATATTTAATATCTTTAGACCTTTGGGCCGCAGCACATAAGTATGACTACGGGTCAATGCAACAATATTCTCCAACCTGTGAGTAAAGACAACAAAATCGGTATCTCTGTTTTTTATCAATACATCCCTTCCCGCATTAATAAAAGCCTCTATTCCATCAAGTGGCCTGTCAAGAAACTCATGGTTACTACGCATATCAGGGTTAATCAAAAACGGATTTGCACCATTATACAACGATGTATATTTCGATGACACATGCAATGCCACCTTTATATTTTTATCATTTGCCTCTTTTATAAGCTGGTAATAATACGATTCATCAATCCCCGGAGGTAATGATCCGGCAATAACAACCATTTCAACACGATTTAAAAGACGTCTATAATTATCAAGGAAGTGAATCTTATCGGCTGATGATATCTCTGATCCAAAATCATTTATCTCTGTTAGAGTTTCATTTTCAACATCTAACATAGCACTATTAGTTCGGGTCAATCCATCAGTAAAAATAAAACTTGTTGTAACATCGTGATCCCTTAACTCTTCGCATAACTTATGACCTGTATAACCACCTGCAAAGCCTGTTGCAATTACATCATTGCCCAAAGCCTTTAAACCTAAAGCTATATTAACCCCTTTCCCTCCGGCTGTGGTATTACATTTTTCATCGCCAACTAAACGATGTAACTTATGCATTTCAAATCCTCTAAGAATAAGAATTTTATCAATTGCCGGATTCAATGTTACTGTAAGTATCATATCTCAAATGATTTATACGCAACATTTATAATTTACAAATAAACAATTGCTTAATCAATAATACCCACTATATTTTTCAATATTTTGCTTTATTTAAATAAATTAAAACAAAAAAGGCCACCAAAATTGGCAGCCTCTATTATACTTTAATAAAAAACTACTTATAAATTTCCTTATTAGCAGCTTTCAATGTATTAATCATCAACGAAGTAATTGTCATTGGCCCAACTCCACCAGGAACAGGAGTAATAAAACTGCATTTTGGCGATACCTCATCAAATTTCACATCACCTTTTAGTCTCCATCCACTTTTGGTTTCGTTAGATGGCACTCGTGTAGTTCCAACATCTAAAACAACTGCGCCTTCTTTAACCATATCAGCAGTAACAAATTCAGGAACTCCAACTGCAGCAACAATAATATCGGCCTGACGGCATATCTCTTTCAAATTTTCACTTCTACTATGAAGCACTGTTACGGTACAGTTACCCGGCTCGCGTTTTTGCGAAAGCAGAATACTCATTGGACGACCAACAATATTACTTCGTCCTATAACAACACAATGTTTTCCATTAGTTGCAATATTATAATATTTCAACAACTCTAACATTCCTTGAGGTGTTGCTGAAACAAAAGTTGGAGAACCAAGTGTTAAACGGCCAATATTTTGTGGGTGAAAACCATCAACATCTTTACGGGGATCGATGGTCTCAGTTACTTTTTCTTCCGATATATGTTTTGGCAATGGTAATTGAACAATAAAACCATCAATTTCAGGATTATTATTCAATTCAATAACTTTATTCAACAACTCTTCTTCTGTTACATTATCTTCGTAACGAATTAATGTTGATGTAAAACCAACTTCTTCACAGGCTTTAATTTTATTGGCAACATAAGTTTCACTACCGCCATCATGACCAACCAATACAGCAGCCAAATGAGGAGCACGTTCTCCTTTTGCAATTATTTTCGTCACCTCTTCGGCAATTGATTTACGAACCTCTTTCGAAACTAATTTTCCATCAATGAGTTGCATTTAATTCTATATTATAATTATACTTTGAAAACTAAAAAAATAAATAATATCAATCCCTTATGCCTTATTTCTATTCTCTATCTTCTACCCATAGGCATATTACCCATCATACGCGAAAGTTTATTTCCCTGGGTCATCATACGCATCATCTTTCTCGTATCATCAAACTGCTTAATCAATCGATTTACCTCCTGTATTGATGTTCCACTACCTTCAGCAATACGCTTACGACGACTACCATTCAATATCTCCGGGGTCTGACGTTCAGCCGGTGTCATAGAATAAATAATTGCCTCAACACCTTTAAATGCGTCATCATCAAAATCCATATTCTTCATCACCTTTCCCATGCCGGGTATCATGCTGGCCAAATCTTTAATGTTACCCATCTTTTTTATTTGTTGAATCTGCCCTAAGAAATCATCAAAATTAAACTGGTTTTTAGCAATTTTCTTTTGAAGCTTACGGGCTTCATCGGCATCAAATTGTTCCTGGGCACGTTCTACAAGTGAAACAATATCACCCATACCAAGAATCCTATCGGCCATACGATTAGGATGGAATACATCCAAAGCTTCCATCTTCTCGCCTGTCCCTACAAACTTAATTGGTTTATTAACCACACTACGAATTGATAATGCAGCACCACCACGAGTATCTCCATCCAACTTGGTTAAAACAACACCATCAAAATCGAGCTGATCGTTAAATTCTTTTGCAGTATTTACAGCATCCTGGCCTGTCATTGAATCAACAACAAACAATATCTCATCAGGATTAATAGCTTTTTTAACAGCAGAGATCTCTTTCATCATCTCCTGGTCAATAGCTAAACGTCCGGCAGTATCGACAATAACTAAATCCTGACCATTTTGCTTTGCTGCTTTTATACCGTTTAAAGCAATAGCAACAGGGTCTTTACTTCCCTCCTCGGTATAAACAGGCACTCCAATTTGCTCACCTAAAACCTGCAACTGTTTAATTGCAGCAGGACGATAAACATCACCGGCTACTAACAAAGGCATTTTGCCACGCTTAGTTTTTAATAAGTTGGCAAGTTTACCGGTAAAGGTTGTTTTACCAGAACCTTGTAGTCCGGCAATAAGAATAATGGCAGGTTTTCCTTTTATATTAACATCTACTGTCTCCCCTCCCATTAATTCAGCTAACTCATCGTGTACAATTTTGGTCATCATCTGACCAGGTTTTACAGCGGTAAGAACATTTTGTCCCATCGCCTTTTCCTTAACCGTATCTACAAATGTTTTAGCTGTTTTATAGTTAACGTCAGCATCTAATAATGCGCGACGAATATCTTTTAATGTTTCGGCAACATTTAATTCAGTGATTTTACCTTCACCTTTAAGTAGTTTAAACGATCGCTCTAGCTTCTCACTTAAATTCTCGAACATGCTGTTAATGCTTTTTTAATTCGACTGCAAAATTAGAAAATTATCCCAAATTATAAACCTAAAATTAGTATAAGGATATATCTATATCATATATTGCAAAAAAAGTTCTGCAAAACAATTATGAGTAGTTATTTTTGAATAAACAAAATCAATAATCATGATGCAATTATTAAAATGCAATTTGTTACTCTTCACTTTTCTTATTACAATAAATAGTAACTGCCAGGTTTTAGATTATTCCTGGAAACAATTAGTTCGCTCATCAAACGGCGAATGGTATAAATCGCAAGAAGCTATTGATATAGCCGAAAATGTATTACTATACCAGCGTAATATAGGCGGATGGCCTAAAAACACTAAAATGCACAAAAAAATTACTGAAAAAGAAAAACAAGAACTTATACAACTAAAACAAAAACCCAATGGCTGCACAACAGATAATGGCGCTACTGTGTTAGAGATGACCTTCTTGTCGAAAATATACAAAGAAACACCCGATGAACGATACAAACAAGCTTTTTTACTGGCTCTAAATTATTTGTTAGATGCTCAATACGACAACGGAGGATGGCCCCAATTTTATCCTCTTATAAAAGGATATTACACGCACATAACTTACAATGACGACTCCATGGTAAACATCATGTTTTTACTGAAAAATTTATTCAAAAAAACAGGAGTTTTTTCAATTGAACCATCAGAAGATGTATTATCACGAGCCAAAACTGCATTTGATAAAGGCATTGAATGTATTATAAAAACACAGTACAAACAAAATGGAGTTCTCACAGCTTGGTGTGCCCAACACGATGAAACAACATTTTTACCAGCAAAAGCACGTGCTTATGAATTGCCTTCTCTTAGCGGACAAGAATCTGCTGGTATTGTTCTGTTATTAATGTCAATCGACAATCCTTCGACCGAAATAAAAACAGCAATAAATAGTGCCGTTACATGGTTTGAAAAAACAAAAATTACAGGTTTAAAAGTTGAACGTTACAAAAACGAAAAGGGTGAAGGCGAAAAGCGTTTGATAAAAGACGAGAATGCAACTCCACTTTGGGCTCGTTTCATGAACCTTGAAGACAATTCTCCTTTCTTTTGCGATAGAGACGGCGTTATAAAAACATCGTTAATGGAAATTGGACGCGAACGCAGAAACGGTTACAAATGGTATTCAGATACCCCAAACAAAGTATTAAGACAATACACAAATTGGAAAGAGAAATGGGATTGACTTGTTAATCCCATCTAATAATTTCAGACTTTTTCAAACCAAACTGAATTATAAAATTTCAAAGCTTTGTTCGAGTATTTTTCTTTAATTTCCTCTGACGCATCGGGTATTTGCTGAAAAAATTCATGATGAATAACATCCATTCCACAAAAATAGAAAATCTCATGCCCCAAGGTTTGTTTAAAAGCTCCTATAAGGTTTTTACCTTCATACTCTTCTATACTGTTTCCCATCGACGTTAAAAGCACAACTTTTTTATTTATAAGTAAACCTTCAATACCTTTTTCTCCTGCTTTATATGCAAATCCGTACGACATAACTCGATCGATATACCCTTTTAAAATTGCAGGATAACCAGCCCACCAAAGAGGAAAAATAAGAGTAATCAAATCACTGTTAACAATATATTCTTGCTCAATAATAATATCATCCGAAACATTCCCATATTTAATTTTATCTAAATCATCAGATGATAGTACAGGATTAAAACTCATTTGATATAAATCTCTTACTATTGGCTTATAACCATTTATTAAGCTCTCTTTAACAAGTCTATCCTTCAACATACATGAAAAACTCTTTTTCGATGGGTGTGCATATATAATTAAATGTTGCATATTTTTTATTTTAATTTACGTTACAAATATAGTTATTTAGATCAATTTTAAATAAACATTTTTTTAAAATGTTCCTTTTCAAGTACAATCAATTCTCATTCATTCATTCACTATATTTGTTGATTTTGAAACTAAAAACAAACAATTATAAAAGAAACAAGCGCAAAATAATTTTGTTAAATGACTGACAGCTTAATTGTAATTTTTTCTGAGCGATACAAAATTGGTATGACTGCCACGCCATATATTGCATCGTTAAACAAAACAGATTCAATTGTTACTGTTCATGAACAGATAACTACAGAAAGACTTATGCAATATAAAACATCAATAAGTGAACTGGAAAAACAAATTATTAAAATACTTGATGAATTAACAGATAAACGCCTGCATCAAAAATTCTCAAAAGAAAAAACCATCAAACTTTTTTACGATAATATTACCGATGAGTTATTAGATAAAAGAATACGTCCTGAAGTTGAAAAAAGAATGGTTCAATGTATCGAACTCTTAGCTTTATCGCAAAAAACACCTGTTTTTTATAAAGATACTGCATATAGTCAACTATATAATAATGATAAAATATCAATATCCACACTACCTTCTGAAGCATTGTTTCAGTTTAAATTATCATCAGAAGGCCTTGATTATACCTTAAAAGTTAAAGATGTAGATCGTAACTTTGGATTAATAAATCGAAATATTATTTACATAACAAACACGCCTTGTTCTTTTATATTAAACCATAAGCTATATCGTTTTGCTGATATCGACAGTAAAAAAATAAAACCATTTGTTGACAAACCATCAATCAAAATTCCTGTACAAAGTGTCAAATCATATCTCGAAAAATTTGTTCTTAACTGCATCAGAGATTATCATGTAGAAGCCGAAGGGTTTAAAATTATAGATAAAACCGGAACTCCCAAAGCAATTTTAACACTCGAAAACGATTTGAGTCAACAACCGGTTTTAACTCTAAAATACAATTATGCAACAAAAAGTTACCTGGCCGGAACCAAATCGAAAATATTTGTTGAACTTATTGAAGATAATTCGAATTATACGTTTTACAAGTTAAAAAGAATTGAAAGCTGGGAAAACAATATTATAAAACTACTAAACACAATGGGTTTGATTAGCGCTAGTGATTGCCAATTCCGACCAACAAATTCAACACCAAATAATACATCAGAATATTTATATAATATAATTTCATGGATCAATAATAATTACAAAAAACTTACCGATAACCAAATAATAATAAATCAAAACCTTGGTAAAAAATACTCTTTGGACAAATTTATGCTGATAACAAACTTATCGGAAAAAAACGATTGGTTCGAGTTAGATGCTTACATAAATATTGTCTCCCATAAAATACCTTTTATCAAATTTCGAAAACACATCCAACAAGGCAATAGAGAATATGAACTCCCCGACAAATCAATATTTATAATTCCCGAAGAATGGATGACACGATATTCCGAAATACTCCATTTTGCCAAAGCCGGTGACCAAAACCAGTTAATACTCGACAAAATGTTCTTCAATTTAATTGACGAGGCTAAACTAGGAACAATAAAACAAGAATCTTTAATAAAACTACAAGAAATATCAGAAACAGAAATCCATCCTATTGACACTCCAAAATCATTAAAAGCAACTCTTCGTCCTTATCAAAAACATGGATTATCGTGGATGAGTTATCTTGCAAAAAACAATGTTGGTGGTATTTTGGCCGATGACATGGGACTTGGGAAAACCATACAAACAATTGCACTTCTATTAGGATACTACGATAATAACAATCCTGAAATAGCTATCAATCAGCAGCTTTCTCTTTTCGACACCACTAACATTTCGGGATTTAACAAATCAAACCAAACCCCTTCGTTAATCGTAATGCCAACTTCGTTAATACACAACTGGGACAACGAAATACGTAAATTTGCACCCAAGCTAAAAACATACGTCTATACTGGTCAAAACCGAATTAAATCGAAAGACATTGGGAAAATACTGCGACACTATCATGTAATTATTTCGTCGTATGGAGTTATTCGAAACGACATTGATTTTTTAAATACTGTTAATTTTTTATTTATAATATTAGATGAAAGTCAATACATAAAAAACCCATCATCGAAAATATATGATGCAGTAATGGGTTTAAACGGCAAACACCGAATTGTACTAACAGGAACTCCAATTGAAAACTCATTAAACGATTTATGGGCTCAAATGAATTTCGTAAACAAGGGAGTATTAGGAAGCTTAAATTATTTTAAAAACCATTTTGTAAACCCTATTACAAAACAACAAAACGTAGATGTTGAAAAAAAATTACAAACACTCATTTCTCCTTTTCTATTACGTCGCACCAAAAACATGGTTGCAAAAGAACTACCTCCAATAACAGAACAAACGGTTTATTGCGACATGTCTCCCGAACAGAAAAAGATTTACGAACGTGAAAAATCAGGAGTTCGAAATGAACTTCTCAAAATTATTTCGCAACAAGGAATGGAAAAATCGGCAGTTATAACATTACAGGCACTTACACGACTTCGTCAACTGGCAAACCACCCTGTTTTAATTGATCCAAACTACAAAGGAGAATCAGGTAAATTTGAACAAATACTTGAACATCTCGAAAATATAATATCTGAAAAACATAAAGTTTTAGTTTTTTCTTCATTTGTTAAAGATTTAGAATTAATTGCAACAGAATTAAACCATCGGAAACATATTTATTCAATGCTAACAGGAGCAACTAAAAATCGCGAAAAAGCTATTAATCATTTTATTAAAGATAACGAATGTAGAATTTTCTTAATTTCTTTAAAAGCTGGAGGTGTAGGACTTAACCTTACCGAAGCCGGATACGTTTTTATGCTCAATCCATGGTGGAATCCGGCAGCCGAAGCCCAGGCTATTAATCGGGCACATCGCATTGGTCAAACTAAAAACGTATTTGTTTATCGTTTCATTTCAACAGAAACCATCGAAGAAAAAATTGCAATTCTGCAAGAAAAAAAACAAGAACTTGCCGATACATTTATTAATTCAAATAATCCGTTTAAGAATTTATCAGAATCGGATCTTAAAGAGCTTTTTGCATGATATTTGCAATAAAAAAGTGTTTTTTATTATATAATTATAACAAAAACGATAAATAACAAACAAAAGATTAAATATTTAAGGTATGAATAAGCAAATCATTTTATCATTATTACTAATTATCTCAACTACCATTATTGCTCAACAAAATAATCAGGAAACTCAAAATACAGAGATAATTATTAAAAAAGAAAAAAGAGAACTTGGATCATTTACTAAAATTAAATCGAGCAAAGGAATTAATGTTACTCTTATTGCCGGTAATAAAGAGTATATCGAAGTACATATAAAAAATGGGGAACCATCTGATATTATATCAGAACTCAAAGGAAAAACTCTTTATCTTAAAATGCGCACAAAGCTATATAACGACATGGCAGTTCAGGTTTATGTAACATATAAACAAATAATTGAATTAGAAGCAGGTTCCGGATCTACAATTGACTGTGATGGAGCTGTAATATGCGATAGAATAAGCCTGATAACCGGCGTTGATGCTTCTATGGATATTGAAATTTATGCAAAATCGATAGAAGCCAACATCTCGGCTAGTCGAATCAACATAAATGGAGAGTGTGATTACCAGGAAATTAAAGTTACAACCGGTGGTGTTTATAATGCTTCAGAATTAATTTCGAAAGAAGCATTGATTAAAGCAAACACCGGAGCCTCAGCAAACGTTAATGTAAAAAATAAACTTACAGCATTTGCCAGTACGGGGGGAGTAATTGAATATGTAGGAAACCCTAATAAAATTGAGAAAACTGAGAACGTTGGCGGGAAAGTAAGACCTGTTAACTAATTGTTAAATCTTAAATAATTAAAACAATACTATTCACCAAACCTTTATTTTTAAAATAAAATTTAACCTCATCCCAATACAACTGTTGAAAAAACTTTTGCATTAAAATAAGGATGATATGGAAAGTAAAATACCTACACGATTTGAGGCATTCAATTTACTTTTGCTTTATAATAAAGATGAAAGTCTGATTAAGCATGCTTTAACTGTAGAGACAGTTATGAGACATTTTGCCAGCATCACCGGTGAAAACCAGGATAAATGGGGAATTATTGGACTTGTACATGATCTTGATTACGAACTATACCCTCATGAACATTGCCAACATACTAAAAATATTCTTGAGGAAAAAAACTGGCCTAGCGAATACATTCGAGCTGTATTAAGCCATGCATGGAATATTTACACCGATGTTGAACCAATACAACTAATGGAAAAAATATTATTCACAATTGATGAATTAACAGGTTTAATTACTGCTGCGTGTTTAGTTCATCCCGATAAAAACATTGCCGAAATAACAACTCAAACAATAATTAAACGATTAAAAAATAAACGTTTTACATCTGATATTAACCGTGAAATTATTTCAAAAGGAACAGAACTACTTGGTTGGAATTTAGACGATATTATACAAGAAAGCATTATTGCAATGCAAAAAAACTCAAAGAATTTAGGTTTAAACGGAAATTTTGTTTCATGCTAACAAAACATTAGTAATAATGTCTACGTTTATTAATATGTAAATAATTTCATGTTTAGTCCGTATAGTCTGCTCATAAACAAATACCAAATTATTGACCTAAAGGACTAGGTACAATTGGAGTTTTATACGAATCGCGTTCGGTTTTAACAATAAGCTTCTGTTTATCAACAAGTACTGCATCGGGCGAAATAATTGAAATAGGCATGCCATCACCATCGCTATAACCAGGTCTGTTTCCTTCCTGATGACTTAAAAACCCACTTCGTCCTAAATTACAATTATTTACACATTCAGCATTACCAAAAAAAGCATTATCTTTTAAATTATCAATATCAGCTATTGGAATTGAAAAATAACGAACCGGCGTTTCAGCACCATTATCTAAATCAACTTTATACAAACTATAAAATGGTGAATCTTTTGTCCCTTTACGAATAATATACGCATAGTCTAAATCATCATTCTTTGCCTTTTCAATAAGCTTTGCTTTTAAGTCTTTACGAGAATAACCATTTGTACAATTTATCTTAATAACACCCGGCCCCATTGCCCTACGGGTTCCACTACGTGTTATATAAACCTGTTTATGCCCTGTTGACTTAGGAACCATAAATGTAGGAACCCTATCGTTAAACATCCCTTTAAGTATACCATTTTCAATCAACACCAAAGAATCAGAGGGCTTAACACCTTCGGCATCAACAAAATATGATCCAACCATATTTTGTCCTTTGTAGTTTTTCAATGTTGGCAGTGATACCACCGACAACGATTTATCAACAATAATCTTATCCATTTTTCGTTCAAAAGCATTGGCCGTTGGCTTATCAGGCAAATAAAAAGCACTATGGCTGTCACTCATATCTGCACGGCTGGCAACAAATCTATTTCCATGAAAAAGTGAACTCTGAAACAATTCTGACGCTGCAATATCTTCGTACAATATCGGCCCGTTATATTCTTCATCAATAACAGGAAAACTTAAAGCCTCAACTAATTTAGATGCAAAAAAGTTCGTAGCTTTCAATAACGAATCTACCGATGGCAAATCAGTTTCTGTTAAACCAACAAAATTTATTGACGAAGCCGCACTACTTTCACCTTCGTTTCTGGCAACTGCACTAATAAATATTTTTATACTTTGAATTGGAAACTGAACTCTAGTCCCTTCTGTGTTATGGAAATAATAATTTGAAGCATAATTTCCAATATAAACTACCGAATTAATTATTTTCGGATAATTCTTAAATTCTGCTGACAATGTACATGCCAATTGCTTCCATTTATCATTTTTAACAACCTGATCATCATTAGAATTATCGATATACACCAAAGTGTCTTCTTTTGAAAAATCTTCAAGCGGATAATCATCTAACGATTTATTATTATTCAATAGAGTGTTTAATTTATCTTTATAGGTTTTACAAGCCGACCGATATATACGCTCTGCACTTCCCCATAAAGCCATTCGAATTGAAAAATAATCAGGATTTTCAGGTAATAAATGATATGGTATTGCTAATTCATCATTATCTTCTTCTGAAGCATGAGAAGAAAAATTCTCATCATTAAAATGATAAGATCCAATCATTAATCGTGACGAGAAATCAAGCTCTCCGTTTTCGCCCAAAAAAATAACACCTCCCAAAGTAGAAAGAACTTCATACGACTTGGTATGCGAAAGTCCAAAATCCATAAAAAACGGAGAACAATCTTTCTGCTTCAAACTATCAATACAACGTTTCAATTCATCACTAATTGCACTGTGAACTATTTCGGAATTGCTCTTTTGCTGTGCTGAAAATAAAAAAGATGAAAAGGCAAAGGTAATTACGAAAACTATTTTTTTAAAAAAAATCATGTGAATCATTTTTACTGTTTCAAGTCTGGGCGACTTAATAAAGCCGGTTTTAATTTATACGTTGGTTCACGCTGTGTTTCAATTTGTTTAACAAACAAAGCCGGAGCCACTGCACTCACGGGTATTGAACCTGACTCTGCTCCACAAAAACCATTAAAAACCTCATAACTATCACCGGCTGCCTCAATCTCGGCAAACATAGCTAACGGTGTTCCAATTAAATTAACGCCTCTAACTAATTCATCAGGACTACCATCGGCATATATTCTATAAACCTCAACTGGTATTACTTCAAATGCATTAGGATTATATCGCGATGTATTTGTAAAACCACCGGTTACCTCTGCAAAATAATAACCATACGGTTTTTTCTGTCGTTTACACTCTTTTATCAACATCTTCCGAAGCTTCTCCATTGAGTATTGTTCATTCGATTGAATAATAAGATTCGATTGTCTGGCAACAGGACTATTACCCAATTCGCAACGGCCGTGTCCATTCGATCTGCTACTCTGACTCAATGGTGTTCGCGACATTAAAAATTCTTTTAATATACCATTTTCAACAACTGTTACCCTTTGCGACTTAACCCCCTGATCGTCGTATAAATAATTACCACTTAACATTAAATCATCAAAATACGATGCTGTTGGGTCTGAAATAACTGTAAATTCTTTTGGTAGCACTGAATATCCAATTTTATTTTTAAATGTCTGACCATCATGATCACTCCGCATTCTCTGGCCTTCAATACGATGTCCAAATATTTCGTGAAAAAAAACACCCGATGCATTGGCACTTAAAATTGCAGGTCCTTCATAAGGTTCTGCATAAGGGGCATTACGCAACTCATTTAACTTACTTACAAGATCTTTTACTTGTTTTATAATAACTTCTTCATTGGGTAACGAATCGGGAACCGGAGCATAATGCTGAATAGATAATTGAACTGGAACATTATCTATTCCATTTATAGTACCATTAACAGAAAGATAACATTTAACAGAATTATGAACTATACTTACTCCCTCAGAAGAGAAATAATATCTACGATCCATAATAAATCTTAACTGGGCTGTACCACTTAAAATATTAGGATCTTGGTTAAGTAATTCAGAGTATTTTTTTACCTTTTTATTCCATTCTTCAAAATTAAATGACTCAATATTTACAGCATCTTCGTAATAATTCAATGAATCTTGTTTAATAAAATCGGGTATAGTATCCTGCTCTTCAAATTTTTTATTTAACAACAAACTTTGATAATTGTCCAATGCCGAGGTATAAGCCTGGTCTGTCGATTGCCAAATAGCCATTTTTATTGGCTCTTCAATATCTTCAAGTGTTAAAAACTGAATACTCTCACCAACAGGCACGCCCAATTCCTGTACGTCACGCGTATTATCGTGTTGATAATTGCCAATCCGAACATTTGTTTGAAGAATACGCTGATGAATTGTATCTGATTGAATAAGAGTTCCCATACTTCCTAAACAAAAAACTTGCTTAGATTCAGCAATCCTGTACGAGATAAAATAAGGCGGATACTTTTCATTTTTCAAACCATTTTGTTCTCTTTTCAACTCCTCATTGAGTATTTTCAACAATTTATCATCCGATTCGGCAGCAAAAACAATATCTGCTGTCAAAACCATTAGAATCATAACAACACTCCCAAACACCTTCATCATATACATTACAAATTTCATTAATTCAAAAAAAGCAATAAACATCTTGCAATTATCAAAAAGAGGCTCTAATAGTTATAAAATAACGTTACATTTTCATTTTTCTTGCTCTCAATATTCTATTTAAGCCATCTTCAATCATCAACCGGGGACTTCCAACATTTAACCGCATAAAACCTTTTCCGTTTTCACCAAACGATGCTCCATCGTTTAATGCCACTTTTGCTTTATCAACCATAAAATTATTTAAATCGGGTTGCAATAAATCCCACTTCCTAAAATCAAGCCATAATAAAAAAGTAGCCTGAGGATCTGTTACGTTAACTTCGGGCAAATAGTTATTAAAAAAATCCTGCACATATCTTACATTTACTTCCAAATATTGTAATAAAGCATTTAACCAAGATTCTCCATATCTATAAGCAGCATCTGTTGCAATAGCACCAAAAACATTACCTGTAAACAAATGTAATGACATTAAAACTCTGCGATATTCCAACATAAGCTTACGATTAGATGTAATAATATACGATGTAGAAAAACCGGCAATATTAAAGGTTTTACTTGCCGCCATACATGTAATGGTATTCCGGGCTATATCATCGCCCAACGATGCAATAGGAATGTGCTTATTGTCAAACAGCATTAAATCGCTATGAATTTCATCAGATATTATTAATACATTATTTTTAATACATATCCCGGCAATCTTAAGTAATTCATCTCTAGTCCAAACTCGACTAATCGGATTATGTGGGTTACATAAAATAAACAATTTAAGTTTAGGATCTAATGTTTGCTTATCAAACAAATCAAAATCAATAAAAAATTTACCATTTTCTTCAACTAAAGGATTTGTAACCAATTCGCGATTATTATCCTTAACAACCGAGTAAAATGGAGGGTAAACCGGAGTTTGAATCAATACCTTATCATCAGGATTAGTAAATGCCATTATTGCAATAACTAACGATGGCACAACTCCCGGTGCATATTCGATCCATTCCTCCCGCACATGCCACTGATGTCGTCGCAACTGCCAATCCATAATAGATTGCTGAAACCATGAGCCACGAACTGTATAACCGTATATTTCGTGTAAGGATCTTTGCTGTATCACATCAGCTACTTCGCGAGGGGTTTCAATATCCATATCGGCCACCCACAAAGGCAATACATCATCGCTGCCGAAAACCTTTTTACGAAACTCCAACTTATAAGCATGTGTTCCTTCACGAGGAATAAACTTATCAAAATTGTACATCTTTTTTTTTTACAAGCTAAACCAAATAACCCGAATAAACCCGATCAATTCCTTCTCTTAGTTGAATTTGAGCTTGCCATCCTAAACTTTTCATTTTTGACACATCCAATAACTTACGAAAAGTACCATCTGGTTTTGTACTATCCCATTCAATATCTCCTTTAAACCCAACAACACTTTTAATTAAATATGCAAGATCTTTTATGGTAATATCATCACCTGTACCTATATTTATGTGAGTATTTCGAATTTCATCACCATACTCTCTCTTTAAATCATCAAAATCAATTTTTTCCATCAAATACACACAAGCATCAGCCATATCATCAGAATGCAAAAATTCACGATAAGGACTTCCGGATCCCCAAAGACAAATTTTTACTGATTTTTCATCTTTAACTATTCCATATTTGGACAAAATTGATAATATATCATCATTATTTGCTTCACCATTAACACCTTCCACAGGTCTTTTGTTCAAATCATGTTTCAATGAAGTCCAATCATTCATGTACAAACATTTTCCCAGGTGCATTTTCCTAATCATTGCAGGCAAAACATGACTTTTTTCCAAATCGTAATTATCATTAGGTCCATACAAATTGGTTGGCATAACCGCAATAAAATTAGTACCATACTGTAAATTAAACGATTCGCACATTTTAATACCTGCAATTTTCGATATTGCATAAGGCTCATTAGTATACTCCAAAATATCGGTAAGTAAATAATTCTCCTTTATTGGCTGAGGAGCTGCTTTGGGGTATATACACGAACTTCCCAGGAACAACATTTTTTTAACCCCGAATTTCCAACATGCAGAAATAACGTTATTTTGTATTTGCAAATTTTCGAATATAAAATCGGCACGATAAGTATTATTGGCCATAATACCACCCACTTTCGCGGCTGCTAATACAACATACTCAGGTTTTTCCGATTCAAAAAACGAGTAAACTGCACTAAGATTACTTAAATCGACCTCCTGCCTTGTTTTACAAATTATATTATTATATCCTTTTGCTTGCAACGTACGAACAATAGAAGAACCAACCAGTCCCTTATGTCCTGCCACAAATATTTTCGATTCTGTTTTCACTCCGTTATTTTTTTAGTTAATTAATCGGTCAAGTAAAACTTCCATCAAGTATATTAATGTATTATTAACAGTTTTTACTCATGAAAGTATCATTTATCAGAACCAACAGATTATTCAAAATAATTTAAAGTTTGGTATCCTCCATCTCTCAGGTGCAACTCTTTCTCCATCAGTTTTAAATCTCCATCCATCATATCTTTCACTAACATTTCAAGATCATATTTCGGTTCCCATCCCAGGTTTGTTTTAGCTTTTGTAGGATCACCAATTAACAAATCGACCTCTGTTGGACGAAAATATCGGGGATCAACTGCCACAACTACTGATCCTGGATTCAGGTTATATTTTGGATTAGAACATGAAACCACAATACCTTTTTCATCTACACCAGTTCCCTTAAATTCCAATTCAACACCCACATAATTAAATGCCATTTTTACCATATCCCTGATTTCGGTAGTTACACCGGTTGCAATAACATAATCTTCAGGCTTATTTTGTTGAAGCATAAGATACATAGCTTTAACATAATCCTTTGCATGCCCCCAGTCACGTTTAGCCGATAGATTTCCCAAATACAGTTTTTTTTGTAATCCTAAAACAATTCGCGATGTTGCACGAGTTATTTTTCTTGTAACAAAAGTCTCACCCCTAATAGGCGATTCATGATTAAATAAAATACCATTACAGGCATACATTCCGTATGCTTCCCTATAATTTACAGTTATCCAATACCCATATAACTTTGCAACTGCATAAGGAGAACGTGGATAAAACGGAGTTTTCTCAGTTTGAGGCACCTGCTGTACCATACCATACAATTCACTTGTTGAAGCCTGATAAAATCTGGTTTTTTCGGCAAGCCCTAAAAGTCTTATTGCTTCTAAAATACGAAGAGTTCCTATTCCATCGGCATTAGCTGTATATTCCGGAGTATCAAAACTAACACCAACATGACTCATGGCTGCAAGATTGTAAATCTCATCGGGTTGTGTTTCCTGAATTATTCGAATCAAATTAGTCGAATCTGTTAGATCTCCATAATGCATTATAAAATTACGATTTTCAACGTGTGGATCCTGATATAAATGATCTATCCTATCAGTATTAAACAACGAAGAACGTCTTTTTATTCCATGAACGATGTATCCTTTTTTTAACAAAAACTCGGTTAAATAGGCTCCATCTTGTCCTGTTACACCTGTTATTAATGCTACTTTACTCATTTGTGTGTTTTGTGTGTTTATATATTATTAATAAAAGATAACTATTTAAAATAATTCCAATACCACTCAATAGCTTGTTCAAGTCCATTACGAATACTAAATTGAGGATCGTATCCTAACATTTTTTTTGCCTTATCAATTGAAGCTAATGAATGAGGCACATCACCTTTTCGCTCTGGTCCATATTTAACATCAATTTTAGCAATATCATTATCAAATTGAATCAAAAGCTCCTTTAAATGCAGCATAAGTTCATTCAGCGATGTTCTTTCTCCAAAAGCGACATTATAAACTGTATTTACAGCCTCCTTATTATTTGTAACAGCTGCAAGCTGATTAGCTTGAATTACATTATCGATATATGTAAAATCGCGCGAAAATGAACCATCACCATTAATTACAGGTGATTCTTTTTGAATTAAAGATTTAACAAATTTTGGAATTACAGCTGCATAAGCACCATCAGGATCCTGACGGCGACCAAAAACATTAAAATATCTTAATCCAACTAACTCCATGTTATAAGTTTTAGCAAAAACATCGGCATATAACTCATTAACATATTTAGTTATAGCATAAGGCGATAAAGGCTTTCCAATCACATCCTCAACTTTAGGCATACTTTTACTATCGCCATAAGTTGATGAAGACGCTGCATAAACCATTCTCTTAACTCCCTGATCACGAACTGCAACCAACATATTTAAAAAACCACTTACATTCACATCGTTTGAAGTGATCGGGTCATTAATTGAGCGAGGAACAGACCCCAATGCTGCCTGGTGTAAAACAATATCGACTCCTTCACAAGCTTTTTTACATGTATCTAAATTCCTAATATCTCCCTCAATCAATGTAAAAGATTCATTATCGAGAAAAGTTTTAATATTTTCTCTTTTTCCGGTAGCAAAATTATCCAAACAGATAACCTTATTGCTCTGTTCCAATAACCGTTCAACCAAATTTGAACCAATAAAACCGGCTCCTCCGGTTACTAAAACTTTTTTATCTTTTATGATCCGCATAAACCTTTTATTCAAAATAAAACTGATATAAAAACATATTCAGTAAACAAGACCAATTTATCATAATTATTTACAAAGGAAAAAAAGCGACTGATTAGGTCGCTCTTAAAATTTAAAATTAATAAATAATTCTCTTTATCCTATTATTTTACTTAGCATAACTAATTGCCCTAGTTTCACGAATAACGGTAATTTTAACCTGTCCAGGATAAGTCATTTCTGTTTGAATCTTTTTAGCAATATCATACGACAAGCTTTCAGCTTCTTTATCCGACACTTTTTCACTTCCAACAATTACACGCAATTCTCTACCAGCTTGAATAGCATAAGTTTTTAATACTCCGGGATGCGATAGAGCAAGATTTTCCAAATCTTTTAAACGCTTTATGTACGATTCAATAATTTCACGCCGTGCACCTGGACGAGCTCCCGATATTGCATCACAAACCTGAATGACAGGTGCAATCATAGTTGTCATCTCAACCTCATCGTGGTGAGCTCCAATAGCATTGCATATTTCTGGTTTTTCTTTGTATTTCTCGGCCAGCTTCATACCCAAAATTGCATGCGGCAATTCTGGTTCCTCGTCCGAAACCTTACCAATATCATGTAGTAATCCGGCTCGTTTTGCTTTCTTAGTATTTAGTCCCAGTTCAGATGCCATTACCGCACAAAGATTTGCTGTTTCCCTTGCATGTTGTAACAGGTTTTGTCCATAAGACGAACGATACTTCATTTTACCAACCAACTTAATCAACTCGGGATGTAAACCATGAACACCTAAATCAATAGTAGTACGTTTTCCTGTCTCTATAATCTCTTCTTCAACCTGCTTTTTCACCTTGTTAACAATCTCTTCAATACGAGCAGGATGTATTCGTCCGTCAGTCACTAATTGATGGAGAGCCAAACGAGCTACTTCACGACGCATCGGATCAAATGCCGAAAGCACAATAGCTTCGGGAGTATCATCTACAATAATTTCTACTCCGGTTGCAGCTTCAAGAGCTCTAATATTTCGACCTTCACGACCAATTATACGACCTTTAATTTCATCAGAATCGATATGAAAAATTGTAACTGAATTTTCAATTGCTGTTTCGGTTGCAACACGTTGAATAGTTTGTAAAACAATACGTTTCGATTCTTTTGTTGCATTAATTTTAGCCTCATCCATAATGTCATTAACATACGACATAGCCTCGGTTTTGGCTTCAGCCTTTAACGATTCAATTAACATCTCCTTAGCCTCTTCGCCCGACATACCAGAAATTGCTTCTAATTGCTCTACTTGTTGTTTATGCAGTTTCTCAACCTCTTCATTCTTTTTTGCAACTAACTCAAGCTGAGAATTAAGATTTTCACGTATTGTATCAAGTTCTTTATTCTTACGAACTACTTCATCAAGTTTCTGCGATGTTGCAGTCTCTTTTTGTTTTATTCGGTTTTCAGCTGCCAAAATTTTAGCATTTCGAGAGTTAATCTCCTTTTCATGTTCTGTTTTCAACTGGAAAAACTTCTCCTTTGCCTGAAGAATCTTATCCTTTTTAATAACCTCAGCTTCAGCAGTGGCCTCCTGTATTATTTTTCTATTTCGTGCCTGAAGGGCCTTGGAAAATAACACCCAGGCAATTCCTCCTCCAGCTATAAAGGCAATAAACCCCGTAATTATTTGTATTGTTTCCATGTATATAATTTTAAAAAAAAACGCATTATTAACCTGCCTCTCCAAAACAATGAAATTTATTGTTTTGTTGACACAAGGAACAATGCGGTCAAATATGATTAAAAAATATCGTTATTCTTTCTCCAGTATCTCTTCTAACTTTCGATTTAAATCTTTCACAGCCTCAACAACACCTGAATCATCGTGCTGGTTTTCTAACTCCAACACTTTAATTACATATTGTAATGCTGCCATAGCTAAAAAATCCTGCACATCTTTATCGGCATACCGCTGTTTATATTGCGATACTTTTTCGTTAATAAGCCGTGCAGCTAGGCGTATACGTTCCTCTTCCTGTCGATCTATCCTAAGCGGATAGTATCGTTCAGCAACATTTACACGTATAGAAAGTTTATCGTCCATTAACCTTTATCGGTTTAAAAGAGCAATACATTTATCAATTTCCCGCACCATCTGATTGATTTTCAATTTAGCATCTCGTCCATCTGACTGGCTTAATTCCAATGCCTTAGCCAATTTCAAACTATCGTATTTAGCCTGTACCTCATTTAAATTATCCGAGGCTTTTTCCAGTTGATCAACAAGCTTTTGGTTTTCTTCCTTCAACATTCGTACATCATTTTGCAAACCTTTATAGCGTTTCACCAAAAGATCAACTTTTTGTTCTAAGCTGGATACCAAATCTTTATTTGAATCAATCATTGTACATATAATTCACTACAAAGTTAGCATTGCATTTAATAAATAAAAATATTGAAATCATGTTTTACACTTTTTATTTAAAAAACTTTAACAAAAGTCTAAGATACTGTATTTTAAACAAAAATGATTTTTCTAATTAATCTTTTTTTACAATCATAAAATCAAAATCATGTAAAAAATCATCACAATTAACTCTATTTTTGAAAATTAGAAAAATACAGAGGTAATAACACATGAGTCGGGAATATCAAATAACAGATTGGTTGCCAACCTCGAAAAAAGAAGTTTTGGCACGTGGATGGGATGAATTAGACATAATTTTGTTTACAGGTGATGCATACATCGATCACCCTTCATTTGGAGCCTCTGTAATTGGACGTATTATTGAGAGTATGGGGCTAAGAATAGCCATTGTACCACAACCCAATTGGCGCGATGACTTAAGAGATTTTAAAAAACTGGGGTGTCCCAGGTTATTTTTTGGAGTTACATCGGGAGCCATGGACAGCATGGTAAACCACTATACTGCAAACCTGCGTCTCCGAAGTGATGATGCTTACACACCCGGAGGAAAATCTGGTTTCAGACCTGATTATGCCACCACTGTTTATACCAAAATTCTTAAGCAAATATATCCTGATATTCCTGTTGTTATTGGTGGAATTGAAGCTTCGTTACGAAGATTAACTCATTACGATTACTGGAATAACAAACTACAACCAGGCATTTTAGAATTATCAGGTGCCGACATGCTTGTTTATGGAATGGGTGAACAACCATTACGCGAAATTATTCAATTACTCGATAAAGGTGTTCCATTTGAATCGCTTACAACTATAAAACAAACCGGAATTATACAATCAAAAACAGAATCATTACCAAAAAACAAAAATTGGAAAGATATTGAACTGGAATCGCACGAAACATGCCAAAATGACAAGTTAAGTTATGCACGAAACTTTAAACACATAGAAGAACAATCGAACAAATGGCACGCTGCTCGTCTAATACAATCAGTTGGCGATAAAATAATAATTATTAACCCGCCCTATGAACCAATGAGTTCGGAAGAACTTGATAATTCATACAATTTACCATACACACGATTACCACACCCGCGTTACAAAGGTAAAGGTGACATTCCTGCATTTGAAATGATAAAATTCTCTATTAATATTCACAGGGGATGCTTTGGCGGATGCAGTTTTTGTACTATTTCGGCACATCAGGGCAAATTTATTACTTCACGAAGTCAAAAATCAATAATAAACGAAGTACAAAAAGTAATTGAGATGCCCGATTTCAAAGGATATCTGTCCGATTTGGGAGGCCCCAGTGCTAATATGTACCAAATGAAAGGAAAAGATTTAAAAATATGTGAACATTGTTCTCGTCCGTCATGTATTTTTCCTAATATTTGCAACAACTTAAATACAGATCATTCTCCTATAAATGCACTATACAGAGATGTTGATTCCATACCCGGAATTAAAAAATCGTTCATAGGAAGTGGAATTCGATACGATTTACTAATAAACCCCAAAGCCACACCACAGGAAAAAGAAAGCCATAATATATATACAAAAGAGCTGATTAAAAATCATGTAAGCGGTCGTTTAAAAGTTGCACCAGAGCATACTTCCGATCATGTTTTAAAACTAATGCGTAAACCATCATTCAATTTGTTTAAAAAATTCCGTCAAATATTTAATAACATTAACAAGGAGTACAAACTCAATCAGCAACTAATTCCCTATTTTATATCAAGCCATCCCGGAAGCAGAGAAGAAGATATGGCTAACCTGGCCATAGAAGCTAAAAACTTAGATTTTAAACTTGAACAAATTCAGGATTTTACCCCAACTCCAATGACTGTAGCAACTGTTATTTACTACTCCGGAGTTCACCCATATACACTTGAAGAAATACCAACTGCAAAAACGAAAGATGAAAAACTTTTTCAAAGAATGTATTTCTTTTGGCATAAACCAGATCAGAGAAAAAAAATTAATGAACGACTAAAACTACTTAAAAGAACTGATCTGATTAAAGAATTATTTAACGATGAAAAATTGAATAAAAAAACATATATTTCAACTAATGAAAAACGATTCGAATCTCATAAAAAAATCAAATCGTCTAAATCAAAATTTAAAAAATAATGAAAATAAAATTAACATTCAGCATTGCCATAATGGCTTTAGGACTATTTTCATGTATCGAACTTCAACAAGTACTTGATGTTTATAACCAATCGCAGCCACTAACAGAATCGGATGTTGCAAAAGGATTAAAAGAAGCATTAAAGGTAGGAACCGACACAGCTGTTGCTAACCTGGCTAAAACCAATGGATATTTTGGCAATAAACTATATAAAATATTATTACCTCCCGAGGCCGACATAATTGTAAACAACATATCAAAAATTCCGGGAGGCAATAAACTGGTTAATGATGCTATTTTAGGCATTAACCGAGCCGCCGAAGATGCCGCAAAAGAGGCTGCTCCCATATTTGTAAATGCCATAACCGGCATGACCATCCAGGATGCCTGGAATATTTTAAAAGGTAATGATAATGCTGCAACTGAATATCTTAAAAAAACAACTTACAATCAATTAGTAAATCTTTATAGTCCAAAAATTGGTAAATCGCTCGACAAACCATTGGTTGCAGGAATATCTACCAGTCAAACCTGGGGTACATTAACCTCAAACTGGAATAAAATAGCCAATAACCCAGTTGGTAAAATAGCCGGTTTTACACCTGTTAATACCGAATTAAACCGCTATTTAACCGAAAAAGCTCTAAACGGATTATTCTTAAAAATTGCAGATGAAGAAAAAATGATTCGGAAAAACCCTTTAAACAGGGTAACTGAATTACTAAAACGAGTATTCGGAAATTAACACTTATCGAATAATTATTTTTAAAATCATTTAGCAGTAAACAAACGCCCCTGCCAGGTATCTCGTTCTTCCATTCTTTGCTCCACCATATGTACAAATTCAAAATTTTTCAACCCCCATTTAGGAGCAATTAGCAGATCATGAGGAGCCTGGCTTATAAACCGTTCCATAATAATATGAGGTGATAAACGTTCCAAAAAATCAACAACTAATTCAACAAAATCATCGGGTGAGAAGAGATTAAAATAATTGGGTTCTGCACTATATAATTCTGCAAACTTTGATCCTTTTACAATTTGAAGCTGATGTAATTTAAGATAACTAAGCGGCAAATTCGAAACATGTTTAGCATGTTCGAGCATCAGTTCACGATTTTCGTTTGGTAAACCTAATATAAGATGCATCCCAACAGGTATTCCAGCCCGATGAATTAAATTAGTAGCAAAAACCGATTCTTCCCACGTATGCCCCCTGTGAATTTCAAGCAAAGTTTTATCTCTTGTACTCTCAGCACCCAGCTCAATAGCAATGTAATAATCCTTTTGCCAGTCACTTAACACATCAAGCAATTCCTCTTCGATACAATCAGGACGGGTTCCAATAACAATACCACAAACCAATGGATGACTCAGAGCCTCCTGATATCGCTTTATTAACACATTTAATTTAGCATAGGTATTAGTGTAAGCCTGAAAGTAAGCCAGATATTTTTGCGACTGATATTTAGTACGAAAAAAACTAATACCCTGGTTAATCTGTTCCGTTATTGACATTTCCGGATCGCAGTACGATGGATTAAAAGTACTATTATTACAAAATGCACAGCCTCCTATTCCCTTGGAACCATCCCTATTAGGACAAGTAAAACCGGCATTAACAGACACTTTTTGCACCCTCTCACCAAACTTATTTTTAATATAAGAGCTATAATCGTTATATCTTTTCGTATGTACCCAAGGATAAACCATCATATAAATTTGTTCACAAATATAATACATAATACTTTAAACCAAAGTCAATAATAATTAACTCATTCCAAATTCTCCTTTTATATTTGCATAAATAACCGATAAAAAACATATAAAAATGCTAACCAATCCTCAACTGGAACTTGCCTTTAACTTTGTAGAATACACCAATAAAAATATTTTTTTAACAGGAAAAGCCGGTACCGGAAAAACAACGTTTCTTCGTAATTTAACTCAAAACATATCAAAACGATCTATTGTTGTAGCCCCAACCGGAGTTGCAGCCATAAATGCAAAAGGAGTTACCATCCACTCGTTTTTTCAATTACCCTTTGGTCCGTTTTTACCCGGCACACACCGAAACGAAAACAATAACAATTCCTATTCACGAATGTCGAAAGCTAAAATTAACATAATACGATCTCTCGATTTGTTAATTATTGATGAAGTTAGTATGGTTAGAGCCGATTTGCTTGACGGAATTGATGAGTCGCTACGTAGATATAAAAAATCGAGCCTTCCATTTGGTGGAATTCAATTACTTATGATTGGTGATATTCAACAATTATCTCCGGTAATAAAACCTGACGAATGGAATTTACTGCAACCATATTACAAAACAATTTATTTTTACGGAAGCCTTGCTCTGCAAAAAACCAATTATGTAAGTATTGAATTAAAACACATTTTTCGACAAACCGATAACAACTTTATTCAAATACTAAATAAAATTCGCGATAATAACATTGATAATAATACACTTAAACAACTTAACGACAGGTATCAGCCCGACATTATGTCGAAAATAAACGAAGGTTACATTACCCTTACAACTCACAATGCCAAGGCAAAAGAGATAAATATAAATCAGGTTAACCATTTAAAGACGAAAAGTCATTCATTTAAAGCCGAAGTGTCAGGAGAATTCCCCGAATATTCTTATCCAACCGAATACATTTTAGAACTCAGAGAAGGGGCTCAGGTTATGTTTGTTAAAAACGATAGTTCACCCGACAAACTCTTTTTTAATGGTAAAATTGGCAAAATTGATTCTATTGACACCGCAAACGATATAATATATGTTCAATGTAGCGATGATGAAAACCTTATTCCGGTTGAAAAAACTGCTTGGGAAAACTACAAATACGACATTGACAACGAAACAAAAGAAATACGTGAATCGGTTATTGGCAAATTTAAACAATACCCTTTAAAACTAGCTTGGGCAATCACTATTCATAAAAGTCAGGGTTTAACTTTCGAGCGAGCCATTATCGATGCACAATCATCGTTCGCTCATGGTCAGGTTTATGTTGCTCTTAGTCGTTGTCGATCTCTTAATGGATTGGTACTTAGCACACCGTTACAACTATCGAGCATAAAAACCGATAATAATGTTATAGAGTTTTCTCAAAAAATAGAACAAAACCAACCTACCGAAACACAACTTAAACTAGCCGAAAAAGATTTTCAGCAACATTTACTTATCGAATTATTCAATTTCGACGCTTTAAAAAACCGAATTTTATATTGCCAAAGAATTAGTCAGGATAATGCCATGTCATTATTAAACGATCTTGCTTCAACATTCGCCCAAATAAATACAATATTTCAAATAAATGTGATAGATGTTGCCTCAAAATTTCAAACACAACTCACTCTATTATTTCAGCAAGCTGATGAAATTGAAAACGAAAATTCAATACAGGAAAGAATTAAAAAGGCATCATCATATTTTTTCGAAAACTTGAATAACATAGTTATAAAAAAACTCGATCAAACATCGATAAACACCGATAATAAAAAGGTAAAAAAAGAGGTGCAAAAAGCAATTGATTCTTTAGAAGATGAACTTAATATAAAAATTACATGTTTAGATTTATGCAAAAACGGATTTCAGTTAAAAAATTATCTCGCCACAAAAGCTAAAGCTGCCATTGACGACAGTGAGGTTAAGAAAAGTAACAAACGCAAGGATACCATAACAACTATAGAAAACACAAAACATCACGATTTATTTGAAATATTACGACAATGGCGCAACCACCTTGCCACAACCAACAATATAAACGCCTATCAAATTTTTCATCAAAAATCGCTCATTGCCATTTCCAATTCATTACCATCCAACCTCTCCGAACTCAACTCGCTATATGGTATTGGCAAAAAAAAGGCAGCAGAATATGGCCCCCAGGTATTAGAAATAATTTCATCGTACTGCAAAAAAAACAACATTGCTTATTCAGCTATCTTCGAATTTGAAAAAAACAAAATAAAACCACCAAAAGCCGATACTAAACAAGTAAGCCTCGAAATGTATAACGAAGGCAAAAGCCTTGAAGAAATAGCAAAAACTCGCAATTTAACTCTTCAAACCATACAAAACCACATAGCTTATTATATTGAACTCGGACAACTTAATATTCATAAATTTATTAACCCAAAAGATATTGATGAGATTATATCAGCAATTGATGAATTTGAAACAACCCAACTCAAAATTCTTAAAGAAGGGCTTGAAGATAAATACGGATACGGTCAATTACAAATGGTAATTGCTTATTACAACTACATAAATAACGCTAAATAATGATTTAACTAAGTTTTTACTTTATTTATTTATTAACGAATCATTACTCCTGGTTTAACATTTTTTCAAGCACAGATCCCATTCTTTGTATACCTTCACGAATCGTTTCTTTATCGGAACAAGAAAAATTAAGTCGCATAGTTGAAGCATCATTTCTACCATCGGCATAAAAAGGAACACCAGGAACAAAAGCTACTTTTTGCGCTAATGTATCATGAAACAATTTGAGCGACGAAACACTTTTGGGCATATTAATCCACAAAAACATACCTCCCTTCGGAACTACAAAACGAACCTCTTCGGGAAAAAACTCATTTATTGCCTTAACCATTGCATTGCATTGACTTGAATATACATCGCAAATATGTTGAATATGCTTATCATTCCCTCCCATGGTCAAATATTCATATATAATCATTTGACTAGAAATATCGGTATGCAAATCGGCTGCCTGTTTTGCTACAATAAGTCGATCCATAAGTACATCGGGAGCAACAATCCACCCTATTCGCATACCCGGCACAGTAGTCTTCGAAAACGAACCTAAAATAATTGTCTGATCGGGTATGTGATTATAAAACGAAGGTATTGCATGCTGCGTAAAAGAAATATCATTATAAGGCGTATCTTCCACAACAATCATATTTCTATCCCGAATAATATCAGATAACTGAACAATCTTTTCAGAAGAATACAACACCCCGGTTGGGTTTTGAAATGCCGGAACACAATAAAAAAGCTTGCTATTACTCTGAAAGTATTTTAATTCAAAGATATCGAGATTAACCCCTTCATCATCCATAGGAACCGAAATAAATCTGGCTCCCTGAACAGCCAGCGACTGAATAGCTCCTAAATATCCGGGTTGTTCAATCAAAACCTCATCTTTTTCGTTTATCAATATTTTACCCAACAAATCAAGTCCCTGCTGCGACCCGTTGGTGATTAAAATATTTTTAGAATCAATTTTCCACCCGTTTTTTTCGAAATAGCGTTTAGAAATCCACTCTCTTAAAGGCAAAAATCCTTCAGTATTGCTATACTGGAACAATGAAACACCATATTTTTCATAAGCCTTATTTGTAGCTTTTTGAAAATCAGATACTGGAAACAATTTTGAATTTGGAAGACCTCCAGCAAATGAAATTACATCGGGCGAAATGGCAGTTTTCAATATCTCCCTAATAAATGAGCGAGGTGCATTTTTTATTCTGTCTGTTAATAACGATTGGTAGTAAATCGAGTCAATTATCATATTATTTATTGAATATTGTTAAAAACTATTGTTCTTTTGCAATCCTTCATGTTGTTAATTGAACGGCCAGGTTCAAAAATTGGAGTCACCATTTCAGTTTCGTCAATGGTTATATCAAACAAAAAAGGACCCTTTTTCATCATAAACGATTGTAACGATATAAAATCAATTCTATCACAAGAAAATGCTGAAGCATCAATATTAAAAGCCCTGGCAATATTTCGAAAATTGAACTGATAAGCATATCGACTGGCTTCAAAATTTTGGTTATAGAATAAGTCCTGCTGTTGTCGAACCATACCTAATGATGAGTTATTAATTACAAAAATCTTAATATTCAAACCCAACTCGGCCATTGTTGCCAACTCCTGAATATTCATTAAAAGAGAACCATCGCCAGTGAAACAAATAATTTGCTTATCAGGATTTGCAACCGCAGCACCAATAGCTGCAGGCAAGCCAAAACCCATTGTACCCTGCCCACCCGATGTTAAAAAGGTTTTAGGTTTATTAAACTGATAACTTTGAGCAACCCATATCTGGTGCTGACCAACATCGGTTGTTACAATAGCATCTTTATCAGCCAGTTTACTAATGGTATTAATTAACCATTCAGGACTACCCTCCTCAACACAGTCATTTTCATTGAAAGAAGCCCTGAAATCAAATATTTCATTAATCCATTTATCACGATTCTTAAATCCAATTAAATTAACAAGAGGTGACAAAACATCTTTCAAATTAGCATTTATTATAAACTTAGCCGGTTTTAAACGGTTTAATTCACGGGCACTTATGTCTATATGAACAATAGTTGCATTGGTGCAAAACTCATTAATATTACCTGTTAACCGATCGTCAAAGCGTATTCCAAAAGCTAAAACCAAATCAGCGTTTGAAAGCATCTTGTTTGCAAGTTTAAAACCATGCATTCCTGCCAAACCCAAGTTCATTGGATGATCAGAAGGCAATATTCCAATACCATGCAAAGTAGTAACCATTGGAATATTTTGCTTCTCAACTAATTTCTTTATTTCAAACGATACATTTGATATTATTGCCCCATTACCGGAAATAATAACAGGTTTCTTACTTGCATTTAATAAAGTTGCCAACTCTGCAATTTTATTCTTATCAATTTCGGATGAAACGGTTTGGGAAATGATTGATCTGTCGTCCCAAACACATTGCTGCAACTGAACATCTTTGGGTATATCGATTAAAACCGGACCCGGACGACCACTTTCAGCAATTTTAAAAGCTTCATCAACGATCGGAACAATATCAGACGCCGACGCAACATAATAACTTTTCTTAGTTATAGTAGCAACCATCGAAACAATATCAACCTCCTGAAAAGCATCGGTATTTTTCATCGATTGAGAAACCTGTCCGGTAATTATAACCATAGGAACCGAGTCAGACCATGCATCGGATATTGCTGTAATTAAGTTAGTAGCCCCAGGCCCCGATGTAGCCATACAAACAGACGCTTTTCGCGTACTACGGCTCATTCCCTGTGCCATAAATCCGGCTCCCTGTTCGTGTTTAGCAAGAATATGACGAATTGAAAACCCCTTCATTGCATCGTAAATAGGTAAAATATTACCTCCCGGAATCCCAAAAATAATATCAATGCCATGTTGCTGTAAACGCTTCAACAATAATTGAGCACCTGTAAATTCATGTTTCATACGTTAATTTTTTAAAAATTATGGTTGGATGAAACTCGCATGATAAATTTTTATACTTGTTTCCCGATCTATCGGGACAAGTTATAATTAACGAATCATGCTCGTTTCAAAGTATTTAATTTAAATTTTATTAATAATGATAAAAAAAGCCCCTGTGGTTTTATTCCGCAGGGGCTTTATAGCTCAATAAAAGACAAAAGTCATCCCGGCGGAAATATAAACACGACCACGACCACCACGACTAGTACTAAAATATTTATCAAACCTTGTAGCATATTATTAAAATTAAAAAACCCTGTCAGATTTATCCGACAGGGCTTATATATTATTTTACTCAAGTATATTAATACATTATCTGCCGGAATGATTTTTAACCACCACGAGCACGACGACTAATATTCTTGAAATTGATTTCATATGTTTATATAATAATTATCAAAATTATAATTTATAAATTAAAAAACAAATTTGAATAAAAGGAAAAAAAAAATAAATAGACAAATTACTTTTAAAACTAAATCATAACCAACTAATTACAAAATATTTTTCAATATCGGTTAATTACGAAACCAGCCATTTTTATTCCAAAAATGAACCAAAGCCAGTGCATGATAAACCGATATTTTGAACTGATTAAACCGATAGGATTTCCGCTGATAAATATGTACAATACTATATTGAGGTACACAAACAACTCTCCATCCACACTGTTTTATACGAATACAAAAATCAGCGTCTTCGGGTCCATAAAATATCGATTCATCCAAATAACCAGCTTGCAAAAAAACTTCACGTTTAATTAACTGAGCTGCACCAATAACATAATCAGGTTCAAAAACCTGTTTCTGAATAACCTCATTATGGTATTTATACTCAATAGTTTTACAAATAAGCTTACTTAAAATACGTGATAGCTTTGCAGCAAATGAAGGGTAAGGGAGTGCATTGGCCTGAATAGAACCATCATCGTTTAATAGCTGAGGTGCACAAATACCAATACCGGGATGTAGTAAGCAAAAATTTAAAATACCTGAAACACCATTTGGCAACACCTCTGTATCATCATCAAGAATTAAAATATAATTACCTTTTGCATGTTTCAACCCCAAATTTCGGGCTTTTGCAACACCCATATTTACATTATTCCTAGTAATAATAACCGACGGGTATTTATTTCGTACAAAATCTACAGTTCCATCAACTGAAGCATTATCGTAAAGTAAAATTTCGTGATCAATATATTTAACATCTTCTAATAACGACCCCAAACAACGATCGATATTATTAATAGAATTATGAGTTAAAATAATGACCGAAAGATCCATTAACCAAAAAATTTAATCATTAACGCCTTCCATGCATTCCGAAAATCATTAAAAGACCGGAACTTACTTATATGAGCAAAAATTACCGAAGGACGAAGAAAAAATCTCAAATTACCCCAATACAAAATTCTCTCCATTTCACTTGCGCTGATATGAGGATATTCTAGAATTGAATTTCGCTGTACATCAGTTGGAACATACTCTCCTCCTTTTATCCACCCATTCTCTTTAGCCAGATTATAAAACTCGGTCCCAGGAAAAGGAGCTACAATATTAAACATTACCTGACTCACCTTAAGTCTACGAGTCTGTTTTAGGGTTCTTTTAATTGATTCTTTGGTTTCGAGCGGCGAAGTACCAATTAAGATATTTAGTTTTACAGGTACTTTGTATTTATTCAACACATTTATGGCATCATATACCTGCCGGGCATTTAATCCTTTTTTAATATATTTTAAAATATCATCATCAAACGACTCGGCTCCCAAATCGATGTAACAACAACCGGCATATGCCAAAATAGCAGCAACCTCTTCGTTAATAGCATCAGCCCTAGCCTGGCATCCCCATTGAAAGTTATGTTCCTTAAGCTTTGCACAAATCGCCCTTAACCGATCGGCTTTCCAAATAAAATTATCATCGACAAAAGCAATAGATTTATAGCCCATTTGAGCAATTTCATCAAGTTCTGCATTAACATTTTCAACACTACGAAATGAAATTGGGGGTTTTTTATGCTCTATTTGCTTGTATTCAATTTCTCTGGCAAACGTTAATGAACTTGGAACACAATACACACAATTGTAAGGGCAATTACGCGAAGTAACAACAGCGGTATAAGGCGATGCTTTTAACTTTGGGTTACGAAAAGTATAATACTGAATATGCTTACGCGATGGAAATGGAAGATTATCTAAATTCTTAATAAGCGGGTACGATGGAGCATGCATAACCTTACCATTCCGAACATATGAAATTCCTTTTAACCCCTCAACACCAGTATTATTAAACAATGAACATATAAGCTCCACAACCGAATCGTCAGGCTCACCACGCACCACATAATCGTTCTCATCCAATAAAAATTTTGCAGAATAATAGGTAGCACCCGGCCCCATAAACACAACCGGCTTATTCGGGTGATAATTCCTTATTATTTTCAAAGCCTCTAAATCAGTAGCAATACTAAGATTTACTGTCCAAATGCAAAAAACAAAACTATTATCGTTTTTTATATGTACCTCAAAATCATCCCTACTTTTATCAGATAAAACAAAATCGTTATATGTAACAGAATAACCTTCCTTTTCAATATTAGCCACAACAATAAGCTCATAAATATTAGGCATTGGATAAACTACATGGGTACATCCGGCTGTTCGTTCAGCAGGTTTTTCTCCATCTAAGGGAGGTGGTATAAGAAAACTAATCTGGGACATTATAATGATTCTAAAAAAAAACAAAAATAGAAGATTCTCATTGATTGACAAGAATTACATTAATAATAAGACATTAAAACAACACAACACTACTACACATTAAACTCTTAACCAAATTTAACACAAACAGACGGGCATTTTGCCTATTTTTGCGGGCTTAAAAACTATAAACGATTTAAAAGAATGATTACGGTATCAAATTTGGCCATTCAATTTGGCAAGAAAACTCTTTTTCAGGATGTTAACATAAAATTTACTCCGGGAAACTGTTATGGAATTATTGGAGCCAACGGAGCCGGTAAATCAACCTTTCTTCGATTAATATCGGGCGATTTAGACTCGACCAAAGGTTCTATACAATTTGCACCAGGTGAACGTCTTTCTGTATTACGCCAAAATCACCATGAGTTTGACGAATACAACGTACTTGATGCTGTAATGATGGGATACAGTGAACTTTGGAAAGTAATGAAAGAACGCGAAGAACTGTATGCCAAAAGCGATTTTTCGGAAGAAGACGGGATTAAGGCTGCCGACCTGGAGGAAAAATTTGCTGAAATGGACGGATGGAATGCCGAAAGCGATGCCGCAAGCTTATTAAGCGGTTTAGGAATTAAAGAAGCCAGTCATTTTACAGCTTTGAAAGATTTAAGTGGCAAAGAAAAAGTAAAAGTATTATTAGCACAGGCTTTATTCGGAAAACCTGATAACTTACTGCTTGATGAGCCAACCAACGATCTTGACCTTGAAACAGTAACTTGGTTGGAAAATTATCTGGCAAATTTCGATAATACACTTTTAGTTGTATCGCACGACCGTCACTTTTTAGATTCGGTATGTACCCATGTTGTTGATATCGACTTTGGTAAAGTACAATTATTTTCGGGTAATTACAGCTTTTGGTATCAATCGAGCCAATTAGCATTACGTCAGCAACAAGCTCAAAATAAAAAGGCAGAGGAGAAAAAGAAAGAACTTCTGGAATTTATTCAGCGTTTTAGTGCAAACGTTGCAAAATCAAAACAGACTACCAGTCGTAAAAAAATGCTGGAAAAACTCAATGTTGAAGAGATACAGCCATCTACACGCCGTTATCCGGCAATTATATTTACCCCTGAGCGCGAAACAGGTAATACCATTTTAGAAATTCACAACATAAGCAAAAAAGCCGAAGATGGAAGTTTTCTTTTAAAAGACGTTACATTTAATGTTGAAAAAGACGATAAGATTGTGTTTTTATCACGCAACCCATTGGCCATGACAACTCTTTTTGATATTATCAACGACCAGTTAAAACCTGATACCGGATCACACAAATGGGGCGTTACAATTACCAATGCGTATTTACCTCTCGACAATAGCAATTTCTTCAACAACAAACTATCGCTTGTTGATTGGCTGGCTCAATTCTCAAACGATACTACTGAAATGTATTTAAGAGGATTTTTAGGTAAGATGCTTTTCTCGGGTGAAGATATCTACAAAGAGGCATCTGTATGTTCGGGAGGTGAAAAAATGCGTTGCATGATTGCCCGTATGATGATGCGAAATGCAAATGTAATGACACTGGATACACCTACTAACCACCTCGATTTAGAATCGATACAGGCATTTAACAACAGCTTAGTTAACTTTAAAGGAAACATACTTTTTTCATCGCACGACCACGAATTTATTCAAACAGTTGCAAACCGTGTTATAGAATTAACTCCAAACGGCATAATCGACAAGATTATTGAGTATGATGATTACATTACAAACGAAGATATTGCTACTCAACGTGAAAAAATGTACCAGATATAATAATATTTATTACCATAAAAAACGAGCTTTTGACTCGTTTTTTATGGTAATATCAACACTCAACAATATTTCTCATCTCCCACAACTATCGATATAATACTAAATCTAATTTCTAGGGCGAATCTTCTTTTGTACAATAATTCCCTTTTTCAAAGCACCATACTTATTAAATGCATATTTATTTGAAAAATAAAGACTCAAAAATAAATTTAAACTACAACCAGTTAAAATAGCCAGCATTATCATAATCTGATATTTAATAGCTTCGGCTGGAGAACTGCCTCCTAAAATCTGACCAGTCATCATACCGGGTAACGAAATCAATCCCATAACCGACATATTAGCTATCATTGGGTTAAGAGCTTTCTTTAAGGCATCCTGTACAAATGGAGTTAATGCTGCTTTACGATCATTCGTATTTGCCAACAAAAAATTGTAAAGTTCTTCCTTTTGAACCAATCCATCGAAATAAGCCGATATGCCTACAATATTATGATTCATTGAATTTCCTAAAATCATTCCTGATATTGGAATAAAATAACGGGCATCAAAAAAGTAATCGAGTTGAATAATTGCCCCTAAAAAGAACGAATCAATAATAACAAGACTTGTAAAACCCGCAATAATAAAAGGCAAAACAAACATTTTTTTATTAACCCCTGTTCGTGTCGAAACAGTTAAAGCTCCAACAAATATCATAACAATCACCCAAACAATATTAATCCAAGCATTATTTAGTTCAAACAAATAACCAAGATAAACACCCACTAAAAGTAATTGAACGGTCATTCGCGAAGCTCCAATCAATAAACTCTTAATAAGTCCGGTTCTAAACAACCACAATCCGACTATGGGCAAAAGTAGTATCAGGTATCCAAACCCTAATTGCCAAAAACTGATATCAACAATTTGTTTCATAATAATCATTTACCTTTAAAGTTTGATTATCTGGGTTGCACTTTTAACCCATTTATCGTTATGAGAAGTAGAAACAACAGTAACCTTATCCAACGAATTTACAAGGTTTATTAAAAAAGAAATTGATAAATCATCGAGCGAACTGGTTGGCTCATCTAAAATCAATATTGGCTTTTGTTTAGCCATACAAATTGCTAAAACGATACGCTGCTTTTGACCACCACTAACCTCCTTAAACGACTGTTCCAAAATATCACTATTCAACCCCAATTTCTCAATAAAAAAACCAATAAGTTTCTTATCGCTCGATGTCAATTTAAGTAGGTTCATCAACTCAATACCCGACTCAACAGGTAAATCAATATTTTGAGGTACCCACGAAATATTATTCCGGATAGATGAAATTGTTTTTGATGATAAAACCTCATCATTTATTATAACATTTCCCAATTGAGGCTTAACAAAACCTTGTATAATCTTCAAAAGAGTTGACTTTCCTTTACCCGATGCTCCTGAAATACAACACCTTGCTCCTTTGGGTATTGAAACTGACAGATCATCAAACACCTTATTCTGTCCAAAATAAAGAGTTACATTATTAAGCTCAATCATTTAAAAAAATATCTTAAATGTATATCCAAGAAAAAATTTAAATATTTAATATCCATTAAATATATAACAGTTCCAAGTTCCTATCTAGTGTGAAATTAAGTTACATAATGTAAGAAAATAATTACCTGCCAGAGACATCAATTACCACTACTACTTACATACTAAATCATTTTCTATCATCCTATTATTATACTGTTGCAATACAGCTTTCAATTTTAAAAGTTCAAATGAAAAATCTACATCTTTTTGAATATCATTTTTCAAATAAGGGTCTCTTTTAAAATTATACACGCCACTAACCTTTTTACCATCAAAATATATTACTAGGTTATTCATCATAAACTGATAATTACCTCCAACATAATTCAGCACATAGGTATTATTTTCTTTATCAAGTAAATTATTACCAAATGAAATGTAGCATCGGGGATAATCCAAATAACTCAAAACAGTAGGTAAAATATCAATTTGTTGAGCAAGTCTGTTATCAACACCTTTTAATGATCCATCGGGAGTATAAAAAATCAAAGGGATAGCAAAAGCATTGATATTTGTTTTATACTCATCATGTACTGGAAATGTGCTATGATCGGCTGTAATAACAAACAAAGTATTTTTAAACCATTCATATTTCGATGCTGTTTGAAAAAACTTTCGTAAAGCATTATCGGTATACCCTACGCATTTATGTAATGGCACATCGCCTTCGGGAAATACACCATTATACTGTTCTGGCACTTTATATGGATGGTGAGATGATAAAGAAAAAAACACATTTACAAATGGCTGTTTATTTTTTCCAACATTATTTGCCACAAATTGCAAAAATGGTTCATCCCATATACCCCAAATTCCATCGAAACAACTATCGTCGTTAAACTCATCTTTTCCCATATAATGATTAAATCCTACCATATTGGCAAATGCCGAAAAACCCATTGAACCATTTGGTGCCCCATGCCAAAAGGCTGACTCATAACCATATTTTCCCAACAGATTCGCAAAACTGTTAACTTTATTAGATGAATACTCTGATATTACATAAGGCAAAACCAATGCAGGTAAACTGGCAGTAACAGATGGCATTGCATCAATAGATTTACGACCATTGGCATACGCATTGGAAAATATAAGGCTCTCTCCTGCCAAAGAATCCAAAAATGGTGTATATCCCTTATATAATTTACCACCTAATGAATCGTTAAAACAACCAAAATGTTCCCTGCTAAAGCTCTCTAATATTAAAACAATAACATTTTTATTGGTTATTGTTGCCGAATCAGAAGGTATAACAACCGGTGTAAAAAATGACTCCATCTTTTCATTCGATTCGAAATAATTCATTTTTACAAACGACTTTTTACCAATAGTACGAATCACACTAAATGGTGTGTTCAAAACAATAGCTGTCTCTTCGGGCGATTTAACATAATCGCCCGCATTACTTAAAGTAATTGGACGAGTACTATGACGCCACCCTCCCCTTATACCAATAATTCCCAATGTAATAAATACAGTAAGTACAAAAAGACCTGTCGGATACATAAGCCATTTTCGTTTAAACGTTGTTTGAACAGCTTTAACCCTATCGTATAAAAACAATAACATAACAACCAGTGCTATCCATATTAAAAACAAATACCAATAATCGATCAAAAACTGTCCGGCCAAAACCCACATATTATCCTCATTTTTTAAAACATCACCAATATTCGATGTTGTGCGTTTCATAATAAAAGGGTAATATTTAAAATCAATTACATTTAGTGCAATACCTACCGAATTAAAAAATAAGAAAATAACTTTTAAAAAAGCACGATACCCTTTTTTATGATTCCAGGGAGTTGGAATTAAAGAAAATAGTATATAAAGAAGATTAAGATATATCAACGCACTAACATCGAACTTTAAACCACCTATCATAATCATTCCAAAGCTACCGAAGGTAACATTTGGAAACATTGGCGCATTAAATGCAAAAAATAATACCCTGCAAATGGAATAAATAACCATTACACTTGCAAAATGATAAATTGGCAACAAGTATTCATTAATATATATACTCTTTGTAAAAAAACGTCTCATCTTGTTTTTGTATTTTATTAATCGAGAGCAAAATTAATAAAAATTGAAGCTAAAAAAAGCCTGCATTTACATAGTGCAGGCTTTAATATACGATACATGTACTTTACTCCTTTAAAATTTTTATCGAAAATGCTTCATCACCATAATTTACTTTGAGGATATACACTCCCTGTTGCAATTTTGCAATATCAATTAAATACTCCAATTCACCTACCAGGTTTGTAGTATATACTTTATCTCCCGAGAGTGATAAAATATCAACATTTGCACTACCAACACCAGGCAATGTAAGTTTAATACTTTCTGCAACAGGATTAGGAAACACTTTAATAACTGAAGATTCATTATTATTAACAATACCAACTGAACAATCAATTACCGAAACATAAACCGAATCAGTTTTTGTACCACAATAATGATTTGCATCTACAACAAGCCATCCCTCAGTTTCGGCTTGATTAAATTGTGAATGATCTCCATCAGACCAAATGTAATTCCAAACATAATAACCACCAGATGCAGCCAATAACTCAGTTTCACCCAAGCAAACCTTAACTGTATCTAAAGGCAACAACTCAGGTAATCGATGCTCAATATGCCCAATGGTTGGTTTTTCCATTCGCAAATATCCGCTAAAATCTCTCTCAACCATCGGAATCTTATTATCTATACCTTGCAATTCAGTAGCACAATAAATATAAAAATCATTGTATAAATCACTAAACAATGGATCAATAGAAACAGAATTATCATCAAAAGGCGAACTACTAAGCCATTGTGCCATCGTTTTTAAAGTGTCAGTATGATAAATTGCAAAAGCATCACTGGTTACAAAAAGGTTATTATAATCACATGAAATAATACTATTAGCATCCTGGTCGATAACTTTAACCGCATAACCGCCAGAAAAATTAACAATATTATTATTTTCAATTGTATTATTCGTACCAGTACCGGATGCAACAGGAAAAGCCAAAGCTGCTGATGATTCCAAAGCACTATCTCCAACTACAAAACTATTATGCAAAACAAACTGCTTTGCCCCATTTTCAAACTCCACTGCAATATCATCACCATGATTTTTTGATCCCTCTATATATACAATATTATTAACCAGATAAGAAGTATCAATTCCACAATATCGTAATATCAAACCTTTTCCATTTTTAAAAAAAAATTTATTTCTTTCAATATTATAATAATAAGCATTTGAAGCCAGAATACCACTCTTAGAATTAAAAAACATGGTACTCTCAAACTTATTATCCGCAATATTACAATAAGCAGTTTTAGCCATATAAATAGAATATCCCGACTGATTTAAAAAATAATTATCTTTAACTATTAAGTGGTCAACATTAAAACCGGTTGATCCATTTACAGTAAGGGCTACTGCACCATTTTCAAATTTATTATTAACTACAAAAACACTATCTAAACCCGGAGCATTAATAGCTATAGCAGCTCCATAAGTGTTTGATCGATAAAAAAAACAACTATCAATAGTAATGTTTTCTTTAATACCATTCAAAACCAAGGCTGATCCGTAAATATTTATATTTAAAGGCTCAAAAGCTAAATTTTTTATAATAATATCTGAACAACTATCTAATTTTAAAATATAGTTATCAGCCACAGACGATGCATCCCAAGTCAATTTCTTTCGATTGTTAAAAAGAGAAGTTAATGTAATAGTATTTTTTTTACTACTACCATTAATTTTAGGAATAACAGCCTGCTGATTAAGATCTTCAATAATATTAATAATCACAGGTCCGTTTATTCCATTGGTTTTCAAAGCATCAAATGCATCCGAAAGAGTTGCATAATCATTACCTGCACCAGAGCCAACATTAAAACTACCTGAAAACTGGCCAAAAGAACCATAAGATATGCAAAATAACATAACTAGTAGTGAGAGAATTTTCATATTCAAGGGTTTTTAAATTAATAATATGGCTGTAATAATTAAAAAACAGCTCATTAGGTTTCTGTTAAAAAAATTAAGTAAATATATAACAAATATTAGTTTTTCAACACAACATCAAATACTTAACACCATAAGATATTATTTGCCAATATTTCAAATCCGCTTATTTTTGCAACAAACTAATAATATAAAGTGAATATACATCATAACATCATCAAACTAAATATTATTAAAATAGCCAAATGGTTCATGCTTACAGTGCCCATTTTGATGTTATTCTATTCCGATTTAGGTTTTTCAGTTGAAGAATCTTTTCAACTAAAAGCATTTTATTCCATATCCATTGTCGTTTTTGAAATCCCATCGGGCTATCTGGCCGATGTAATTGGACGTCGAAAAACACTAATTATTGGAAGTGTTTTAGGTACCATTGGCTTTGCTATTTATTCAGCATATACTGGTTATTGGGCATTTTTAATAGCCGAAACAACACTTGGTGTTGGAATGAGCTGTATATCGGGAGCCGACTCTGCATTGTTATACGACTCATTAAAAAATACTGGCAAAGAAAAAGAATATGTAAAATACGAAGGGCGAAATTTCTCAATTGGCAATTATTCAGAGGCATTGGCTGGTTTACTTGGTGGAATACTGGCAGAGGTAAGTTTACGATTTCCCTTCTATTTTCAAACTGGCATTGCATTTATTGCAATCCCGGCAGCAATATTGCTTGTTGAACCTCCTTTACAAAAGAACACACAAAATGTTGGATTAAAAGATATTTTAAAAATTGTAAATTATTCATTGGTAAAAAACAAAAGCCTGCGATGGATACTCGTTTATTCATCTGTTATTGGGGCTGCTACACTAACGATGGCTTGGGTTATACAGTTATATTTAGCAAATATAAATTTTTCGGAGTACAAAATAGGTTTTACATCTATGATACTCAACCTTATTGTCGGAACCACAACATTATTTGCTTACAAAATTGAACGAAACTTAAAACACAAAACCATTGTTTGGTTAACAACAATAATCTTAACCGGCAGTTTTATTATAACAGGCTTTTTTGAATCGGCTTTTATTGTAGTAGTTTTTATACTCTTTTATTTTTCGAGAGGCATAGCTACTCCGGTTCTTAAAGATTTTGTTAATCGAACCACTACATCCGATATTAGAGCTACTGTATTAAGTATTCGTAGTCTTATTATCAGAGCTCTGTTTGCTGTTATTGGCCCTTTATTCGGATGGATATCTGATAAATTTAGCATGTCGGGTGCTTTTTTATTTACCGGACTCTTTTTTATGCTTATAACCGGATCAAGTATCCTTTTATTCCTAAAGTCATTAGGTCATCTATCTCACCATTCGAGTAACAAACCATCATAAGCCAAATGAATATTATCGGGAAGTTGTGATTCAATCTCGTCGTGTAACCCCAGCTGATGACTGATATGAGTAATCCACGCTGTTTCGGGCTGAACACATTTTATTACTTCAATAGCCTGTGGAAGGGTATAATGCGAAATATGCTCTTCGAAACGAAGTCCATTTATTACTAAGTGTTTTGCTCCTTTCATTTTTTCTTTTTCCACCTGCTCAATACGACTCGCATCTGTAATATAAACAAAGTCACCAATTCTAAATCCTAAGACTGCTAATTTATGATGAAACACCCTTATTGGAAAAATATCTATATCATAAATAGAAAATGGTTTTTCATCTATCGGGTTTAAATCATATTTAGGAACACCGGGATATTTTTTTTCGGTAAATGCATAATAAAACCGGGTTTTCACATCATCCAGAACTCTTTGTTCACCATAGATAGGTATAGGTTTACCATGAATCCAATTAATAGATCGCACATCATCCAAGCCCGAAACATGATCGGAATGTTCATGAGTTAATAATATTGCATCTAAGTCAGTAACCTTATAATTAAGCATTTGCTGTCTAAAATCGGGCCCTGCATCAATCAAAATTCGCTTCCCCCCTGTTTCGATCAACACCGACGATCGCAAACGTGCATCTTTAGGGTTGTTACTGGAACAAACAATACAATTACAGCCTATCATAGGAACTCCCAACGATGTTCCGGTTCCTAAAAATGTAACTATGTAGTTCACAAAAATATAATTTAACTAATTAACCTTGTGGAACATCCACAAATAATACTCATTGTATTTTATGAACCAAAGGCTAATGGATATTTATGTTAATATTTTAATTACTATAAAAACAAATGCAACTAATGTAATAATCTTTACACCATGTGCAAATTAATTACTCGTAGCTCGCTTCATACATTAAATACCACAATCTTCTATTTTTTTATCACCTTTTGAACAATTGAATTTTTTCCCGATTGGCAACGTATAAAATATATTCCAGGTTCAACTACTTGCCCCGAATAGTTTGTACCATCCCAATCGAAATAATATTTATCGGAATTTAAATGCTGATTAACCAAAACGTTCACGTGTTGTCCATTAATATTTAACACTTCAAGTATTACAAGTCCATCATTATTAATTCGAAACTCAATTGTTGTATAATCGACAAAAGGATTTGGAAAACATGACACATTCAAATCAATATTTTTACCAACCCTATTTAAAACAGATGAATGAACACCTAAATTTTGAGCACCAGGCGTACCCTTACTATTATTTATAATCCAACTTAAAGGTTTGCTATTATCCAAATATGGCTGAATAAGTTCAATGGTTCCTCCTGTTTCGTTTTCAATAACAGGCCATGGAACGTATGAAGTGTAATCAATAGAGTCCTTTAATTCACCTTTGCTGTTATAAAGTCGAATTACATCACCATTCTTACTTAATCCAAATTCAAAATTGCCAATTGAGTTTCGCCTACTGGTTCTGTAATTTCTAAATTCTCTTATTTCATCACAAACAACTAAATAATCGCCAGGATACAAAACTGTACCCCTAGGAAAGAAATATGCCGGATCTGAACTTAAATCTGTAAGTTTCCATCCTCCCAGATCAACTGTTGCTGATCCGTTATTGTACAATTCTATCCAATCTTCGGTATCAAAATTATCAGCCGACTTATAATTAATTTCATTAATAACAATATCGATATCTTTTTCCGAAGCTGTATCAAAAACAGCAATAAAACTACCAGCATCAGCCATATCAAATTCTATATATGAATCAGCAGACACTACAGACCCTTCCCATTTAACAAACTTGTACCCAGGCTTAGGCAATGCCTTCAAATGAATTGGTACATTTTGATAATAATATCCCGTGAACAAAGGCTGATCAACTACCATCGAATGCATTTTAACCATTCCCATGTTATTGTCATTTACAGAAACAACAACCTCTTTATTATTACCCAAACCAAAAGTTTCAGTTATATGTTGCCAGGCATATTCAGGCCGCAAACTGGCATATTCACGCACTTTACCAATATGATATAAGTAATCGCTGTACGATAACCCCCACCTTTGCAAATGCATTTGAATCTCACCATCAAACATATTCTGAAGCGAATCAATCACCTCAAAAATATTTTCTGATGTAAAAGTAGTATTAAGCTGGTCGCAATATTGGTTTATAAATTCATTTCGAAATTTCGATGATGTCAGTAACCTCCTGAATAACCTGGTCGACCATTCGGGATTAGGCCATTTTGTACTCGTTGAATCAGTTGCGATGGCTAACGTATTGTGTGTATAACCATTCCAATAATAAAGTCCAAAAGTATAATCGGCATCGAACAACACCCATCGCCATTTACTATCGGGAGTGTTTACCCTCCAAAACTTAAGGTTATTTCCGGGCCAATCACCGTTATCTATATATATTTCGGTTAATTGATACTGAATATAACTATTAACATCTATCTTATCTAAAACCACCTGATAGTTTTCGGACGAGTTAAGATTGTTTGTTTCAATAAAAGATAGCATCTCTTTATAGTCGGTATTTACTCCCATTAACACTTCATCACTTTTAAAAACTGTTAAATCATCGGTATTAAAAAGATGGTTATCTGCCAAAAAATGCTCATTGTGTTTTTCTCTAATATTTAATATACCCCAATATTTACCATTTAAATAATGAGCAGTAGGACGATACGCAATGCGATCAATATCCATATTGCTAGCCAAAATAGAACATAAACCATCGCGAAACATGCTATAAGAGCCATCCTGTCCTGAATTACGCAAAACAACAGATTCAAAAGTATCAATGTTCTTATCTGCAAAAAAAGGATAATTAAACGATCCCCGTCCATATTTTTTACGAGCAAACAGAGCCAATGATTTTTGAGGGTGGGTACGGGTATAATTACCATAAATCTTAATACCAACATTCTGATCAATAACCTTTTCTCCTAATGTATCAAACATCTCAAAGTGAGCCGGTTTTTCCCAATCTTCCCAATAGTTTGCACCATAATGAGGCATATCTTCTTCGGCATTCAAACCTGCAACATAAATACCGGTTTGTTCGTCCCACAAATTTTCCGTATCGGTTGAAAGGCAGGTAATAGGAAATTTGTGTTTGCGACTTAAAATATAGGTATTTGAAACAATTGCCCCCGGCAAAGCTTCATCTCTAAATATTCGAGCTTTTATTATGGTATCAGCACTAATATTTATTGGATTTGTATATAAAATATCCATTTCTGTTGGCTCATCTCCATTAGTAGTAAAAAATATTCGATCGAGCGAATCAGAAGCCAATAATTCGAGATAAAAACCGTTTGGATAACATCCTCCTATATGAGAAAACTTAACACTATCAAAAACTAACGATTTAACTATCGGGTTATTATTATTTGTTTCTCCTGGAGATGGCATTTGAAAAAAACCCTTAATCTGATTACCATCAGGGTATCTTCCATAAGAAACATCTCTACTCATGGATAAAGCTTCAATTTTATCAATAATAACACCCGAAGGAGAAGATAAATATAAAGCCTCACCAGTATCATTGAGCTTAAAATTGGTATGAAAATACAATCTGTCGGCTTTAAAATATTTATGTATTTTTGTTTTTACTGAATGTGAACTATAACCTATGGTTAAAAAAGGAATTGCCGTTAAATCGGACGAAGCAGCATAATTATTATGAACCTGAATAGCTAATACATTAGTCCCCTGAACAAGTATCCCCGTTGCATTATATATTTCAAACTGCTCGGGCGGCATACCCTTGTAAATACTTGCTTCATGCCCATCTGCCAAATCGTTATATAAAGACGGAACTCCACTATATCCCAAATAACTGCGAGCAATTTCAACTCCATTCAAATAGGCAACAAAACCATCATCGTAATCGAGATGCATAATTAAACGCTTAACCGTTCCCAAGTCATCTACTTCAAACTCTTTTCGTATAAATACCGATATACAAGTATCTATAACTGTTGAGTCGTCTCCATCTCCATAACCTATACCTCCCGGTGCCTTATTCCATAAATAATCATCGAAACCCAAACTTTTCCAGCCATCATCAATATTCGAAGTCGGTACTATGTAACTAAGAGTGTCGCCCCAATTAATAACCGTATTCCAAATAAGAGGCAAGTCAACTAAATCTTTGTCACTTGCACAAATAGTTAAAAAAGAGTTACCCCCCATTAAATAATTAGGAAATTGCCATTTTAATAAGTTTAGTGAATCATCGGACAAACATAAACCTCCAATATTTACAGCATTTTCCGATAAATTATAGAGCTCAATCCAATCAACAGGCTCACCGGTTTCGTCATGTAATCCGTTATAATTTGAAGATGATAACTCATTAATAACAATTTGCGATTTTATACTAAATACAGAAATTAAAAAAACTGTTGATAGTGTAATTAACAATCTCATATAATATTGACTTTCGAAATAAACATAATTAATGGCCAAATATATAGGAATAAAAATTAAATTATTTATTATATTGACCATTAAACAGCTTGTTTTGGCGAATGAAATAATACAAACAGATTTAATACTATAAATCATCTCCTAACTAATAACCCAGTTAACATATTTACATACTCAAATTAAATACTTTTTATACTTTTGATGCTTTAAAATTTAAATAATGGCAGGAAAATTATTTCTCATTCCAAATACACTTGGTGATACAAATATAAACAGTGTTATTCCAAATGAAATTGTAAACATTTGCACCTCATTAAAATACTTTGCGGTTGAAAATATTAGAACAGCACGTCGTTACCTTAAAAAGGTCAATCCTGCAATTGTTATTGATGATCTTCATTTTTCTGTATTAGACAAAAACACTAAACCTGCCGAACTTTCATCAATAATTACCCCGGCATTAAATGGCGAAAGCATTGGGATTATTTCAGAAGCCGGCTGTCCGGGAGTTGCCGACCCGGGAGCAAACCTTGTTGAACTAGCTCACAAAAAAAAAATTCAGGTTATTCCATTAGTAGGCCCCTCATCAATACTACTTGCAATGATGGCATCTGGGCTTAATGGACAAAGTTTTGCATTCAACGGTTATTTGCCCATTCAGCGACACGAAAAAATAAACGCTTTAAAAAACTACGAACTAAGATCGAAAAAAGAAAACCAAGCCCAGCTTTTTATTGAAACTCCTTATCGAAATATGCAGTTACTCGACGATATTATTGCAAGCTGTAACCCTCAAACCCGAATGTGTATTGCTAGCGATATTACCTTAGAAACTGAGTTTATTCAAACAAAAACGATTAATGAATGGAAAAATAAAAAACCAAACTTAAATAAACGACCAACAATTTTCATCATTCAGTCGTAATTATCTTCTTTTCCTTTAGTATTTTAAACTCTTTTTCAAAATTAGAGGTGAAAAAATTTTTTCCTAATTTTTGTTCAATTTCGGTTAACGTCCAAAACCGACCTTCCTCAACTTCATCTGAATGCGGAGTGAGTTTACCTGAATAATCTGCAATAAACATAAACACCAATTCATTTTCAATATCACTCATCCAAATATATTGATTTAACAAAGAGGCTTTAAAATTAGCCAACCCAATTTCTTCTTTCGCCTCCCGTTTTAAAGCCAACTCTACTGATTCTCCGGCTGCAATATGTCCTCCAACAGCAGTATCCCACTTTCCGGGCTGAACCAGTTTATTCATTGGTCTTTTTTGTAAATATATTTGTCTTTCATTAATAACATGCAAATGAACAACCGGATGCAGCAGTTTCGACCCTTTATGAACGACACTTCGTGGAGCACTGCCAACAACCTTACCATCCTCATCGACCAATGGAAGCCACTCCTCATTTTTAAACCTCTTGTATTGTATTTTTTTCCGATACACTTCAACAAGCATAAAAACACCAAACACAATAAAAAATCCTGGTCCACTAATCAAACCCCATTCTCGTGTTGTTCCCCACAACGAAACACCCAATGTAACAACAGTATGTACCAGCAACAAATAAAAAAAAAGCTTTAAACTTTGCTTAAATTCCCATTGCTGCCAAGGATTTATCTCTATATTTTTCATATATATTCTCGACATATCAAGCATAATATTACCCGGAATAAATACAGCAATACCTAACATAACACTCATAATAAACCCAATAATCACAGGTTTTAGTTTAAAAAAGAAATCGTTTTCGAGTACTATAGAAATTAAGCCCATTACAACAATTAAACCTAAATCCAATAAAATAAATTTATCAGGCTTTTGTCCCTTCAAATAACCAAAACCAATTTCAATTATACCAAATGCTATAGCTACTATTAATCCAACTTTAGTGCCCCATAACTCATCAGCTACAATGAAAAAAATTAATGGTAATAGTCCTGGCAAAAGCTGCTTTAAAAGTATTATTCTGTTATTCATATTATAAAAAAAATCCGGATAATTATACCCGGACAAATGTATTATATTTATTAAAAAATATTTTTATAATTTAGTAAGAGCTTCCATAACGTTTTTCTCAATACGAGACGAAACATTACTGGCATCGGCTTTTACAAACTTATCACCGGTAATATTTTCGAATAACTCAATATATCGCTCCGAAACCTGGGTAATAAATTCATCAGACATATCAGGCACTTGCTGACCTTCTTTTCCCTGAAAGCCATTTTCAATTAACCACTGACGTACAAATTCCTTCGACAATTGCTTTTGAGCTTCTCCTTTTTCCAATCTTTCTGTATAACCATCTGCATAAAAATAACGCGAAGAATCGGGAGTATGAATTTCATCAATCAAATATATTTTTCCATCTTTTTTCCCAAACTCATATTTAGTATCTACCAAAATCAATCCCTTTTCAGCAGCCATTTCAGTACCACGGGCAAATAATGCCTGTGTATATTGTTCTAACATCTCATATTCCGATGCATTTACCAACCCACTATTAATAATATCATCTCTCGAAATATCCTCATCATGTCCTTCAGCTGCCTTTGTTGTTGGTGTAATAATTGGATTATCAAACTTTTGATTTTCTTTCATTCCTTCGGGCAACACAACGCCACATAATGTTCTTTTTCCTTCTTTATACTCACGCCATGCATGTCCGGTTAAATAACCCCTTATAACCATCTCAACTTTATATGGTTCACACATATAACCAATGGTTACTGTTGGATCAGGAACTGCCACTTTCCAGTTAGGGACAATATCAGATGTTGCATCTAAAAATTTTGATGCAATTTGATTCAGAACCTGACCTTTAAATGGAATACCCTTAGGTAATACAACATCAAAAGCCGAAATACGATCTGATACCACCATTACTAAATACTTATCATTAATGTTATAAACATCACGTACTTTTCCTTTATAAACACTCTTTTGTCCGGGAAACTCATAATTTATCTGAACAACCGACTTACTACTCATTTTTTCTACTATTATAATTGTTAATATATAAACTAAACCCTTACATTATTATTTTGTTCGCGCGAATAAGCTTCAACAATATCCTGAACCAATTTGTGACGAACAATATCTTTAACATCAAACATTACAATTTTAACACCTTTTATTCCTTTCAGTATTTTCATTCCTTGCACCAAACCCGAATTTTGCGGCTGAGGCAAATCAATCTGAGTTACATCGCCAGTAACAACAAATTTAGCATTAGCTCCCATTCGGGTTAAAAACATTTTTAGCTGATTATTTGTGGTATTCTGAGCCTCATCCAATATTACAAATGCATTATTTAATGTTCTTCCTCTCATAAATGCCAATGGTGCTATTTGAATAGTGCCATTTTCCATATATTCCTTTAGCTTAACAGCCGGAATCATATCCTGTAAAGCATCGTATAAAGGCTGTAAATACGGATCAATCTTTTCTTTCATATCTCCAGGTAAAAATCCAAGTTTCTCACCTGCCTCCACGGCCGGCCGACTCAAAATAATACGCCGTACCACTTTCGATTTCAAAGCCTTAACAGCAAGTGCAATGGCAGTATAAGTTTTACCTGAACCAGCTGGACCTATAGCGAACAACAAATCATTTTTTTCAAAACTATCTACTAAAACACGCTGATTAGGGGTTCGGGATTTAATAGGTTTTCCGTTAACTCCAAAAAGAATTAAATCAGTTTCATTACTCTTTAATAAATCAACAGAATCACTTTTTAATATCTCACTAACCGAATTCTCATCCAGTTTATTATACTCATGATAATAATCGAGTAACTGATTTATTTTTTCTTCAAACGTTGCAACTTCCTCAGCATCACCCATAGCTTTTAACCAGTTTCCCCGACCAACGATTTTTAACTTTGGAAACTGATTTCGTATTATTTCTAAATTTACATTATTTATACCCATAAAATCGACCAGTTCGACCGAATCAAGATAAATTAGTTTTTCAATCATAAAAGAATAATACCTATTTTTGAACTACAAATAAACAATATTTTTTTTGCATTTCTAACCATCTTTCCTTCATCATTAAACAGATAATTAAGAGTGTTAGTAAAAAAATCACGAAAAAATGTCAGATCATAATCAAAAACTTGAATCATTTCATAATTTACTTAAAATTATGGATGAATTACGTGAAAAATGTCCTTGGGACAAAATACAAACCAATGAATCACTTCGAACATTAACCATCGAAGAGACATACGAACTGGCAGATGCTATAATAAAGAACGATTCCACTTTAATTAAAAAGGAACTTGGCGATTTGCTATTGCATATTGTTTTTTATGCAAAAATTGGAGAGGAAAATAATCTTTTCGATATAAAAAGTGTAATTGATTCATTAACTGAAAAACTCATTTATCGCCATCCTCACATTTTTAGTAATACTAAAGTAAGTAACTCTAAAGAAGTAGAAGAAAACTGGGAACAGTTAAAACTAAAAGAGAAAGACGGAAACAGATCGGTTCTTGAAGGAGTTCCTTTATCATTGCCCGCTTTGGTTAAAGCAAACCGAATACAAGACAAAGCCAGAGGGGTTGGTTTCGACTGGGAACATAAAGAACAGGTTTGGGAAAAAGTATATGAAGAATTAAAAGAATTACAAACCGAAATAGCAAAATTCGACCATGATAAAATGGAACAAGAATTTGGAGATCTATTATTTTCAATTATTAACGCTGCACGATTATATGGCATAAACCCCGAAAATGCCTTAGAAAGAACCAATCGCAAATTCATTAAACGATTTAACTATCTCGAATCTAAAACCATTAAAAAAGGTTTAAACTTAAAAGAGATGAGTTTAAACGAGATGGATAAAATATGGAATGAAGCAAAAAAATTAGATTGATTATAGTTTTTTTACAATTAAAACTACCACATTATCTGTTTTTTTTATATATTTAATATTAGCATCATTCACATATACAACATGAATCAAATAACTCAAAAAAAAGTTTTGTACGTTGATGATGAGCCAATCAACCTGGAATTATTCAGGGCTCATTTTAAAAAAGATTATGAGGTCGAAACAGCTCTTTCGGCAGATGAGGCTCTTAAGCTTTTACGAGAACAGGACATTCATGTTATTGTAACTGATTTAAAAATGCCGGGGTTAAATGGTATGGAATTTATTGAATTAATAAAAAAACGAAATCCCGAAAAAGTATGCATATTATTAACAGCTTTTACCGATCCTGAGGTAATGATAAAAGCCATGAACGAAGGAAAAGTATTTAAATACATGGTTAAGCCATGGTTAAAAAAAGATCTTTCAATGGTTATTGAACATGCTTTTCAATCAATATCTTAATCTTTTATTCCTTTCTTTTAATAGTATTTCGACTCATTAGATGGTATGTCTTATTATTTTTTGATAAACTCAGGTAATTATATTACCAATTAAATACATTACTATTTTTTTAATGTATATTTTTGAAATAATTATATACTGGTATCCCTGCTAATGAATCGAATAATACTTTATATACTAACTACTTCAATTCTCTACTCTTGTATCCCGGAAAAAAAAACCGAGATACATAATATTGGTAATATTGAATATAAAATTGAATATCCTGTTCAAATATCAGAACAGCCAATAGCAAATATTTTGCCCGAAGAAATGTCACTTTTTTTCACTCCCAATGAACTTAAATTTAAAATTAAAAGTGATTTAAATATTTTCATGCTCGAATACTTATCGCGTGCTAACGGCGATAGTTGCTATACACTTTTTAAGGTTGTTAACCGAAAACTCTATTATCCATTATATAAAAATGAACAATGGTTTCTTTTTAAAAACAATCCCCCAATTAAATATCAAATAAACAAAGACTCAATAAAAAACATTGCCGGAATTGATTGTTACCAGGTAATAATTTCAACAAATACCAATAAACCAAATCAAATAAATGCCTATTTCACAAACAACATAAAAATAAACAGAAAATTATTAAACTCTCCGTTTAATGAAATCGACGGAGTACCTCTTCAATTTGAAATTCAGTACTATAATAAAACTTACAAATTTATTGCAACAAAAATAACTGGTTCAATAGGCGATGAAATCATGACCGTTCCAAATGATTACAAATTGTCAACCCCTAAAGAAATAAATGAATTAGTTAATTCTATTTTAAACTAATCACAATAAATACACTTTTTTTCCGTCATTACTTTGTTCAAATTTAGTTCAACTTCATTGCCCGATTTGAAGTTGCATTTATTATTTTTGTTCGAGGTAAAAAGCAATAGGATGTCCAAAAAAAACAACACAAAAAACGCAAAGTTTTCAATTAAAGAATGGCTTAATTCTTTCAAAAATGTCAAATTCCAATTTATCTCAGGTCTTACACTACTAGCATCAAGTATTTTTATTTTGATTGCTTATGTTTCATTTTTCTTCACCGGAGCCGCTGATAAAAGTAAATTCGACCTCTCTTTTTGGGTTTTATTAACCGATTCCAGTATACGTGTTGAAAACTGGACCGGTAAAATTGGAGCATATTTAACCGATGTATTTATTAACCGATGGTTTGGAATATCCTCTATATCAATCATTATTATCTTCTTTATTGTTGGATTACGTCTTTTAGGGGCTCGTATTTTACCAGTAAAAAAAACAATTCTTCATTCATTAATTCTTACAATCTGGGTAAGCATTACTCTTGGTTTCGTATTCATCAACACTATTGATGATCAATATCTCCTACTTGGCGGTGCTCACGGTTATTATGTTAGTCGATGGTTAATTTCTATTTTAGGATACATAGGAACTGTTATTTTTGTATTAATAACAATTACCATATACTTATCTGCAACATTCGATTGGTTTATACCCTTGTTAAAACAATCTTTTAGCAAAAAAACCAAATCTGAAATAAACGATAATGCAAAAACCAACGATATAAACTACACAAATAAATCAGAAAAAACATCGGAAAAACCTTTTGAAAACGAAAACATCAACATTTCACCCAACCAGGATTTACCAACCGATAATAATGAGATTATTAATTTCGACAAAACCATTCCGATTACAGATACCGAGATAACATTTAATAACGACGATTCTACAAATAACCAAACAAATAAAACCGGCATTATTGAAGATCTTGAATTTGAAATTGCCGAAGAAAAAAATATTATTGAAGATGATGAATTAACCAGTTTTAATGAAGAACTTGAAGATTATGACGAAACTCAAGATTTATCATCGTACATATTCCCCGAAATATCGTTGCTCGATGACCATAAAAACAATGTTGAGGTAAGTAACGAAGAGTTATTAGCTAATAAAGAAAAGATTGTAAAAACACTTGAAGATTTCAAAATAAACATTACCAGCATTAAAGCTACCATAGGACCAACCGTAACCCTTTACGAGATTGTTCCGGCTCCCGGTGTTCGAATATCAAAAATCCAAAATCTTGAAGATGACATAGCTTTGAGTCTTGCCGCACTTGGAATTCGGATAATAGCACCAATACCGGGCAGAGGTACAATAGGTATTGAAGTTCCAAACTCCGACCCCATGGTTGTTTCAATGCGTTCAATTATTAAATCAAAAAAATTCCAAACCACAAAATATGATCTTCCAATTGCTTTAGGAAAAACTATTTCGAACGAAACTTTTGTGCTGGATTTAGCTAAAGCACCACACATGCTTGTTGCTGGTGCTACCGGACAAGGAAAGTCCGTTGGATTAAATGCAATTATCACATCATTATTATATAAAAAACACCCTTCACAACTAAAACTAGTTCTGGTTGACCCGAAAAAAGTTGAGTTAAATATTTATGCTAAAATTGAACGTCATTTTTTGGCAAAGATGCCCGATGAAGAAGATCCAATTATTACCGATGTTCAAAGGGTGGTTTCTACATTAAACTCGTTAACAATGGAGATGGATTCGAGGTACGATCTTCTTAAAAAAGCTCATGCCCGTAACATAAAAGAATACAATCATAAATTTGTAAAACGACAATTAAACCCCGAAAAAGGACATCGCTTTTTACCTTACATTGTGGTTATTATTGATGAATTTGCCGATTTAATAATGACAGCTGGCAAAGAGGTTGAACTACCTATTGCTCGTATTGCACAATTAGCAAGAGCCGTTGGAATACACATGATTATTGCAACTCAACGACCTTCAACCAATATTATTACCGGAGTTATTAAAGCTAACTTCCCAACACGGGTTGCTTTTAAAGTAGCTTCGATGATTGACTCACGAACAATACTTGACTCTCCTGGTGCAAACCAGTTAATTGGACGAGGCGACATGCTTATTTCACAAGGTAGTGACTTAGTTCGTGTTCAATGTGCTTTTGTTGACACTCCCGAAGTTGAAAAAATTGTTGATTTTATAGGTGAACAACGCGCCTACCCCAGTGCTTTCCTACTTCCAGAATTCTCAGCAGGAGAAGGTACTTCAAATGAACCGGGCGAAATTGACCTATCAAAGCGCGACTCTATGTTTGAAGAAGCTGCTCGTATTGTTGTAGCAAACCAAATGGGATCAACATCATTAATTCAACGACGTTTTTCTATCGGATATAACCGTGCTGGTAGAATAATTGATCAACTTGAAGCAGCCGGAATTGTAGGCCCATTTGAAGGTAGCAAAGCAAGACAGGTTTTGGTTGCAGATGATATCCATTTAGAACAACTTCTTAATGGTATTAAATAATATTTGGAACAATTATTGTAATTATTAAAAAAACATCATTATCTATTATTATAAAAATGATATTCATGAAAAAAACAATCACACTACTTTCAGTCCTTGTATTTTCATTATTTACATTAGCTCAAGAATCAGAAAAGGCAAAAAAAATTCTTGATGAAGTTTCAGTAAAAACCAAGAGTTATAAAACTATAAAAGCTAATTTTTCATTTACATTAGAAAATATTCAAGAAGAAATAGCAGAAACACATAATGGATCTATTAAAATAAAAGGAAATAAATACACCGTAGATCTTATGGATACTAAAACCTATTTCGACGGCAAAGCTCTTTACACCTATTTGATTGATGCCGAAGAAGTAAATATTTCAGAGCCCGGTGAAAATGACGAAGGTGGTTTAAATCCTGCTAAAATATTTTCGATGTACGAATCGGGTTTTAAATTCAGATTTATTGGCGAAAAAGTTGAGTCGGGTAAAACATTATATGAAATTGATTTATATCCCGAAAACCATGACAAACCATTTTCTCGAATAAAACTGCTTATTAACAAAAGCGATTTAACGCTAAACTACATGAAACAAGTAGGAAAAGATGGCAACAATTATATCATTAAGGTTAACAAATTTGAAACAAACCAACCTTACAACGACTCAGAATTTACATTTAACAAACAAGAACATCCAAATGTCGAAGTAATTGACATGAGATAAAAAATCCCTTCTTTAGGGATTTTTTTTTTTTGCTTTTACACACTTTGTTTCACTCCATAAAATATAATATATTTGCACTGCAAAGGTGTAATACTACTTAAAAGAGAATCCGATGATCCTATAAGGAAATTTCGGAGCTGTCCCCGCAGCTGTAGTCCCTATCTGAATCAGATACGCTTATCACAATACTTTGCCACTGTTGTATAATTTGGTTAAACAAATAACAATGGGAAGGCGTGATAAGTAGGGAAAGCCAGAAGACCTGCCTTGCATAATTTATTAATAACTTCGGGGAAAAGTTTAAAATTAGAAAGGTAAATCTATACGATATTACTATATTCTGGTTTTTCACTTCCTCCTGAAAAAATTTTATTTACCAATAAAAAAACTTTTATGCAGGAGTTTAACATCCAACCAATTAATCTGAACCTTACTGATCAGATTCAAAAAAAAATCGACCTAAAAACCAAGCCTTCCGGATCACTTGGAATACTCGAAACTATTGGAAAACAAATCTGTTTAATTCAAAACACACTTGAACCAACTCTTCAAAAACCTTCGTTAATTATTTGTGCCGGCGACCATGGGATTACCAATGAAGGGGTTAGTCCCTATCCTCAGGAAGTAACTTTTCAAATGGTTTTAAACTTCTTATCGGGAGGTGCTGCTATCAATGTATTTGCCCGCCAACACGATATCAGGCTTAAAATAATTGATTGTGGGGTAAACTATGACTTTAACGATCATAACAGTCCCATTAATTGTAAAATTGATTATGGTACAAAAAACTTTTTAAATGAACCAGCTATGTCTGCTGAACAATGCAATATTGCTATATCAAACGGAGCTAAACTGGTAACAGAAAGTCATCACAATGGCAGTAACATCATCTCATTTGGAGAAATGGGAATTGGAAATACAACATCAGCTGCAGCCATTTTATGCAAATTAACAGGCATTTCTCCTATTGAAGCTTGCGGAGCTGGTACAGGACTTGACGAAAAAGGAATTTTTCATAAAGCCCAAATCATTGAAAAGGCAATTACTAAACATCAAAGAGCTACTACTCCATTTGAAATTTTATACACTTTCGGAGGTTTCGAAATTGCTACTATTGTTGGAGGCATGTTAAAAGCAGCCGAATTAGGCATGATAATAATTATTGATGGCTTTATTGCAACTGCAGCTTTATTAGTAGCAAATGCATTAAACAATAATATAACAGATTATTGTATTGCAGCACATCAATCGAATGAAAAAGCTCATTTATTTATGCTTCAACACTTAAATCTTAAACCTATATTAAACCTTGGCATGCGACTAGGTGAAGGAACAGGTGCAGCTGTTGCTTATCCCATAATTCAATCGGCTGTTCAATTCATTAACGAAATGAGTAGTTTTGAAGGCGCAGGGGTTAGTAAAAGCAGCTCAAATGAGGTTAAAGTATAATCATTCTAATTAATGATTAAAAAACAAATTAATTTATTCAAAATTGCATTGGGATTCTTTACCCGAATCCCATGCAAATATGAATACTCGCAAACTGGCCTTAACAAAAGCAACCGATATTTTCCCATAATAGGAATGGTGGTAGGCCTAATTGCAGGAGCCGTTTTTTTTGGTGCAAATGAGATACTCCCAAAATCAGTCGCAATTCTTTTATCTATGATAACAACCATTTTGGTTACAGGTGCTTTTCACGAAGATGGCTTTGCCGATGTATGCGATGGTTTTGGCGGAGGATGGACAAAAGTGCGAATACTTGACATAATGAAAGACTCGAGAATTGGTGCATACGGTGTAACCGGATTAATTGGGATTTTATCTCTTAAGTTCATTTTACTTTATGAAATATCAAACGATCAAATCATATCCACACTAATAATCGGCCATACCATTAGCCGAGGGATGGCTGTTTGGACTATGAAATCTCTTATTTATGTTCGCGATGATGAGACAAGTAAAGTCAAGCCTATCGCCAAACAACTTAATGTTAAAGATTTTTTAATCGCATCGATGTTTAGTTTGGCAAGTTTGTTTCTTTATAAATCGTTCTACATCCTTTTATTATTCATACCTCTTCTGATTACGAAATTATGGCTAGAAAAATGGTTTAAAAAATGGATTGGAGGTTATACCGGCGATTGCCTTGGAACGTTACAACAAGTTTCAGAAATTGTCATTTATCTATCCATCCTTATCATTAACCAAAATGTGATACACCCAAATTTATAACGTATCATGAAACGAATTTTTGTTATTCGACACACCACTCCCAATATTGATGCAGGCATTTGTTATGGAGTGACTGATTTGAACACTGCCTCTACCTATTTAAATGAGTATGAAAACATTAAAGCGCGGTTGAAAAATTTCAATCCCGATGCTATTTATTCCAGCCCTTTAAAAAGATGCAGAAACTTAGCTAGTAACGTATATTCAAACAAAGTAATTACTACTACCAATGACCTGTGCGAAATTAACTTTGGAGATTGGGAAATGGTTCACTGGAACAAAATACCCATTAAAGACATTAACGCATGGACTGCAGATCTGTACTATTATAAAATACCTAATGGCGAGAGTTTTAAAGATTTATATACAAGGGTGTTAAAATTTTGGAATGAAACCATTGTAAACCATCCTTCGGAAAGCATCGCCATATTTACACATTCAGGAGTACTTAGGGCTCTGTTAATGAAACTTTTAGATATTACTCCAAACAAAATATTCAATTTAAAAATTCCGTATGGAGCAATCATCGAAATTGAATATTACTGTAAAGACTATTCAACTGTAAAGTTTATCTAATGGCAAAAATAATATTAGTTACTGGAGGACAACGTTCAGGCAAAAGCAGTTATGCTCAAAAACTAGCATTAAGCATGAGTGAAAATCCAATTTATCTTGCAACATCAAGAATATGGGATGAAGATCATGAAAAACGTATTCGAAGACATCAGGCAGACAGAGATAGCCGATGGACTAATATTGAGGAAGAAATCAACATCGACAAACATGATTTTACCAACCAAGTTGTTTTACTTGATTGCATTACGTTGTGGTTAACCAATATTTTCTACGATAATAAAAGTGATGTGGAAAAATCTCTTTCAATTGCTAAAGACATTTTTTCAAAACTTTCAAACCAAAATGCAACTTTTATCATCGTCACCAATGAAATTGGCATGGGCGGTCACTCGTCAAATGAGTTACAAATAAAATTCACCGATTTGCAAGGCTGGATGAACCAATTTATTGCAAAGGTGGCTAATGAAGTTGTTTTGATGGTTTCGGGGATACCCTTAACTATAAAATAAAATGCAGTACACATGTACCACATTTCATATTAATTAGAACTATTTATTTATTAAAAATTACTTAAGCTCAATAATTGCAACAAATTTGTCAGTAACAGAATATCCATTTTCAAACATCCAAGTACCCCAACTTTCATCATAATTCGACAAATCATATTCAAGAATCAATACAGGCTTACTACCACAATTATTCCATTTTCCTTTACCACTAATAGTATAAGGCTCCTGCTCTTCATCTTCATAAATTGTAGTAAAATATGTCTGCTCTGGAATTACCACTTCTCCATTATCAGCATTTACTTCTAAAACTAATGTACCACCATCAATAATTTCTTCTCCCCAAAAATCAATTAACCAACCAAAACCAAGTCCTGTCATATATAATGTATCATCAATTATTTCTGTTACAATTGATAAATCCACACCAACAGAATAATCTGCGTCAATACCATACCAACTACCAACAAAATCACTTATTCCATTAATTAATGGACAATAACGCTGAATAGAAATTTGCATTGTATCAGGTATACCTCTAATACCTCCCATAGTGGTTTCAACTGCAACAATAAAAGCCACTGTATCAAATTCAGAATCTGAATTAATAAAAATTGCATACGGTTTATCATCAACAGGCGTAAAACTAACATCACCCGAACCTTCGGCAGCATACCATTCATAAGTAGAACCACCTCTTATTAATGCTGTATAAACACCTCCAATACCTGTCAATATTGATGATGAACCATGTATTTCCGTTTTCCCTGGTATAACTTTGGAAAAATCATAGCTATCCTTCTCGTTACATCCTGTTAAAATAATAATCAATCCTATTATTATATATTCTACTTTTTTCATCTGTACTTTAATTTAATTATTTTTCCTCCCATCCACCAACTGAAACATCTATACCAGGAACACCCTGTTTTCCACCAAATGTATAATAATCCATTAATTGCACTTCAAGCTGAGCTCCAGGTATCGGAAAATGTAAAAAACTTCCATTCTGAAGCATATCAGACTTTCTCATTGCAAAAAATTCGGTTCCAATATTTGAATTCATCAATTCTACATTTCTTTCATGAAAAATAGCACCAGCTATTTCATCATAATTCGCATCAATATTAGGTAGTTTTCCCCTTATAGTTCGGGTTCCATTATTTATTATGTTAGCAGCCTCTGGCAATTTATTAAGCATTAATAATGCTTCTGCCAACATCATTTCATTTTCTGATTCATGAAAATCAATAAGTGGCTCTGTCCATGTCTCTAAATAATCATCATATCTTTTATACCTATAACATGAAAAATAATAATAACCCCTATCAGGCTTAAATGGACAGGAAGAAAGAAATTCATAATCTGTAACTAATCTATAATCTAATTTTAAAGAAACTACCTTAGCTGAGTCTTTAGCAACAGGAATAACATCATAACCATTTGCACCTGGCCATTTTGAAGGCATATCAGGATCTAACATATTAATTACACGCATATCAACCTGACCCCATCCTGCCATATTTGAATATGTATAATATAAATTATACCACTTGATATCATCCATCGTTATTTTAAAATCAAAATCAATTCCCTTTGAAGCATAATTATATACTTCATTCCAGTCAAGACTATCATTTTCAACTTTATTTCTAGGACTATTACCTAAAATTCGAGCTGCAAAAGAATTTACAAGCTTTCCTAAATTATCATTAGTAAGAGAAGGAGAACATGGTATCCAACTCGATGGTATGATAAATGAGTTATTTTCACATATTTTAATAGATTTTTCTAAACTAGCTATTGCACTATCAATTACAATCTTATATGAAGAATACTCTAAAACACCTGTTAAATCACTATTTTCAGTAATAACATAAGCTTTATCATAAAGCAATCCTAAATAACCAAGACCAATACCTCGAGCAAAATAAGCCATTGCATTTACCATTGGCGTTTCATCTACTCCTTCTGTTTCAATTTTTGCATTGTTTTTTATTGTTTGTATTAAAATATCATTTGATGAGGATACAAGGGAATTCATTGAACTATAAAACTCCTCGCTTATTAGTTTATTCTCATACGAAGGTGAATTATCAAATGGCAATCGTGGTTCATTACCCATATCTTTCATCCCAGAATTACCCCAAGAACAAGTTCCTGCATCTGCAATAACCCACAAAGCATAAGCCGGTGTATTTCTATCATCAGTCACTCCTTCCGGATCATACTGATTAACAGACATGTAGTAATAATTATACAAACCACTGGCAACCCCTTTTAAATCTGAAGGATTAGATGTTGCAGTAGCAAAGTCAGGATCATTTTCATTAATAATTTCAAGATCTTTACAACTATTAATAACTAATGTGAAAAATAGTACAATTAATATATATGGATATGTTTTCATAATTCATTGTATTTAAAACTTAATCTCAATTGATGCTGAATAGGATCTAAAATTAGGATATCCTGCAAAATCAAAAGGATAGTATTGAACTCCATTAACATCCTTTGTTGCAACTTCCGGATCATAGCCAGTGTAATCCGTAATTGTCAATAAATTCCTGCCAATAACACCAATTTTTAATCCTTTAATTAATCCTTTAGCAAATCTTAAATTATCACCACTTATACTATAATATAAAGAAAGCTCTCTTAATTTTAGATATGATGCATCTTCTACCCAAAACTTATTAATTCTATTTTGTGAATAAAATGCCTGATAATAATCTACAACCTTCTTTTCATTACTAGCCTTACCGTATTGATCTAACATTCCGTGTCGATAATCTCTTGTTAACCACTGTGCTGTTCTATTATATATATCTCCTCCATTTTTCCAATCAAACAATGCATATAAAGTAAATGACTTAAATGAAAAGTTTGTTGAAAAACCTATTCTAAAATTTGGATTACCATCTCCAATTCTTCCATATAATTCTTTTCCATCCGCATCTTTTTTAATAATTGGCTTCTCATTTATTGTACCTTCTGTTCCCTTAAAAATAACATACCCATCACTATTCACTATGTAACTATCTATATCCCTTTCATCATAATATGTATTTATATCATCATCTACCGGTAATTGTTTTACCATTTCCGATAGATTACGTACCCAACTATAACCATACATAACACCAAATGTTTCTCCCTCTTTTACATAAAAAGCAGTTGCTTCTTGTCCCTCTGGACCTGTCTGATAAGAAGGAATATCTAATTTTGTAATTTTCGATCTAATCCTATCATATATTAAATTAAGAGACCATTTAAAATTTGGATTTTTAATTATTTGAGAATTTAATGAAACCTCAATCACATTAGACTCAAGTGTTCCTGCATTAACCCATTGAGTTTTCCATCCTCCCAAATGACTTGCTAATGGCACTTCTAAAAACTGATCTTCTGTTTTAGTTTTAGAATATACAAATTCTAAGCTAAACCTATTCAAAAAATCAATATTTACACCTGTTTCAATTTCCTTTGAAAGAGATGGTTTTAAATTTTTATTGCCTAAATGCGACTTAGTGGCCTGTCCATTACTAATAGTCATAACTTCATATTGTGCATCATATGGAGGTCGTTGACCTGCAGTACCATATGCACCTCTAATTTTTAATTCATCAATACCTGGTATTTTAAACTCTTCTGAAATTCGCCAAGCTCCTGAAATCCTATAATATGGATTCCAACGCTCATTTTTACCAAATAAAGATGATCCGTCATACCGAAACATAAAATCAACAATATATCGATCCTTAAAATCCATACCTAATATTCCAAAATAATTTTCCGAAATAACTTTTTCAGTATAACTTGTTGAATGAATATTACCACCTATTGCATCAAAAGATTCAACATTTTTCATTGTAAAATCGTACCCAATAGTTTGATTACTCTCAAATACTAGATCTTCATATTTGTAACTTATTTTTGACCTTATCTTTAACTTATTAAATTGCTTATTATAACTGGCTGTAATTTGTGAATTCTCTGATATTAATCTGGAATCATAAAAATCTAAATAACCTTGAGAATATGTTGGAACACTACCCGATCTTACATAAGTATCATAGGGCGAATATTCTTTTGTTTGCTCTTTGGTATTCTCTATTGAATATGCTCCATCTATTCTCAAATCATTAGTTATTGTCCACTTTAAACTGTATCCTCCCAAAAAACGATCACGGTTTGTAGCTCTTCTTATTTTCCATAAATTATATAAAGGATTTTCAGTTGTTGCCTCCCAATGATCTGGTTGAAATATATACGACTGACCATCAGCATTCTTTGCATTAAGATCCACATCGGGTTGCATTAAAAGCAAATTAAAAAATACCCCTCCATTAAATTTACTATCTCCACCTGGATGGTTTGACGTTGATTTTACATATAAATTTGAAGCAGAAAATTTAATTTTTTTGCTTATTCTATGATCTACGTTTATTCTAAAACTATTTCTCTCATATCCTTTAGTATGAAATACTATACCTTCTTGTCCGTAATTTTCAAATGATGCTAAAAAATTATTATTCTCCGAATTATTTGCTACTGAAATATATTTTGTATGAAAATTGTTACCCTGAAATATCTCTTTTGCATGATCATGAACAAATGCATAAGAATTATCCATATATCCATCATCAGAAATTGATCTGGATCCAATAATTTCAGAATTAGGCCCAGAGATATAGCCCGTAGGGTAAGTAACTCCGGCATACTTAGTAAATGTATTATAATCATTAAAATCTGATGCTAATTCATATTGATGATGTGTTGCCAAATTATATGAATTTGCAAGTTGATTAATCCCAAATTCACTTCTAAAAGTTACTTCAGTTACTCCAACTCTTAAACCTAAACCTCTTTTTGTAGATACAACAATTACTCCATTACCAGCTCTTGATCCATATAATGCAGATGCAGATGCCCCTTTAACTATCTCAATTGATTCAATATCATCAACATTAATATCTGATAATGTTCCTTCTAATATTACTCCATCAACTATAATTAATGGGTCTTGACTTCCAACAATTTGCGTAGCTCCTCTAATTAATATTGTCGATGCATCTGATGGATCACCTGTTGGTGTTAAAACAGTAACTCCAGCGACTTTTCCTTGCAAAGCTCCGGCAGCAGATGAAGCAGGCACACTTCTAAGTTCATCAGAATTTACTTTTCCAACTGATACTGACAGCTTCTTTTTGGGGGTTTCATCTGCAACACCTGAAACAATTACTTCGTCTAATCCATAAATATCAGAATAAAGAGTTACATCAATTTTAAATAATTCATCGGTTTCAACCTCAATTCCTTTCATCCCAATAAACGAAAATTCAAGGATTGCCCCAAAAGAAACTGTAATCTCATAATAACCATTTAAATCAGTAATTGTACCATTTGTTGTTCCTTTTTCCACAACCGACACCCCCGGTATTGGAATCCCATCACTGCTACCAGTAACAACCCCGGTAATTGTTTTGTTCTGAGCAAGTAAATTTTGCCATCCCAGCAAAAAAACAAAGAATAATAGTAAAGTTAGTTTTTGCATAAAAAATGGTTTAAATTATTTAATGGTATAAACTTAAAATCCTTAAAAGTATACAGTTAATAAATAATAACTGCTAAAAGTCGACTTTCCAATTTTTAAGTGGTAAAATGATAAAACTGTTATTACAAATAACATAATTTAACAAATGCTCAAATTATAATTTACACATATTTTCATATCCAAAATAGTAAATGTTTTAATTTAAAAAAAATTCATTAAAAAATGTTAATTTTGTAATTAATAACAATAAAAAAAGCGATTACCTAACAGATAACCGCTTTTTTTTATTTATTAAAACTATTTCTAACTCAAGAAACTCAAAATAATACCTGCAGCAACAGCACTTCCAATAACTCCAGCAACATTAGGCCCCATGGCATGCATTAACAGGTGATTTGTTTTGTCATATTCCAATCCTATAGTCTGTGATACACGAGCACTATCTGGCACAGCAGAAACACCTGCATTACCAATAAGTGGATTAATTTTATTACCTTCTTTTAAAAACAAGTTAATAAACTTAACAAACAAAACGCCTCCTGTTGTAGCAATTACAAACGAAAAAGCACCTAATGCAAAAATACCTATTGATTTAGGCGTTAAAAAAGTTGTTGCCTGTGTTGAAGCTCCAACAGTTAATCCAAGCAATATTGTTACTATATCAATCATTGGTCCTTTTGCTGTATCGGCCAAACGTTTTGTAACTGTACTTTCTTTTAATAAGTTTCCGAAAAACAACATTCCTAATAACGGTAAACCACTAGGAACCAAAAAACACGTCATTAATAAACCAACCAAAGGGAATAAAATCTTCTCCAGCTTTGAAACAGCTCTTGGTGGTTTCATTCTAATTAAACGCTCTTTTTTAGTAGTAAACAATCTCATTATTGGTGGTTGAATAACCGGAACAAGAGCCATATATGAGTAGGCCGAAATTGCAATAGCACCCATCAAATCTTTAGCTAAATAGGATGACAAAAAGATTGCTGTAGGCCCATCAGCACCTCCAATAATTGCAATAGCACCTGCCTCATTGGCATCAAATCCAAGAGCTAAGGCTATAGCATAAGCCCCAAAAATACCTATTTGAGCAGCAGCACCAATTAATATCAATCGAGGATTCGACAACAATGCAGAGAAATCAGTCATTGCGCCAATTCCCAAAAATATTAATGGTGGATAAACTCCTTTTGATACTCCAAAATACAAGTAATTCAATACACTCCCTTCTTCATAAATACCTAATTTCATACCAGGAGAAAAGGCCACATTACCTATTAAAATACCAAAACCAATTGGCACCAAAAGCATTGGTTCGTAATCTTTTGCAATTGCCAGATATATAAATATCAGTCCAACTAAAATCATTATAACATGACCAAAAGTCATATTGGCATAAGCAGTATATGAGAAAAACTCAAATAGATGATCCGTTACAAAATCTTTAAAACTTCCAGACTCCATAATTACTCTCCAATTACAATTAATATATCACCTTCCATTACCGAATCGCCTTTATGTTTATTAATTGAAACAATTTTTCCTTCTTTATCAGCTTCAATATTATTCTCCATTTTCATAGCTTCTAATATCAATAATTTTTGACCAATCTTAACTAAATCGCCTTCTTTAACAAACATTTCCAAAACAACTCCTGGAAGTGGCGACTTAATTGTTCCGCCTCCTTTAGGTGCCGATGGTTTACTTGTTTTTGCTGTTGAAGGCACAACATCTGTTGAAGGTACTGCCTGACTTCGAACAAGTTTAGGGGTTTTAATAGGTTGTAACTCTTTATCAACTTCAACAGTATATTGAGTTCCATTAATCTCTACTTCAGCAATATTATCCTCAACACTTAGTATCTCAGCATCGTACTGATTACCATTTATTTTGAATTTAAATTTCTTCATTTTTTATTCATTTACCTGTTATTTTCAGAAATGAGTTATTTTTATTATGTAAAATTTAACGAGGTGTTTGGCGCAAACCATATATTTTAGAACTCCATGGCGAATATGTACGCGACACTTTATTTATTGTCAGTACTGTATTTTCATAATCATGCATCTGATCTTTATACAAGTAAAGAGCTAAAGCAATTGCAGCGTTTACCTCACCTGACATTTCATCTTCCACCATGTCTTTCACATCAACATTATCTTTCTTTGTAGTTTTTGTTTTTTCCTTATTTAAAACTTTACCCATATACTTAAATATGAAAAACAACAAAGCAAGAGCCGAAAAAACAACTCCCATTGCAATAACCATCATTCCAGCCCCAGTAGGATCAACCTTCCCAAACTTCTCTGCTCCCGATGGTTCTTCTTTAATTTGATTACTACTTAATGGAGATGGCCTTTCCAAAACTCTCCAGTCATCAAAACCATCAGTTAGTCGACCAAAAGCCTTATCCTTTCCAATTCCCTCTTCAATTTGAATACTATCAATTAATGAACGTCCATTCGCATCGTATAAAAAAAGAAATTCTTTCTCTGCTAATGTAAAATTCAAATGGTTAATACCTTTGAGTGAATTCCCATCGGCCCAAACAACATAATAATTACGAGGTGGTATAATTGTACTAACATTATCTTTGGCAACTTTATATTTTTTCGGATTATTTGGATCATTGGAAAAATACATACCTCCAATATCAACAGTACTATACCCACTATTAAATATCTCAATCCAGGTACCACGTTGACCATATTCATCAACATAACCAGAATCATTATATAATAATATTTCGTTTAACTTTAAATCGACAGCTCCCTGAGCATGACTATTCTGAAAAATAACACTTCCAAAAAGTACCAATAGAATAATCAACCCATTTGCTTTTAAATGCAATACTCGTTTCATATTTTACAATGGTAAATTTGAATGTTTTTTTGGTGGATTAACAACTTTCTTCGTTGACAGTGACTGTAATGCTCTAATAATTCGAAATCTTGTATTTCGAGGCTCTATAACATCATCAATATATCCATATTGAGCTGCATTATAAGGATTAGCAAACTGATCTTTATACTCTTGTTCTGCATCTGCAACAAATTTTGCCCTCTCCTGTGGATCTTCAATTTCCTTAATCTTCTTACTTTGAAGTACTTCAATTGCTCCTTTTGGCCCCATAACTGCAATTTCGGCCGTTGGCCAAGCATAATTCATATCACCTCGAAGATGTTTTGAACTCATAACACAATATGCTCCACCATAAGCTTTACGCAAAATTACTGCAATCTTTGGCACTGTTGCTTCTCCGTATGCAAATAACAGTTTAGCACCATGAACTATAATTCCTCCATACTCCTGCGCTGTTCCTGGTAAAAACCCAGGTACATCTTCAAGTGTTACTAATGGAATATTAAAGGCATCGCAAAAACGAACAAATCGAGCAGCTTTACGAGATGCATTAATATCAAGCACTCCGGCCAGATATGCAGGCTGATTAGCCACAATACCAACAGACATTCCATTAAACCTGGCAAAACCTACTACAATATTTTGAGCAAAATTTCGATGTACCTCTAGAAATTCGTGATTATCAACAATTGTATGAATAACATCCTTTACATCGTATGGTTTATTCGGATTATCGGGGATAATTTCGTTTAACACATCATCCAAACGATCTATCGGATCATCACAAGGCACTACCGGAGGATCTTCTAAATTATTTTGTGGTAAATATGATAACAGCTTCCTTAATAATAAAATACCTTCTCGTTCATCATCTGATATAAAATGAGTTACACCCGATTTTGAACCATGTACAACAGCTCCACCTAACTCATCCACAGTTACATCTTCACCAGTTACACTCTTTACAACCTGTGGGCCTGTAAGGAACATGTAACTCGATTCCTTACTCATCACAATAAAATCTGTTAAAGCTGGAGAATATACTGCGCCACCGGCACATGGTCCAAATATTGCAGAAAGTTGTGGAATAACTCCACTAGCCAAAATATTTCTTTGGAAAATTTCGGTATATCCCGATAAACTAGTTACACCTTCCTGAATACGAGCTCCACCTGAATCATTCAAACCTATTACCGGAGCTCCTACTTTCATGGCCATATCCATAATCTTACATATTTTTTGAGCAAAAGTTTCTGATAATGACCCCCCAAAAACTGTAAAATCCTGTGCAAAAACATAAACAACACGTCCATCAATAGTACCATGACCTGTTACAACTCCGTCTCCTTTAATTTTTTGTTTATCTAATCCAAAATTTGTGCAACGATGAGTTACAAACATATCAAACTCTTCAAAACTTCCATCATCAAGCAGTACATCAATTCGTTCTCTTGCGGTCATTTTTCCTTTTGCATGCTGTGCCTCTATTCTCTTTTCACCGCCTCCTAAGACTGCTTCAGCACGAAATTCAATTAATTGCTTTATTTTATCTTGATTTGACATAATAATATTTTGAATATTTATTATTTATTTGGATCTTCACAAAGCTCAGTTAATACTCCGAATGTTGATTTTGGATGTAGAAAACCAATATTTAAACCTTCAGCTCCTTTTCGTGGTGTAGAATCTATCAATTTTACGCCAAAAGCTTCAACTTCTTTTAAAGTGTCTGACAAACCATTAACAGCAAAAGCTAAATGATGAATTCCTTCACCTTTTTTTTCAATAAATTTACCTATTGGGCCTTCCGGATCTGTTGACTCTAACAATTCAATTTTAACATCTCCAATTTTAAAAAATGCTGTTTTAACCTTTTGATCTTTTACTTCTTCTACGGCATAACAAGTTAGTCCTAACACCTTTTCATAAAAAGAAATGGCTTCATCAAGACTTTTAACAGCTATTCCAATGTGTTCAATATGAGTTGGTTTCATTTGAAAATAAAATTTTAAGTAGTTATGAATACCTTTTAAAATCGACAAAATTAGAAGAAAAAGAGTGTAATACATTATAAAAATGAAAGTAAAAAGAGTGTTTTACAACATACATTAAGCAAAACAAAGTAATATCTATCAAATCATTAGTTAAAATATAACATTATTTAACAATTAACATTTAATATTCATCACTGTATCACATTTTTTTTGAATCGGCAGCGACCCGATTCAAGCTAAACGCCATAACTGCTTAACAAACCTCCCACAATAAGCAACACTATCAGCGATACAAGGATTTTAATATTTATATTTTTATATATAAATGAGAGCTAGTGTACTTTTGGTTATTTTTCCATTAATCGATGTATCGTTTTTTATTGACGTTTCTTACTTGTTATGGTAAATTTAAATAGAATTTCCAAATGAAACGAGCAACACGACTTGTCCAGATATATTGGGAAACATGGATGAAAATTCACATTCCAGTTCCTCCGAAATTTCGGAGCAGGCTATCAGGACTTAATTTAAAATTAATTACGGATGAAAAGAATAAATAAGATATTATGGGAAATTTCGCCAAAAAATTACTGTTTATTAGTATTATATTCTGTTGTTTGCCTGTTTCATCACAAGTTTGGAATAGACAAATAATTGATAGTACAGGAAATAATATAGGCATGTATTGTACACTAGCCTTGGATCAATCCGATAATCCAATAATTGTTTATGTTGATGGAGATTATCTCGATTTAAGATTAATTGAATACAAAAATAATAAATGGAACAGGTATAATATTGATACTAGCGGTTATACCGGATGGTCTGCTGGAATTGCATTGGATAAAAACAATGTGCCTCATGTTTGTTTTGAAAATGGTGCTTATATGTTTGAACCGGCATCTGTTTTCGGAATTAATTATATGAAACGAGAACAGAATAACTGGATAAGGGAAGCTATTGAAGAATGGCAAGTTCATGTTCCTTCTAGTTCAACTTATATTGCTCTTACATCAGAAGGGGTTCCAGTTATAGGCTATAATAGTGTAAATGACGGATATTATTATCTTGCTTTTAAAACAGGTGAATCTTGGATAAAAAAGAAATCTCCTTATAAAAACATTACTGCTATTGGATTAAAATTAAAGTCGGATAATACTCCGGTTATTTTATTCAATAAGGGAGATACATTTATGTTTGTAACTTATAATGAAAGTATTAACAAGTGGAATGAATTCTCTCCTCCTAATACATATAAGACTTTTTTTTCATCAGTGGTTAGAGACGATATGGATTTTGAACTCGATAAAAACGATAATATTCATCTTGTTGGAAATTTTATTGATTATACAGCTATGCCATTCTTCTATGTTAAGTATGTAAACTACAACTGGACAAATTGAAATATTGAAACAATAGCAGCTTCTCAAATGGAAGAATATAATTTCAATCAGATTGCGTTAAACAAAAATGGATATCCTTCTATATTAACCTATCATAGCACCAGCAAAAATCTTGCATTATATAATTTCAATGGAGATTCATGGTTTAACAAAGTTATCGATAAATATTGTAAAAAAGTTTATTCGGGAGATATGGTCTTGGATAATAATGACATGCCTCATGTTGTAGTACAAACAAAGCCTAAAGATATTGAATCGCCTAAAGAAAAAATGCTTGTTTATTATAATCTTGTTTCTGGCACTCCAATATTTCATACCAATACTTATGAATTACAATTTGGTGAGGTTTGGACTTAGAGTTGCAGAATACTACCGTTATATATTAAAAATGAGGGAGGAGCACCTCTTATTATTGGAGGATTCGAATTAAGTAATAACGAGATATTTAAAATAGAAGGGAGTAGTTTTCCTACTTATATACAGCCTGGTGATTCTGTAATGCTAAGTATAACATTTACTCCAGGTGAAGAGTTAAGTTATACTGAAAATATTCAGTTTAACACTAATGATCAGGAAAATACCTTTGTTAATATTAATATTACAGGTACAGGAATTAATTCAGGAACATCTTCTTTTATTGAATTATTTATTAAAGATACTTATGTAGATTTTACAAATATGCGAATTAGCAAAGATGATCCGTTAGATGATGTTGAAGTTGAGTTGTATTTTAATAATGCTTTAGTTTGTGGTAAACAAATAACAGGAGATGATGGGTTTGTAACATTTACAGGACTTACCCCGGGCTATTTTGAGGTGCATTTATTTAAAGCCGCTAATAATTCCGATAATGATATTGATTGTTTCAGAAAACACTCATTTTCAATTGGGGCGGGGTGCAATACTGTTGAACTAACTCTTGCCGATTCGTTATTCCATTACCAAGTTTGGTTGAGTGATACTCTTAGACATTTAAAAGAAACTAATTACGAATCAAATCCTTATTTAAACTATTCTGGTACTATGGATAATATTATGGAATATGTATCAATATTGTCCTGTGATTATCATGAACGTTATATAGAAAGATTATCTCGTTTGATGTTGGTTGAGCATATGATAAGAGATTTATTTGGTGAAGGCTATTTATTGGGCGATGAAATGTTTAAAGATTTTGGAGATCTAATTTCATATGTAAATTATTCAAATAATATTGTTAGCAGTCTCATTGAAATGCTAACTAATGCAATCCAAAACTCTCTTGAAGGATCAAGTGGTGCACAAGAACTATTTATGGATCTTATGCAACTGGTTGTTAAAGAAATAATAAAAGTTGAGATATATGAAAGGGTAACAGAAGCAGTTTCGTTAGTAGGAGCAGAAGTTGGATATCCGGCTGATGAAATTTTAATGAGAGCCTGGAAAGATATATGGTATAAATATTCTGAAGGATGGGTTAGTGAATTTGGACGAAACAGGTGGGATAATATAGTAAAAGATGTTGCCGGAATACTAGAGGTGCCATTTATTCAATATGTTTATATCGATTATCTTACAAAACCACATTTAGAAAAAGGACTAAATTACACCAACGATAACTGGTATAATGGTGTTTTTTATGATGCTTTTATAGCGGAGTTGAATTATGTATCTGGCGAGAAAAATTCTGTAGGTGCAGTAGTTGATGCAGCTAAAACACTTAGAATGTCAGCTCAGTTATTTATGTTAATGGCTGATATGTTAGATCTTGTAGATAAAATAATACCATTGGATGCTCCAGTAGTAAGTTATTTAGATGATGTTTCATTTTATCTTAGAGCTTCAGCCTACATCGAAGTAGTAACTGCATTAGGCATATCTACTGGTACTTTTTTTGCAGTTCCTTCAAATATGGGTATAACAGTTGATAATATCTATTTTCCTGAAGGTCACCCTTTAAAATCGAAAAAATTAAAAACTAACAATACAAATAAAATAGTAGCTCCTAAAAGTAAAAATGAACTTAGTCGTTTAAAAAATTCTATCGAATTTAATAATAATCAATATTCCGACATTATGTTACATATAAAAGAAAAAGTATTAACTGGTAACAAAATTGGTATTGCATCAGATATTTTAAAACTAAGAGATATTGAAAAAAGATTCAATAACAATACTTTCAGGTCTCTTTCGCCAGTTATGGCTGTAGCTGATGATGCAACTGACGAAATTGATAGTTTTACTGATATGTATGATTCTTTAAAATTATATCATGCAGAAGCCGGACAAGAGAGATATATGATGTATATAGTTTTGGCAATGGCAATAGCTGATTCAACTAACGACTCTGCGACAAGAATTGCTGAAATGATTGACGAGAATATTGAAGCTAATAACAAATTTGCTATTCAAACTACTGAACTTTTAGATGTTGTAACCAATAATATGGAGATTCCCGCTGTTATTTTTCCTGTAGTAAATTCAAGTGATGTGATTACTCTTAATATTAATGAAACAGGAAAAGTAAAAATTGTAGTATCTAATACTGGAGCAGTTTTGGCTGAAAATGTATTCCTGAAAATATCCAGTAATAAAGCTATTGAATTGAACGGAAATGATAGTATATATATTGGATCTATTGCTCCGGGAAAAGAGTCCAGTGAAATAGAATTATCATTTACGTGTAAGGATCAGAATCATGATCTTGGCACTTGGTATATTGAGATTGGCTCGGATAATGCCAGTGTATTTCCTTGTCATGGATCTTTTACTATTGGAGAACAATATACAATTAAACAATCCAAAAAAAATATTGATAATGAATGTTTTTGGGTATTTCCAAATCCTTTTACAGGTAAGTATTTGATTTCATATATACTTAAAAGTGAAGCTCTAATATCAATTTATCTTGTAGATATTACTGTAAATTATTGAAAGTATATTCAAAACAGAATCAGCAAATTGGTAATTATAATATAGATATTGATATGACAATGTTTGCAAATGGAATTTATACTTTAGTAATGGAAAAAGATGGTAAAATATACGTTGAAAAAATTGTAAATTATTATAATAAATGAAATAAGCATAAGCCGTTAACGATGATTACCTGCTTCTTCTGCTATTTGCCTCGGAGAACGTGCTCTTGCGGACTAAATAGGACAAACCTAAATGAGATAGCTTATGTGCGTTGACTAATAAACCGAGTATGGTTTCCCGTAATGAATGATAACCTTCAATGGCAACAAGAAGCATGACTACAACGTGATGGTATGTAGTAAACTTCTTCACATACCGCTCTGCTCCAAGCTGCTTTGCTATTTTTCTAATCTCACTCTTGTCAATGAACTTTAATAACTGATTAAATATCGGCTATCCGCTAAAATTTGTACATTCACCCATGTCTAACTTTATTTGTGTAGTAACTCAAAAGTAGATATTCCGGGTGGTACTATGAAATATGCTGCCCGGTTTTAAAAATTTTACCGGACACTATTGATTCAAAATTTAGTAAAAAAAAGCAAATACATTTCTGTAACTACATATTGGCAAAGTAACTCAATGTTCTGGGAGATCTCTGCCTGCGCAGAGATGAATAACTACTTGCTAAGATAAAATCTACACTCGATT
>JAFGBR010000054.1 GCA_016933045.1 Marinilabiliaceae bacterium | reverse complement strand
TCGTGTTGGTTCGCCCGTTTCGGGGTGTGGTATCGGTGGGTAAAAATCGAGGTACAGGCTTTTACGTCCTTTACTGATTTTCTTTTGCCTTAATGTTACTTTTGTTGCCATTGTCTTTTATGCTTTTGTGAAAAAGGTGAAAAAAGTGAACGTCTAAAAACAAAAATATTTTTCACGTTAATAAACTATCAATAATCGTTTTCGGTACATAAGCATACCAACCCTTTTTTATTTTTGGTATGTTGTTTCGTTTAATTATTTGCTGTACTGCACTTTCTGAAATATTGTATTTCTGTTGTACTTCGATTAAAGTGTAGCAATCGTTAATATCAAAATTCCCTGCCTGTTTCCAGTCGTTTAAATCCTGTTTTTGCTGTTCAGGTATTTCGGGCTTTCTTGTTTCCTTATTTTCTAATAACCTGTTTAATGCTGAACGCTTAATAAGGGTACGGCTGCCAATCTTTATTTTCTTTATGTCGCCCTGCTCAATCAATCGGTAAACGGTACGTCTGCTAATACCAATCAATTTACAAACTTCATTCACGTTTAAATAATCCTTTGCTTTTATGTCCTCAATAGGCTGTTGCTTAATTCGTGTAGTTTCAGTATTTGACCGATTAACCTTTTCGGCACGTTTACGGGCTTTATAAGCTGCTTTACTACACTTATCGGAACAGTATTTAGTTACCGTTGTACGGGCTGTAAATTCCTTACTGCAATGCTGACAAATTCGTTTAACTTCAATATTACTACTCATTTTGTGCCTGTTTATGCCTTAGTGTGTCATAATGTGCCTATGTGTGCCATAAGTGAACTAAAAAATAGGTTTGAGGTACAAATAATACTTTCAAACCAAACTAAGGTACAACAAAGGTACAAATTTGTACCTAATAAACGAATAATAACACAAAATAAATACTAACTTCGTTGTATAAAAAAAGCCTCTATTACAAGGTTTAATAATGGTTTGCAGTATGTTTTATGTTTGTTTGTTTTGTGGTGGTTACTTTCCGATACAGAAATTCTTAAAAATAGTACCCAATATTTCATCAGTATTAATTTGACCTGTTATTTCCCCAAGATATTGCAATGTTTCACGGATGTCCTGAGCCAGAAAATCGCCCGAAATCATATCGTACAAACCTTTTTCGACTCTTTCTAATGAAGTGAGTGATTGTTGGAGTGCTTCATAATGACGAGCATTGGTCACAATCACTTCGTCGTTGTCAATAGCACTTAAATTAATGGTTTTGATGAGTTCAGAAGTAAGTGCTTCAATATTAATTTGCTGTTTGGCTGATATGGGTACAATAGCATCGGTTTCTGTAAGTTCGTTGAATTTTGCAGACTGGAACTTATCTATTAGTTCTTTATCACTGATGAGGTCAGTTTTGTTAACTACCAAAATCATTTTTTGGTGCTCACTTTCCATCCTGTTTTTTACGGCCGAAACAGCTTCGTGAATCTTTTCATCATTGTCATGGGCATCAATTAAAAGCATTACTATAGTAGCCTGACTGATTTTTGAAAATGTTCGATTGATACCAATTGTTTCAATTTCGTCTGTAGTTTTACGAATACCGGCAGTATCTATAAAACGGAACGAGATTCCTTCTATGTTGATTACATCTTCAATTACATCACGTGTGGTACCATGTATGTCCGAAACAATGGCTTTATCTTCTTGCAATAACGCATTTAAAAGTGTGCTTTTTCCTGCATTTGTATGACCTACAATAGCAACAGGAATACCATTTTTGATTACATTGCCAAGAGAGAATGATTTTATTAGGCGTTTTAAATGCGACATGAGTTCTTCAACAAGAGCAAACAGTTCTTTGCGGTTGGCAAATTCAATATCTTCTTCACTAAAATCTAGCTCAAGTTCAATGAGAGAAGTAAACCAAAGCAATCGTTCTCGTAGTTTTGTTAATTCATTCGAAAATCCTCCACGCATCTGTTGTAAGGCTACTCGCCGTGAAGCTTCTGACTTGGATGCAATGAGGTCAGCTACTGCCTCAGCTTGCGATAAGTCCATTTTCCCGTTTAGAAAGGCGCGCTGTGTAAACTCTCCTGGTTTGGCTAATCGGCAACCTTTTTTTATGAGCAATTGAAGTATTTGCTGCTGTATATAAGTAGCCCCATGACATGAAATTTCAATAGTATCCTCTCCGGTAAAAGAGTGAGGAGCTTTAAATAATGCAACGATAACTTCATCTATATCTTTTTCACCATCTACAATAGTGCCATAGTGGAGTGTGTTGGCTTTTTGCTGATTTAGTTTTTTCTCTTTTTTTATTGATTTGAAAACTTTATCAGTAATAATTATTGCATCCGGGCCACTAAGTCTGATTACAGCAATGGCTCCCATTCCCTGGGCTGTTGATATGGCACAAATTGTATCAATAAGTCGCATAGCTCTATTTTGTGCAAATGTATAAGAAAAAATATTAAAATTTATTTTGGTTGGTGTTGTAACTGTTTATATAATTAGATGTTTAATTTTTTCTTTTATTGATGGATGTTTTTCATTTATTGGGTTTTCTGTTAGCGATAACTCATCCCATTGGTTTAATCTCAATTTTTCGAATGGAAATTGTTGAATTAAGTTGTTGTTTAAGTAAACCATTTTTAATGTTGTTGAATGTATAATTTGTTCATATCCTTCCGAAATTTGGTTTGCACTCATATCTAATAAAAAAAGTTTTTTTAATAATCTTATCTGGTTTGGAATCTGTTTGAATTCATTATGTCCTAAATAAAATTTTTCGAGTTTTTTGAGTTGTGATATATCTTCAGGTAAGGTTTGAAGGTGATTGAACCTAATATCAATTGATATTAGGTTTTTAAGCTCTCCAATGTTGTCTGGTAATAATTTAATGTTGTTTTCTCTAATATCGAGGTGTTCGAGGTGTTTTAACTGTAATATCTCATCGGGAAATAAGCCGTTTAAGTTTGATTTGAATATGTTTAAATGGGTAATATTTCCATTTGAGTTTATTATGTAACCTTTTATGAACCATGTTAAACGATCAGTTTGTTTAAGCGGACGTTTAAGTTTTGTATTAAGTCTATTTATTATTTCAGTATCAGACATTGTCTTAAAGGTTCATTTTTAGTGTTTAATACAAAAATACAAAGAAGAAACGAAAGAGATAAACCCATTTTTTACTTCTTAATTTTTATAAATAACAAACACCGATAAGAAATGATTTTTTCTTATCGGTGTTTTAATTATAACAAATTAGAAGCTTAGTTTACTGCTGTCATTTTAACAATTGGTCGTATTTGTTTTATTTTTGATTTCGATACCTTTTTTATATGACCAAGTTCGTAATCGGTGTTAATTACTCTATTGTCGAGATTAAAATAGTTTAGTGCTTTTTTTATTCGTTGAGCCTCACCAATTAAGGTGGCAGCTTCTTTTGAAATAGTTTCCGCTTCCTGTGCAGTTCGTTGTACCCCCATATTAAGCATGTTAATGTTGTGAGTTACTTCGTTAATCTCTCTTTTTTGTTCATGGCTCGAAAAAACAATTTGTTTAACCATATTTAACGAATTACTCATCTCTTTTTCAATGGTGGTGAGTTTTTTTTGTACTTTTCCTGAGATATCAATACCATTTGACGATATTTTAGAAAGTTCATCACTTAAAATCGTAATTTGTTCGGCAAGTTCTCTTACTCCTTGTGCAACTACCCCAAATCCCTTTCCCGCTTCACCACCTTTCGATGCTTCAATGCTTGCATTTAATGATAAAATGTTGGTTTGAAAGGCTATTGCCTTAATTGCACTTGATTTCTCAATTAATATATTCATTATTCGTATTGCCTCATGTATGTTAGTTACATTTTCGGACATTGATTTCGAAAAATGACTTATTAAATCAACTGTTGATCCTGCATTGTTGGAGTTTTGTTCTGTAAGTTTGTTAATTTGAATCATAGTGGCCGTTAACTCTTCAGTATGAACAGCCTGATCAGATGTGGTTTCGGTTAATGACTCAGCTCTTTTATCAAGTGTGAAACTTATTTTGTTCATTTGGTTCGATTGATTCTGTAATTCTTTTAATGCAGACTGAAATTTTTGATTTGATATTCTTAATGATTCAATTAATAATCCAAATTCATCTTTTCTGAAACTCTTATCAATTAATATAATTTTTCCTTCCGACAGGTTTTTGGCGTGTTTTATTACAAGCTTAACCGGTTTGATAAGCGTTGTTGATAAACGGTTTGATATGAATAAACTAATTATCAATACAATAAAAAAACCAATAAATAAAATTATTATTGATTGAGCTGCACATGATGCTGTTTCTTTTGAGCCACTTGCCGAATTCCATATTTCACGTTCTGTTATCTCTTTGCATTTTACATTAACCTGGTCAATTATATTGTTTTCTTTGTAAAAGTCGTTTTCCGATTTGTTTGTATATTCATTTTTTGCAATATCCTTAAATTGTTTAATGCCTGTTGTAATATAGTTTAAATCTTCATTTGTTTGTGTATGATTAATTTCTCTTATGTTTAAATTATGCAGTAGTTTTTCTGTTTCAGTTAAAAAGCTCATTGACTGAAAATAATCTACAGGTCGTTGTGTGTTTTTGTAATTTTCGAAAAACAATACTGCATGATGCCAGTTACGCTCAATTTGTGTAATTGATATTACAAATGGCATATCTCGGTTAGCTACTACCGATGATTTTTTTTCTATTTGGTTTAGCTGTAATATTGTTAACATCCCAAAAACAAAGAATGTAATTAAAATAACTGAAAAGCTAATGAATAGCTTGGTTTTAATTTTTAAGTTTTTCCACATCTTGTTTGCATTTTTTATAGCTGCAAACATATTTTATGTCTAACTTTTGTGTGTTTGCGTTGTTTTAAGAAATTGTTAATTTATACTGTTATATAATTTAAAAATGAATAAACTATTTGCTTCAAAAGGTGTTAATTTCATTAGTAAGTAATTCATGTAGCAATTTTTTTATTAATAACTATGAGCGTACTTGTAAATAAAAATTCTAAAGTTATAATTCAAGGGTTTACCGGAAGCGAAGGATCTTTTCATGCTACCCAAATGATTGAGTACGGAACTAATGTTGTAGGTGGTGTTACTCCGGGTAAAGGAGGTTCAGTTCATTTGCGGGAACCTGTTTTTAATACTGTTATTGAAGCAGTTGAAGATACAATGGCTGATACTTCAGCTATTTTTGTGCCTCCGGCGTTTGCTGCTGATGCAATAATGGAGGCCGCTGATGCGGGAATAAAAGTTATTGTGGCTATTACTGAAGGAATTCCAACTGCTGATATGATTAAAGTAAAAAAATTTTTAGAAGGGCGTGATTGCTTTTTGATTGGGCCTAACTGTCCGGGAGTTATTTCTCCGGGTGAAGCAAAAGTTGGAATAATGCCCGGTTTTATACATCAAAAAGGCACTATTGGTGTTGTATCGCGATCGGGTACATTGACTTATGAAGCTGTTGATCAGTTAACAAAACTGGGACTTGGCCAAAGTACCTGTATTGGCATTGGCGGTGATCCAATTATTGGTACTACAACTAAACAGGCTGTTGAATTACTTATGAATGATGCCGATACTGAAGGGATTGTAATTATTGGTGAGATTGGTGGAAGTATGGAATCTGATGCTGCTCAATGGGTTAAAGAAAATGGTACAAAGCCGGTTGTTGGTTTTATTGCCGGTAAAACAGCTCCTAAAGGTCGTAGAATGGGACATGCAGGTGCTATAATTGGTGGAAAGGGGGACACGGCAATAGAAAAAATGAATATTATGCGCGAATGTGGTATTAATATTGTTGACTCTCCTGCTGACATTGGTTTAACAATGCAAAAAGTTTTACTTAATAGTATTTAATATGTTATTATTTGTAGAATAGAAATTAAATTAATTTCGATTTTTGAAAATGCATAATAAGCTGATTTTAAGCTATTTTATAATCTTTAATAATGTCTTTTAATAAAACTGAACTATCAATCATATTTTCAGATCGGGTTTTAAATGATTCGGCAAATAAGGCATTTTCTTGAGAAACTGTGTTTAGTTGATTAATAGCATCGGCAATTTGTTCTGCTCCAATTTCCTGTTCTTTGCTTGATGTTGCTATTTCGTCAACTAATTTTGATGTTTCTGAAATTTGTGGAACCAGTTTTTCAAGGTCAATGCCTGCTCTTTCTGATATTAACAACGATTTTCGTGTTAATTTTTCAATTTCAATGGCACTAACTCTGCTTTTTTCGGCAAGTTTTTTAACTTCTGTTGCAACAACCGAAAAGCCACGTCCGGCATCACCTGCTCTGGCTGCTTCAACAGCAGCATTTAAGGCTAAAATATTTGTTTGGGCTGCTATTTCTTGTACAACAGCAATTTTTTGAGCAACTATACTCATCGATTCGCGCATGCGCTGTGTTGAATCATTTCCTTTTTTAACGCCATTAAGTGCATCTTTTGCAATAGATTGTGTTCGTAATGAATTTTCGGTGTTTATATGTATATTGGCAGTCATTTGCTGAATAGCTGAAGATATTTGTTGTACTGTTGCTGCCATTTCACTGGCACCTTCGGCAAGTTTTTCTGATTCATTCCCATAACCCGATGCATCTTTGTTTATACTATTGGCAATTTTTCGTATCTGTTTAATCGAAAAAATCAATTGTTTGCTCATCACATTTAGTTCCTGAATCATTTGTCCTGCATTTCCGTTCATTTTGTTGTTGGGTAACGAAAAAACTAAATTGCCTTCGCTAATTTGGTGGGCAGTTTTAATTGCAAGCAATAACGTTTTGTTGAATTTTTTATAAATAATAGAAATGAATATTGAAAGTATTGCAGTTAGTGTTATTAAAACTAAGAGGCTTATTATTACCGGATTATTAGTTTTTAGAGCATATTGTATCGAAATTATTGATAGAATGTTGAAAATAGTAATGCCTGAAATAATATATAGAATAAATCTAGCTTTTGTATCAAATTTGAATTTTAAATATTTCTTCATAAAATAGATCTGATTAAATAATTTAAGAACGATTGTGGTTAATGTTGTGTTATCCTTATTTGATAAAATAACTATATTTAAACATGAATGCCTAAGATAGTATTTATTAATTATTGTTTATTAAAGTTATACGAGATATGTTAGGGGAGATTGATTTTTTTGTTTCGAAAATATATGCTTCAAAACGAATGGTAGCTTTTACCGGTGCCGGAATATCTGTTGAAAGCGGAATACCTTCTTTTAGAGGCGAAAGTGGTATTTGGGATAAATATGACTCACGAAACCTCGATATAGAATATTTTTATTCAAACCCTGATAAAGCATGGAGTGTTATTAAAGAATTGTTTTATGATAATTTTGGTAAAGCAAAGCCAAATATAGCTCATAAAGTGCTTGGCTTAATGCAGCAAAAGGGATTTTTGAAATCCATTATAACTCAAAATATCGATAATCTTCATCAAGAGGGGGGAGCTTTAATAGTTCATGAGTTTCATGGTAACTCTAAATACCTTGTTTGTACAAAATGTGGTTTGCGTAGGTATATTAGTGAGGTTAATATTGATTTTTTGCCTGTTTTGTGCGAAAAGTGTAATTCATTATTAAAACCCGATTTTGTTTTTTTTGGTGAAGGGATTCCGAGAGAGGCTTACGAGAAAAGTTTTAATGATGCCCGAAATGCCGATTTGTTACTTGTTGTTGGGAGTACAGGTGAGGTTATGCCAGCCGCATTAATTCCATCCGAAGCAAAACGAAACGGTGCATTTATTGTTGAAATAAACCCTCAGCCTTCGAATTTCACCAATTCCGTTACTGATTTGTTCATTAAAGGAAAAGCTGGTGAGGTATTGTTAAATGTGGCTAAACAGATGGGATTGATGCTTGAAAATATTTAGTGTTATCATTTTTAATTAAAAATATTACATTTGTTTCTCAATTTTTGAAGTATAGAATAATAAAAAAATAAACAAATGAAGCTTTTAGAAGGAAAAACAGCTATTATTACTGGAGCTGCTCGTGGTATAGGTAAATCAATAGCCATCAAATTTGCTCAACAGGGATGCAATGTTGCTTTTACTGATTTGGTTATTAACGATGCAGCAAAGGCAACCGAGGCTGAATTAAATGCTTTAGGAGTTAAAGCAAAAGGATATGCATCAAATGCAGCTAATTATGAAGATACGCAATCTGTTGTTGCTGAAATTGTTAAGGAATTTGGTCGTGTTGATATACTTGTGAATAATGCAGGTATTACTAAAGATGGTGCATTGAAAAGAATGACTGAGGATCAGTGGGATGCGGTTATTACCGTTAATCTTAAGTCAGTTTTTAATTTTACTAAAGCAGTACAGCCTGTAATGTGGAAACAAGCATCTGGTAGTGTTATTAATATGAGCTCTGTTGTTGGTGTATCGGGTAATGCAAATCAATGTAATTATTCTGCGTCAAAAGCAGGTATTATTGGCTTTACAAAATCGGCAGCTAAAGAGATGGGAATGCGTGGTATACGTCATAACGCTATTGCTCCAGGGTTTATAATTACCGAAATGACTGGTGTATTGCCCGAAGATGTTAAGAAATCCTGGGAAGCTCAAATACCTATGCGTAGAGGTGGAACACCAGAAGATGTAGCTGATGTTTGTGTTTTTTTAGGATCTGATATGTCATCGTATGTAACTGGTCAAATAATTCATGTTTGTGGTGGAATGAATATGTAAGTAAAATATTTATTTATTACAGAAAGGTGGCTAATGCTGCCTTTTTTTATTAAATTCTGATTATTCTGAAAGAAATATGTTACTTTTTTATTGTTGTACTATATTCATTATTTTTATTTAATTTTTTAAAACTCATCAAGCCCTATTTGTTGGAAATCAGTTGAGTTTTAATATGTCTTACTTTATAAATTATTTTAGTATGAAAAATTTTAATTTTTATGCACCAACAAAAATATTGTTTGGAAAAAATAGAATTAATGATATTGGTAAAGAGATTCTTCAAAGTGGTAAAAGGGTTTTGTTTGCTTATGGAAGTGGATCAATAAAAAAATCAGGGTTATACGATAAGGTTGTGTCAATATTAAATCAGTCAAATATTCCGTTTGTAGAATTGAGCGGAATTCAACCTAATCCACGAATGAGTAGTGTACGTGAAGGTGTAAGGTTATGCCGCGATAATAATTTGGATTTTATTTTAGCTGTTGGTGGAGGCAGTGTTATTGATTGTTCAAAAGCTATTGCAGCAGGCGTTTCTTACCATGGTGATGCCTGGGATTTTATGATGCGCAAGGCTAAGATTGAAACCCCTATTCCTATTGGAACTGTACTTACTTTATCGGCAACGGGTACTGAAATGAATGGTAATGCTGTTATTTCTAACGATGATGAGTCAGATAAAAGAGCTATGGGCGATGACTCTTTACGACCTGTATTTTCAGTGTTAGATCCAACTTTAACCTATACAGTTAATGAATATCAAACCTCAGCTGGTACAGTCGATATCATGAGTCATATTTTCGAACAATATTTTACTGACGATCAAGGTACCTTTATTCAGGATTCTATTGCCGAATCAATATTAAAAACCTGTATTAAATATGGACCTATAGCATTAAAAGAACCCGATAATTACGAAGCTAGAGCTAATTTGATGTGGGCTTCCAGTTTAGCTTTAAATGGTTTGACTGTTTCTGGTAAGTTAGCAGGCGATTGGGCAACGCACGATCTTGAACACCAGTTAAGTGCTATAAATGATTTAACACACGGAGCCGGTTTAGCTATTCTGTTTCCTAATTGGATGGAGTTTGTATTAAATGATAAAACTGCGTATAAATTTGCACAGATGGCACGAAATGTGTGGAATATAAATGAGTCTGACGATATGGTTGCTGCTAAAAAAGGTATTCGGTGTGTTAGAGATTTTTTTGTAAAACTGGGTATGCCTTCTTCATTGTCGGAAGTTGGTTTTAAAGATGAGCATGTTGATGTGATGGCTGATAAGGTATGTATGTTTGGTCCTGTTGGTATGTTTAAAAGATTAAATGTTGATGATGTGAAGGCAATATATCAAAGAGCATTGTAGATAATAAACCAGATGTGGATGAAGATGAAATTTTTTTTATTAATTGTATTATTATTTTTATTCAGTTCGTGTATGACTTTATCAACATATCATGTTGATGTTTTGTGTCCTGCCGAAGTGACAATTTCTCCATTGATTAAATCTGTAGTTTTAGTTGATAACTCAATTTCATCTTCTGATTCGTTAAACGTTTTTCTTAAAACACCCGATTTTCAAGCTTCTCAATTGGTAAGTGGTTTTGTAGATACATTATCTTCTTTTGCAGTTAAAGAGGCTGCAAAAGAATTAAGGCAGCGAAAATTTTTCGATACAGTATATGTCGATGTTAAATCGTTAAAAGATTCTACATCGTTTATGAAAAAGCGGTTAAGTGATACCTATTTAAGTGAATTGAAAAAAAAGTATAATGCCGATGCTTTGATTTTGATGAATGGAATTAGTTTTAAAACTGAGCTTAATTATGAATATGTGAGTAGTTATTCGGTTTATTTATTTGAAGTTGAACAAATAATTAGTGGAAATACATCATGGGAAATTTTAGATTTAACTGCCGATACTATTATTGATAGATTTAAGCAAAGTGATATTTTGAGCTGGAAGTCGTATTCTGATTCATTAGTTTATCCGGTAAATGGTATTCCTTTAATATTTAATGCGTTGGGCGACTTTGCGGGACGTTTGGGGTATTATTATGCCGACAGAACGACTCCTTTTTGGCAATCGATCGATAGGTTGTATTTTTCAAGTGATAATGGGGAATTTAATATTGCTAAAAACTATGTGCTAAAAGGAGATTGGGTAAAAGCAGAAAAGGTATGGTATTATATTTACGAAAAAAGTAAAGGTTTAAAAAAAGCCAGAGCTGCTTATAATATTGCATTGGCTAAAGAAATACAAAACGATATCGAATCGGCTGGTAAATGGGCTTTCGAAAGCTATTCAATTAGTAAAGATTTAAATAAAAATAGCGATTTAGTTATTATGGCGAATGCCTATTATGACGATTTAGTTAAAAGGTTTTTGGATAACGAAAAATTATTTTGGCAGCTAGGTGGAAACTAACATTATGAAGTTTTTTGTTATTGTCTTTTTTGTATTTATATCATTCTGTTCTTCTAGCTCTCAGGATGTTAGTAGGATGTGTGATGAGTTTGTTAAATGTGTTGGCGATGAAGCATCTGTGGGTATTAACGTAGTTAATTTGAATAACTCACAGGTATTGTGTTCATATCAACCAAAAGTTCGTCATATTCCAGCATCGTTAATGAAGTTGGCAACTGCCACTTCTGCATTAATTAACTTAGGCAATCAGTATAAGTTTCAAACACATGTGTTGTTTAACGGCACTATTCAAAAATTTACTGTTGATGGTGATATTATTATAGAAGGAGGTGGTGACCCCACATTATCATCATCTTTTTTTGAGGAAAAATCAGGAGAGAGTTTTTTTGAATGTATTTTATATTCGCTTAAGGAAAAAGGAGTCGAGGTTATTAATGGAGATATTATACTTATCGATAATTATTTTAAATCTCAATATATTCCTTCTAAAAGGGTGTGGGAAGATGTGGCAAATTATTATGGAGCAATTCCTCATGGATTGACCTATAAAGATAATTCGTTTAATTTAACATTAAAATCTTCAGAAGTTATTGGAGGCAGATGTGATGTTATAAATATTGATCCGACTTTGGATAATATAATTTTTGATTGTCAGGTTTTATCCGCTAATAATAATATTGATAATGCTTATATTTTTGGAGTTCCCGAATTAAAAAAGTGGATTGTACGTGGAACTATTCCACAAAATAGGCAGAGTTTTGTTATTAAGGGTGCAAATCCAAATCCGGCTTTAACTATGGGTGAAGAACTTAAGCATTTTCTTCTGCGAAGGGGAGTTTTTGTGCGTGGTTGTGTTAAGGTTTTAAATGATGATGATTATTGTAGTAAAGGTGAATTGCTTATAACTTACGAATCGCCTGAATTAAAAGAGATAGTAAAAATTATAATTGAAAAAAGTAATAATCTATTTGCCGATCATATTTTTTTACAATTAGATAAAGCAAAAGGTGGCTTTGGCGATTGGGATTGCGCCGCTGAACAACAGATGTATTTTTGGAATATTAATGCCGGGTTAGATGTTGAAATTGTTGACGGTAGTGGTTTGTCACCTTTTAATAGGTTATCTGCAAATGACTTAACTACAATTCTATGTTATGCATTGTCCGTTATAAATAAACAAGAATATAAAACTTTAATGGCAATTGGAGGTACATCGGGTACGTTAAAAAATATGTGGAAACAATATCCTAATAAAGTATATGGTAAAAGTGGCAGTATGAATGGTGTATTGGGATATGCTGGTTTTGTTGAAACTCATAATGGAAATGAATATGCATTTGCAATAATTATTAATCATTCTTCAATGCAGTTTACTGAACAAAAGAAATCTGTTGAATCGTTTGTCTCTAATATTATCTGCAATTACTAAATATATTATCATTATATTATGTTTTTATTTTTTAAAATAGATAGTTTAATGAAATATATGTTCCTGAATCTCCATCTTGTTTGTTTAATGCCTTGCCATAATCTAGCGATACAATAAAGTTTTCGTTTAGTACTACTTTAATGCCTATACCTAATGTAGTATGTAATTCATCTTTATTATTATTAAAATATAATTCCTTATCTTGTTGTGTAATGTTTTTTAAATCAATATTATATGGCTGAACAACCATTCCCATATCTGTAAAAATGTTAGTCGCAATATAGATGTCTTGTTTATATGTGTTGAATCTTACAATTGTTTGACGAAGTTCAATATTGCTTAAAATGATACCATCACCAACAACTCTGTTTCTTTTTATTCCTCTAAGTGATTTTGCACCTCCCAGTCCTTGGTTTGTGGCACTTCCTAATGATGAAGAAACAATGTGAGGAAGAAGATAATAAGGCACTTTGCCGGCTATTTTTCCCTGATATAGAACTCGGTATGCTATTATACTTTTGTTTTTTGCTAATGTGAAATATTGCCTATGAACGGCTGTTAAGCGTGTATATGATTGATCATGGTCAGAAAAGAATGCAGGTGTAGCACTAATAAATAGTTCACTAAAAATTCCTTTTGAAGGATTGCTTTCGAAATTTCGAGTATCGATTGATAAACCTGCTTTCAGGTAAATACTATTTCCACCGTTTTTTTCGTTTTTATTAATAATGCCCCAGTTAATGTATTTATCGTATAAATTAGTTATATCGGTAAGCGTTGTATTTGCTTTAATATCTATTTTTGAGGTATCAACCGGATGAATGTTGAAATTAAAAAAAGTGATGCCACCTATCCACTGCAATTTATTGTCTTTATTAAAAACAGATCCTTTGAAATTAGCCATTATTCTAAATAAATCTCTGTGATGTTTATAAAATGCTTTTGATATATATTCACCATCTTGAAAATCTTTTTCTATGTGTTTGTTATAAAAGCTTTGTGAGCCATTAAACCCGTAAAAATCCATCATTTGATCTCTGAAAAAGGTTATGTCGAAAATAGTTCTGATATTGGTTATTATTTTCTTCGAATCGAAATAGGTTCTAAGTAGTAATGAACCGGCTGTATATTTAGAGGCTTCAAGGTAAAGTGAGTTTTGATAAGTTGGATATGTCGATGGTTTTCCAAACCAGTATAAATTTGACAGTATTCCATATTGAAATCCAAGGTCGGAATCGAATGCTATGGCTGGTAATATTCCAATAGTCCGATCTTTCTTTTGAAAAATTGAGTCGTTTTCCGAAGCATTGCTATTGCATATTAACGTAATATAAAATGCAATTATTAACAATATTTTATTTACTATTTTCATTTTAAGTTTGTGAAACTATTTAGCTTACTAGTGGTTAAACTTTATTAAATGGTTATTTTTTTTGATCAATTTTTTCGTTTAACGATTTAAAGCCTTCACCTAATATTTCACTAGTGTTAATAACTGTAAGAAATGCTTTTGGGTCAATGCAGTATATTTTACTTTCCAGTTCAGATAATTCTCGTCGGGTAATTACAGTAAAAATAACTTTTTTTGCTTCTCCGCTATACATTCCTTCACCTTCGAAATAGGTTCCACCCCTGTCAAGTTTTTCAATAATAATTGAACGAATATCATCATATTTTTCCGATATTATTATTATTGCCTTATCGTAACTTATTCCCTGTAAAAGCAAGTCAATAACCTTTCCCGACACAAAAATTACGATCCATGAATAAAGGGGTATTTTCCAATCTTTAAATACAATTAATCCAAATAAAACAATAATAGAATCGATAACAATAAGCAACTGACCAACTGAGTATTTTGAGTATTTATTAAATATCATGGCTATTATGTCAGATCCTCCCGAGGTTGCTTTTGCTTTAAAAATCATTCCTAAACCAACTCCAATAATAATACCTCCGTAAATGCTTGATAAAAGCAAATCATCACTTATTTTTAAAGGATCATTTTCGCCAATTAAAATGGTTAATATATCCATAAATACCGATGATAATATCAGCCCTAATATGGTTTTTATACCAAACCGCGGGCCTAATATTTTAAAGCCAAGTAGTGTTAAGGGAATGTTTAATATAAGACCAAATGATCCAACGGGCATTTGTGGTATTAAATAATGTACAACAATTCCTACTCCAAATACACCTCCCGGAACTATTTTATAAGGATTTATAAATAAAACAAATCCTGCTGCAAGAACAAATGCTCCAAAAATTGTTAAAAAATAATCAAAAACTTTTAATGATAAAATTCTTTTCATCTGTATTTGTCTGCTTCGGGTGGATGTTTGTTTAATAACTAAAATTGATACTTTGGTTGTATTTATTGAATATAACGCTATTTTTTATATTATTTTCAGGTGTATGAAAATTTGTTTTTCATTTTAATAACATTGATATTTCTTTTATAATTAAATAATTGACTTATGAAGGTAGGATGTTTACAATATGATATTATTTGGCATAATATCGATGCTAACTTAAATAAAATTGAGTTATTGACCGAAGATAGGCTGCATGATATTGATTTGCTTATTTTGCCCGAAATGTTTCAAAGTGGTTTTACAATGAATCCATCGGTTGTTGCCGAAACAATGAACGGAAAAACTGTATTATGGATGAAGCATTTTGCTGAAAAAAATAATTTGGCAGTAACCGGTAGTATTGTGGTACAAGAAAATGATATGTATTATAATCGGTTGATTTTTATTAAACCTGATGGAAGTATTGTTTATTATAATAAGAGGCATCTTTTTCGAATGGGACATGAGGATGACTTTTACACGCAAGGTGATGTAAATATTATTATTGATTATTTAGGGTTTCGTATAAAACCATTAATATGTTATGATTTGCGTTTCCCGGTTTGGAGTCGAAATCAAAATAATTATGATTTATTGATATATGTCGCAAACTGGCCTGCTTCGCGACAAAAAGCATGGGATCTGTTATTGTCTGCACGAGCTGTTGAAAACCAGTGTTATACAATTGGAGTAAACCGAATCGGAAGAGATAAAAATGGTTTTTATGCAGGTGGTAGCAAAGTGCTCAATTATAATGGAGAGTCAATTGTTTGTCTGCAATCACCTTCGGAAACACTTATTAATTGCAATATCGAAATTCACGAACTTATTAATTACCGACTTAATTTCCCTGCTTATCTTGATGCTGATCAATTTAAGATTATTTAACTATGTTAATTGCTTAATAGTTTTTTTATTTAATAAAAAATCATATTAAATTTATTAGAATATTTTAAATGTGTTTATTTATAAATCAATGTATTAGTGTTTTAACGAATGGGGCGTTTGACAAAATAATAGTATTGGGTTTTTTTATGTTTGTTTTAAAAATAAATTTTTAGCCATGAAGAGTTTTAGAATAAAAGTGCAGGAAGATAAAGTTCAGTTTTTCTACGAACTATTGACTTATTTAGGGTTTGTTGAGTTTGAGCAAGTGGAGGATTATCATGAACCTCGAATATATCCAGGAGGAAATTTTGAAATTAGATCGGGTGTTAGTTCTCCTGATGATAAATTAAAGAGTAAAGTTTCTCAAAAAAATGATGAGGGATTAGATAGTATTCGCAAGGTATTAAACCAGATTGAAAAACAGCGAAATAAAAACAGGAAATAATACATTTTATTAAATAATTATATATAAGCTCTTTGTTTAAAGGGGTATGTTTATATTTGTAAATAGTGTATTTAATTTTATTGTAAAATAGTAATTGTTATAAAATTGTTTTTAGTGCAAATTTTGCAAAAAAATCTAAAATAGATCAACTGTTATTTAAAAACGCTAAAAATAGTATATTATTGCAAAGTATACATTGCAAATACTTCCAATATTAATAATTCTTTTCTTTCTTTGCATAAAGATATTTTACCCCATAAAATGCTTCTTTTTTTTCTTTTAAATGTTTAATTATCAAATGTATGGCCTGTATTGATGGAATTTTTTGGTTGTAAATGTTTCATTCGTTTTGGGTTTTTTGTGCAAAAAATAACTTATCAGAGTATGTTTTTTAATTCATTTTCATGTTTTTTCATTTATTAATTGAGATTGGTATTTGGCCTATAGTATTGAATATTAAAAAAATAAAATATAAACTTATAAAACTGTCATTAATATGGATTTTATTGCGCAATTAAAGGCAAAGGCTAAAGAAAAAAAACAACGTATTGTTCTTCCCGAAGGATATGAAGATAGAACAATAAAAGCTGCTGATATTATATTACAAGAGGATTTTTGTGATATTATACTTCTTGGGAACCCGGAAATGATTACTTCTAAAGCAAAAGAGTTTTCTTTAACAAATTTGAATAAAGCTATAATAGTTGATCCTGAAAACCATGAAAAGATGGAGCTCTATGCTGATTTGATGGTTGAGATTCGTAAAAAAAAGGGGATGACTAAGGAGAAAGCAATGGAATTGGTGAAAGATCCTTTATACCTTTCGGTATTGATGATAAAAAATGGTGATGCTGATGGTGAAGTTGCTGGAGCTGATAATGCAACCGGAGATGTGTTGAGGCCTGCATTCCAAATAGTTAAAACAATGCCGGGAATTAGTGTTGTTTCCGGTGCTTTTATAATGATTTTAAAAGATCATAGTTTCGGTGAAAATGGAATGATGGTATTTGCAGATTGTGCAGTGCATCCAAACCCTACTGCCGAAGAACTGGCAGAAATTGCTGTTGCTACAGGTAGAACAACCCAATCAATAGCTGGTTTTGAACCAAAAATTGCAATGTTAAGTTTTAGTACAAAAGGAAGTGCTAAACATGAAATGGTTGATAAGGTAGTAGAAGCAACAAAATTAGCAAAAGAAATGGCTCCCGATTTAAAAATAGATGGAGAATTGCAATCAGATGCAGCTATTGTACCTGCAATTGGACAAAAGAAGGCTCCGGGAAGTGATATTGCGGGTAATGCTAATGTATTGGTATTTCCAACTCTTGAAACAGGTAATATTGCATATAAATTGGTTCAGCGATTAGCTGGAGCCGAGGCTATTGGCCCAATTTTACAAGGAATGGCAGCTCCAATTAATGATTTGTCGAGAGGTTGTTCGGTATCTGATATTGTTAGTTTAGTAGCAATTACTGCAATGCAGGCTGCAAAAAAATAATAAATGTAATTATTGCTGTTTGTTTTATTGTTAAAAACCGATTTGAGTGTAACAAAAAGATATATAATAAGTAAATATGGTGAAATAATAATTTGAATATTAAAAACATTACAGTATATATTAATTAAATAAAAATATTAAATGGCTGAAATTTTAGTTGAACCTATTGAAGCGTACGCTCTTAGTAAAAAACAGCGTGTAAAAACGTTATTTTCAAAAATAGGGATTATTGGATGCGGTAAGGAAGGACAGACGATAGCAACCGTTGCCAGTATGCATGGTATGGAAGTTGTTTTTATTGAATTGAGTGATGAAAAAATTGAAGGATCTCAGGTAGGAATATCTAAAGGACTAGATACAATTATTGAAAATTGGGGTCTTACTTTGGGTGAAAAACGTGCAATAATGGCACGTATAAAAGGAACTTTGGATTATGATGATTTAGCAGAGTGTGACTTTGTTATAGAAGCGATTCGTGCTGATGAGATTACTGGTGAAAGAAATATAAATCTTAGAAAAGAGATATTTAGAAAAGTAGAATCGGTGGTGGCCAGAGATGCAATTATTGCAACAAATGCAACACATATTGTAATTAGTGAATTGGCTGCCGAACTTGAACACAGAGATCGATGTGTTAGTTTACATTTCTTTGTTACCTCGTCTGAAGCGCGTATAATTGAGGTTGTTAGGGGTTTTTATACGTCAGATGATGTTTATAGTCGTGTATGTACGTTTGTTAAGTTGATTAACAGAGATGTGATTCCTGTAGCTGAGTCGGCAGGCTTAATAAGTGTTAGATTATTTGTTGTTTTGTTGAATGAAGCTTGTGCAACATTAATGGAAGGAGTTGCAAAAATGGCCGATATTGATAAAACAATGGAGATAGGTTTGGGAATGAGATTTGGTCCCTTTCGTACAGCCGACATAATAGGAATGAGTAAAGTGATAAAGTGGATGGAGAATTTATATGAAGAATTTGGAGATTCAAAATATAAAGTTTCACCTGTAATTCGTCGTTTAGTTAGGGCTAAAAGATTTGGTGTTGAAAGTGGAGAAGGTTTTTATCATTATGATTTAGAGGGAAGAGTAGTGCCGAATGATGACCTGTTGATAAAGTTTTAAAAAAATAAATTGTTAAAGGGCACCTTAACAAATAATAAAAAATCATCATTTATTATGCTTCGGGTATGAAGTAAATGATAAAAAAATATTTACGAATGAAAATTTTGGTTTTAAACTGTGGAAGTTCATCCATAAAATATCAGATGTATAATGAGGAGAACTCAGTCTGGTCTGTTTTAGGAAAAGGAGGCGTTGAAAAAATTGGTTTGAAAGGTTCTTTCTTAAAACATGAAAAAGAGAACGGAGAAAAGGTATTGCTCGAAGGAGAGATCTTAGATCATCAAACTGGAATTGATTATATAGTTGGGGTATTGTTAAGTAAAAATCACGGATGCATTACCGATTTGAATGAGATAGATGCAGTAGGTCATCGTGTGGTACATGGTGGTGAAACATTTAATTCTAGTGTTTTTATTACCGATGAGGTAATAAAAAAAATGGAAGAGTGTATAGAGCTAGCTCCGTTGCATAATCCTCCAAATTTGAAAGGAATAAATGCAGTGAAGCAATTATTGCCAAATGTACCCCAGGTAGGAGTTTTTGATACTGCATTTCATCAAACAATGCCAAAAGAAGCTTATATGTATGCAATTCCTTATGCGTTGTATAAGAAATATGGAATTAGACGATATGGTTTTCATGGAACAAGTCATCGTTATGTTTCAAAGCGTGCGTGTGATATTTTAGGTATTGATTATAGTAGTGTAAAAATAATATCATGTCATTTGGGCAATGGAGCTTCAATAGCAGCAATAAAAAACGGAAAATCTGTTGATACATCAATGGGATTTACACCGTTGGAAGGCTTAATAATGGGTACGCGAGCTGGTGATTTAGATTTAGGAGCTGTAACTTTTATTATGGACAAAGAGGTAATTGGTACCCGATCGGCCAGTGTGTTGTTTAATAAACATAGTGGAATGTTGGGAGTAACCGGAATATCTTCAGATATGAGAGAGATAGAAAGTGCTGCTGCCGAAGGAAATCAGATGGCCAAGTTGGGGCTTGAAATGTACGATTATAGAATAAAAAAGTATATCGGATCTTATGTTGCTGCTATGGGAGGTGTTGATATTTTGATTTTTACAGGAGGTATTGGAGAAAATGGCGATGACACACGAGCCGGTGTATGTAAAAACATGGAATATCTTGGTATTGATATTGATACTGAAATAAATAAAGGATTAAGAGGTAAGGAAAAGGTGATTAGTAAACCTAGTAGCCATGTTAAAGTTATGGTGGTGCCTACAAATGAAGAGTTAGTAATTGCAGAAGATACAAAAATAATAGTTGAAGAATTGGCAAATAGATAGTATCTTAAATGTCAAATTTCAAACAATGTTCAAGTCTTTAAATGATCTTGAGATAATGGCAAAGCAAAGCCAAATGCGTAAGCGTTTGGCTTTGGCTGTTTCTAACGATAAGTATTCACTTAGTGCTATAGCAAAGGCAACAGCAAATAATATTATTACTCCAATATTAATAGGAGATAAAAACAGTACAATAAAAATTATTCAAGAGCAGAATCTTACAATTGAAAATGCTCTTTTTATAGATGAAAAAGATATTGGATTAGCAGTTGAGAAAGCGGTGAGAATGGTTAACTCTGGCGATGCTGATATTTTGATGAAAGGAAAGGTTGCTACACCTATATTACTACGTGGTGTTATAGATAGAAATTGGGGCTTGCGTACAGGACGATTGCTATCTCATTTTGCACTTTTCGAAGTTTCAACATATCATAAATTAATAGCAATAACAGATGTTGCTATGAATATTGCACCAAGCCTTAAGGAGAAGGTGGAAATATTAAATAACTCGGTGGCTTATTTAAATAAATTAGGAATTGCTAAACCTAAAGTTGCGGTTCTTGGAGCAATAGAAATGGTTAACGAAAATATGAAGGCAACTTTAGATGCTGCATTACTATCAAAAATGAATCAGCGCGACCAAATAAAAAACTGTATTGTTGATGGGCCATTAGCTTTCGATAATGCAGTTAGTTTTGAAAGTGCCAGACATAAAAATATTAAAAGTACCGTTGCCGGAGATACTGATTTATTATTAATGCCAGACATTGAAGTTGGTAATGTGTTATATAAGAGTCTTGTTTTTTTTGCTAAAGCAAAAGTAGCATCAATAATATTAGGTGCAAAGGCTCCAATTGTGTTAACATCACGAAGTGATTCAGAACAATCGAAATATGACAGTATTTTATTATCAGTTCTAGCCTGAATTCCACATTAATATAATAATTAAAGAGGTTTATGAGTAAGCAATATTTGATATTAACAATAAACCCTGGATCTAGTTCAACAAAAATTGCTGTCTTTGAGGGTCGAAAATCAATATTTCTAAAAAACATTAAACATAATCAGGATGATTTGAATAGATTTGCTACAATATCAGATCAATATGTTTTTCGACGTGATATTATTTTAAAAGAGCTTAGTGCTATTGATATAAATCCTTTAGAAATAGTTGCAATAGTAGGAAGGGGCGGATTGGTAAAGCCAATAGAGTCGGGTATATATGAAGTGAATGAAAAGCTAAAACACGATTTGCGTGTTGGTGTTCAGGGGCAACATGCCAGTAATTTAGGTGGATTGATAGCAGATGAATTGATTCAAACATTTCCAAATGCTCGAGCATATATTGCAGATCCGGTTGTTGTTGATGAGTTGTCTGCTGTGGCAAGAATAACAGGACACCCGATGATGAACAGGAGGTCTATTTTTCATGCGTTAAACCAAAAAGCCATTGCCCGACGATATGCTAAGTCTTTGCACAAGAGTTATGATGAACTTAACCTTATAGTTGCACACATGGGTGGTGGAATAAGTGTAGGTGCTCATGAGAAAGGAAAAGTTGTAGACGTGAATAATGCACTGGATGGTTTTGGACCTTTTTCGCCCGAACGAGCCGGAACATTGCCTAGTGGAGCTTTGGTCGATCTTTGTTTTAGTGGAACACTTTCGCACGATGAGATAAAAAAAATCATTAATGGTAAAGGTGGATTAATGGCTCATTTTGGAACCAATCAGGCTCATGAAGTAGCTATTATGGCGCAGAATGGAAATGAAAAAGCTCAACTTGTTTTAGATGCAATGGCATATCAAACTGCTAAATCAATTGGAGCTTGTGCTACAGTGTTAAAAGGTGTAATTGATGGAATATTAATTACTGGAGGTATAGCAAATAATAAAAAAATTACTGAGTATATAATTGATATGGTTGACTTTATAGCACCTGTTATTGTATATCCGGGTGAAGATGAGATGCAGGCAATGGCCGAAAATGCATTGGCTGTTTTGGAGGGAGAAATTGAATGTAAAGTTTATACGTAAATATATTTAATTAATTTTGAACAAAAATGAGTTGTCGTTTTATTATTGTCCTCAATTAATATATAAATATGAAGCTTTTTTTTTGTATTGCTTTTCTTTTTTCTTTTTATTCTATTTGTTTTATTTCAGGACAAATTCGGTTTCGTGGATTACCTAAAAGTATAATTAACCGGGTATGTGATGAGGTACCTTATGTTGTGATGCCCGACTTTACTATCTGTTCAGCTATTACTGATGATGAAAAGTTAAAAAACAATGAAGCGTGTTTTGCTCATTCATTTGATGTAAATATTACCCCTGATAATAGTGGAATATGGAATGAATTGGCAGATGGATCAAAAATGTGGCGTGTTGGTATATGTTCGAAAAATGCATATTCAATAAATATTATTTTCGATAGGTTTGAAATACCTGATGGAGCACAATTATTTGTTTATAATAAAAAAAGAGGACAATTAAAAGGAGCATTTTCAAATAAAAGTTTCTCTGGATTTGGGTCATTTGCTGTTGAACCGGTTAGTGGTGATTCAATAATTGTTGAATATATTGAACCACCGTTTCCTGCATTTAAAGGTAAGTTAAGGATTGATTATGTTAATCATGATTATAAAGGTGTTTTTGGGTTAAATGATTTTAATTTGAATGGATTAGGGGCATCGGAGAATTGTCATCCTGATTTAAGTTGTGAATCAAATGTTTATCCCGAAGAAAAATCAGTTTTAAAACTGATAGTTGATGGGAAATATTTATGTACCGGAACTATGATAAATAATACTGAATATGATGGTACACCATACGTAATTACTGCAAATCATTGTTTAGATTATTTTAAGAATGAACATACCTTTCTTTGTTATTTTAATTACCAGGTTCCATTTTGTAGAGGCTTTATCGATGGTATTAGTAGTCAAACCATGACAGGAAATATTATTCGGGCACAATTTGACTCTTTAGATTTTGTTTTGTTTGAGTTGAATCAAATACCACCATTATGTTATCAGCCATATTGGGTTGGTTGGAGTTTGACATCAACACCTGAACCACCTTTTCATATAATTCATCATCCACAGGGCGATGTAAAAAAATTTGGTCGGACAGTTAATAATATTTTCTTATCAACATTCAATTCACCTCCATTTTTAAATAATTCTCATTGGAAAGTATCTCGATGGAAAACTGGCTCAACAGAAGGAGGGTCATCGGGGTGTGCATTGTTTGATTATGATGGATATTTATTAGGTACTCTATCGGGAGGTGATGCATCGTGTGACAATCCAGTTAATGATTATTTTGTTCGTTTTAATAAGGCATGGGATTATAAGTCAATTAATAGAGGTCAATTAAAATTTTGGTTGGATCCTGATGATAAAAATGTGGAATTAATAGATGGCTTTTCATATTATAAAACAAAGTTGGAACGTATTTCGAATGTTGAGTTTACAGATAGTACAGTTTTTTCAGATCCAACAGATCTTACATTTGGTAATTGGCTTGGCAATAATTCCTGGGGTACACAAGGTTTTGCCGAAACTTATAATGAAATAGATTCTGCAACAATATATGGTGTATATGTTATGATTGGAGAATGTCCGCAATATTCAGATAATAAATGCAGGTTTCGTTTGTGGAGTGGAGAAGAGTTTTTTAACAATCAAATACCTGTTTGGGATACTGTTATTACTATGTCATATTTAAATTCTTTATCAGAGAATTTTATTGAGTTGGAAGAACCGGTTAGAGTGGAATACCCAATAAGCTTAACCTGCGAATTTCAGATAGCCAATACATCTGACAACATTGGAATATTTTGGCAGTATTCAACAAGTAGGAAAGCAAATTCATTGTATATTAAGGATGATAATTTGTGGTATCCTTTTTATAATATTCATCCTAAAGGGTTAAATTCTTCAGCTTTTGTTGATTTACTTGCATCAGACGTACATTATTCGGAAAAATACGAAGAAAGTATTCCGGAAAATCGTATTGATGTGTACTATAATTCCATAGGTAGTTCTGTTATGTTTGAGTGGTATCTTGATAGGTTAAATAAACTTGAAATATTTTCAATTACAGGTTCAAAAATTGATGAAAGTATTTTTGGATATGCAAATGGAAAGGATTCTTATATAACAAATAATATGGTTAAAGGGGTTTATTTATTTAAATTTTCATTTGACACATTTACTCATATTGAAAAGATAATTGTGAGGTAATTTGTTTTATAGATAAGTTATCTAAGCAAATAATCTTTGGTATCTGAAGCGAATCGGGAGTTATTTTTAAATTAATCTCTAATTCATTAATTTCGCCTAATGATTCTAGTTCAATAGTTTTCCATGAATTGCCATAGTTGTTTCTGTTAGCAGCCAGATTAACAATTTTATCCACAGTAAGTATGCCGTCTTTAAATCCTTTAAATGATAGAGTAAAGGTTGTAATGTAATTTACAACATCATTAATTTTATTATTAGTATAGAAAGAGTTTATTACCTGAATATTTTTAAGAATATAGTGATTTTTTACAGGGAAAATAATTTTGTGGGCAGTAGTGTCATTGTCAGATAAAACCAAATAATTATTGCTTTTTTCAGCTCCAGATGCAGTGCATGACAGGTATCGGGTGTCTTTTGTTTTTGTAGATTTATTTGAATAAACAAAGCCTGTCCAATAGTTTATTGAGTCGAATTTTGATGTAAAAAAAATGTCGTTCGAATAAAAACCTTTTTCGCCGTTAGATGCATTCCAGAATGTATCTTTTTTTAATTCTAATTTTTCGAAATTGATTATTTTTAAAGTATTAATAATAAAAGAATAAGAATCGTTACCCCGTGGAGATAAAACTTTAAATGTTAAGTTTTTTGTAGACAGGTCTGAAGGAATAAACTCAAATTCTTTTGTTGTTGCAATAATAACTCCATTTTCGATCCATTCATATTCAGTGTTGTAGTCGTAAGTTATTTGAGGAGTTAAAGTAAGAGTGTCATCAATATTTATGTTGTACCCCTCCTCAGGCATATTTGAAAAAATTTGAGGGGCAGGGATTTCTTTTTCTTCTTCACATTTAGTGAAAATTGTTATTATAATCACGCCAGTTAAAAGGGCTAGGAATGTTTTTTTAAATGTTTGCATATTATAATCTGCCATATTTTATTTCATGTTCAAAAAAGCCTGGAAGGTTATCTGCACCAATTTTTTTTGCAACAATTTTTTTATCCTTGTCGAGTACATATATTACCGGAGTTGATGAGATATCAAAATAGTTTCGGAAATGGCTTGAGTGGTAAGGGTCGTAAACATTAATCCAATCGTTAAGGTTGTGTTCGTTTAAAAAAGTAGACCATTCTTCCTTATCGGTTTGGGTATAAACAGCAAAAACTTTCACGCCTTTATCTTTATATTTGCTCCATACTTCGTTATGTACTTTAGGGATTTCTTTTTTACAATGACCGCAGTGTGGCTCCCAAAAAATAAGAATGGTATATTTAGCATCAACTTCACTAAGTTTAAAGAATTCGCCAGAGGGTGATTCCATTTTCAGATCGTGAGCTTTTTTCCCAAGAAGGGTAGGTTTAAGAAGTGTAACTCTTTCTTCTAAATCTTTAAGAAATTCTTGACTTGCCCATGTTGCTTCGCCCGATAAGTAGTATTTTTCACCAATTTCGACGACTAAAAGATCCATGCCCATCATTTTACTTTCAATAGAATAATTAAAAAGGTGCTGAATCATGTATTTAAACATTTCGTTGTTTGGGCGGCATTTTTCAATAAGTTTTATTGCTTCTTTAGCCAAGGTGTCTGGAATTTGAATAACGGTGTTATTAAAAAATGATTCAACTTTACTTGTAAAGAAAGGAGTTCGAAGAATACGATCGTCTGTTAAATCGATATTATCGAAATAGTGGTTTTTGTAATAATAATATTTTTTTATTTGCAATATTGAGTCTTTGTTCGAAACATGTTCGTCAATAGTAATTTCAGGAACTTTAATATCTTGTAGAGCTTTTAAAAACGTTGATAAGAATGTGCCTTTTGTTTCAATAATAGCTTTATCCCAGTAAGAGATTGTTTTGTTGTGTAGTTCCTGTATTTGTTTTTTTAAAATTTCGATTGAGTCATTATTGTTTTTGATTAGTTGTATTTGGGATTGAATTTGTGCTATATTTTTATGAGCATTTTCGAGATATATTTTGTGATTTAAAAATTGTTGGCTTTCTTTTGCACCACTTATTTTCATGTTATTAACTAAATTGTAGTTTGTGGTTGAGATAGATAACGATTGGTCAGCCCCCAGAAGAAAGTCGAAATAGTTTTTGTCGGGTAAGTAAATAACATACAATCCTTCGGGTAACTTTTTTTCACCGGAAAAAATTCCAGAACCATTTTTGTCGACAATAATAGTGTCGTTAACAATAATTTTTTTGTCGAAATAATGTCCTAAAATAACAGCAGTATCTTTTAATCCATCAATTTTAATGTCAATATTATAACCTTGACCTTTAGAATAGTTTGTAATTACGAATAATAATACAACAATAATTGTTTTGCAGTATAATTTTTGCATAATCAGTATATTTTTAGATTTAAATTTAACGAGTATAAAAGAACCGCAATTTAAAAATTAATTGATATTTGTTTTGATGTTTTTTGAGCTTATTTCCAAAATGTATGCCAATTTTAGCAGATCAAGGGCAATTAGAGAAGGTTTTGTTGAGTATAGAATGCCAAGGAAAAGCGGTTTTGATTTTATTAGTATTGATGTAATTAATTTTCTCATTGGATTTTTTTCAATACGTTTTAAAATTAAAAGTAGTTTGTTGTCTTCAATTAATTGCGAATTATTTTTATTAGATTGATATATGTAGAATAGGTTTTCTACAGCCTGCAATGTTTTTGCGATGAATATTAATGAGGGTTCAAGACCAAGATGTACAAGCGGGTTGTTAATATGATAGATATTAATATTGCGTTTTTTTAGTTCGTATCCGAAAATAGTATCTTCATGTCCATATTCGCGTAGTGACTCATCAAATTTAATGTCGAGAAAAAGTTTCTTGTTTACTAAAAAGTTATTTGCGGTAAAGCTTTTGTATGGATTTTGCGATCGGATATCATCACTTTTAACTTCGCGTTTTACACCATATAGCCATCGAAGATATAACGAAGGGTTTTTGGGTTTTGAGCCATAAGATGTACCTCCCACAATAACATCATTGTTGGTGGTGTTATTTATGTAATTACTAATAAAACCAGATGGTATGGCAGAGTCAGCATCGATAAAAACAAGATAATCGTATTGAGCTTTTTGAGCCATTAAATTTCTGATTGCCGAACGTCCAATGTTATGGTTTAATTCTATATATTGGATGTTTTCAAATTCAGATATTATTTTGTTTTGTTCTTTTATTTGATTGTTGGTCGATGCATCATCTATAACAATTATTTCGTAGTTATATTTTTCGTTATTACATTGTTCAATTAAGCTAAAAACCAAGTTTGTAATGTTATAGTTAAAAGTTGGTATGCAAACAGAAATCATGATTTATTTTATTGGTTTAGTTTTTTCTTTAAGCCATTTTTTGTGTTCGTCATTGAGCGATGGTGCAAGTTTTGAATAAACATTCGAATGATAGTTGTTTATCCAGTCAATTTCTTCTTGGTTTAATAACTCGGTTTTTACGGGTGTTAAATCAATAGGGCAAATTGTTAGTGTACGAAATCTGAAGAATTCGCCAAAAATTGTTTCAATATGTTTTTCGCAAATATTTATATTTTCAATTCTTATTCCGTATTCATTAGTTCTGTAAAGGCCTGGTTCGTTTGAAGTAATCATTCCAACTTCAATTGGGATTCCGTTATCAACAGGTCTTATACTTTGAGGCCCTTCATGAACGTTTAAGAAACATCCAACACCATGGCCGGTTCCATGACCATAGTTAAGTCCGTGTTTCCATAAGTGTTGACGAGCCATGCTGTCGATGTGAACTCCACGAGTACCTTTTGGAAAACTGATTGAATCGAGAGCAATATGTCCTTTTAAAACCATAGTGTAATCGATAAAAGCTTTTTGGGGAATATCACCCAGAGCAATTGTTCGTGTAATATCTGTTGTTCCTTCCATGTATTGGCCTCCTGAGTCAATCAGTAATAGTCCATTGGGAGTTATTATAGTGTTTGATTCTTCATTAACATTATAATGAACAACGGCACCGTTTGCATTGTAAGCAGCAATTGTGTTGAACGATTCAGATTGAAAACCAGGCTGTTTTGATCTGAAATATTTTAATTTTTGAGCAACTTCTAATTCAGTTGTGTTGCTGGTTTTTAATGTGTTTTCGAGCCAGTAAAGGAATTCGACCATTGCAATTCCATCTTTAATCATTGCATTTTCGATGCCTTTTATTTCGGTGTTGTTTTTTATTGCTTTTAAGCTGGTAATGAAGCTCATACCTTCGGATCGGGGCATGTTATTGGGTAGAGAGCTAAGGACGGCTGCATTAATGCGTGTTGGGTCTATGTAGACACAATTATCATAAGGGCTTAATTCGGAAAGATGCTTGTAAAAATCCTCATAAAGAGAAACCTTAATATCATCTTTTGTTAGTTTTTTACTGGTTGTTGAAGTTATTTTATGAGGGTCGATGAATAGATTAACGCCATCGAGACCAATAATTAGAAACGAATGGAAAACCGGATTATAAGGTACATCACTGCCTCTCATGTTTAAAACCCAGGCAATTTCGTCGAGAGCCCCAATAATATAATGTGTTATACCCTGGTGGTGCATTTTATCGCGAATAATTTCCATTTTTTCAGTACGCGATAAGCCGGCAAATTCAATTGGATAATCAAAGATGTCTTTTTCAGGCATAATGGGTTTTGTAGTCCATATTTCATCCATGAAAAAGTGTTTTGTTTCAAGTCGAATATCTTGTTTTTTAAATTTAGAGTTAAATTTTCTTATTTCGTCAATGGAGAATGTTCTGCCGTCTAAACCAACTTTAGAACCAGGTTCGAGTTTTAAAACAATCCAGTCCTCAATTGAAGGTACATCTGGTTCACCCATTTTAAAAAGGGTAAAAATGGAGTCGTCAAGTTCTTTTTCAGCTTGTAAGAAATATCTTGAATCGGTCCATAACCCTACTTCATCGTCTAAAATTACAAGAGTACCAACAGAGCCGGTGAATCCGCTAAGATATTCGCGAAATTTCCAGTGAGCAGCAACATATTCGCTTAGGTGTTGATCATTACTCGAAACAATATAAGCCTCTAATCCTTCGGAGGCCATAATATCCCTTACGCTGAAAATTTTGTGATGTATTTCCATGGTTATTCTTTTTTTATTTCGATTGAAGCTTGTTTATTAAACAATATTAATTTTGTTGACATGTTGTTTACTTCTGCGTTATGGCCGGAAAAAGATATTGTTGAAATATCGCGGATTATTTTAATTTTTTTGTTCCAGGGATAATTAAAAAAACCTTGTTGTGTTTGGCCATTAATAAAAAATGGCATGTTTTCGTTAATAAATAATACTAGAGGTGCATTAGTGTTTGCAACATTTAGTTCAGTTAGTGAATTTGATAGTTTGCTTAAGGTTAAATTACCGGTATTTATTTCAATTAATCCATATCTGTTAAGTTTAGTTATGTCAGCTTGGCAGTTAAAAGCGTGCATTTCAAGTTGATCAATGTTTGAAATGTTGCATTTAATATGTTCACCATTGATTAAAAGGTTTTCAATGTTATTTAAACTTGCAGATGAGTAATTAGTTTTAATATTTAGATAAGAGCAGTTTTGAATTTGAATATTATTATTATCTCCAATAATTTGGCAATTTTTAATATTGTTAAAAGTTGCATCGCACGCTTTAAGAGTGAAGATGTTTTTGGATGTTGTATTAATGTTATTAACAGAAACAGATCCGTGTTCGAAAAATATTTGAGTTTCATTACTTAATTGTTCCGCTATTAGTTTTCCGTGAGAGCCGACAATCTTAATTATCAGTGAGTTTGGTGTGTGTATTGTGTAGTTAATAATAACAGGAGTGTTTAATTTAACATCGTTTTTTACTTTCCATGCAATTTTAAATGAAGTTCCTTGCTTTTCGGTGGTTAAAATTAAATTATCGATAATTTCATTAGCTGTATTATTGCTTTTTGTTTCGATATTTATGTTGGTTGAAACAGCAATTGAGTCATAGTTCCACCCTTTAACCGAAATGTTACCACAAGGATTATCAATAGAAAGAACACGAATATCATTTCCTGAAAAGTTTTTTTCTTCATGTTTGGAGAAAAATTCTTGTGAAACGGTATTAGTATTTACAGTAAGTATTGAAAGAATGAAAATAATGAAAAACGAATTTTTTTTAAAAAAAGGTAACATAATTGGTTATATATTATTTAGTATTTGGCATTAATCTATTTTAATATACACAAAAAAAGAAAATAAGGAGCTAATGTTTTAATAATGATTTTTATATATTTGAATGGTGAGTGTTTAAAATACTTATTTAATGATTGTTAAATGAATTATTAAAATAGTTATTTTTTAATAAGAGTCATTTCACATTTTTTGCAATCGAAATTGCATTCATAATTTCCGTATTGATTTGACAGTATTAGATGGTGTATTTTGTTATTATCGGTTGCATTTTTGTTGCATTTATTTAACATATCCAATATGCAATATTTTGTTCTCATTAGTTCCTGATTAGGCTTTTGAGTGCTTATTTCAAAAGCCATTTCAATATTGTTAACCCCATGTTTTTTATAAAACGAAAAGGCATTTTTATTAGCAATATTAGCTTTATAGTTGAGTTGGTTTGAGAAATAAGGGGTATTGGTTTGTATAATTGGTTTAGGAATAGGCTTATTTTTTTCGATTCGTTTGCTAATGTGTAGTTGAATTGCATCACGTCGTAAGTTGTTTAAAACTTTTGATTGAAAAAAGCAATCGTCTATAAGTTTAATATTTATGTTTTGAAGAGAAAGATTTGAATTTCCAAGTTTAGAAAGTTGGTATTTGGTGTTCTCGTTAGCTAATTCTTTGTTTCTAGCCTGTTCGTAGTAAAGTTCACTTGATATAGATGATTGTACGCCTTCTTCATCAATAATAGTAAGTTCAAATAATGATTTATTTATTTGTTTAAAGAAGAGATCAACATTTATTAATCGTTTTGGATCTGATGTTTTTAAAACTGTATTGAATTGATTGTCGCGATTACGAAATATTATTGCTCCTGCATATAAATCGTTCATCGATTCGGGATATATATTGTTTTGTATTACTTTATTAATATTTGTTCCCTTAAGATTTTTTTTCTTGTCGAAAAAGCAAATTCCATCTCCATTAGAAAATGATGGTGTGTTTTTTTCAATAGTAAAATAATCGTTATATGTTTTTACAATTCTTCCTATTCTTTCACCAAGTGCTTTTGGAGAGTCAATATTCCAAATTTCATCTTGTCGGCCATTGATAAAATAAGATGTAAAGTTTCGTGAGAAACTTTTATGAGGTTCAGGAATAAAATTAATAATAGAGTTACCAATTGAAGAACGTTTAATATTGTTTTTTTTAATTAATATTTTATCAATGAGTTGACGGTAATGTGAAGTAATATTTTTAACGTAATCAGCATCTTTTAGTCGTCCTTCAATTTTAAAAGAGTTGATACCTGCATCAATTAGTTTATCGATGTATTCAGATAGGTTAAGATCTTTAAGTGATAACAGGTATTTATTTTTAACAAGTGTTTTTCCGTTATTGTCGTAGAGAGTATATGGAAGTCGGCAGGGTTGCCCACATTCACCGCGATTTGCGCTTCTATTATTTATAGATGCACTTAAGTAGCATTGGCCACTGTATGATACGCATAATGCGCCATGAATAAAACATTCAAGTTTAATATTAGAATGTTTAGATATGTGTTCTATTTGTTTGAGAGACAACTCTCGGGCTAAAACAACCTGTTCAAAACCAATATCTTCGAGAAATTTAATTTTTTCTAAGCTTCGGTTATCGGTTTGGGTACTGGCATGAATTGCAATAGGAGGGAGGTTCATTTCGAGAATCCCCATATCCTGAATAATTATTGCATCAACATTAATATTATAAAGATCGTGAATTAACTTTTCGACATCGTTTAACTCATGGTCGTAAATAATTGTATTAATTGTAACGTAAACTTTGCAATTAAAAATATGAGCATAAGCAACTAAATCAGATATATGCGATAAAGAATTACCAGCCATTTTTCGGGCTCCAAATTTAGGGGCTCCAATATACACAGCATCAGCACCATGATTAATAGCTGCAAAACCGCAATCAATATTTTTTGCGGGTGCAAGTAATTCTATTTGACGCATTAAATAATTTGTACTTTAAAGAATGTTTTTAGGCCTCTTTGTAGCACCGTACCCAGTCAATTTCCCAGTGAGCAGGAAGTGAACTGTCATTTATGTCATTGAATAAATGAGTGCTGAAATTAAGATACATAGGAGTGTTAGGTATTCCATTTGTTTGTTCATGTACCATTATTCCATTAATTTTCCATACAAGTTTTTGAGGAGTCCATTCAAGTGTGAATATATGATAATTATTAGCCAGTTTAACTGCTGATATTGTTGAATACAGATTTGAATTTTGTTTACTATCATTAATTATTGTACCAACCTCGAATTGTTTGCTCTTTTGCGAACCAGTTTTAATAACAGTTATTTGAGGAACCATGCGTTCGCCAACCAACCAAAAAGCATGGTTAACTTGTTTGGCAGTTTTTATTTTTGCTTTTATTTCAAATTTTCCGTACTGCTGTCTAAAACTATGCCCAGTGTTTAATAGTCCTGATGTGTAATTGAAATCGGCAATTCCAAAACCATTAACGGGATCCCAAACCTTACCGTTTTTTTGTTCTTTTTTTGTAATAATGCGAACATTAGAATCTCTAACTTCAATGTTATTATCGGTAAAAAGTTGTTTTTCGGTAGATAGAGAATAATTATCGTTAATTAATGATTTTCCCCAGTAATAACCTTTCATCCATTTTTCGGTTGAAATTGTGTTTTTATCAAAGTCATCAGAAAAAGTAATTTCCCATTTATTAATTTCAGAAAATGGATTGTTTTTTGATGTTTTTTCAAACCAAATATAATCAGCTGATTTTTTAATTTCCTCATATTCATGAAGAAGTTTATATTCATCACTTTTAATAAATCTATTTTTATCTTCGTAAAAGGTTTTAATTTTTTTGAATTCGTCTGAATTGATATAACTATCAAGAATCATAAATTCTTGTAAACGAGATGAATCTTTGACACTATTATAAGTTTGATAATCTTTGGATTTTGTGGTTTTTTCGATGAATTTAACTTCAACACTTTTCTTTTGTCTTTTATATTCTTTTAGTTGTTTGTATTCATCGGTTTTTTTGAAACCTTTTTGATTGGCAGTTTTTTTAAAATCAGTTGAGTTTATTATTTGTTCAAGTTCTTTGAATTCAATGTAATTCGAAGATAATTGATATTCGTTGAGCAGTTTTTCTTTTCCGGAATTAATGAATTTAAGAAAAGTTTTTATGTCGCTTGATTTTTTAAGCTGTAAGTAGTTGTTGTGTTTATGGTAGGCCTCAATATCCTGAAACTTTTCGTTTTTAAGTTTATCAACTTTTTTCTCAAAGTCTCCGGTGTGAATTAATACATCTAACTCGGTATATCGCTTATAGATGTTGGATTCAGAATAATCGTTAAATCTTTTTTTATCAGCAATTAATTGTTGTTGTTCTAATTCGTATTTGCTGGTTGATGGGAATTTACTTCCAAAGGTTATGCCAAGAAATGTAGCCATGTTTATATATGTTTTTTGACCTTACTACGTTATTTTTACATTAAAAGTTAAAAATAGTAAAGAAAAGATTGTAAAAAAATGTTTTTTGTATCATAATTACTGATATTAATTTTTTTTGTTGTTAAGTTTAGTTAATAATAGTCAGATTGAAAGCGTTTTAATTGATAATTAGATGAATTTTTATTGAAAAACAGATTAGATGTTGGTTGGAGATTATAAAATATTTACTTTTGCAGCTCATATAATTTAGCCCAGATGGTGAAATTGGTAGACACGCCAGCTTGAGGGGCTGGTGGCCGTTAGGCTGTGCAAGTTCGAGTCTTGTTCTGGGCACAAAATAATAAACTCCCGGCTGAAAAACAACCGGGAGTTTATTATTTATTGTTTTATTTGTTAGTGTGTAATGTTTATTTATACAACCGATACATTAAGAACGTTTTTAACCATTTCTAATTCAATTTTAAAATATCAAACTCAACAATACATGTTTGTATTCATCAAATACTACACTATTTAGTAATTTATGTGTCTAATTTCATAGGGATTCATCATTTTTTTCGTTACTGTTTTTTTTGCCATATATTAATTAAATTCACTATTATCGTCTTCATATTCTATTGATTCATCAAGTATTTTAATGCTATCACCGGACGGTAATTCTTCCACTTTTTTCAGCTTCGACAGCATCATTTTAGTGCGTGTACCTACTAAATTATCTAATTCAACATTGGCTTCATTAATCTTCTTTTGAGCCTTTTCTAATACATTGCCAAACTTACTAAATTCGGTTTTTACTGCACCCAAAATCTGCCACACTTCGCTGCTTCGTTTTTGTATAGCCAATGTTTTGAAACCCATTTGTAGGCTGTTTAACATGGCAGCCAATGTTGTTGGTCCGGTTACTATAATTTTAAAATCACGCTGCAATAAGGCAATAACTTCGGGCTGTCGCACTACCTCGGCAAACAATCCTTCGATGGGTAAAAACATGATAGCAAAATCGGTAGTGTGTGGTGGGTCGATGTACTTATCACGTATGTCTTTTGCAAATTTTTTAATTGATTGTACCAATGCCTTATTGGCGGCATCAATTCCGGCAATATCCCCCTTATCGTATGCTGTTTGTAATCGCACGTAGTCTTCCTGTGGAAACTTTGCGTCAATAGGCAAATATATTTCATTGCCGTTGTCATCTTTACCCGGTAACTTAATGGCAAATTCAACATGGTCGTTAGAACCTTGTTTTGTTTTAACATTGGCTTCGTATTGTTCGGGAGCCATAATCTGTTCAAGAATATTGCCTAATTGAATTTCACCTAACACACCACGGGTTTTGACATTGCTCAACACCTTTTTTAAATCGCCAACGCCATTGGCCAGATTTTGCATTTCGCCCAAGCCTTTTTGTACAGCTTCCAATCGTTCACTTACTATTTTAAAGGATTGCCCAAGGCGTTCTTCGAGTGTTTTGTGGAGCTTTTCATCAACTGTCTCACGTATTTTCTCCAACTTCAATTCAGTTGATTTAACCAACTCGTCTTGTTTGGTTGCCATAGAATCGAACTTTTGCTTTTGAAGGTCGTTGAACTCCTTCACATTTCGTGAAAAAGTTTCGCTAAAGTCTTTCAACGAACGAGTTAGTTCCTCCCTGTTGTCTTTCGCGCTCTTATTCAGACCTTCGTTAATGAGCGTAATTTTTTCTTCTAGCTTTTGAGTGAGTTTATCTAAACCGTTTGATAATTCTTCACGATTATCTTTTAATGATGAAGAAAGTTCGGTTCTGTTTTCCTTTAACTCACGTTGTATTAGTTGTTGTACCGCTTCAATAATAGTAGTTATATCAGTTTTATTGTTTTTAAATAAAATAGCGAGCAAAATTACGAGGTTTAATGCCGTAATAATAATTGAAATAATTTCCATAATGAGTTATTTTATGACAAATGCAAATCAAAGTATTGAAAAGAAAGGGAAAATAATTAGTAGATATAATTATTTAAAAAAAGATGGAATCCACATATTTAATTTGTCATGGCTGTTAATTGAAAGATCAAATATATTTTTAACAGTGTATTTTTTAGCTTCTTTTTTTGAAAGTGATTTTGACCATTTGACCCTATTACTTGTATTTGCGCCAGGGCCATTATTATTGTATTCGGCATAAAAAGCGGTCTTTTCATTTGCTTCATTACTCCAGTTATCCCAACCTTTTAAATCGATATGATTTCCCATTTCACAATTCATAAAAACCACATTGGCATACGGACGCCAGGTTCGACCTAACAAAACATTTTGAACACCAGGTGCGGCTGTTAATTTACAATTTAAAAAAACAAAACCATATTTCAAACCCTTTGGAGTACTAGCTGCTGTAATGTATGCTTTAGTCAAACTATGAATTTCGCATTCATCAAAAACAACGGTGGCTTCACCAAAAATAAAATCAACAGTTCCACTAATGAAACAATTTTTAAAATAGTGACGGCATCCTTCTCCGGCTCCATAAAACGTATCCTGATTACCTTCAATTCTGCAATTAATAAACTGACAACGATCACCCTCAACATGCAATGCAACTGCCTGGCCTATCGGGCCTGCGCTATTAATAACAGTTAAATTCTCGGCAATAAAATCGTTTGCTTCAACTTTAAATGTGTATGTATTAAATGTACTATTTCTGCCCCTGTTTATTTTATCAAAATAATCATTATAATTAATAATGGTACCATTTACACTTTCGCCTTTTATTGTTATTAAATTATTCCATGAGTAAACACAAACCTTCTCGTTATACTCACCATTTTTTACATGAATGGTAATTCTCTTGTCGGAAAATGCTTTTGTGGCATCAACAGCCGACTGAATTGTTGTATATTCGGCTGTTCCATCGGAGGCGACATATAAATCGTACTTTATTTGCGCTAATGATTGAACTGAAAAAAAAGAGGTAAATAGCAACAATATAAATAATATAGCCATTGATTTCATATACCTAATTTTACTTTTTATTTATTAATGATCAAAGTTAATAAGATCATTTACAAAAAGCAGTTCAAAAATATAAGAAAAAAATCAAGAGGACATTAATCACGATTAGTTTCAGAAAGTTAATGAACAAATATCCCCTTGATTATGAAGCTAAAATAATAAAAATCATTTTGTAACACCAAACAACAAAAGAAATAAACATAAATAATTAAAAAAATTCAATCTTTTTTCGAAAAAATTACATTTTTAACAAAATATGATTTTAAAATCAACTAAAAAAAAGTCCGCAATGAAGAACAAACGGACTTTTTTCTTTCATTTTCAATTAATTAAACACATTAATAATGATTATTTATTGGCGTAATAATAAATGAAAATTCATAACTATTATAAGGTACGCGGTACTCAATACGCGGCCATGCACCCCAACTGTTCACACATCCAAGACCTATTTGTGCTTTGTCAATACATATTGAAATATAGTCTACTTTTGTTATTTCGGGTGAATGATTCTGTTCTTTATTCCAACCATCGTCTAATGATTCAATAGAGTAATTAAGTGCCGATGCAGAAAATAACGTATCAGACTTAATCTTTAATCCTTTTCCCGAAGCATCAATTTGGCTCCAGTAACGAATATCTGATTTTGTTCCATTTTCCTGCGGTCGAATATATGGATAGAACTGTTCTTCAACAGATTGACTGTAAACACCAACAAACTGAGAACTTTTTCTATCGGAATAGTTCTCAACGGGTCCTCGTCCATAATATTTTATTTTTGAGAATTCCTTTGGCATGGCTAGTTTCATTCCAAATCGGAACATTTCTGATACTTTTGCATCTTTATCTACGTTCATTTTTTGAGTCACTTTAATCTCCCCACTCTCATTTATTTGGTATGTTAAACTAAGTTTTGACGATACTTTAGGCATATCATATTCAGCTTCAATGGTAATTATACCATCAATATTTTTTCCTTTTAACGATGTAAGTTTAATATCGGGGTTTTTCCATGCTTCAAATTTCTGCTGAAGCTTTGCACCATAATCATTGTCGGTAGGAGCTCTCCAAAAATTAGGTTTAAGTTGAGTTCCATCGTTTATCATGTTTTTTCCATTAACAATATAGTGCGATAAATAACCCGACCAACGATTAAAATCGATATAAAAACCATCACCTTCAACAATAAGGTAATTTTTATCATTCTCTTTCAACGTTACATTCCGAAAGGTTTTGTTAGGAATAATACCATTATCAATACTCAAATCGTTACCTCCCCACTTATTTATTACCAATTGATCTTTAGCCAAAATATAACCTGCTGGCACTAAGCTTTCTGCTGTTTTAAGTTTGTATGAAACATTTAATAACAACTCATTATTTTTTAATTTTTCAGCTAAAGAGTATTCAAGTTTAACAATTGTTTTTTGCTGAGGTGCAACATCTATATTATTTACAACCCCCGATTCAACAATGTTTCCATCGGCTAACAGTTGCCATTCTAAAAAGTAATTTGACAAGTCTTTAAAAAAATTTTCGTTAAAAACCTGTATTTCTCCTTTAGCTAAATTAACAGGAGTTGTCCAAATAGATTGATAAAAGTAACCAACCTCGAAATAGTGCGGATTAGGTACCCGATCTGGACTGACCAATCCATTATTAAGAAAATTATTATCGGAAGCATCGTAATCGTTAAAATCTCCTCCATACGCATATATTTCAACTCCATTTTTATTCTTCCATCGAATTGATTGATCAACAAAGTCCCAAATAAAACCTCCCTGATACAACGGGTATTTTCGAATCAAATCCCAATACTCTTTAAAACCACCCATTGAGTTACCCATGGCATGTGCGTATTCACATTGTATTAATGGCTTTTTTTTATCACTTTTACCATACTCTTCACTTCGTTTGTAGTCGTAGTACATAGGGCAAAAAATATCAGTAAACTCATTTCCATGACCTTGTTCGTACTGCACAGGTCTTGAGGTATCAACTCCCTTAGTCCATTTGTAACAAGCCTCAAAGTTAGGCCCAAAACCGGCTTCATTACCCAACGACCAAACAATAACAGATGGATGATTCCTATTTCGCTCTACATTATTAATATTACGCTCGAGATGTGCCTTTGCAAAGATTGGATTTTTTGCCAGTGTTCTATCGCCATATCCCATACCATGCGATTCAATATTGGCTTCGGCAACAACGTACAAACCATACTCATCGCACAAGTCGTACCACAAATTATCATCGGGATAGTGACATGTTCGAACAGCATTTACATTAAACATTTTCATCAATTTTATATCCTGAATCATTCGTTCGCGTGATACCACATAACCTCCATCCGGATCCAGTTCATGCCTGTTAACTCCTTTTATTAATATAGGTTGACCATTTACACATAGTTGAGAATTTTTCATTTCAACCTTACGAAATCCTACCTTTTGAGGTATTACTTCAATAATATTGCTTCCATTTTTTAAAATTGATTTAAGCAAATACAGGTTTGGAGTCTCAGCAGTCCACTTTAAAGGATTTTCAACAGTAATGGTTGCATTAAGCTTTCCACTACCTTTTACTGAAGTAGTTTTTACAACAACACCATTAGTGTCGATTAACTCAAAATCGATAAGGCCACTACCTTTTATATTAACCGTAATATTTAATGATCCATTTGTGTAGTTTTCGTCCAAATCGGGAGTTACATTAATATTTTGAATGAACGATTTGTTACGTGCATATAAATAACAATCGCGGCCTACCCCCGAAAAACGCCAAAAATCCTGATCTTCTAAGTATGATCCATCGCACCAGCGAAACACCTGAAAAGCAAGTATATTCTTTCCCTTTTTGAGAAATTTAGTAATGTTAAACTCAGCCTCAATCTTACTATCCTCGCTATAACCAATATATTTTCCATTAACCCATAACGATATATTCGAAGTAACGGAACCAAAATGAGCAAACACCTCTTTTCCACTCCAATTAGCCGGTATTTCTATTGTTCTGCGATAAGAACCAACATGGTTATTTTCAGTTGGTATGGTCGGAGGATTAGAATCAAACTGGTTTCGCCATGGATAGCCAGCATTTACATATTGAGGATCACCATACCCGTTTAACTCCCACATTGAAGGAACCATTAACTCGCCCCATCCTTTGTCGTCAAAAGATATTTGATAAAAATTTAATGGTCTTTGATCGGCATTCTTAACCCAGTTAAATTTCCATTTACCATTTAAACTCAAAAAATTACCCGATAATTCTTTTGGCTTACTTGCTGCATCAACCGACTCAAAAGCAAAAAAATATGCATGAGTTTGTAATCGGTTTACCTGATTTAACTCCGGATTTTCCCAAGGTTGTTCCTGGGCAAATGAAAACAACGTTACTGTTGTTAATACAAAAAACAAAACAATTTTTTTCATTTTTATAATCATCAATTTATTAGTGTTCAACTTAACATCAAAAAAAAGGAGATTAACAAAGCGTTGCCATACGTTAATCTCCTCCAAATTACCGAATATTCATTATCATTTTTTAATGCTGCAAAGATTACTTTACATTGTAAATTATCTTTTCAACTTCAATATTCCCGTTTAAATATTGTTTTCGAACCAAATAAATGCCATTATTCAATTTTGCAGGATTAATAATAACTCCATTTATATTAATATACTGAACTGATATCACTTCACCTTTTTCCTGATTTTTTTTTTTAAAACTTCTAGTATTAGAAGTCTCTGAACCATCAACAGGTTGAATTCCCTCATTGGTAGGTGTCACTTGTATTATTGTTCCATCATCATTAAAAGTGAGCTTGTCGATACATACTTCGCGATGAATACCAGGCGAATTTGAAAGATAATCTTTATTAATACGATGATACACTATGTACCACTCATCTTTCCCCTTAATTTGTATAATTGAGTTATGTGCTGTACCAAAGATATAATTATCGGCATCCTGAATAATAACAATTGGATTAGAAGCTACCTCTATTGGTCCCATTGGAGATGCTGATGTTCCATAAGCAACATGGTAATTGGGCGATCCGGTATCATCGACCGACCAAAGGAAATAATAAAGTCCATTACGATAAAATACATAAGGAGCTTCGCGATACGCATAAGTACTTAAAGTACCACCCTGGGGTGTTAATACTGTAGTAGTCTCTTCTTTTACCGACACCATGTCGTCGTTTAGTTCAACAACTGCCATATATCCATTCCCATAATAAAAGTAACTTTTACCCGACACTGGATCTTTAAAAACATCACCATCTATTTGTTGACCACCACTAACACCTGCTGGAAGATTTGAGATCATTGGCGAACCAGAATCAACAAAGGGTCCCGTAGGATGATCGGAAACGGCCACTCCAATTTTTTTCCCTCCACTCTCTCCACTAAAATAGAAATAATATCGATAGTCATTATCAGCAAGTTTTTTTTCGATAATACAAGGAGCCCAGGCATTTCCGGTTGCCCATGAAACCTGGCTGGTGCTCAAATCGAGAAACGTACCCTGGTTAATCCAGTTAACCATATCGGGCGATGCAAATACATCGAATGAATAACCACCCCATCCCGGATATCCATCGGTTGTTGGGTATATATAATACATTCCTGTTTTTTCGGAATAAAGGATTTCGGGATCGGCATGAAAACCTGGAATGACAGGGTTTGCTGCAATCCTTACATTAACATTGTATTTTGCTGTTGATCCGTTTAATTTAAATGTATATTGAATAGTTCCTTTTGTAAAATCCTGCAATCCCGAAGGAGTTATCTCTGTTCCGGGAGTAGCAAAAATCATTGGATCGAAATTGCTCAAATCAACACCATAATGAACCGGTATGTCGATTTGCATTGTGTTTTTATTGATGGTTAAAAACTCGTGTTTAACATTACCGTTTCGGGCTCCTAATGGTTCATTAATTAACGATGATGAAGGAAAAGCAGCAAGCAACCTGGCAACTTCTTCAGCACTAACAGCCAATGATGTACCATGACGGGCATCCATATCGCTTACATTTTGTACAAAAGTGAAATTGTTTAAATCGGATGAACTGCAAAACTGATAATAACCACTGGTATAACAATCGTACATCATAATCCATTTATCCTGATTTATTAAACGGAATAAACCAACACCTTCGACCGCAACATCTGTTTGCTGCAATGGCTCTGATGGAGTACCCCATTGCGAACCCGCAGGCTGTCCATCTTCGGCTGTTAAACGCGAAGCTGTTACCTGGCAAATGCCGCCAACACCTTCGTTTTTAAAGTACATGTGATATAAATTGTCGGCCTCGTTAAATACTATATCACCATCAATGGTAGCCGATCCGCGATCGAATAAAAATATTGGTTCTCCTTCTAAATCTGTAAAATCCTCATTTGCATAACAGTAGAAAACCTGATCGTAAGGGCATGTACCATCGTTTGTTAATAACGAGAAATATACCATGTACTTTTGGGCTATCGGATCGAATATGGTTTGAGGAGCCCAAACACGAGTTACATTTGCCCATTTTTCGGGCCACTTGGTTGGAAAATGAACTGTTGAATGGGTCCAGTTTACTAAATCATTCGATCTTAATAATACCATACCCCTGTTACTACTCCATCCCTCGCTCGATTTCATATCGGTAACAACCATATAAAAATATCCATCGTCGCCTCGAAGAATATGAGGATCTCGAACACCACCTTTTATTGAAATAGTATCGGAACTCATTATTGGTTTTCCGTCGTTCAAGGGGATATAGTTATAACCATCGCCGCTTAATGCAAAATGTATCTGCTCCTGTGTTACATCATTTCCTGTGAAGTAAGAAAACAGGTAAGCTACTTTTTGTTCATCTTCGGCAATATATACTTCAAAATCTTTTGTTGCTGTAGCATCTCCCTTTGAAACCGTAGCTGTTAAAACAACTCTTTTTTTGCCGGCTCCTGTAGTTGCCAGTTTCACCACTCGTCCAACATTATTCATATAATCGGGTGAATTTGATTTCCAAACAATTTTTGAACCTTCAAGAGTACGGTATGGCAATCCAACAGATGATCGGGCATTATTAATATTTCCTGTTATTTTTAAATTACTTAAATCAATTGCCACACTTTCACTATCGCTAAATTGAGGTAAAACAGTAACAATAATATCTTTAGTTACCGAAACACCGTTCGATGACAATTCTACTGTTAACGTAACAGAAACGGCATCAGAGCCATAACCAGGGCGGAAAACCGATCCGTCATTGGTTAACACATCGGTATTCGAACTTGACCACGATAACGAAACATTATCGGCAATTTCGGATGGTAAAGCCAACTTTGAACGAATAGAATCTTTGTTTGCAATATCGACAAATGGTAATGCATCAACTAAACGCAAGCTGTCGGCATACCTGTTTAAATCTCCTAAAACATTGCAAAGACCTTGTATTGCATCTTCTTTCATGGCTCCTTTAAAAATCTGGAATCGATAAAATTTTGCATTTTTAAGATATGCATCGGTGCTATAACACGAACGTCCCAGGTAATTATAACCGGTATTACCCAATTCGTATGGTTTAATAGAAACCGAATTTTTTGCAACCATTAAACCATCAATAAATATTCGGCCAACTCCATTAATCTGTGTGTAAGTAATATTTTTCCATTTCCCTTTATTCGCTGCAGTACCCAATTTAACGCCCGATTCGGCCGAATAATTTGTTTTAGTAATTGCATACCGGGTTGTATTAGCTGCAAAAAACATTCCTCCAACAGCCGATGACTCCATATTGCCGGTGTTGGCAAATGTCCAGATGAAATTTCCATTGCCGGTTATCGAAATGGAATCAGGAATCATAATATTTGTAGAAATGGTAAAACTATCGAGAGAGGATATTACATTTCCAAAATTTGAACTAAAATTGAAATAACCATTAGAACTGCCTAAATCTAATACTTTTCGATCGGCATAATCAACTATTTCAGCTCCATTATTCAAAGAACCGGTATAAGTATTACTCAAATCGGAGGTAGAGTTAAAATCGAATTGAGTAAGTAATTCTGTAACACCCGAACCGGTATCAATGTCCGATAATTCTTCAATTGCCTGAGTATTTAAAGCTCCATCATAAATTCTGAAATCTGCAATTTTCACATCCGACAAATAGGCATCGGAACTGTAACACGATCGTCCAAGATAATTAAAAGAAGTAGAGCCTAGTTGCGAAGGATTAACGCTAATATTCCCTGATGTTACTACATTACCATCGATAAAAATTCGCCCAACACCTTCGTTTTGTGTATATATGAGGGTTTTCCACGATCCTTTTGCAATAGCTGAACCTGTTTGAACCCCCGACTCGGCAGTGTAATTGGTTTTAGTTATAGCATAACGTCCGTTTCTTGCGCTAAAAAAGATACACCCATTGGCATCGGAACCGATGTTATTTGAATTTGAGAAAGTCCAAACAAAATTGCCGTTCGAATTAAGTGATGTGGTTGTTGGAATATACATTTTGGTTACAATGGTAAAATTTGTCAACCCTGAAATAATATTTCCAACAGAAGCTCCCATATCAACATATCCATTTGTAGTGCCTAAATCGATAACCGGTAAATTATCGTAAGTTGAAATGGTAGCTCCGTTTATTAATGATCCGTTATGTCCGTTACCTGTCTCATCAATCACTTCACTGCTGCCATTAGTATCATTCGACAATCCGTAATGAAGTTTCAATGTTTGTGCGTTAATTACAACTCCCGAAAAAAGAGCTATAATTAAGAACAGAATCTTGAAAATTGATTTTGTTTTGTTCATTTTTTAATAATTAGTGTTTGTTACTGCATTTGATAAAACAAGTTAATTGCTATTTAATTTTTTATCGCAATTTTTATTGTTTTTTTGAAAAGTAAAAATAACCTTTAAAATTTTATTATTTATATAATAATAAAACAAATATCGCTTTTTTGGAATAAAAGGATTGTCAATGTTTCGGCAAATTATAGTATAATATTGAGCAAACACCTATTTCTATTGGATACGAAAAAAAAAGCTATAGGTATAACCCGGATTATTCATAAATAATTCCTAGTACTGGCAGCGGTTTTTTTATTAATGCGCTTAATTCAGTTATTTAACAATCAGCATCTTATCAAACGAAACATAAGAGTCGGCACTGCCAAAATAGTTCTTTTTTTTGTCGGCCCAATTACCCTTTTCTCCTAAAACACTAACCACTAACTTATACTTTCCTCTTTTTAAAACCGGGCTTAAATACTTCAAAGATGATTCGGGATATTTACAATACATATCTATTGTATTTGAAAGAATAATTTCACCTTTTGAGTTTTGTATTTCAACCAATGCATAACCATTTGTTGGACGAGCTACACCATACAATCCTATTCGTGTTCCTTTAAAATTATAAGAAATGGATGCTCCCTTGTTATTTGATCGTATATCTGAAATATTATCATTTAACAATTGATTTTCCCATGTACCTTTGTATTTGATTTTCTTGTTTGACTCTTCAATTATGTCACCATCTAATTCCACAACAAAAGACTCTCCGGTTACAGCATTTATCTTCCAACTCTGGATGAAAGTAGGCAAACTCATTTGTCCATCAGACATTTCCAATGGTTGCCAAACATAAGTTGCCGAAGAGTTTTGTCGTGGAAAAGCCCATCTGTCGCCCATAAACATGTATGTTGTATCTTTTGTGCCACAAATTGAAAGTACATATGTCGATTGTGAATTCCAGGTTAATTTTCCTTCGGGAGCAAATAATCCTTTTGATTCCCAGGGGCCATTAAGAGAAGTTGCTGTGAAATAATAATTATCGTTTCGCTCCCACGAAGTTAAGTCGGAACCCAGCCAATAATAAATACCATCTTTTTTAAATATTGCCGGAGCCTCACATTTGCCTGTCATATTTTTAACTACTTGTTTTGTAACACCTTTATAGTCATTATTCAACCTAAACAAGTTACCCGAATGGGTAATCAAATATCCTGTTTCATCGTCATCCTGAAACACACCCATATCCCATTTTTTTATTGGCTTACCATTAAATAACAGTGGACCTTTAAAAATGTAGTCACCATTTATTTTATCGCAAGTTGCATATCCAACACATGGATCTTTATATCTGGCATCATCGGTATGCATGTACATAACAAATTGACCTGTTGAAGGACATTTCATTACTTTAACTCTTTCCCCTACCCTGTTTGAACCTAGTCGACCACTATCCTGAACCTGTAAAACAGTATTCTCAAACTTCCAATTACATAAATCTTTCGACGAGTAGCAACTAAAACCATTAAAAGTATTACTTGAATCTTTTTTAAACTCGCCAAATAGGTAAAAAAGTCCCTTTTCTTTTACAATACATGCCCCATGGGCACTTACAATTTTTCCATTATTATCGAACCACGGAACTCCCGAGATAATTGACTTATTTTCATTTTTACCGGCTAAACTAATATTTAGTCCAAACAATAAAAGCAATATAAAACTCTCAGCTCTCATATTAATAAACATCAATAATTTAAATAAAAACAACAAGTGTTATTTAGTTTTTCATATCAAACCCATTCACGTTTTCGTTAATTACAGGCTGCATATAAATAGAATCGGATAGTACATTAATCAGTTGAACATTTTCAACAGGCATTTCTTTTTGAGCCAATATTCGTGAGATGAATTTAACATCTCGGGCTTTTATATTTTTTAAGAAAATATCGCTTATTGGAGTTAACCGTTTTTCGTATGTCGGAACTAAATTACGCCATTGATATAATACATCTGTTTCAATTCCAAGCACTCCTTCACGCATTTTATCGGATTCAATATTAGTTACATGAATATTTTTCACATAACCACCCCTTCGTTCATTTGTTTTAATAAATACTAAATGATACATACTAGCCCCGTCATCCACCCTACAACTATCCATAAATACATTTTCGATACCTCCCGAAAGCTCACTGCCAACAGCCAATAATTGATGTCCATTTTTAACCCTGCAATTACGAATAACTAAATTTCTGGTTGGTGTATTTAACCGCCAGGCATCCTGATTTCGACCCGATTTAACAGCAATAGCATCATCGCCCTGATCAAAAACGCAATTCTCAACCAACATATTTTGTGTCATTTCGGGGTCAACGCCGTCATTATTATGACCATGAGCATACACATTCAAATTGCGAATAACTACATTTCTACACATATAGGGATGAATAGTCCAAAAGGGACTGTTTCGCACCGAAATACTATCGAGCAACACATTTTCACATCTGTTAAACTGGATAAAATGAGGACGTAAATGTGCAGTGTCATTTACCATTTGGCGCTGTTTAACCGGAACGTCGGTTGATGCCATGGTATATAAATGTTTCAAACTATTCATGTGTGCTGATGGTCTTGAAAACCAGGTTGTCCAGAGATCCATTTTTGCTTTAACGATGCCTTTGCCCGTAATGGCAACGTTTTTACACTTGTAAGCATATATTAGAGGTGAATAATTATAACACTCCATACCTTCCCATGTAGTGTGAACTGAAGGCAAATAATCGGCAGTATCATCAGAAAATAACAATATCGCTCCTTTACTTAAGTATAAATTTACATTACTTTTTAAATGAACTTTGCCCGTTAACCACACTCCTTTGGGCACAACAACTGTTGCTCCGCCTATTTCATTTGCTTTTGTAATTGCTGCTTTAATTGCTGATGATGTCTTTTCTTTATTGCCCTGTTCTGCGCCAAAATCAAGTATTGATATTTTTTTGCATCCCGAAAAATCAGGTATTGTAATTGCCGGCATTTCAAAGGGCGCATTTACTTGAACTATTTCAGTTGTTAAAAGTGTATTGTTTCGTACGCACGAAGTGATAAAAAATGGAATAATGAATAAAAACCGAATTATTAATTTTCTCATTTGCATAATACTATAATTTAAAATTATTCATGCTTTGCAATAATTATGACTACAAAATAATACTTTTCTAAAACATTAATCCTGTCAATAAAGGCCATTATATATCACTTAATACCTTATTTCCGGCTGATTTCATTATTTATGTGTTTTTGCATATTTTGTTGGACTACAACCATAATGTTTCGAGAATGTGCGCGAAAAATTTGAGGATTCGGAAAAACCAACTTTATAAGCTATTTCGGAAATGTTAAGATTTGAATCAACAAGTAGTTTTGCAGCATGTTCGAGCCTTACCCGCAAAATAAATTCATGAATAGAATTTCCTGTAATAGCTTTTAATTTTCGATATAATTGTCGCTGACTAATTTTTAATGCATCGGCCAATTGATCTGCCGAAAAACCTATCACATCAATATTTTTTTCTATCGCTTTTATGGTTTTTCGCAAAAAACGGTTATCAATCTCATTATCATTATTTTCTAAATCGGAAATATGAGTTTTTTTCGATAGCATATTTTGTAATAACCGTCTATTCTCAATGATACTAACAATTTGAGCTTTTAACACCTCAACACTAAATGGTTTAGGCATATAAACATCGGCTCCTGTTTTAAATCCTTGAATATGATCTTCGTCCGAAGCTTTTGCTGTTAATAATATAACAGGTATATGACTTGTTTTTTCGTTATTTTTTATTTTTTTACAAAAAGTAATTCCATCCATAACGGGCATCATAACATCCGAAACAATAACATCAGGAATATACCTTATTGCACTTTTTAATCCCATTTGTCCATCTTTCTCGCTTAAAACAACAAATTTTTCACCTAATTCCATATTCAAAAAGGTAAGTACATCATCGTTATCTTCAACTATTAATACGGTTGATTTATTTTGAATATTATTTTCATTATTAAACAATAAACATTGTTTGACATCATCTGTTTCAGTAAAATTCTCATCATTCATATTATCAAAACAATAAGGGATTTCAACAATAACCAATGTACCAATATTAAAATCGCTTTTAATTGTGATTTTACCATTTAAGAGTTCTACAATCTTTTTAGTTAGCGCTAACCCAATGCCCGATGAATAACCAAAAAAAGGCTTGGTACCTTCGTTATTGAAAGGTTCAAATATTTTTTGTAAAGCTTGAGATTCAATGCCAACACCATTATCTTTTACACTTAATATTAATTTTGTGTCTGATTTATTAGAATCAACAGTGACAATAATATTTCCGCCATCGGGGGTATATTTTAAAGCATTTGAAACAATATTTTGTACTATCTGCTCTAATTTTTTTCGATCGAAATAACCAGATAATTCGATTTTTTTCAATTGCACAACAAAACTTATATTTCTGTTTAATGCTTGTAATTCAAATGGTTTAAGGTAATCTTTAATTATTGCAATCGCATTTTGATTTGAATAATTAGGTAACATTTTATTTGCATCTAACTTTCTGAAATCGAGAATTTGGTTAATCAGATGTGAAAGTTGTTCTGCATTTTTACTAATCATATTTAAATACTGTATCCGTCTTGATGTTGATAAGGTATTGTTTTTAAGTTGTTTTATAGGATCAATAATTAACGATAAAGGGGTGCGTAATTCATGCGATATGTTAGTGAAAAAGTCAAGCCTTTCACGGTTTATAAACTCTTGTTTTTCAGCGTAAATTTTACTGGCTTCAACTTTACGTTTTAGCAGCTTCCGCGACAACCGAACATGTATTATTAAAGCAATAACACAAATTGAAATGACAATATATATAATTACAGCCCAAATTGTTAAATACCAAGGGTTGCGTACATTAACAGAAACAGATATTTCATTGGATTCTCTACCATCTAATAATACAGCTTTTGCTTTAAACAGATAATTTCCAGGTGGAATTTTAAAAAATGTTACCCTGTTAAATGTAGTTTGAACCCACTCTTCGTTATATCCTTCTAAAATATATAAGTAATGATTAATATTTGAACTCTGATAATTCAAAACATTAATCTCAAAACCAAAATCACGATTAATATACGATAGTTCTATTTTTTTAGTAAGGGGTAATACTTTGTTAAGTACTATATCATCATTAATATCTTCCATTGGCGAAACCAGATGGCCGGAAATAAAAATGTTAGACAAAACCAGTTTTGAAGAATACCAAATGGGTTTAATTTTATCAGGATTAAAGCTTGCTATACCCTCCCTTGAACCAAAATAAATGATGTTTTTTTGTTTGTCATTATACCAACTTCTTTCGTTAAAAACCCAGCTAACATTATTTTCAAGTATATCATAATTAAATACTTTATGGTTAGTGTGGTCAATTTTCGATATTCCCTTTTTATGCGAAATCCAAATGTCACCTTTTATACCGGCTGTAATAGCAGTAATATAATCATCGGCTAAACCATTGTATTTTGTCAATTTAACACCTCTATTTGTTGAGTTATCAATATTAAACAACCCATCCGAAGTACCAACCCAAATATCTTGTGCTGTATCTTTATAAATACAATAAGCCAGTTTGCCTTGTTTTTGTCCATATATATTAATATCGCCAAAGCCTTTAAACCAAAGAGTATCTTTAATATCTCCATTTTCGTTAAATGCAAATTTTAACACACCAGAACCTTCTGTTGCCAGCCAAATGTTATTATAATCATCTTCAATAACATCCATTACAATGTGATTTCTAATGAGTTGATTCAACGAATAATAACTAACCTCATTTGTTTGTTTATCAACAACAGCATATCCGCTGTACATACCCACAATAATTTTTCCTTTACCATATTTCCGGATTGAATAAGTAGAATGACGAAAAATTTTCGGCTGCTGTTCGTACGATATTACCTTTATATACTCTTGCTTATTTTTGTCGAACTTTATTAACCCATTAAGAGTTCCAATCCATAAAAAATTATTAGAGTCACTATAAAAAGCTCGAATTGAAAGATTATTAATTTTATTAAACCCAATATTTTCTTTTATAACTCCATCGTTATTTTTAATAAACACACCCGAATTATGTGTTCCAATCCACATTTCATTATTGAAATTAATAACAGTTCTGATTGACTCAATAATAGGAGACATGTTTTTTTTTGAATAAATATGTTCCAAATAAAATGGATTACGTTTGGTATTTGCTTTATAAATATTTCCATTTCGCGAACCAAGCCATATTATATTCTGATTGTCTATATAAAAACAAGGAAAATTATTTTCTAATAGTTTTCCGGGCTGATACATGTCAGGGCAATAAAGAATTGTGTCACCGGTTAATACGTTTCGTCCTGCAAAGCAGTTTTCTCCAATAAAATACTGAATATCATCAATTATTGTTTTACTATTAAGTTCGTCAGATGTACACGACAATAAATATTTAATTGTACTGGAAATCAAAGAATCATTAACAACATTAAATTGATCATAAGAGTAATTATACTTAATATAGTGATTGTCGAAAGTTAACAGCCATAATTGTTTATTTTCGTCAGTAATAATATTCCTAAATCGAGTTGTCGATATTGTAAGAGAGTCGTCGGATAAGTGATTGTATTTTTTAAATGAGTTCCCATTATACCTGAACAATCCATTCCATGTACAAAACCACATATAGCCAATTGAATCTTTGGCAATTCCTTGTACAGGAGCATCAATTGAAACATTTTGGCCGGTAATTTTTTCAAAAAAAAGATTTTGACTTAAGCTATGTTGAAGAATCGAAGATGCTAATAAAATAAGTGTTACTATCGTAATTATATTTCTCATACTGTATTAAGAATTGTCAAAAGCGACCTAAAAAATAGATATAAAATACAATATAATTTTGTAGTAATAAAAATACTTTTAAGTAACTGCCAATTCTTTAACATCTGATTTTTTAGAATTTACAACGCTAAATAAAGGTTTTATAAATGGAGCTTCGCCAACAGACTCAATAATTGTTGGGTGAAAAGGAAATTCATATTTAAATTCGTTATTGGCAACTGGTTTATGAAAATTGATGTAGGCTGCTGCAATGCGACTTAAAAATTTGCTTTGAAACGTACTAATATGAAAACAAAGCTTTTGAGTTGATGTTAAAAATTTTTGCAAATATTTTTTTAAATCGTCATCAATTACTGATGCTTTAATGTTACCTGTTTCTTTAATAAATAGCAGTTTTTTAAAATCGGTTAATGTTGAATTACTCTTTTTCGATACAGCATATACAAATATTAATCCAGATGCGTCAGGAAGTACTTTTCCGGTTTCGTACCAACCTCCGTTAATTTCAACTTCAAATACCATTGATGCCATTTGTTATTATAATTATCGTTAATCGGGTTAAAAATACTTTAGTCAGTAATAAAATATTTATCAAAAAAAGACATTCAATGTCATTATAAGACAAAACAATTTTCAACGTTTAAAGAATACCCAATATTCTTTATCATCCTTTTCATCTAACCAATGATTGTAATTCATACTTAACGATTTATCGATAAGAGGAGCCGGAATAAATGGAGCAATAACTTTTAGTATTTCGTTGTTATTCAGTTTTTTAATTGCATCCAACACCTCGTGAACCGGCTGCTCTCCTGCATTTAGCGTTGCTCGTATGTCGATAGATTGTGAAACCTTATCGTGATTAAACCAATATGGCATTTCTGTTACATAACTGCCATTTTTAATATCGATATTATCAAACGATTCTTGTCCAATTTCAGAGCGAAGTTTGTTAATAAGTTCTTCTACTTTTATACTTCCAATTACCGCTGCCTGACTAAGATTTGTAATTTTGGTAATAGTTTTGCGCAATACCGGGTTTTTCAGTTTTTTAAATGGAGGAGCTAAACTAATAAGCAGATCCTCGAGTTGTGGGTATGAATCTAATAAATCGAAAATTTTTGTTTTGGGCGTTATAATCAGTTTTTCCATATTATTATTCTTTATCTTCGGTATATGATAATATTCTCCTTTCTCCATCTAAATTTCTGTTTTCCGTTAAATCCTGCGATACTTCAAGTGTTCCCAAATACTCACCACTATCATCGCGCAGTGCAAAGTATTCTATTTTAATAAACTTACCTTTCATTTGAATCCAGAATGGAGCATGTGATGCTTTACCCGACTTAAAATCTTCCAATATTTTTTCTACTATATGCGTACTGCCGGGGGGATGACATAACCGCACATCGCGATTAATAATAGATCGGTTTCTGACAAAAATGCGTTCTTTTCCCTGTGTAAAATACTTTACTTTATCGTTTTTATCAACAAATGTCATATCGAAAGGAACGGTATTAAGTATAGTCATTATCTCTTTAGCCGAAAAACTTCCCGATGGTAATTGTATATTTCCATCGTTTGTTACTCCTGTTTCGTCTTTATCAATTGTTAATCCTTCGGGTTTCCATTCAACTTTTGGATCGTACAAACAAAAACCAAATTCAAGTGTTTGAGTGTGTATAGCCCACCAGTCTTCAATTGTCAATACATCCATACTCATCGGAAAAAGTATTTCCTCTTCCTTTTGAATCATGTCAATTAATGCCTGAAGTGTTGGATAAAAAAGTAAATCGAGTGAATCATTAATATCGCTTTTCGAAATGTTTTTTGTTTGTAGTATTTCAATACAACCTTTAAGTTGTTCACGTATTTCGTCGTGTTTACCCCACATTACTTTGGGAGGGCCAGTAATATCATTTTTTTCAAGATGAGGAAACAAAAGATATTCTTTGCGCAAATAATGTTTTTCAACATCCATTAGTTGATTAAAATATCCCTGTAAAACAAATATGTATTTTTCAAACTCTTCATTTTTAACTTGGCTAAGTGCCTTAAGCAATTCTTTTGTTTTTTTAGCAACAGTTTTTAATTCAACATTTTCATTTTTAAATACATCAACAGGGTGTCCAACGGGTATTTCTTTTGCTCCGCTTAAATCAACATTTCCTTCGAGAACAGCTCCATGCACATCGCAAAGTTTTAATACTTCTTCCTGAGGAAGCCCATCTGCCATTAATTCTTGTTCAACTTCGACCACTTCGCCATAAGGTATGTTTTTCAGCGTTTCTATTAATTGTTGCCGTATTGTTTCGGCCGATTCACCTTCGTGTAGTTTAAGAATCAATTTTTTCAAATATTCTTTTCTGTACCCGGAATTATTTATAAGTTCACTCATAGAAGTTATGTTAATGATTTATAATATATTATAACACATTAATAAACTTTTAGTTTTTGTTAATTGCAACATTTATTAGTTGTTCAACAACTGAATTTAGCCAAAATCTATATCTTAACGTTACTAAAAAAAGTTTAACACGTGAAAATACTACACACATCCGATTGGCATTTAGGTCGAACACTTTACGATAAGAAGCGTTACGATGAATTTGAACAGTTTTTAACCTGGCTATTTAATTTTATTTTGGCAGAACGAATAGATATTTTACTAATAGCAGGCGACATTTTCGACACAACCGCTCCCAGTAACAGAGCACAGGAATTATATTACCGTTTTTTAAGTAACATATCAAAAACATGTTGTAAAAATGTGGTTATTATTGGGGGTAATCATGACTCTTCAACATTCCTTGATGCACCAAAAAAAATACTGCACAGCTTAAATGTTCATGTTGTTGGTGCTATTACCGATAATGCCAACGATGAATTGATTGTAATAAATAATAAACAACAGGAGCCTGAAATAATTATTTGTGCAGTACCTTTTTTGCGCGATCGCGACATACGCAATGTAACAGCCGGAGAAAGTATTAACGATAAAAACAAAAAAATGCTTGATGGAATTGTTACTCATTATAAAAACATAAAAGAAATTGCTTTTACTTATCGCAAAAAAAATCCTAAAATTCCAATTGTTGGCATGGGACATCTATTTACGCGCGATGGAAAGACAAATGAAAATGACGGGGTAAGAGAATTATATATTGGCTCTTTGGCTCACATCGATAGTGACACAATATCTGATGGTTTCGACTATGTTGCGCTTGGTCATTTGCATCTTGCACAAAAAGTTGGCGGCTCGGATCATGTTCGTTATTCAGGATCTCCAATTCCAATGGGGTTTGGCGAAACGGGTTATCAAAAAAAAGTAATTGTTGTGGAGTTTTTGGGTAATAAACCATCTATTACTGATTATACTGTACCTTGTTTTCAGAGATTAGAGAAATTAACAGGTGATATTTATTCAATTTCAAATAAATTGGAAGTTTTAAAAAAGGAAAATACCGATATATGGATAGAAATTGAACTTACTTCGAGTGCTAATGCAACTGATATTAATGCTTCTTTTGAAAAAATAAGCGCAGGGTCGAAACTGCAAATACTTCGAATAAAAAACAAAAGTATATCAAACAAGGCTTTAAATTGTAATAGTGAAAATGAATCGCTCGATTCACTTGATCACATTGATGTTTTTTATCGTTGTCTTGATATTTTTAACATTAATAATACAGAACGCGATGATTTAATAAACACTTATAAAGAAGCCTGTATTTCAATGTTACAAACGGATTCGAACGCCATATAAACTTAAAAATGAAAATAACACAATTGCGATTTAAGAATCTCAACTCTATTGTAGGCGAATGGATAATTGACTTTACAACTCCTGAATATGTTTCTGATGGTATTTTTGCCATTACAGGGCCAACAGGTGCAGGAAAATCAACAATACTCGATGCTATTTGTCTGGCTTTATATGGCTGCACACCAAGACTGTCGAACATATCGGCAACAACAAACGAAATAATGTCGCGACATACAAGTGAATGCTTTGCCGAAGTAGTTTTTGAAACTCACGAAGGTTGCTTCAGAGCATTTTGGAGTCAGCATCGATCTCGCAACAAAGCAGATGGAGCTTTACAAACACCTAAACGTGAAATTTCAGAGGTTAATGGAGGTAAGATATTGGCAAATCAAATAAAAACAACAAATGAATTAATTGAGCAAAGAACCGGCATGGACTTTAACCGTTTTACCCAGTCGATGATGCTGGCTCAAGGAGGTTTTGCAGCATTTCTTCAAGCATCGGGTAATGAAAGAGCACCTATACTGGAGCAAATAACAGGAACCGAAATATACAGTAATATATCAAAATACGTATATGAGAAACAAAAGGATGAGCGAAATAAACTCGATAATCTTTTAACTGAAAATAAAGGTATTATAATCATCGCACCTGAAGAAGAAAAAGATATAAAAAGAGAAATTGAAGAAAAATCAAATAAAGAGAAAACACTTTCACAAAAAAAGGATCAATTGGAAAAGGCAATATCATGGCTTAATCTAATTGATACCCTAAAAACTGAACTGAAACAAATTAACGAGGATGAAAAAAAGTTATCTCAAATAGTAGAAGAGTTTAAGCCAAAACAGAGCATTTTGAAAAATGCAATTCGGGCTTCGGCATTAGATGCCGATTTTGCCGGCTTGTATGAATTAAGAATTCAACAAAAAAAAGATAGTGACAACCTAAAACTGTTTATGCAACAAACGCCCGAACTTACAAAAAATAAGGAGTATGACAGGATAATGTTTGACAATTATGATAAAGAACTTAATGTTAAAAATAAAGAATGGGATGCCCTGTTGGAATTAACCAGAAAAGTGAGATTAATTGATCAAAATATAGATAATATACATAGTGTTTGTTGTGAACTTGATAAACAAATACAACAATTAAATATTGAAAAAAGAACTGAAATTAATAAGAAAAGTGGTTTGGAAATGGCCATTTCCAAATTAAAAACTGAACTAGATGTAATAAGAATATATCAAACTGAAAATCAATTTGATTCAACATTGGCTTCAGAATTAACAGGTATTATTGAAAAAATTCAGAGCTGGTCAAAAGCTGTTGAAGAACAAGTATTTGCTAATGAAAATTTAGTTAAGGAAAAACAGTCTTTGCCTCAACTCGAAATTAACATACAATCGATAAACAATGAGTTAATAAATATTAAAGAACAGCACCAAAAAATAACAGACTTAATTAAACAAAACGAAAATGAAATATCGCATCTTTTAAAGGGAGATACATTTGAAAATATTAATGAAAAAAAGGATCAGCTTCTTATTAAGATAGCCAATTTAAAAAAAATAGCCGATTTTGGAACAGAACGTTCACTTCTTAAAGACGGAGAAGCATGTCCGCTGTGTGGTTCAATGCATCATCCATGGGCGCTAGGTAATATACCACAACCCAACGATGCCGAAACCGATTTGGCTAACCTTATAATTATAATTAACAAGATAACAGCAATACAAAAAAAGTTAAATGAATTACAAAAAAACGAGAGAACTTATGCTGAATGTTTTATACAAATAAAAAATAAGTTAGAACTACAGCAACAGCAAAAGAATCATATCGAAAATTTAATTCAAAAACTTAATAATGAATACTCAAAACATACAAATGTTGCCAATACAAGTTTTGAAATCATAAAACAAGCTCTTAAAACATATAATCTCGAATTAAAACCCGAACATCATCTAAAAGAAAAAGAGTTAACTCAAATGTTAGTGCAGCGAAAAAACAATTGGTTAGCACATGAAAAAAGGCAAAACGAAATTATAGATATTATAAGAAATAATAAACACAATGTAAATGTTTGTGAAACAATTATTAAAAGTAAAGATGAATATATAACAGCAAAATCAATCGAATTAGAATCGCAAAAGAGTAAACTTCTGGTAATTAAAAAAGAACGAACCGCTATGTTTGGGGAAAGAAATACAGAAGATGAAGAAAATAATTTGAAAGCTATTGTTAAACAGGCAGATACAAATAAAACAAAGGCTCAGCAGAAACTACAAATATCAACTCAAAAACTGTCGGATAACAAAAATATTATTAACGAACTCAACTCCAAAATACAAATACGAGAAGACGAATTAAATAAACGCGAAATGCAATTTAAGGAACTTCTCAAGCAATATAGTTTTGCCGATGAAGATAGCTTTATTGCAAATCGTTTGCCACATAGCGAAAGAGAATTGCTTAATGAAGAAGCAAAAAAAATAGAAACAAAAAAAACCGAACTCGAACTGCGAAAAAAAGATAGAACTGATCGACTATCAATCGAAACATCAAAAAAACTAACTGATGAAGATATCGAAAAGTTAACCATTGAGCATTCAATAATAAATGTTAATCTTAATGATTTAATTCAAGAAATTGGCGCAATAAAACAGAAACTAAAATTCAACGAAGAGGCAAAGGTAAAAGGAGAAAAAATTCAACAACAAATTGCCATGCAACAAGTTGAGTTTAATCGATGGAATAATTTGAATGCACTTATTGGATCGGCCGATGGGAAAAAATACAGAAATTTTGCACAGGGATTAACACTCGAAATAATGGTTTCATTTGCCAACCATCAATTAACAAAACTAAGTGACAGATATTTGCTGGTACGCGATGCAAATGAACCTTTGGAGCTAAATGTAATAGATAATTATCAGGCCGGCGAAATACGCTCTACAAAAAACCTTTCCGGTGGCGAATCTTTTATTGTAAGCCTTGCATTGGCACTTGGTTTGTCCCGAATGTCGAGCCGTAAAGTTAAGGTCGATTCTCTTTTTCTCGATGAGGGATTTGGGACATTAGATGAGGAGAGTCTTGAAACTGCCTTGGGAACTTTGGCTAACCTCAGGCAAGACGGAAAAATTATTGGAATAATATCGCATGTTGGAGCTTTAAAAGATAGGATTAACACAAAAATATCGATAAACCCCCTTCGCGAAGGTAAAAGCGTTATTGTTGGACCCGGATGCAAACAAGTTATTTAGTAATTTAATAGTATTCGTTGCTTTTATTAACTTATTAATAATGAATGATTCTGCTATTTATTTTTAATGAGTAAAAATAAATTACGATATAAAAAAGCCTGCTGAATTAAATTAACGATCAGCAGGCTTTGATAATAAAACGATGAAAATCAACTAATTATTACAGCTTTAAAAAATATTTTGGTTTATTATTTAATAATTTTTTTGGTAACAGACGAATTGTTATTGTTTATCTGAACCATATAAATACCTGTTTTCAAACCTGATAAATCTACTTCTGTTTTTTCAACAGTTATTAAAGTATTCAATATCATTTTTCCACTAATATCAAATATTTTAACCTCAGCATTTTTAATTTCACCAGGTATATCAATATTTAATACATCAATTACTGGATTTGGATATAATAATAATTCCTCAGATTGTTTTATTTCAGTTTTGTCATTATTATCTTCAATTAGTGCAGATTTAACAGTCGATACTAACAACCATTGTGCATTGTAATGGGTAGTATTTGCCCACTGTCCACAAGCACTGCCATTGGTAGTACGTCCCATTCCATCGAGGAACAAACCGGTACCTCTATTTTGAATTCTAACATAGTCACCATCAAATTTTTGTACACTCCATTGCGAATTTACATGTGTAGTATTAGCCCATTGTCCGGCATCATCTCCATTTGTTGTACGTCCCATTCCATCAAGGAATAAACCTGTACCAACATTTCGGAATTGATAATAACCATCTCTGCTTATCATCTCCCACTTTGAGTTTGAGTGAGTTGTATTAGCCCACTGACCACAAGCATCGCCGTTTACAGTGCGTCCCATTCCATCAATAAACAAACCTGTTCCACGATTTTTAATCTGGTAATATGAACCTCCCGAACTACCACAACTACTGCTCACATTTGCATAACTACCCGAGCCCGAAACAGACACTCCGCAATTGCAACATCCGGCCTTAACACTACAGTTAACAACATTTTCTAACCAAATACCAATATTTGAACAATCAGTAATCTGGCAATTTTTTAAATGACAATTATTACTGCCTGTAAGAACAAAATAACCACGTCCGCACTCATCAGCATAAAGCATATCGGCAGTAACATTACTACAGCTGTTTGCATAGCGTAAACCGGCATAACCACCTCCATAACAACAACGATAAGCGTTAACTGTACCAATGGTACCATTAACTGTTTTATTCAATAAAACACCGCATTCGCCACAATTTCTTGCAGTAATACCATATGCTTTAAACCCATCAACACCATATGTTTCAAGACCATGACTGCCTGTATTTTCAAAACGACAATCCTGAACATGTAAATTATATACCCAACGACCATCTTCATACGGACGACTAGGATGACTATCGACCCTTATTCCTATACTTCCACCATAAATTTTTACATTCTGAATATAAATATCACTGGCACGACTAATGCGTATACCCATATTAGAATTGTTATTAAAAATAAGGTCATAAATTTTGATAGGTCCTGAACCATCTCTGAAAAAACCATAACCACTATGGCTCTTATTAAATGTATTATTATGACAATACAATGTTAAGCCGGGTTGTAAATTTATTTGAGCCGATAAAGTACCGCCACAAATAATATGTACTTCACGATTTCCGGTACCAATACAATTATTAATTGCGGTTGCGAAATTTGTAGTACTACCTTGATCTGCATTATTTATTCGCCAGATATAATTACTACCCGACTGACGTACTTCATTAGTATATGCAAATGCATCATTCAATCCCATTGTCCCAAAAGACAATAATAGAACACTAAAAATAAACAGTTTAATTCTTCTCATAAAATTTTTCATTTTGGATTATTGGAAAAAGCTGTAATAATAAAGGTTTTTAAAAAATAGTTTAATTTTTGGTGTAATCAATGTTAAAAATATGATGTACACATAATAATTAATGTTTAAATTTTTTTTAAATATTATACGTTACTTAATGAAAAGTTGAAAATTTTCCGATATACATTCTTTGCTTGCAATAATACATAAGGGTTAGGTGTTTAATAATAAAAAAATATATGTAATCAATTGTATATAATGTGGTTATAAAAATAGGAATGTATTTTTAAAAAAGCAATAACAATGGATGTTTTAATATGTGTGAAACAAATAAGTAATTACAGTTTTAAATTTTCTTTTGCAATTATTAATTACATTTAAAGCTATATTTTTATTATCTTCGCCCGTAATATTTGATGTTTGTGCTCTAACGGGTGCTTAAGTTTAAAATAGCATTAATAGTTATTGATTTGTTGATTAAATTAGTGACGTAATATTTTGAGAAGACGTCCCTTTTCAACCTAAAAATGAATCAATTGAAATAAAATATTCAATTTAAAAAAGGTTGATGACTGTCTCAAGAGAAATTTTGGGACATTCTTTTTGTTAAAAAATCAAACAGACCAAATATTACATTTTTTATAGCGAGTAAATTATTGGCAATGAGCAAGATAATGACATTGGAGGTTTTGTCGAGTATTAAAGGTGCAAAGTCTTCGGAAGCAGTAAATGAATTATTTGAGGTAATAAAAAAGGCTGTTCCTTTAAGTAGTGGTGGTGATTTTTTACAATCGGGCGTTCAAAGTGCTGTATCATTAAACAGTTTACGCGATGATGTTGTAATTGCCAGTTCTGAAGAAGAGCGTCGATTGATAAGAGAAAACTTTCCGAAAGAAAAAAAAGGATTTTTGGTTGTATCAAAAGTAATTGAGGATTAACAAATGAGTTCAGAAATAGTTAAAGTACACGAAGATCTTAAAGCAGGCAAAATATCTTGTGTACAGTTGATACAAGAGAGGTTGAAAGCGTTAAAAAACAGCTCTAATAATACTGCAAATTACCTGTTAACAGAATTTGCAATGGAAAGAGCCTCGAAGGTTGATGAGAAGATAAAGAACGGAGAAGAGATAGGTTTATTTGAAGGAATTCCTTTTGGTATAAAAGATGTTTATCTGTTGCAAGGTCAATATGCATCGGCCAGTTCCGATTTTTTACGTAACTACAAATCACCCTATACAGCTACAGCCATTCAAAAGTTATTAGATGCAGGTGCAATACCAATTGTTAAAGAGAATTGTGATAGTTTCGGACATGGAAGCAGTACTGAAAATACAGTTTTTGGGGCATCGAAAAATGCATTAAATGAAGAGTTGGTAGCCGGAGGTTCGAGTGGAGGCAGTGCTGTTAATGTGGCAAAAGGGTATACAGTTTTTTCAATTGGAGGCGATACGGGAGGTTCAATTCGTCAACCGGCAGGATACAATAAGGTTTATGGTTTAAAGCCTACTTATGGTCGGATATCGCGATATGGATTAATGGCTTATGCATCATCAACCGATTGTGTTGGGCCTATATCAAAAAGTCTCGAAGATATTCTTTTGTTATTGAATGTGATGAGTGGTAAGGATTATCACGATCAAACCAGTTTTGAATCGGAGCAGATATCGTTAGGTGTTATAGAGAAACAAATAAGAGGAAACGAGTTTAAAATAGGATATTACAAAAATTTCATCGAAAATAAGGCATTAGATCCTGAGTTAAAAAAGGATTTTATAAAGTTTATTGAAACATTAAAATCAAATGGTGTAGAGGTTAAAGAGCTTGATTTTTTCGATGGAAATATATTGGTTTCGACATATTACATGTTGGCAATGGCCGAAACAGCTTCGAACCTTGCACGTTTGGATGGAACCAACTATGGAGTGCGCCATTCGAGTGACAGTTTAAAAGAGGGGTATGCAATTACTCGTTCGGAGAATTTCACAGAAGAGACAAAGCGACGTATTGTAGGAGGTAACCAGGTATTGTCGCATGGACATGCCGAAGAGATTTATTTGAAAGCCAGAACTCTTCGCGAGCAAATAAAAGAGCAGTTCGATAAAGAGTTTACTGAAGTTGATATTATTCTTTCGCCTGTTTCAACAGGCAAACCACCTAAAATAGGAGAGACGCTTAAAGATCCATTGGCTATGTATTTGTCTGATGCATATACCGTAGGGTTTAGTCTTGGAGGATTACCAACATTAACATCACCGTTGGTAACCGAAACAGGAATACAGATAACATCGGCTAAAGGGCAGGAAGAAAAGATTTTGAAGTTTGCTAAATATATAAAAGACATCGTTGAATAATGGAAATAGATCAATTAATTAAGGAGTTGGATTTGAGTGGTTTGGAGGTTGTTATTGGCCTTGAGACACATATAAGATTGAACACATCTACCAAGTTATTTTGCGCATGTCCAAACCAGGAAACTGATCAGCCAAATACTAATATTTGTCCTGTATGTACCGGGCAAATGGGTGTGTTGCCTGCAGTAAACAAAGAGGCTGTTCGAAAAGCAATATACTTTGGAAAAGCCGTTCAGTCGAGTTTTAAAAACTCAGTAATTTGTTGGGATCGTAAACATTACGAGTATCCCGATTTGCCAAAGAATTTTCAGTTAACACAGTTTCAGCGTCCAATAATACCCGATGGACGAGTAGAGTGTTACCGAAATGATGGTACAACATTTACAGTCGAGCTTGAACAGGTTCACATAGAGGAGGATGCCGCAAAACTTGTTCACGAGCGCAAACAAACATTGGTTGATTTTAATAAAGGTGGCGTGCCATTAATTGAGGTTGTAACAAAGCCTTGTATACATAATATTCAGGATGCTGCCACTTATGCACAGTATTTACAGCGTATAGTTCAAAACCTTCAAATTTCGGATGCTAACCTCGAAAAAGGAGAGTTTAAAAGCGATGTGAGTGTGTCGTTACGTAAAAAAGGAACTAATGATTTGAATCCTCGCGCCGAGATAAAAAACCTCAACTCGTTTAAGTTTATAATTGAGGCAACAGTAGAGGAAGTAACAAAACAGTTCGAATATTTTAAGACGCATAATACACCCCGACCTGAACAGAGTACTGTATTGTTCGATGCTGATTTGAAGCAGACAAAGACAATGCGAAAAAAAGAGTTTGCGGCCGATTATCGGTATGCTTTAGAGCCCGACATTCCGTTCGTGAACATTAAGGAAGAAATTGATTCGATAAATGTAGATGCCAGTTTGTTGCCCTTTTCGATAGAAACAACTTTAATAAAAGGAGGTGTTCGACCGCAGGATGCTAAATTTTTCACGTCGGATGCAATACGTTCAAAAGTATTTTTGGGGATAAACAAAGAAGTAAATGATCCATTGTTTGTTGCAAAAACATTGACCAATAATCTTAAGGCTGATGATTATTCGAGAGTTGATAATATTGATGATTTTGCAAAAATATTTCAGCAGTTTAAAGAGGAAACTATTTCCATAGTGTTGTTGCAGAATTCGTTAAAGCAATTATTGGAAAACAGTTCGTTTGATTATAAAAAGTATTTCGAAGAGAATAGTATATCAGAAGAAAAGATTGATTCCAGTATTGACGAAGTATTGGCTGAAAACACGGATGTGGCAGCTGATATTAAAAATGGAAATCAAGGTAAAGCCGGTATTTTAGTGGGTAAAGTATTGGCAAAAACAGGAAAAGGAGTTGCCGGAAAAGTTATTCGCGAAAAAATTATAGCGAAGCTATCTGTAAGTGCTTTATTAACAGGGGATTTAAAAGAAACAAAAGAAGTTGAACAGGATGGTTTTAAATCATTCGATTCTGCTTACGATGATTATAAACCAACTGCAGTTGTAATTGAAGATGAGTATCGAACCCATCTTATATCGCAGTTGTCAGATGGAAGTTTGGATTCGGAAGTGACATTGTCGGGTTGGGTTTCCAGTTTGCGCGATCATGGCGATTTGGTGTTTATTGATTTACGCGATTCGAGTCACGAAATATTCCAAATAAGATTGAGTAGAGAGAATTTTGATAAGATACACGAAGTAGCCAAGATACATCACGAATCGGTAATAATGGTTAAAGGAATCATTGTTAAACGAGGTGAAGATGATTACAACCCGGGAATACGAACCGGAAAAATTGAGATGGATGCAAGAGAATTAAAGCTTTTGAATTTGTCGCGCACTTTGCCTTTCGAAATACGCAGGGCAACTCAAACATCAGAAAATGTTCGTTTTAAATACAAGTTTCTCGATCATAGAAATAGCGATGTAAGAAAAGCAATCGTTAATCGGCATAAAGTACTTAAGTTGATTCGAGATATTCTCGATTCAGAGCGGTTTTTTGAAATTGAAACGCCAATATTAAGTGCAGGAACCGATGAAGGAGCAAGAGAATTTATTGTTCCAAGTCGTAAATATCCGGGTAAATTTTATACGTTACCACAAGCACCTCAGCAGTTTAAGCAAATGCTTATGGTAGGTGGTTTCGATCGTTATTTCCAGGTAGCAAGGTGTTTCCGCGATGAGGATTCGCGAGGCGATCGTCAACCCGAGTTTACTCAGTTGGATATGGAGATGGCTTTTGTTAGTATGAAGGACATCATGGATTTGAACACCCGATTGTTCAACGAAGTGGTTAAGCAGGTTTATGGCGATAAATGGAAATTGAATCCATTCCGAATTATTACCTATAAAGAGGCGATGGATAAATACGGTTGCGACCGTCCCGACTTACGTTATGGTTTGGAGATGGAAGATATTACCGATATAGTTAAAGATACATCATTCCAGGTTTTTGTGAAGCCTATTGAAGATGGAGGTATTGTTAAGTGTATTAAGGTTGATGGTAAGCTTTCGGATAAACGATTGTCGAAAGGTCAGATTGAGAAATTGACATCTGTTGCTCAGGAGCACGGACTTGGAGGTTTAGCATATATTATTGTAAACGATAACGATCTGCAATCGCCAATTATTAAATATCTGGGAGAAGATATTGCAGCCAGAATTATTGAGAGAACAAAAGCTGTTGTTGGCGATATTGTATTCTTTTCGGCAGCCGATTATAAAACTGCAAATAAGGCATTGGATGCTGTGCGTCAGGAATTAGCCCAAATGTTGAGATTGATTAATCCTAAAGAGTTGTGTCCGGCATGGGTAATCGATTTTCCATTGTTTGAGAAAACCGATGAAGGAAATTGGACTTTTTCGCATAATCCATTTTCAATGCCTAAAAAAGAGGATATTGAGAATCACATGAAAGGTGAGAATATTGGTGAAATTATTTCTCAACAGTACGATTTAATATTAAATGGTTTTGAGATAGGAGGTGGGTCAGTTCGTGCACATAAATCAGAAATCCTCGAAGCTACATATCGTAATATGGGATACGATAAGGATGAGATGCGTAAGAGCGTTGGACATATGTATGATGCATTTCAGTATGGAGCACCACCACATGGCGGTATTGCATGGGGAGTGGATCGTTTGATTATGATATTGGAAAAACGCCCATCAATACGCGATGTAATTGCTTATCCTAAAACAGGATCGGGTGAAGATTTGATGTTTAATGCACCATCGTTTCTTTCGGAGAAAAAGATTTTAGAGGCTAATGTTAAATCGACTGCAAAACTTGATGATAATAAGTAGTGTTTTTTAGTTGATATATCCATTTTCTGTTTCCCCCCAAAGGTGGAAAGGCTGATTTGCATCTATGTTAATTGAGGTTTCTTATTCCCCTCTGGAGAGGGGCAAGGGGTGTGTGAAATTAATTCTTCAACTATATTTTGGACACATTACGTATATTAAAAGCTCGTCAGTAATGGGTGGTTTAATAAATAACTAATCCACAAGCTATTAACTATTCTTTATAAAGTATTTAAGTATACGTTTCCTGATGCTTAATGCTGGACTTGCTTCATCGTAATAGCCATAACCATAGCCGTAAGCACCATAAGCTTTTCCGTAGTTATGATGTACTGTGTCGTTTAATATAAGGCCGATATTGTTTAATTGTTGTTTTTCTGCTAACTGGTTAATGTATTGTATTTGTTTTTTATGGCTAAAAGCCTGGCGTAAAACCATAAGGTTAACAGAAGCATATTTGCTAACTATTAAGCCATCAATTACCAGGGTAACAGGGGCATTGTCGAGAATAACATAATCGAAGTTAGTCCAGGCTAGTTCAATAAATGTAGAAAAGTTGGTATTGCTAATTAGTTCGGATGGATTTGGGGGAATAGGGCCAGAATTAACATAAAACAAAGTTTCAAGTTCGGTAGGTTTAATTATGTCATCAAAAGATTCTTTACCAATTAAAAAATTAGACAGACCTTTATCGTTATTAGAAGCAAAAATTTGATGAAGTCGAGGTTTTCTCAGATCGCAACCAACCAGAAGTACTTTTTTGTTGTTAATGGCTAAAATAGATGCCAGGTTAAGAGCTGTAAATGTTTTGCCCTCGCCGGGAATCATTGAGTGAATGGCAATAATTTTCGGATCATTTTCTTTAATCAGGTATTGTATGTTAACACGTAACCCACGAAATGTTTCGGCAATGCCCGATCGAGGATGTTTTAATACCGGAATTTCTGCCTGGTATTGGTTGTGAGCTACTTCGCCAATAAAAGGTAATTTACTTTGTTTTTCGAGTTCTTCGCGGTTACGTATTGTATCATTAAAGTATTCGGTAAGAATAATAAATAAAAAAGGAATTGCTAAGCCTAATATCAATCCTATTAACAGGTTGAGTGTTGTTTTAGGGCCAACAGGCACTGTAGTTTCTTTACGTGCAGGGTCGAGTACTTGAGCATCGGGTACGTTTGATGCTGTTGTAATAGCAGCTTCGGCTCGTTTTTCGAGTAAAAAAGTATATAGTTCGTTATTTAAATCGAAGCTACGTTTAATATTTATGAGTTCTTGTTCGGTTTTAGGAAGACCTGCCATCTGTAACTGAACATCAGAGAAACGTCGATCAAGACTAGCAAGTTCATTTTCGGCGTTATTAAGTAAGTTTCTTAGGTTTTCATCGAGCGAGCTTATGGTAGTTTTTATTTCTTCGTTAATCATTAATAACCCGGGGTTGTTTTCTTTTGCTACATAAGAAATAGAAACTTTTTTCTGGTATAATTCGGCCAGTTTCATCACCTGGCTGTTAAGTGTTGGGTCGGTAATGCCAACAACCGAAGGAGCTACAATGGCTTTCATCTGGTCGGCGTTACCCATGTACTGGCGCAAATTTCTGTAATACTCGAGGCGTTGTCCGGCTGTGTTTTTTTCTTCTTCGAGGGTCTGTAATTTTTCCATAACCAGACTGGCTTCCTGGCTTAGGTCGACAATACCTTTTTGCGATCTGAAACGAGTGAAATTTTCACCGGCCTGTGTTAATGAATCAACCAGGTTATCGAGTTGGGCATCGATAAAACGAACTGTGTTTTCCGATGTTTTATTTTTTTGATCTAAGCCATAAGCAATGTAAACTTTCATTAGTTCATTGAGGTAATCGACCATTTGACCTGGGTGCGACCCTTTTAACGAAAATTGAATACCATCGGCTTCTTTAGTGGCTTGGGTAACAGATAGTGCTTTTTGGTAATTACGTGTTAACTGGTTTATGTCATTAATAATAAAGTAGTATGATTTTTCGGGGTCGGGTGTTAGTTCATCACTCAGATTTACAGTTAAATTTAGGTTATTGCTTATAACGGGTGTTCCAAATGAACCTTTTTCATCAATTTCAATATCACACATTACACCATCAATTGTTGTGTTTCCTGTTGCATTAAGTTGAAATGTGTTGTTGCCTGTTTGTTCAATGGTTATTTTTACATTTGTAATATTATAAGCATTGTGGTTTAAATGAATTTTATATGGGGTGTTTTTGTAAAGAATAACATCTTTAAGTAACCCTTTTTGATACCAAAATACTTCCCAGTTTAAATTTTCGAGTGTTTTGCGGTTAAGAGTGTATGACTGTAACATTAGCATGTGATTCTCGATGTTGGTTTTATTTTTAAAGTTAAGACCTTCAAAAATTGTTTCAACTCCCGATTTATTCTCATCACTTAATAGTATTGTTCCAGAAACTTCATACGATGCTGGAATTGTTTTGTTAATAAAAAAAGCAAGTGATAAGCCTAAAATGCCAAAGAGAGCAAACCAGTACCAGTTACTTAAAAAGCGGTATAACCATTCTTTAATGTCAATGCTTTCTTCTTCTTTTAACAGGGCTGCCAGTTCGTCGATATTTTGAGTCATATTTTTAAATCTTAAAAATATAATAATGAAGTAATTAGTTTTGTGCTACGTTCCAAATTAATACCAGTGTAGATATTGTTGACATGATGAGGGTATAGACCGGCATGTTTATTTTTAAACTCTTATATCGGTCGGGTTCAATATATACAACATCGTTTGGTTGAAGGAAGTAGGCTTGTGAGTTTATAAAATCCTTTTTGGTAAGGTCAATACGGTAGGCTTTCGATCCTTCATCGCTTGAACGTATTACCATTACATTTTTAATTGTGCTGTAATCGGTTTCGCCATTAGCCATGCTTAAAGCTTCGAGTACGGTCATAAAATTATTGTAATTGTAATAAACGCCAGGTTTTTTAACTTCGCCCATTACGGTAATTTTAAAACTTAACAGTTTTACTTTTACGGGGGCGTCTTTTAAAAACATATCAGAGGCTGTTTGTATTTTTTTTTCTGCTTCCTCTACTGTTAGTGATTTAACTGCAACTTTACCTAATATGGGCAAATTAACTTCGCCATTTAAATCAACGGTATATCCATTTAAAAATTGCGATGCAGGAGTACCAAAGTTTTGTTCTGTTCCACCACTGAAACCACTATTTTTTGATGGGTTAAACAGTGTGTTTATTTCGGGGTTAAGTGATTGTATATCAACATATAATATATCGTTTGGTTGTATTTTGTATAGTTCTCCTTTTAAGGTTGTACTTAGTTGTTCTTGGTCGGTTAAATTATTGAAATAGGTTAGTTCTTTTTTTTGCCTGCAAGAAACAATGGTTATTAATGTTAATAATACATAGAGTATGTATAGTTTTTTGATGTTTTTATTTTTGTTAATAACGATATTCATTGATTATGGTGTAACGTTAGTTAATTTTTTTTAGTATGCAAAAATAGTTAAATAATGTGCTTTTTGTTGTTTGTTTGTGAATAATTATGGGATATTGGTAAATTTATTTGGTGGTTTGCTGTTTGCATTTTTGTTTATGTACTTTTTTCCCAAAAAAGGTGGAAAGGCTGATTTACATTAAGTTTATACCCCCTTTCCCGTTTCCCCCTAAAGGTGGAAAGGCTGATTTGCATTTTGGTTAATTGTTGTTGTAAGTTTTAGTTTTTGAGGAGTTTAATTGTTGAGG